>NZ_DBFV01000004.1:0-934872 GCF_002295255.1 Clostridium sp. UBA871 | reverse complement strand
TTTATTTAATTAAAATATTTTATTTTGATAATATCTTAATATTTGATATAATGATATAAGGTTAGATAGATGAGAATTAATTTTATTTTCAATGAAAAATTGAAGATAAAGGTAGGAGGCTAACAAAAACGTATGTTAAATAATAAAAATTATACAAAGAAAAAAAATGCATTTTATAAAAGAAAAGATATTTTCTATAAAAAGAAATCAGGTTTTAATAATGGAACTACAATAATTATTGGGTTGTTATTTTTAGTGGGTATAATGATCGGACTTGTGTTAAAGGAAGATTCAAAAGTCCTTAATACAGCTAATATATTCAACAATGATTATGAGAATAAAACTTCTAAATATAGCCAAGGGAAAACAACACCTTCTAGGGGCAATAGTATTAATGAACATGAGTATAACGATTTAGAAGAAGTACCTGATTTAAATGACTCTACAGTTAGCGCTACCTTAACAAAGGATGAGATAAATGAAATAAAAAATATTATTAATAGTGATACGACAGGATTATATACATTGGTAAACAAAGAAAATTTACTTTCTAAGGAGTATATGCCAGGTAATTTAGTTATTCCGAATATCAACTTAGTATCTGAAAGAAGTAATGAAAAAAACCTAGTTAGTGGAACTATGATTGAAGATTTAGAGCAGATGTTTTATGATGCTCAAGAAGAAGGTATTAATTTATTTTTAAGTAATGGATTTAGAGGATATGATTCTCAGACATATATCTACAATGAGGATATTCAAAATAAAGACAGTGAACATAGTGAATATGTAGCAAAACCTGGTGAAAGTGAACATCAACTTGGATTAGCTATTGATATTACTAGCAGAGATATGGCCTTTGATTTAAATCAATCCTTTGAGAATACCAAAGAAGGTGCTTGGGTTCTAGAAAATGCTTATAAGTATGGCTTTATTTTAAGGTATACTAAGACTAAAGAAGATATAACAGGTTATAAATATGAGCCATGGCATTATAGATATGTTGGAAATAAAACAATTAGTAAACTTTGTCACAATAAGGACTTAACATTAGAAGAATTACTTAGTTATGCTAAAAGTGAATAATTTAATTTAAAAACTTATCAAGTATTAAAAGTTTTCCTTTGAAAATAAAAAGGGGAACTTTTTTATTTTATTAATGCATAATATTAATTCTATATCAATATATATATAATGTTAATATGTAGTTGCGGGAGGGTAGCCTTGGAAAATTTTGATATATATAAAGATATAGCAGAAAGAACTCAAGGGGATATATATGTGGGGGTAGTTGGACCAGTTAGAACAGGTAAATCTACTTTTATTAAAAAGTTCATGGAACTAATGGTTATACCTAACATAGAAAATCCTCATAAGAAGGACAGAGCAAAAGATGAATTGCCACAGAGTGGATCAGGAAAATCTATTCACACTACAGAACCTAAATTTGTTCCTAATGAGGCTGTAGAAATTCAGTTTGAGGACGGAGTGAAATTTAAAGTTAGAATGGTTGACTGTGTTGGATATATAGTAAAGAATGCATTAGGCTATACAGAGGCTGATGCACCTAAAATGGTTTCTACTCCATGGCATGATTATGAAATTCCATTCGAGCAAGCGGCAGAAATAGGAACTAAGAAGGTAATAACAGATCACTCTACAATAGGTATAGTTGTAACTACAGACGGAAGTATCACAGGCTTAGATAGGGAGGATTATGTAGATGCTGAGGAGAGAGTTATAAAGGAGCTTAAAGAGATAAATAAGCCATTTATAATAGTTCTAAACACTGTAAATCCAAATTCAGAAGAGAGTAAAGGACTAGGAAGGGAACTAGAAGAAAAGTATGATGTTCCTGTAAAAGTTATGGATGTAATGAATATAGGAAATAATGAGATTACAGAAATATTTGATACAGTTCTAAGAGAGTTCCCGGTAAAAGAAATAAATATTGATATGCCTCAGTGGATGGAGAGTTTAAATTCATCTCATTGGCTAAAGGTAAACATAATGACTATTCTAAAAGCCATGTGTAAAGATATCTATAAAGTTAGAGATGTTAAGAGATGTCTTGATGCCTTTAAAGGAATTGAATTCTTATCAGACATAAAAGTTAAAGAAATGAACATGGGAGAAGGTACTTCCTGCGTGGATATTAATCCAAAACATGAATTATTTTATAAGATTCTTGGAGAGATTTGTAATACTAATATAAAAAATGAAAATGATTTATTAAATATTATGGAGAGTTTCTACAAGGCTAAAATAGAATATGATAAGGTTGAGGAGGCATTAAAAGAAGTTAATGAGACAGGTTATGGATTAGTTGCACCACAGCTTACTGAAATGAAACTAGAAGAGCCTGAAATTGTTAAGAAGGGTAATCAATATGGAGTAAAACTAAAAGCCTCAGCTCCATCATTACATTTAATTAAAGCTGATATTGAAACTGAAATTCAACCAATAATGGGTAGTGAAAAACAAAGTGAAGAGTTCTACAAATCAATTTTAGAGCAATTTGAAAATGATCCTTCACAAATTTGGCAAAGTAACATGTTTGGAAAGTCTTTAGAAGAATTAGTTAAAGAAGGACTTCAAAATAAACTTTACAAAATGCCTGAAGATGTGCAAATTAAACTTCAAAAAACCCTTCAGAAAATTATTAATGAGGGAAATGGTGGACTTATCTGCATAATTATCTAATGAATGTTAAGACATTTTCTTTAAATTCAAAAATATAGTTTTGAAATTAATATTAATTTCAAAACTATATTTTTTATTGTATAATTCTAAACATTGTAATATATTTAATTATGTAAAAGATTTCATTGGAATGATTATAATGGATAAGGTACATTTACAATGCCCTTGATAAAGAGATATAATTAAAATTGATTATAAACAAGTTAAGTGTAATTGAACTTTTATTTTGGATTGTAAATAATAAAGATTTTGGAGGTACATAAAGTATGAGTAAAGTTGTAGTAATATTTAATGGTGGAACTATATCTATGAAGGTAGATGAAAAAATAAAAGCAGCGGTGCCTAATTTAACAGGTGAAGAAATAATGTCTATGGTAACAGGTATTGAATCCTATGCAGAAGTAGAATCATATACATTTTCTAGCCTTCCAAGCCCTCATATGACCCCAGATATAATGATGGAATTATCAAATTATGTTAAGAAGTTTTTAGAAAGAGAAGATGTAGATGGAGTAGTAGTTACCCATGGAACAGATACTCTTGAGGAAACAGCTTATTTTTTACAGCTAACTATAAATAGTGAAAAGCCAGTAGTAGTTACGGGTTCCATGAGAAATAGTTCTGAGCTAGGATACGATGGACCTGCTAACTTAGCAGCATCAATTTGTACTGCTACATCTAAAGAGTCAAGAAATCGTGGAGTAATTGTATGTTTAAATAATGAACTAAATTGTGCTAGTGAGGTTACAAAGTCTCACTCTATGCACCTTAATACGTTTCAAAGTCCAGAATTTGGGCCAATAGGTATTGTTGACAGTAATGAAGTAAGGTTTTATAGAGGAAGCACTACAAAGGAATATATAAATACTGATGTAATAGAAAATAATGTTCAGCTTATTAAATCCTGTGCAGGAATGGATGGAACACTTATAGATTATTGTGTTAGTCAAGGTGCTAAGGGATTAGTAATTGAAGCTATGGGGAGAGGCAATATTCCACCGTTAATGGCTAATTCTGTAGAAAAGGCTATAAATAAAGGTGTGGCAGTAGTTATAGTTTCCAGGTGTTATAAGGGGAGAGTTCTAGATAGTTATGGTTATGAAGGCGGAGGAAAACAATTAAGAAATATGGGTGTTATATTTGGGGATAGCATGCCAGGGCAAAAGGCTAGAATAAAGATGATTTTAGCCTTGGGAAAAACAAGGAATTTAGACGAAATAAGAGAAGTGTTTGAAAAAGGACATTATTAATATACGAACATTATAAATAAAAATAAAATTAATATACGTAAAAATCATTGACATAGGTATATAAAGTTGATATTATAATCTTGTAAAAAGAAATAATCACTAATTTTCATATAGGTCTAATGCGATGGATTAGATGTTTCTACCGGATACCGATAAAATCCGACTATGAGAATTCCTATGTTAAAAAAACTGTCACTGGGATTCTTATCCAGTGACTATTTTTTTGCAATAATACATATTAATAGGAGGACAAGTATTATGGAAAAATTTTTTAAGTTAAAAGAAAATGGTACCGATGTAAAGAGGGAAGTTGTTGGTGGATTAATAACTTTCTTAACTATGGCGTATATAATAGCCGTTAATGCTAACATATTAGGAGATCCTGGTGTTGGAATGAATCCAGGAGCAGTTGTTACAGCAACTTGCCTAGCAGCTGGTGTTACTACTATTTTAATGGGAATCTATGCTAATCTACCATTAGGATTAGCTTCAGGCATGGGACTTAATGCATTCTTTGCATATACAGTAGTAATGGAAATGGGGATATCTTGGCAAATAGCGTTAACAGCAGTATTTGTAGAAGGAATTATATTTATTTTATTATCATTAACAAAGGTTAGGGAAGCTATTGTAAATTGTATACCAACTAACTTAAAATATGCAGTTACTGCAGGTATTGGACTATTTATAGCATTTATAGGTTTTGGTAATGCTGGAATAGTAGTTGGAAGTGAAGCTACAAAGGTAACCATGGGTAGCTTAGTAAGTCCAACAGCGTTAATTACAATATTAGGTGTAATGGTTATAGTAATTTTATCTAAAAAAAATGTAAAAGGTGCAATACTTTGGGGAATGGCTGCTAGTGCTATAGCTGCATGGATATATGCTGCTTTATCACCAGAAGCTGCTACAGCTGCAGGAATATATTTACCAAAAGGTATTTTAAAGTTTGAATCTATAGCACCTATTGCAGGTAAATTAGATTTCTCAGTATTCACTAATGCGGGAACTATATCAGAATTTATTTCAGTTGTGTTTGTATTCTTATTTATAGACTTCTTTGATACAGCTGGAACTTTAGTTGGAGTAGCATCAAAGATTGGAATGATAGATAAAGATGGTAAAGTTAAAAATGCAGGGAAGGCATTACTAGTAGATGCAATTGGAACAACTTTTGGAGCTCTTGTAGGAACATCTACAGTTACAACTTATGTAGAGAGTTCTGCTGGAGTTGCATCAGGAGCTAGAACAGGTCTTTCAGCAGTAGTTACAGGAATATTATTCTTACTTGCTATGTTCTTATCACCATTATTTGTTGCTATACCAGGTTGTGCAACAGCACCAGCTTTAATTATTGTAGGGTTCTTCATGATAGAATCAGTTAAAAATATAGATTTTTCTGATTTCACTGAAGGTGTACCAGCGTTCCTTACTATAGCATTAATGCCTATGACATATAGTATTGGAGATGGATTAATGATAGGAATGTTATCTTATGCTATATTAAACCTAATAGCTAATATTACAACTAGGGAAGCTAAGGATAGAAAACAAGTATCTTTCGTTGTATATATTCTAGCAATAATATTCTTATTAAAAATAATCTTTGGTTAAATAAAGTTTTAAATGTATATTTATTAATATCAGTGATGTTATTGAACTAATTTATAAATAAGGGACATAAGCTNNAGCTTATGTCCCTTATTTATAGAGTGAATATTTTAAATTATAATGGTTTTTCTAAGGTTTTCTAAAGAATATTTCATTTTTCTTTAAAATTCTTTTGTTTATGGGTTGAAATAAGCCACATACATTATGTATAATAAATAAAGAATTTAAGAAGGTCTAGAAGGGTGCGTTGTATATGATAAAAAGCATGACTGGATTTGGAAGAGGTACATCAGAGAGCGAAGCATCTAGTTTTATTGTGGAAATAAAGACAGTAAATCACAGATACTTTGAGCTTAATGCTAGAATGCCAAGAACTTTAATATCTTTAGAAGATGGTATAAGAAAATATGTAAATGACAAGATTAAAAGGGGAAAGGTAGATATATTTATTACTCAAAATCAAGGAGCTAACGAGGATATGTCTGTAGTGGTAAATGAGAGTTTAGCTGAAAATTATGTGGAGGCATTACATAATTTAAGGGATAAGTATGATTTAAGGGATGATATTTCTGCTACAACCTTAGCACGTTTTCCAGAAGTTCTAAAATTAGAACAAAAGGAAGAAGATTTAGAAAAAACATGGAAGATATTATTACCAGCAGTAGAAGAGGCAGTACACAATCTTGTGTCCATGAGGCAACAAGAAGGTGAAAAACTTTTGATAGATATTACAAAGAGATGTGAATGTATTTCAAGTAATGTTGATATAATTAATAGAAGGGTGCCAGAAGTTACAGAAGAGTATAGAGCAAGACTTCTAAAGAAAGTAGAAGAAATTTTAGCAGAAAAAAGTATTGATGAAAATCGCATTGCTATGGAAGTAGTTCTTCAAGCTGATAAATCCTGTGTTGATGAAGAAATTGTTAGACTTAAAAGCCATGTTGCGCAAGTCATCAAAACTTTTAAACTAGGAGAGCCAATAGGTAGAAAGCTAGACTTCATTGTTCAAGAAATGAACAGAGAAGCAAATACAATTGCATCTAAAGTTAACGATTTGGAATTAACTAATATAGCACTTGATATAAAAAGTGATATAGAAAAGATTAGAGAACAGGTTCAAAACATAGAATAAATTTAGGAGGTAGGGCATGGGTATAAAACTTATAAATATTGGATTTGGAAATATTGTTTCAGCAAATAGATTAGTAGCTATTGTTAGTCCAGAATCAGCGCCTATAAAAAGAATAATTCAAGAAGCTAGAGATAGGGGTATGCTAATAGATGCTACCTATGGTAGAAGAACTAGAGCAGTTATAATAACTGATAGTGACCATGTAATACTATCTGCTGTTCAGCCTGAAACAGTAGCACATAGATTGTCATCTAAAGGTGATGATGCTATAGATGAGGTAGAGGATTAATATGGGAAGTAAAGGACAATTATTAGTTATATCTGGACCATCAGGAGCAGGCAAAGGGACTGTATGTAAGGCGCTAATTGAAAAAAGTCCAATATGGATTTCTACATCTTGCACTACGCGTAAGCCAAGGGAAGGTGAAGTAGAAGGAGTAAATTATTTCTTTATAGAGAGAGATGAGTTTTTAAATAGGATTGATAAAGAAGATTTTCTGGAATATGCAGAGGTTTATGGTAACTTTTATGGGACACCTAAATCTGAGGTTTTAAAGATGTTAGAAGAAGGTAAGGATGTAATATTAGAAATAGATATACAAGGTGCATTAAAAATTAAATCTTCATATCCTAAAGGAATATTTATATTTATTATGCCTCCATCTATGGAAGAACTTAGGAATAGAATAACAAATAGAGGAAGCGAAACTCCAGAGTCATTAAAGACTAGAATGGAATGTGCTTATGATGAAATAAGCTTTGCATCTAAATATGACTATGCCGTTGTAAATGATAAGGTTGAAGATGCAGTTAAAAAAATTGAAAGTATAATAGTCGCTGAAAAATGTAGAGTATTTAAAATTAAAGATGAGCTATTAGGGAGGTTCTAAAAGATATGAGTAATTCAAAGAGCAATTCAATGATTAATCCATCTATTGTGGAATTATTAGAAAAAGTGGATAACAGATATTCATTAGTAGTATCTACTTCAAGAAGAGCAAGAAAAATAATTGACGGTGAAGAGCCAAAAGTACAAGGCGTAGGTGCAAAGCCATTAACTATTGCTATTAATGAAGTTAAACAAGGGATTATAGAAATTAGAGAGGCAGATGATAAGTTTACTAAGGTTCAAGAAGTTGAACTAGTAAATGAAGAAGCGGAAGAAGGCTCAAATTTAGATGAGTAAGAAAAATGTAGTTATTGGAGTAACAGGTGGAGTTGCAGTCTATAAGGCTCTAGATGTTATAAGCAGATTGAAAAAGAAAGATATAAATGTGGACGTTATTATGACAAAGTCAGCTTGTGAGTTTGTTACTCCATTAAGTTTTCAATCATTAAGTCAAAATGCAGTAATAAAGAATATGTTTGATGAACCTAAGGTTTTTGAAATTCAGCATATATCTTTAGCTAAAAAAGCGGATGTACTAGTAGTAGTTCCAGCTACAGCAAATATTATAGGTAAAGTAGCAAATGGCATTGCTGATGATATGTTATCAACTACTATTATGGCTACTAATGCAAAGGTAATCTTTGCACCAGCTATGAATACTAATATGTATAACAATCCCATAGTTAAAGAAAATATTAAAAAATTGAAAAGTTATGGGTATGAGTTTATAAATCCTAGTAGTGGGCGATTAGCTTGCGGAGATGTAGGAAATGGAAAACTTGCTGACACAGAAGAAATTGCAGAAGTGGTTTTATCACATCTTCATGAACCAAAGGACTTAGTAGGTAAAAAAGTGCTAGTAACAGCAGGACCTACTAGAGCTAATATAGATCCAGTAAGGTTTTTAACTAACAGATCTACTGGTAAGATGGGATATGCAATTGCTGAAGAGGCTAGAGACAGGGGAGCAGAAGTGGTTCTTGTCAGTGGTCCTACCAGTATAAAAGCACCATTAGGAGTTAAAATCATAAAAGTAGAAACCAATGAAGAAATGTTAAAGGCAGTTAAAGCAGAATTTGATACTAGTGATATTGTGGTTAAATCTGCAGCAGTAAGCGATTATAAACCTAAGACTTATTCAGATAAGAAGATAAAAAAGGGACCAGGTAATTTAAATATAGAACTAGAAAGAGATAACGATATTCTAAAGGAACTAGGAACCCTGAAAAAACACCAAATCTTAGTTGGATTTGCAGCTGAGAGTAACGATGTAATAGAAAATGCTCACATAAAGCTAAAAAAGAAAAATCTTGATTATATTGTAGCTAATAATATAACTGAAAGTAATGCAGGCTTTGGAAGTGATACTAATAGGGTTACTGTTATAAATAGAGATGGGAAAGAAATATCTCTTGATAATATGAGTAAAAGATTAGTTGGACATGAGCTTTTTAATATGATTTTAAACAATAAATAAAAAGAGCGACTAAGTCGCTTTTTTTATTATTTATTTATATAATATATCTAATGGGTTTAAAAAAGAAGATATGGTTAATAGCTAATTTAGAATGGAGGTAGACACCTCTAGAAGGGGGCTAAAAGTGTATTTAGGAATTATCGTAAATAATGAAGCTGTAAAAGTAGATAAAATATTTACATATAAGGTGCCTGAAAGCTTATATGGTAAAGTAAAAAAAGGCAGAATGGTTACAGTTCCCTTTGGAAATGGAAATAAGAAAATATATGGATTTATAGTTGATATATTTTATGATATAGATGATAATACTAAATTGAAAGAAATTGTTGATATAGATGACAGTATGGAATTTCTTACGGAGGATAATATACGTCTTATAGAAATAATGAGAAGGAAGTATTTATGTACTTATTTAGAATGTATAAAAGTTATGATTCCCAGTGGAATAACTAAAGGAACAACCTTTAAAACTAAAAATAGTGTAATTATTGGTAGACCATTAACAGAAAAATATAGTAAAGAAGAATATATAAATATTGTGAGTTTTATAGGAGAACATAATGGAATTTATAATAAGACAGAACTTACTGGTGAGTTTAAATTTTCTTTGTCTAGGATTAATACATTAATTAAGAATGGATTCTTAGATGTTAAAAAAACTATAGTTAATAGGTATAATGAAAATGTATATAAAAAATATGAGGAAAAAATATTAAATTCAATTCAACAAAGATGTGTTGATACTATATTATCCCAAAGTAGTAGTAATAAATTTCTTATTCATGGTATAACTGGTAGTGGAAAAACTGAGATATATATGAACCTAGTAAAAGAGATGATTAAAAAAAATAAAGATTCTATAATATTAATTCCGGAAATTGCCTTAACTCCTCAAATGGTTGAAAGGTTTAAAGGACGGTTTGGAAGAGATATTGCTATATTTCATAGTAGGTTATCTATAGGTGAGAGATTTGATGAATGGATGAGAGTAAAAACAGGAAATGTTAAAGTAGCCATAGGTGCTAGATCTGCAATTTTTCTTCCTTTTTCTAATTTAGGTCTTATTGTTATAGATGAGGAACATGAAACTAGCTATAAATCAGATAGTGACCCCAAATATAATGCAAGAGATATAGCTAGTTTAAAAGCTGAAATTGAAGGATGTAAAGTGGTGTTAGGATCTGCTACACCCTCCATTGAGACTTATTATAAGGCTACAGAAGGTGAATATGATATAATTACTTTAAATCACAGAGCCGATGGAGCTAATCTTCCAACTATAGAGATAGTGGATATGAGAGAAGAGCTAAAAGAAGGAAATAAGTCTATGTTTAGTAGAAGACTTTATGAAGAAATGACAGCATGTTTAGAAAAAAAAGAGCAAGCCATAATGTTTTTAAATAGAAGAGGATATTCTACTTTTGTATCTTGCAGAGAGTGCGGTTACGTATTTAAGTGTGATAATTGTGATATTTCTCTTACCTATCATAATGATAACAATTTAACTTGTCACTATTGTGGAGCAAAGCAAAGAGCATTAAAAACTTGTCCAAAATGTAAAAGTAAATATGTGAAATATTTTGGAGTAGGCACAGAGCAATTAGAACATAGTGTTAGAAAGACCTTTTTAGATAGTAAACCTCTTAGAATGGATTTTGATACTACAAGGGGAAAAGATTCTTATGAAAAAATATATAAAGACTTTTCTGCAAAAAGGCATAATGTGTTAATAGGTACTCAAATGATTGCTAAGGGCTTGGATTTTAAAGAAGTAACTCTAGTAGGAATAATTGCTGCAGATTTGTCTTTAAATCTACCGGACTATAGAGCTGCAGAAAAGACTTTTCAATTAGTAACTCAAGTAGCTGGGAGAGCAGGTAGAGGGAATAAGGCTGGAAAGGTAATACTTCAGACTTATAATCCAGATAATTATAGTATAGTTTATGCTGCTGCAAATGATTATAAAAGTTTTTATGAAGAAGAAATAATTATTAGAAAGCTAAGGGAGTATCCACCTTTTTCTAAGATTCTGTGTATAAATTTAAGTAGTGAAAATGAGGAACATTTAATAAAAAGTATACAAAGTTTAGCAGATAAAGTAAGGATAAAAAACTATGGAAGTGATAAAATTGAGTTATTAGGACCATGTCCTTGTGGGGTTTCTAAAATAAAAAGTTTGTATAGATGGCAAATTATAATTAAAGGTGATTTTGATGATAATTATGCTATGGATATAAAAAATTTAGTCTATGAACAGATTAATTATAAAAATATAAGAATTGGTATTGATATAAATCCAAATAATTTACTGTAAGGGAGAATGATTATGGCATTAAGAAATATAAGAATTAATGAAGACCCAATTTTAAGGAAGATTAGTAAGGTAGTTAAAAATATTGATGAAAGAACACAAATATTAATTGATGATATGCTAGATACTATGTATGAAGCTAATGGAGTAGGTCTTGCAGCACCACAAGTAGGTATTTTAAAGCGAGTGGTGGTTATAGATATTGGTGATGGACCAATAATACTTATTAATCCAGAGATTGTTGAGGCTAATGGTGAAGTTAAAGATGTAGAAGGATGTCTAAGTGTACCAGGTAAACAAGGAAATGTTATAAGACCCAAATATGTAAAAGTTAAAGCTGAAGACAGAGATGGAAATTCTATTGAAATTCAGGGGGAGGATCTTCTAGCAAGGGCTCTTTGTCATGAAATAGATCATTTAAATGGAATATTATATACTGATAAGACAGTGAAATAGGAGGTATGAAGATGAATATAGTATTTATGGGTACACCAGATTTTGCAGTACCATCCTTAGAAGCAATTATTGAAAAATATGGAGTTAAGGCAGTACTTACTCAGCCAGATAGACCTAAAGGAAGAGGAAAATCTGTGGCAATGTCACCAGTAAAACAGGTAGCACTTAACCATGATATAAAAGTATATCAACCAGAAAAATTAAAAAATGAAAAAAGTTTAATAGAAGAATTAAAAAATATGAATTTAGATTTCATAATAGTTGTAGCCTTTGGTCAAATTCTATCTAAGGAAGTCTTAGATATACCTAAATATGGATGTATAAACCTTCATGGTTCATTACTTCCTAAATATAGAGGTGCAGCACCAATTCATTATGCTATTATGAAGGGAGAAAAGGAAAGCGGAAATACCACCATGCTAATGGATATTGGTTTAGATACAGGAGATATGTTGTTAAAGAACAAAGTAGAGATTACAGAAAATATGACTACTGCAGAGCTCCATGATAAACTTATGAACAGTGGGGCTGAGCTTTTAATTGAAACTATAGAAGGCCTTTATAATAACAGGATAACTCCAATAAAGCAAGGAGAAAGTGAAAGTTGTTATGCCAGTATGCTGAATAAAGAGATGGCAAAGATTAATTGGAATCAAAGTTCTAAAGACATACATAATTTTGTAAGAGGACTTTACTCTTTTCCAATAGCTTATACTTATTATAAAGATGAGCCTATGAAGGTAATTGAAACTAGACTTACTAACGAGAAGTCTTCTAAAACTCCAGGGACTATTTTAAAAGTTGATAAAGAAGGAATGTTGGTTTCAACTGAAGATAATAATATATTAATAACTAAGGTTCAATTTCCTAATAAAAAGCCTTTAAGAGTAGAAGAATATATAAAAGGAAATTCTATTGAAGATAATATATTATTAAAAAGTTCAAAAGAAGAGTAAAAATTAATTAAATAAAATAAGGAGAAATATATATGGGATATTATTATGGAAGTTTTTTTGACAGAACGATGATTATTCTTATACCAGCTCTTATCATTTCAATATGGGCGCAGATGAAAATAAAAAGTAGTTATACAAAGTATTCACAAGTATATAGTAGAAATGGATATACTGGAAGTCAAGTAGCTAGAATGATATTAGATGCCTACGGACTTTTTGGTATTCCAGTATTAGTTACAGGGGGTCACCTTACAGATCACTATGACCCTAGTAAAAAGGTGGTAAAATTATCAACAGATGTATACAACGGTACATCACTGGCAGCTATAGGTGTAGCTGCCCATGAGATAGGTCATGCTATTCAACATAAAGAAGGATATGCACCAATTAAAATAAGAACAGCTTTAGTACCAATTGCTAATATAGGCTCCCAAGCTTCATGGATATTATTCTTTATTGGAATTGTAATGTCTTTTACTCCATTAGTTAACTTTGGTATTATATTATTCTCAGCAGCAGTTCTTTTTCAGATAGTTACACTGCCTGTAGAGTTTAATGCATCCAGTAGAGCTGTAGCCATATTAAGTGCAAGGAATATACTTTATGAAGATGAAGTAAAGGGAGCTAAAAATGTTTTGACTGCAGCAGCATTAACCTATGTAGCAGCAGCAGTTACAGCTATTGCACAGCTTTTAAGACTCATTGCTATAAGAAATAGAAATGATTAGTAGGAAAATGGATAAACACTAGAAATCGTAGATAGGATGATATGAATGATAGGTGCTAGAGAAGTAGCAATAAATACAGTAATGCAAGTCTTTGAAAATAAGGCTTATTCCAATATTGTTTTAAACAACAACCTTAGTCAATGTAATCTTGGAGATAAAGATAAAGCATTAGCTACAGAACTTGTTTATGGTACTATAAAATATAGGTATGCAATTGATAAAATACTTAAGACTTTTTTAGAAAAAAAATTTGACAAAACAGATAAATATATTTTAAATTTATTAAGGGTTTGTATATATCAGCTTAGATATTTAGATAAAATACCTGAGTTTGCAGCAGTAAATGAGGGCGTTAATTTAGCTAAAGCTAATGTGTCTGTGGGAGCTTCCAAATTAGTAAATGGTGTATTAAGAAGTTATTTAAGAAATAAGAATAAAGATTATTATAATAAAGAAAATATTAATGAAAGATTAGCATTTTCATATTCTTTTCCTCAATGGATGGTAAAATTATTTATTGAGCAATATGGAGAGGTAGTTGGAGAAAAGATACTAGATGGGCTTAATAAAAGACCTGCTGTTACAGTTAGAGTAAACTCCACAAAGGGAGATTTTGAACAGGTTTTTCATGAGTTGGAAAAAAATGCTTACAACGTAGAAGAGGGATCTATATGTCCTGAAGCCATAAGAATCGTAAGAGGGAAGAGTGTAGAGGAAAATCCACTGTTTAAGAAAGGTGCTATCACAGTTCAAGATGAAAGTGCTATGCTAGTAGCACCTAGTATGGATTTAAAAGAGCATATGACTATATTAGATTTATGTAGTGCTCCAGGAGGAAAAACTACTCATATAGCTGAAATAATGGATAATACAGGTATAGTTAAGGCTTTTGATATTTATGATCATAAGCTAGAACTTATAAGATGTAATAGTGAAAGATTAGGACTAACAAACATTGAATTAGATATATTAGATGCTACTAAAGAATGCAAAGAATTAATTGCGGTGGGAGATAGAGTGCTTATAGATGTACCTTGCTCTGGCCTAGGAATAATAAGAAAAAAACCAGAAATTAAATATACAAAAAAAGAGAGAGAATTAAAATCTTTAATAACAGTTCAACGTGAAATAATGAAGAATGCAGCTAAATATGTAAAACCAGATGGAATAATTTTATATTCAACTTGTACTATAAATAAAGTAGAAAATCAAGGAAATATAAATTGGTTTTTAAGTAATTTTAAAGATTTTAGTGTAGAACCTTTAAACTTTGGACAGGTGGAAAATCTGGTCTATGACGAAAAGGGTTCTGTAACAGTGTTGCCTAATGAATATATGGATGGATTTTTTATAGCAAAAATTCGTAGAAATAAATAGGAGTAGAAATGAAAAATATATTAGATTTAGATATAGAAGAACTTAAATCATGGATGAAAGAAAATGGTGAAAAAGAATTTAGAGCTAAACAAGTATTCTCTTGGATTTATAATGAAGTTTGGGACTTCAAAGATATGACTAACATATCTAAAGATACTTTGAAAAAATTAAAAAAAAATTTTTTTATAGGAATACCTAGAATAGTAGAAACATATAGTTCTAAAAATAGTGATACTCGCAAGCATTTATTTCTTTTACATGATGGTAATATAGTTGAAGGAGTGGTTATGCAGTATAATCATGGAAATTCTATATGCATATCAACTCAGGTAGGATGTAATATGGGTTGTAAGTTTTGTGCTTCAACCATTGGAGGAGCTGTTAGAAGTTTAAGTAGTGGAGAAATGTTAGGTCAGATTATGGTTTCACAAAAACAACTTGGGGAGAGAATCTCAAATATTGTACTTATGGGAAGTGGAGAACCGTTAGATAACTATGATAATGTTGTAAAATTTATTAGGGATGTAAATTCTCAGTATGGACTTAATATAGGACAACGTCATATAACTCTTTCTACATGTGGAATTGTGCCTAAGATAAAGATCTTAGCAAATTTAGATTTACAGATAACACTAGCAATTTCATTACATGCTCCTAATGATGAGTTGCGTGTGAAAACTATGCCTATTGCTAAGGTGTATTCTATAGCTGAGCTTATTGATAGCTGTAAATATTATATTGATAAAACAGGTCGAAGAATTACCTTTGAATATGCATTAGTAAAGGGGGTAAACGACTCTAAAGAGCAAGCTGAGCAATTAGTAAAATTAATAAGAGGTATGTTATGTCATGTAAATTTAATTCCAATAAATGAAATAGATGAAAATGATTTAAAAAAATCAAATGAGGAGCAAGTTAAGTGCTTTAGAGATATTTTAATGAAACATGGGATTGAAACTACTGTTAGAAAAGAAATGGGTTTAGACATAAATGCTGCTTGTGGTCAGCTGAGAAAAAGTTATATAGAAAAAAGGGAGTTGTAGTTTTTAATGGGGAGATTGTTAGGAATAGAAACGGATGTTGGAAATAAAAGAACTTTTAATGAAGATTCTGTTGGTTACTATGAAGAAGAAGATTTCGGTATTTTTGTAATAGCCGATGGTATGGGAGGGCATAATGCTGGTGAAGTTGCTAGTAAGATTGCTATAGATACCATTATTGAATATGTAATTAATCATAAAAAGGATAGGTCAGAAGAGGAAATTTTAAATGAGGCAATCCTAAGTGCTAATAGAAAAATATATAGAGAAAGCTTGTTAAACGAAAGTTGTAATGGAATGGGAACTACTCTTGTGGGAGCTTTTGTGAGAGGAAATAACTTAACTATGGTAAACATAGGAGATAGTAGAGGATATATTTTAAAGGATGGACAGCTTGTTAAGGTTACAAAAGATCATTCATTGGTACAAGAACTATTAGATAATGGAACAATAACTAATGAGGAAGCTAAGAATCATCCTAATAAAAATGTTATAACAAGAGCTTTAGGAACTAATCCAGTAGTGACGGCAGATTACTACAGTTTAGATATAAGAGGGGTTTCTAAAATTCTTCTTTGTAGTGATGGACTTACTAATGAAGTAAGTGAGGAGGATATTTTTAGAGTTTTACAAGGTTATAATGGCAATCAATGTATGGAACTAATAAACATGAGTAAGAAAAATGGTGGAAGAGATAATATTTCTATCATCATTTTTAAAGGAGAGTGGGAGTGCAGATGATAGGAACTATGTTAGGAAATAGATATGAACTCATAGAAAAGATTGGCGAAGGGGGTATGGCAGTAGTATATAAGGCTAAATGTAGAATTTTAAATAGATTTGTAGCAATAAAAATACTAAAGCCAGAGTACTCTAATAATAGTGAATTTATGGAGAAATTTAGAAGAGAAGCTTTAGCTACAGCAACCTTTTCCCATAGTAATATAGTTAATATTTATGATGTGGGTTCAGAAGAAAATATTAATTATATTGTAATGGAATTAGTGAATGGAAAAACTTTAAAAGAATACATAAGAGAAAATGCACCTCTTTCTATGGACTCAACTTTAAAGATTTCAATACAAATTGCGAAAGCTTTAGAATGCGCTCATAAAAATAAAATTATCCATAGAGATATAAAACCTCACAATATATTAATAAATGAAGAAGGTGTAATTAAGGTTACAGATTTTGGAATAGCGAAAGCTACTTCATCTGATACAATAACTCATACTAATAAAGTTATTGGTTCTGCACATTACTTCTCTCCTGAGCAAGCCAAAGGAAAGATAGTTGATAATAGAACAGATATCTATTCTTTTGGAATTGTGATATATGAAATGCTAACAGGAAGAGTTCCATTTGATGGAGAAAGTGCTGTAGCGGTTGCACTTAAACATATACAAGATACTATTGTGCCTCCTAAGGTTTTAGTTCCTGAAGTACCAGATAGTCTAAATAATTTGGTAATTAAGGCTACCCAGAAGGAAGTTATAAAAAGATATAATAATGTAACAGATATGTTAATAGATTTAATGAGAATAGAGAATAATAATAAGTATATAGTAACACCATCAAATATGGATAATGATTATACTACAGTAATGGATGCAACCCAAATTCAAAATACTATGTATGCCAGCAACCTTGGAAAGAAATTAACCAATAAGGATATGGATGATGAGGAAGAAGAGGAAGAAGACGAGGATTATGAAGATTATGATGGCGAAAAAAGAAAAACTAGCACTTGGAAAAAGGTATTAATAGTTGGAGGGGCTCTTTTATTAACTATTCTCTTAGGTGTATTTGTAGGTACTAGTATATATAATAAAGGTAACACCAATGTTAAAAAAGACGAATTAAAGGTTCCAAAGATAATTGGACTTACAGCAGATGAAGCTAAAGATGCTGTAGAAAAGTTAGGATTAACTTATGTAGTCTTAGGAGAGGAAGCTAGTGATAAGCCAGCTGGAACTATAATTGCAGTATTTCCATCAGAAGGTACTGCAGTAAAAAAAGAAAGTGAAGTTAGAGTAAGGATTAGTACAGGACCAGGAGAGATTGAGGTACCAGATGTTGTGAAACTGGGTAAAAGTGTTGCCCAAGACCATATAGTTACTCAAGGACTTAAGGTGGGAAAGATAACAGAAGACTATTCTGAAGAAATAGAAGCAGGTGCAGTAATAAGTACCAATCCAGTAGCAAAGACTAAGGTTAAAAAAGGTGATACAGTAGATATAGTTATAAGTAAAGGTTCTAAGATTAAGAAGACACAAGTACCAGATCTCATTGGATTAACACTAAAAGAAGCAGAGCAAGTATTAGCCGTAGTAAATCTAAAACTTGGACCTACTACTGCAGTAATAACTGATGATAAAAGTAGAGATGGAAAGATATTCAACCAAAGTGAACCTGCTCTCACTTCAGTACAAGAAAATGAAAAAATAAGTGTTAATTATTATCAATATAAGGATCCAAATGAAGGCAAGGTTCAAGTACCTAATTTTATTGGAAGAACCATTGAAGATGCACAAGCAACGGCTAACTCACTTGGAGTTAGAATAACTGTTACAGGAGATAGAAAAGGTCTTATAATAAGTCAAGATGTACCTGAAGGTAATAAGTTAGATAAAGGAAGTACTATAAATCTTATAGCTCAAATAAAAGCCCCTAATATAGGCGGCGATGATGACGAAGATAAAGAACCTTAACCAATGAGTTAATAATCCTTAGGTAAGTTTTAAACTTGCCTAAGGATTAGTTAAAATTTAGGAGGAATATATGCAAGGTTTAATAGTTAAAGGAATTGGTGGATTATACTATGTAGATGTTGAAGAAAAAGTTATAGAGTGTAAGGCTAGAGGAAAATTTAGGCATAAGGGTGAAACTCCTATGATTGGTGATGAGGTAATCATAGAAGAAGAAAATGGGAAGGGTGTTATAACGGAAATATTAAAGAGAAAAAACCAACTTATAAGACCTGCCGTTGCTAATGTAACTCAAGCCTTTGTAGTAGTTACTAGTAAGAATCCAGATTTGAATTTAAGCTTATTATATAAATTTCTAGTTTTATGTGAGTATAATCATGTAGTACCTATTATTTGCTTTAATAAAATGGACATTGAAAGTGATTATAGCAAGGAAATAGGTAATATGTTAAATGAAGCTGGATATGAAATAATGTATGTACAAGGAAAACATGGTGTTGGCATAGAACAGTTAAAGGAAAAGATAAAGGGGAATATTACTGTATTTTGTGGGCCTTCTGGAGTTGGTAAATCTACTATACTGAATAAAGTTTTAGGTAGAGATGCTATGAAAATTGGTGATATTAGTGAAAAACTAAAAAGAGGAAAACATACAACTAGGCATAGTGAACTTATAAGGATAGAAGATGGATTTTTAGTTGACACACCAGGATTTTCTTCCTTGGAATTAGATTTCATAGATAAAGAAGAACTACAACATCTATTTCCAGAATTTGAAGAGTTTAAAGATGGATGTAAGTTTAATAACTGTGTTCATTATAAAGAACCAGGTTGTATAGTAAAACAAAAGGTAGAATCTGGACAAATAAATAAAAGTAGATATGAATTCTACATAAAAACATTAGAAGAAATTATTAGTAGGGGGAATAGAAAATGATAAAATTATCACCATCTATATTGTCAGCAGACTTTTCAAGGTTAGGAGAACAGGTTAAAGAAATAGAAAAATATGGAGCGGATTGGGTCCATATAGATGTTATGGACGGTATGTTTGTACCTAACATATCCTTTGGAGTGCCTGTTATAAAACCCATAAGAAATCTTACAACCTTAGTTTTCGATGTACATTTAATGATTGAAGATCCAGCTAGATACGTAAAGGATTTTGTAGATGCAGGAGCTGATATGATAACAGTTCATTATGAAGCTGATAGACATATAGACAGAACTATAAAATATATTAAAAGCTTAGGAGTTAAAGCTGGAGTAGCATTAAATCCTGGTACTCCTGTTTCTATGATAGAAAACTTAATTCCAGATTTAGATATGGTACTTATCATGTCAGTTAATCCGGGATTTGGAGGTCAAAAATATATAGAGTATTCAGTAGATAAAATATCACAGGTTAAAGAGTTAAAGGATAAATATAATAAAGAATTATATATACAAGTAGATGGTGGCATAGATGCAACCAATGTTAGTAAAGTTATAAAATGTGGAGCTAATTCTATAGTAGCGGGTTCAGCAGTATTCAAAAATAATGAAATAGAAAAAAATATAAGTAATATAAAAAGTGGGTTTTAGTATGCAAGCAGTTATAGTTGGAGGAGGAGATCCTCCAAGTAAAAAGATTTTAGATAAATATATAAATGAAAAGTCTATAATTATAGCAGCTGATGGAGGCGCTAACGTTCTTTTAAATCATGAAATACATCCAAATTATTTGTTAGGGGATTTTGACTCTATTGATGAAAAAACGTATATAGAAATAAGTAATAGCTCTAAAACCATTAGATTTCCAAAGGAGAAGGATTATACAGATAGTCATATAGCTTTTAATAAGGCAGTGGAGTTAGGAGCTACAGAAATAATTTTTTTAGGATGTACGGGGAAGAGAATTGATCATTTCTATGCAAATTTATGTATTCTCAATGAAGGTTTAAAAAAATCAATAGATTGTCGTATAATAGATGAGTATAATGAAATCTATCTTATAGATAAACCTACAAATATCTTTGGGAAAAAAGGGGATATATTTTCTCTATTTAGTTATTTAGAAGATACCCATGATTTAACTATAGAGGGAGTCAAATATAAATTAAAGAATTTTGAACTAGCACAAGGAAACAATCTCACTGTATCTAATGAGTTTGAGGAGGAAAAAGTTAGCATAACTTTTTCTAAAGGATGTCTTATAGTAGTGAGAATTCATAAAATATAAATTTAAAATATAGGATTACAGTCATTATTACAATTGATGATTGTAATTTTTTTATTTATGTACCACTTTTTACGTCAATACATATAATGATACTAAAAAGGCTTATGGGGGAAGTAAGTATGAGGAGTAGGACAACTAAAAGGTTGGGACTTATTGTTAGTTCTGTAGGAGCAGGGATAGTATTAGCTATGCTAATTCCATTTTGGGGGTGGATGGTAGCCATAGGTTGTGCCATTATATGTGCTGGATGGTTTATAATGAATAAGTTTTGCTAACAATTGGTTAAGGAGGTTAAAGGGTGACTATAAGAGTAATTAAACTACCTAAGTTTTTATCTAAAATAGTTAAAATTTTTGTAAGAAAAAAACATAGTTATTAATTTTGCACATAAAAAAATGCAACTATAAAGGTAGTTGCATTTTTTTTACCAATTAAACGGCACGTTGAACCTTACCAGAACGTAAGCATCTAGTACAAACGTGTACTGTCTTAGGTGAACCGTTAACTATAGCTTTAACTTTTTTTAAGTTTGGAGCCCATTTTCTTTTTGATTGACGGTGAGAGTGAGAGAATTGTACTCCTGAAACTACACCTTTATCGCATATTTCACATCTTCTTGACATATATTACACCTCCTCAAAATTTCAACATACTGCTATAAATCAAACACAAGTTATTTTAACATAATTACTATGATTGTTGCAAGTATTAAGAAAAATAAACACATACCATTTTATTATACATATTGTTATAATAAAATTCAATGATATATATAATTATATTAGTTGAATTAAATCTTAAGTTAATATAAAATGTTTATAAGGTATAATTAAGGAGGAATTGATTATGAAAGCTAATATAACAACTGAAATAGGAAATATATACTATTCTGAAGATGTAATAGCTAATATAGCAGGTGTATCAACCATGGAATGCTATGGAGTTGTTGGCATGGCTTTAAAGAATGCTAAGGATGGTTTATGGGAATTATTAAAAGCTGAAAACCTAGCAAAAGGAGTTAAAATAACTCAAAAAGAGAATGCTATAGCTATAGAACTATATATAATTGTTGAATATGGAACTAAAATTGCAGTAATCGCTAATAATATAATACAAACAGTTAGATACAATTTAGAAAATCTTACAGGTGTTAAGGTTTCTCAAGTTACTGTTAATATTCAAGGCATTAGAGTTTAAGGGGGAACATAAAGTGGCATATACACAGATTAATGGACGTGATTTTTCAAATATGATAAAAAGTGCTTCAAATGCATTAGAGAAGCAGAAAGAATATGTAAACTCCTTGAATGTATTCCCAGTACCTGATGGAGATACAGGAACAAATATGTCTTTAACCTTTAAGGCTGCAGCTAGAGAAATAGAAGGTTTAGAGAATAAGGGTATAGGAGAAGTATCTAAGAGGTTAGCTAAGGGTGCTTTAATGGGAGCTAGAGGAAATTCTGGAGTTATTCTTTCTCAGATTCTAAGAGGTATGGCAAAGGGTCTTGAAAATGCAGAGGAGGCAACTATAGAGGAAGTTAAGAATTCTTTTGTAGAAGGCTCAAATTTTGCTTATAAAGCAGTTATGAGACCAACAGAAGGAACGATTTTAACTATAATTAGAGCGGCAGGAGAAGCTGCTATCTGCAGTGAAGCTGAAAACATAGTTGAATTATTTGAAGAAGTATGTGAAGAAAGTAAAAAGATGCTTGATAAGACTCCAGAAATGTTACCACAGTTAAAACAAGCTAAGGTAGTAGATGCTGGTGGAATGGGATTATTAATAATATTAAGAGGTATGTTAGAAGTTCTAAAAAATAAAAGTGAAGTTTCTTTAATTAATGATTTAGAAGGTGAATCAGAAAATAATTATGATATTCCAGAGCTAAACATGGCTCCTGAAGATATTAAATTTGGATACTGCACAGAGTTTATCATACTTAATGAAGTAAAAGATATACCCAAATTTAAAGATTTCCTTGAATCTCAAGGTGATTCATTAGTTCTTGTAGGATTAGAGGATATAACTAAGGTTCATGTTCATACTAATGATCCAGGAGCAGTTTTATCTAAAGCAGTAACCTTTGGAGATCTTTCAAAAATTAAAATTGAAAATATGAGAGAACAACACAGATCTTTATTAGGAATAGATGAAAGTAGCAATGATGCAGTAGTGGAAGAAGTAAAAGAGGATCCTAAAGCTTATGGTTTCGTAACTGTAGCTAGAGGTAATGGAATTTCTTCAATATTTAAAGATCTTGGCGTAGATCAGGTTATTGAAGGTGGTCAGACTATGAATCCTAGCACAGAGGATATAGTTAATAGCATCAATAAAATTAATGCTGAGGTAGTATTTGTTCTTCCAAATAATAAAAATATAATAATGGCAGCTACACAAGCTGTAGATTTAATAGAAGACAAAAAGGTTATAGTAATTCCTACAAAAACTATCCCTCAAGGAATTACAGCTATAACTATGTTTAATCCAGATGGCTCTTCAGAAGAAAATGAAGCAGCTATGAATGAAACTATAGAAACAGTTACTTCTGGTTCTGTAACCTATGCGGTTAAGGATACTGAAGACAATGGTAGACATATTAAAGAGGGAGATATTCTAGGATTATTAGAAGGAAAAATAAATGAAATAGGTCAGGATGTATATGCTGTATGTAAAAAGCTTATAGAAAACATGGTAAATGAAGATAGCGAGCTTATTACTATATTCTATGGTGAAGACTGTGAAGAGGATAAGGTTAACCAGTTGGTATCAGAATTAGAAGAAGCATATCCAGACATGGATGTTCAATGTTTTAATGGTGAGCAACCATTATACTATTTTATTACATCAGTAGAATAAAAGCCTTAGGGCTTTTTTTCTATGTTAGCCATATGGAGTTGATAAGGTGAATATTTATAGTAGTGTTACAGCAATTAAAGGTGTAGGGCCTAAAATGGCTGAGAAATTGAGTAAATGTGGAATATATAGTATTTTAGATTTATTGTTATACTTTCCAAGGGATTATGAGAGTATCTTTATTGTTGAAGATTTAGATGAAGTGGATTCTAAGGGGAAGATAATTTTAGAGGTTGGAGTGGAGAGAATTTTACCTGACATAAGGACAAAAACAGGCAAAATACTTACAACCATTAGATTTATTCATAAGGGAAGATTAGTTAAGGGAATATGGTTTAATCAGCCCTATGTGAAAAGTAGTTTTAGAATTGGCAGTAGATATGTTATAAGTGGCATTATAGAGAAACAAGGTAGAGATTTTATAATTAAGAATGGAACCATAATGAGGAATACTACTACAGAGAGTACAGATATTATGGCAAGATATCCCTTAAGGGACGATATTTCTAATACTTTTTTAAATAAAATTGTTACAGAAACTTTAAACACAGTAAAAATAAAAGAAAATTTACCAAAGTCAATTTTGGATGAACATGATTTTATGTCTTTGGATAGTTCTATAAGAAATATACATAATCCTAAAAGTTTAAAGTTATTAGAAGAGGCAAGAAAAAGATTAAAGTTTCAAGAGTTATTTACATACTCTTTAAAGCTTATGGCCTTAAAAAATAGAAGTATTAATTCTAAGGGAATCTCCTTTTCCATATCGAAGGATCTGAAAGCTTTAAAGGATAAGTTGCCTTTTCAGTTAACAGATGCACAAACTAGAACTGTTAGAGAAATATTAAGAGATCAAAAGAAACCTAGTCCTATGAATAGATTAGTTCAAGGAGATGTAGGTAGTGGTAAGACTATAGTTGCTTTTATTGCCCTTTTTAATGTTATTATGAATGGATATCAAGGTGCCATGATGGCGCCTACAGAAATATTGGCAAAACAGCATTACTACGAGGCAGAAAAAGTCTTTAAGGATTTTAATATTACCATAGAGTTACTAACAGGTAGTACCACAGAAAAAAATAAAAACCTTATAAAAGAAAAGTTATTAAAGGGTGAGATAGACTTAATAATAGGTACTCATGCTTTGATAGAAGATAATGTCCAGTTTAAAAACTTAGGACTTATAATAACTGATGAACAGCATAGATTTGGTGTTGGTCAAAGAACTAGATTTGGAAATAAGCGTGAAGATATTGATGTACTTGTAATGAGTGCTACACCTATTCCAAGGACTTTATGTTTATATCTTTATGGAGATTTAGAAGTATCGATAATAGATACTTTACCACCAGGGCGAAAACCCATTGATACCTATTATTTATCTACTCAGGAAAAGGGGAGAATATATAACTTTGCTTTAGAGGAGATAAAAAAAGGAAGACAGATTTATGTAGTTTGTCCATTGGTTGAAGAAAATGAAGATATGAAATTAAGTTCTGTAACAGCATTATATGAAGAACTAAAAAAAACTTACTTTAAAAGTATGGAAATCGCCATTCTCCATGGTAAAATGAGTAATAAAGACAAAAATTTAATTATGAGTGAATTTAAAGAAGGAAACATTAAGGTGTTAATATCCACTACAGTTATTGAAGTAGGTGTAAATGTACCTAATGCAACGGTTATGATTATAGAAAATGCAGAGAGGTTTGGATTATCTCAATTGCATCAGTTAAGGGGAAGAGTTGGAAGAGGATCTCATAAATCTTATTGTGTTCTTGTAGCTAATATAAAAAGTGAAACAACTAAAAAGAGAATGGACATAATGAAAAATAGTAATGATGGTTTTTATATAGCGGAACAAGATTTAAAATTAAGAGGAAGTGGAGAAATGTTTGGACTTAGACAATCTGGTGAAAATGGATTAATTCTTAGTGATTTATCAGAGGATTTTCAACTATTTAAAATAGCAAATCAGGAAGCTAAGAAATTTATTAATAACAAGGATGAAGAAAACAAAAGAATACTTAAAGAAATAATGATTAACTTAGAGAAAAGCACTAGTTATATTTGCTTTAACTAAGGTCAAAGGAGATAAAAATGAGAGTAATTGCAGGAAAAGCTAAAGGAAGAAAGTTACTATCACCAGAGGGGATGGGCACTAGACCTACTCTAGATAGAGTTAAAGAATCAATTTTCAGCATAATACAAAATAAAGTAAGAGGCAGTATAGTTTTAGATCAATTTTCTGGTACAGGAAGCCTAGGTCTAGAGGCTGCAAGTAGAGGAGCTAAAGAGTGTCATTTAATAGACATGGGAGACGTAACTTATAAATATTTAAAAGAAAATATTAAAAATTTAAAATTTGAAGATTTCTGTACATCTTATAAAGGTGATTCATACAAATACTTAGAGGAGTTTGGGAGAATAGGAAAGGTATTTGATTTAATATTTATAGACCCACCTTATGCAAAAGATATGATTCCACCAGCTCTAGAACTTATTAAAAAACATAATTTACTACAAAGAGATGGCTTGATTGTAACGAAAATAGATTCAGGTGAAGAAATTTGTGAAGGTTATGAAGACATTGTTTTAATAGACCAAAGAAAATACGGAAACACCACTGTATGTTTCTATGAATTTAAGGAGTAAAAAATGATTAAAGCAGTTTATCCAGGCAGTTTTGACCCAATAACAAATGGTCACTTAGATATTATAAAAAGATGTTCATACGTATTTGATCAGGTTACAGTAGCTGTATTACTAAATCCTAACAAAAGTGGATGGTTTAGCATTGAAGAAAGAATTGATCAAATTGAGAGAGTGGTTAAAGCCTTACCAAATGTAAAAGTAAAAAGTTTTACAGGTCTTTTAGTGGATTTTATGGAAGCAGAAGACAGTGATGTAATGGTTAAGGGACTTAGATCTATGTCAGACTTTGATTATGAGTTTCAAATGGCACTAATGAATAAAAAGCTTGATAAAACAAAAGAAACTATGTTTATGATGACCAACTCTAAGTACTCTTATCTTAGCTCATCAGCTATAAAGCAAGTGGCTTTATTTAAGGGACACTTGGATGGATTAATTCCAAAAGAGTTAGAAAATGAAATTAGAGAGAGAGCTAAAAGTTTTGAGGGGGAATTATAGTGAAGGTATTAGAACTATTAGATTATCTACAACAAACTATTGACATGTCACCAAAGAATTTAGTAGGTAAAGTATCTATTAATAAAAAAGAAGTCTTAAGAACTCTTAATGAAATGAGAAAATTGCTACCAGATGAATTTGAAGAAGCTAAAAATTTAATGAATCGTAAAGAAATAATTTTAGACGAAGCAAGAAGTGAAGCAGAACGTATTATTCAGGATAGTAGAAAAAGAGCACAACAAGAATATGAAAACTGTGATGTGTTAGTAGCTGCTAAAAAAGAAGCAGAAGAAATATTAGAAAGTGCTAATGAGGAAGCTAAAAAAATTAAAGGTGAAGCTAATAAGCAAGCTAAGGATTTAAAATTTGGAGTTATGAATTATGCAGACAGCACTTTAAGCAATTTACAAAAGGATATAGACATTATAGGAGAAGAGTCTTTAAAAGTTATACAAAATGAAATGGAAGAAATGCTTGTAAAATTATATAAAGAAATTTCTTCCACTACATCTAAGGTAAGAGAAAATATTAAAGAATTAGGAAATGACTAAAAACAATCTCGTAACTTTTTAAATATTACAGGGATAGAAAATATAAATATTAGTAGTACCAAAAACCCTGGTTTAGATGATAGCATAGTATTGTTTATGAAAAAAGTTTCCTGATTAACTAGAGAAAATGGTAGCTTTAAAAATAACAATGTTATCAAGGTGCATATTATTCCCTGAACAACTTTTAGAAATATATATTTTTTCATTGATACCTTATATTTGTAAACAAAGGAGTATACTTGGAAAGTTATAGATAACCCACTAAAACCTATTAAAAAGCTGCATATAAGAATTTTAATATTTAGAGTTAAGGAGCTTATAGCTACAATGTTACATCCATTTGTAATTTCTATAAATCCAAGGAAGACTCCATCAAGTAGATTGTAATTAATAATACCAGAACTACATAAAGAAATAAGGGCAGTGTGATATATTCCACTGCTTTTTATTATGTTTATAATTACAGAAAAAATAACTACAAAACTACCTATTGATAAGCAGGTTTTGGTAGCATCTTCAAGGGCATTTTTCATAGCTACCCCGAAGTTAGGGCTTTCTTTTATCTGTGTGGCAGCAACAGAAGAATTACTATATATAGTATATTTATTAGTCTTTTTAGTAGGTAATATTAACCCCATAACAATACAAGATAAAGCATTAGAAATAAGAAGGATATAACCCAAAAATGCACTATGGAGCATTGCAGTACCAACAGTACCTATAATAAACAGAGGGCTTCCATTGGTGGCTATATTTAAAAGTCTTTCAAAAGTTGGTTTATCAATAACCTTCCTTTCATAGAGTTCACAAGCATATCTGGACCCAAGAGGATATCCACAAAACAAACTAGCTAAAATAACTACACTACACTCCTTTGGTAGTCTTAAAGGGGTACATAGTATCTTACCTAAAAATTTTGAATAAATTTCTATACCCCCAAAAGAAAAAATTAAGTTAACTATGACCAAGAAGGGGAATAGTGATGGAAATACTGAGTAAAAAAACAGTTTAGCTCCATTTATAGTAAAGGCTATGCAATCTTTAGGATTTAGTATGATGTAAATAATTAAGAGGGAAAATATTGTTGTAAGCAGAAGGTTTTTTGATGAATTTCTAAATAATAAATATATTAAAAATATAATAAGCGCAATTACAATAAAAAATAATGCCTTCATTTAAAT
This sequence comes from Clostridium sp. UBA871, assembly GCF_002295255.1. Classification (NCBI taxonomy): domain Bacteria; kingdom Bacillati; phylum Bacillota; class Clostridia; order Eubacteriales; family Clostridiaceae; genus Clostridium; species Clostridium sp. UBA871. The sequence continues at coordinate 906,277 of NZ_DBFV01000004.1, read as the reverse complement.
AATCCTTTTAAATTGATATACTTAAATATATTTTTTATCTTGGGAATATATGATAACAAAATATAGGTAAAATAAAATCTTCAAGGTACTTCCAAAACAATTCACTAAAAATTAATCTAATGATTTAGGTTATTTTGGTATGGTTCCTTGAAGAATTATGTTTATAATATAATCGGGCTTTGTAGATAATCTTCCATAGCACTTATGGAAGGATTTAGAATGCTATAGCCACTAGTGCATTGTAAATCTAATTTTAAGGTAGGGTTTATATACTTTGGTAGTTTTGAATATATTGGTATAGAAGAATTGTTCTTCATTGATTTTAATGCCATAGCTCCATGTTTAGTGAAGCCCAAAATACGAGCATATGGACAAGGCTCTTTACGCATTTCTAAGGTATTGTATTCATAAAAGCCTAGAAAATACTGACATAGTATTCTACTGATTCTAGTATAGGTATATCGTTTACTTTTTATCATTTCAATACAATGTTCATAATCTTTAGCGTCTTTTATGGTAGCTAATATCTTATTATGGAGACCTTCAGAAGCATCCGGAATTGATTCGAAAAAGTTATTTTTGCTAGTTATAGCCTTATACTTTATATATGGATACATCATGTAATCAAAGGGAAAATTATAATTTTTATTTTTAAGTTCTATCATATCCTCGTAAACACTAGGAGGAACATGAGATATTAATTCTTCCATTGAAGTATTTGATTTCAAGGATTTTCTAATAGCAGTAGCACTTGAGAAGATATTATTTAAATTGGTACTATTGTAATTTCCACCTTCCCTTTTTATGGTATAGGGTACAATATTACTATGAAGTTTTTTTATGCTCTTAAGGTATTCAACACCTAAAATATTATTAGAAGAATTTAGATAATCAGCTAAGTCTTTTTCATTATAGTAATTTTTCTTATTTAAATAATGAATTAAAGCTGAAGAACGAGCCTTTGGAAAAGGTAATCCTCTATCTAAATCTTCTTTCAATAAGGACTTGAATAAAGGAGGTTCTTCTACTAGTAGATCAGATACTTCTTTAAGAAAGTCTATATCACCTGCTTCACTTCCAAAGCAAATTGAATCTACTATCCCTAGACTATTAAGAAGACTTACGGAACCATAAGAAAAGAATTCCGCAGAAGATAGGCTGTATATTGCAGGGAGTTCTAAAACAATATCTACCCCATTATTTAAAGCCATTGATGTTTTTTTCCATTTATCTACTATAGAAGGAATACCTCTTTGATTAAAGTTTCCACTCATTACTGCAATAATTAAATCACTATTAGTCAATTCTTTAGTTTTATTTATATGAAAAAGGTGTCCATTGTGAAGAGGATTATATTCCACAATAATTCCTGATATTTTCATTAAAATTACCTCCTGTACTCATATAACCATAGATTATATCAAAAAAATGTTAATTATCATAGCCTAATTATTAAATTAAGTCAAAAAAATTCAATATAGAGGTTGAAAAATATATATGAAAAGGGGTATAGTAATAAGGGATATTTAGAATATTTTTACTGAAAGGGGTAAGAAAAAATGAGTTTTACACAAAAGGTATGGAAATTAGCACAACAAGAGATGAAGACAATAGTACTTCCAGAAGGTGAAGAAGAAAGAAATTTAAAGGCTTCAGAAATTATCCATAAAAATAAAATAGCTAAAGTTATATTAGTAGGTAGCCAGGATAAGATTAAGGAAAATGCTAAGAATTTCGGGGTAAATATTGAGGGAATTGAAATTGTAGATCCTGAAGTATCACCTAAGACTGCAGAGTATGCAAAAGCATTTTATGAACTTAGAAAAAATAAGGGTGTTACAGAGGAAAAAGCATTACAAACAGTTAAAGACCCAGTTTATTATGGAACAATGATGGTTAAACTAGAAGATGCCCATGGATTAGTTTCAGGAGCAGTACATAGCACAGGAGATTTATTACGTCCAGGACTTCAAATTATAAAAACAGCTCCAGGAATAAAAGTTGTTTCAAGTTTCTTCGTTATGGAACTTGAAAATTCTTCATATGGAGATAATGGTACTCTATTATTTGGAGATTGTGCAGTTAATCCTAATCCAACATCAGAAGAGCTTGCATCAATAGCTATAAGTACAGCAGAAAATGCAAAGACTCTATGTGGAATAGATCCAAAGGTTGCAATGTTATCTTTCTCAACTATGGGAAGTGCTAAACATGAAAATGTAAATAAGGTTGTTGAAGCTACAAGAATGGCAAAAGAAGCTAGACCAGATCTTGCAATAGATGGAGAATTACAATTAGATGCAGCTATAGTTGATAAAGTAGCAAGTCTTAAAGCACCAAATAGTACAGTAGCAGGAAATTCTAATGTTTTAATATTCCCAGATTTACAAGCAGGAAATATTGGATATAAATTAGTTCAAAGATTTGCAGGAGCTGAAGCTATAGGTCCAGTATGTCAAGGGTTTGCAAAACCAATAAACGACCTTTCAAGAGGATGTAGTGTAGATGATATAGTAAATGTTGTAGCAATTACAGCAGTGCAAGCGCAAAATAGCAAATAAATATTATATTGATTTAATTAAAAATATATTGTAATCTAATATAATGATATATTAATATATTACAAATGCGTCAGGAGGAAATGAGAATGAAAGTATTAGTAATAAACTGTGGAAGTTCTTCATTAAAGTACCAATTAATAAACATGGAAACAGAAGAGAGCTTAGCACAAGGATTAGTTGAAAGAATAGGAATTGAAGGTTCAATTTTAACTCAAAAGGTTCCAGGAAGAGATAAATATATAATAGAGCAACCAATGGCTGACCATAAAGATGCAATAAAATTAGTTTTAGATGCATTAGTAGATGGTAACCATGGAGTTATTTCTTCAATGGATGAAATATCAGCAGTAGGACACAGAGTTGTTCATGGTGGAGAAAAATATTCAGAATCTGTAGTAATTGATGATGCAGTTATGGAAAGTTTAGAAGAGTGTGTAAAACTTGCACCACTTCATAATCCAGCAAACATAATTGGAATTAATGCTTGCAAGAGCTTAATGCCAAACACTCCAATGGTTGCAGTATTCGATACAGCATTCCATCAAACAATGCCAAAAACTGCTTATATGTACCCACTACCATATGAGCTATACACTAAGTATGGAATAAGAAAATATGGTTTCCACGGAACATCACATAAATATGTATCAGCAGAATGTGCTAAATTAATGGGCAAAGACATAAAAGATGTTAAAATCATCACTTGTCATCTTGGAAACGGAGCTAGCTTAGCTGCTATAAAAGATGGCCATTGTGTAGATACAAGTATGGGATTCACTCCACTTGAAGGAATAGCAATGGGAACTAGATGTGGAAACATTGACCCTGCTATAGTTACATTCTTAATGAATGAAGGAAAAATGACAGCTAAAGAAGTTGATAATTTAATGAACAAACAATCAGGAGTTCTTGGATTATCAGGAGTAAGTAGTGACTTTAGAGACATAGAAGATGCTGCTAAAGAAGGAAATGAAAGAGCTATTCTTGCTTTAAATGTATATAACTACAGAGTAAGAGAAATGATTGGTGCTTATGCTGCAGCAATGGGCGGAGTAGATGCAGTTGTATTTACAGCAGGACTTGGAGAAAATGCTATAGAAACTAGAGCAGAAATTTGCAAAGGCTTAGAATTCTTAGGTATTGAAATAGATGATGCTAAGAATAATGTTAGAGGAAAATCTACAGAAGTAAGCAAAGATGGAGCTAAAGTAAAAGTATTTGTTATTCCTACAAATGAAGAGTTAGTAATAGCAAGAGATACTAAAGAACTTACTTCAAAATAGTAAAAATATTTATGTGCTTGAGTAAAAAATTAGCTTTTTATCTTAAGGAAAAAATATACATGTGTAAATTACCTTGACTTTTATCGGTATAATTTATATAATAACTTGTGTTTGAATGATATATTTAATTAACTTAAGGAGGGAAGTTGGAGCTTTACTCAAGCTATGCATTTTGCATTATATATAACTAGTCTTAGTTATATGAGGAAAAACAGGTATATTATGTTTTTTCAGAGTGTTGTTATGATTATAAACTTTAAAGATTTAAATGATAAGAACTATGAGAGAAAGAATATAGATATCGAAATTGAGAAAGATAAGTTTTACGATGGTAGTGAAATGGTAAAATACTCCAAGCCTATTAAGTTTAATGGGTTTTTGCGTCGCAAAAAGGAAGTTATAGAACTTATTGGTGACGTAGATACTGAAGTATTATTAAATTGTTCTAGATGTGCAAAAGCTTTTTCTTATGAAGTTAAGGTGCACATAGAAGAAGAAATATCAAACACTGATGATTGTGAGATTATCTCAACCAATACTGAGAATATAGATATTTATGAAATTATTGAAAACAGTATTCTCCTTGAATTACCTGTTAAAAGGTTATGTAAAGAGGATTGCAAAGGCTTATGCCAGACTTGTGGGAAAGATTTAAATTTAGGACAATGTTCTTGTACTGATTTTTATGTAGACCCTAGACTTGAAAAGCTATCACAAATGTTTTCTAACCATAAGGAGGTGTAATAATGGGAAATCCAGCTAGAAAATTTTCAAAAGCAAGAAGAGATTCAAGAAGAGCTCAAACTTTTAAACTTGGTTTACCAGGAATAGTAGAGTGTCCTCAATGCCACGAAATGAAGCTTGCTCACAGAGTTTGTAAGAACTGTGGTTACTACAAGAATAGAGAAGTTGTTTCAACTGAGGAATAAGAAGAAAGTCGATAGACTTTCTTTTTATTTTTATGTGGAAATTTAAATGAAAAAAATATATAATGTATTTAAATATTTTAAAATTATGAAAGGAGTTACTATGAAGGTTGTAGTTGATGGAATGGGTGGAGATAATTCACCTGAAGCTATAGTAGAAGGTTGTGTTCTTGCACAAAAAGAATATGATATAGATATAATAATTACAGGTCAAGAAGATCTTATAAAAAAAGAATTAGAAAAATATGAATATACCAAAGGAAGAATAACTATTTTAAATACTACTGAAATTATTTCAACTAATGAAGCACCAGTAAAAGCTCTAAAGACTAAGAAGGATTCATCTCTTGTTAAAGCTTTAGAATTAGTTAAGAATAAGGAAGCAGATGCCATTGTATCTGCTGGAAGTACAGGAGCCTTCTTAGCGGGCTGTACTCTTATTGTAAAGAGGATTAAAGGGATAAGCAGACCAGCACTAGCACCAGTTATGCCAGGTAAAAATGGTCCATTTATGATAATAGATGTAGGAGCTAATGCAGATTGTAAACCCCATTATTTAACTCAGTTTGCTCAAATGGGTAAGGTATACTTTGAAAGTGTATTATCTGTTGAAAATCCTACTGTAGGTCTTATAAATATAGGATCAGAGGAAGAAAAGGGAAATGAATTAACCAAGGAAGCTTATCAACTTTTAAAACAAGAGAATTTAAATTTTATAGGAAATGTAGAGCCGAGAGAAATTCCTAAAGGAGAGGTAAATGTCCTTGTATGTGATGGTTTTGTAGGGAATACCGTATTAAAGATGTATGAAGGCGTTGCAGAAACCATTCTAAGTGAGCTTAAAAATGAAATAATGAGTTCCGCAACAACAAAAATAGGTGGACTATTATTAAAGCCTGTATTTAAGAGATTTAAAAAGCACTATGACTATAAAGAATACGGTGGAGCTGCATTTTTAGGGGTTGATGGTATTTGCATAAAAGCTCATGGAAGCTCCGATGCCAAGGCTTTAAAAAATGCAATTAAACTTTCTAAAACCTATTATGATACAAAAGTATTAGATAAAGTTAAAGATGCTTTTAAAGAAGAAAAATAAAAAAATTAAAATAAGTGAATAAAATTTTGTAGGTTTAGTATATTATAATATAGTATTTGAAAATAAACAGTTGATTATTATCCAATATGCTATTATATTAAATAGTGATATTATATTGAATTTTTAGGAGGTATATAAAATGTTTGAAAAGATAAGAGCAAAAATCGCGGAGCAACTAAGCATAGATGAAAATGATATAACTATGGACTCTGGATTTGTTGATGATTTAGGAGCAGACTCATTGGACTTAGTTGAGTTAATTATGGCCCTTGAAGAGGAATTTGACATGGAAATCCCTGATGAAGATGCAGAAAAAATAACTAGTGTTGGAGATGTAGTTGACTACATAAAAGCACGAGTAGAAGAATAATATCAGCAGGTTCCGTAGAAATGCGGAACCTTATTTTTAGATTTATTCTTGAATTTATCCACTTGAGTTTATTTACTTGAATAATAATATTAAGTTAGTAGGTTATTTAGATAAATTGAAGAATAAACCTTGGCGAAAGAGGTAAAAAGATGAAAATATTAAAAAGTACATTAGAATTAAAAAATAAATTAGGTATTGACTTTAAAGATTTAACTTTATTACAAACAGCAATAACTCATAGTTCTTACGCTAATGAAAGAAACGCTGCCTTCAATGAACGATTAGAGTTTTTAGGAGATACAGTTTTAGAATTAATTATATCTGAATATTTATTTACTAATCACATAAATGAAACAGAAGGATACCTTACTAAGGTAAGAGCTTTAATTGTATGTGAAAATTCTTTATTTGAAATAGCTAAGAAGTGGGAACTAGGAAAATACATTTATATGAGTAAAGGTGAAGAATTAACCGGTGGTAGAACTAGAGTATCAATTTTAGCTGATGCTGTAGAAGCTATTATTGCTGCAGTATACTTAGATGAAGGACTTTTAGTAACTAAGGAATTTGTCCTTAAAAACTTTAACTCAATTATTATTAAAGCAGTTAAAAATGAGATAATTTTAGACTATAAGACAAAGCTTCAAGAAATATTACAAAAGAATGGAGATGTAGATATTTCTTATTCTCTTATTAATTTTGAAGGACCACCTCATAGAAGAGAATTTTTTGTGAAGGTTTTGATTAATGGAGAAGCTAAAGGAAGTGGCTCAGGGTATAGTAAGAAAGAAGCTGAACAAATGGCCGCTAGGGAAGTTTTAATTAAGAGGGGTGATATTAGTGAGTAAAAATCATTATATTATACCTATATTTGTGCCTCATATAGGATGTCCTCATACTTGTGTGTTTTGTAATCAGGATAGTATTACAGGAGATGCAGGGTCAGCAGGTAGCGCAGGAAATGTAGATGGTGCTTATGTAAAAAAAACCATAGAGGACTATTTAGAAACTATAGATAGTAGTGATGCTATAATTGAGGTATCATTTTTCGGTGGTACTTTTACAGGAATTAATATGTGCATCCAAAGAGACCTATTATCAGTAGCTCAAAACTATAAAAAAATAGGAAAGATTAAATTTATAAGATTGTCCACAAGACCAGATTATATAGACCAAGAGATTTTAGACCACCTAAAAAGTTTTGATGTAGATATTATAGAATTAGGAGTTCAATCCTTAGATGAAGAAGTTTTACATAAATCAGGAAGAGGGCATAGTTCAGAAGATGTGGAGAAGGCGTCGAAATTAATAAAAGAATATGGATTTACCTTAGGGCATCAAATTATGCTAGGACTCCCAGGAGATACAAGAGAGAAGGATATTGAAACTACAAGAAAAAGTATTTCTATGAATCCAGATATCTGTAGGATATACCCATCCCTAGTTATTAAGGAAACTCCTATGGAAAAGCTCTTAAGGGAAGGCTTATATAAACCATATACTTTAGAGGAAGCTGTAGATATAAGTAAGATAGTCTATGGAATGATGGAGGGTAATGATATAAAGGTTATCCGAATTGGACTTCAACCTACAGAGGAGATTAGTGCTGATGGAGATGTGGTAGATGGACCTTTTCATCCTGCTTTTAGAGAGCTGGTGGAGAGTAGTGTCTACTGTGATATGATTTATGATTACTATAAAGATAAAGAAATGGATAAGTTCAAAATATATATAAACCCTAAAGATATATCTAAGCTTTATTCTAATAAAAAGCAATATTTTAATCTGCTTCTAAAAAAATTAAAGAGTAAAGAAATTTTTGTAACTCAAGAAAGAAATATAGGAAAGTCTTCCATAGGGTTTTATAATGGTACAAAGTTAGATATAATTAATCAGAAGGATTATTTAAAACTTAAATATCAATAAAACTTTTGATTATATAGGCTAAAGTAAATATATATTTTAAAGTATCCTAGTAAGATTATAGGATATCTTCTTTAAATTAAAGTTAGGAGTGGATTTTATGAGGATGACTAAGAAGAAAAGAGAAAAGTATATAAAAATAATAACTACTTGTATATGCATTGCTATGGCTGCAGTACTTATTTTACCTATAATCTTAGGAGCTTAGGAGTGTGAATAGATGTTCTTAAAATCTATCGAAATAAGAGGATTCAAATCCTTTGCAGATAAGACAGAGCTTACATTTAAAAAAGGTGTAACTGTAGTTGTAGGTCCCAATGGAAGTGGAAAAAGTAATATCTCAGATGCTGTAAGGTGGGTGCTGGGTGAACAAAGTATTAGGAATCTTAGAGGAGATAAAATGGAAGATGTAATCTTTGCAGGTACTCAATATAGAAAACCTGTAGGGCTTGCTCAAGTTTCTCTTACTTTAGATAATAGCGATTCTGACTTAGATATAGCCTATTCTCAGGTAACCGTTGCAAGAAGATTATATAGATCAGGTGAAAGTGAGTATTTAATAAATAATACTGTGTGTAGATTAAAAGATGTACAAGCTTTATTTATGGATACAGGTATAGGTAAGGAAGGATATTCATTAATAGGACAAGGTAAAATTGATGCAATCTTAAGTGCTAAGTCAGAGGATAGAAGAAAGTTATTAGAAGAGGCCGCAGGTATAGTAAAATATAAAACAAGAAAAGAAGAGGCTGAGAAGAAACTAGATAACACGGAGCAAAATCTTATTAGAATAAATGATATTATTTCTACCTATGAAGAAAGGCTTCCATCCTTAGAAGAAGATTGTGAAAAAGCCAAAATATTTTTAGAAGCTTCTAAAGAGATAAAAGTAAAGGAAGTTAATATAATCATAGATTTTTTGGAAAAAACTAAAATTAACATAGATAGATACAACAACACAATAAATGCTGTAACTACAGATATAGAAACCTTGAAGAAAGAAAAATATGAATTAAAACTAGCTTATGAAAATAATAATGAAGAGCTAGAAGCTTTAAATAATATTTTAGAAGAAAAGAAAAAGATTTATTATGAAAGTCAAAATAAACATCAAGGAGTAATTGGAGAAGTTAAACTCTTTGAAGAAAAAATATTACATTTAGAAGACAGTATAAATAGATTAAACAGTGAAATACTGCAAAAAAATCAATATCTTGAAGAGTCGTATTTGAAAATAGAAAACCAAAGAAAGAGTATTGCTGCCTTAAAAGAAGAAGAATTAGACATAAATAATAAAATAGAAAAAAAACAATTAGAATTAACAAATGTATTAAATAGTGTGACTAGTGATAATAATAAATTGAAGGAATTAGAAGAGATAAAATTCAAGTATTATAATAATATTAATTCTAAAACTAGCGAAATAGATATTTTAAAAAATAATATCGAAATTAGTAGTGGAAATGTAGAAAATTTAATATTAGATGTTCAAACTTTTAAAAATTCTATATTAATAAATAACAAGACTAAGAATCATTTAATAGAAGAAGAGAATAAGGCTAGTATTAGTATTGAGAAATATGAAGAGGAAGTTAAGGAAAATAGAAAAAAACTATCTAAGTGTAAGCATGACTTAGAGATCTTAGAAAAAAAATTAAAAGAAATATTGAGAGAGCAAGGAAATAAAGAAGCTAGGCTAAATGCTTTGGTAACTTTAGAGAATTCCTATGAAGGATACAATAGATCTGTAAAACTTCTAATGCAACACATAGAGAATAGTAAAGATTATAGAGCAAATGAGGATTGCTATGTACTTGGAGATATAATAAAGGTTCCAGAGAGATTTGAAAGAGCTATAGAGATTGCTATGGGAGCTAGCATATCTAATATTGTCACCAAGGATGAACACATAGCAAAAAATCTTATTAATTACTTGAAAAGTAGTAAAATAGGAAGAGCAACCTTTATGCCTATAAATATAGTAAAGGGTAAGAACCTATTGGTAGATAAAACTGTAAGGGATACTAAGGGATATATAGGCATAGCTAGTGAACTTATAGAATTTGAAGATAAATTTAAGGGTGTAATCGATCAAGTTTTGGGCAAAACTCTTGTATGTGATACTATGGATAATGGACTGCATATATCTAAAGTTTGTGGCTATAAATATAGAATTGTTACTTTAGATGGAGAAGTCTTTAATCCGGGGGGATCACTAACGGGAGGAAGTTATTCTAAAAATGCTAACGTAATTGGTAGAAAGAGAGAAATTGAAAAATTAACTGAGGAAGTAGAAGAAAGTCACGGAGTAGTTGCTCTTAAAAATGAAGAAATAACATCAGTTAATGTTAAGATTAAAGAACTAGATGATAGAGGTCTTAACTTAAGAGATGAAATACATTACGAGAGTATTAATATAACAAAGATTAAGGGTGAAATATCAAGGGTTACAGAAGAGGAACTAAGAAACAAAAGAGAACTTCAAAAAGCTAGCGAAAATCTGGGTAAGGAAGAGGAGAAAATTAAAGCCTTAAAAGCTAAATTAACTTTTTCACAGCAGGAATTAACTGAGCTTAAAGATAAGGTAATTGAATTAGAAGGTCAATATGATGAGCATAACAATAAAACTAAAGGCAAAAATTTATATATAGATGCCATTAAAGATGAATTAACCTCTATAAAAATAAATAAAGCAAAGCTTTTAGAAGTTATAAGTAATAATATTCAAGAATTAGATAGGATGACCCAGGCAGTAGATATTGAGAAAAGGCTAATTGAAAGCAATTTAAAAAATATAGAAACATCCACTTTAGCTAAGGAAGAATATAGAATAAACATATCTAAAAGTACTGAAAATACTAAGGAAATTATTAAGTTACTTAAAGAGTTAGAGCAGTTTTTTGAAGAAACCCAAGTAGAAAAGTTAAAGATAAAAGATAAAATTCCAGTTATAACTTCAAAAATTGAAGATATTGATTTACAATTAGATAAACTAGAAAAAGAAATTCATAAAAATCAGATTTCTTTGGCTAAAATTGAATCAGAAGAAGAAGTTCTATTGAAAAAGCTTAATGAAGAGTATAATCTTACCTTTGCAGAAGGATTAAGTTTTAAACTAGAGGGTTATGATATAGCTATATTAAAGAATGAAGTTGCAGAATTGAAAAAGAGAATAACTGCTCTTGGAGTAGTTAACCTAGGAGCCATAGAAGAATTTAAAGAAGTAAATGAAAAGTATACTTTTATGAGCACACAGAGGGAAGATTTAGTTAAGTCTAAGGAAGAAATAATTGAATTCATAGGCGAGATAACTGAAAAGATGAGAGATGTGTTTATGGAGAATTTTAAGCAGCTCAGGATTTACTTCAATGATACTTTTAAGGAGTTATTTAAGGGTGGAAGTGCTGATTTAAGTCTTCAAGGTGATGATGAGCTAACCTGTAAGATTGAAATAGATGTAGAGCCACCAGGAAAAAAACTTCAAAATATAAATCTACTTTCAGGAGGAGAGAAGGTTTTATCAGCCATTGCACTACTATTTGCAATACTAAAGATGAAGCCAACTCCATTCTGTATACTAGATGAGATTGAGGCTGCGTTAGATGATGCTAATGTACTTAGATATGGAGAATTTTTAAAAAAATTCTCTGAAAACATACAATTCATAGTAATAACTCACAGAAAAGGAACCATGGAAACCAGTGATATGATTTATGGAGTTACTATGGAAGAAAAGGGTGTATCTAAGGTAGTATCCATGGAATTTAATAAGGAATAAGGAGGATTAATATGTTTGGAGGATTTTTTGATAAGTTAAAACAGGGGCTTAGCAAAACTAGAAATACTATAAATGATGCAGTGACTCAAGTATTAAAACTTGCAGTTACAATAGATGATGATTTATATGAAGAACTAGAAGAAGTATTAATAACTAGCGATATAGGGGTAGAAACCTCAGTAGAAATTATTGAAAGGCTTAGAAAAAAGGTTGTTTCTGAAAGAATCAATGATACTGAAGAAATACTTCCAGCTATGAAATCTATAATTATGGATATGCTAGGAGACTATGAAACCTCAATAATACCTGAATCAACACCAGAAGTAAGATTAGTCATTGGTGTTAATGGAGTAGGAAAAACTACATCAATTGGAAAAATGGCTGCTAGAATAAAAAATAATAATTATAAGGTTTTATTAGCAGCAGCAGATACTTTTAGAGCGGCAGCTATAGATCAATTAGAAGTTTGGAGTAATAGAGCTAATGTGGATCTGATAAAACATCAAGAGGGTTCAGATCCAGCAGCTGTTATATACGATGCAGTACAGGCTGCAAAGGCTAGAAAAGTTGATGTGTTAATTTGTGATACTGCAGGTAGACTTCATAATAAGAAAAATCTTATGGATGAACTTGGAAAGATTAATAGAGTTATCGATAGAGAGTATGGAGAAGCTAAAAAGGAAACTTTACTAGTTTTAGATGCTACTACTGGACAAAATGCAGTTATTCAAGCAAAACAATTTATGGAGGTATGTCCTATAGATGGTATAATTCTAACAAAGCTAGATGGTACAGCTAAGGGTGGTATAGTTATCTCTATAAAACATACTTTAAATATTCCAGTTAGATATATAGGAGTAGGGGAAGGTATAGATGATCTTCAAGAATTTAATTCTAGAGATTTTGTAGAAGCTTTATTTTAACTGTTAAGTAAAAATACTTGACAGCTTAAAATTAATTTGTTAATATAAGTTTTGTGAGTTGGGTGATTATATGGAAAAAAGAGTTGAAATATCAATTTTACTAGATTTTTATAACTCATTACTTACTGATAAACAAAGAGATATTATGGATTTATATTATAATAATGACTTATCTCTATCAGAAATAGCAGAAGTTAATAATACTAGTAGGCAAGCAATTCATGACTTAATTAAAAGATGTGGTAATCTTTTAGAAGAGTATGAAAGTAAACTTCACTTAATGAAAAAAACCTTAGCTATAGAAAACTCTAAGACTGAAATTATTAACAAATTAAAAGGGTTAAAAGGTACTACTTCTGAAGAAAATATAAAAAAAGAAATAGACCATATAATTAAAGATATAGAAGAGAATGTATAGGAGGTTTTCATATGGCTTTTGAAGGACTATCTTCCAAATTACAAGAGACCATAAAAAAGCTAAAGGGTAAAGGTAAGCTTTCAGAGAAAGATATTAAAGAAGCTATGAGAGAAGTAAAACTTGCTCTTTTAGAAGCGGATGTAAATTATAAAGTTGTTAAAAACTTTGTAAAGTCTGTCAGTGAAAAATGTCTTGGTGATCAAGTTATGGAAAGTTTAACACCAGGTCAGCAAGTAGTTAAAATAGTTAATGAAGAATTAACTGAGTTAATGGGAACCACTGAAAAGAAAATAGAATTTGTCAACAATGGAATAACAATGATAATGTTAGTTGGTCTCCAAGGTGCAGGTAAAACAACCATGGCAGGAAAGCTGGCTCTAAATCTTAGAAAAAGCAATAAAAAACCATTACTAGTAGCCTGTGACGTTTATAGACCAGCAGCTATAAAACAACTACAAGTTGTAGGAAAGTCAATAGATGTACCTGTATTCACTATGGGAGATAAAAAAAGCCCAGTAGATATTTCAAAAGCTTCCATTGAACATGCTAAGAGCATTGGAGCTAATGTAGTTATCGTGGATACGGCAGGAAGACTTCACATAGATGAAGCGCTAATGGGAGAACTTGAAGATATAAAAGCTTCAATAAATCCATCAGAAATTTTATTAGTTGTAGATGCTATGACAGGTCAAGATGCAGTAAATGTAGCTGAAACCTTTAATAATACACTAGATATTACAGGAGTTATCGTTACCAAGTTGGATGGTGATACCAGAGGTGGTGCTGCACTATCAATTAAGGCAATCACTGAAAAACCTATAAAATATGTAGGTATGGGAGAGAAGATGACAGATTTGGAAATCTTCCACCCAGAGAGAATGGCATCAAGAATACTTGGTATGGGAGATGTACTTTCTTTAATTGAGAAAGCTCAATCAGCTATCGATGAGAAGAAAGCTACAGAACTCGGTAACAGAATGATGAATCAAGAATTCAATCTTGAGGACTTTTTAGAGACTATGAATCAAATGAAAAATTTAGGACCTATGGGCAAGTTGGTTGAAATGATTCCAGGCTTTAATGCAAAGGAATTAAAGGGTGTAGATTTTTCACAAAGTGAGAAAAATATGGGCAGCATGGAAGCAATAATACATTCCATGACTACAAAGGAAAGAAAAAATCCAAGCATAGTGTCTTCTTCTCCATCTAGAAAGAAGAGAATTGCAGATGGTTCAGGTTCAACTATTCAAGCAGTAAATAAACTTTTAAAAGACTTCGAGATGATGAAAAAAATGATGAAACAGATGAAGGGCATGGGAGGCAAGGCTGGTAAATTTGGTAAAAAAGGCTTGTTTGGAAAATTACCTTTCTAAGTTCAAATACACATAACCTTTGAAGGAGGTGAAAATATAATGGCAGTAAAAATAAGATTAAGAAGAATGGGTGCTAAAAAAGCTCCTTTCTATAGAATAGTTGTTGCTGATTCAAGATCTCCAAGAGATGGAAGATTTGTTGAAGAGATTGGATACTACAATCCAACTACAGAGCCAGTAACTGTTAAAATCGATGAAGAGAAAGCAGTTAAATGGGTAAAAAATGGAGCTCAACCAACAGACACAGTTAAAAGACTTTTCAACAATGCGGGAATAAAATAGGAAAGTTTAATTGATTGGAGGCGCAATCCATGAAAGAATTACTTACAATTATTGCAAGGTCATTAGTTGATAACCCTGATTCAGTGCAAGTAAATGAAATTGCTGGAGAGCATTCTATAATTTTAGAATTAAAGGTTGCTGAAGAAGATATGGGGAAAGTAATTGGAAAACAGGGAAGAATAGCTAAGTCTATTAGAACTGTTGTTAAAGCAGCAGCGATTAAAGAAAATAAAAGAGTTGTTGTAGAAATAATATAAGAGTTAGGAATACCTAGCTCTTATTTTTTTATATATTGTAGTTGACAAGAATTACAAAGAATTATTATAATAAACAGAGTTCTTAGCTTCTTTGAAGGTTAGAAATCGTTATCCAGGGACGTAGTAGCTCTTAACTGCCGACTTAAGAATAAGGAGGGAGTATTAGAGCTAATAGTCATCGGGTAAACTGAGTTTATGAAAAAATTTTGTGTTAATAATATTAAGTAATTAAATAGTGAGGAGATATATGATGAGGGAATTGATGAGCGTTGGGCAGATAACTAAGCCCCATGGAGTAAGAGGAGAAGTTAAGGTACTTTCTCTAACAGATAGCTTAGAAAGATTTAGAGACTTAGATAAGGTATACATAGATGATAAAGAAATAAAAATTACATCAGTTAAGCTTCAAAAGGATAGAGCTATATTAAAAATAGAAGGAATTGATTCTATTGAAGAAGCCGAAATTTATAGAAATAAATATCTTCAAGTAAAAAGAGAAGATGCTATAAAATTACCAGAGGGTAGCTACTATGTTGCAGATTTAATGGATTGTTATGTTTATGATACAGATGGAGAAGAATTAGGGAAAATATATGATGTTATTGCAACGGGAAGTAATGATGTATATTGGATTAAATCAGAAGGAAAAGAAGACGTGCTAGTTCCTGCTTTAAAGACAATTGTAGAAGAAGTAGATATAGAAAATAATAAAATTGTAATAAAACCAGTGAAGGTATGGTCTGAATAATGAAGATAGATATATTAACTTTATTTCCAGAGATGTTTCAGGTATTTAATCATAGTATCATAGGAAATGCTATGGAAAAAGGAATATTATCTATAAATACTACTAATATAAGAGACTTCTCTACTAATAAACATAAAAAGGTTGATGATTACCCTTATGGGGGTGGAGCAGGCATGGTGATGACCCCAGAACCCATTGTGAACTCCATAAAACATCTAAGAGAAAATAATAAAGGAAAAGTTATATTTTTAGGTCCTAGAGGTAAGACTTTAAATCAAGAGTTATGTAAAGAACTTGCCAAAGAGGAGGAATTAATATTTTTATGTGGTCATTACGAAGGTATAGATGAGCGAGTATATAAATATATAGATATGGAAATTTCTCTAGGGGATTTTGTTTTAACAGGGGGAGAAATGGCTTGCATACCTGTAGTTGATAGTATTGCTAGAATGATCCCAGGAGTTCTATCCTGTAATGAGAGTTATGAAGAAGAATCCTTTTATGAAGGATTATTAGAATATCCTCAATATACAAGACCTTTTTCCTTTGAAGGAGATGAAGTTCCAGAGGTATTAATATCTGGGCATCACGAAAATGTAAGAAAGTGGCGAAGACTTAAATCATTACTGATTACAAAGGAGAGAAGAAGGGACTTATATAAAAATGTAGAACTGACTAAAGAAGATAAAAAGCTGCTGGAGAATCATCATAAAAAGGATAAATAATATTGCACATTGAAATATTATGTGATAAAATGAGGATTGTGCTAGTACGGGCGGTCCTCTGTCACCCAATGTGAGTAAGAACGTCATAATAAATTTTAGGAGGGAATGCACAATGTTAGATATAATAAAAGCTATAGAAGCAGAACAATTAAGAACTGACTTACCTGAGTTCAATGTAGGAGATACAGTTAAAGTTCACATCAGAATTAAAGAAGGTAACAAAGAAAGAGTTCAAATATTTGAAGGTACCGTTCTTAAAAGACAAAATGGTGGAGCTAGAGAAACTTTTACAGTAAGAAGATTTGCATCAGGAGTTGGAGTTGAAAAAACTTTCCCAATAAATACGCCTGTTATAGAAAAAATCGACGTAGTTAGAAGAGGAAAAGTAAGAAGAGCTAAATTATTCTACTTAAGAGATAGAGTAGGTAAGGCTGCTAAAGTAAAAGAGAGAATGTAAGAAAATGGGGCTAGATAGTCCCTTTTTTTATTACATATATAGAAGTATTTATTATAAATGTGGTGAATACTAAAATAGTTAATTTAATATATCTAATTATAAAATTCTTAGGAGTGAGATAAATGAGTATAAACTGGTTTCCTGGACATATGGCAAAGACCAGAAGAGAAATAAAAGAAAATTTAAAGTTAGTAGATGCAATAATAGAAATTCGTGATGCAAGAATAGCTTATTCAAGTTCTAATCCAGACATTGAAGATATCTGTAGCGAGAAACCTAGAATAATATTATTTAATAAAAGCGATCTTAGTGAAGAATATGTAACAAAGAAGTGGGTAAATAAATTATCAGATGATAAAACTAGAGTATTGTCTGTTAATTGCCTTACAGGATCAGGGCTTAACAAAATTAAACCCACTCTAGAAGAGCTTTTGAAAGAGAAGCATGATAGACTTAAAAGTAAAGGCGTAGTAAATATTATTACCAGAGTAATGGTTGTTGGAATCCCTAATGTAGGAAAATCTACATTTATAAATAGGATGGCAAAAAACAGTGCTGCTAAAACGGGAGATAGACCTGGTGTTACAAAGAGTAAACAATGGATAAAAACAAAGATGGGTATAGAACTTATGGATACTCCAGGGGTTTTATGGCCTAAATTTGAAGACGATACAGTAGGGCTTAATTTAGCCTTTACTGGAGCTATAAAGGATGAAATAATGGATGTTGAGGAATTGGCATTAAAGCTTATAGAAAGACTTCAAAGTACACATGGATCAAGGCTAGTGGAGAGATATAAGCTTAAAGAATTAGACGAAAATCCTCTTACTAATATGGATAACATAGGTAAAAAAAGAGGTGCTATAATTTCAGGGGGCAACATAGATTATAATAGAGTAGCTGTAATGCTATTAGATGAATTTAGGGGGGGGAAGTTAGGTCCTATTTCACTAGAGGTACCTGATACAGAAAATAAATATGAGTAGTATAAATTTTTTAAAAGAAATTAAAACTATGAGATTTAACGATATAAAATCTTCTGTTCGTGGGTTTATGTCATTAAAAGATGTAAGTAGCCATGAGGCAGATTATGAAGCTATATATCAAGTATTAAACAATGATCATAGGAAAAATGTAAGAGCTTTAGGAGAAACCCTAAGAAAATATGTGGAGCATTATAAAAATGAATATGCTAGAGTAGAAAAATTATATGATTTTGATAAAAGCTATGGATATGATATTGTAGCTGGTGTAGATGAGGTTGGAAGAGGTCCCTTAGCAGGGCCTATAGTTGCTGCTGCAGTAGTTCTTAACAATAATTCAAGAAATTTAATATTACGAATAAATGATTCCAAGAAGTTAACTAAAGAAGTAAGAGAAGAGTTAAGTGATATAATAAAAAAAGAAGCAATAAGTTATTCTATAGCCCTAAAAACCAACAGAGAAATAGATAAAGAAGGCATAGGATTTTGTAACAATGAAATTTTCAAGATGGCTGTGAGAGAACTAAAAGTTACTCCTGATATAGTATTATCAGATGGATATACTATAAGAGAATTTAACATTAGAAATGAAGCTGTAATTAAAGGAGACACTAAAAGTGCTGCCATTGCGTGTGCCTCTATAATAGCTAAAGTATATAGAGATAATTTAATGGAAGAGTATAGTAAGAAGTATACACAATATCACTTTGATAAAAATGTAGGATATGGTACTAAAGAACATATAGATGTAATAATTTGTCATGGTAGCTGTCCAATTCATAGAGAAAGTTTTCTGAAAAATATACTTAACAAATAATTAATAAAATAAAAAATACCTGAATAAAAAAGTTATCTAATTACTTTTTTATTCAGGTATTTACTTTTTAGAAAGCATTTTTAATCAGTGTAATATTAGGGGATTCACCAGAAGAAATCAGTGTTACCTCTATGGCATCAAATCTAAAATAAGATTTATGTATATTTTTTAAACAAATATAATATTGTGCAGTTTTATACAATTTTCTTTTTTTAGCATTAGTGATACTTTCTAATGGGGTACCGTATCTTTTGCTATATCGAGTTTTTACCTCTATAAAGCAAATATAATTATTATCCTTAGCTATAATATCAATTTCCCCTAACTTACATAAAAAGTTTTCTTCTAATATTATATATCCCTTTTTTTCAATATATTCTCTAGCTAGATTTTCTCCATAATTACCTATAGTTTTATTTAAAATCTTCATTTAAAACTCCCTTTAATGCAAAGAACTCTGTCTACATCTTAGACAATATAATCCAAAGCTAAACTTTGATTTAATTAAAATTTTTACAAAGTTGATTTATTCTAAATTCAATGGTCAATACTTACACTATTAAAGTTGGAAATTTATATTTAGAGGGTGAAATTATGTCAATTCAAATAAAGACTGCAGCTTTTTCTGGAGTGGAAGGTATATTAATTAATGTAGAGGTAGATATCACCTATGGGTTACCTAATTTTAATATTGTAGGTTTAGGGGATACTGCTGTAAAAGAATCTAAGGATAGAGTTAGATCAGCTATAACCAATTCTTCTTTAGATTTTCCAATTAGTAGAATAACTATAAATTTAGCTCCAGCTCATATACGAAAGGAAGGCTCACACTATGATTTACCTATAGCTGTAGGAATTCTTTTAGCAACTAATCAACTTTTCTTAGAAGAGCCAGATAATTTTATATTTATGGGTGAGTTGTCCTTAAATGGAAATGTAAATAAAATTAAAGGGGCTCTTCCCATTGTAATTGAAGGTATAAAACATGGAGTAAAGAACTATATAGTACCTATTGAAAATAAAGATGAATGTGCTTGTATTGAAGAAGCCAATATATATCCTATTAGGAATTTGAGTGAGGTAATTCATCTTTTTACTTATAAGGATGTAAAACCCTATACATTTACCAGTAGAGAAAAGTATAAAAATAATAATTGTCCATTAGATTTTGAAGATGTCATAGGACAGCAAGCAGCTAAAAGAGCATTGGAGGTTGCTGTAGCAGGAAATCATAATGTACTTATGTATGGAACTCCAGGATCGGGAAAAACTATGCTGGCAGAGAGGGTTATTTCTATTATGCCGCCTCTTACCGATGACGAAGCTCTAGAGGTTACGAAGATATATAGTATTAGTGGAGAGCTTAAGGATGAGGGATTAATGGGAAATAGACCCTTTAGGAATCCTCATCATACAATTACTAGTACTGCTTTAATTGGTGGTGGCAGAAACCCCTCAGCAGGAGAAGTATCTTTAGCTCACAATGGAGTGTTATTCCTAGATGAAATATTAGAATTTGATAAAAGGGCTCTTCAAGTTCTAAGACAGCCTTTAGAGAATAAGAGGGTAAGAATTTCAAGAGTAAATGGAACAATAACTTATCCAGCGGATTTTATGCTTGTGGCAGCTATGAATCCGTGCAACTGTGGGATGTATGGAAGTGAAACAAGGTTATGTAAATGTAGTGATAGCGAAGTGAAAAGATATTTATCTAGATTATCTGGACCTTTATTAGAGAGAATAGATATTTTCACTCCAGTAAACTCCATATCCTATGAGACTATAAATAGTGATAAAAAAGAAGAAAAATCAGAGGTTATGGCCCTTAGGATAGAAAGAGCAAGGGAGATACAAAGTGAAAGATTTAGGAATGAACATATAAAATATAATAACGATATGTCTTCTAGTCATATAAAAAAGTACTGTAAGCTTAATGGGGATTCTAATAGGATTCTTGAATATACCTACAAAAAATACGGACTTAGTACTAGAGTTTATAATAGGATTTTAAAAGTAGCTAGAACTATTGCGGATTTAGATGGTAATAAATCCATAGAAGAAAATCATATTATTGAAGCACTTCAATATAGGAAGTACATAAGGGAAGATATAATATAAGGAATTAGGAGAGTATAGATGGTCGATTTATTTAAATTATGGATTATTACTACGGAAGTATCTAATAATATGAAAAAATACATTTATGATGAATATCATGATTTTGATACCTTGAGAAAAATGGTGATTAATGATAATATGACACTATTGCCTAAAAAAATTGTAGAAAAGTTTCAAAAGTCATATATAAAAATTGAAGAGTTGGCTGTTGAAGAATGTAAATCCATTAAGGATATACATGTTTGTACTATTTATGATATAGATTATCCTATAAGTTTACTGCAGTATGAGGATGCACCTTTTGGTATATTTTACAAGGGTAATATTTCGATGGTTAATGAAAAAAAGAATATTTCTATTGTGGGTTCTAGAAAGTGTACTAGATATGGGATAGACGTAACTAATAGTATGGTGGAACAGTTAGGTCCTTATGAAATAAATATTGTAAGTGGTATGGCCAAAGGTATTGATTCTGTAGCTCATAGGGCCGCAATAAAGAACAACATTAATACAATTGCAGTTTTAGGTAGTGGCATTGATGTTATATATCCTAAAGAAAACTATAGACTTTACCATGAAGTTTTAGAAAACAGTGGTTGTATAATTAGTGAGTTCCCATTGGGAACACCACCTTTAAGTAGAAATTTTCCAATGAGAAATAGAATTATTAGTGGTATGTGTGAATTGTTAGTTGTCACTGAAGGCGGAGAAAAAAGTGGGACGCTAATTACTGTAGGAGCAGCTTTAGAGCAAGGGAAAAATATAATTGTTGTGCCAGGGAGTATATTCTCCAGTGAAAGTAAAGGGACTAATAAATTAATAAAAGATGGTGCCTATGTTTATACAGACATAGAAGATGTGTTGAATTTATTGAATATTTCTAGAGTTTCCATAGATAATAAAAATATAACTACTGTAAAAAGCAAATTAGAGGAAAGAATATATCAAGTTATAGATGATAATCCTATACACATTGATAAAATAATTAAATTAGTTGATGTTGACATTAATCGATTATATAAGTTATTATTTGAGTTGCAAGTAAAAGAGGAGATTTTATGTTTAAGTGGAAACTTTTATGTTAGAATTAATAAATAGTTAAAAATTTATGAAATATTTAATAAGGTTTGTATATTATGACTTGCAATGAGATAATAATATTTTAAAATATAGTAGGATGTAGAATTTTATATATAATAAAAAGATTATGAGAAATCTGCATGGTGCTTATAAATATGTAATAAAATAAAAAATTATAAGCTATAATGGAGGGGTTAGAATGGGGCAAAAATTAGTCATAGTTGAGTCGCCAGCAAAAGCGAAAACCATAAAGAAGTATTTAGGAAAAAATTATGTAGTAGAAGCATCTATGGGTCATGTAAGAGATTTACCTAAAAGTCAGTTAGGGGTAGATATAGAAAAAAATTATGAACCCAAATACATAACTATTAGAGGTAAAGGGGAACTTTTAGATAAGATTAAGAAGCAAGCTAAAAAAAGTGAAAAAATATATCTTGCTACTGACCCTGATAGAGAAGGGGAAGCTATATCTTGGCATTTAGCTAACATATTAAAAATAGACACTGAAGAGTCATGTAGAATAGAGTTCAATGAGGTCACAAAAAGTGCTGTAAAAAATGCCATAAAATCTCCAAGAAAGATAAATGAAAATGTATTTGATGCTCAACAGGCTAGAAGAGTATTAGATAGATTAGTAGGATATGAGATAAGTCCTATACTTTGGAGAAAAATAAAGTGGGGATTAAGTGCTGGAAGAGTACAATCTGTAGCTCTTAGAATAATATGCGATAGAGAAAAGGAAATTCAAGCTTTTGTACCAGAAGAATATTGGACTGTGGAAGCAAAAGTATCTAAATTAGCAGAAACAAAAACCTTTACAGTGAAATTGCATAGTAAAAAAGGGAAAAAAATTATTATAAATAAAGAAGAAGAAGCTAATAATATTATAAAAGTTGTACAGCAAGGTGAATTTGTGGTTAAAGATATAAAAGATACAGCTAAATCTAAAAATCCACTACCACCATTTACTACTAGTACTCTTCAACAAGATGCCTATAGAAAAATAAACTTTTCAACTAAAAAAACCATGGCAACAGCACAACAGTTGTATGAGGGTATAGAAATTAAAGGACATGGAACTATCGGTCTTATTACTTATATGAGAACAGACTCAGTAAGAGTATCAGAGGAGGCTCAGGGAGCTACTCTTGAATTTATAAAAAATATCTATGGAGATAAATATGCACCAAAGGTTAAAAGAGCTTACAAAGGTAAGAAGGGAGCACAAGATGCTCACGAAGCTATAAGACCCACTAATGTAGAGATTACTCCAGAAATTGCTAAGGAAACCTTAAGCAATGATCAATTAAAGCTCTACACTTTAATTTGGAATAGATTCGTAGCTAGCCAAATGGAGTCTGCAATAATTGATACTACATCAATTTCAATAAGCAATGGGGATTATTTATTTAAAGCTTCAGGATTTAAGGTGAGATTTGATGGGTTTACTAAAATCTATGCCACTGATAATGAAGATGAGGATGGAAATGCAAAATTACCAACTTTAAATACAGATGAAAAGTTAATAGAAAAATCTGTAGATGGAAAACAACATTTTACTCAACCTCCAGCAAGATTTTCAGAGGCATCCTTAGTTAAAACTTTAGAGGAAAATGGAATAGGTAGACCGAGTACTTATGCACCTACAATTACCACCTTATTAAGCAGGAAATATGTAGATAGAGAAAAGAAGGTATTATTTCCTACGGAATTAGGATTCATAGTTAATAATATAGTTAGTGAATATTTTAAACAAATAGTTGATGTAGAATTTACTGCTGAAATGGAAAGTAAACTAGACAGCATAGAAGAAGGAAATGCTAATTGGAAATCTGTAGTAGAAGAATTCTTCGTACCACTAAAGGAAGCTATAGAAATAGCCGAAAAAGAAATAGCTAAGATAACTATAGAAGATAAGGTATCTGACATACCATGTGATAAATGTGGAAGACTTATGGTGATAAAACAAGGAAGATTTGGTGAGTTTCTTGCATGTCCAGGATATCCAGAGTGTAAAAATACAAAGACCATGGCTAGAGAATTAGACGTAAAGTGTCCTAAGTGTGGAGGAAATGTTTTAGAAAAGAGAAGCAAAAAAGGTAAGATATTTTATGGATGTGGAAATTATCCACAATGCGATTTTGTAAGTTGGCATGAACCTACAGAAAAGAAGTGCCCTCAGTGTGGAAGTGTAATGGCTAAAAGGTATAGCAAAGCAAAAGGTGATTATTTAGAATGTATTAACTCAGAATGTAAACATAAGGAGTTAACAGATAATAAATAAAATGGGTTATATTAGTTAAAAATTACCTTGAAGTAAAATTTAATTTAAAAATAGGTTAAATATGTCGAAAATTAATAAAAAACATGTTGATAGAATAAATTCTATATGTTATGATGGTATATGGCAACGAAACAATTCTAAAATTTGTGAAAGAAAAGAATATTTTGAATTATTTAAAAGGTTGCAGTGATAAATAGCATTATGAAAAATGAAAAAAGAAGAAGGAGGAATAGTGATGTCATTATTAGAAAAAACAAGAAAATTAAACAAGATTTTACAAAAGTCAGGTTCAGAACCAGTAGTTTTTGATGATATATGTGAACTTCTAAGTGAAGTGTTAGATTGTAATGTATATGTTATTAGTAGAAAGGGGAAAGTTTTAGGATATAATCTTTCCTATGGATTTGAATGCGATAAAGTTAAAGAACAAGTAGTTGAAAATAAAAGATTTCCAGAGCAATATAATGCTAAACTGCTAAATATAGATGAGACAAAGGCAAATATGCCAAGCAGTGGTATTTGTGTATTTAATGGAGAAGTTCAATGTGACTTTAAAGATATGCTATCAACTATAGTTCCTATTAATGGGAATAGAGAAAGATTGGGAACTTTATTGTTATCAAGATTTTCTAACCAGTTTACTGAAGATGATTTAGTTATTGCAGAATATAGTGGTACTATTGTGGGAATGGAAATGTTAAGAGCTAAGACTGATGAAATAGAAGAAGAAGCAAGAAAAAAAGCTATAGTTCAATTAGCAATAGGAACATTATCTTATTCAGAGTTAGAAGCTGTAGAACATATATTTAACGAACTTGATGGTAGTGAGGGACTTTTAGTTGCATCTAAAATAGCAGATAAGGTTGGAATAACTAGATCTGTTATAGTAAATGCTCTTAGAAAGTTTGAAAGTGCTGGAGTTATAGAATCTAGGTCTTTAGGAATGAAGGGTACTCACATAAAGATTCTAAATGAGAAATTAATAGATGAATTAAATAAGCTTAAATAATTTAATACAATATGTAGAAAAATATTAAAAATAAAAATCCTGATAAAGGATTTTTATTTTTAATAAAGATGATTCTTTCAATACTCACATGTATTTTAAAAGTTTTCTAGGATACTATATGAATAGTTGTCTAGTTAAATAGTTAACTATTTGTTCTATCCATGCGGATTTCAGGGATTTATCTTTTAAAATTCTAGAATTAATATATATTAATTATGAAAAATTATAATTATTGTATTAACAGAATTTTAAATAATAAAAATTTAAAATTAACCTTGTTATTTAGAAAAAAATTTGTTGAACATTGATTTTCTATGTGATATAATACACAAGGTAAGAAAATACACACACTACTGAATTTATTAAAAGGTGCTTTAAGGAGTATTTAATAAAAATGATGGTAGTGGAGGAAAAAACCAGGAGGTATATTAAAATGGCAGTTATTTCAATGAAACAATTATTAGAAGCAGGTGTTCATTTTGGACATCAAACAAGAAGATGGAACCCTAAAATGGCTCCATACATCTTCACTGAGAGAAATGGTATCTATATCATTGACTTACAAAAAACAGTTAAGAAAATTGATGAAGCATATGATTTCATAAAATCAGTATCAGAAGAAGGAAAAGATATATTATTTGTTGGAACTAAAAAGCAAGCTCAAGAAGCTATCCAAGAAGAAGCTATCAGATCAAGCATGCATTTTGTAAACAACAGATGGTTAGGCGGAATGTTAACTAACTTCAGAACTATTAAAACAAGAATAGGTAGACTTGAAGCTTTAGATAAAATGGAAGAAGATGGAACATTTGATGTTCTTCCTAAAAAAGAAGTTATTCAACTTAAAAATGAAAGAGAAAAATTAGAAAAGAACCTTGGCGGAATTAGAAACATGGATGCTAAGAATATTGGAGCTTTATTTATAGTTGATCCAAGAAAAGAAAAAAATGCTATACTTGAAGCTAAGACATTAGGAATTCCTGTAATAGCAATAGTTGATACAAACTGTGATCCAGATGATGTTGACTATGTAATCCCAGGAAATGATGATGCTATAAGAGCAGTTAAATTAATAACTGAAAGATTAGCTGATGCTATAATTGAAGCAAGACAAGGTGAAGAAGTAGCTGAATAATATAGCAACTTTCTAAGTAAATTTCAAACAGCCTCATCTATGGTTGTAAAACATATGAAATTTTAAAGGTAGATGAGAGAGAAATCTTTCATTTACCTTTTTGTTAGGAAATTAAAGGAGGAATAAAGATGATAACAGCAGCAATGGTAAAAGAGTTAAGAGAAAGAACTGGATCAGGAATGATGGATTGTAAA
This sequence comes from Clostridium sp. UBA871, assembly GCF_002295255.1. Lineage (NCBI taxonomy): Bacteria > Bacillati > Bacillota > Clostridia > Eubacteriales > Clostridiaceae > Clostridium > Clostridium sp. UBA871. The sequence goes on along the minus strand of NZ_DBFV01000004.1, from coordinate 879,537 downwards.
AAAGCTCTTAGCGAAACAAATGGAGATATGGAAAAAGCAGTAGAAGTTTTAAGAGAAAAAGGATTAGCAGCAGCAACTAAAAAAGCTGGAAGAATAGCAGCTGAAGGTATAGTTACTACTTATATATCAGAAGATATGAAAATAGGTTCTGTAGTAGAAGTTAACTGTGAAACTGACTTCGTTGCAGCAAACGATGACTTTAAAGCATTAGCAGCAAATGTAGCTAAAATGGCAGCAACTACTAATGTAACTACTGTAGAAGGATTATTAGCAGAAAAATATGTTGGAGATGAAAGCATAACTCTTCAAGACGCTGTTACAGCTCTAATTGCAAAATTAGGTGAAAACATGTCTGTTAGAAGATTTGAAAAGTTTGTAGTTGACAATGGAATAATTCAAAGCTATATCCATGGAAATGGGAAAATAGGTGTTTTAGTTCAATTAGCTTGTGAAAAACAAGATGAAGTATTAAAAACAGTTGCTAAAGATGTAGCAATGCAAGTAGCAGCAGCTAACCCATTATTCTTAAACAAAGATCAAGTAGATAATGAATCTTTAGAAAAAGAAAAAGAAATTTACAGAGTTCAAGCTCTTAACGAAGGAAAACCAGAAAACATAGTTGAAAAAATGGTTATGGGAAGAATAAGCAAATACTACAAAGAAGTTTGCTTAGTAGATCAAGTATGGGTTAAAAATGGAGATTACACTATAAGCAAGTATCTTCAAGAAGAAGGAAAGAAACTTGGAGCAACTATGGAAGTTGTTAAATTTGCAAGATTTGAAAGAGGCGAAGGAATCGAAAAGAAAGAAGAAAACTTTGCTGAAGAAGTTCAAAGACAAATGCAAGGAAAATAATACAAGATAATATTAAAGAGAACCTAGGTTCTCTTTTTTTAAAATCTACATGTATTATAATAACTATATAACTAGAGAAAGTCATATTTATATTGAAGTATCTAATGTAATTTCTATGGTTAATTTTGGTTATTGGTTGGTAAAATACAAAAATATGGTGTAAATATATTGAGTTGGAGGTATAATATATATATGGAAACTGCGAAATATAAAAGAGTCATGCTTAAACTTTCAGGAGAGGCATTAGCGTCAGAGAAGGGGTATGGCATTGATTTTGATACAGCGAACACTATTGCTTTACAAATTAAGAAGTTAGTTGAAATGGGTGTTGAAGTAGGTGCAGTTGTTGGTGGCGGCAACATATGGAGAGGTAGAAGTGGTGAAGGCATGGATAGAACTACCGCGGACTATATGGGTATGCTTGCTACATGTATAAATGCTTTAGCATTACAAGACTCCTTGGAAGCTATAGGTGTTAATACAAGGGTTCAAACAGCTATTGAAATGAGAGAAATAGCAGAGCCTTACATTAGAAGAAGAGCAATGAGACATCTTGAAAAGGGAAGAGTTGTAATATTTGCAGCAGGAACAGGAAATCCATATTTCTCCACAGACACTACAGCAGCTTTAAGAGCAGCAGAAATAGAAGCTGAAGTTATTTTGCTTGCTAAAAAAGTTGATGGGGTATATGATAAAGATCCTCATAAACATGAGGGTGCAGTTAAGTTTAATAATTTATCTTATATTGAGGTATTAGAAAAAGGATTGCAGGTTATGGATTCTACTGCTACATCCCTATGTATGGATAACCAAATACCTATTCTAGTATTTGGTTTAGATGAGCCTCATAATATTATAAGAGCGGTAAAAGGTGAAAATATTGGTACTTTAGTATCATCTAATATATGTAAATAATTGATGGAGGTAATTTTATGGTAAAAGATATCATTAAAAATGCTGATGAGAAAATGAACAAAACTATTTTAAGCTTACAAAATGAGCTTGGAACATTAAAAGCTGGAAGAGCAAACCCTACAATGCTTGATAGAATATTAGTAGAAAGTTATGGAACAATGGTACCTCTTAACCAAGTAGGGAACATATCTGCTCCAGAGCCAAGAGTTCTTCTTATTCAACCATGGGACAAAAGTTGCATGAAAGATATAGAAAAAGCAATTTTAAAATCAGATCTAGGTATTAATCCTAGTAATGATGGTCAGGTTATTAGACTAATTGTTCCAGAATTAACTGAAGAGACTAGAAAAAATTTAGTTAAATCAGTTAAAAAATGTGGTGAAGATGCTAAGGTTGCTATCAGATCCATAAGACGTGATGCAAATGATAAGATTAAAAACTTAAAGAAAAATAGTGAAATCAGTGAAGATGAATCTAAAAAAGCTGAAGATCAGATTCAAAAAGAAACTGATAAGTTTATCAAATTAATTGATAAGGCTATAGAAGAAAAAGAAAAGTCAATAATGTCAGTATAATATGTAAGATAAAACCTGCAAATATTGCAGGTTTTATTATTATGTATTTGTGATATAATAGCATCATGATTACTTGAAATGGAGAGATATATTTTGGATATATTTAAGTTTAAAAAAGACGCAATTAAAGAAAAAATACAATTAGATATGGAGCGAATCCCTGCCCATATAGCTATAATTATGGATGGGAATGGTCGTTGGGCTAAACAAAGAAAACTTCCAAGAACTATGGGGCATAGAGCTGGTATGAAAAATATTAAAATGATGGTGGAGGAGTCTAGTAATCTGGGAGTTAACTATTTAACCTTATATGCTTTTTCAACAGAAAATTGGAAGAGAACAAAAGAAGAAGTGGGAGCTTTGATGGACTTAGTAGTAGAGTTTATAAATAAGGAATTTGAGGAGCTACATAGAAATAATGTGAAACTTAATTCTATAGGAGATATAAGTAAACTTCCTGAGAAATCAAAGGCTGCCGTAGAGGATGCAATGTATAAAACTAGAAATAATACAGGTTTAACTCTTAACATAGCCTTAAATTATGGAGGAAGAGATGAGATTGTAAAAGGGGTTAAAGAAATAGCTAAGGAAGTATTAGAAGGAAAGTTACAAATAGATAACATAGATGATAAAATCATATCAGACCATTTGTATACTAGTGGTATGCCAGATCCTGATATTATTATAAGGCCCAGTGGAGAATTAAGACTTAGTAATTATTTATTATGGCAAAGTGCTTATTCTGAATTTTGGTTTTCCAATATAAATTGGCCTGACTTTACAAAAGAAGATTTGAGAAGAGCAATTAGTGATTTTCAAAAGAGAGATAGAAGATTTGGTGGAGTATAGTAAGAGGTGAGGCAAATGAATAAAAGATATATAGGGGCAATGATATTAGCTCCTCTATTACTATTTATATTTTTAGGGGGGTATTTTTTAAAGATTTCTGTAGTTTTATTATCCCTTGGTGGAATGTATGAATTTTATAAGGTAAGCAAAGTGGATGGATATAAACCTATATCTATAGTAGGATATTTATTATGTTTACTTTATTATATCTATTTAGGACATGGATTTAATTTAAACGTTGCTGTGGGTGTATTTATCCTTGTAGTATTCCTTTTAATGATAGTTCCGGTATTTGATACTGATAGAAACTTCATTGATGTAGCATTGACCATATTACCTTGTTTTTATGTAGGCATATTTTTTAGTTTTATATTATTACTTAATAATATGGAAAATGGAAACTTCTTCATATGGCTTATATTTATATCCTCATGGGGATGTGATACTTTAGCTTATTATTTTGGTAGATATCTAGGAAAACACAAATTAAATCCAAGGGTTAGCCCTAAAAAAACCATAGAGGGAGCCATAGGCGGACTTATAGGAAGTATTTTAGGATGTACAATTTATGGATATATTATAACTAAATTTGGAGTAGTAGTCCCACTATATAACTATATGATAATTGGTCTATTAGGTGGAATTTTTGGACAGTGTGGAGACTTGGTGGCATCTTCAATAAAAAGACATGCGGGTGTTAAGGATTACTCAAATTTGATTCCTGGACATGGTGGTATATTAGATAGGTTCGATAGTATATTGCTAGTATCTGTGGTGGTATATTATTATATTAATATTTTTGTAGCGTAATTATAAGAAATTATTAAGGTATTATTAATTTAAGGGATTTCTCAAAAAATTTACAAGTCTTTAAGTACTGAGCAGGAAAAGGATAAGTGATCCTCGACATTTGCTTAAGATTAGTTTGTTTTGGGAAATCCCTTTTTAATTTTTGCTTCTTTAAAATTAATTTAGCTATTGGTATTAAAATTAATTTAATTATTAGTATTTTGTATTATTACATATTATAGGGTATAATGTTTTTAGATAAAATTAAAGGAGCGTTAACAGTGAAAAACATAAGCATACTTGGAGTTACTGGTTCCATTGGAACACAGGCGTTAGATATAATAAGAAATAAAGAAAATAAAGTAAACCTAATAGGGGTTACAGCTCATAGAAACTTTAAAGGATTAGTGGATATTATAGAAGAGTTTAGTCCAAAATATATAGGTATAACAGATGAGAAATGTTATGAAGCTATAAAGGAGTATTGTGAAAGAGAAAATAAACAAGTAAACCTATTTGGTGGAGAAGAAGCGCTAGAAAAAGTTGCTACTTTAAAAGAAATAGATACGGTTTTGACTTCTGTAGTAGGAATTGCAGGATTGAAACCAACTATTAAGGCTATTGAAGCTAAGAAAAATATAGCATTAGCTAATAAAGAAACCTTAGTAGTTGCTGGAGATATAGTTATGGCAAAGGCAAAGGAAAATGGTGTTAAAATTCTTCCAGTGGATTCAGAGCATGGAGCTATATTTCAATGTATTCAGGGTAATGAAAAAAAAGATATAAATAAGATAATACTTACTGCTTCAGGTGGGCCATTTAGAGGTAAAACTAGAGATGATTTGAAGGAAATTACCCCTAAAGAGGCTTTAAAACATCCTAAATGGAACATGGGAAGAAAGATTTCTATAGATTCATCAACCTTGGTAAACAAGGGATTAGAAGTTATAGAAGCACACTTTTTATTTGGAGTTGGATATGATGACATTGAAGTTATAGTTCATCCACAAAGTATTGTACATTCCATGGTAGAGTATAAAGATGGTTCAATTATTGCTCAATTAGGAAGCACAGATATGAGGTTACCTATCCAATATGCCTTAAGCTATCCTGATAGAAGGACAGCTATAGCAGATAAGTTAGATTTTAAAACCGTTTCAAGCTTAACCTTTGAACAGCCCGATATAAACACTTTTAGATGCTTAGAATTAGCATTTAAAGCAGGAAAACTTGGTGGTAATATGCCAGCAATTTATAATGGAGCTAATGAAATTGCAGTAGAATTATTCCTGGATGCAAGGATTAAGTATCTACAGATTGAAGAAATAATAGAAGCTGCCATGAATAAGTTTCCGCATGTGAAAAATCCAGATTTACAGCAAGTTTTAGACATAGATAAGCAGGTTAGGGAATATGTTTTAAAGAGATATGTATAAGTGAATAGAGTGGAAGGGGAGAAAAATATTGCAAAGTATTATAGGTAATATACCGTATTTTTTAATGGCTTTACTTGCATTTAGTGTATTAATTATAGGTCATGAGTTTGGACATTTTATAATGGCTAGAGTTAATGGTGTAAAGGTCCTCGAATTTTCCTTAGGTATGGGACCAAAGTTATTTTCTATTAAGGGGAAGGAGACAGAGTATCTTATTAAAGCACTTCCAATTGGTGGTTATGTAAAAATGTATGGAGAAGAAGATGATGTAACTGTAGTGGATGACAGGGCTTTTTCTAATAAGACTTCCTTTCAGAAGTTAACTATTGTAGCAGCAGGTCCTATAATGAATTTTATAATAGCTATACTATTCTTTAGTTTAGTAGGAGGTATTCAAGGACATTCTACTAACGTTGTAGATAAAGTAATAGAAAATTCACCAGCCATGGAAGTGGGAATAAAAGCTGGAGATAAGATTACAGAAGTCAATGGTAAGATGGTTACTACCTGGGAAGAATTTCTTACTGAGATTTTTACAGGAGAAGGAAAGCCCGTTAATATGGAAATAGAGAGAGAGGGACAAAAAATAAAATTTGATTTAGTACCATCCTATAATGAAGGAGAAGAAAGATTTCAAGTTGGGATATATTCTAAGGTTGTAAAGCCTAACTTTATTGAATCTATAAAATATGGACTTAATCAAACGGGAAGCACCATAAGACAGACCTTTGGTTTTTTTGGTCAACTGTTTAAAGGAAATGTTTCTGCTGATGATGTAGGAGGTCCTATAAGCATTATGAAAATTTCAGGAAGAGCTGCTCAGCAAGGAATTCTTACCTTATTAAATATTATGGCTTTATTCAGTGTTCAACTAGCAATATTTAATGTAATTCCCTTCCCTGCCTTAGACGGTGGATGGATATTTCTATTACTATTCCAGATCATAACTGGTAAGGAAGTAAATAAAGAAAAGGTTGCAACAATTAATTACTATGGATTTTTAGCATTGATGTCTCTTATGGTTTTGGTATTGCTAAAAGATATTATAAATCCTATTCAGTTTTAGGAGGAAATTATGAAGAGAAAAGAAACAAGAAAAGTTAAAGTTGGAGATATATACATTGGAGGAGATTCTAGAATTACAGTACAATCCATGACTAATACAGATACAAGAGATGTATCCTCCACAGTAGAGCAAATTTTAAGACTTGAAGAAAGTGGTTGTGATATAGTAAGATGTGCAGTTCCCGATATGGAGGCTGCAGAAGCTATAAAGGAAATCGCAAAACAAATTCACATTCCTTTAGTTGCAGATATACACTTTGATTATAGATTAGCATTAAAGTCTATAGAAAATGGAGTTTCTAAACTTAGAATTAATCCAGGAAATATTGGTGACATAAGTAGAGTTGAGATGGTGGCGAAAGCTGCAAAAGAAAGAAATATACCAATAAGGATTGGGGTTAACTCTGGATCTCTAGAAAAAGAAGTTTTAAATAAATACGGTAGAGTGTGTAGTGAGGCTTTAGCAGAAAGTGCTCTTAATCATGTGAAAATTCTAGAAGCAGTAAATTTTGAAGATATAATCATATCTATAAAATCTTCTGACGTAGTTCAAATGATAGAGGCCTATAATATAGTTTCTAGTAAGGTTAATTATCCGTTGCATATTGGAGTTACAGAGGCAGGTACCACATGGAGAGGTACTGTTAAATCTAGCGTAGGTGTAGGAGCACTTTTAGCACAGGGCATAGGAGATACATTAAGAATTTCCCTTACAGGAGATGTGGTTGAAGAAGTTAAGGTGGGAAGAGAAATATTAAAATCCCTTGGCATGTTAGAGGATGGAATAAAATTTGTATCTTGCCCAACCTGTGGAAGAACTCAAATAGATCTTATTAGTATAGCAGAAGAAGCCGAAAAAAGATTAAGTCACATAAATAAAAATATAAAAGTAGCTATTATGGGATGCGTAGTTAATGGGCCAGGAGAAGCTAGAGAAGCAGATGTAGGAATAGCTGGTGGTAATGGAGAAGGTCTTATCTTTAGAAAAGGTGAGATTGTAAGAAAAGTAAAAGAAGAAGATTTACTGGATGAATTGATTAAGGAGATTGAAAGTTTATAGATAGGAGGAATCTAAATGACATTGTCAGAACTACTAGGATATGATAGTAGATTGCCTATTTATGAAGATATCATCATAAATAAAGTTCAATATCTAAAACAAAGCGAGATGGTTAAGGTAGTATTAAAACATAAGAGTCCCTTAGATGATCCTATGAAGGAGAATATATGTAATCTTATTAAGGATAAACTTTGTGATTTAGGGACTATAGATATCTTGTGGTATAGAGATGTAGAACATGTTGCTTTAGAAGATGTGGTGGGGGAGTATTGGATAGATGTCATTAACTCTCTTGCCTCATCTTTTCCTTCTGCTAAGACTAGTTTACTAAAAGCAGTTAAAAAGCTAGAAAATGACAGAATTAATATAGGTATATCCAATGAATTTATATCTAAGATGCTCTGTCATAAGAATATAGATAGATTAATACAAAGCGAAATTTATAATATGTTCAACATTAAAGTAGAAGTAAAAATATACTATGATGAATCGGCTATTGAAGAAGATTATATTCTAGAAAAGCAAATTGAAGAAAAGAGAATAGTAAGTGATATTATAGCAAATAGTCCTAAGATTTCTAGTAGATCTAGTGATAAAGCTAAAGAAAAGCCTAAAGAAACTAAGGGAGATAAAAAAGCTAGTCCTTGGAAGGAGAATTATAGAAAGAGCAAAGAGCCTTTAGATGACAATGTGGTATATGGTAATAGAAATATAAATGAAGAAACCACAGAAATGTGTGAATTAAATATGGGCTCCGGGAGAGTAGCTGTGGCTGGAGATGTATTTAAGGTAAATATATTTGAAGCTAAAAGTGGAAAAATATATCCTTCTTTATATATTACTGACTACACTAGCTCTATAACTATAAAAATATATCCAAGAAGTAATGAAGAAGTAGAAAAGCTGCTGGAAGAGTTAAAACCAGGGGTATGTTGCAAGGTTTATGGGGAAGTAGAAATTGATAGATTTTCTAAAGATTTAGTGATTAATGCAAAGTCTATTGTAAAGTTGAAACCTAGTGAAAGAATGGATGGTTGTGAAGTTAAGAGGATAGAGCTTCATGCTCATACTACCATGAGCTCCATGGATGCAGTGGTTACACCTTCAAGTCTTATTGCTAAAGCTGCTAAATGGGGACATAAGGCAATTGCCATAACAGATCATGGAGTAGCTCAAGCCTTTCCAGAGGCCATGGATGCAGGGAAGAAACATAATATAAAAATTATATATGGAATAGAGGGATATTTAGTTAATGATGGAGTAGGTATAGCTACCGGATGTAGAGGAATAGATTTTAATAGTTCCTTTGTAGTATTTGATATTGAAACTACAGGATTTTCAAGTCACCAAGATCGCATTATAGAAATAGGAGCTGTTAAAATAGAGAATGGACATGTTATTGATAGCTTTAATGAACTTATAAATCCAGAGATGAGCATTCCATATAAAATAACAGAGCTTACAGGTATAAGTAATGATATGGTGAAGGGTTGCAAAACCATAGAAGATGTTCTTCCTAGGTTTTTAGACTTTGTAGGGAGTTCTGTAGTAGTAGCTCACAATGCGGAGTTTGATACGGGATTTATTAAGTCTAAGTGCAGAAATCTTGGGTTGCAATTTAAAAATGGAATTATAGATACATTACCTTTAGCTAGATTTTTATTTCCACAACTTAAAAAGCATAAGCTTAATGTAATATGTGAACACTTAAAGATATCCTTAGAAAACCATCATAGAGCTGTGGATGATGCTAAGGCTACTGGAGATATTCTTTTAAAATCCTTTGATATGTTAAGAGAGAAGGGTTTTAATAATTTAGATGGAGTTAATAAGGAATATTTAAAATCATTTGATGTAAAAAAAGCTCCTACATACCATGTAATAATTTTAGCCAAAAACCAGAGTGGATTAAAAAATCTATATAAGCTAATATCCTTTTCTAACTTAGACTATTATCAAAGACGACCAAGGCTTCCTAAGAGTCTAATAGAAGAATATAGAGAGGGACTTATTATTGGTTCTGCATGTGAGGCTGGAGAGATATTTAAGGGAGTTCTAGCAGGAAGGTCCCTAGAGGACATGGAACATATAGTGGAGTTTTATGATTATTTAGAAGTACAACCCATTGGAAATAATGAATTTTTAATAAAGAAGAACATGGTTAAGGATGAAGAAGGACTTAGGGATCTCAATAGAAGGGTATGTGAACTTGGAGATTTCTATAATAAAAAAGTAGTTGCCACAGGGGATGTACACTTTTTAGAACCACGAGATGAAGTCTTTAGAAGAATTTTAATGGCCGGAAAAGGGTTTGATGATGCTGATAATCAACCTCCACTATATTTCAAAACCACTACAGAAATGTTAAGAGAGTTTTCATATTTAGGTGAAGAAAAGGCCATGGAAATTGTGGTGGAAAACCCTGAGTATATACAAAGCTTAGTTGGAGAGGTTAAACCAATTCCAGATGAAACCTATGCTCCTAAAATAGAGGGTGCAGAGGATGACATTAGAAACATGACTTTAAATAAAGTAAAATCCATATATGGAGATAATCTTCCAGAAGTTATTCAGAAAAGACTTGATAAGGAATTAAACTCTATTATAAATAACGGATATGCGGTGCTTTATCTTATAGCACAAAAATTAGTGGCAAAGTCTATCAGTGATGGATATCTAGTTGGATCTAGGGGATCTGTTGGATCTTCATTTGTAGCTACCATGTCAGATATAACAGAAGTTAATGGGCTTCCACCTCATTATGTATGTCCTAATTGTAAAAATAGTGAATTCATTTTAGATGGATCCATAGGTTCGGGAGTTGACTTACCAGATAAAAACTGCGAAAAATGTGGAACTCCTTATATAAAAGATGGTCACGATATTCCTTTTGAAACTTTCTTAGGTTTTGAGGGAGATAAGGAACCAGATATAGACTTAAATTTCTCAGGGGATAACCAAGGTGATATTCATAGATATACAGAAGTTCTTTTTGGAAAAGGTCATACCTTTAAAGCAGGAACCATAGGAACTATTGCAGATAAGACTGCCTATGGATATGTTAGAAAGTATTTAGATGAAAGAGATATAAATACTACTAATGCAGAAATAGAAAGATTAACTATTGGATGTACTGGGGTAAAGAGAACTTCAGGGCAACACCCAGGAGGAATTATGGTTGTACCTAGTGACAATGAAATATTTAATTTTTGTCCAATACAACATCCTGCAGATGATCCAAAATCAGATATAATAACAACTCACTTTGATTATCACTCTATTAGTGGTAGGCTTTTAAAACTTGATATACTAGGCCATGACGATCCTACTATGCTTAGGATGCTTCAAGATTTAACTGGAATAAGTCCTCAAAGTGTACCTTTATCAGACCCAAAGGTTTTGAGTCTTTTCACAGGGACAGAAGCTCTTGGCATAACTCCCGAAGAACTGGGTTGTGAAGTTGGATGTTATGGTGTTCCAGAGTTTGGAACTAAATTTGTTAGACAGATGCTATTAGATACAAAACCACAAACATTTTCTGACCTAGTTAGAATTTCTGGTCTTTCTCATGGTACTGACGTATGGCTTAATAATGCTCAATATTATATAAAAGAAGGATATACTACCCTTAAAGATTGTATATCTACCAGAGATGATATTATGGTTTATCTTATATATAAAGGACTTCCGCCCAAGACTGCGTTTACCATCATGGAGAAGGTTAGGAAAGGAAAGGGTGTATCAGAAGAGTTTGAAGCCATAATGAGAGAACATAATGTTCCAGATTGGTATATAGAGTCCTGTAAAAAAATTAAATACATGTTTCCTAAAGGTCATGCTGTTGCCTATGTAATGATGGCTATGAGAATAGCTTATTTTAAGGTTCATCACCCAAAGGCTTATTATGCAACTTATTTTACTGTTAGAGCAGACGATTTTGATGGTGATTTAGTTATAAAGGGTGAAGAAGCAATGAAAGATACTATGGATGAATTAAATGCTTTGGGGAACAATATAGGTACGAAAGAAAAAGGTCTTCTTACCACCTTAGAACTTTGTTATGAAATGTACAAAAGAGGTATAAAATTTCTACCCGTAGATGTATATAAATCAGAGGCAGTAAAATTTACAATAGAAGGAGATAATATAAGAATTCCTTTAAGTGGACTTACTGGAGTAGGGGAAAATGCAGCAAAGGCTATAGCAGAAGCTAGAAATCATGGAGAATTTATATCTAAGGAAGATCTTCGTATAAGAAGTAAAGCTACAAAGACTGTAGTAGAAGCTTTGGCAAATCACGGAGCCATAGGGGATTTACCAGAAACAAATCAATTAAGTCTTTTTTAACAACTGTTTATTTAAATAATTTAAGTTAGGTGCCATTTCATTAACAGAGTTCTTAGCTTCTTTGAAGCTTAGAAAGCGTTATCCAGGGACGTAGCAGCTCTTTACTCCAATTTCAAATAAAATGGGAGTATTAGAGATGGTAGTCATCGGCATAAATACCTCAAAGGAGCTAAAATCATTGCATATTGAAAATAGCTATGATATAATTGTACTTAATGAGCTAGTTATTATGATAATCTTTGAGGGAGAGTAGGATTTATGCCTACTCTCTATTTATTAAAACGCAACCCCAAGTTGCGTTTTAATTATAAAGTGAACCTTAGTTTGAACTAAGGTTTTACATCTCACTAAAGCTAGTTGAACTCATACCTTAAAGGGTACTGTGGTAATGTAAATATTATCCCATGACTATTTGACCAAATACTTTCAACTTCATAAAAAGATGGAAGTTGTGTAGCAATAAAAAATATTAAGTTTATTACTAAAGATTTAAAGTAAATATAATAAAAAGGAGGAAATGTATTATGAACAGTAGCGGTGTTGTGGAAAAACTCCATAGTAAAATTACTAATATAGTAGAAAAACTCGGATTTGAACTTTATCACTTAGAATATGTACGTGAAGGCGGACAAAATATTTTAAGAGTTTTTATAGATAATGAAAAAGGCGTTGCTTTGGATAACTGTGTAGAAGTAAGTAAGGCTGTTGGAGAAATGCTAGATAAAGAAGATCCTATAACAGAAGAATATAATTTAGAAGTATCATCTCCAGGTATATTTAGAACCTTATATACAAAAGAACATTTTAATAAGTATATAAATCATGATGTAGCTGTAAAACTTTCAGCATTATTTGAAGGAAAGAAAAAATATGAAGGGATATTGAAGGGGTTTGATAGCGAAAATTTAATGTTAGAAATCAATGACAATGAAGTTGCAATACCAATGTCAAAGGTTTCTTTAGTTACGTTAAACCCAACTTTATAAGGAGGATATAAATATAATGAGCACCGGATTTAAGGAAGAATTTATAGATGCTGTAAAACAACTAGTTGTTGAAAAAGGAATTAGTGAGGAAATGCTTTTTACTACTATAGAGGATGCTTTAGTAGCAGCATATAAGAAAAATTTTGCAAAGTCTCATGCCAAGGAGCAAAATGTAAGAGTATGGGTTAATAGAGATACAGGAGAAACTCATGTATACTCATTAAAAGAAGTTGTAGAAGAAGTATATGATGATGTAATAGAAATATCCTTAGAGGATGCTAGAGAAATCAGTGCCAAATATAACTTAGAAGATATTGCGGAAATTGAGGTTACTCCAAGAGATTTTGGAAGAGTTGCGGCTCAAGCTGCGAAGCAAGTTGTTATTCAAAGAATTAAGGAAGCTGAAAGAACTCTTATATATAATGAATTTATAACTAAGGAATTTGACATAATAACAGGTATAGTTCTAAGAAAAGATAGAGGAAATGTATTTATAGATCTAGGTAAACTAGAAGCTGTATTAGGCCCAAATGAGCAAATGCCAGGAGAATCTTATATATTTAATGAGAAATTAAAGCTATATATAGTAGAAGTAAAGAAAAGTTCTAAGGGACCACAAATTGTAGTTTCAAGAACACACCCAGGCCTTGTAAAAAGATTATTTGAGTTAGAAGTTCCGGAAATATACAGTGGAATTGTAGAAATAAAAAGTATAGCGAGAGAAGCAGGCTCAAGAACTAAAATAGCTGTATGGTCTAATGATGAAGAGGTAGATCCTATGGGAGCTTGTGTTGGACCTAAAGGAATTAGAGTTCAAAACATAGTAAATGAACTTAGAAATGAAAAGATTGATATAATAAAGTGGAGTAAGTTACCAGAAGAGTATATTGCTCATGCGCTAAGTCCAGCTAAAGTTCTATCAGTTGATGTAGATGAGGATGGAAAGAGTGCTAAGGTTGTAGTAGATGATAATCAATTATCATTAGCCATAGGTAAGGAAGGTCAAAATGTTAGATTAGCAGCAAGACTTACTGGATGGAAAATAGATATTAAGAGTAAGAGTCAAGCTGAAAGCTTACAAAACGAAGAAAGTAACCTTTAAAGGTAGGTGATATTTTATGAAGGTAAAAAAGATACCTCAAAGAATGTGCACAGGATGCATGGAAATGAAACCTAAGAAGGAACTTATAAGAGTTGTTAAAAATAAGGAAAATGAGATATCTATAGATTTACATGGTAAAAAACCTGGTCGTGGAGCCTATATCTGCAGAAATATTCAATGTTTAGAAAAAGCCGTAAAGACTAAAAGACTAGAAAGAAATCTAGAAACTAAGATAAATGATGAAATATATGATAAACTAAAGGAAGAGATAGTTAATGCAGAATAAATTTTTAAGTTTTCTAGGGATTGCAAAAAAATCTAGAAACTTAGTAGAAGGATATAATGGATGTGAAGAAGAGATAAAAAGAAATAAAATCCATCTATGTATTTTATCCTTAGAGTGTTCAGAAAACACTAAGAAAAAATTTGAAAAATACTGTGATGACAGAAGAGTGCCTGTAATAGGAAATATACCTAAAAATGAATTGGGTATGGCCATAGGTAGAGAAGAAATCAATGTATTAGCAGTAAGAGATAAAAAAATTTGTGAAAATTTAATAAAGTTATGGAAAGAGAATTACGGAATGTAAATTCGGGGGTGAAAGTTTTGTCGAAAATAAGAATATATGAGTTAGCTAAAGAATTAGAAGTTACAAACAAGGAACTTATAAGTGTATTAATGGAAGAGTTCGGTGTGGAAGCTAAGAATCACATGAGTGTCATCGATGAAGAGGATGCTGATCTTATAAAAGAGCTATATGAAGAACAAAAAAAAGAAGCAGCTGAAAAGAAAGAAATCATTGAGGAATATGAATCAAAAATCAATGAAGATATAAGTAAGCAGCAAAGAAAAAATAGCAAAATGAGAAAAGGCGGAAATAAGAGAAACGAAGAAAAGGTTGATGAAACTCCAGATGAAGTAATCGAAATGGAAGAAACTATCGTTGTAAAAGACTTAGCTGATAAGCTAAAAAAACCAGTGGTAGAAGTTATAAGAGCTTTAATATTCCAAGGAGTTATGGCAAGTGTAAACCAAGAGATTGACTTTAACACAGCTGAAAAGCTTGTAGATAGCTTTGGATCTATTGCAGTATTAAAAGAGCAAAATGTTGGTGACATTGCTAAAGAACAAGAGGATGAGATTGATGAGATAGAAGACGAATCATCAGAAGCAAAAGAAACTAAAAGACCACCAATAGTTACAGTAATGGGTCACGTTGACCACGGTAAGACATCATTACTAGATGCAATAAAGAAATCTAAAGTTACAGCAACAGAAGCTGGTGGAATTACTCAACACATAGGTGCTTATACTGTAGATGTAAATGGTGAGAGAATTACCTTCCTTGATACTCCAGGTCACGAAGCTTTCACTTCTATGAGAGCTAGAGGAGCACAAGTTACAGATATAGTTATATTAGTAGTAGCAGCAGATGATGGAATTATGCCACAAACTGTTGAAGCTATAAATCACTGTAAAGCTGCAGAAGTACCTATGATTATAGCTATAAATAAAATGGATAAAGAAAGTGCAAATCCAGATAGGGTTAAGCAAGAGTTAACAGAATATGGATTAGTATCTGAAGATTGGGGTGGAGATACTATATGTGTACCAGTATCTGCTCACACTAAGGAAGGCTTAGATAATCTTCTTGAAATGATTACAATAAATGCTGAAATGTTAGAATTAAAAGCTGATGCTAACAGAAGAGCTAAAGGAACAGTTATAGAAGCTAAATTAGATAAAGGTAGAGGACCTGTAGCTAGTATACTAGTTCAAAATGGAACTTTAAAATCAGGAGATTCTATAATAGTTGGAACTACTTATGGTAGAATCAGAGCAATGATTGATGATAAAGGTAAAACTACAAAAGCAGCTGGCCCTTCTATGCCAGTAGAAATATTAGGACTTTCAGAAGTTCCAGCAGCAGGAGATAGATTTACTGTTGTTAGAGATGAAAAGACAGCTAGAATAATGGCAGAGTCAAGAAAAGAAAAGATTAGACAAGATCATTTCCAAACCTCTAATAGAGTGTCTATGGAAAATCTATATAACCAAATCCAAGAAGGTAAGGTTAAAGAATTAAGCGTAATAGTTAAGGCTGATGTTCAAGGTTCAGCAGAAGCGGTTAAACAATCCATAGAAAAGCTTTCTACAGATAACGTAAAAGTTAGAGTTATCCACGGAGCAGTTGGAGCTATAACTGAAACAGACGTATCTCTAGCTTATGCTTCTAATGCTATTATTATTGGTTTCAACGTAAGACCAGACAATAATGCTATTACAGTTGCAGAAAGAGATAATGTAGAAATTAAAACTTATAGAATTATCTATGATGCTTTGGATGATATTAAATCAGCAATGATTGGTATGCTTGAACCTGAATACAAAGAAGTTATTACTGGACGTTGTGAAGCAAGACAGGTATATAAAATTTCTAACGTTGGGACTATAGCAGGATGTTATGTTCTTAATGGAAAGATAACAAGAAACTGTAAAGTCAGAGTACTAAGAGATGGTATAGTAATTACAGAATCTACTCTTGCATCTTTAAAGAGATTTAAAGATGACGTTAAAGAGGCAGCAGCTGGATACGAATGTGGACTTAGCATTGAGAAATTCAATGATATAAAAGAAGGAGACATTATAGAAGGCTATATCATGGAAGAAATTAAACCAAAACAATTGTAATAGGAAGGAGTGATCTCCATGGCTAACTATAGAGGCGGCAGAATCAATGAAGAGATAAAAAAAGATGTTAGCAACACTATTCAAAACAAAATAAAGGATCCTAGACTTACAGCAATGGTAAGTGTAACAGATGTAGAAGTAACAAGAGACTTAAGCTATGCTAAAGTATTTGTTAGTATATTTGGTACAGAGGATCAAAAGACAGATGCTCTTAAAATTCTTAAAAGCTCAACAGGTTTTATAAGAAAAGAGATAGGAAAAAATGTTAAGTTAAGACATGTTCCAGAAGTTATCATAGAGTTAGATACAACTTTAGATAAAGCTAATCATTTAGAGTCTTTATTTAGAAAGATAAAGGAGAATGATTCTAATGATAACTAGCAATATAGTAGATATCATAGAGAAAAGTAATTCCATAGGAATTACTTTTCATCAATCACCAGATGGTGATTCTCTAGGAAGTGCCACAGCCCTACTTCAAGGGCTAAGGGCACTTAATAAAGAAGCATATATACTTTCAAAGGAGAAAATTCCAGATACTTTTGAGTATTTGCCTTGTAGTGAGGAAATCACAGGATTACTTCAACAGGTAAAGGATGGTACAGATTTAATAATTGTATTAGATTGTGGAGATTTCAAGAGAATAAATGCTAATTTAGATGCAGAGAATAGGCAATATAAGCTTGTAAATATAGATCACCATCTAAGTAATGAAAAGTATGGTGATTTTAATTATGTGGATATAAATTCTTCAGCAGTTGGAGAAATAATTTATGACCTATTAAATCAGTTAAAAGTAGATATTACAAAGAATATAGGTAAATCAATTTATACTTCTATTTTAACAGATACAAGTTCCTTTAAGCATTCTAATACTACAAGCAGAACTCATGAGATAGCTGGGGAAATTATTAAAACTGGAGTTAACTTTAATAAAATTCAAAGACAAGTCTTTGAAAATAAAGAATTTAATAAAGTTAAGTTCTTTGGGAAAGTCATCGATACTTTGACATTACACCTTAATAATAAAGTTGTATTTATGGAGATTAATGATGCTATGCTTAATGAAGTAGGCTTAGAATCCATGGATTCTTCCGAGGTTATTCACTTTGGAACTATGATAAGTGGAGTAGAAGTAGTAGCTTTATTTAAAGAAAGTAAGGGTGGAATAAAAGTAAGCTTAAGGTCTAAAGAAATAGTTGACGTTAGTAAAATAGCAGAAAATTTTAATGGTGGAGGCCATAAAAGAGCTTCTGGTCTTTTTTGTGAGGGTTCCATCATTGAAGTAAAGGATAAAATATACAAAATATTAGAAGAAGAGTTGATATATTATGATAGAAAATAATAAACCCTTTGGAGTTTTAAATATAAATAAACCTCTTGGCATTAGTTCCTTTGACGTAGTGAGAAAAATAAAAAAGCTAGCTAAAGAGAAAAAGGTCGGACATGGGGGTACCTTAGATCCCGAAGCTTGTGGTGTGCTTCCAGTATGTATAGGAAGAGCAACAAAGGCCATAGACTTTATCATGGAAGGCGAGAAAGAATATATAGCAAAGGTTAAGTTAGGAGTTGTAACAGATACTTACGATAGAGAAGGAAAAGTACTTCGTGAGAGTAAGGTAGATTCTACAGAAGAAGAAATTACTAAGGTTATAAATAAATTTGTAGGAACTATTGCTCAAGTTCCACCTATGTATTCTGCTCTTAAACAAAATGGGAAAAAACTTTATGAGTTAGCTAGAGAAGGAAAAGAAGTCTATAGAGAGCCAAGGACAGTTACTATCCATAGTATTGATATATTATCCATAGATAGCCCTATAATCCACATAAAAGTTAGATGTTCTAAAGGAACTTACATAAGAAGTTTATGCTATGATATAGGAGAAGAACTTGGTTGTGGAGCTATGATGTGGGAGCTAGAGAGAACAGCTACTGGTCCTTTTACTATAGATAGGAGTGTGGAACTAAAAGATTTAACAGAGGATAATATAAATAATTATATTATTTCCTTAGATGAAGTATTTAGTAAGTTTCCTAAACTTGTAGTTAATGAAAAGTTTGAAAGGTTAATATTAAATGGTGTAACCATAAATGATAGAACTCTTTTAAATAGAATTGAAAAGTTTTGCAAATATGCAGTATACAACAATTCAAATAAGCTTATAGGAATTGGAGCAGAAAGCGATTCAGGATTTAAATTAATAAAACTTTTTCTTTAGGGGATATATTTATGAAAATTATACAAGATAATTTTAATGAAGTCATTGAAACTCCTAGTATAATTGTTCTGGGAAGTTTTGATGGTATACATAGTGGTCATAGAGAATTAATTAATAGTGCTAAGGAATTAGCAGAGAAGATTAAATTAACTAAAAATATAGAAGATGTAGAGGTCATGGTATGTACCTTTAAAAATCATCCTTTGTCTGTTGTTAATAAAGAGATTTGTCCAAAACTAATAATGAGCAATGAAGAGAAAGCTATTTTATTTGAAAAACTTCAAGTGAATATATTAAATTTTATGGAATTTAATAAGGAATTCATGTCAATTTCACCAGAACAATTTATTAATAGTTTAAAGAAGCATTATAATGCTAAAGGTATAGTAGTTGGCTTTAATTATCGTTTTGGATATAAAAATTTAGGTGATGTAGGGATTCTTAAAAAATATAGTGAAATATTAGACTATGAACTTTTTGTAGTAGAGCCCATAACTTCAGATGGAGAAGTGGTAAGTAGCTCTGCCATTAGACATAATCTTCAAGAAGGAAATATAGAAAGAGCCAATAAGTTTCTTGGTAGACCATTTATGTTAAGTGGAAATATAATTAAGGGTAAGCAGATAGGTAGAACCATGGGATTCCCTACTGTAAACTTAAATTATGATAAAAAATTCGTAGTACCTAAGGGTGGAGTTTATGGAACTATTGTAGAGTATAAAAATTGCTTTTATAAAGCCATAACTAATATTGGATACAATCCTACCCTAGAAGGTAGTAAATTAAGTATTGAAACTAATATTTTAAATTTTGATAAAAATATATATGGAGAAGAAATTAAACTATATTTTATAGAGAAAATAAGAGAAGAAAAAAGATTCGGATCCATTGATGAACTGAAGAATCAACTATCAAAGGATAAAAATTATGTAAATGGCAAGGATTATTCTATATATATAGATAAAATTCCTAAATAACTAATTTTTACAAATTTTTAATTAGTTTTTCTATTTACAAAATAAATTTAGTTTGATATAATTTCATATGAACCTTATGCTATGTATTCTGAATGCCAACGGGGTACATGGCATATGGCGATTTAACTATTGGAGGTGCATACAATATGGAAAAGGCAAGAAAACAAGAAATAATGCAACAATTTGCAAGAACAGAAGGAGATACAGGTTCTCCAGAAGTACAAATAGCATTATTAACAGAAAGAATTAAAGAATTAACTGAGCATTTAAAAGTTCACAAAAAAGACCACCACTCAAGAAGAGGTCTTTTAATGATGGTTGGACAAAGAAAAGGACTTTTAAGCTACTTAAAGAAGCAAGATATCGAAAGATACCGTGCTATAATTGCTAAATTAGGAATTAGAAAATAATTAAGAGCGGCAAAGCCGCTCTATTATTTTAATTAAATAGCAAAAAAAAGATAATAATAAGTATATATCTATATATATATTTTTTTAATAACCGAAAGGAGGAGATTAAATGACAAATACGTTAAGTACTTCTGTAGCAGGAAGAGAAATGAAGATAGAAATTGGTAAAATTGGAAAGTTATCTGATTGTGCTATGTTTATTAGTTATGGAGAGACTGTAATCCTTGTAAATGTAAATGCGTCTGAAGAACCAAGACAAGGAATAGATTTTTTCCCACTAAGTGTAGAATATGAAGAAAGACTATATGCAGTAGGTAAAATTCCAGGGGGATTTTTAAAGAGAGAGGGAAGACCATCAGAAAAAGCTATACTAAATTGTAGAGCTATAGATAGACCTATAAGACCTCTATTCCCAAAAGGATATAGAAATGATGTTCAAGTGGTTTGTACGGTATTATCTGTAGACCAAGATAATTCTCCAGAAATATTAGCTATGAATGCAGCTTCAATAGCATTACTTTTATCAAGTATACCATTTACTGATGCAGTAGCTACAGTATCAATTGGATTAATCGATGGAAAGTTTGTAGTTAACCCTACATCTAAAGAAAGAGAATTAAGCTCAATGCAATTAACTGTATGTGCTACTAAAGACAGAGTTATGATGATAGAAGCTGGTGGAGATGAAATTCCAGAAGAAACTATGATTGAAGCTATAGACTTTGGATTTAATCAGTGTCAATCTATTATAGCGTTCCAGGAAGAGGCTAGAGCTAAATTTGGAAAGGTTAAACCTGAGCCAGTACTATACAAAGTGAATGAAGAAATCCAAAGTGAAGTAAGAAACTTTGCTTTTGATATGTTAAAAGAAGCTATGTATATCACTGATAAAGATGAAAGAAATCTTAAAGTAAGTGAAATTAAAGCTAAAATAAATGAAGAGTTTTCTGAGAAGTATCCAGAGGGCGGAAGTGACATAGGAGAAGTTGTTTACAATATTCAAAAGGAAATTGTAAGAAACATGTTACTTAGAGATAAGAGAAGACCAGATGGAAGAGAATTTAATCAAATTAGATCTATATCTTGTGAAACTGGACTCCTTCCAAGAACTCATGGAACAGGATTATTTACAAGAGGATTAACTCAAGTAATGACTGTAGCCACATTGGGAGCTTTAGGTGATGTTCAAATCATAGATGGTATTGGAGAAGAAGACTTCAAGAGATATATGCATCACTACAATTTCCCAGCATACAGTGTTGGAGAAGTAAGACCACTTAGAGGACCAGGAAGAAGAGAAATAGGACACGGTGCTTTAGCTGAAAGAGCCTTAGAACCACTAATTCCTTCTATAGAGGAATTCCCATATGCTATAAGACTTGTTTCAGAAGTTTTAAGCTCTAACGGATCTACATCTCAAGCCAGTGTATGTGGAAGTACATTAGCATTACTTGATGCTGGAGTTCCAATAAAGAGGCCAGCAGCAGGAATTGCCATGGGACTTATAACTAGTGAAGATTTAAGTGAAGAGGCTGTAATTACAGATATTCAAGGAATCGAAGACTTCTTTGGAGACATGGACTTTAAAGTTGCTGGTACAGAAAAAGGAATAACTTCAATTCAAGTTGATACAAAAATAAAAGGATTATCTAAGTATTGTATAAGAACAGCTATAGAAGATGCTAGAACAGCTAGATTATATATCTTAGATAAGATAAATGAATGTATAGCTGAGCCAAGAGCAGAGCTATCTCAATATGCTCCAAGAATGTACACTATAAATATAAAACCAGACAAAATTAGAGATATAATAGGACCTGGTGGAAAAACTATTAAGAAAATAATAGCAGATACAGGTGTTAAAATTGATACTAATGATGATGGTAAGATAGTTATAATGTCTACTGATAGTGAAAGTGCTAATGAAGCATTAAGAATTATAAAGGAAATCACTAAAGAAGTAGAAGTTGGAGAAATATACTTAGGTAAAGTTACTAAGATTATGGCTTTTGGTGCTTTTGTAGAGGTACTTCCAGGTAAAGAAGGTTTAGTACACATATCTAAATTAGCTAACGAAAGAGTAAATAAAGTGGAAGATGTAGTAGCTATAGGTGATGAAATACTTGTAAAAGTAATAGAAATCGATTCTCAAGGAAGAGTAAATCTTTCAAGAAAAGATGCATTAAAAGATAGTGAAGAGTCTAAAACAGAAGAGTAAATAGAAGTTAAAATAAAAAGGTAAAATACCTTTTTATTTTTTTATTATAAAACATAAGAACATACTAGTGTATAATTTCATAAATTATATTATAATTGTATTAAGTTTCGTTAATTTACTCATAAATATATAATAGAAAACATATTAATCATAGTAATTTATATAATTATGTATGAGGTGATATGTGATGGAAGAAAAATATAGATATTTAAGTGAAATGGAACGATATGAAATAATAAACATTAATGATGGAGATAAGTATAGTGTCCTGGGCAATAATGATATAGTTATAAATGAAAATGGTGAGCTAAAGCTACTATTACTTGGAGATGGAAAGTCTAGTAAGATGTTTTTTAGAAATAATGAGATGCTGGAAGTTTCATGGGATTATGTAAAGAAGATAGGCTCTAAAACTATAATCATCGATGTTGATGGGGAAACACTAAGAAAATCCCATATATAATATGGAGGTAAGTATGGATATAGTTGTTCAGAAATTTGGTGGTACATCAGTATCTAGTGAAAATAATAGAATATTAGTTACAAAAAAGATAAAAAAAGCTATAAAGGATGGATATAAACCTGTAGTAGTAGTATCAGCTATGGGGAGAAAAGGATCTCCTTATGCAACAGATACATTATTATCTTTAGTTAGTGAAGAATTTAAGATAAATAATCCAAGGGCCTTAGACTTACTTTTGTCCTGTGGTGAAACTTTAAGTACAGTGGTAATGTGTAATGATTTATTAAGAGAAGGTGTAGAGGCAGTTCCACTTATGGGTGGAGAAGCTGGTATAAGGACTGATAATAATTTTAATAATGCATCTATTTTAGATGTTAATCCGAAAAATGTACTAAAGGTATTAGAGCAGGGAAAAGTACCTATAGTAGCAGGTTTTCAAGGTATAAGTGAAGAGGGGAGCATCACTACCATAGGAAGAGGTGGAAGTGACGTTACAGGGGCAATTTTAGGAGCAGCACTAAAGGCAAAGGAAGTTCAAATATATACAGATGTTGATGGTATAATGACAGCAGATCCAAGAATAGTTTCTAAGGCTTCATTAATTGAGAGTATAAGCTATGATGAAGTATTCCAATTTGCTGATCAAGGAGCTAAAGTAATACATCCTAGAGCTGTTGAAATATCTAGAAAATATAATATTCCATTAGTAATTAAAAATACTCTTAGTGATTGTGAAGGGACTATTATTTCTTCTTATGGTGAGGACAATGAAAGAATTATCACTGGAATTACTCATATGAGTAATAGAGTTCAAATAAGAATTAATGGAGGCTCAAAGGAGCACTGCAATAATATATTTCATATTTTAGCTGAAAATGAAATAAGTATTGATTTGATAAGTGTATTTATAAATGATAAAATATTTACTATAAGTGAAGTAGATTTAGATAAGTTTAAAAATATAGCAGCTAATTATGAAATTGATTATCAGTATACAGAAAGTTGTAGCAAAATATCTATAATAGGTTCAAAGATGAGAGGAATACCTGGAGTTATGTCTAGAATTCTAAAGGCTTTAGAAGAAGGCAATATAGATATTCTTCAAACTGCTGATTCACATACAACTATTTGGTGTCTTGTAGAAAGTAATAAAGTCAAAGATGCTATAAATTTACTTCATAATGAATTTAAATTAGGATAGTATATAAACACCTCTTAATGCACAGAATAAGAAACATTAGGAGGTGTTTTTCCATGATTAATGAAGCGGAAAATAAAAAACATAAGGAAGATAAAGATACTAAACACAAAAAAAATAATAAAAGTAAAGTTATAATAAATGAAGAAAATGATGATGAACAAAATGAAGATGATAACTCTAAAGGGGTAAGTAAGGAAGTTGCAAACTTAAAAGAAGTAGGGGTCATGTCTGTAGCAAAGGCTGATGACAGGATTCAAGTTATACCTATAATAGGTCAAGTTGAAGGTCATAATATTTCTGGTAATCAAACTAAGTCTACTAAATATGAGTTAATTATTCCACAGTTAATAGCTATTGAGAGAGATAGCAATGTAAAAGGTATACTCATAGTATTGAATACTGCAGGAGGGGATGTAGAAGCAGGCTTAGCCATTGCAGAAATGATAACTAGTCTTAGTAAGCCTACAGTATCCATAGTCATAGGTGGAGGACATTCTATAGGAGTTCCATTAGCTACAGCATCAGATTATTCCTTTATAACTCCTTCAGCTACAATGATAGTGCACCCTGTAAGAATGAATGGATTTGTTATAGGTGTACCTCAAACCTTTGAATATTTTAGAAAGATGCAGGAGCGAATAGTTGAGTTTGTAGTTAGAACTTCAAAAATTGATTCAGACGATTTTAGAAGGCTTATGAGTCAAACAGATGAATTACTAAATGATATAGGAACTATATTGATAGGGGATCAAGCCGTAGAATGTGGTCTTATTGATGAAGTAGGTGGAATTAGAGAAGCCTTAGATAAATTAGAAGAGTTAATAAGTGAAGGTGAAAAAAATCAACTTGAAGTAAGTTCAGAAGAAAATATTAGTTAAGAAATAGATAAAATTTAACAATTCACCATTGAGTTGTCAGCAAAATCATGTTGGCAACTTTTTATTTGTAAAAAAATTTGAAATATAGGTGGATTTCAATGTACAATATATTGAGATGGATAAATGGAAATTATTTTCATGAATCTTAGGAAGAGTTTTGGAGGAGATACTATGACTAAAGGAAAAGAGCCTTTAAAAAAGAAAAACAGTAGTAAGAAGAGCACTGTTAAAAATAATAGTTCAAAAGCTAAGAGAGAAAAAAAGGATAAACTTTTTGATTTTAATGGAATTATACTGATAACCATAGGAGTTTTAATATTTTTAGCTTTACTATCAGTTATGTTTTCAGACCCAACATCTTTGGCAGGTTCTATGGGAGTATTTATTAATAGAATTTTTATAGGACTTCTTGGAATTGGTGCCTATGCTTTACCCTTTGTGCTTATATACATGGGAGTAAGTTACATAAAAATAGATAAATATTTAAAGGTAACAAAAAAATCCCTTGGAATTTTAATGTTTATAGTTATTACCATGATTTTTGTTGAGCTTATAGTATTACCTTCTTACTACGTAAAAGGAAATATGGCAAGTGCTATTATAAATCAATTTAAATCTAAGTCTGTACTTCATGGAGGTATTATATCTTTAGTAATTACTGTTCCTATAAGTTCACTTTTAGGAAAGGTAGGTAGCTATATAGTTTTATTTGCTTTATATATAATATCTTTAGTGTTAATTAATAATATTACTATAAAAGAGTTATTTACCTTTGAAAAAGTAGAAAGTAAAAAAAAGTCAAGGGATTTGAAGCAAACAAATATTGCAATTGATGAGGCTATGGAATATGTATCAGCAGATGGGAATACTAGAGACAATGGAAGCAGCGAAGAGTCGAAGATTAAAATTATAGATTTTATGAAGATGGATGAAGAAGAGAATAGATTTGAAGGAAAAACAGAAACAAGTATAGAACAACCTAATAAGTCAAAGGAAAATAGAAATAATATAGAGGATATAGATATTGACATTTCCTTTGGTGATGGAAACAAAATATATGCTTATGAACATCCTGCACCAGAACTCCTTCATAAAAATTTAAGTAGTATAGGTAAAAATAGCGATAAAAAAGACCTCCTTAATAGTGCTAATAAACTTCAAGAAACTTTAGAAAGTTTTGGAGTTGAAGCTAAGGTGATACAGGTTACAAAAGGTCCATCTGTAACCAGATTTGAATTACAACCCCATGTAGGAGTTAAGGTTAGCAAGATAGTTAATCTAGCAGATGATATAGCTCTAAACTTAGCAGCCTCAGGAGTTAGGATAGAGGCTCCAATCCCAGGAAAGGCAGCAGTAGGTATAGAAGTACCTAATAAAGATTTATCAGCAGTATTTTTAAGAGAGGTAATAGAAAGTGAAGAATTTACACTTGCTAAGAAAAATTTAGCCTTTGCCCTTGGAAAGGATATTGCAGGTAATTGTGTAGTGGGAGATTTATCTAAGATGCCTCACCTTTTGATTGCAGGAGCTACAGGGTCAGGAAAAAGTGTATGTATTAATACTCTTTTAATAAGTTTATTATATAAATATACACCTCAAGAGGTTAAATTGCTGTTAATAGACCCTAAAGTGGTAGAACTTAATATATACAATGGAATACCACACCTATTAATTCCAGTAGTTACAGAACCTAAAAAAGCTGCAGGAGCATTAAATTGGGCAGTTAATGAAATGACTAGAAGATATAAACTCTTTGCAGATAATAACGTAAGAAATATTGAAGGATATAACGACTTTGTAGAAAAGGGGATAATAGAAGAAAAGCTTCCATGGATTGTAATCATAATCGATGAGTTAGCAGACTTAATGATGGTATGTCCAAATGATGTTGAGGAATATATAGGTAGACTTGCTCAAATGGCTAGGGCTGCAGGAATGCATTTAGTAATAGCAACACAAAGACCATCTGTAGATGTAATTACAGGGGTAATTAAAGCTAATATACCATCTAGGATATCCTTTGCTGTTTCAAGTCAAATAGACTCAAGAACTATACTAGACTCTTCAGGAGCAGAGAAACTTTTAGGTAAAGGGGATATGCTATATTATCCTGTAGGTGAATCGAAGCCACTTAGAATTCAAGGAGCCTTTGTGTCTGAGGAAGAAGTAGAGACTGTAGTAGAATTTATTCGTAATGGATTAAAGGAATTAGAGTATAAAAAAGAAATCATGGATGAAATAGAAAATAGTGTTTCTAAATCTAAAGGTGGAGAAGATTGTGATGAGTTAATAGATGAAGCTATTAAAATTGTATTAGAAGAAGGGCAAGCTTCAACATCCTTGTTGCAGAGAAGGCTAAAAATAGGGTATAATAGAGCGGCTAGAATTATAGATGAAATGGAAGCTGAAGGGATTATCTCTGGTCGTAATGGAAGCAAGCCAAGACAGGTTTTTGGAAGAGATGATACCATGAGACAATAACTTCTTAATGAAACTTTCATTACAACACAAAAGAAGAGGTTTTAAATAATATATAGATCACTTAGGAGGATAAAGGTGGAAAAATTAAAATTTGGAGTAATAAATTTAGGTTGTGACAAGAATAGAATAGATGCAGAAATTATAATAAGTAGTTTGAAGAGTAGATATGAAGCGGTGACAGATGAAAGGCAGGCAGACATATTGCTAGTTAACACCTGTGGATTTATAGAAACTTCAAAGCAAGAATCTATTGATACCATATTAGAAATGGCAAAATATAAGAAAGATAAATGCAAGGTGCTCATAGCTACTGGGTGCTTAACTCAGAGATATGGTAGTGAGCTTTTAGAACTTATGCCGGAACTAGATATAATTTTAGGTGTAAATGATTATGATAAATTGCATGAATGTATTGAAAAATCTATGAAAACCGGAGAAAAGAGCTGTATTACAACTTATAGTGATACCAATATAAACATTGGTAATAGACAGGTTACAACAGGAGGAAGTACTGCTTATATAAGAATATCTGAAGGGTGTAACAATATTTGTGCCTACTGTGCAATTCCTAAAATAAGAGGAAGATACAGAAGTAGGGATATGGAAGATATCCTTAAAGAAGCTAAAGAGTTAGCTTTAAATGGATATAAGGAGTTAATTATAGTAGCGCAAGATACTACTAATTATGGGGTAGATATATATGGAAAAAAAACTTTACATATTCTTTTAAAAGAGCTAGATAAAATTAAAAGTATAAAATGGATAAGACTTCTTTATTGTTATGCAGAAGAGCTAACTGATGAAGTTATAAATGAAATAGCTATCAATGATAAGGTGTGTAAGTATATAGATATTCCTATACAACATATCAGCGATGATGTTTTAAAGGCTATGAGAAGAAAAGGAAGAAAGAAAATAATCACTGAAAATATTAAAAAGCTTAGAGATGCAGTTCCTAATATAACTATAAGAACTACTCTTATAGTAGGATTTCCAGGAGAAACAGAAGAGAATTTCTTAGAATTGTTAAATTTTGTCAAAGAAACTAAATTTGATAAGCTAGGAGTATTTACTTACTCTCAAGAGGAAGGTACTGTGGCTGCAGAAATGGAAGGTCAAATAGAAGAAAATATTAAAGAAGAAAGACTTCACTCTATAATGATGGCTCAACAAACTATATCAACAGAAATAAATGAAAATAAAATAGGTAGAACCTATGATGTATTGATTGAAAGTAAAGAAAAAGGAACATATTGTGGAAGAAGTTATGAAATGGCTCCAGAAATTGACGGAGAGGTTTATGTAAAATCTAATAAATTAAGTATAGGTGATTTTGTTAAGGTAAGAATAAAAGATGCACTAGAGTATGATTTAATAGGAGAAATCCTTAAATAATTTTTAGATTTATATATTTATAATAAAAAAATATTAATTAATAATATAGATAAGGATATAAAGTAAAATTAGTATTAATAAACTAAATAATTTTTAGATTTTATTGTATAATGTTTGTATAAGATAAAATAATTACTATTATAGAAAATTTGTTTTTGCTATTTACAATAAGAAGTAAATTTTAATTAGGTAAACAGATTATAAGATTGTTAAATTTCAGGAGTAGGAGATGTTAATGATGAATCTTGCAAATAAGCTTACAGTGCTAAGAATAATGTTAGTTCCGATATTCTTAATATGTGCAATGATTGATACCACCGCAACTAATATTATTGCTTTATCAATATTTATTATAGCTTCAGCAACAGATAAATTAGATGGCTATATAGCTAGAAGCAGAAATCAGATAACTAACTTTGGAAAATTCATGGATCCTCTAGCAGACAAGCTTTTAGTTACCTGTGCTCTAATACTTTTAGTTGAAAAAGGAATTGTTGCTGCCTGGGTAGTAGTTGTAATAATTGCTAGGGAATTTATAGTATCAGGATTAAGGACATTAGCTGCTTCACAAGGCGTGGTAATAGCTGCAAGTAATTGGGGAAAGCTGAAGACTGTAATTCAGATGATAGCTATCATAATGGGACTATTATCTCTAGTATATAATCCAGGGTGGCTTAATATTACAACCCAGGTTACCATATACCTAGCAGCTGTTATAACTATTGGATCTGGAGTGGATTATTTTATTAAAGGAAAAGATATTATAAATATTAATGAATAATGTTTATAATTCTATAACTATGTCAAAAATGGTAAAGAGTTCCTTGAAAGAAATTTAAAGGAACTCTTTACTATAACACTTGACCTGATAAATTAAATACTATATAATAAACATATAAGAACTATTGTTCGTGATGGAAGGATGTGAACCCTAAAGGGGAATTTATGAATAACGATAAATTAAAAGCATTAGAAGCAGCTATGGGACAGATAGAAAAGCAATTTGGTAAAGGCTCAATAATGAAATTAGGGGAAGAGAGCACTTTAAATATAGACTGCATATCTACAGGATGTTTAGGGCTAGATATTGCACTGGGAATTGGCGGAGTTCCAAGAGGAAGAATAATTGAGATTTTTGGGCCAGAATCCTCTGGTAAAACTACTGTAGCTTTACATGTAGTTGCAGAAGCTCAAAAGAACGGTGGTTGTGCAGCATATATAGATGCAGAACATGCCCTTGATCCGGTTTATGCAAAGGCATTAGGCGTAGACATAGATAACTTAATAGTATCTCAACCAGATACAGGTGAGCAGGCTCTTGAAATTACAGAAGCCTTAGTTAGATCTGGTGCAATAGATATAGTAGTTATAGACTCTGTTGCTGCCTTAGTTCCAAAGGCTGAAATTGAAGGTGAAATGGGAGATGCCCATGTAGGTCTTCAAGCTAGACTTATGTCTCAAGCTTTAAGAAAACTTACAGGTTCTATAAACAAATCAAAATGCTCTACTATATTTATAAACCAATTGAGAGAAAAAGTTGGAGTTATGTTTGGAAATCCAGAAACAACTCCAGGAGGAAGAGCTCTTAAATTCTATGCCTCTGTAAGAATTGATGTAAGAAAGATAGATACTATTAAACAAGGAGAAACCTTCTTAGGAAATAGAACTAGAGCTAAGATAACTAAGAATAAAGTTGCACCACCATTTAAACAATCAGAATTTGATATTATGTATGGTGAAGGAATATCTAGGGTTGGAGATATATTAGACATTGGTGTTAAAGAAGAAATTGTCCAAAAAAGTGGCGCTTGGTTTGCCTACGGAGACGTAAGACTAGGCCAAGGAAGAGAAAATGCTAAAAACTTTTTTAAGGAAAACCCAGAAATTGCCAATGAAATAGAAAATAAAATAAGGGAAAAATACTCTTTGCCATTAAATAACAATCCAGTAAAAGTTGAGAATAAAGTAGAAGAAAAGTAAATTACTTTATTAAATCAGATAAAAGATATGTGAAGCTTTAAGTAAAAATATATAACTTAAGCTTTACATATCTTTTTTAATTAAAATTTTAAATATTGTGTATGAAATATACAAATAAATGTATAATTAAAGTATGTGATATTTTAATGTAAAAATTAAAGGTGATATTCTAATTAAAAAATTTTTTTTAAAGGTTCAAGTCGAGCCTAAGAGCTAAGTTGAGAGAATTTGTAGTATTTAGTAATAACCTTGACAATGATGTTAAAGTAATATAAAATGAATACAAATACTGGTTTAATATAAGAGGAATTGAATAGAATATGCACCTTTTCGAGCTTTCATTTTACTGCTAATATATGTCATAAAAAAAGCAAAGGAGGTGTTGGAAATTGACTGAACCAAGTCAAATTATTTTAATAATAGCTATTGCGCTAGTTGTTTGTTTAGTCGCTATTTTTGTTTTTATTTATACAAGAAAGAATATATCTTTAGCTAATGTATCTAAATCAGAGGAAGATGCTAAAAAGATTTTAGGTGAGGCACAAAAAGAAGCAGAATCTAAAAAGAAAGAAGCAATCCTTGAAGCTAAAGAAGAAGTTCATAGATTAAGAGCTGATTTTGATAAAGAGTCCAGAGAAAGAAGAAATGAAATTCAGCGATTAGAAAGAAGGGTTCTTCAAAAAGAGGAAACTTTAGATAAGAAAACCCTATCAATAGAAAGAAAAGAAGAAGTATTATCTAAAAAACAACAAGAGGTTGAGACATTAGAATCAGGAATACAAGAATTATATAATAGTGTAAGAGAAGAATTACAAAGAGTAGCAGGATTAACCTCAGAAGAAGCAAAGCAAATACTATTAGACGAAGTAAAAAAAGAAATTAAACATGAAACAGCAATAATGATTAAAGAAATTGAAGCTAAAGCTAAAGAAGAAGCCGATAAAAAGGCAAGAGAAGTTATAACATATGCTATACAGAGATGTGCAGCAGACCATGTAGCTGAATCTACAGTACATGTTGTATCACTTCCTAACGATGAAATGAAGGGAAGGATTATTGGGCGTGAAGGTAGAAATATAAGAGCCCTTGAAACTTTAACTGGAGTTGATTTAATAATAGATGATACTCCGGAAGCTGTTATTCTTTCAGCTTTTGATCCTATTAGAAGAGAGGTAGCTAAAATTGCCTTAGAAAAACTAATAGTTGATGGAAGAATACACCCAGCAAGAATTGAGGAAATGGTTGAAAAAGCGAAAAAAGATGTTGAGAATGACATAAGAGAAGAGGGCGAGCAAGCCACCTTCGAAACTGGTATCCATGGATTACATGTGGAAATAATCAGACTTTTAGGAAGATTGAAATATAGAACTAGTTATGGTCAAAATGTATTAAAACATTCTATAGAAGTTTCATACTTAGCAGGTCTTATGGCGTCAGAGCTTGGAATGGATCCTACCATGGCAAAAAGGTGTGGATTATTACACGATATCGGAAAAGCTGTAGATCATGAAGTAGAAGGACCACATGCACTAATAGGTGCTGAGTTAGCTAAAAAATGTCATGAATCTCCAATAGTTGTAAACGCTATTGCAGCTCATCATGGAGATGTAGAGTATCAATCTCTAGAAGCAGTACTAGTTCAAGCAGCAGATGCTATATCAGCAGCTAGACCAGGTGCTAGAAGAGAAACTCTAGAAGCCTATATAAAAAGATTAGAAAAATTAGAAGAAATCGCAAACTCATATGAATGTGTAGAAAAGTCATATGCAATTCAAGCCGGAAGAGAAATCAGAATTATGATTAAACCAGATGATGTTGATGATGCAGGTGCTATTGAAGTGGCTAGAGATATTGTGAAGAAAATAGAATCAGAACTAGAATATCCAGGCCAAATAAAGGTTAATGTTATCAGAGAAACAAGAGCAGTAGAATATGCAAAGTAAAATTAGGTAATGAAAAAGGTGAGTCTCCTATTTAATAGGAGGCTTTTATTTTTGTCTATTATATTAAGTGAAACTATAATTTGCAATAATCTAAAATTGTATTTTCAATAAAAGGAATTTTCAATTAAATGTAGAAATAATATATAGGATTCTAATAATATTAGTTTAATAAGTAGTAATAGTAGTAGGAGGTTTAATATGGAAGTATTAAAAGTTTCAGCAAGATCTAATCCTAATTCAGTAGCAGGAGCTCTGGCAGGAGTACTAAGACAAAGTAGTGGGGCAGAAATTCAAGCTATAGGAGCAGGCGCAATCAATCAAGCAGTAAAGGCTGTAGCTATAGCTAGAGGATTTGTAGCGCCCAGTGGAATGGACCTGGTGTGTGTACCAGCATTTACAGATGTAGAAATTGATGGTGAAGAAAGAACTGCAATTAAATTGATAGTACAATCTAAAAATAATTTTTAGGTTATAAAGACATGAAATTAAAAATTTAATTTCATGTCTTTAGTCTTTATATGTAGGTAAATAAGCTTCAGAACTTTGGATAAATGTTATAAAAAATTAGTATGTAAATATAAAAAATGAGAATAATAATAGTAAGTTAAAATTACCATATAATCTTTACACTATATAGAATAAGTGTTATTATACAGATATGAAGTATATCTTTCATATGAAGTTCTAATGCATTTTAAAATTCATTAGATGTAGAATATCCAACTCGTTTATTATATTTTTGAGAATATAATTGAATGAAAAGGTTTAAATAATATTTCTTTTATTTGGATAGTTTTAATTATTTTATATTGTAAAGAATAAATATTAATGGGGGTAGTTATAATGATGCTATCAAAAAAAGCAATGGAAATTTCACCATCACTTACATTAGCAATTACAGCAAAGGCTAAAAAGATGAAAGCAGAGGGGATTGACGTTATAGGCTTCGGTGCAGGAGAGCCAGATTTTAATACTCCAAAAAATATACAGCAAGCTGCTATAAAGGCAATTGAAGCAGGTCAAACAAGATATACAGCGGCTTCAGGTATAATTGAATTAAAGGAAGCAGTTGTAAATAAGTTTAAAAAAGATAATAACTTAACTTATAAAACTTCTCAAATTATTATTTCAACAGGAGCTAAACAATGTTTAGCAAATATTTTTCAAGCTATATTAAATCCGGGAGATGAAGTTTTAATAGGTGCTCCATATTGGGTTAGTTATCCAGAACTTGTACAATTGGCTGATGGAGTTCCAACTTTTGTTGACACAGAAGAAAGTAATTCTTTTAAACTAACAATTGAATCTTTAGAAAAAGCAGTAACTAAAAAGACTAAAGCTATGATACTAAATAGCCCTAATAATCCAACAGGAACAGCTTATACGAAAGAAGAGTTAGAGAAAATTGCAACTTTTGCACAAAAACATGATATAATAATTATATCAGATGAAATATATGAAAAACTTTTATATGGAGAAAGTGGTCATATTTCTATAGCAAGTTTATCTGAAGATGCTTATAATAGAACAATAGTAATAAATGGGGTTTCAAAAGCTTATGCTATGACTGGATGGAGAATTGGTTATGCAGCAGCTAGTGAAAAGATAACTTCATTAATGTCAAACATACAAAGTCACACTACTTCAAATCCATGTTCAATATCTCAATATGCATCTGTAGAAGCTTTAAATGGAGATCAAAGCGAAGTTGAAAAAATGAAACAGGAATTTAAAAAGAGAAGAGATTTTATGGTAGATAAAATTAATTCTATAAATAACTTATCCTGTGTTAAACCAGAAGGTGCATTCTACGTTATGGTAAACATATCAAAGGTGTTAAATAAGGAAGTGGACGGAAAGATTATAAAAGACTCTCTTACATTCAGTGACTTACTTCTTGAGAAGGAGAAGGTTGCAGTAATACCTGGTATTGCTTTTGGAGTAGATGATTTTATAAGATTATCTTATGCTACATCTATGGAAAACATAGAAAAAGGATTGAATAGAATAGAAGACTTTGTTAATGGCATAAAATAATTTCTCGTAAATGAGGTGATAATATGCTAACAAAGGAAATAATCATTAATAATCCACAGGGATTGCATGCAAGACCAGCAACTTTATTAGTTCAAAAGGCTACTACTTTTAAGTGTGAAGTTACTATAGAATGTAATGGTAAAGGAGCTAATGCAAAAAGTCTCATTGGAGTATTATCCTTAGGAGTTAATAAGGGATATACAGTAAAAATTATAACTAACGGAACTGATGAGGAACTTGCACTTACAGAAATCATTTCTACTGTAGAAGGATTATAATTCAAATAAAAGAACTGCTTAGGCAGTTCTTTTGTTCTATAGTAGCCTTTGTAAAGGAGGAGGATTTTATGAATGAAATAATATTACATAGTAAAAAGGAACTTTATTTAGAAAAAAATAAACATTTTATTCAATGCTTCCTAGATATTAAGGGTGGAAGAAGTAAATATACAGCTATTAGCTATGAGAAAGACATAAAGGATTTTTATAATAAGTCTGATGTAACTGAAATAACCATAGAAAATATAAGAGAAATAAATATATTTCATGTTCAAAAATTTATCCTTGATTTGCAAAATCAAGGATTATCTTCTGCAACTATTAATAGAAAGATATCATCGCTTTCTGCTCTTTATAAGTGGCTTATGAAGTATGAAGATAATTACAGTGATATAAGAATTATTAAGTATAATCCTTTTGCTAATGTGAAGGAAGAAAAACCTATTGTAACTAATAAAGTTACAGAATTTTTGACTGAGGAAGAAAGTAAGATTTTACTGGGAAGTATTGATACTACAACTGTACTAGGACTTAGGAATAAAGCTATATTAGCATTAGCACTCACCACTGCACTAAGAAAATCAGAAATGATAAATATAAAAATATGTCATATAAAAAAGTATGGAGAGTATGATGTTATAGAAGTCACTAGAAAAGGAAATAAAAAAGATTTAGTAAAGCTTCAACCTAAGGTGAAAAGTTTAATTGAAAAATACATTTTAGTTACAGGAAGAGATAAAGAAGAGTATAACAATAGTTATTTATTTATAGGACACTCCTCTAATAATAGAAATGGAGAGAAGTTAAATCCTAGTACTTTAAACTATATGCTTAAAAATATATGTAGTAAGTGCAATATAAATAAAAAATTAAAAGTTCACTCCACTAGACATACAGCTATAACTATGGCCATTACTCAAGGAGCTACCATAGAAAAAGTTAGAGAATTTGCAGCTCATAGTAGTATTGCTACTACCAATAGATATGTTCACTCTATAGACAAGCTTAAAGATAATCCAGGAGATAATATGGATATAATATAAAGTTATAGGAATTTATTAGAGGCTAAAGGCATACATTTTTAATGTAATATAAAAAATGGAGGTATGTTCATGGCTTTTGATAATGAATATGAATTTGTACCCTTGGCGCCTATGACACATAATTCTTTGCCCGATGAAATGAAAGATTTCATATCTGTATGTGGTATGATGGGAATAATGCCAAGAAATAATTTTATACATCCAATGCAAAAAGAGCTGGCTCAAGTTATAGATTTAAAAGAAACTAATGAGGACATAGATATTCCTGCGGAGACTTATTTAGATGAAGACTTTGAAGATGATGTAGAGAGATATGTAGAGGAGAATGGAAATAGATTATTGAAAGACTTTGATGATGAAAAAGACTTTAATTCTACACCGGTTTCATCAAAAGAAGATAATAATGATGAACTTATGAGGATAGAAAAAGTTATTAAATCCATAGAAAGAAATAATCTAGGAGTATTCAAATTTTTAGAAGTTAATGGAATGCCTTATGACAAGGCAAAAAAATTTATTAGAAGAGTAGTAAGGCTATCAATTCGTTATAATGAATAACATGAATAAAAAAATCGACTATGTCGATTTTTTTAATTTTTATAATAAATTATATAGTAATATTTACCTTTAATTATATATATAAATTAATAGGACACATTATTTTAAGGTTTAAATTTTAAATTATAAATTAATGTTTATTAATTAGAAATGGGGGTATAAAATGAAGTACACAAGATACAATATTAAATCTAAACCAAAGAGTAGTAACAGTTTTTTATTTTATTTAGCTATAACCTTACTTTTGGCATTACTATTAGGAACTTTTATATTTAAATTTGTACTTAAAGACTCAGGTAAAATAGGCTTTATTAAGGGTATAGATATAAATAATTCTGAACAACAACAAAATAGTGGTAAAGTACCTGGTAAAAGTGAAGTAAAGGAAGAAGGAAATTCAACTGGAATAAAGGAAGAAAAAGCTGTGTCAGAATATAATTTTTATATACTACAGTGTGGTGTATTTAAAGTTAAAAGTAACGCTAATGAAACATTAAATAAATTATCAGCCTTTGGTAATCCTTTTATAGGGCAAGAGGGAGAGCTATCTAAGGTGTATTTTGGAATGTATTCTGATAAAAACATAGAAAATGGAGCTTCAATATTAAAAGAAAAGGGAATAGATAATACTAAAGTAACTATAAATATACCTATGGAAGATAATTCTACAAAACAATTTTGTGAAATTGTAGATAGTTTGTTGCAAGTTGTAAATAAGACTTCAGAAAGTGGTGTAAAATC
This sequence comes from Clostridium sp. UBA871, assembly GCF_002295255.1. NCBI lineage: Bacteria > Bacillati > Bacillota > Clostridia > Eubacteriales > Clostridiaceae > Clostridium > Clostridium sp. UBA871. Next base: position 842,044 of record NZ_DBFV01000004.1, on the reverse strand, counting down.
TATTAATACCAGTGAACTTAAAAAGTGGATAGATGGATTGGAGAAAATAGATGAGAACATGAAACAATACAATGAAGTTAATTCTTTGAAGGAATATATAAAGGCTCTTCCAGATGAAGTAGATAAAAATAAGGATGGAGAAGTATTAAAATATGTTTATGACCAGCTAATAAAGTTTAAAAAATAAGGTATATATTATTTTTAATAAGTTGATATAAGGCTATCTGTGAACAAAAGTTCACAGATAGCCTTAATTTATAAAAAAAGTTTAAAAAATTTGTTATAGTCTTGTGTAAAAAAATATTAAATGTTACACTATATTAGATATAAAATGTTATATTGGTTAATACAAATAGTATATTGCACATTTTAAATATACTGGGGGATGTTTTTTATGGGAAAATCATATAAAACCGCTAAAGAGTATGTATTTATAACTCTTCTGGGGGCTATTTCTGGAAGCTTTATTGGAGAATTTTTAGGAAATACTTTTAAAGCCTTAGATTTTTTAGGAAAAAACTACTTTATAGGATTAAAAAATCCTTTAGTCATTGATTTAAAGGTCTTAGAATTAACTTTTGGACTAGGATTTGGTTTGAATTTAATGGCTATAGTAGGTATGGTTTTAGCAATAGTATTATTTAAGAGATTCTAGGAGGAAGTTATGGATATAGTATTAGCTTCTGCATCACCAAGAAGACAGGAATTATTAAAAAGGTTAGTAGATAATTTTAAAATAGAGATTAGTAACTTTGATGAGTATTCTGTTGAATTTCAAGGTGATATAGATAAACATGTGTGTGATTTAGCTGAAGGAAAAGCTAGAAATATTTTGAATAAAGTGCAGAAAGATAGTATTGTCATAGGCTGTGATACTGTAGTATATTTAAATGGGAAAATTCTTGGGAAACCAATAAATGATAAAGATGCATTTGAAATGCTAAGGTCACTCAGTGGAAATGTACATAAAGTTTATTCCGGGCTAGTTTTAATAAACAGTAAAACCAAGGAATTAATAAGAAAAAGCGTTTGTACTGAAGTTAAATTTATGAACCTATCTGAGGATATGATACTTAGGTATATTGAATCAGGTCAATGTAATGGTAAAGCTGGTGCCTATGGGATACAAGATAATGCTGCTATTTTTGTGGAGAATATTAATGGCTGTTATTACAATGTAGTAGGATTGCCTTTAAATACTTTATATTTATCACTAAGGGAGATGGGGGTAAATCAATAAAGGAGTTAGTTTATGAACTATAAATTAAAGATTAAAGATTTACCTAAAAATGAAAGACCTAGAGAAAAAATGTTAAGGTATGGGGCAGAATACCTGTCTAATTCTGAACTTTTAGCCCTTATATTGAGGACTGGAACAAAGGAAGATAGTGTTTTAAATCTATGTGATAGGTTATTATCTCATTGTGGAGGCATAAATGGAATTTTCAGCCCCAGTATTAATGATTTAAAGCAGGTAAAAGGAATAGGGGAGGTTAAAGCTACTCAAGTTTTAGCCCTTGCAGAGCTAGCTACCAGATTTAATTCTTTTAAATCCGGTGAAGAGCATATTGTAAGTAGTCCTAAAGATGTGTCTAATTATATGATGAGACAAATGAAAGGTTTAAAAAAAGAATATTTTAAGCTAATTATGTTAAATACTAAAAACATAATTATATCAGTTAAAGATATTTCTATAGGAAATTTAAATAGTTCCATTGTTCATCCGAGAGAAGTCTTTATAGAAGCTATAAAGCTTAGTAGTGCATCAGTGATATTGTGTCACAATCATCCATCAGGTGATCCAACACCTAGCAAAGAGGATATACTAATAACTAAAAGACTAAAGGAGTGTGGAACATTACTAGGAATTGAAGTTTTAGATCATATTATTATTGGTAACGAAGCTTATATAAGCTTAAAAGAAAAAGGTATTATATAGATTGAGAGGAGAGTTTTTATGGGTTTTTTTGGAAGTACTAGAGACATTGGAATAGATTTAGGAACTGCAAACACATTAGTATATATTAAAGGAAAAGGTATCGTACTTAGAGAACCTTCCGTTGTAGCAATAAATAAAAATACAGGAAAAGTTTTAGCTGTAGGTAATGAAGCTAAAAATATGATAGGTAGAACACCAGGAAATATTGTAGCTATAAGACCAATGAAAGATGGAGTTATAGCAGATTTTGATGTAACTGAAAAAATGCTTAGACATTTTATTGAAAAAGTTGGAGGTAAAAATTCCTTTAAAAGTCCAAGAATCGTAGTTTGTTTCCCATCTGGGGTAACTGAAGTAGAGAAGAGAGCGATTGAAGAAGCAACTAAGAGTGCTGGAGCTAGAGAAGTTGGATTATTAGAAGAACCAATGGCAGCGGCTATAGGTGCTGGACTTCCAGTTGGAGAACCTACAGGAAGCATGGTTGTAGATATCGGTGGAGGTACTACAGAAGTAGCAATAATATCTTTAGGTGGAGTTGTTACAAGTATGTCATTAAGAGTTGCAGGTGATGAATTAGATCAAGCAATTATAGCATACATAAAAAAACAATATAACTTAATGATTGGTGAGAGAACTTCGGAAAATATAAAAATACAATTAGGTTCAGCTTACGAGGTAGAAGAAAAGGCAGAGAATATGCAAATTAGAGGAAGAGATTTAATAAGTGGTCTTCCTAAAGTAGTGGAAATAGGTGAAGATGAAGTAAGAGAAGCTTTAAGAGAACCTGTATACTCTATTATAGAGGCTATAAAAACAACACTAGAAAAAACACCACCAGAACTTGCAGCAGATATTATGGATAAAGGTATAATGCTTACAGGTGGAGGAGCCTTATTAAAAGGATTAGATGCACTAATAGCCCATGAAACCCATATGCCAGTAAATATAGCAGAAATACCATTAGATTGTGTAGCTGTAGGAACTGGAAAAGCATTAGATAATGTAGATATTATGAGTAGAAGATAAAAAATGAAGATATTCAAGAATAAGCTGGCAGTAATAGTTATACTACTGTCAGTGTCCTTTTTGGGGTTAATTGGTTATTCAGTTCAAAAAGACAAGATGTCCATGGTGGAAAATGGTGTAGGAAGTGCTATAAACTCTGTTCAAGGTGTTGTTTATAAAATAGGTAGTAAAATAAAAAGTTCTTTTAGTTTAGTACTTAATATAGGAAATATAAAAAGTGAAAATGATGAGTTAAAAAAACAAAATGAGAAGTTGAAATTTAATGCTATTCAAAATGATATTTTAAGAAAAGAAAATGACAGACTTAGAGGCATGTTAAACTTTGCTGATGCAAATGGTCAGTATAATTATATAGGTGTAGATATTTTGGGTTTAGTTGGAAATAATTTTTTGGATGGATATGTAATCAATAAAGGCGAAAAAGATGGAATAGAAAAAGGTATGATTGCATTGGAAGGAGAAGGACTAGTTGGTCAAGTTACTAGTGTTGGTAGTAATTGGAGTATAGTTCAATCTATTTGTAATGAGAATATGGCTGTAGCAGGATATGTATTGAGCACTGAAGAAAGTAATGGTATTGTAAAGGGTTATAAGGGAAATGAAGATAAATTTCTTACGGAAATTACAGGACTTTCCTTAGATTCAAAAATTAAAGAAGGGGACACTATACTAACCTCTGGACTAGGTGGCATATATCCAAAAGGAATTAAAATAGGAGAAGTTCTAGAAATTTATGAGGATAGAGCAAAGGTTGTAAAGAGTGCAATTGTGAAGCCTGCAGTAGATTTTAATAAGGTAGAGCAACTTGTAATTATAGTGCCAAAGGAAAAAAGAGATGTTAAAAACTAATAATAAATTTAAAAAAATATTATATTTATTTTTAATAATCACCATTCTTTTTATTTTTGATAATACCATTATAACTTTTTTTGCTATTAAAAATATATATCCAAGCGTTCTTTTTGTATTTATAGTTTGTTATTCCATAATAAATGGATATGATGAAGCAACAATTATTGGTGTTATAACAGGGATTCTTCAAGATATTTATTTTCCGGGAGTCATGGGAATTAACATGTTAATAAACATGTTAATTTGTTTAATGGCAGCTAAAATTGGAAAAGGAATTTTCAAGGATAAGGTTATAATACCTATTTTTTCAACATTTCTACTAAGTTTACTAAAGAGTATTGCTATTTTTGCTATATTTATATTAATAGGAGCTAGTAATAATTTTTTACACTTAATCATATATAAAGCTATTTATGAGATGATAATAGCTTTACTGATATATAGGATTATACTTAAGTTTAGTGAAACCAAAACTATAAAAAAGGAATGGAGATTCTAAAAAAAGTATGAAAAAAAATAAAAGAATAATTAGAAATAAAAAGAATAAAAAAAGTTTTTCAAGATATAATTTATTTTATATAGCTATGGCAGTTATCTTCATTGGAATTACTTCAAGATTACTTTTTTTACAAATAGTAATGGTAGAGGATTATAGAGAAAGAGCAAATAGCAATAAATATAAAACAGTATCCGTTGCAGCAGCTAGAGGAGATATAGTAGATAGAAATGGTAAAGTTTTTGCCGAAAGTATACAAAATTATGTATTACAATTTAGTGAGACAGAAGAAAGTAAAAAGTATTTCTTTAAAACTATGTCTAGAGTTTTTGAAATATTAGATAAAAAGCAAATACCAGTCGTAGATGAATTTCCTATAATTATAAATAATGAAGGAAAACTAGAATATAACTTCAAAGCTACCGATGAATCAAGTAGGAAATGGCTAGAGCTTAGATTTAAAAAGGATAGAGGTTTTTTAGAGAAGGTAGTAAAGAAAGAATATGGTGAGGGTAAGAAGGTTTCAGAGCTTACAGATGAACAAAAAAATTATATGGATGTTTTGTTATTACAGATAACTGCAGAAGAAGCCTATAAGACTTTAGAGAAAGATTATGGTGTAGATAGGTACTATGAGTTAACTCTTCATGAAAGAAGAAGATTTTTACTATTAAAAGATGCTATGAAGATGCAAAGTTTTTCAGGGTATAGCCCAGTAGTAATTGCAAATACATTAGATCAAGAAACTGCCTTTGTATTTGAGCAACTACAACCAGATATGCCAGGTATAATAGTTGATACTCAGCCTATGAGAGCTTATCCTAATGGAGAGTTAGGTTCCGCATTTCTAGGGTATATGTCTCAAATTAACCCTTGGGAACAAGAAAAATATGAAGAAAAGGGTTATGATGTAAGTACTGATGACATAGGAAAAGCAGGTATTGAATCAGCCTATGAATCCTATTTAAAGGGAACTAAGGGACAAGAGAGTATAGAAATTAATAAGCAGGGGCGTAGAGTTAGAACTCTGGGACAGGTAGAAGCTTATCAAGGAAAAACTGTGCAATTAAATATTGATATGGATGTACAAAGAGCTGCAGAAAAGGCACTAGATGAAGTGATGACTAATCTTCAAAAGAGTGGAAAAAATTATTATGGAGATAGTACTAATGCCACTAGAGGAGCAGCAGTAGCCATAAGTACTAAGGGGGAAGTTTTAGCACTTGTTAGTAGACCTGGTTTTGATCCTAATATATTTACTGACCCTGGGAAATTAACTACTGAATTGTCACAACAATACTTTAACCCAGATTTAGAAGCTATGGGAAAAGAGTATATTAAAAAAAGAGGGCTTGCAAGTAAAGGTGGTATTTTAACAGATAAAGAATTAACTTTAAGTTTAGCAGAAAGAGAACAATTATTGCTAGAAAAAATGTTCCCAATAGATAAAAGTATACCAGGAAATACTACAAGAAGAGAAGATAGATATGATATTTTCCCTAAACCTTTTTATAATTACGGAACATTATCATTAGTTCCACCAGGATCTACCTTCAAGCCAGTTACCGCTCTTGCAGGGCTAGAGGAAGGTATTATTACTGGGGATACTGAGATTTTAGATGATGGTATATATGGGAAATACGGATATGGAGGATCTTGTTGGATATGGAATATGAATAAGCAACATGGTTCCCATGGTCGAATTAATGTTAAAGAAGCATTGGAAGTTTCTTGTAACTATTTTTTCTTTGATGTGGCAGATCGCCTTTTTACAAAGGGTGGTGGAATGAAAAATCCTAAAAATGCTTTAGATTTAATAGCAAAATATGGTTGGCAACTAGGACTAGGATTACCACAAGGTAGCGATTTAAAAGCTTCTACTGGTATAGAAATTGAAGAAAATTTTGGTCAAATATACAATTATGAATCAAATAAAAATGTTCAAGCCAATACATTTATAAATCGAATGGCTGAAGACTTACAAAAAGGGATTAGTTCTATGAATGCAGCATCTCATTATAAGCCTTTTGACATTGTACAGCAAGAGGAGATTGGAACAGGTAAAGAACTAGAGCAAATAAAACTTACCAATTCTAAGAAAAAGACTTTAGTAGATGTAATTAGAGAAGAAATAAAAAAAGAAGAGATGTCTACCTCTGATGATATCCTAGAAAGATTTAAACCTTTAATTCAAGATATAATTAATACTAATGAGACTATAAAAGCCTTAGGATATTCTGAAGCAGATATAGAAAATATTGCTCTAGCAATGTTCTATTGTGTAAATGATGCGCATTCATATATAAAGTCGCCAGGTAATGCCTATGATGCATCCATAGGTCAAGGTATGAATCAATTTACGCCATTACAATTAGCTAGTTATCTTGCTACCCTTTTAAATGGTGGAGAAAGATATGAAGTAAAGCTAGTTGATAAAATTATTGATAGTAAGACTAAAGAAGTTATAGAAGATATAGAACCAAAGGTTATAAGTAAAGCTAGTTTCAATAAGGCAAATATTGAAATTATTAAAGAGGGAATGGGAAAGGTTACTCGAGGAGAAAATGGTACAACTTCAGCTGTATTCCAAGGGTTTCCTATACCTACTGGAGGTAAAACCGGTACGTCTAACGTTGTAACTTATGATCTGCAAAAGCCCCTTGGAAGGGATGCAGCCTCTGTATATGTAGGGTTTGCACCCTATGATAATCCAGAGATTGTAGTATGTTCTATAGTATTCGATGCTGCTCATGGTGATGGAACTATTGCCAAGGCAATGTTTGAAGCTTATTTTAAGGAACAGATATTAAAAACTAATCCTAATTATGAATTTAAATATAAATAAAAAAATAACAAATGGTAATCCATTTGTTATTTTTTTAAAGGAATATTGTTATATAATAAGTATTTCAACAAAAAAATTATTTTTTCTCAATATAAAGAAGGAATTTAGGCTCTATACGTTGAAATAGTAAGAATATCTCGATATGTGGAGGTTGCATATGCAAGATGATGGTATAAAATTTAAAGGCGAAAAAGATGGACTTAATTTAGTTGTAAATATTAAACTCTTTAGCTCTATAGAAAGCTTAATTGAAGCATTGAGAGTAAAGCTTCGAAAGGGTAGAAGGTTCTATAAGGGTGCCTCCATTAAAATAACTGTAGATATGAGGCAGTTGGAATCTAGAGATTTAAGAGCAATAAGAGACTTTTTATCAACGGAATTTATGATAAAGGATTGCTCCTTTATAAATTTAGAAGATAGTAATAAAAAGGTTTTTAATGGTATACATGAAGGAAAAACTAAATTTGTCAGAAAAACTATAAGAAGTGGTCAAAGATTTGAATATTCAGGAAACATAGTTATTGTAGGAGATGTTAATTCTGGAGCAGAGGTATATGCCGCAGGAAATATAGTGGTATTAGGCTCTGTTAAAGGTAGTGTGTATGCTGGGATTAATGGTAATAATGGTGCTATAATAGCAGCCTTTGCATTAACACCACAAATAATGCAAATTGCTGATCTTATCACTAGATCTCCAGAAGATATGGACAAACCTAGGTATCCAGAATTGGCAAGAATTAAAAATGGAAATATTGTTTTAGAACCATATTCAATAAATAAATATATTTAATCGGAGGTATTAGTAAATGGGAGAGGCTATAGTTATAACATCTGGGAAAGGTGGAGTAGGAAAAACTACTACTACAGCAAACATAGGTACAGCTTTAGCATCAATGGATAAAAAAGTAGTTGTTATCGATGGAGATACAGGATTAAGAAACTTAGATGTTCTCATGGGACTTGAAAATAGAGTGGTATTTACATTAGTTGATGTTATTGAAGAAAAGTGTAGATTGAAACAAGCACTTATAAAAGATAAGAGGTTTAACAATTTATTTCTTCTTCCAACAGCACAAACAAGAGATAAAAATGATGTAGATATAAATGAAATGTTAAGAGTAGTAACCCAGTTAAAACAAGAGTTTGATTATGTAATTTTAGACTGTCCTGCGGGTATTGAACAAGGTTTTGAAAATGCCATTGTAGGGGCAGACTGGGCTATTGTTGTTGTAAATCCAGAAATCACATCTGTCAGAGATGCAGATAGGGTTATTGGAAAATTAGATGCGAAAGGGATAGAAAGACAGGAACTTATAGTTAACAGAATGAACTTTGATATGGCTAAGAATGGGGAAATGTTGACTATAGAAGATATAAAGGAGTGTTTAGCTATTAAAGTTATAGGGGTAGTTCCAGATGATAGAAAAGTAACCATATCTACTAATAAAGGTGAGCCTATAGTGTTAGACAGTTCTGCTTATGCTGGTCAAGCCTTTAAGAATATAGGAAGTAGAATTTTAGGAGAAGAAGTACCATTCCTAGATTTTAATGAATTATACGGTCAAAAAGGATTTATGGGTGCAATAAAAAAATTATTTGGAGGAGGTAGAAATTAGATATGGACTTGTTTAAAATTTTTTCAAGCAAAGTATCTTCAAAGGATATTGCTGCAGATAGATTAAAACTTATTCTAGTCCATGATAGAGCTACCGTTTCGCCAGATTTTTTAGAGAATATTAAAATGGAGTTGCTTAAGACTATATCTAATTATGCAGAAATTGAAAGTGGAGAAGAGATTGAAATAAGAATAACTACTAGTGATGAATATGATGGGAACTCCCCAGCTTTAGTGGCTAGTATACCTATTAAAAAAGTTAAGAGAAGGTAATCAAAAAAGCTATGTTTTCATAGCTTTTTTTCCTTGTTATGATATAATAGGAACAGGTATGGAGGGAGATGCAAATGAATAAATTATTAGAAAAATTTAAAATTAATGATAAGTTAATTAAAAATATAGATTTTAGTATTTTAATTGTAGTATTTTTAATTGTAGCCTTTGGTATAGTTAATATTTACTCTGCCATTGGAGCTAAGTATGCCATGCTTCAATTTGCTTGGATGATTGTAGGTATGATAACTATATACTTCATATTAACTTTAGACTATGTTCAACTTTTAAATTATGCCCCTGTTATATATTGGGCAGCGGTTATACTTTTGCTTTTCAATGATATAACCGGTAAAGCGGTAAATGGAGCTAATGCATGGATTCAAATAGGAAATAGAGCCATTCAACCTGGAGAGTTTGCCAAAATAGGTATGATTCTTATGGTTGCAAAGGTTATAGAAGATGCTGAAGGGGATATAAATAATTTAAAAACATTTTTTAAGGTTTTATTTTATGCAGCAATTCCAGTGATACTAATTGTAATACAACCAGATATGGGACTTACCATGGTTTCATTTTTTATAATGTTAGGTATAGTGATTGTAGCAAACTTAAATTGGAAGGTCATAGTTGGAGGACTTACTGCATTAACAGCTGCTGTTGTAGGATTCTTTTATTCACCTTTTATGAAACCATATTGGAAATTAAGGTTTTTAGCAGTTATTAACCCGGAAGACTATGCACAAACAGAAGGGATGCAGTTAATTCAATCTAAAATAGCCATAGGTTCTGGTGGAATATTTGGTATGGGATTTATGAATGGAAAACAATATAAGTTTGTACCAGAAAACCATACAGACTTTATCTTTGCTGTATTAGGTGAAGAATGGGGATTAGTTGGCGCTCTAGTACTTATGATGTTATATGGAATACTTTTATGCAAACTTATAAATATAGCAAAGAACTCAAAAGATATAGCTGGAGGTATTATAGTGGTAGGTGTAATAGCATCTATACTATTTTCAATAATTCAAAATATCGGGATGACCATTGGATTACTTCCTATATCAGGTATAACATTACCTTTTGTTAGTTATGGTGGAAGTTCTATGTTAACTTATTTTATATCTTTAGGATTAGCTTTAAATATAGGTATGAGAAAGAATAAAATTAATTTTTAGGAGTGATTTAAATGAGAGTTGCATTGGTTGCACACGATAAAAAGAAGGATGACATCATTGATTTTGCTAAAAGATATAAGGATGTGCTAAAGGATCATGAACTTTATGCTACAGGCACTACAGGGAAACTTATAAATGAAATAGTTGGTCTTCCTATATATAGATTTTTATCAGGCCCCTTAGGCGGCGACCAACAAATAGGAGCAAGACTTGCAGAAGGAAATATGGATATGATAATTTTTTTAAGAGATCCTCTTACAGCTCAACCCCATGAACCTGATGTAACAGCCCTTATAAGACTCTCAGATGTTCACTGTATACCTCTTGCAACTAATATAGGTACAGCAGAAGTATTCATGAAGGCTTTAAAAAACAGATAATAAAATTAATAATAATATTAATAAAATAAGCTGTCTCAAGACAATTTGTCAATCTTTTTAAAATGTTGAATTTGTACTTTAATATAAGTCCATGATTAACATTATTTTGGGATTGGCATATACTGAGACAGCCTTTTTTTATTATGCTCTTATGAAAATAAATTTTCATACCCATCATAAAGTTAGTTTTTTTTAATATATATAAATTAGTAATAATAAATTATGGGGGGATATTTTATGGGAATTTATAATGAATATTATCAAAAATATTATTCTAATATGAAAAAACAAACAGGAACCAGTGAGTATAAACCTACAAAATATAGTGGAAATAGTACTAAAGGTAGTAACAATAAATTAAATAGTAGAAGAAATACCTTCCCCATTTATTTAAACATTTTTGGGAAAGGCTTTGCTAATATATTGATTATTCAATGCGTAATAGTTCTAGTTCTTCTAGCTGGACTATTTCTCGCTAGAACATATCCTAACAGTTACGTTAATAAGGTATATGATAAGAGTATAGCAATTATAAATAATGGTTTATTGAAGGAAAAAAATATTACTGTGGAAAATATAGTCCAAGCATTTAAAGAGAAAAATATATTGGATGTATTTAAGGAAGAAAAAATAACTGAAGTTTTTAATGAAGTAAAGTCTATGGTTAGTTTTGAAGAAAAGAAAGAAAATTATATAAAAGAAAACTATGTAAACCCGATAACCATAAAGGATAAAAATCAAATCACTATAAAAGATAATAGACTTTCTTTAAGCCTAACTAATGAAAGTGATATAAAGGCATCCTTTCCAGGAAAGGTAAAGAGTGTCACTGAAGGAAAAGAAATTACTTTAATCCTAGACTATGGTGATGGTATTGAGATGAAATATTATGGTCTAAGCGGTAGCAAAGTTAAAATTGGAGATGCTGTTGATACAGGAGAAGTTATCGGTACAGTTAAGGGAGATGAAGGCAATATATTAAGTATAGAAGTATTTTATATGGGAAATATTTTAAACCCAGAGAAATGCTTTAATTTTGAAACTATGATATAGCAAGATTATTAGGGGGAAATCATTGATACGAATAAGCAAATACTTAATACCCTATATAATTTTAATATTGATTATAGGATTTAAAAGTGAGTTAATTATAGGTTTTATAATCATAATCATCCATGAAATTATTCATTTAATAACAGCAAGAATATTAGGTTATTCAGGATTTTCTATAGATATATTACCAATAGGTACTACACTAAAATTAAAGGAGCTAGAAGAGGCAACTCCTAAGGAAGATATTATTATATCCTTAAGTGGTCCAATAGGGAATTTTTTAATTGCTTTAACTAGTTATTTTTTAGGCAGATATTTTTCTAATTCTAATTTTATTGAATTTTGCAATTATAATTTAGTTATAGGCATATTTAATCTTATACCAGCATTTCCTTTAGATGGAGGTCGTATATTAAGAGATATTCTTAATATTAAGCTCATATATAAAAAAGCTAATAAGATTGCGCTAAATATAAGTATAGTAATAGGATATATATTTGGAGCAATCTTTTTAATGGGATTATGCATGGAGCGACTGGTTTTAGATTTTGCCTTTTTTTCTATATTTATATTAATGATTTCCTATAAGGAAAAAGGGAGGATAGCTTATATAATAATGGGATATATCATCAAAAAAAAGGAAAAGCTAATAGGTAGAGGATACCTAGAAAATAAAAGTATTTCTGTTTATTACAAAATAAATATATTACAATTAATAGAATTAATAGATAAAAACAAGTATAATGTATTTACTGTACTTGATGATGAAATGAACATGATAGGAGTTTTATATGAAGAGGACATATTAAATGGAATTAAGGAATTGGGAAATATAACTCTTGAAGAACTTCTAGAAAGCTATGAAAAATAGTATAGTTACTTGAAATATTATATAGTTGTGCTAAAATGAAACTTAGCTTTAGCGGATGTAAAATCCTCTTAAGCTAAGTTAAATTAACTTAAGGAGGATACTCAATGAATAAAATTTCCGACGATATTTTGTACAGAGTTGAGAAACCAGCTAGATATATAGGTGGAGAATTAAACTCATATAATAAAGATAAAAACAGTGTAGATATTAGATATGCTTTTTGTTTCCCAGATGTTTATGAAGTGGCAATGTCCCACTTGGGAACAAAAATTCTATATCATCTTATGAATGAGAGAGAGGATACCTTCTGTGAAAGATGCTTTGCACCTTGGCCAGATATGGAAAAACTACTAAGAGAAAATGACATTCCATTAGGAACTCTTGAAACTAAGGATTCCCTTAGTGAATTTGATATTTTAGGATTCACTCTTCAATATGAAATGAGCTATACTAATATTTTAAATATGTTAGATATGTGTAATATACCAGTTAGAGCTTCAAAAAGGGGAGAAGAATATCCTATCATCATGATGGGAGGTCCTTGTGCTTATAACCCTGAGCCTTTATATGATATAGCTGATGTCTTCATATTAGGTGAAGGAGAAGAAGTTACCCATGATGTTTTAGATGTTTATAAGGAAATGAAGGGTAAATCAAAGGCCGAATACCTAAGAGCTATTTCAAAGATTCAAGGAGTTTATGTACCATCCATTTATGACGTAAATTACAATGAAGATGGCACTATTAAGGACATGACTCCAAAGTATGAGGATGTACCTAAAACTGTTAAAAAGAGAATAGTTTCAGATTTTAATGCTAACAATTCTCCAGAAAAATTCATAGTTCCTTATACAGAAATTATTCATGATAGAATAGTTATAGAGACCTTTAGAGGCTGTACAAGGGGATGTAGATTCTGCCAAGCAGGAATGATATACAGACCAGTTAGAGAAAAAACCACAGAAAAGCTTATGGAAGAAATCGATATTCTAGTAAAAAACACAGGTTATCAGGAGATTTCTCTAAGTTCCTTAAGTATTTGTGATTACTCTAATATCCAAAACTTAATATTTTCTTTAATTGAAAAGTATGGAGAAGAAAAAATAGGAGTATCTATACCATCAATTAGAATAGATGCCTTCTCTGTAGATTTAATAAAGGAGATACAAAAGGTAAGAAAGACAGGATTAACATTTGCTCCAGAAGCTGGAACTCAAAGGATGAGAGATGTAATAAACAAAGGAGTAACAGAAGAAGACTTATTAAGATCTGCTAGAAATGCCTTTGAATCAGGTTGGTCAACTATAAAGCTATACTTTGTTATAGGACTTCCTTACGAAACCGTAGAAGACGTAGAAGGAATTGCACATTTAGCAGAAAAGGTAGTAGAGGAATACTTCCATGTACCTAGGGATGTAAGAAAGAGGGGCTTAAGAGTTACAGTAAGTACTTCTATATTAGTACCAAAGCCATTTACACCTTTCCAATGGGCTCCAATGAATCAAGTGGCTGAAGTGAGAGAAAAAATTTCAAGTCTTAGAGATGCTATAAAAAGTAAGGCTATTAACTACAATTGGCATGAATCGGCACTTAGCTACCTAGAAGCAGTATTTGCAAGAGGGGATAGAAAACTTTGTGATGTTCTAGTGAAGGCCTTTGAAAAGGGCGCTAGGTTTGATGGCTGGAACGAGTACTTCAACTTTGAATTGTGGCAAGAAGCTTTTGAAGAATGTGGGGTAGATGGAGATTTCTATGCTTATAGAGAAAGAAGTTATGATGAAATCTTACCATGGGACTTCATTGATATAGGAGTAAGTAAAAGCTATCTAATAAGTGAAAATGAAAAAGCTAAAGAAATGGTTTTAACACCAGACTGTAGAGAGAGATGTACAGGATGTGGAATCAATACTAGCTTTAAGGAAAGGGAGTGCTTTCATGGTGCGTTATTTAATAAAATACACTAAAGAAAGTGAAATAAAGTTTTTATCTCATTTAGATTTAATGAGAACTATACAAAGAGTTATAAGAAGAGCAAAACTACCAATAGAGTATTCTAAGGGGTTTAATCCTCATATGAGCATATCTATAGCACAACCCCTATCAGTAGGGGTATATTCTACAGGAGAATATTTAGATGCAGTGTTTATTGAAGCATTTGATGAAAATGAAATTCTAAAGACTTTAAATGAAAATACAGTAGGTGGAGTTAAATTTTTATCCGTTACCAAGGTAGCCAGAAAAGAAGGACAGAAAAATCAACAAGCAATGGCTACCATAGATGCAGCTAAATATATAATAAAGTTTAAACTTCAGGATGAGTCTGCACTAGATATGGATTCTTTTTTGGATTTAAGTCAATGGACAATTTTAAAGAAATCTAAATCAGGAGAAAAGGAAACAGATATTAAGCCTTTAGTTAAAGAGATAAAGTACTCCATAGATAATAAAATGTTAACTATAGAAGGACTTCTTAGTTGTGGAAGCAGAGAAAACCTATCAGCAAGTTTACTTAGTGAATTTATAAAAACTCATGTAAAGGGAATTAAGGAAGATGCCTTTGTTGATATAAAAAGAGTAGAAATGTATGCTTTTAAAGAAAAAGAACTACTTACACTTCAAGAGTATTTTGCACAGTACTAGGAGTTGATTTAATGAAAAAAATATTCATTGAAAGACAAAATACATTATTAAAGATTGCAGTGAAATATGGTGATACTCTTAAAGAGTGTTTTATAGAAGAAGATACAGAAGGACCTAAGGTAGGAGACATATATAGAGGTGTAATTAAAAATATAGTACCTTCTATTCATGGTGCTTTCATAGATATAGGTTATGAAAAAAATGGATATCTTTCCCTAGAAAAAAATCAGCATATAAACACCTTAAAAAAAGGTGATGAAGTTATGGTAGAGGTAGTAAAGGAAGAGATAGATAAAAAAGGTCCAAAGGTAACTAGAAACCTTTCCTTACCGGGAGCCTATGCAGTACTTACTAAAGAACATAGCCATATAG
Source organism: Clostridium sp. UBA871 (assembly GCF_002295255.1). NCBI lineage: Bacteria > Bacillati > Bacillota > Clostridia > Eubacteriales > Clostridiaceae > Clostridium > Clostridium sp. UBA871. The sequence continues at coordinate 826,501 of NZ_DBFV01000004.1, read as the reverse complement.
AAATTTCAAAAAAGATTAAAACACCAAATTTTAAAGAATTAATAGAAGAAGATATATCAAAACCTGAGGATGTTGGAATAATAATTAGAACAAAAGCAGAAAATATTGATATAAACATTTTAAAGGAAGAAATAAGTGAGTTAATACATAGATATGAAGAAATATGTAATAAGTTTACATACTCATCTAAAGTAGGACCTCTTTATAAAGATAGTGGGATCCTAAGTAGGGTCTTAAGAAATTATACTGAAGGTGGAGCTGAGATAGTAGTTGATAATTATGAAGATTACCTTTACTATGAAAAGTTAATTAAAGAAAAGCGCTTAGAAAATCTTCATCTAAGTTTTTATGAAGGAGCTTTATCCATATTTGATAATTATGGCATAGAAAAAGAAATTTTAGCGTTAAGACATAATAAAATTAACTTATACAGTGGTGGTAACATTGTGTTAGAACGTACTGAAGCCATGAATGTGGTGGATGTAAATACGGCTAAAAACATAAAGCCATCCTTAAAGGAAAAAAATATTTTAGTAACTAATATGGAGGCTGCTAAGGAAGTAGTAAAACAGATAAGACTGAGAAATCTAGGTGGGATAATAGTAGTAGATTTTGTAGATATGAAATCTCATGAAGATAAAGCTGAAGTTTTAAAAGTTTTACAAGAAGAGTTTAAGGATGATAAGCATAATACTAAAATATATCCTTTCACAGAATTAAATTTAGTTCAGATAACTAGAAAAAAATATGGCAAATCCATATGTGATTATGTTTTTAATTCCTGTGTTTATTGTAAAGGTACAGGAGAAAAAGTATCTTTAGAATATATATTAAGCATTTTAAAAGGTAAAGTGAAAAAAATAAAATCAGAGCAGGGAATTAAAAATATCTATATAGAACTAGATAGAAACTATGAGAATGAAATAAACAATGATATTGTAACTTTTGTGGAGAAATTAGATGGGCTAGACTGTGATATTTTTATTAGATTTCAGGAAAATCTAGATAATTTTAAAGTTGAATCTTTAATTTTTCATAGCCAAATTGAAGCTATGCAAGAATTAAAAGTATTTTCTGCAAAAACTAGATGTAAGTAATAATTTTGAAAAACATGGTAGTATTAGAGATGATAGTCATCAATAAAAAAATACCATAAGTTGCTTTACAATCATCAGCGTATGTGTTAAAATGTCATTTGTAGACCGCACACATAAGGTTTTTAAACTAACTTATAAAATTTTGTAAAGAATTTGTAAGTTATACCTGAGATGGCGAGACTGGATTGAGGAGGTGTATTTAATGTACGCAGTTTTACTTACTGGAGGAAAGCAATACAGAGTTCAAGAGGGAGACGTTTTATTCGTTGAAAAACTTGAAGCTGAAGTTGATTCAACTGTAGAATTCGATAAAGTTTTAGCAGTTGGAAAAGAAGACGGTTTAGTAGTTGGAAAGCCTGTAGTTGAAGGAGCTAAAGTTGTTGCTAAAGTAGTAGCACAAGGAAAAGCTAAGAAAGTTATAGTTTTCAAATATAAGCCAAAGAAAGACTACAGAAAGAAACAAGGTCATAGACAACCATTTACTAAAGTTGTAATTGAGAAGATTGAAGCTTAATTATGATTAAGGTAACTTTCAAAAGAACAAAAAGCATGTTAGTATCATTTCATGTATATGGGCATGCTGAGTATTTTGATGTTAAGCAAAATACAACTGTTTATGATGATGTTGTTTGTGGTTCTGTAAGTAATTTAGCCCAGGTAACAATCTTAGGAGTGTTAGAGGTGCTAAAGTTAAAACCTACATATATCGCGGAAGAGGGAAACATAGCTTTAGATGTATCTAAGTTATCTCATGTGGAAATAGAAAGTACACAAGTCCTACTAGAAACGATGTTATTGGGATTGAAAAATTTAGAAATTAGTTATGGAAAATATATCAAAGTTGTAGTAGAGGAGGTGCAGTGATATGTTACTAATAAACCTTCAGTTATGTGCTCATAAAAAAGGAGTAGGTAGCTCTAAGAACGGTAGAGATAGTGAATCTAAGAGATTAGGGGTTAAACGTGCAGACGGACAATTTGTACTTGCAGGAAACATCCTTGTAAGACAAAGAGGAACAAAAATTCACCCAGGTACAAACGTTGGTATCGGTGGAGATGACACTCTTTTCGCTAAGGTTGATGGAGTTGTAAGATTTGAAAGAATGGGTAAAAGCAAGAAAAAAGCTAGTGTTTATCCAATCGATGTAGAAATTGCAATAGCTGAATAGTTAATTAAGCACCCGTAAGGGTGCTTTTTTATGACATAGGACAATTATTTACTCATAGGGCAATTATTTATTCTATGTTATAAAAAAACATCCCTAGGTGTTAATTAGTTTTAAAATAAAACATAGGTAAAATTATTATTTTTGTAAATAATAATAATATACTCATACTTAATTCGTAAAAATATCAAAGGATATTTTGTTAGGAAGGTGAAATAATAATGTTTATAGATACAGCCAAGATTTTTGTACAGTCCGGAGATGGTGGTAATGGTTCCATTCATTTTAGAAGAGAAAAATTTGCTCCACTAGGTGGACCAGATGGTGGAGATGGTGGAGATGGTGGAAGTGTCATATTAGTAGTAGATAGTAATATGACTACCCTATTAGATTTTTCTTATCACCGTAAATTCGTAGCTCCGAATGGAGGAAAGGGTGAAGGCTCTAAATGCTACGGAAGGGGTGGAGAAGATATTATTATCAGAGTTCCAATGGGAACTATAGTTAAAGACTTTGAAACAGATAAAGTTATGTGTGACTTAGCTCATGATGGCGATAAATTTGTAGTATGTAAAGGTGGAAAAGGCGGAAAAGGAAATGCAAAATTTTGTACTCCTACAAGACAGGCGCCAAACTTTGCAGAGCCAGGTATGCCAGGAGAAGAAAGATGGATTAAGTTAGAACTTAAACTTTTAGCAGATGTAGGACTTCTAGGATTCCCGAATGTAGGAAAATCAACACTTTTATCCATGGTATCTAAGGCTAGACCAAAGATAGCTAACTACCACTTTACTACTATAAAACCAAACCTTGGAGTAGTAGCTGTGAAGGGTATAGAACCTTTTGTTATTGCTGATATACCAGGTATCATAGAAGGAGCAGCAGAGGGAGTAGGATTAGGATTAGAGTTCTTAAGACATATAGAGAGAACTAGAATGCTTATTCATGTAGTTGATATTTCTGGAGTTGAAGGAAGAAATCCTATAGAAGACTTTAAAAGAATTAATGAAGAACTTAAAAAATATAGCATAAAGCTATGGGATAGACCACAGATAATTGCAGCAAATAAATCTGATATGCTCTATGATGAAGAAGTTTATGAAAACTTTAAAAAAGAATTACAAGCTATGGGCTATGATAAGATATATAAGATATCTGCAGCTACCAATGAAGGTGTAGATGATCTTATGAAGGCTGCAGCTGAAATGCTTAGCACAATTCCTGTTAAGGAATTAGAGATTTCAGAAGAGGATAAATTTATTCCTGAAGAAAAGAGATTTACATATGAAATAAATGAAGTCGAAGAAGGTATATTTGAGATTACAGGATCCTTTGTAGATAGATTATTAACTAGTGTAAATGTAAATGAGCCAGATTCATTAAGATACTTCCATAAAGTTTTAAGAAACAAAGGAATTATCGATGAGTTAAAGGATATGGGAATACAAGATGGTGACCTAGTAAGATTAAATGATTTTGAATTTGAGTTCTTATTATAAAATTAGGGGGAAATAAATAACATGATAACAACAAAACAAAGAAGCTATCTTAGATCTCTTGGAAGTCAATTAGCACCTATATTCCAAGTAGGAAAAGGTGGCATAGAAGAAAACTTTCTTAAGCAGATAGATGGGGCTCTAGAATCAAGAGAGCTAATCAAGATAAAAACTTTAAATAATAGTGGGATTACAGCAAGAGAAGCTTCAGAAATTTTATGTGAAGAATTAGGTTGTGAAGGAATTCAAGCTATAGGAAGTAAATTAGTTATCTATCGCAAATCTAAGAAAAATCCTAAAATAGAACTTCCTAAATAATATACATTTAATAGAGTTTTAGAAACCTTTAAATATATGTAACTTTTAAACAAGTATTCCAATTGCAGTTGGTAAAATACTTCATATATGGTATTATAATTTAAAGAGGTAATAGCATGAAAAAGGCGATTTTTGGAGGAACTTTTGATCCTATACATATAGGACATATTCATATAGCTTATGAAGCACTATATAATTTAAGCCTAGATGAAGTCATATTTATGCCAAATGGTCGACCGCCACATAAAAGGGCTAGGGCTGTGACAGAAGAGAAAATTAGGTATAAAATGGTTTATCAGGCCATAAAAGGTGAGAAAAAGTTCTCCATAAGTGATTTTGAGATAAAAAGTGACAGTTTAAGTTATACTTATAATACTCTAATGCAGTTTAACCATAGAGAACCTTATACTCAATGGTATTTCTTAGTTGGAGTAGATAGTTTAATGACTTTAAGGCAGTGGAAAAATATTCACATAATATTAGATAACTGCACTTTAGTTGTGTTTTCTAGAACTGGATATGCTATGGATGATGTATTAAAAATGAAAAAGGATTTAGAGAAAGAGTATGGCAAAGAGATAATCTTGTTAGAAATGTCTCTTTTAGATATATCATCTACAGAAATTAAAAAGAAAATTTCAGAAGATAAAATGGTTAATTACCTTCTTCCCCAAGGGGTAGAGGAGGTAATTAATCAATATAATTTATATAGAAATAAGGTGTAAGGTATGTGGCAGGAAAATAGAATAAAAGATTATATAAAAATTCATCTTACCAAGGAGAGATATAACCATAGTTTAGGTGTAATGAAAACTAGTGAAGACCTTGCAAAACATTATGGTATAAATCCTAATAAAGGTAGAATAGCTGGGCTTTGTCATGATTGTGCTAAAAATTTTTCTGCCAATGATTTAATTAATAAAGCAAGGAATAATGGAATAATTATTTCAGATATATATTACAAATCTCCTCAGCTTTTACATGGTTTAATTGGAGCATACATATCAAAGGAAATGTTCCATGTGGAAGATGAAGATATTTTAAATGCAATAAAATATCATACTACAGGACGAGAAAATATGTCAACATTAGAAAAAATAGTTTATATTGCTGATTGTATAGAGCCTTCAAGAAATTTTAAAGGTGTGGAAGAATTAAGAACTTTAGCCTATGAGGATTTAGATAAAGCTCTTTTAAAATCCTTTGACGATACTATAATGTATATTTTATCTAGAAACTCAATAATGCATATAGATACCATTAAAGCTAGAAATTATTTGTTAGTTACTAAAAGAAACTGATATTACTAGGTAAAAATTATCTAATAATATATAATAATTTAATTTGGGGAGGCAAAAAAATGGATAAAATCATAATCAACACTGAAAAAGCACCTGCAGCTTTAGGACCATACTCACAGGCAGTAAAGGTAGGAAATTTACTATACACTTCAGGTCAATTACCAATAAATCAAGCTGGAGAATTAGTAAATGATGATATACAAAAGGCTACAGCTGTGTGCTTAGAAAATGTTAAAGCTATTCTTGAAGAGGCTGGTACGTCCTTAGATAAAGTTGTAAAAACTATGGTATTTATAAAGGATATGAATGACTTTGCAGCCATGAATGAAGTATATGGAAAGTATTTCAATGCAAATCCACCTGCAAGATCTTGTGTTCAACCAGGTAAATTACCAAAAGATGCTTTAATAGAAATAGAAGTAATAGCAATAGTAGAATAATTAAGTATATGATTAAGCCTCCTACACAAGGAGGCTTAAATATTTATAAATAGAGGTGACTAGAAGATGAGTGTTATTACATATAAGGTAGGAAAAGAAGGCCAGGATGTGAAGATAAGAGACTACATGAAGGAGAATTTAAATCTTTCCGGTAGATTCATTCGTGGTTCCGCTATGGATAGAAGATTAAGAGTAAATGGTAAGGAAGTAAAGCTCAACTATAAACTTCAAGAAGATGATGTTATTGAAGTTACTGTTAATGCAGAGGAAAGCCAAAATATAGAAGGTGAAGATTTAAACATAAAGGTTATTTATGAAGATGATGATCTATTAATAGTTGATAAGCCTCCTTTTATGGTAGTTCACCCAACTAAAAGTCATCCTATGGGAACCTTAGCCAATGGAGTTATTCATCATTTTAGAAGTAATAATGATAATTCAATAGTAAGATTAGTTAGTAGATTAGATAGAGATACTTCTGGACTTATTATGATAGCTAAAAATCAATTTTCTCACATGAATTTAGCAAAATCCATGGAGAAGAATTTAATTAAAAAGTCTTATTTAGCTATAATTCATGGAAACCTTGAAAATCAAGAAGGGACTATAGACTTACCTATAGGAAGACATACAGATGAAACAATAAAAAGAGCAGTTTTGGAAGATGGTCAAAGAAGTATTACTCATTACAAGATAAAAGAAAGCTATAAAGAGGGAACTTTAGTAGAATTGGTCTTGGAGACTGGAAGAACCCATCAAATAAGGGTACACTTAAGCTATGTAGGATGTCCTATATATGGAGAACAACTCTATAGTGATTTTAATGATGAAGAATTAATAAGTCGTCAAGCTCTACATGCTTATGCTCTAACATTGCCACATCCTCGAAGTGGTAAGATTTTAAACTTTGAAAGTACTCTGCCAGAGGATATGACAAAGCTTATACATAACCTTCAATTCAAATAGAAAATTCATAGCCGGAGACCTAGCAGCTCTTTACTCCCACGTTGAAAAAAATAGGAGTATTAGAGTTGGAAGTCATGGAATAAAGAAATGGTGCTTCATTAGTTAATAATGCAGCACCATTTATATTTTGGTAAATTAATATTTATTTTTGTATGAATTATAAGAAGAGAAAAGTTTTTTTCGTTTTTTGGCTAATCTTCTTTTCTTAATAATATATATAATAGCCAATATTAGAAGAATAATTCCTAAAACTATTCCACCTATAATCATAAATAGATTTTTATAGCTTATAGTGTTATCTTTTGTAGTAACTAAATTTCCAACTACAGGAAGCACTTCTTCTTCGTAATCACTACCACTTAAAACCTCACTGCTATAGCTTTGATCATTATAATTAACTGCAACAGTAGTAATAGGCTCACCCTTATTAAAAAATTTATTACTAAGAGTATCCTTATTAATTACTATTGATGGCTTTTCTTTAGAACTATTATCCTTTGTATATAGTATGTTTTTATCAGCCAATAAAGGAATAATCGAACCATTAGTAGTTTCGTAAGTACCTATTTCTTCACCTTTTGAAAAAGCTTTTTCAGTGGAAAAGTTTTTAAAGGCCCAATCAAAAAGTTTAGGAGTTTCATCATAATAGGCTTTATTTTCATCAAATAATATTGCTATTATAAACTTGTTATCCCCTTTACAAGCAGAAGCTACAAAAGAATGACGAGATTCATCAGTATAGCCTGTTTTACCAGCAATGGCATCTGGATAATAGCATTCATAAGCATCGTGAAGTAGTCTATTATCGTTCCAAAGAGGTCTTTTTTCTTTAAAAATATTTGTAGGCTGTAAGAAGGTAGATTTAGTTTTAGATATTTCAATATATTTTTCGTGATTTAATAATTCTTTTTCCATAAGAGCTAAATCATAAGCTGTAGTTCTATGTTTATCATCATAAAGTCCATGAGGATTTACAAAGTTGGTATTTTTACAGCCGAGTTCCTTTGCACGTTGATTCATTAATACGGCAAACTCTTCAATGGAGCCAGAGATATGCTCTGCTAGAGCAGCAGCACAATCATTTGCAGAAACCATTATTACTGAATATAACATTTCTTCTACAGTCATCTTTTCTCCCACATCTACATAGATTTTTGAACCCTCAATGGTAGGAGGAAATTCACCTACAGTTACAACTTCATCTAGATCACAATTTTCTAGAGTTAGAAGTACTGTCATTAGTTTTGTTGTAGATGCTGGTGGATAAGGTTTATTTTCATCTTTACCATAGACCACTGCCCCAGTATTAGCATCCATAACTACCACGCTTTTACCAGTTATTGAAGGTGGGTCTGAGTATGCATATGCATTACCATAACTTAATAGGGTTATAGCAAAAAATGATAATATGATAAATAATAGTTTTTTCATAGAAATCTCCTTACTATACATATTTAATTTTTATCTAGTAACTTTTTTAACACATAATACATAATTATATCAAAAAAAAGTTGGAAGTACGATAATAATTTATAAAAAATATGGATAAGATGTTAATTGAGAGGTGTATTAAAGTGAAATTAAAAGAAAAAATAATTGGAGCATTATCCATATTAATACTTAGTATTATATTTTTGGTAGCAGGATACATAATTAATCACAATAAAGAAGAAGAATATAAAGAGGTATTCCTTGATGAACAACAGTATTTTCAAAGCCAAAATTCAAAAGGTAATGGAGAAAATGAAAATACTGAGAATAAAGATAGTAATAAAGATAGTAATAAAAAAGATAGTGAAAATCAAGAAAATATAAATGATAATAAAATAGTTGTAGATATAAAAGGTGCAGTGAAAGCTCCTAAAGAATATGAATTAAAAGCAGGTTCTAGAGTAAGAGACTTAATTGAAATAGCAGGGGGACTGACACCAGAAGCAGATGAGGAAAAGATATATTTTTCTAAAATACTAGAAGATGAACAATGTATTAAAATATATAAAATAGGCGAAGAAGTATTAGATTCAGAAATTGAAGTTGAAGAACAGCAGGAAAAGGATACAGGAGCTGTAGATTCAAAAGGAAAAATAAATATAAATAAAGCAACGGTGGATGAACTAATGACCATTCCAGGTATTGGTCAAGTAAAAGCTCAAAGTATAGTAGATTACAGAAATGAAAATGGAAAATTTAACTCCGTAGATGAACTGACAAATATAACGGGTATAGGAGTAAAAACCTTAGAGAAATTGAGAGATAAGGTAGACATAAAATGAGTATTAGTATAGAATTATTAAAGAATTAGTATAATTTTTAATACTAAATAAAGTTAAATTTAATAAAAAATAGTGTTTGTTTTTATTATAAAATAAGGAGGTAAAACCATGTCAAAAAGATTAACAGAACTTTCAAAGACCTCTGGATGAGCAGCGAAAATAGGGCCGGAGACCCTTTCAAAAATACTAGACAAATTACCTAAAATGTCAAATGAAAACCTATTAGTAGGAATAGAAACTTCTGATGATGCAGCAGTTTACAAGCTAACAGAGGATATAGCAGCTATTCAAACCTTAGATTTCTTTACACCAGTGGTAGATGATCCTTATACCTTTGGAGCCATAGCAGCTGCAAATTCCCTAAGTGATGTTTATGCCATGGGAGGAAAGCCTACAGTAGCCATGAATATAGTTTGCTTTCCTAATTGCCTTAATATAGATATATTAGGAGAAATTTTAAAAGGTGGCGCTGATAAAGTCATAGAAGCAGGTGCCGTAGTGATTGGTGGACATACTGTTGAAGATGACGAACCTAAGTATGGGTTATCTGTTATGGGAATAGTACATCCTGAAAAGGTCCTTAAAAACCACGGTTGTAAGGTGGGAGACGTACTTATATTAACAAAGCCTATAGGTACAGGAATTGTTAATACAGCTATAAAGGCAGAAATAGCATCCAAGGAAGTATATGATGAAGCTGTAAAGGTTATGAGTACCTTAAATAAATATGCAGGTGAAATTATAGTAGATTACAACATAAATGCATGCACAGATGTTACTGGCTTTGGAATAATGGGTCACGGATATGAGATGGCATCAGCTTCTGATATCACTATAAAGTTATTTAAAGATAAAATTCCAGTGATTAAAGGTGCTAGAGAATATGCAGAGATGGGTTTAGTGCCTGCAGGAACCTATAACAATAAAGGATATTTAGATGGCAAGTATAAATTAGAGGATATTCCAGAATGGTTAGAGGATGCTTTATTTGATCCACAAACCTCAGGAGGTTTATTAATATCTACTCCTCAAGATCAAGTTCAGTCTATGATGGAAAGATTAATGAAGTTAGATATAAAACCTGCTATTATTGGTGAAGTAATTGAAAAGGGTGAAGTACCCCTAGTGGTGGAATAGATAGCCATACATAAGTTGTATCTTATTAAAATGCATGGGAGAAGTAAAATGAATAAGGAATTATTAAGAAAATTACCTAAGATAGATGAACTTTTAAAACTTCAATCAGTAAATAAGTTAATAGAAGAAAATTCTAGAACCATAGTTTTAGAATCCTTAAGGGAAGCCATAGAATTTTATAGAAATGGTATATTAAAAGGCAATATAGATAGTTTAAATACAGAGCAAGTACTAGATTTTGCAGTTCATACTCTAGAAAGCAAAAACAAAATGCACCTAGAAAGGGTGATAAATGCCACAGGAACTGTTATACATACTAATTTAGGTCGTTCACTTTTAGGAAAAAAAGCTATAGAAAATGTGATAACAGTGGCAGGTAGCTATAATAATTTAGAATATGACATAGAAAGCGGGAAAAGAGGTTCTAGATATTCTCACATAGAAGAAATTATTAAAAAGGTTACTGGAGCAGAAGCTGCCATGGTAGTAAATAATAATGCAGCAGCTATAATGTTAGTCCTAGATACCTTAGCAAAGGAAAAGGAAGTCATAGTTTCTAGAGGAGAACTAGTAGAAATAGGTGGCTCCTTTAGAATACCAGAAGTTATGAAGTTTAGTGGAGCTAAGCTAGTGGAAATAGGAACTACAAATAGAACTCATCTATATGATTATGAAAATAATATAAGAGAAAATACAGGAGTACTTTTAAAGGTTCATACCTCTAACTTTAAAGTTTTAGGCTTTACAGAAGGAGTGTCCTTAGAGCAGCTTGTAGAACTGGGAGAAAAGCATGAAATTCCGGTGGTAGAAGATATAGGTAGTGGAGTTCTTATAGACTTTGGTAAATATGGTTTTACCTATGAACCTACCGTGCAAGATAGCATAAAAAAAGGTATTGATGTAGTAACTTTTAGTGGAGATAAAATGCTAGGTGGTCCACAGGCGGGAATCATTGTTGGGAAAAAGAAATATATCGATAGAATGAAAAAGAATCAATTAACTAGGGCCCTAAGAGTTGACAAAATGACTTTAGCAGCCTTAGAAGGTACCTTAAAATATTATATAGATGAAAAAGAAGCTATAGATAACATTCCATCTTTAAATATGATTTTGATGCCTAAGGAAGAAGTTAAGAAAAAATGTATACTTCTAAAGAGAAAGCTACAAAGTAAGACTAAGGACTTTAAATTTTATATAGACAAAGGTGAATCCATGGTAGGTGGAGGGTCTATGCCTACAGAAAAAATTGAAACCTATGTAGTTAAAGTAACCAGTGAAAAATTTTCTCCAGAGGATATGGAGAGAAAACTTAGATTAGGGGAAACTCCACTAATAGCTAGGGTTTACAATGATGAGCTAGTTTTAGATGGAAGAACCTTATTTAAAGAAGATTTTGATGAAATAGTACAATGTTTTAAGGCTATAGAGTAGATTAGATCAATCAGGTGGGTTACTACCTACCTGCTCTATTATAAAACAGATGCTTTGAAAGGATGAAGTAAAATAGATGAAGCATATAATTATAGGTACTGCTGGACATATTGACCATGGTAAAACTACCTTAATTAAAGCTCTTACAGGAAGGGAAACAGATACTCTACAAGAAGAAAAAAATAGAGGAATATCTATAAATTTAGGATTTACCTATTTTGACTTACCTTCAGGAAGAAGAGCAGGAATAATTGACGTACCAGGTCATGAAAAATTCATTAAAAATATGTTGGCAGGAATAAGTAGTATAGATGTGGTGTTACTTGTAATAGCTGCCGATGAAGGAATAATGCCGCAAACCAGGGAACACTTTGAAATATTAAAACTTTTAAATATAAAAAAAGGCATAGTAGTATTAACCAAGTCAGATTTAGTGGAAGCTGATTGGTTAGATATGATAAAGGAAGACATAAAGGAAGAATTTAAGGATACTTTTTTAGAGGATGCACCTATTCACGCAGTATCCTCTAAGACTAAAATGGGTTTTGAAGAATTAATTGTAGATATAGATAAATTAACAGAAGAAGTAGAAGCAAAGGATACAGAAGGTCATTTTAGATTACCAGTAGATAGATCCTTTAGTATAAGTGGTTTTGGTACAGTGGTAACTGGAACTATAATAAGTGGAAAGGTATCCCTAGGTGATACCGTGGAGATATATCCAGGTAAGGTTAAGGCCAAGGTTAGAGGAATAAGAGTCCATGATGTGCCTTCAGAACTTGGAGAAGCAGGACAGCGTTGTGCCATAAATCTTGCCAATATTAAGGTGTCAGAGGTACAAAGAGGTAATGTGGTAGCTAAGGAAGATATTATGGAGCCCTCTTTAATCATAGATTGTAAGTTGTACCATATAAAAACCGCTGAAAAGTCTATAGTAAATAGACAAAGGGTAAGGCTATATCATGGTACAGAAGAAATAATCTGTAGAATTATACCTTTAGATAAAGAAGAAATTAAACCTGGACAGTGGGCTTACGTTCAACTGAGATTAGAAAAGCCTATTACAGTTCAAAGAAATGACCGCTACATCATAAGAAGCTATTCTCCTATGAATACCATAGCAGGAGGTATAATAATAGAGCCTAATGCTAAAAAATCTAAGAAGGTTACTGCTGAGTATTTAGAAGAATTAAAATTAAAAGAAAGTGGTAAATCTACTAATATTTTAGAAAATACAGTGAAAAATTTAAGCGATACCTATCCAGATTCTTTAGCTATATTAAAGAGTCTTGGTAAAAACATGGATAACATAGAAGAGGAATTAAAAGCTTTAGAAGATCAAGAAACCATAATAAGACTAGGAGGACAGGATAATAGCATATTCATCCATAAAGATTTCTTAAAGGATAAAACAAAAGAATTAAAGGAACTCATAGAAGATTTCCATAAAAAGAATCCATTAAAATTTGGAATGTCTAAGGAAGAAGCTAAAAATAAAATATTTACTAAAAAATTAAAACAAAAGAATTATGATGAGATATTAAACATGTTAGTAGAAAAGAAAACATTAAAAGTAAGTGAAAAGTTTATAGCTTTATATGATTTTAATGTAACCTTGAATAAAGAACAAGAAAGAATGAAAAACTTTATAATAAATGAATATAAAAGGTTAAAGTTTACCCCTCCTAAATATGTAGACTTAGGCCAAGGGGAAAAAGATAGAGCTGGATTTAAGATGGTATATGAACTCCTAATAGATAAGGAAATTTTAATTAAATTAAATGAAGACTGCACTCTTCTTAAGGAAGATTATGAAGAAGCTAAGAATAAGGTAAGAAATTATATCCTTGAAAATGGCTCTATATCAGCAGCTACAGCTAAAGAAATTTTTGAAAGTAACAGAAAATATACCATTGCTATCATGGAACATCTAGATAGTATAAAATTCACTAAACGTGTAGAAAATGATAGAGTAATGTATTAATAGTGAAAAAAATCAAGTATTGATGATTTTAATACTTGATTTTTTATCTATTACATCTTATAATACCAAGTGTAGGAAGTAATATGGGAGTAGATAGGTGCTGGTGTGCCTGCCGGTCTTCAAAACCGAGTTGCCGTGCTAAGACCACGACGGGTGAGTTCGATTCTCACATATTCCCGCCAAAGTAATATAAGGACTTGAAAGTTAGTAATACCAACGGTAAATAACTTTTGGGTCCTTATTTTATGCCTGAAAAACTAGAAATATGTTTGTAGGCTGCGAGAATAAACAGAGTTCTTTGCTTCAGAGGGAGTTTTTACTCCCTCTGAAGGTTACTAACAGAATTCTTAGTATCAGTATTTTCGATACTTAGAATTCGTTGTCCTTTAGGGGAAATCGTTATCCAGGGTCGTAGCCGCTCTTTACTCCCACTTTGAAAAAGATGGGAGTATTAGAGCGGGTAGTCATCGGATAAATTGAAAAATATCGATGAAATTTGTTGTAATAAAAAGTAAAATGTTTTAAAAAAATACAGTAAAAATATTGAAAATAAATAATTCAAATGGTAATATAGGTATATGTAATACGTAACACGTACTACATATACCTATATTTTATTTGGAGGGGAGGAGATTTTATGAAGTATATTGGAAATGCCTATGGCTCAGGTGGAATTAGCCCAATGTGCGCAGTAGATGGATGTCCAGCTAAGGCTTGTGGAGCTGATGGATGTGCAGGTAAATTATGTGGCGGAAACGCATGTGGTGGAAATGCATGTGGAATTGAAGCATGTGCAGTAGATGTTTGTCCTGTAGACGGATGTTGGATCGATATTTTTTCAACTACTGGTGAAAATTAGGAGGTGTTTATATGTTTATTGGAAATTTATATTCAGAGGGAGATCATTACAAGGGAACTATAGAAACAGCTTGTTGGATTGACGGTTGTGGAGCTAAGGTTTGCGGACTTAAGTTCTGGTAAAAAAAATTAAGAGCATTAGAGAGCAAGATTTTACTGTAATCTAATGCTCTACATATTGGAGGGATATTAATTAATGAAGTATTCAAAATTTAATCTTTTAATACCATACAACAAAGAAGAAAATATTTTATTTAATACATTATCAGGAAATAGTTTTTTAGTTGATGATAAGACTATGGGAAAAATGAAAGAAAATGATATGAGTGAAATAGACGAAGAGCTAAAAAAAGAAATGATTGAGAAAAAATTAATAGTACCAGATGAGATAGATGAAAATAGATATTTTGATTTTTATCATAATAAAGCTAAGTATGGAAATAATAATTTATCTTATACAATTTTATTGACATGGGCATGTAATTTGAGATGCGTATATTGTTATGAAGGTGCAGGAGAGGCAAAGAGTAATTCAATGACAATAGAAACAGCTAATTCTATAATAAAACATATAAAAAATGAATCTCTTCAAAGAGGAACAAAAAGTGTAAACATTATACTTTTTGGAGGAGAACCTCTAGTAAATTATAAAGCAGGAGAACACATACTAGAAGAACTTAGCCAATTTTGTAAAGAAAACAATATGACACTTGTAACATCAATTATAACCAATGGTACATTGTTAGACGAAAGAATAGTAGAATCATTAGTTAAATATAATTGTAAGTATGTACAAATAACAATAGATGGAACGAGAGAAATTCATAATACAAGAAGAATAGGAAAAAATGGAGAAGGAACCTTTGATAAAATAATAGAAAGCTTAGAGTTGCTAAAAAAATACAAGGACAAGCTGCATACAGTAATTAGAGTAAATGTAGACAAAACTAATATAAAAGATATGAATGAACTTATGGATTTCTTTCATAGCAAAGGGCTTGATGAATTAAGTATAGATTTTGGAATAGTAAGAGGTGGAACAGATGCATGTTCATCCTATGAAGATAACTGTTATGTAGAGGAAGAATTAGGTGATTTATTAAGCAATTTGTGGACAAAGGCAGGTAAAGTAGGCTTTGATGTTAAGAGAAGACCAATGAGAAAATGGACATACTGTGGACTTAATTGTGATAATAATTTTACCATTGAGCCAAGTGGAGAAATGTATAAGTGCTGGGAACATACTGGTGAAGAAGAACATAGAATTGGTAAGTTAGATGCAGATGGAAATATAAAAGATATAACATATAAATACTTTGAATGGATGACTAGAAATCCACTAAATGTAGAGGAGTGTAGAGATTGTGTATATCTTCCAGCATGTGGAGGTGGATGTGGATCAGTTAGCTATGGAAAAAGTGAGAAGTATGAAGATTCAGGTTGCTTTAAAATAAAGGGGATAGTAGAAGAACAAGTTAAGAGTTACTTTTCAGAAATTATAAATAAGGGTTAGTGAGTTTAATGAAAATATTTCGTTTAATTCAATTTAGTCTATCAAAAAGAAAATCTGAGTTTTTTACATTTTTGATTTTAAGTATTTTATCATGGAGTATTAATATAATAATGCCTTATATTATTGGAGATTATATTGATAATTTAATAAATGTAAAAGCAATGGAAAATATATATCGTTTTACATTAATATCTATTGTACTTACGATTTTTGCAATAATAAGCTCATATCTATCAAACATGAAAAAAGTAAAAATTGTTACTAATATATCTTATGATTTAAAAGAAAAGTTATTATTACAGTTGACGAAAACAAGTCAAATTGAATTAAAGAAAAAAGATGCAGCTTATTTAAGTCAAAGAATCTTTTCAGATACAGAAGAGATATCAAGTTTTTTTATAACTAATTCAATAGGTATAGTAATACAGGTATTAAGTATTATAATTGTAGGATTTATGCTTTTTAAAATAGATTGGTTAATGAGTTTAGTATTAATGATATTTGTTCCTATATATATTATTTCTTATTTAGCATTTAAAAAGCCTTTATATGAGAAAGGATATTCAGTAAAAGAAGAAGAAAATATATTTTTTTCAGATGTAAGTTATAAAATAAGTAATATTTATTTTATTAAGTTAAATTCTTTATATCAAAATATATTAACTGAAGTACGTGAAAAATATGAAAAGTTATATAATATCATTATGAAATTTACTAAACTAGCTTATATTTTTTCATCGTTAGGTTCTACAATAAATAATTTAGCCAAAATAGCACTTATATTTATAGGTGGAGTAAGAATTATAAGTGGTAATTTAACTATTGGAGAATTTACAATAATGAGCAGTTATTTTGCTATTTTTATTGGAGCAGTAAATTACTTTTTAGAATTAGGAAAAACCTATCAAAGTGCTTTAATATGTCTTAATAGAATAGGAGAAGTTAGCACTTTAGAAAAGGAAATCAATGGAAGTGAACTAATAGGACACATTGATGAAATAGAGCTAAAAAATGTTTCTTTTAGCTATAATGGTAATGGAAATATTTTTAAGCCCATCAGTTATTTATTTGAAAAAGGAAGTATATACTGTATTGTTGGAGAAAATGGAAGTGGAAAAAGTACTTTAATTAATGTCATATTAAATATATATAATAATTATCAGGGCGAAGTATTTATAAATAATAAAAGTATAAAAAATATAGATATGCTTTGTGCCAGAAGAGATTTATTTTCAGTTGCAGAACAAAATCCTGCTTTATTTGAAAGTAATTTGGAGGCAAACTTGAAATATTCAATAGATAATTGTGACCTTGAGCTTTTAAATTATTATGTAGAAGCGTTCAAATTATATAATGGAGAGTCTAGATCAAATTTGAGCGAAAAAAAAGTAAATAAAAAGAATGACACCATATCTGGTGGAGAAAAACAAAAAGTTTCATTAATTAGAGCACTTTTAAAAGATTCGCATTGTCTCATATTAGATGAACCATCAACATATTTAGATGAAGATGGAATGAATGCGTTAAAAAAGATTTTATATGAAGTTAAAGATAATAAGATAGTAATTATAGTTACACACGATGATAAGATAAGAGAAATCGCAGATTATGTTTTTTCTGTTAATAAGTAATATTTTTGAGATTTTTAGATATTAAACCATGACTACAAGTCTAATACTCCCATATTTTTTAAAATGAGAATAAAGAGTTGCTACGTCCGTGGTTAAGTATTTCACTAAGGGACAACAACCTATTAGTATGGAAATGTTGATACTGAAAATTCTGTTAGTGAGTATCAAAAATACTGATATTAAGAACTCTGTTAGTAGGTATCAATAATACTGATACTAAGATGTATATTAGCATGTATCACAATAGGATACTAAGAAATCTGTTTATGGTAATATAAATTTTTCACTTGCATTTAATTCAATAGAGTATTAAAATGATGTACTACGTAGAACATATTAAGTAATGTGTAGTACATCTTTTTATTATAGAAAAGTTTACTATAAAAGGATCTAAAGACAACAATAGATCAGTAATACTGGTTGTAGTTTTACTACAATAATACATAACAATAAGTTTAAAGGCAATAACGGAGTAATTAATATTTGGAATTGGAGGTTAATAATAAAAATTAAAGATGGAAGATAAGTATAAACCATTAACAGAATCAACCTATTATGTAATGATAGCATTTCTTTATGAAAAACATGGATATGCTATAAAAATGTTTTTAGAAGATAAAACTCATGGTAGAATTAGTTTAGGACCTGGTACTCTATATGGAATTATAAATAAACTGAATGAAAAGAATTATTTAACGCCTATAGAAGATGATGAGAATGACAAAAGAAACTCTTACGAGTTAACAGATGAGGGAAAAGAAGTACTTAAGAATGAATATGAAAGAATAAAAGAAATCTATACCTTTGGAGAAAGATTTATTGATAAGAAGTTATAAATTTAAAGGGAGGTAAAAAAGTGATTAAAAAATTTAGGCTTTTTTTAGACCCAATTGAAGGTCAGGAAAGGTGGTTAAACAATATTGCAAAACAAGGATACAAACTAAAAAGTGTATCTCAAAGGGGATGTTTATATACATTTTCAAAGGAAAAAGATAACCACTATATTTACACAGTGGAATTAGTTTCCAATCACAGTAATGAGTATATTGACAATTATATAAAAGAACTAAATGATTTTGGAATTAAATGTTTTATAAAGGGAAGTAACCTTGGACAGTATTCTTTTGGAAAGTTTAAACTTAGACCATTTATTAAAGAAAGTAAATCTAGAGTTGCAACTTCTAAAAATATAAATAGGGAATTATTAATTTTGGAAAAACCAAAGGAAAAGGATGAAGATAAATTTGAAATATATACAGATGTAGAGGATATTAATCAATATTACTCTAATATGGTTTCCTTATTTAGATATTTTACATTAATTCCATCATTATTTTTACTTTTAGTTTTATATGATCTTCTATGGAAAGGAAACTATAATACTTTAGAATTAAAGATAATTATTGCAATTGTTTTATTTATATTCACAGTTTTTTGGGGATATAAAAGTTTATATTATAAGAAAAAAGTCCAAAAGTAGAAACCTAATCAGTAAATAGATAAATAGATAAATAATTAAATGAAATAACAAGTAAAATATACAGAAAAAGTAAGGTTGGTATTGAAGGTGTACAAAAACAATGATATAATAATTATATTATAATACGAGTGACGTATTATAATATAATTATCAGACAGGAGGTATAGTTAAAATTTTAAGAATATTTGTTTTATTTTTAGGAGGTATATTTTGAAAAAGTTAGTATTATGTTTTTTTATCATTGCATTAACATTTATGTCATTGGTAGCTTGTAATAACTATAGTACAGAGAATTCAAGTTATAAGATTAATAGTGGAGACATAAGTAAAGATAATAATGGGATAAAAGGTTCTTATAAAGAATACAACGGATATTATGAATATAGTGTAAAATTTGAAACGGAAGAAGTGAAATTTCATATTGATTCAGAAACTTTAAATGGTGACATAAATATTAAATTGATAGACAAAGAAAAAAATGAAGTTTTTTCAGTAGAAAAACCAGATGATTTTAAAAAAGATGTGGAGATTAACAAAGATGAAAAATATACTATTGTCATAGAAGGAAAAAATCATGAAGGTGATTTTAATATTAAATGGGAATAGATTAATTAAAATAAATACTTAAAAGGGAGTAAAACTCCATTCCTTTTTTTGTAACGGGGTCAGACCCCCTCTCATTCTATGAGAGGGGGGTCTGACCCCGTTACTTTTTTTGGAATAATCCTTGAAACCCGCATGAACACAACAAATAGTTAACTAGTTAACTAGTTAACTATTTATATAGTTTTATAGGTAAATAGGTAACTATAGAAATAGTCATATAGTTACCTATACAAATATTTCTATATTTACATATGATTTCATTGATATATTCATACAATTTTATATTTACATTCACTATATTAACTTCAATGAAATTATAAATAAAAATTTTTATTATATAAATAAAGGATTTTCATCCTAAAAAAAGAATAATAGATATTACATTTAAGAATAGAAAACCTGTATTCTATATGGGAAATAAGTTATATATTATATTTCTACGATTGTAAGGGAGAAATGGATTATGAAGAAAGTTTTGACAGTGGTATTAATAGCAATTTTATATTTATCCTATTTCGGAGCAACCGTTGTAAAATCGAATTTTTTTGGGAACATTTTATCTCCCATTGTAACTTTTATAGCAGCTTATTATGTTTTTAAAGGTTTTTATATGGAGGAGAAAAATAAGACATTAAAAACTTCAGGACTATTTTTGGCTCTAAGTATTTTAAACTGGGCTGTTTGTGATGTTATGTGGGCAGTGGAAGCTATAATTCTGAAAATTAATCCAGAACAAGTTAGTGCTATAGTAAGTGGGTATTTATTAACTAATGTACTGTTACTATGTTCCTTAATTATAGGTGGATATCATCAATTTAAAAAATGGAATGCAACCCAGGTTTTAATAGATACTGTTGCAATAACAATCTGTACTATGACTTTAGTTTGGGTTATATTTTTTAATACTGATATGCAAAATGCAATACTTATGAAAAGTGATTGGATTTTTATGATTTGTGTATTTGTAGACTTTTTAATATTTATATGGGTTGCTAGTTGGTTCTTGTCTATAAGAAAAGGGAAAATACCTTTATATTTAAGGGTTACAGCTGGTTCATATATACTTTATATAGTTTTTGATATTATTTATTATTATGAATATTTTTACAGCCTATATGAGCCGAATTCATTATTAGATGCTGCATATGTAATTGCTTTTGGAGTGGCAGCTATAGGGTCAATTATTAAAATTAAAACTCAACATAAGATAGAACGTACTGAATTCATGAATAGTGGTAGAAATAAAAAGGGGCTTTTATTATTAACTGCTCCAATAATTTTAATCCTATTTAAAGGAGTGCAGTTAGAATATTTATTATTAATGCTTATAGTTATTACCTTTTACTATATACATTCAAATCATGTTCAAACCAATATACTTAAAGAAGAATTATTAAAAAATGAAAAGCAATTAAACTTAAGGTTGGAAAGCAAGGTTCAGGAAAGAACAAAAGAGTTAAATGATTTGATAAATAAAGATGTAGTTACAGGATTACATAGTAGGAGATATTTTCTTCAGCAGATAGATAATAATATTAATAATCTGAAGAAAGATGAAAATATTATTCTTTTTTACATTGATTTAAATAAATATAAAATGCTAAAAACCATGTTTGGTAATTATATTGGGGAAGAAGTATTAGTGGAAATAGGAAAGAGACTTAAAGAGTATGTTTACAGAGAAGAAGATATTTTAGCTTCCTTTGGTGAAGATGTTTTTGTTTTTGCTAAGGAAGGTTCATATACCTATGAAGATGGATTAGAAATGGCTAAAAATCTTATACATGCCTGTAGCGACATATTTACCATTGAAGAGTATGATATACGAGTTACTTTAAATGTAGGAATATCTATATATCCCCTTGATGCAAAAAATAGAGATGAAATGATTAAACATGCAGATATAGCTATGCTACAAGCTAGGCTATTAGGATTTAATAGGGCAATGGTCTTTACCCAAAAACTAGGAGAATTAGCATTTGCTAAAAATGAAATTGAAATTATGCTTAAAAAAGCTGACTTTAATGAAGAATTTCAATTGTATTATCAACCACAAGTCTCCATTGAAGATGAAACAATTATAGGCTTTGAGGCACTTATGCGATGGCAAAGAAATGATGGAAAATTCATTTCTCCTGGTGAATTTATTCCCATTGCAGAGGAAACAGGATTTATAATTCCCATAGGATATTGGGTTATGGAAACTGCCATGGCACAGCTATCCCAGTGGAAGAAAAAAACTAATAAACACCTTAGAATGGCAATTAATGTTTCTGTAAGACAGTTAAAGGATAATAGTTTCATTATAAAATTAAAAGAAACCATGGAAAGATATCATATTGCACCTGAAGAAGTAGAAATTGAAATTACAGAGACTTTAGAATTGGAAGAAGATATAAAAGTTAAAGATACATTGTTAAAGATTAATGCAATGGGTATTTCAATAGCTGTTGATGACTTTGGTACTGGATATTCTTCTTTATATTATTTAAAGCAGTTACCAGTAGATAGGATAAAAATAGCCAAACCTTTAGTAGACCTAATAGATAAAGATAACTATGATTATGCAATCGTTAAGGCTGTAATTACCGTTGCTAAAGCAATAGGGGTTCCTGTAATAGCTGAAGGGGTTGAAAGAAAGGAACAATTGGAATGTCTAAGAAAATTACAATGTGATGAGATTCAGGGATATTACTTTGCAAAGCCAACGCCAGCTAAAGAAATATATAAAAATTGGTTATAAAACTGAATTACAATTTATTATAAATAGTTTTTAAAAATTATGGTAGGGGGGATACTTATGGAATTACTAGATTTTTATCCTATAGAAAAGATTAAGCATACAATAAATGAATCTCTTAGGTATATTAATTTTGATTTGATGAAAATTTTTATCCACAATAGAAATTCAAATGAGCTATTAGAAATTCAATCATCCTATATAAAATCTACAGATTTTATAAGCAATTTATTAGAAAGTGATATGAAGCCTAATATTAGAAGCTTGGAAACTAATTTTAAGATTATATTTAACTCAAAGAAGACTCTAATACTAGATAATAAAACCAAAGTGAATAATAGTTCAGGATTTGGAAAAGCATTTTCTGGTTCCTATTATGAAATTTATATTCCTTTATTTGAAGGTGAAAAGTTTTCTAAGGAAGTTTATGGATTTATATGTATGGTGGCATTTAAAGAAAGCGACTTTAGAATACAATTTAATAATGAGGATTTTCAGAAATTAATTATGCAAATTATTAATTATTCTTATAAGAATAAAGATAAGTATACAAATGATATATATGGATTTTTAAATATTTTATTATATATGAGTGAAATAAATGAACCCTATATGCTTTCACATCCCTATAACGTTGCGCATTTATGTTTAACCATAGGCGAAAAATTAGGGTTATCTAAAGATGAGCTAAAGAGACTTCAGATTGCAGCATTGCTTCATAACATAGGTAGAATATATCTTGATCCTAATATAAGAGATAAAAAGTGGGATGCTACTAAAGAGGAAGAAGAAATTTTAAAAAATAAAGTTAATTATAGTTATAATATAGCATTGCAAGTTGACAAGTTTTTAAGGGTTGGAGGATTTCCGGAAATAATCTTATATCATAATGAGAGAATAGATGGAAAGGGCTATCCCTATGGTAAAATGGATAAGGAAATACCTATTGGTAGTAAAATTCTTTCTATAGCAGATTACATTGATTCCATGATGACTAACACTTATATTAGAAAACGTAAAAGTGTTGAAGAAATTATCGAAGAACTATATGATAGTGGTGGTACTAGATTTGATAATAGTATAGTACAAGTTGCAGTAAATGTATTGTTAGAAGAAAGTGCGGATTATGATAAGCTTTTAATGGGTTCAGGAATATATTGCAATCTAACTATAGCAATAGAGGATAATGAAAGTCATAAAAAAAGTAGCATTACTAGCTTTGGTAATATTAGAAAAGATGGAGAAACATACATTTTTACAAATACTGAAAAATATTTAAATAGAGTGTTAGATAAAAGGCTTATAACTAAACTTACAATTTACATTCAGTTAAATAATATTATGATGAAATTTAGACCTACACTAAAAAATATTTCAGATGATGAAATTACATTTTCTAATTTAGAACTAATAAAAGAAAATGATACATTTTCATTAAGATGGCTCATTGATGGTAAATTTATAACTACCAATAAAAAAGAATACGAAATATATATAAATTTAATTGGTGGCGAATTTATAGACTTTTATTTATACAAAAAAGATATAGATGAAGAAATAAAGGTAGGAATTATTTTTATTGATTATGAAGATGGAGAAAAGATAAAAATTCCTGGATGTATTATTAATTCATATTCTATGGAGGATAAAATATTCTTTAGATTTAAATATGTTGGCATAAATTCAAATACCAAAGATATAATTTTTAAAGAAATGTTTAAAAAGCAAATTGAAATGAGAACAATGTATTCTAAGTTTTCTAATAGAGTTATTAAAAATTTGTAAAAATGTAGTTTTATCCATAAAACTGAATTACAATTTATTACTTAGGCAATGATACTACAGGGTGATATTATGGATAAATCAATGGTTCAGATATGCTTAGCAGGGATTTTTGGATGTACTATATATTTTTTATATAGCTACATGGGAATTTTACCAGCTGTAGTTTTTATAGTAATTTATATACTTTTACTTAAAAAAGATTTTAAGAAACCCCTAGCTTTTATAGTTATGGGGTTTTCTATGTTGTTTTTTATAAACTGCATTATATATTTTTATTCCATGGACCTAGGGGAAAATATTAAGTGCAGAATTGTAGAGGAAGGGAAGGATTACTATATTGGTAGTCTTCAAAATAGAAGAATTAAAATTTTTCCTAAGAACAAGGATATTCAATTGGGAAGGCAGTACATATTAAAAGGAGAATTTCATAGAAAGGTAGATTATAGTAAAGGCATTGTAGGAGAGTATAACCTGATAGCTTCAAAGCCTTTAAAGGAAGATTTAATATATAAGGGATACTTGATAAAAAGTCATCTTTATAATAAGCTTTTAGCTGTTACAGATGAAGAAGGAGCTGCTATTATACTGGCAGTAAGTGGTGGCGATGATAGCTATATTGATTACGATAAAAGAGAAGAGTTTAATGCTTTAGGTATATCCCATATAATAAGTGTATCAGGACTTCATGTATCACTAATTTATGGAGTACTTCAAAGTATAATTGGATATAAACTAGCTTTAATAGTTCTTTTCTTTTATGTTATATTTACTGGAGGAAAAAGCTCTACCTTTAGAGCCTTTATAATGATATTTTTACTAGTATTAGGCCCTAAGGTGAAAAAGACCTATGAAGGTATATCAGCCTTAGCCTTTGCAGCATTTTTACTTATGTTAATAAAACCTTACTACATATTAGATATAGGTTATGTACTTAGCTTTTTAGCCGTATTAGGAATCTTCACTTTAAATAATAAAATTAAAAGGAAATTTTATAAGCTCCCCAATTTTATAGCCGCCTCCCTTAGTTTAACCTTTAGCTCTATGATTTTTACTACACCCTATATAATAATGAGATTTAATGCTGTGAGTTTAGGTGGACTAATTTCTAATCTATTTCTGATTCCATTTTACACCTTTCTATTAGTTTTAGGTAATCTTCTGCTTCTATTTATTAAGGTTCCAACGGTGTTTAATCTTTTGTCTCTCATTACTAACTCAGTGTTGCTTATAATTGATACCATGGAGGCTTTCTTAGTTAATCTTTTGCCATTACCCTTAGAATTTACTTACATAGAAGGGGTTATGATTCTCATATTATACATAAGTTATATCCTTATAAGAAGAGGGGTGAAATCTTTAAGATACTTGCCTATATTACTATTTCTTTTAACTATAAAGCAGCAATATATAATTTACCCAGAAATAAATTTTATAGGGGGGAAAAAGGCTGATATTGTAGAAATAAACTATGGTACCAGAAAAGTAATGGTATGTAATGAAAAGGTGAAGTTGAAATATGTCTATGAAAATTATAAGGGGTTAGATAGAATCTATGATGAATCTGAAGAAAAGCTAACCTTAAAACTATCAAAGCATTGCATTATAGATGTAGAAGATAAGGATGGAGTTCTCTCTTTACAAATAAATCATAGGGGTAAAATTAGCAATATAATTATAGACAAGGAATATGAAAAAGAAGCCACTCAATGCTGTTATAAAAGCAATTTTTCATCAACAAGTCCAAACTGTGATATAATAAGGATTAACAGAAAAAGAGAAGGAATTATTCTAGGACATTATTATGAAAACTATAAACTCATAGGTGGAGAATTATATCATAATTATGTTCACTAGAATAAGTATTATGCTGAAATAAGTATTATACAGAATTAAAGAGTGGAGGAATTTTTCTTGATAACCTTAGAACAACTTGAAAAACACATAAAAGAAAATAAACTAAAAAATTGTTATATACTTTGTGGTTCTGATGAAGGACTTATAAAGACAGCTATAAAAAAAATAAGAAATTTAAAGATAGATGAAAGTTTTGCTGATTTTAACTATACAAGAATTTCTGGAGATAAATTAGATGTAGATGCTTTAATAAATAATTGCGAAACTATACCCTTTATGAGCGAATATAGAATGGTAGAAATCTTTAGAGCTAACTTTTTAAGAGATAAGGGAGAAGATATAGATAGCCTTAGAAACTATCTTAAGGATATTCCTCCCTATACCTTTTTAATTATGTACTATGTATTTGAAGATGATAGAGAAAAACTTAGTAATAAGGTTAAGAAGCTTCAAAATGTATGTGAGGTTGTAAAAGTTGACAAACTAAAGGGCATGGGTCTTCAAAGTAAAGTAAAAGCCATCTTTGAAGAGAAGGGAAAGTCCATAGGGAAAAGTGAAGTTGGATACTTTTGCTCCATCATAGAAAATAACATGAACATAGTAGATAACGAGATAGAGAAGCTTATTTTATACACTGAAGGAAGGGCGATAACTAGAGAAGATATAATAAAGATGTGTCCCTATGAAAAGGAGAATGATATATTTAATTTAGTATCCTATCTTTCAGAAAGAAATATAAAGGCAGCCATAGATACTTTAAATCAATTGATATATAGGGGTGAAAAACCACCTAAAATATTATCTATGGTAGAGCGTCAATTTAAGCTTTTATTTGCCATAAGAATAAAGGTTGGAAAAGGGATTAGAAAAGAAGACATAGTAAAGGAATATAACCTAAATCCCTATATTGCAGATAAGATGATAGTTCAAAGCAAAAAGTTTTCTCAGGAAGCTCTAAAGAAGAATATAGAAAATTGCATTGAAACGGAAAGTGAAATAAAAAGTAAATCTGTAGATCAAAAGAATGCCATTGAAATGCTTATGGTAAAGACCATGATGAATAAATAAAAAGTTTTAAATTAAATATATGCAAAAAAATAAATAACCGGTGAATACACCGGTTTATTTATTAAGCAGATAATCCATTTAACTTAGCTGCTAATCTAGATTTTTTCTTAGCTGCTTTATTCTTATGTATTATGCCTTTAGAAGCAGCCATATCAAGGGCTTTAACTACAGTTTTAAAGCTTTCTTGAGCAGCAGCAACGTCATTGCTAGCTAGAACAGCTTCAAATTTCTTTATAGTTGTCTTTAAAGAAGACTTTATCATAGTGTTTCTCATAGTCTTAGCTTGAGTAACTTTGATTCTTTTTTTAGCTGACTTAATGTTTGCCATTATTAATTCACCCCCTTGTATTTTTATCAATCTCTCAGCGGCAGCTTTGGGGAAGTCTGCTTACGAGTTTCATATAACAAAAGCTATTATAACATTAAATTTTGCGTACTTCAAGTAGAATTTACCTTTAACATATTAGTATATGAAAGAAACTTTGGGAAAAGATAAATATACATACTAATGTATATAGGAATAATATGAAAAATACCATAAATGAGGTGTGATAATTATGATGAAGAAAAACAAGTCTAAGGATAAAGAAGAAGTAGTTTACAGTGTAAGAACAGATTTAGCTTTAGAAGCTAAAGAGATTTATAGTGAAAATAATCCTGGAAAATTGTCAGGAGTAAAATCGGAGGAATACATAGATAATAACGTTAGAGTTACTGCAGTAAAAATATTAGATGAAGAAGGAGCTAAAAACATAGGAAAACCTATTGGTGAATATATAACCTTAGAATTTCCAGAATTCGTATACTATGATGGTGAGAGAATAATAGATGTAAGTGAAGTTATGGCTAAAGAGTTATCAAAGCTGATTAATCTAAATGAAGATATGGTAGCTTTAGTGGTAGGGTTAGGTAACTGGAATATCACCGCTGATGCCGTAGGACCAAAGGTAGTGTCAAAGATAATGATAAGTAGACACTTAAAAGAATATGTTCCAGATAGCATTGATGAGGGGGTAAGACCAGTGTGTGCTATATCCCCTGGTGTCTTAGGACTTACAGGTATGGAAACCAGCGAAATTATAAAGGGTATAGTAGATAAGGTAAAACCTAGTGTAATAATTTGTATAGATGCTCTTGCTTCTAGGAAGACACAGAGGGTAAATAGAACTATACAGCTAGGTAATACAGGTATATCTCCAGGAGCAGGAGTTGGAAATAGAAGATTAGAGCTCAGTGAAAAGACCCTAGGAGTCCCTGTAATAGCCATAGGAGTGCCTACAGTGGTAGATGCAGGAACTATAGCTAATGATACCATAGACTTAGTTTTAGAAAGCTTAATCAAGTCTTCAACTAAGGGTGGTGCCTTTTATAGCATGCTTAAGGAAGTTGACAGAGATGAAAGACAAACATTGATTAGAGAGGTTTTAGACCCAGAATTAGGGGGCATGGTAGTAACTCCTAAAGATATTGATAAAGTAATAGATAGTGTATCTAAAATAATTGCCAATGGCATAAACATAGCCCTTCAACCAGCTTTAACCTTAGATGATATAAATACCTATTTAAACTAAAGTAATAAAATTTATTCCCTCCTCATATAAATTATTAGAGTAATTAATTATACCTATGTATAACTCAAACAGGGGGGGATACGGTGAATAACAAAAGTAAGACAGATGCTGGAAAGTATTGTTCTAGAGCTATCCTTGCTATAATAGCAGTAGTCATGGTAATATCTATAGGTTTATCTAGGTCTACCCAAGCCTTAGATGATGATAACTTAGAAAGTATCAATAGAACTAACTTTTTTATGAAGCTCATAGGGCAAAGTGTCAGTACTTTAAAGCCAGCAGTAAATAAGGATGATACAAAATTTGTAGGTAATTTTACCTTGAATCCTTTGGATATAGTTAGAAAGGAAATAAGCTTTTTAGACGAAGAAAATTTAAGGGATAAAACTGCTCTTGAGAATGTGAAGGAACATGCTAAGGTAGTACAGAAAATTACAATAAATCCTTTCGAACTAAAAGATACAGACATAAATAAATTTCAAGAAGGGGTAGACGTAGTTGGTGATCCTAAAGATAATTCTAAAAAGAAGATATTGATATATCATACTCATACTAATGAAGCTTATGCAGAAGGAAACGGTGGATTATCTACCACCGTAGCAGGAGTTGGGGATGTTCTTACTTCTGAACTAGAGAAATTAGGCTTTACAGTTGTCCATGATAAAACAATACATGATAAGGCTGATTATAATAGAGCTTATCATGCGTCTAGAGAAACCATAAGTAAAAACATAAGTAGTTATGGAGAGTTTGATTTAATAATAGATCTTCATAGAGATGGTGGTCCTAGAAAAGAAGATGTTACTGGAAACATAAAGGGAGATGATGTTGCAAAGCTTACTTTAGTAACAACCATGCAGGACCCTAAATATCCTAAGCATATAGAAAATGTTAAATCCATATTTGCTATAGCAAATAAGCTTTATCCTGGGTTGTATAGAGAGAGGGGCATTATAGCCTATGACCATGGAGGTATTTTATTTTATAACCAAGATTTAAGTGATAATGCTATACTCATGGAGGTTGGAGCAGATACCAACAAATTACAAGAAGCTAAAAACTCAATGAAATATATGAGTATAGTTTTTGCACAATATTTAAATTCTAAGTAAGGCATCTGAAAATAAATAAATAGACGAGCATTCTGACTTATTTATTTTTTGAAGATGCCTAAGAAAGAATAAAAATATAAGAAAAAGTACATCATTAAATGTGAGGTACTTTTTTTATTTTGAGCACCTATAGGTAAAGGAGAATAGATAAGATGAATAGTAAGACACTAAGGACAGGATTATGCAAGTTTTTAATAATAATTTCAGTAGGATTTATGATATACGGAATTTTAGTGGTAAATATGAATTTACCTCAGGTGGTGAGACAAAGCTCTAGTTTTTATGTAAGCTCTAATGACAGGGATTCGAAGGTTAATATAAAAATAGGGGAATTTAATATAATCCTTAATGGTCAGCCTTTTAGGAATTTTATTAAAGGCACTAAGGTTATAGGAGATACTATTAAGGAACTAGCATTGCCATCTAATGAAACTTAAAAGTTAACATTATAAAGTATATTGACAAGGAACCTTTATTTTATGGTATAATTTACTTTGGTTTATTATCTAACTAAGTATAGTTGATAATTAGATTAGAAACAGTGACTTTAATAAAGAGTTAATATAAATTTACGGGGGTATTTGAGTAGATGCAAACTAACAGACAAAAACACATAAGAAATTTTTCTATAGTAGCACATATAGATCACGGCAAGTCTACTTTAGCAGATAGATTACTTGAAAAAACAGGTACTTTAACAGCTAGGGAAATGGAAGCCCAAGTACTAGATAACATGGAATTAGAAAGAGAAAGAGGAATTACAATCAAGGCTCAAGCAGCAAGACTTATACATAGAACAGAAGAGGGCGAAGAGTATATTTTAAATCTAATAGATACTCCAGGCCACGTAGACTTTAACTATGAGGTTTCTAGAAGTTTAGCAGCTTGTGAAGGAGCTGTATTAGTTGTGGATGCAACTCAAGGTATACAAGCACAGACCCTTGCAAACTGTTACTTAGCCTTAGATCATGACCTTGAAATTGCTCCAGTTATAAACAAAATAGATCTTCAAAGTGCAAGACCTGATGAGGTTAAGCAAGAAATTGAAGATGTTATTGGAATTCCAGCAGATGATGCACCATTAATATCTGCTAAAACAGGATTAAATATAGAGGATGTAATTAAAACGGTTATAGCTAAAGTACCAGCACCAGAAGGGGATGAAGAAGCTCCTCTTAAGGCCTTAATCTTTGACTCTTACTATGACTCATATAAAGGTGTAGTAACCTACATCAGAGTATTTGATGGGGTAGTAAAGCCAGGAACTAAAATCAAATTAATGAATACTAATAAAGTGTACGATGTAACTGAGGTAGGAGTATTTACTCCAGGTCCATTAAAGGTAGATGAACTTAGAGCTGGAGATGTTGGATACTTAAGTGCAGCTATTAGAAATGTAAAAGATGCTAGAGCTGGAGATACCATCACAGAAGCAGGAAGACCAGCAGCTAATCCGTTAGAAGGATATAGACCAGCTATACCTATGGTATTTAGTGGAATATACCCTGTAGATGGAGCTAAGTATGAAACCTTAAAGGAAGCTCTTGAAAAGCTACAGCTTAACGATGCAGCCCTATCCTTTGAACCAGAGACATCTATAGCTCTAGGTTTTGGATTTAGATGTGGATTTTTAGGATTACTTCACATGGAGATAATTCAAGAGAGAATAGAGAGAGAGTTTAATCTAGATATAATTACCACTGCACCTTCCGTTGTTTACAAGGTAGCTAAAACTGATGGGGAAATTATAGAGATTACAAACCCTACTAACCTACCAGAGCCAAGTGAAATATCTTATATGGAAGAACCAGAAGTTAAGGCTTCAATAATATCACCTTCAGATTATGTAGGAGCAATCATGGAGTTATGCCAGGAGAAGAGAGGAACCTTCATAGATATGCAATATATCGAAGAAACTAGAGTTGTAATTAACTATGATATTCCACTTAATGAAATAGTCTATGATTTCTTTGATGCTTTAAAATCTAGAACTAGAGGATATGCATCCTTTGACTATGAACTTAAAGGATATAAGAGAACTCAACTTGTTAAGCTTGACATACTTCTTAATGGAGATGTAGTGGATGCACTATCTATGATAGTTCCAGCAGATAGAGCTTACCACAGAGGAAGATCCATGGTAGAAAAGCTTAAGGAGATTATTCCAAGACAAATGTTTGAGATTCCAATTCAAGCAGCCATAGGAGCTAAAATAATAGCTAGAGAAACTGTAAAAGCTATGAGAAAAGACGTACTTGCTAAGTGTTACGGTGGAGATATCTCAAGAAAGAAAAAACTTCTTGAGAAACAAAAAGAAGGTAAGAAGCGAATGAGACAAGTAGGAAGCGTTGAAGTTCCACAAGAAGCATTCATGGCAGTACTTAAAGTTGACTAGTTAGTAGTACTTATAATTAATTTATTAATGTCATGAAAATTCTTCGCAATGACAATAGGTAATCGGCGTAGAAACAATCATAAATTTCTTAATCAAATTTAGTTTCCTAGCGATTAACCTTGTCATGGAGAAGAATTTTCAGAAGTTAATAAAGTGGATATTAAAGGAGAAGAAAAATGGATACAGTAGGATTAAATACAGTGGGATTATATATTCATATACCATTTTGTAAGATGAAATGTCATTACTGTGATTTT
This sequence comes from Clostridium sp. UBA871, assembly GCF_002295255.1. Taxonomy (NCBI): domain Bacteria; kingdom Bacillati; phylum Bacillota; class Clostridia; order Eubacteriales; family Clostridiaceae; genus Clostridium; species Clostridium sp. UBA871. The sequence continues at coordinate 794,023 of NZ_DBFV01000004.1, read as the reverse complement.
CCTTCCTATAGTGGTAAAGAAAGTTTAATGATGGATTATGCTAAGGCATTGAGTGAGGAAATTAAAGTTTCTTGCCAGGATAAAATTATAAGCACCATATTTATAGGTGGGGGAACTCCCACCTATTTGTGCATTGAAGGGTGGAAAATTATAGAAAAAGCCCTTAGGGGATTAAACAGGATAGAGGAAGGTTTTGAGTTTACTATAGAGGGAAATCCTAAGACTTTTAATGAGGAACAACTAAAAATTTTTAAAGCTATGGGAGTAAATAGAATTTCTATGGGACTTCAAGCTGTGCAACAGTGTCACCTTACTTCACTAGGAAGAATCCATTCCCTTGAGGATTTTAAACATAGCTATGAAATGTTAAGGAATTTTGGTTTCAATAATATAAATGTAGATTTAATGTTTGGACTTCCAGATCAAAGTTTAGCTCAGTGGAAGGAAACTTTAAGTCAGGTTGTAGAGTTAAAGCCAGAGCATATTTCTTGCTACAGCTTAATCATAGAAGAAGGAACTAAGTTTTATAATCTTTATGAAAAGAATAAATTGATTTTACCTGATGAAGATGTAGAAAGAGACATGTATTCTGAAGCAATTAATTTTTTAGAGATAAAAGGATATCACCAGTATGAGATTTCCAATTTTGCAAAGGATGGATTAGAGTGCAGGCATAATAAAATATATTGGAATTTAGAAAATTATATTGGTTGTGGCTCATCTTCCCATTCCTATGTTAATGGCATTAGGTATAGAAATGAAGAAAAAATAGAAACCTATATAATGTCTATGGAAAATAAAAGATCTGCAGTGGTAGAGAGTAATGAAAATTCCTTAAAGGATGATATAGAAGAGTTCATGTTCTTAGGATTAAGAAAAATAGAAGGTATAAGTATAGAAGAATTTAAGAGAAGGTTTAACATCTCCATTTTTGAAAAATATAAAGAAGTTATATATAAGTATGTAAAGTTGGATTTATTAAATTTAAAGGGGGATAGATTATACCTTACTAAAAGAGGTATAGAACTGAGTAATCAAGTGATGTCAGATTTAATTTTGTAAATAATTTATGAATCATATTGACATTGAATTTTATAAATGATATATATTAAATATAGTCATTAGCACTCGTGAGTAGTGAGTGCTAACAAAGAGGTGATAACATGGATATGGATGAAAGAAAGATTAAAATCTTACAGGCTATAATAAATGATTATATAACTTACGGAGAACCTGTAGGTTCAAGAACCATATCTAAAAAATACGATTTAGGAATAAGCTCAGCTACTATTAGAAATGAAATGGCTGATCTTGAAGAAATGGGATTTTTAGAACAACTCCATTCATCCTCTGGAAGACGACCTTCTGATAAGGGTTATAGACTTTATGTAGATAGACTTATGACCCCTAGCAGACTTACAGAAGAAGAGCATGAAACTATAAGACATGACCTGATAAAGGACACATCTATAAGTGAAATAGATAGTATAATTAAGGGTGCTATAGATGTACTTTCTAATATTACTAGACTAACTTCTGTAGTAAAAGTTGCTTCTGTTAAAAAGTCAAGTATTAAGTATATAAAGTTATTAGCAATAGAAAAGCACATAATTTTATCTACAATAATAACAGACAATGGTAATATAAAAAATAATACTATTAGAGTAACAAATCCAGTAGATGACAATAAGCTAGTAAAAGTGAATAATGCTCTTAATAGACTACTTGTAGGGATTAGCATAGAACAAATTACTCTAGATTTCCTTGTTAATTTAAAAAATGAATTAGTTGGTTACGAAGAGATATTTGACTGTATAATTCCTGTTCTTCATGAAACGCTAGTGTTGGGAGATTATGGTGAAATTTATACTAAGGGTGCTACAAATATATTTAACTATCCTGAATATAATAACATCGATAAGGCAAAGGCATTTTTAGGGTTAGTAAATAATGAAGAAAACCTAAATGAAATTCTTAGCAAAGGAAACAAGGAATCTTTATTTATTAGTATAGGAGAAGAAAACTTTGTGGAATGCGCTAAAGAGTGCAGTATAATCACTGCTAGCTATAGTTGTAATGGCCGTATTATGGGTACCATAGGAGTTATAGGACCTACAAGAATCCATTATGATAAAGTTATAGCTGTTCTTGATACTGTGGTTAATGAGATAAACGACAAGATCTCTAGCATATATGATCCAGATTAACTATGGGTTTATATATATTCAAAATTCAAAGTAAATGAGATAAGCATTTAGATTGGAGGAAAGAGCATTGGAAAATAATATGGAAGAAAACCAAGAGCTAGATAAAAAAGATATGGAAGATAATGCGGATGAAATTTTAGAAAATGACCCTTCTGAAAAAGAACAAAATGAAGAGGAAGGCACTTCCGGTGAAGAAACCTCAGAGGTTAAAGAGGAAGATGATAAGGAAGATGAGATGAAAAAATTCAGAAATCGCAAAGAAGAAATTAAAGAGCTTAAAGAAGAAAATGATTCTTTGAAAGATAAATTATTAAGAACTGTAGCTGAATATGATAACTTTAGAAAAAGAACTTCTAAGGAAAAGGAAAATATATATACAGAGGCTTGTGCTGATGTATTAAAGGAAATACTACCTGTATTAGACAATTTAGAAAGAGCTGTTGCAGTAGATGGTAGTGCAGAAGATCTTAAAAAAGGTATTGAATTAACTATAAATCAGTTTACAGCTTCTTTTGAAAAGCTAGGCGTTGAAGAAATCTCATCTGATGGAGAATTTGACCCTAACTTCCATGATGCAGTAATGCATATAGAAGATGAAAACTTAGGAAAAAATCAAGTAGCTGAAGTATTCCTAAAGGGATATAAAAAAGGCGATAAAGTATTAAGACATAGTATGGTTAAAGTAGCAAATTAATCTATGATTTATAAAGATTTTAATCTTTAATTAAAAATAAATGTATATAGTAAATTAGAAGAAAATAAGTGTATTAATTTATAGGAGGAAATTACAATGGCAAAAATTATAGGAATTGATTTAGGAACAACAAACTCTTGTGTATCAGTTATGGAAGGTGGAGATCCAGTTATAATACCAAACGCAGAAGGTGCTAGAACTACTCCATCAGTAGTATCTTTCTTACAAGATGGCGAAAGACTTGTTGGTCAAGTAGCAAAAAGACAATCAATAACAAACCCAGATAAAACTATAATCTCAATTAAAAGAGAAATGGGAACAAATCATAAAGTAAATATAGATGGAAAAGAATATACTCCACAAGAAATATCTGCAATGGTACTTCAAAAATTAAAAGCAGATGCTGAAGCATACCTTGGAGAAACAGTTACAGAAGCGGTTATCACAGTTCCAGCATACTTCAATGATAGCCAAAGACAAGCAACTAAAGACGCAGGAAGAATTGCAGGTCTTGATGTTAAGAGAATTATAAACGAGCCAACAGCTGCATCTCTTGCTTATGGTCTTGACAAAATGGATACAAACCAAAAGATATTTGTATATGACCTTGGTGGTGGTACTTTCGACGTATCTATCTTAGAACTTGGAGATGGAGTTTTCGAAGTTAAATCTACAAATGGAGATACTCGTCTTGGTGGAGATGACTTTGACCAAAAGGTTATGGATTATATAGCTGAAGATTTTAAAGCTTCTAATGGAATTGATTTAAGAAATGATAAAATGGCACTTCAAAGATTAAAAGAAGCTGCTGAAAAAGCAAAAATAGAATTATCATCTTCTACTCAAACAAACATCAATCTTCCATTTATCACAGCTGATGCTACAGGTCCAAAACATATAGATATGAACCTAACAAGAGCTAAATTCAATGAATTAACTCATGATTTAGTACAAAGAACTATTGAGCCAATGAGAAAAGCTCTTCAAGATGCTGATCTTTCAATAGGAGAAATTGACAAGGTTGTATTAGTTGGTGGATCTACAAGAATCCCAGCTGTTGTAGAAGCAGTTAAAAACTTTACAGGAAAAGAACCATCAAAAGGAGTTAACCCAGATGAATGTGTTGCAGCAGGTGCAGCTATTCAAGGTGGAGTTTTAACAGGAGATGTTAAAGATGTATTACTTCTTGACGTTTCACCATTAACATTAGGAATTGAAACTTTAGGAGGAGTTGCTACTCCATTAATCGAAAGAAATACAACAATTCCAACTAAGAAGAGCCAAGTATTCTCAACTGCAGCAGACGGTCAAACATCTGTTGAGATTCACGTAGTTCAAGGTGAAAGACAAATGGCAGCTGACAACAAAACTTTAGGAAGATTCACTCTTTCTGGAATTGCAGCAGCTCCAAGAGGAATTCCTCAAATCGAAGTAACTTTTGATATAGATGCTAACGGTATAGTTAAAGTTTCTGCTAAAGACAAAGGAACTGGAAAAGAAGCTAATATAACTATCACAGCTTCAACTAACTTAAGTGATGATGAAATCCAAAATGCAGTAAATGAAGCAGAAAGATTTGCAGAAGAAGATAAGAAGAGAAAAGAAGCTATAGAAGTTAAAAACACTGCAGATCAAATGGTTTACCAAACAGAAAAAACTTTAACTGACCTAGGAGATAAAGTTTCTGCTGATGATAAAGCTAAGGTAGAACAAAGAATCCAAGTATTAAAATCAGTTAAAGACGGAGAAGATATAGAAGCTATTAAAAAAGCTACAGAAGAGTTAACACAAGAATTCTACGCTGTATCTTCAAAGGTATACCAAGCTGAAGGCGGACAGCCAGGAGCAGAAGGTTTCGATCCAAACAACATGGGTGGAGCAGCAGGAGAAGGAGCAGGAGCTCAAGATGCACCACATGATGACAATGTTGTAGATGCAGATTTTAAAGTAGATGGAGAATAATATTCATTAAATCAGTTAAGGGATGATGAAACACTCATCCCTTAAAACTGATTTTAATGTTAAATTTTAATGTGAAAATTTAATGTTCCCATTAATACATGGTTGCAATTATACATAATATATCTTAATATATTATTCGAAGTAAAATAGGTGGTGAGTTTTAAATATGGCTAATAAAGATTATTATGAAGTACTCGGCTTAGATAAAAGTGCCAGTGATGATGAGATAAAAAAAGCTTTTAAAAAGGCTGCTTTAAAGTATCATCCAGATAGAAATCAAGGAAATGCTGAAGCAGAAGAAAAGTTTAAAGAAATAAATGAAGCATATCAAGTTTTATCAGATCCAGAGAAGAAACAGAGATATGATCAATTTGGTACTGCAGACTTTAACGGAGCCCAAGGTTTTGATGGATTTGATTTCGGTGGAGGCTTTGGCGGCTTTGGAGATATTTTTAGCGATATCTTTGGTGGAGGATTTTCCTCTTCATCTAATAAAAATGCTCCAAGAAAGGGTGCAGATTTAGAATTTAATTTAAATTTAACCTTTGAAGAGGCTGTATTTGGCTGTGAGAAGGAAATTAAAGTTACTAGAAGAGAAAAATGTGAAACTTGTGGAGGCACAGGAGCAAAAAAAGGTACTACTCCTAAAACTTGCTCTAAGTGTAGTGGTAGAGGGAAGATAAATGTTCAAAGAAGAACTCCATTAGGAGTTATTTCTACAACTACAACTTGTGATGCTTGTGGAGGTAAAGGTACTATAATAGAGGAAGCATGCTCAACTTGTAGAGGAACTGGTAAAGAAAGAAAAACTAGAAATTTAACAGTGAATGTTCCAGCAGGTGTTGATACAGGAAATGTAATGCCACTAAGAGGACAAGGTGAAGCAGGAGAAAATGGAGGGCCAGCAGGAGATCTTTATATAAATATAAGAGTTACATCTCATAATATATTTAAACGTAAAGGCTTTGATATCCATATGGAAACTCATATATCCTTTGCAAAGGCTGCTCTTGGTACAGACATAAAGGTTCCAACAGTGGATGGAGATGTTACTTATAAGGTTCCAGCAGGAACTCAACCTGGAACTGTATTTAGATTAAAAGCTAAAGGGGTTCCTAGAGTTAACTCTGTAGGTAGAGGAGATCACTATGTTAAGGTAATAGTAGATGTACCAAAATCTCTTAATGAGAAACAAACAGAAGCTCTAAGAATGTTTATGGAGGCTAGTGGAGAAGCTCCAGAAACTACTGTGGAAAAGAAAAAACACAAAAAAGGAATATTTGGAAAGTAATAAAGAGAATTAATATAATCTACAAATATTTTAAATATAGCTAAAGTCTTGTAATAGTTAATATAGGACTTTAGCTATTTTTAGTGCTTATATATTCTATCACTGTAATTTTCAACAGAGCCAATTTATATTAAAATCTTAAATTTCAGTATATTAATAGTAAAATTAATCATTAGCAAAATAGAGATAACAATATGAATATTTTTAAAATTTAATAATTGACTTTTTTAGACAAAATATTTATAATATTACTGTAGAATTTAATGATATTTTAGGGTTTATTGCGCTTTTATTACTAGTGGTGTAGAAGTTAAGTTTTTTAGCACATGTAAACCTTTTATTCATGTCTGAATTATGTTAATTTCTACAAAATCATAAGATATAACTTTAATAAAAAGGTTGGAGGCAATAACATGAAAATTGAAAAACAAAAGATCTATGACATTACCATTGATACCTTCTATGACATCATTGGTAGTATACTTTATGCTGCTGGTATTTATACCTTTGCATTATCAGCTAACTTTGCTCCTGGTGGAATTTCAGGTTTATCAATAATTATAAACTTTTTTACTAAAATACCAATAGGTATATGTAGTTTATTACTTAACATACCAATAATAATAATTAGTTATAAAGTACTTGGAAAATGGTTTTTAGTTAAATCTCTAAAAACCATGGTAATTTCAGCCTTCTTTATGGATGTAGTGTTTCCACTTATCCCAATATATTCAGGAAATCCTATACTGGCAGCTGTGTTTGCAGGAGTATTATCTGGAGCTGGACTAGCACTCATATATATGAGAAATTCATCTACTGGAGGAACAGACTTTTTAATTCTTTCTGTAAGAAAAAAAGCACCTCACCTATCTATTGGGCAGATTACAATTGCTATTGATGGTTGTGTTATCCTTCTAGGTGGATTAGTATTTGGAACTATTGATGCTGTATTATTAGGAATTATTATGACTATAGCTACATCAACAATAATAGATAAGATTATGTCTGGTTTTGAAGCAGGAAAAATGGCAATGGTAATAACTAATCATGGAAAGGAAATTGCAGATGTCATTGGAAAGGAAGTTGGACGAGGAGTAACTATAATGAATGTTACTGGTGCTTTTTCAGGAGAGAGTCGTCAAATGTTAATGTGTGCTTGCAGTAAATCTCAGGTATATAATTTGCGTAGAATTGTAAGTACCATAGACCCAACAGCTATGACTATGATTTCTTCCTTTGATGAAGCCTTTGGTCTTGGATTTAAAGATAACCTAATTGACTAAGCATCTATAGAACAGTAGAATATTAGGGGTCGATAAAAATTATAGAGCCAAATAAAACTCTTTCTTGCAATAGAAAAGATTCACTATTGCCAAGGAAGAGTTATTTTGTTATTTTGTAATATGTGATATATAATTACACAATAAAGATTATTTAGTGTATAATACCATAGACATCTTTTAAAATGATGGCAATAATATTAATTAAAACCTATTAAATATTGTTCATATAACTTAAGTATAATTTAATGTATAGATATGGAGGAAGTAGAAATGGATCAGGATTGGATTGAAGTAACGGTACTTACCAGCAGTGAGGCTACAGAAGCTGTGGCTGGTTTTCTTTATAACTGTGATGTAGAAGGAGTTTCCATAGAAGATGTGGCAGATGTGGAATTTAAGAAGGAAAACCTGGGCTTTGCAGATTTTATAAATGAGTCAGTTTTAACTATTGAAGAAGGAGCTATGGTTAAAGGGTACTTTAAGGATAGTGAAAACTTTATGAATACACTAAACTACATAAAGGAAAGTGTAGATAAGTTAGGTGAATTTGGCTTTGATAAAGGTGAAGGCATAGTAACTTATCATAAGGTAAATGAAGATGATTGGGCAAATAATTGGAAGCAGTACTATAAACCAGCTAAGGTTGGGGAGCACATTGTAGTAAAGCCTACCTGGGAAGATTATGAAGAAAAACCTGGAGAGGTTGTAGTAGAGCTAGACCCAGGAATGGCATTTGGAACAGGAACCCACGAAACTACAAGAATGTGCATAAAAGCTCTAGAGAAAAAAGTTAAGGGAGATACCACTGTATTTGACATAGGTACTGGTTCAGGAATATTATCTATAGCTGCAGCTAAATTAGGAGCAAAACATGTAGTAGGAGTAGATTTAGACCCAGTAGCTGTAGAATCTGCAAAGAAAAATCTAGAGTTCAACAAAGTAAATAACATCGAAATTCTTTATGGAGATTTAATGGAAGTAGTAGAAGGTAAAGCTAATATAGTAGTAGCTAATATCTTAGCTGATATAATCATGTTTTTAAGTGAAGGTGTCAGAGCCTTTATAGAAGATGAGGGATACTTCATAGCTTCTGGTATCTTAAACACTCAAAGAGATAAAGTTGCTGACAAGTTAAAGACCCTAAACTTTATAATTGAAGAAGTCATGGAAGATGGAGAATGGATTTGTATTATTGCTAAAAAGTAAAATTGTGTGATGGGAGTATATTTAAAATGCATAAATTTTTTGTGGAAGATAATAGCATAAATGAATCTCTGTGCATCATTGAAGGCGATGATGTTAAGCATATATATAAGGTGCTTAGACTTAAAGAAGGGGATAAAGTAAATATCAATAACTGCAAGGGTGTTGAATATATAGGAGAAATTTTAGAGGTAAATAAAAAAGAAGTAAGAGTAAACCTAATTGAAAAGGTTGCTTTAAATAATGAAAGTCCTTTAAGAGTTCAGCTTTTTCAAGGATTACCAAAGGCAGCTAAAATGGATTTAATAGCTCAAAAGTGTACTGAGCTAGGAGTCAGTGAAATCACCCCTATAATTACAGAGAGAGTTGTAGTTAAGGGCAATGAGTCCTCAGAATTTAAAAAGGTAGATAGATGGAACAGAATTGCATTAGAAGCTTGCAAACAAAGCAAAAGAAGTATAATTCCAACTATAAACCAACCTATAGATTTTAATAGCCTAAAGGAAGAGATAAAGAACTTTGATTTAGTCATAGTACCCTATGAAAATCAAGAAAATCAAGGAATAAAATATGTAAAAAACCAAGTATCAGATAAAAATATAGAAACAGCAGCCATTATCATAGGACCTGAGGGTGGCTTTGAAGAGGATGAAATTCAGGCATTAAAGGATGCTGGAGCATTTATAGTAACCTTAGGGCCTAGAATACTAAGAACGGAGACTGCTGGCTTTGTAGCTCTTAGCTTAATTATGTATGAGCTTGGTGACTTAGGAGGAAATTAAAATGAAAGTAGCACTATATACACTAGGATGTAGGGTTAACTCTTATGAATCAGAAGCCATGGCAGAAAAATTCATAAAAGAGGGATATGAAGTTGTAAGTTTTGATGAATTTTCAGATGTGTATGTTATAAATACCTGTACAGTAACTAACATGGGAGATAAAAAGTCAAGACAGATGATAGGAAGAGCAAGACGTCATAATCCAGAGGCTATAATAGCAGTAGTTGGATGCTATTCACAAATAGCTTCCGATGAAATAGCACAAATTGAAGGTGTAGATGTAGTCTTGGGAAGTAGAAATAAAGGAGACATTGTTTACTGGGTTAATAGAGCAAGAGAAGAAAGTAAGCAAGTAGTAGAAGTTAAAGATGTACTTAAAAACAATAAATTTGAACAGCTAGCTATCAATGAATATCAGGATAAAACTAGAGCCTTTTTAAAGATACAGGATGGATGTAATAGATTTTGTTCATACTGCCTAATTCCCTTTGCTAGAGGGGGAGTTTGTAGTAAAGAGCCTGAGGAAATATTAAAGGAAGTAAAAGAACTAAGTAAAAATGGGTTTAAAGAAATAATTTTATCTGGAGTTCACACTGCTTCCTATGGAGTAGATTTAGAAGGTAATTGGGATTTAGTTAAAATCCTAGAAGAGATAAATAAAATAGAAGGAATAGAGAGAATTAGAATAGGCTCTATAGATCCAACCTTCTTCACTGAAGGGGTAATAGAGAAAATCTGTAACCTAGAAAAGATGTGTCCACATTTTCACCTATCCCTTCAAAGTGGCTGTGATGCAACAATTAGAAGAATGAATAGAAAATATACAGCACAGGAATATAAGGATGTAGTAGAAAATCTTAGAAAGTATATGAAGGACGTGTCTATAACTACGGATATAATTGTAGGTTTTCCAGGGGAGTCTAATGTTGAATTTGAAGCTACCTATGAATTTTTAAAAGGTATAAAACTAAGTAAAATGCATATCTTTAAGTATAGTAAAAGAACAGGAACTAAGGCAGCGGAAATGCCTTTCCAAGTAGATGGTCTTATAAAGGAAGAAAGAAGTAAAAAGTTAATAGAACTAAATAATGCTTTAGAAGTAGAATTCATGGAGAAATTCATAGGAAGAGAAATGAGAGTACTTTATGAGGAAGCTATAAGTGGAAAAGAAAACACTTATGTAGGCTATACAGAGAACTATATAAAAGTAATAACAGAAAGTGATGAAAACCTAGAGGGTAAAATAGTGCCTACAAAACTAGCAGCTGTAAAACAAGAAAATATGATAGGAATCATAGAATAATACAAAATATAGATACACTAACATGGATTTTTAGAGTATAATATAAGATATGAGAAATCATATTATACATTATAGGAAACTATAAATGTAGGTTTTTACTACTGAGAATGGAGGTGAAAAAATGTCAGATTGTTTATTTTGTAAAATTGCAAAGGGTGAGATTCCTTCAAATAAGGTCTATGAAGATGATAAGATATTAGCATTTCATGACATAAGTCCTGAAGCACCTGTGCATATTCTTATAATCCCAAAGGAGCACATAAGCTGCGTTAATGATATAAATCATGAGAATAGTAGCATTATAGCTCATATTTTCGCCACCATACCAGAACTGGTAAAAAAACTAGGAATAGATAAAAGTGGATATAGAGTTGTAACTAACACTTTAGACCATGGAGGTCAGACTGTTCCACATTTACATTTTCATTTGTTAGGTGGAAGAAATTTAAAATGGCCACCAGGCTAAAAATAAGGACTAAAAATATGTAAATAAAACTAATGAAAATCTTGACATAAGTTAATGTGAATTGTATAATTGAAAATGTGCTATTTAGGCCTCGCATTGGCTACTTTTAATTAAAATTAAATTGAGCTAGCGGAGGGAGGGATATAAATGTCAGAGATAAAAGTTGGAGAAAACGAATCATTAGAGAATGCATTAAGAAGATTTAAAAAGAAATGTGCAAGATCAGGTGTGCTTTCAGAAGTTAGAAAGAGAGAACATTACGAAAAACCAAGCGTAAAGAGAAAGAAAAAATCAGAAGCTGCTAGAAAAAGAAAATTTAAGTAGAATTTGAAAGAAGGTTTATTAATGTCATCCATTAAGGAAACATTACAGGACGACTGGAAAAATGCTATTAAACAAAGAGATAAGTTTAAAGCAAATGTAATAAGCATGGCTAAAGCTGCTGTTTTAATGGTTGAAAAATCAGGGGCAGGAGAAGTAGATGATAGTAAAGTCATCGAAATTTTAGCAAAGGAAGTTAAACAAAGAAGAGATTCTTTGGTTGAGTTTGATAAAGGAAATAGACAAGATTTGGTTGATCAAACAAAAGCTGAAATCGAAATCTTATTACAATACCTTCCTCAGCAGTTAACGGAAGAAGAAATCCGAAAAATTGTTCTGGAGTCAGCCGAAAAACTTGGTACTAGTAGCATTAAAGATATGGGAAAACTTATGGCAGATGTTAGACCTAAGGTAAATGGTCGAGCAGATGGCAAAGTAGTTAGTCAAATAGTAAAAGAATATTTGAATAAATAAAGAACTCAGTTTACTGAGTTCTTTTTATTTTAAGTAATTTATCATGAAAAGAAATCATAAAATTTAAAAGAGAAACTTTGTAAGTAAAAATTATGATTTAGAGGTGATGAAGTTGAGTGATAAATTAGTGAGGGTAAAGGAAAAGGTCATTTATGGATTAGACTTACCAGTAGATGTAGCCCTTAGTTTACCTAAAATAATAGTGATAGCAAGAAAAGAGGTAACGGTAGAGAATCATAAAGGGATAATAAAATTTAGTGACAGTGAATTAGTTATAAATACAAGTATTGGACCTTTGAAAATTCTAGGTAAGGATTTTGAAATTATATTTGTAGGAGGTACCACCATAACTTTAAGTGGATATTTTAGCTCTATGGTGTATGAAAACTATGAAGAAGATTAATAATTTTAATAAAAGCTATATAACTGTTCAAGTAGATTCCCTTGAAGGAGAAAAAATTCTCAATTATCTTTGGAATAAAAATGTTAGTGTAAAAAATATAAAAAGAAATAATGCCTTTTCTATTACACTAGAAATATCAGTATCAGATTATCTTCATTTAAAAGAAGCTGTTAAAAAAGTAAAGGGAAAAGTAAAGATTTTGCATCGTAAAGGGATAAACTTTTTTTATCTTAGATTAAGTGCTAGAAAACTTTTAATTGCAGGTATTGCTGCATTTTTCTTTATTTTATACTATTTGAGTAGCTTTATTTGGAGTGTGGATATAAATACAGATAAATATCTAGCTCCCCTTGAAGTTAGAAATATACTGAAAAGCTATGGAATAATGGTTGGAAGTAAAAAGGGTTCAATAGATGTTCTAAAAGTTGAAGAAAAGTTAGTTGCTGATATAGATGAAATAATGTGGGTTAAAGTTAGAATTGAAGGCTCTATGCTCACTGTAGATATAGTGGAGAGGCAAGAACCACCAAAGATAAAAGAAAAGGAGTACACAGGAGATTTAGTAGCTAAAAAAAGTGGAGTTATAAATAGAATATATACTAGTGCTGGAACTCCTGTGAAACAACTTGGCACAGTAGTTGACAAAGGTGAGTTAATTGTAAAAGGTCAAGAAGGAAAAGAAGGCATGGAGTTCTCTGTAAAGGCTGAAGGAAAAATATATGCTACTACTTTTTACGAAGAATTTACAAAAGTACCTATATCTATTACCTCAAAAAGAAGAACGGGAAATAAGCAGGTACGATATGGAGTAAATGTAAACAATAATAAAATTTATATTAAGAAATCATTAAATAACTATACAACTTATGATAAAATAGAAGAAAACTGGGGCATCTTTATAAAAGAGACTTATTATGAAACAGAAGAGGTGGAAGAAGCTACTGACACTGACACTGTAATAAAGGAACTACAAAACAAAATTACATTAAATTTAGATAGAGGAGTTAAAATACTAGATATAACTCCAGAAGTTAAAAAGCAAGAGAAGGAATATGAAATTAGAGTATTAGTTACTGTAGAAGAAGATATAGCAGAAAGCCAAGTTGTAGTTACAGAAACAGAAAGAGAAAAGGAAGATGAATCCCCTGAGACTTAAAAAGAGGTGTAAATATGGGACATAAAAAAAGATTATCAAGGATAAGATTTCCAAGAATAAAACCCTATATTACTTTTATAATTACAACTTTAATAGTTTATTTGATTTTAAGCACTGTAGTAGTAAGTAAAAAATATAACCTTCAAGTAGGTGAAATAGCTAAATTTGATATTAAAGCACCAAGAGATGTGGAAGATAAGGTAGCAACTCAAAAGAGTATTGAAGAAGAGCTAAAACACGTACAAGAAACCTATACCTATGATGCTAATATAAGAAAGGGTGCTTTAGATAATATAAATAAACTTTTTGAATTAGTTAAAAAGATAAATTCTGAAAATCCTCCTTATAATCCTTCCAGTGAAGATGATAATGAAAAAATTAAGTCAGAACAGGAAAAAATCAATGGGATAAAGCTGAAAAAGTTAAAAGAGGAAAGTGTTATAAAAAATCTTTCTACTGAAAACTATGGATTACTTTTATCCTTAAATGAGACTGGATTAAATAGCCTAAATGAAGAGATAGTAGATTGTATGAATAATTTATATGATACTACCCCTATATACGAGAATAAACCTCAGGATATAGTTTCAGCACAAGGATATATAACTGCCTTCTTTAATAATACTAGCTATGCTAAAAATGTTAAGGATCTAGCCATGGCCATAGGTTATTCGCAAACTAAGGCTACCTATTTTGTAGATCATGAAAAGACAGAAGAAGCGAGACAAAACATAACTAAAAATGTAACACCTGTAATCTATAAAAAGGATCAAACTATAATAGCAGAAGGTCAACCTATTACTGAATCACAAATTGAGCTTCTAAATGACTTAGGCCTCTTAGGTAATGATAAATCTACGGGCATTTATATGAACCTAGTTTTACTTCTAGTTGTTGCAGGAGTATTAGGATTACAGTGGAGATATATAAAAGAAAAGCGCAGAGACATATATGAAGATAATAGTAAGGTTATCCTGATAAACCTACTGACAGTACTAACTGTAGTATTAGCTAGGATATCTATTCTCATATCTCCTTATGTTATACCCTTTGCTTGTATTTCAATTTTATTATCTGTACTAATTGATAGTAAAACATCTGTAACCATAGGAATATTAAATGTAATATTTATATCCTTTATTGTTAAATTTTCAGTAGATTTAACTCTTATAGCTATGGTCAATGCAGTAATAGTTCCAATGGTATTAAAAAGGGTTCAGCAAAGAAATGACATATTGTATTCTTCCTTGCTCATTGGAGCTATAAATGTAGTATTTACTGGTGCCATGGGATATTTCCTAAGCACTAATGTGACTAGTATAATCAATAAGGCTATGCTTACAGGAATATCTGCTATAGTATCAGGAATATTAGCCATAGGAATACTGCCAGTTTTAGAAAATATATTTGATGTATTAACTAATATTAAACTTCTAGAGTTAGCTAACCCTAATCATCCCTTAATGAGGAGATTGCTTTTAGAAGCACCAGGCACTTATCACCACTGTGTGTTAGTTGCAAACTTAGCAGAGATGGCTGCTGAAAGTGTGGGAGCCAATCCAATACTAGCTAGGGTAGCCTCCTATTATCATGATGTTGGAAAGCTAGAAAGGCCCTATTATTTTAAGGAAAATCAAATAGGTATAGTAAATCCTCATGATGATATGTCACCAGCTATGAGCTCTGCCATAATACTATCCCATGTGGAAGATGGGGTTAAATTAGCAGAAAAATATAACTTACCTGAAGGCATCACTGATGTTGTGAGAGAGCATCATGGAGATTCTCTCGCTAAGTATTTTTATATAACTATGAGAAATAAAAGTGAGAATCCCGATGAGGTAAATGAGGCAGATTATAGATATGGTGGACCACCACCAAGATCAAAGGAATCTACCATTATAATGTTAGCAGATGGGGTTGAAGCCTCTGTAAGGTCCATTAATAAGCCTAACAAAAAGAAGATAGAAGAAATGGTAAATAACATAATTAAGAGTAGAATTGATGAAAATCAGTTTGTCAACTCTGACCTAACCTTTAAAGATTTAGAGAAAATAAGAGAGAGTTTTCTAAAGGTTCTATCTGGAATTTACCATGAAAGAATTGAGTATCCTAAAGACAAGATTAATTTAACAAAAGAAAACAATGAAAAAAACCTTGAAGAAGATAAAGAAGTTGTATCAACTAAGGAAGAACAGTTTAAGTTAAAAGAGCCAGAAGCAGTTATACAAACTAAAGAAGTTGAAAAAGAAAAGCAGATATAGGATAAATAGGAGATAAAATATGATTTATATGGACGATAGGCAAAGTCTTATTTCCGTTGAAAAAGACTTAGAAGAAAATATTAAAGAAATTATAGATTATGCTTTAAAAGAGGAACAGGTTCTGATTCCCTATGAAGTAAGTCTAATTTTTGTAGATAATGAGGCCATAAGAGAAATAAACTCAGATACAAGAGGAATAGATAGGGCTACAGATGTACTATCCTTTCCCATGCTAGACTATGATGAGAAAAAAGTATTCAAGGAGTGCTATTTAGAACATGAATTTTCAATTATTGATTTAAATGAAGGAAATTTAGTCCTTGGAGATATTGTGTTATCCTTAGAGAGAGCAAAGGAGCAGAGTGAAGAGTTTGGACACTCATTTATAAGAGAAGTGTGCTACTTAGTAACTCACTCCATTCTTCACTTGCTTGGATATGATCACATGGAAGATGATGATAAGGTAATAATGAGAGCTAGAGAAGAAGAAATTCTAAGTAAGTTTAACATTGAAAGATAATAGATTATATATAGGTTATATCAGCTTTAATTAAGGTGGGGTTATTATGAAGGTAAAGAAGCTAGTGGATAGTTTTAACTATGCTATAGAGGGAATAATTTATTCAATACGAACTCAAAGAAATATGAGAATACATATGATAATAGCTATGTTAATACTAACAGCTTGTTTTTTCTTTGACATGACAAAGATGGAACTTTTGGTAATTGCAATTACAATAACAATGGTTGTGGTTGCAGAGATGATAAATACAGCAGTGGAATGTGCCATAGATGCCACCACCAACTTTTATCATCCCCTAGCAAAGATTGCGAAAAATGTAGCTGCAGGAGCAGTATTAGTCACTGCAATAAATGCGGTTTTAGTAGCCTATATAATTTTTGGTGATAAAGTTCTACCTTTTTCTATAATTATTCTTTTGAAAATTAAAAATTCTGACCCTCACATGATATTTTTAATGTTAGTAATAGTTAGTATTGCCACTGTAGTAGTAAAGGCTGTATATGATGAAGGTACACCTTTAAGAGGCGGAATGCCAAGTGGTCATAGTTCCATAGCCTTTGCTGTGGCAACCACCATTACACTATTAACCACAGAGCCACTAATAATGATATTGGCATTTTTATTAGCCTTCATAGTAGCCCAAAGCAGAGTAGATTCTAACGTACACTCCATCCTTGAAGTAGTCCTTGGAGGAGCCTTTGGATCACTACTGACCTTACTGTTATATCAGCTTATTGGGTAATTACTAAATGAATGAAGCTAAATAAAATATAAGCAATAAAAATAATGTGATAAAATTCGTATTCTATGGTAAACTAATATAACTAAGAAACTAAAAAAATGTGTGATTATTATAAACCATGGATAGATTTGAGTAATTAGGTTGGAGGAAGATAAAATGGATATAAAGGAATTGGTAAGACTTGCTATAGAGGCTAGAGAAAAAGCTTATGTGCCATATTCTAAGTTTAAAGTTGGAGCAGCAATTGAAATGGAAGATGGCAGTGTATTTACAGGCTGTAACATAGAAAATGCTTCTTATGGCGCTACTAACTGTGCTGAAAGAACGGCTATATTTAAGGCTGTATCTGAAGGACATACTATAATGAAAAAAATTGCCATAGTAGGAGATATGTTAGCATTTACAGCTCCATGTGGAATATGTAGACAGGTTATTGCTGAGTTTGCAGCTAAAGATATAGAAATAGTATTAATTAAAAATCAAGATGAGTATATAGTAAAAACTTTAGAAGAAATACTACCAGGAGCTTTTACTAAAGAGGACTTACTTAAATAAGGAGAGATATATGTTTAAATCAGGATTTATAACTATAATAGGAAGACCAAATGTGGGTAAATCAACCCTTTTAAATTATTTAATGGGAGAGAAATTATCTATAGTATCAAGTAGACCACAAACTACAAGAAACAATATACAAACAATACTTACAAGGGATAACTTTCAAATAGTATTTGTAGACACACCAGGTATGCATAAACCTAAACATAAGTTAGGTGAGTACATGGTGAAGATAGCTAAAGATTCCATGCAGGATGTGGATGTGGTGCTATTTTTAACAACACCAGAAGGGGAGATAAACAAGGCAGACCTTCATATTTTAGAACAACTAAAGCAGTGCAATACTAAAGTGTTTTTAGTAGTAAATAAAATAGATGAAAACCCTGCTGATAGAGTAGCTAAAACTCTAGAAGAATACACTAAAGTTTTAGATTTTAAAGAAATAATACCTATTTCAGCTATTAACGGAAAGAACACCGAAAAATTATTAGAATTAGTAGTTGATCAGTTACCAGAGGGACCAATGTATTACCCAGAAGACATGATAACAGATCAGCAAGAAAGATTTATAGTAATGGAGACTATAAGAGAAAAAGCCCTAAGACTTTTATCTCAAGAAGTACCTCATGGTATTGCTGTAGAAATTTTAACCATGAAGAAGAATGAAAATGGAAGTTATCTTATTGAGGCAAATATGCTATGTGAGAAGAACTCCCACAAGGGTATAATAATTGGTAAAAATGGAGCTATGATGAAGAAAATATCTACCTATGCAAGACAAGATATTGAAAAGTTCCTAGGCTGTAAAGTAAACCTAAAGATTTGGGTTAAGGTTAAATCAGAGTGGAGAGATAGTGCATTTGTACTCAAGGAACTTGGTTATAAGTAGAATTGCAGGTGTTATTCATTGAATACTATCAAGACTAGAGGGATAGTTTTAAAAACCCAAGAATACAAAGAAAATGATAAATTACTATGGATATTTACAGAGGAGTTTGGAAAGGTAACTGTCATTGCAAAGGGAGCTAGAAAAAGTAAAAATAAAAATTTTTCAAATACCCTACCTTTCTCCTTTGGTGAGTATGTACTATATAAAGGAAGAACTTTATATACCTTAAATGAAGGGAGAATTATAGATTCCTTTCAAGATATATTAAATGACTATGATACCTTAATATATGGTTCTTATTTTAATGAACTCATAGATATTGCCATAGAAGAAGGTGAGAGTCATCCCATATTTATAGATTTAGTGAAATGCTTTTATCTTATGAGAAACAAGGCTATAGACTTAGATCTTTTAGCAAGAGCCTTTGAAGTTAAGGTTTTAAAGGCTACAGGCTATGGTATATCGTTAGAAAACTGTGCCCTATGTGGAAATAAGATAAATACCACAGACTATATTTCTTTTCAGTTCTATGGTGGAATTTGTAACCAATGTGAAAAACAATATGGTACGAAAGTATCTGCTGCCACATATAATGGATTAAAGTTTCTAAGTAAAGTGGAGCTGGAGAAGGTAGGAAGACTTAATTTAGATATAAATACAAAGGAACAAATAGGAAAAATCCTAGAAACCTTTATAAGTCTAAATTATAGAAAAAAACCTAATAGCCTGTCCTTACTTAAAAAGTTTTAGTATATAAGTGATATAATATACTTAAGTATTAAATATTGCTAGGGAGGAAATATTTATGGATGAAGCTACATTAAAAAAGATAAATATATTAAAAGAAAGAGCTAATCTATCTGAAGAAGAAGCTAAGGAATTATTAGAAAGATTCAATGGGGACTTAATCGAAGCATTAATTCATTGTGAAAGAGAAAAACAAAAGGATAATAGAAATTTCAATGAGAAAATTTCTCAAAGTGAATTTGTAACCTATATAAAAGAGCTGATAAAGGCTGGTAATGTTTCTAGAATTATCATTAGAAAGGATGATTCTATCCTAGTGAATATTCCTGTAAATGCAGGAATTGTGGTGGGTATAGCATTATTATTGCAACCAGTTTTAATAGTTTTAGGAGCTGCAACTGCAGTATTTATTGATCTAGAAATAGATATAATTAAAGAAGATGGAACTGTAGAAGTAGTTAATAAAATTGTAAAGAGCACCATGGAAACAACTGCAAAGAAAGCTACAGAAGTAACCCATGATCTAAAAGAGATCTTCTCTGAAACCTCAGGAAAGATTAAAGAAAAAATTTCTGAAGCAAAGAATAATATGAAAAGATAACATAAATTTTATATATTTGGATATTAATTAAAGATGAGCATATACTCATCTTTTTTTATTTAGAATAAAATTTACCCAAGAATTAACGAAATATTTTAAAAATTTTTAGAGAAAGTTGCAAATTAAATAAATCTCTTATACAATATAATAGAAAATAACTTAAAAATAACACTTACTCACCCCAATGTGTGATATAATTAAAATTATAGAATTTGGAGTGAATAATAGAATTTTGAAAGGTGGCGAATTGTCATTAAACTCTCGCTTAGACAGGAACAAATAATAGAATTAGTTAAAGAAAATGAACCAATAACCAGTGAAGCTATCGCAAAAGAGTTAGGGCTTACGCGATCCGCCATAAGACCAGATTTATCTATATTGACTATGACCGGTATACTTCAAGCAAGACCTAAAGTTGGATATGTGTGTGTTAAAAATTCAAATAAAGGACCTAAAAACAGTGAAATTAGAAATATAAAGGTTAAGGATGTAATGTCTGAACCTGTTTTAGTAAAGGAAGACACACCAGTTTATGAGGCCATTCTAACACTTTTTTTAAATGACACAGGAACTTTATTCATTGAAAATGAAGGAGCACTATTAGGAGCTGTATCTAGAAAAGACTTTATAAAGATGGCTATGGGAACAGCTGATATGCATAGAGTACCCGTTGGAATTATCATGACTAGAATGCCGAATATTGTTAGTGTATCAGAGGAAGATTCAGCCTTTGATGCTGCAAAAAAAATAATTGAGCATCAGGTAGATTCCTTACCTGTTGTAAGGCTAGAACTTTTAAGGGGAAAAGAAGTTCCGAAAATTGTAGGAAAAATATCTAAGACAACAATTTCTATGATATTTGTAAAATTGGGTGAAAATGAATAATTTTATTCATTTGACTATATAACTATAATTTAAGAGTTAAGGGGTTGTATAACATGGAAAAGAAAAAATATGTGTACCTTTTTAATGAAGGCAACGGCGGCATGAAAAATTTACTAGGTGGAAAGGGTGCAAACCTTGCAGAAATGACAAGCATAGGAATTCCAGTGCCACAAGGCTTCACAGTAACAACTGAAGCTTGTAATAAATACTATGATGATGGAAAGAAAATCGCAGAAGAAATCGTTGACGAAATTCATGAAAAAATGACTGAACTTGAAAAACTTACAGGTAAAAAGTTTGGAAGTTTAGAAAATCCACTATTGGTTTCAGTAAGATCTGGTGCTAGAGCATCTATGCCTGGAATGATGGATACTATCCTTAATCTAGGATTAAACGATGAAACCGTTGAAGTAATGGCTAATAAAACAAACAATCCTAGATTCGCATACGATTCATACAGAAGATTCATTCAAATGTTTGCTGATGTAGTTATGGAAGTAGAAAAGAGAAACTTTGAAGATATCATGGATGAGATGAAGGCTGCTAGAGGCGTAAAACTTGATACAGAATTAAATGCAGAAGACTTAAAAGAATTAGTAGCTAAATTTAAAGCTTACTACAAAGAAGCTAAGGGAGAAGAATTCCCAAGCGACCCTACAGAACAATTAATAGCTTCTATCACTGCTGTATTTAGATCTTGGAACAATCCTAGAGCTATAGTATACAGAAGAATGAACGATATTCCTGGTAGTTGGGGAACTGCAGTAAACGTTCAAGAAATGGTATTTGGTAATAAAGGAAATACTTCTGGTACAGGGGTTGCATTCTCAAGAAACCCATCTACAGGAGAAAAGAAAATATTTGCTGAATACTTAATGAATGCTCAAGGAGAAGATGTTGTTGCTGGTATCAGAACACCTCAAAAAATAGAGCAATTAGAACAAGAAAATCCAGAAGTGTATAAACAATTTATGGATATTGTAAACACTTTAGAAAACCATTACAGAGATATGCAAGATATGGAGTTCACTATAGAAGAAGGTAAGCTTTACTTCCTACAAACAAGAAACGGTAAGAGAACAGCTCAAGCTGCATTAAAAATAGCTGTTGACCTTGTAGAAGAGAAAATGCTTACTAAGGAAGAAGCGATTCTTAAAGTTGAACCAAAACAATTAGATACATTATTACACCCTGCCTTTGATTCAGCATCACTTAAGGCTGCAGCAGTTATAGCTAAAGGACTTCCAGCATCTCCTGGTGCTGCTTGTGGTAAGGTTTACTTCACTGCAGAAGATGCAAAAGCTGCCCATGAAAATGGTGAAAAGGTAGTTTTAGTTAGACTTGAAACTTCACCAGAAGATATTGAAGGTATGATTGCTTCTGAAGGTATATTAACAGTAAGAGGTGGAATGACTTCTCACGCAGCTGTTGTTGCTAGAGGAATGGGAACATGTTGTGTTGCTGGTTGTGGTGACTTAACAGTAAATGAAGGAAATAAGACCTTTGCAGTAGGTGGAGTTACTTATAAAGAAGGAGACTACATCTCAATAGATGGAAGTACAGGAAATGTATATGCAGGACAAATTAAAACTGTAGATCCTGAAATAAGTGGATATTTTGGAACATTCATGGCATGGGCTGATGAACTAAGAACCTTGAAAGTAAGAACTAATGCTGATAATCCAAGAGATACAGCTCAAGCAGTTAAATTCGGAGCAGAAGGAATAGGACTTTGTAGAACAGAGCACATGTTCTTTGAAGGCGAGAGAATCATGGCTATAAGACAAATGATCGTTGCTAAGGATGAAGCTACAAGAAGAGCAGCTCTAGAAAAATTATTACCAATGCAAAAGGGTGACTTTATAGGAATCTACGAGGAGTTACAAGATAGACCAGCTACTATAAGATTCTTAGATCCACCACTACACGAGTTCCTTCCTCATGAAGATGATGAAATAGTAGAATTAGCTAAAGAACTTGGAATTACCTTTGAAGATCTAAAAAATACTGTTGAATCATTACATGAGTTCAACCCAATGATGGGTCACAGAGGTTGCAGACTTGCAGTTTCTTACCCAGAAATAGCTGAAATGCAAACAAGAGCAGTAATAGAAGCTGCTATAGATGTTAAAACTAGAAAAGGTTATGATATAGTACCTGAAATTATGATACCATTAGTTGGAGAAGTAAAAGAGCTTAAGTATGTTAAAAACATAGTTACAGAAACAGCTGATAAAATCATAAAAGAATCAGGCATAGATATGAAGTACATGGTAGGAACAATGATAGAAATTCCAAGAGCTGCTTTAACTGCTGATGAAATAGCTAAAGAAGCTGAGTTCTTCTCTTTTGGAACTAATGACTTAACACAAATGACCTTTGGATTCTCAAGAGATGACGCTGGAAACTTCTTAAAACACTACTATGACAAGAGCATATATGAATCTGATCCATTTGCAAGATTAGACCAAGTTGGAGTTGGAAAACTTGTTAAGATGGCTGCTGACCTAGGAAAATCTACTAGACCAGACATCAAACTTGGAATATGTGGAGAGCACGGTGGAGATCCATCTTCCGTTGAATTCTGCCACGAAGTAGGATTAAACTATGTATCATGCTCACCATTCAGAGTTCCAGTAGCAAGACTTGCAGCTGCTCAAGCTGAAGTTAAAAATCCAAGAAAAAAATGCTGCTGTGGATGCAAATAAAATAAAAAATAATAATTAACAAAGAGGCTATCTGAAAAGAATTAAAATATTTTCAGATAACCTCTTTATATATCTTTAAGAGTCTTATTTAAAGGAAATTTTAGTGCTAAATTTATTTTCAATATAATCCAGTAGTTTATAACTGAAATCAATATGGATATCATTGTGGATTACAGCTTTATTAAGAAGATTAATAAAGGCTTTTTTATTGCATTTTGATATATTTTTATAGTAATCCCTAGATAATTTCCAATATTTCTGTGGAAAGGCTAAGTAGGCAAGGATATATTTATAATCATCAAAGGTCAAAGGGTGACTGCTCTCATATTCCTGTAAAAAGTTTATGGCTAAATCTCCATTCCAGCAAGTGTTTTCTCTTCTCATAAGTCTCCTTAAACAATAAGAAATATCAAAAGCTGAATAGTCGTATCTACATTTATCAAAGTCTATAACGTAAATTTTACCCTGATTTACGATAAGATTTTTACTTACATAATCATTGTGACAAATGGATATGGATAAGTTGTCATAGTCTATAGTATTGGCTACGTTAGTTGATAAATTTGCTAGGCACATGCTATTAGTAAAACTAACTCTATATATTTTAGAAAAATAATCTTTATACTTTAATGCTAGCTTCTCATTTTTAACAAGTTGAAGAGTATGTTTATTTAAAGAGTCTGTAAGATTGGTGAAACCTTCCTTATGTTTACTACCTAAAATTGGGGAGAATCCTAAAGATGTCTCATGAATTTGTCCTAAATTTCTACTTGCCATATTTACATTATTTATATCATCAAAATCGCATTTGTCTCCTTTAACCCAATCTGTGAGAATAAATAACATATCATTATACCTTACATATCTTCCATGATTAGTAGTAGATAGTATTCTAGGTACATTTATATTATTGCGATATAACCATTCTATGGCTGAATAAATAAAAAGCAGTTCATCTACATCATAATATACTTTTTTCAAACAATACTCATGGGAATCACTTTCTATTTTATATACAGCTCTTTGCTTATCTGTATCCTTAAACTTCACCTGATATATACTGCAGTTACTAGATAAATTATAATAAGGTAATACATTTTTCTTAATATTACTTGGCGATAGTAAATTTGAACTAGAACTATCTGCTATTGCGTTACTCATTGTACTTCTCTCCTTAAAAATACTATAAGATAATACTAAATATCTCTACTATAATTATATTTATGAAAAATTTATGATAAATATATCAGTTCCTTGAAAAATTGAAAAAAATTTATGGTACATTAAAGGAATATTCATGGATAGTAAAGAAACTATATACATAATAAAGAAATTATATACATACATAATATAGTTATTAAATATAATTAGAAGGGATTAAATTTAATATTTTAAATATATAGAATACTTAAAGGTTGTAGAAATAAAACAATAGTTTATGTTATAATATAAAAGTTTTTATAAGCTAAATTTGAACATCTAAGCATAACTTTAAGTATTCAATAAGAAATAAAGGTAGGTGCAATGATGAATATTAGGGAAAATATAGAAAAGAGTGAAGAGTATAGTATAATACCACAAGGCTCAAAATCTAAAAACTCTATGGGGAGGGCTAGAAGCGAAGAATTAGATGAAGTTAGAACTGCCTATATGATTGACCGAGATAGAATAATACACTGTAAATCCTTCAGGAGGCTAAAGAGAAAGACTCAAGTATATATTAAAACCTGGAGCGACCACTATAGGACCAGGCTTACCCATACCTTGGAAGTGGCGCAAATTGCTAGAACTATAGGTAGAGGCATAGGACTAAATGAAGACTTAATAGAAGCCATAGCCCTAGGTCATGATATTGGACATGTTGCCTTTGCTCACAGTGGAGAAGAAGTGCTTAATGAATTACTTACCAATGGTTTTAGCCATAACCAAAATAGTGTTAGGGTATTAACATATATAGAGAATAATGGACAAGGGTTAAATTTATCAAAGGAGGTATTGGACGGAATACTATATCATAGTGGTTTTTCTAATAACAGTAGCAAGGCTTTTACCTTAGAAGGTCAAGTAGTAAAGTATAGCGATAAAATAGCTTATGTAAATCATGACATTGATGACTCCCTAAGAGCAGGAATTTTATCTATGGAGGATATACCAAAGGATATACTTGAGATTTTAGGGAATACTCATGGAGAGAGAGTAGATACCTTAGTTAAGGACTGTATCTATAGAACAAAAAGCAATATAAATTCCAATGATATTCAAGTGTCATTATCTAAAGATATAGATTATAACTTTAAAAAGCTTAGAGATTTTATGTTTAAAGAAGTCTATAATGGAGAGTTTCTAAAAGAAGAAAGGGATAAAGCTAGGTTTATTCTTATTCAGCTTTATAAATATTTTTATTTTCATGAAGAAAAGCTACCTGAATTTTACAAGTCCATAGCCAAGGAAGAAGGACTTAATCAAGGTGTTGCTGATTACATAGCAGGAATGAGTGATGAATACTGTATAGATCTGTTTAAGGACATATATATACCTAGTTAAGGATATTTATTTAAAGTAATGATTTTATCTATATAAATATTTAAATAAAGTAACTCTTTATGAAGGAAAACTATATCTTATAAAGAATATATATATAACAAACAATACAATTATATTACAAAAAACTTTTTTAAAAAAAAGGATTTAAGAGATATATGTCGAATTATAAGAGCTAGGAATTTGTACGTAAAGTTAAATTCTTTTAGACTTAATGAATAATATATTTAGTAGGTTTCTTTAAGTTTAGAATCACTTGAGAGTGAGGTGAGTTAATAATGTTTTCTGAAGAAATAATACAAAAAATAAAAGAGGAAAATGATATAGTGGATATCGTTTCAGAGGTAGTAACCTTAAAAAAAACGGGGAAAAATTATTTAGGAAGATGTCCATTTCACAATGAAAAAACACCTTCATTTACTGTATCAAGTGAAAAGCAAATTTATAAATGCTTTGGATGCGGAGAGGCTGGTAATGTAATAAGTTTTGTTATGAAAACTAGGAACATGGCTTTTCCGGAAGCAGTAAAACTTCTTGGAGAAAAGGTAGGCATTGTAGTAGATGATGCAGATTCACCAGGTAAAAGTTCAGCAACTAATGAAAAATTTAAGCGAATGTATGATATAAACGTACAAGCGGCCAGATATTTTTATACTAATTTAAAAAGATTTAAAGCTCCTTATGAATACCTAAAGGGAAGAGGTATAACAGATGAAACTATTAAAAAGTTTGGTATTGGTTTTTCACTAGACAATTGGCAGGGAATACGTTCCTATTTAAAACAAAGAGGCTTTAGTGAAGAAGAAATATTAGAACTAGGACTTACTACAAAAAATGAAAAGGGGAATATATACGATAGATTTAGAAATAGAATTATATTTCCTGTATTTAATGTCAGTGGTAGGGTAATAGGCTTTGGTGGAAGGGTTTTAGATGATTCTAAACCCAAATATTTAAACTCTCCCGAAACCCCAATATTTCATAAAGGAACAAATCTTTATGGATTAAATTTAGCAATAAAGAATAATCCAGCTAGAACAGTTATCATGGTTGAAGGTTACATGGATGTAATCTCTCTTTCCCAACAAGGAGTAACAAATGTAGTTGCCACCCTAGGAACTGCATTAACAGAAGGTCAATGTAAATTATTAAAGAGATATATTGATACTGTAATAGTATCCTTTGATTCAGATGTAGCAGGTCAAAATGCTACTATAAGAGGCTTAGAAATATTACAAAAATCTGGATTTGACCTTAAAATTCTTCAAATCCCTAGTGGAAAAGACCCCGATGAATTTATTAGATCCTACGGCAGGGAAAAATTTCTAAATCTAATAGACGGGGCTCTACCAATTATAGATTTTAAACTAAGGATGGCAGAAAAGGGAATTGACTTTTCAAAACAAGAAATGGTGATTAAATATCTAAAGAGAGTAGTTAGCGTGCTAAAGGACCTTGATCCACTAGAAAAAGCTGTATATATTAAGCAGGTTTCAGAGAAGAGTGGCATAGGTGAAGAAGCTATAATGGAGTCCTTAGATAAAAATTCCAATAAATCTATAGAAAATAGCAAAAATCATAATATAAATAGGAAGTTTGGGCAAAAATTATATTTAGAGCCTGGGTTTGTTAGGGCTGAAAGAACGGTATTAAGCCTTGCCCTTGATAAAAGGCTAAGTGATAAAATATTTAGTAATGTAAGTGAAGATGACCTTATATTAAAGGCACATAAAGTAATTTATACAATCATTAAAGAAAATAATATGTGCTCTAAGGAAGAATTGATAAAGATTATTAACCTGCAAACTATGCAAGATAGTGAGTTCACAAAGGAATGGATAAAAATTCAGGAATATAAAGTTGATATAGATGAAGGATCCATAGACAAAATGGTAAGTGACTGCGTGAATAACATAAAAAAATACAAGTTAGAGGAGTCAAGAAAGAAAATTATGGATAAAATTAGAAAGTGTGAGTCTGAAGGGTTGGTTGAGGAAACTTTGATGTTAGCTAGAGAGCTTATGGATATACAAAAGGAAATGGGAAAACTATAGAAGAGAGGAGGTAATGGAATGAAGGACAAAGCAGGAAAAGTTGCTATAGTAAAGAAATTAGTAGAAAAGGGTAAGAAAAAAGGGAATTTAACTTATAAAGAGATAATGGAAGAAGTAGAAGGTGTAGAACTAACTCCAGAGCAAATAGAAAAGATTTATGAAGTTCTAGAATCTATGGGCATAGACGTTATAGGTTTAGAGCCAGAAGTTGAGGAGGAAGAAGAAGTAGAAATAGAGGTTGACATAACAATTCCAGAAGGAATTGCCATAGATGATCCAGTTAGAATGTACCTTAAAGAAATTGGTAAGGTGCCTCTATTATCAGGTGAAGAAGAGATGAGACTTGCTAAGCTTATAGAAAATGGTGATGAATATGCTAAAAAGAAATTAGCAGAAGCAAACCTTAGATTAGTTGTAAGTATTGCTAAAAGATATGTTGGTCGTGGTATGTTATTTTTAGATTTGATTCAAGAAGGTAATTTAGGACTTATAAAAGCTGTAGAAAAGTTTGACTACAGTAAGGGATTTAAATTCAGTACCTATGCTACTTGGTGGATTAGACAGGCGATTACAAGAGCTATTGCAGACCAGGCTAGAACTATTAGAATACCAGTACACATGGTAGAAACTATTAATAAGTTAATTAGAGTATCAAGGCAGCTTCTTCAAGAATTAGGAAGAGAGCCATTACCAGAAGAAATTGCAAAACATATGGATATGAGCGTAGATAAAGTTAGAGAAATAATGAAAATTGCTCAAGAACCTGTATCTTTAGAAACACCTATAGGTGAAGAAGAAGATTCTCATCTTGGAGATTTTATTCCTGATGATGATGCCCTTGCTCCAGCAGAAGCAGCAGCTTTCACCATGTTAAAGGAACAATTAATAAGTCAACTTAGAACTTTAACTCCAAGGGAAGAAAAGGTGCTAAGACTTAGATTTGGTCTTGATGACGGAAGAGCTAGAACCCTTGAGGAAGTTGGAAAAGAGTTCAATGTAACAAGAGAAAGAATTAGACAGATTGAAGCGAAGGCGTTAAGAAAGTTAAGACATCCAAGTAGAAGTAAAAAGCTTAAGGATTATTTAGATTAGTGAGGGGCTGTCTTTTGGCAGCTCTTTTGTTATATATACAAAATTTGTAATAGACAAAATCCCTTAGTATAATATAAAATAAAAGTATACACAATTTATAAGGAGGTAATCCATGAATAGTTTCAATAGCAATAAGAAACTAGAAATAATTCCAACTATATTCACTTTTGTTATGTTTAATGTAATAGGGGTTTGGTCTGCCTATGTTCTAGATTCCTATCTTATGTTGAGTTTAATAAGAGTAATGTTGGTGATTTGTAATATATTCTACTTATATCATATTGGAGTATGGTTAACTGTAAAGTATGAAATAACAAATAGTGAAGTGAGAATAAGTGCACTGGGAGGACTTAAAAAAGTAATTTTACCCTTAAGTGATGTAGAATGCTACACTGTGGAAAAGGGAAAAATAAGAGGTATAAGCCTTTCAGGTATATCCTCTAATAAATTTGCAATAGGAAGAATTGCAGTAAAAAATTTAGGAACCGCTAGAATGTTTGTAACAAGCGGAAGTAGTGTTATATATTTAAAAACTCAAGACATAAGCTATGCTGTGTCACCTAAGAACTCTGAAAAATTCCTAGAAATTTTAGAAGGCCTGGGTATTGAAGAAAACACTTGGACAAAGAAATATAATAAGGTAAGTAGACTACATAAGGATAAAAAGTTTATGTATCCATTGATTTTAACTAGTACAATAATTTTATTTACAACTTTTTTTCCAATGGTTTTATATATACTAAATAAACTTCCAGATGTAATGCCATTAGTTATTAACGTGTCCAAAGAAGCGGGAGAAGTAGGTACAGACAAGCAATTTGCTTTTGCCCAGATGCTCTATGGTCTATTAAATATGGCAATGATGTTCTGTATGTATTATGCAGCTCACTTTTGTGCAAAATATGATAAAAAGTCTGCTTATAGGTATATCTATATTTCACTTTTAGTGGCAATAGTATTCCTATATATTCAAATTAGACTTATTATGTCTGTTATATAAATAAGGTGTTAGGTGAAAATATGATAATTAGCAAAAGATTAAAGTTAATAAGTGATTTAATCACAGGGGTTAAATCTATGGTAGATGTAGGAACAGACCATGGATATGTACCTATAGAACTTTTAAAAAGAAATAAAATAGACTTTGCCATAGCTAGTGATATTAATAAAGGTCCCGTGGAAAAGGCTAAAAAAAATGTTAGAGATAATAATTTGCAACATAAGATACAATGTAGACTTGGAGGAGGACTTACAACTGTAACTCCTAGAGAAGTAGAGGCAGCTGTAATTGCCGGTATGGGAGGAAACTTGATAAGAGATATCCTAGAGGAGAGTAAGGCTGTTTTTAAAGCGTTAGACTATGTTATAGTTCAGCCAGTACAAAATCCAGAAGTCTTAAGGGAATATCTTTATACCTCAGGGTGTAACATCCTAGATGAGTTGATTATATATGATGAAGAAAAATACTATGAAATTATGAAAATATCCTGGGGAGATAAGCCTAAAGTTATTGAGCCTATTTTTTATGAAATAAGTAAGCTGCTTTTAGGTAAGAAAGATAATACCTATAGGGAATATTTAAATTATAAGTTAGAAAAGTATTTAAGAATCCATGAAGAACTTAAGGGTGACACAGAAAATTCAAGAAAAAGAAAGCTGGAGTTATGGGATAAAATTCAAAGGATAAAGGGCTTTTTGCTTGAGTAAATGGGCGGAGGTATATTTTTATGGTAAAAATAAATGAAATCATTAATATAATGGAGGGCCTTGCGCCATTAAACTTAAAAGAAAGCTACGATAATGTTGGGTTTATGGTTGGAGATAGAGAAAGGGAAGTAACAAAGGTCCTAGTTGCTCTAGATTGCACCATAAAGGTCATAGAGGAAGCAAAGGAACTAGGAGCTCAACTTATTTTAACTCATCATCCATTGCTGTTTATAAAGCCTAAAACCATAACCACAGATAGTCTCCAAGGTAAAAAGCTAATGAAGTTAATAGAAAATGGTATAGCCCTATATTCTAGTCATACTAATTGGGATACTGTAAAGGGTGGCTTAAATGATGAATTTGTAAAGATTCTTGGCTTTCAAGAAAGTAAAATCATTGAAGTGGCGCCATCAGATCCTACAGCAGGAGTGGGAAGAATAGTTCAGCTGAAGGAAGAGACTACCCTAGAGGAAATAATAAAGGGCATTAAAGATAAATTAAAAATACAAAATTTAAGATACTCTGGAGAGTTAAATAAAAAAGTAAGAACTATAGCTTTAGTCAATGGAAGTGGAGAAGATTACTTGCAGCAAGCCTATGACCTAGGTGCTGAACTATTAATCACAGGGGATACTACCTATCACTTTGTATCTGACTATGAAGAGATGGGACTCTATGTAATAGATATAGGACATTTTAATTCAGAATGGCCCCTTGTAATTAGTTTATCAGAAAAGATTAAAAAAGTATTAGAGCCTAGGGGTGTGGAGATTATTATGTCAAACGCTACTAGGGATCCCTATAATTTTATTTAATTAATACTAGCTCTAATACTCCTATAAAAACAGCCTGAATAGAGGGGAAAACGCTGAAACCCGCACTATGCCAACAACTAGTTAACTATTTAAATAGTTAACTAGTTTAAATTTTATATATTTAACTAGGTATATAGTTAAAATTTTCTATAGTTTCATAGGTAAATAGGTTTATATTTATCTATTAATCTAGTTAAATAGTTTCATATATGGGTATTATAACTAAAAATAGAAAATTTAAAGGCGTTGCAATGATAAAAGATTTATGTTAATATTAATTTTGCGAGTAAGCCAGACAATCGCTGCTGAGAAATCAGGAGAGGAAAGTCCGAGCTCCATAGGGCAGGGTGCTGGGTAACTCCCAGTGAAGGCGACTTTAAGGAAAGTGCAACAGAGATATACCGCCTTAAGGAATACATTCTAACTTGTTAGAATGTATAAGTTCGAGGGACTAAATCTTAGATTTAGACTCTCACTTAATTTAAGGTAAGGGTGGAAAGGTGAGGTAAGAGCTCACCAGCGCAATGGCGACTTTGCGGCTATGTAAACCCCATCTGGAGCAAGATCGAAAGTGGAACATTATGGGGCTGCCCGTCCCGTTCCCGGGTGTATCGCTTGAGCCCATTAGTAATAATGGGCCTAGATAGATGATTGTCTAACACAGAACTCGGCTTATAGACTTACTCGATCCATTAAAAACACTAAGGTATGAACTTAGTGTTTTTATTTTAGCATTTTTGAACAAATCGTGAATGATTTACTTTTTAAAATCTTATTCTTTCAATTAGAAAGAATAAGATTTTTATTTTTCATCAGAATTGAGTATTAACCTTATGGAGGAAAAATATATTCTTGCAAAATGAAACTTAATATAAAATAAAATGTATCATATAATAAAAATAATCAGTAAAAATCTTTGAAATAGCTACAAAAATGTAGTAATATATAGGAAAATAAGGTTATTTTACATAAATAGCCTTAAATGAACTAAAATGAAGTTTCCTAATTCTTAAATATGTTATATTATACTAATATAAAGAAAATTTAGTAAATTGCATGAAAATGAAACAATTAACTTCAAATTTGGTTTCAAAATAGTTACATAGCTTTACAAAATGAAAAGACTTAATTGAAATTAAAGATTTTAATCTTTAATAATATTATTTAAGGGGAGGTTATAATAATGAAAAAGAAAAGTCTATTAAGTATATTCTTACTAGCTATTTTTCTTTTCTCAATGACAACTGTAGCTTTTGCGGAAAGTTGGTATTATGTAGGAGTGCCAGTTATAAGACAACAAAAAACACAATGGTGCTGGGCAGCATCGGGAGAAATGGCAGGAAAAGCTGTAAATCCAAGCTCTACTAGAACTCAAGCAGACGGAGTTTATTATGTTACAGGAGGATATGAAAATTATCCCAACACATCTAATGCTGCAGCATCCGTAGCTACCTATGTATCAAAGAACCAAAAGAGGTTTTATGTAGACAGAGGTACATGGACCATTAATTCTATTCGTTCAGAGATAATGGACAAGCAGAGCCCTCTAATAACTCTAGGTGGATATTATGATTACTATGGAAATAGAAATGGTGGTCACTTTGTAGTAATTGATGCAGTATATGAATATAGTAACACTCTTCGTTATGTAGATCCATGGGATGCAACTACCCATTGGTGTTCATATCAAGCATTTAAAGATGGAAGTTACAATAGTAGAAAATATGAAGAAACTGTTTATGGAAGATAGAGTTTACTAAAAACTCAAAGGAAAGGGATATTTTATGAAGGGTATAGGTATAAAATTTTTAAACTTATCATTAATAATTGTTCTGTTATTTTCATCAATAACAGTTTTTGCCGTAGATGGGGATAGAGATGTATCTACATTATTAAGTGAAGAATCATTGCAGGTATCTTCCGATAGAGGTAGCATAGAGGGTATTTTAGATGAAGCTTCAGAAGAGATAAAAGATATATTAAAGATAGAGAAGGCACCATATTTTCAAGTGGAAAGCTTTATAAAAATATATAACCTTCAGGATAGTGATATTGTAAAACACTATAAAGAAAATAAGGAGTTTAAAAAGAATATTTCAGATGAGTATAGGTGGGTTGCACCAGCTTTTCAAGAGGATAATAAAACTCTTTTAGTTAACTTTATAAAAAAGACTGAAGGTGAAGGTTGGTCCATGGCTGGTTTTTCAGATGGACTAGCTACAGAGGGATATTCCTTCTTACTAGATAAAGAAAAGATAATAGAGCTTCTTGAGGATAATGAAATAAAAAACATAGATGAAATGAAATTTGTCAGAACAGATTTATATGTTACTAATATTATTTACATAAATATAGATAATAAGGAGTTTGCAATTCCTTTTAGTAACAATGCGGAAGTGCTAGGTTTTGAAAATGGTAAACTATACAATATAGATAAATTGATGAACCAAATTGCAGAGAAATATACCCCTTATGACGTAGAGGCTTCATCAAAGGATGTAGCTATGGAAGAAGGTAGTGATAAAGATAAGGTTATAATAGCTTCCATAAAAATAATATTTGTGGGAATAGCAATAGTATCTATAGGTTTATTAATAATAGTAAATAAAAAATCCCTAAAATCTAATAAACAATAAGCATTTCCTACAAGCACTAAATATATGCCTCGTAGTGTTTGTATATACCATAAAAAGACTAGGATTTCCCCCAATCCTAGTCTTTTGCTTTATGAAAAAATAATTTTAACTATAAAAAATCTTTAAAAAAATTTAAAAAAATTTATTAAAACAATGGTAGAATTAAGATATATTTTTATAAAGAAAAGAGTATCTCCTAGGAGCTTAAATCATAGTACTATCAAGGGTTTAAACAAGGAAGGACATAAAAACATAAAAAGCTAAGAATATTAAAACATAGGAATATAGTATTGTTTTAAATATATTAAAGTTTATATAAAAGATTTAATTAAAGGATATATTTGGATATAACCCCGCGGGTAAACAGTAAAATATATGGCAAATTATTATAAATTGTGATATAATTTTTTGAGTAACGACAGAAATAAAATGTTTTTGTTAACGAAAGCTAGTAATTGTGTAGGTTAACAAAGATTCGTGTAGCTTGAAAATTAGACAAGCTCATTATTTGTACATAAATAAAATATAGAGAATAAAACTCATTACACAAGATTAAATGAAATATATGGTGTTATAGGTAATATGTCTCTTTTAATATCGTATATTATATAAGGGAAGTTTAGTATTATTTTGTTTGGAGGTAAGAACTATGGAAAAGGCAAACTTGCATAGTGAAGAAATTAATGTAAATTATAAAGAAAATTTAGATTATACCGAAAGGAAATCAAGTTTATTTATTTATAATCTATTAAAAAGAGGGTTTGATATTGTATTTAGCATAATAGTACTTATAGTTACTAGTCCAATACTCATAATATCAATGCTCATAGTATTTTTCCAAGATTTTAAAAGCCCTATATTTGCTCAAAAGAGAGTTGGGATTAATAATGAGGAATTTACTATGTATAAAATTAGATCTATGATTTACAATGCAGAATCTGAAGGATTTAAGTGGGCAAGCAAGGATGATTGTCGAATAACTACCTTTGGTAAATTTATAAGAAAGACTAGGATTGATGAATTACCACAATTGCTAAATGTTTTAAAAGGCGATATGAGTGTAGTAGGGCCAAGACCAGAGTTGGAATTTTTCTATAGAAAGTTTGAAAAGACTATACCAAACTTTAGAGATAGACTAGCTGTAAAACCTGGTTTAACAGGTTGGGCACAGGTAAATGGTGGCTACGATTTATTGCCAGAAGAAAAGCTTAAATATGATATAGAATATATAGAAATAAGAAGCATTATGATAGATATTAAAGTTTTGGTTAGGACTATTGCGGTAATTTTTACAGGAGACGGGGCTAGATAGGATAGTGTTAAACAATTAATTTATTGGAAGGAAGAATTAAAATGAAAAAAGTGTTACTTTTGATTCATACACTAGGTGGAGGTGGAGCGGAAAAAGTTCTTGTTAATCTTGCCAATGGTATGGACAAAAATAAGTATGATGTTACAGTAATGACAGTTATAAATACTGGGATATTTAGGGAAAGTCTTAGCGAAGAAATTAAATATAAGTACATATTTAATTTGCCAAGCAGGAAGAGAAAAGGTACTAATAATAGTGGAAAAAGTGAGAAATCAGGAAGTCTTTTGAATAAGTCAAGTAAAGTTCTTAGTATGGGAGGAAAGCTTTATTCTATATTTTGGAGATTTGTACCATTAAAATTGTTTTACAAGTTAGCAATTAAAGAAAAATATGATGTGGAAGTTGCGTTTTTGGAAGGAATATGTGCAAAAATAATAAGTAATTCCAACAATAAATTGTCTAAAAAGATAGCATGGATTCATGTGGATTTAATTAATCAGCCTAAATCGAAATTTGTATTTAAAAATATGAAAGATGAAAAAGAATGCTATGAAAAATTTGATGATATTGTGTGTGTTTCTGAAACGGTAAAAAAACAATTTATTAGGAAGTTTGAAATTGACGAAAATAAACTAATAGTGAAATATAATCCTATTGACAAGCATGAGATTATAAATAAATCTATCGAACTAGTTGATGATACAAAAAAACCAAATAAATTTCTATTTTGTACCATAGGTAGGCTTATAACTCAAAAAGGGTATGATAGACTTTTGAGAGTACATAAAAAGTTAATGGATGAGGGTTATGATTATGAACTATGGATAATAGGTGAAGGTACTAAGCGTGAAATGTTAGAAAATTTCATTGATAATAATAATATGAGAGATACGGTGAAACTTTTGGGGTTCAAATCAAATCCATATAAATATTTAAGTATGGCTGATGCATTTGTATGTTCTTCAAGAGCAGAAGGTTTTAGCACTGTTGCGTCTGAGGCGGTAGTTTTAGGAAAACCAATAGTTACAGTAGATTGTTCAGGAATGAAAGAACTGTTAGGTAATAATAATGAGTATGGTATTGTTACTGACAATAATGAAGAAGCATTAGCTGAAGGAATGAAGAACATGCTAAATGACAAAGAACTATATAAGAAATATTTAAATACCATTTCCGAAAGAGCTAGTATGTTTGAATTAAGTAAGGCTGTGAAATCAATTGAAGATTTATGTTAGGAGTCAGAAATGAATTTAAATGAAAAAAACGATAAAATTATATCATATTTAATAAACACATATATTTTTATATTTATTTTTACTATGATGAATAGAGAATTTCTACTATTTTCATTAGATTCAAGATATTTATTAATAGCTTTAGGATGCTATTTAATTTTATATTCATTGTTTAGAATGATAAAATACAAGGAGAAAATAAGGATTGATAGGTTAAGTTTATTATTAATAGCTTTTTATATACTTTGCATTTTAAGCAATATTATGTGGCTTAAAGGTGATATTAAAATAAATTATTCAGTCTTTGCAAATGTACTTTTATTATATAGTTTTAACCTTATAAGTATATTAGTGTTTGTAATATATAGAGAAAAGGTTAATGTGAAAACTGTATACAAATCAATAATGGTATCAGGAATGATTCTATTTATAAGTATGATATTGATAGGAATGGGATTTAACCTTAATGAAATAATGGGTGGAGAATATTCTGGCAAAATAGCAGGTTCTGAACATAAAAATTTTTTTGGATATAACATAAGGTTAGCTGGATATGCTCAAGATGCAAATTATGCAAGTATGTTTATGGTAATATGGGGAGCCACTATTATTAAATATATTAATAATAAAATGGTTAAATTTGTATTTTTAATTTTAGCAATAATAGGATTAATGATATCAGCATCTAAAACTGTTATATTAGGAGTTTTAGTGGGTTTAGTGATGGTGGTAATACTTAGAATAGACGATAAGAAAAATAAAAATCTATATCCCTTAATTAAAAATACATTTGTAATTTTAATTGTTTCGGTACCATACATAACAATGAAAGTTTTTGAAGCTATAAATTATTCAGGATCAATTCAAACTATGTCTACACGTTTTAAAATGTGGGGTTCTGCAATTAACCTTTTTAAAGAAAATTTTTTATTAGGACATGGATTAACTAGTATAAGAAGTTATTTTGAAGCTTCACCAAACGGATGGTATGTTCAATGTCATAGCTCTATATTTCAAATTATGTCTGAAAATGGGATGATTGCTTTGATATTATTTGCTATGATAATTGCAATAGTGTTAAATTATAAAAATAAATATGTGGTATTTTTAGTAAGCGTATTTTTGGTGTTTAGTTTAACATCTGAACTGATTTACTTATCTATTTTCGTATTTATAGTGTCAATATTACCGATTATAGGGAGAAGTAATAGAAAAAAAAGAATTATAGATGATAAAAAGGTTTTATTTATTGTAAACTCCTTAGGAAAAGGCGGCGCTGAGAGAGTTGTAGTCAATATTGCCAATAAAATGGCTACACAAGAGTATAAGGTAACAATAATATCACTTTATAATAAACAGTTTTATAAAGTAGATGAAAAAATAAATTTAATTATTCTTAATAAAAACGAGAATGAAAACACTATGAAAAAGATGTTTTCTATAATAATTAACACTTATAAGATAAATAGGATTGTAGATCAATTAGAACAAGATTATAAGTTTGGATTAATAACATCCCATTTACCTTTATCTAATATAATTTGTAAGTTGTCTAATTTTAATGATAAATGTATCCACGTAATTCATAACGTTTATTCTGCTATAGAAGGAAATCATAGAATTATTTTAAGTGTAATTTTAAAAATCCTCTATAATAATTGTAAAGTAACTACAGTGTCTTCAGGAGTTGAGAGAGAACTTGTGGAGAGATATGGGGTGAAAAGTAAGTTTATAAAAACTATATATAATCCAATAGATATAAATAGCATACAAAACTTATCCAAAGAAGAAATAGAAGAGAAAGATAAATATATATTGTTTTGTGGGAGATTAACAAAAATAAAAAGACCTGATATAGTTATAGATGCTTTTACAGAGGGTGAATTTTATAATAATTACAAACTTATAATATTAGGAGATGGAGAGTTAAGAGAAGAACTAGAACAACAATGTGAAAAACTTAAAATAAGTAATAGAGTCATATTTACAGGATGGGAAAGTAATGTATATAAGTATATGCGAAACAGTAGTTTATTGGTGTCTTGCTCTGAATTTGAAGCATTACCAATGAATCTGCTTGAAGCATTTTGCTGTGGGGCTAGGGTAGTTAGTACTGACTGTAATTATGGTCCAAGAGAAATTCTTTTAGGAAAGTACAAGAAGTACTTAGTAAAAGAAAATAACTTAAGGGAGTTAGTTTTAACTATTAGAGATGCTTTAAACGATTATCCTGATGATGGGGTAAGATTAGTTGAAAAGTTTGATACAATAAATATAATTAGTGAATACTTGAATACATCTTTAGAATGGATAAATCAAACAAAGGAAAATCGATATTTTATATATATTAAGGAGTAATTGCATATGAAGGTAGGAATAATAACAGTACACAATGCATATAACTTTGGAGCTATGCTACAAGCATATGCGTTAAAAACAACTTTAAATGAAATGGGACATACATGTCATATAATAGATTACAATTCGTTTTCAGTAAAGTCTCATTATGGGATATATAGTAGTAGTGACTCATTTGTTTTTAATATTAAACAAACTATTAAGAATGTAATTAAAAAGTTATTAAGAAAAAAACAACATAGAAGGTTTGATGAATTTAAAAATAATTATATGAATCTTACTAAGAAATATAATACAATAAAAGAACTAAATGAAGATATAGATATGGATGTTGTTTTTTGTGGAAGTGACCAAATATGGAATCCAGACATTATGAATTCACGAGATATTCCAGTGTTTTTTTTGCAATTTGGGAGAAGTAGTATGAAGAGAGTTGCTTTTGCACCAAGTATTGGAATGGATAG
Source organism: Clostridium sp. UBA871 (assembly GCF_002295255.1). NCBI lineage: Bacteria > Bacillati > Bacillota > Clostridia > Eubacteriales > Clostridiaceae > Clostridium > Clostridium sp. UBA871. The sequence continues at coordinate 754,347 of NZ_DBFV01000004.1, read as the reverse complement.
TTTGGATGAAAAATATCACTCTACATATTCTAACTATTTAAACCAATTTGACAAGATATCTTGTCGCGAAATTTCAGGAGTAGAAATTTTGAAAAAGATAGTTGATAAACCTATTAAACAAGCAGTTGATCCAACTTTGTTATTGAACTGTGAAAAATGGAGTAGTCTGGCGAATGATTCATATTTAAATATAAATGAGGATTATTTATTAATATATCAATTAGATTATAATAGGGAATTAGTTAAATCTGCTATAGAATTAGCTGGAAAGAAAAATTTAAAAGTGTACTTAATAAGTGCGAGTGCAAAAAAGACTGATGAAGTTGTTAATACAATTGAAAATGCGGGTCCTCTAGAATTTTTATCAGCATTTAAGAATGCTAAATATATATTTACAAATTCTTTTCATGGTACTGTATTTTCACTTATGTTTGAAAAAGAGTTTTATATTTTTCCACATGCAACTAGAAATACTAGAATAGAGTCAATTTTAGAAATAGCGGGATTGACAGAACGAATAATTGCAGATAAATCTGTTGTAGATACAAAATGGAAAGAGATTGACTATATAGATGTTAATGAAAGATTAAATAAGCATATTGAAGCATCACGTCAATATATAAATGAAGCTTTAGAAGAAAAAAAATAGGAGAAGAATAAGTATGAATTCAGAATATAAGCATGGCGTAATTCTTTCATATGTATCAATTGGGCTGCATATGATTGTTGGTTTATTATTTACTCCGTTTTTGATAAGAACATTAGGTACAGCTGAATATGGATTGTATCAACTTATAGGGTCTTTTGTTGGGTATCTAACTATATTTGATTTTGGACTATCTGCTACAATAATAAGATATACTGCTAAATATAATGCTATGGATGATAGAGAAGGTTTGCAAAACTTTTTAGGAATGCATTTAATTATATATATATTTTTAAGTATATTAACAGCTTTGGTGGGAATGTTTATTTATTTTAAAATAGATATAATACTTGGTAATTCTTTAACAGTACAAGAGTTGTCTAGTGCGAGAAATATGTTTCTATTATTAGTAATTAGCTTTTCAGTATCAATTTTAGGAAATATATTTACTGGAGTTATCACAGGTAACCACAAGTTTGTTTTTGTTAGAATGGTAAGCATAATTAAAACATTTATGAAGGTTCTAATAATAGTGGTATTAACAAAGGTATCATTACCAGGTGCTATGGCAATAACTTTGGTTGATGCGGTTGTTACTGTACTTGTAGTAGTTATTAATGCTACTTATGCTTTTGGAAAGTTAAAGGTTAAATTTAGTATACGCTATTGGGACATGGAGCTATTTAAAGAAACAGCAATGTTTTCTTTTTTTAACTTATTACAAGTTATAATGGGTCAAATGTATTGGAAGGTCGATCAATTAATTCTCGGTATGGTTACTACTACTACTACTGTAGCTATATACTCAGTGGCAATGCAAATAAATGATTTGTTTTTACAATTTACTTCATCTATTACATCGGTATTATTACCAAAAGCAACTGAGATGGAAGTTGGGAATTCTAGTGGTGAGAAGTTTACAGACTTTATGATTTTTACAGGTAGAATCATACTAATAATATATAGTTGTATGACAATAGGGCTATACACATATGGAAAAAACTTCATAAGTTTATGGGCGGGAATTGATTTTGTTGAAGCGTGGACTGTGGCTATGATTATAATATTGGCTTCTGCAATACCTAGAATACAAGCACCTGCCAATGATATATTAAAGGCAAAGAAGAAACATGGAATGCTTACTAGTATGTATGCAGGAATGGCTGTTGCAAATGTAGTTTTATCTATAATACTTATAAAACATTTTGGAATTGTAGGTGCTGCTATTGGAACTGCCATACCACTTATACTTGGAAATACAGTATACGCAAATTTTTATTACAGTAAGTATGCTGAAATTAATATTACAAGATATTTTAAGGAATTATTAAATAAATTGTGGGCTGTAATTATAATTGGGTTTATATTCAGCAAAGTAATAAATATAATACACATATATGGGTGGCTAGGGTTCTTTATTAAAGGTTCGATGTTTACTATTGTATATATTTTATTAACTTGGATAATAGGATTAACTAAAAATGAAAAGAATATGGCAAAGAAACTGTTTAAAATTAATAGGGGGTAGCTTATGAACTATTTCGATAACGGAAAAAAAGAGTTGTGCTGTGGATGTAATGGATGTAAGGAAGTATGCCCTAAGAATTGTATATCAATGATTGAAGATAACGAGGGATTCATATATCCTGATATAAATTTAAACCTATGCATAAATTGCAATATGTGTAAAGAAGTATGTCCAATGATAGATACAAAATATGTATTTAATACGAATAAAAACATACATGCTTATGCTGCTTTTAATAATGATGAAAATATAAGATTGAATAGTACATCAGGAGGAATATTTACAGAGCTAGCAGAGTATGTTTTAAAGAATAATGGAGTAATTGTAGGAGCTAAATTTGATAAAAATATGGAGGTTGTTCACGAATTTGCATCAAGCAGAGAAGAATATGAACAGTTTAGAGGGTCGAAGTATGTAAGAAGTGACATCGGAGGAATATACTGCAGAGTAGAAGAACTTCTAAAAAAAGATATAGTTGTATTATTTGTAGCAACTCCATGTGAAATAGCAGGTATGAAAAAGTATTTGAGAAAGGATTATGATAATTTGATTTTATGTGATATTATTTGTCATAATAATCCTTCACCTAAGGTATTTAGAAAGTATATAACGTATTTAGAACAAAAAAATAATTCTAACGTTGTAAATATAGTATTAAGAGACAAGGAAAAAGGATGGCATAATCCTACATTTAAAGTTTATTTCGAAAATAAGAGGCAGTTTTCAGAGAATTATTATAAGAATTATTATATTCAAGGTTTTGGAATGGGGTTATTTAGTAGACCTTGTTGTCATAGTTGTCAGTTTACTGGTTCTGATAGAGTTGGAGATATAACTATAGGTGATTTTTGGGGAATTGATAAAATTGATAAAACAATGGATGATAATAAAGGTACATCAGTAGTATTATTAAACAATTCAAAAGCCGAGGAAATATTTAATGAAATTAAGATTAATTTAAAGTATAAAGAAGTAGATATAAAAAGTGCTTTTAAATATAATCATAAAAAGCCATCTGTGCCTGATATAAATAGAGAAAGGTTTTTTAAAGAACTAGATGTTACTGAATTTGATATTCTTATAGATAGATATATGAGAACAGATAAATTGAAGACTAAGATAGGTAAATATATACCTAAATTTATAAAAGAGAAAATAAAAAAAATTATACTGAGTGTAAAGAAATAGATTTTAGTACAATAAAATAATTAAATTAGAACTGTATAAAATTAAATATTTTATATGGTTTTTTATTAATATAATTATAATTCTTCCTCCCCACACATCAAAATTATTAAGAAATTTATCATAATCTCAAAGAAAAAAACTGATAATATATTAATAGATGATATAAAGCCTAATTTGTGGTATATTTGTTAAGTATGAAATTTTATTAAACATAAGAAAAAAATATTTTACTTTTTTATAAATTGGTGTACAATTGTATGTGTAAAAATAGGAGGAAGAAGAATGAAGATCAATTTTTATGAATCACAAAGAGAATATAAAGAAAAAAAACATGAGTTTGATGGAGCTATAAAAAATATAATAGATAGTGGAGCTTTTATATTAGGAAATGAAGTTAAAATCTTTGAGGAAGAAATAAAAGATTTTACTGGAGCTAAACATGCCATAGGAGTGGCATCAGGAACGGATGCTTTAGTTATAGCATCAGATATCCTTGGTTTTAGTGATAATAAGGAAATAGTAACCACACCTTTTACTTTTTTAGCCTCTACATCTTGTCTTGCAAAGCATGGTGGTAAACCTGTATTTGTTGATATAGATGAAGAGTCCTGTGGTATGGATGTAGCTCAATTAGAGGCTGCTATTAATGATAATACCGTAGGAGTACTTCCAATACATTTATTCAATCAAATGTGTGATATGGATAAGATAATGGAAATTGCTAAGAAACATGATTTAAAGGTGCTAGAAGATGCTGCTGAAGCCTTTGGAATGAGATGGCAGATGCAAGGTGAAGAAAGATATAGACACGCAGGAACCATTGGAGATATGGGTGTGTTTTCATTTTTCCCTACTAAAACCTTAGGTGGATATGGTGATGGTGGAATGATAGTTACTAATAGTGATGAACTAGCAGATATGTGCCGTATGTTTAGAGTTCATGGAGCATCAAAGAAATATCACTATGACTATGTAGGCTATAACTCAAGATTAGATGCTATGCAAGCAGCTGTTTTAAGGGTTAAACTTAAATATATAAACAATGCCATAGAAAATAGAGGAAGAGTTGCTAAGCTCTACACTGAAGGATTAAAAAATGTAGAAGGTGTAAAAGTTCAAGGCATTAAGGCTGCAAACCAAAAGAATGTTTATTATGTATTTAATATCTTTGCTGAAAACAGAGATGGTCTTGCGGAATTCTTGAAATCTAAAGGTGTGGCAACTAGTATATACTATCCAAAGCCATTACACCTACAAAAGTGTTTTGAATACCTAGGATACAAAGAAGGTCAGTTCCCAGTAACTGAAAAGATGTGTAAGCAAATTCTTGCATTACCTATATATCCAGAGCTTACTAATGAAGAAGTTGAATATATATGTGAATGTATAAAAGAATTTTATAATTAATAAAGGCTTTGTTTATCCAACAACAACCAGGTTGTTGGATAAACCTAATTAATTGTTAAAAAAGTATCAATATTTATTAAAATAGTAATTGCTAATTTGAACAGTAGGAGACGATATAATGAAAGATTTAAAAATATCCTTAGTAGGACTTGGCTATGTAGGAATGCCTTTAGCAGTAGCTTTTGCTAAAAAGGTTCCTGTAGTTGGATTTGATGTAAACAAGGAAAAGATAAATAAGTACTTAAGCGGAGTAGATGTGACTAATGAAGTTGGCGATGAGGCTATTAAAGCATCTACTGTAGATTTTACAAGTGATGAAACAAAACTAAGAGGATGTAACTTCCATATAGTTGCAGTACCAACTCCAACTAATGAAGATAAAACTCCAGATCTAAGACCAGTTATAGGTGCTAGTGAAATTTTAGGAAGAAACTTAACTAAAGGTTCTATAGTAGTATATGAATCTACAGTATATCCAGGGGTAACAGAAGAAATCTGTGTACCAATATTAGAAAGACAATCTGGACTTATCTGTGGACAAGATTTTAAAATAGGATATTCTCCAGAGAGAATAAACCCAGGTGATAAGGTTCATAGATTAGAAAACATAATGAAGATAGTATCTGGTATGGATGAAGAAACTCTAGATACAGTTGCTAAAGCTTATGAACTAGTTATAGAAGCTGGAGTATATAGAGCTGAAAGCATAAAGGTTGCAGAAGCAGCTAAATTAATAGAAAACTGTCAAAGAGATGTTAACATAGCCTTTGTTAATGAACTTGCTATGATCTTTGATAGAATGGGTATAGATACTAAAGCTGTAATAGATGCTGCAGGTAGTAAGTGGAACTTTATAAAGCTAAACCCAGGTTTAGTAGGAGGACACTGTATTGGAGTAGATCCATATTACCTAATCCACAGAGCTAAAGAGGTTGGTGTTGAATCAAAGGTTATAGCTGCTGGAAGAAACATAAATGATGGAATGGCTAAGTATATCGCAGAGAACACAGTGAAAAGTTTAATAAAAGCTAATAAGAGAGTTAAAAATGCAAAGGTAGCAGTTCTTGGACTTACCTTTAAGGAAGATTGTCCAGATACAAGAAATACAAAGGTAGTGGATATCATAGATGAACTTAAAGACTATGGAGTTAATGTATTAGCCACAGATCCTGTAGCAAGTAAAGAAGAAATTAAACATGAGTATGGAATAGATATGGTTTCTATGGAAGATATTAAAGAGGTAGATGCTATTATACTTGCTGTATCTCATCATAATTACAGAGAAATGACCATTAAAGACTTTGCTCCACTATATAGAAGCGAAGCTTTAGATGAAGTAGCAGCAGCTAAGGATGAAGTAGAAAAAGATGTGTTCATAGATGTAAAAGGCATCATTGATAGACATAGTGTAGATACAGATTCTGTGGTTTACTGGAGATTGTAATATAAAAAATAAACAATATAAATAAAACACCGAATATCTAATATATTCGGTGTTTTTACTATTATTTTTTATCGGCAAATATATAATCTCTCATTTGTTTTTTAACGGTTTCAATATCAAACTTTAGATAGTATATTCCAGTGCTCATATCACCAGCTCCATCTCCATCCCTTGGGAATCTTTCTTGCTCTAAATTCCCATTTCCTAAACCGGCTACCTTAGTTGCTAGAGATATAAAATCACCAGAACTTAGGTTAGTTTGAACTAAAGGAAGGATGTTATTTAGAATACTAGGATAAGATGTAGGAGATGCAGCAAGAGCTTTATTAAACACTGCAGACATTACATTTCTATGTCTGTGGGTTCTTTCATAATCTCCACCACTAGCATATCTTATTCTAGAATAGGCCAAGGCTTGATTACCTGTTAATAAGGTAGCGCCTGTAGAACTTACTCCAGGAATATGAGATACTTCCTCTTCAGTAATATCTATTGTAATTCCACCAAGGATATCAATAATTTCTGGCAATGAAGAAAAGTTTACTGATACAAAATCCTCTACATTAAGGCCAAAGTTTTCATTTAAAGTTCTTAAAGCTAAGGTTGGCCCTCCAAAGGCATAGGCATGATTTATTTTATCCATACCACGGTCTGGGATATTAACATAAGAATCCCTCATAATAGATGTTACTTTAACCTTATTATGAGCGGAATCAATGGTAGCTATCATTATGGAGTCAGAACGACCAGCTTGTCCTTCTTCTGCATCAATACCATATAAAGCTATATTTTTTATGGATTCATGGTTGTCGTATTCTTTAAAGGCATCCTTTGAAGCAATACCTAACTTAGATTTGTCAATCTCTACTTTATCCATCTTATTATATAATGAATAAAAATATCCTCCTCCAATAGCTATTATAAATATCAACACTCCTAGAATTCCCATTGAAATTTTAAATCCCAGTGAGCGTTTTTTCTTTTTTCTTCTTTTATTTTTCTTTTTTTCAGGATCAATTCTGTTTTGTGACATAGTTACACTCCTCTCTGTACCTAATTCTATCATCATATGTTAAAGGTGTAAATATAAAGAAATGCATAATGGTGGATTATTCCATGAAGTTTATTATAAATTTTTATGAACATGATACGATGATATAATTATGAACTAATAATAAAAATAATAGTATATATAGGCGCAAAATCAAGGATATTGTAGAATACATTAGGTTATTATTCATAATTATACATAATATTACTAGTAACATTAGTTTTTTACTAGTAATGTTACTGGAAATATGATATTATACAAATGTGACAGTTATGTATGCAATTGAAATATAAAGAAATATGTACTATTATACGGATGTTACAACTAGGTATTCAAATTATATTTTTATATGGTAAAAATATACATAAGATGTTGTAATATGTATAAATTGATTTTGTAAGGAGAATTAATTTGGAAGAGAATATTATTAGTTTAAATGACATCTTCGAAATTTTAAAAAGAAAGTGGAAAATTATATTAGTATTTGCTTTGACCTCTACTTTAGTAGCATCAATAGCATTATTTTTACTAATAACTCCACAATATGAATCAACCACTAAGGTATTTATAGGTAAAGAAGAAAGTCAGCAGGAAGGATATAATATTTTAGATATACAAATGTATCAAAAATTATTAAAGACCTATGCTGAAATTATTAAAACTGAAGACTTGGTAAAAAAAGCTATAGATAAAACAGGATTCGAAATAAACCCTAAAGAAGCAGTTGAAAATTTAACAGTGGTATCCCTAGCTGATACACAAATTATTGAAATAAAGTATAAAAGCAGCTCACCAGAAGAAGCTGTAAAGTTAGTATCTGCTATAAAAGATGAATTTGTTAAATTATCAACAGAATTAGTTCCTAATGGAAATGTACAAGTCCTAGAAGAACCTAGATTTCCATTAAGAGCAGTAAGTCCTAACAAGAGTATGGGGCTTATAATAGCTATAGTATTGGGAGTGTTTATAGGAATAGGAGTTATCTTCCTTATAGAGTTTATGGATAACACCTATAAAAATAAAGATAGGCTAGAAGAAGAATTAAACATACCAGTTTTAGGAGTAATACCAAAGATAGACCTATAAAATCTTAAGTAGGATGATTAACACAAGATGGAAACGGAGGAATAATAATTTTGGAAGAACAAGTAATTAGCCTTGGAGAAATTCTAGAAGTGTTAAAGAAAAGGTGGAAGTTGATACTAATAGTAACTTTATTAGCGACTTTAGTATCAGGGTTGGTAAGCTTTTTCTTAATAAGTCCTAAGTATGAAGCAAGTACTAAGTTATTTATAGGTAAAGAAGCAGGAGCAGAGGCAGGTTATGATCAAAGTGAGATAGCTATGTATCAAAAGTTAATGAAGACCTATTCTGAAGCCATAAAAACTAGAGATTTAGTTGGTAGAGCTATAAAGGTTACAAACAGTAATCTAACAGAAGATGAAGTTCTTAAGAAGCTTACAGTGGTAACTGTAGCTGATACACAAATCCTTCAAATTAAAATTGATGATAAAAATCCTAATATGGCAGCAACTATGGTACAAGCTATAACCAATGAGTTTGTAACTACATCTAAGGTTTTGGTGCCAAATGGTAATATAAAAGTTATAGAATCAGTAAAAGTTCCAGAAATACCAGTGAGCCCTAATAAAAAAATGAATATAGCTATAGCCTTTTTATTAGGATTAATGGTAAGTGTAGGAGTAAGCTTTTTACTTGAGTTTTTAGATAATACATATAGAAATAGGGAACAATTAGAAAAGGAATTAGATATTCCTGTAATAGGAACTATACCTCACACTGAGCAATAGAAAGTTACAGCAGATAATCTTAATAGATTTTTACTTAAGGAGAGAAATTAATGTTTATAGTAGAAAAAGATCCCAGGTCTATAGCTTCAGAAAGTTATAGGACTCTAAGAACAAATTTGCAATATTCATCCTTTGATGAGGAATATAAAGTAATAGTAGTAACTAGTGCAGAACCAGGAGAAGGAAAGAGTACTACAGCAGGAAACTTAGCATTATCTATAGCTGAAGGAGATAAAAAGGTGGTACTTATTGATTGTGACTTAAGAAAACCATCACTACATAAAAAATTTGAAATATCTAATACTGCAGGACTTTCTGATGTAATAGTTGGGAAGGAGAGTATTTCTGTAGTAGGACATAGATATAATAATAATCTTACCGTATTGACCTCAGGTAAGATTCCACCTAATCCATCTGAGATGTTAGGGTCAAAATCCATGAAGGCTCTCATAGATGCCTTAAAAAAGGTTTTTGATTATGTAATATTAGATACGCCACCTGTACAAGCTGTTACTGATGCGCAAATACTATCTACTAGAGCCGATGGAACATTGCTTGTCATTAGAGCAGAAAAAACAAAAAAAGATTCTGTTGTAAATTCTATTAATCTTTTAAAAAAGGTTAATGCAAATATCATCGGTACCATATTAAATGGAGTAGACACTAAAAGAAACAGCTATTATTACTATTATGGTGATAAATAATATATAAAATTTCACTTAAAGGTTGGAGGAGTGCTTATGATAGATTTTCATAGCCATATACTTCATGGAGTGGATGATGGATCTAAAGATGAAGATATGACTGTAGACATGCTTAAATTAGCAAAAAAGTTAGGAACCACAGGAATTGTTGCCACCCCCCATTTTTTTAGGGGTAGGTTTCAAGTACCTTATGAAGAAATTAAAAGAGAAGTAGATAAATTGAAAATTTTAGCTAAAAATAAGGATATAGATATAGAAATATATTGTGGGCAAGAGGTTTACTATACTAGTAGAATTCTAGAAAGCTTTCAATGTGGTGATATAGGTACCATAGAAAACAGTAGATATATGTTAATAGAATTTCCTTTAAGAGAGTTTTCTGTGGATGAAGTTATAAATGACATCTATGAACTTCAATTAAATGGAGTTGTACCTATCATCGCTCATCCTGAGCGGTATAAAACATTTATAGAAGCCCCAGAATTGATAAATAAGTTTATTGAAGAGGGGTTTTTATTTCAACTAAACACAGGGAGCATAACAGGAGATTTTGGTGGTGGAGTTAAAAAGACTGCTAAATTATTTGTAAAACATAAAATATATAGCACTATAGGTTCCGATGGTCATAGGTCTCAAGTTAGAACCACAGATATGACAGCAGGGATAAAAGCTATAGAAAAAATAAACCCTGGATATGTAAGGGAGATGGATAACATTTCTCAGGAAATCTTAATGAATAATAAGGTTGAATTTAGAGGAGAAAGGATTAGAAAACAAGGTGGAATTTTTAATATATTTAGAAGATGAGTTGAACGTTGTTCAATATACATAAATTTAAACTGGGTGTATCGATTATATAAAAGTCGGGAAATTGGGGGAACTTTTTAGAATCGATAGGGGTTAAATAAAATTCGACATAAATAACTTAAATTTAAAGGGAATTATGAACTGTAGTCTGTACTTGGGCGCTTGGACTACAGGGAGTTAGTAGCGCAACCCACCTTTATCTTATTAATTCGGGGTAACTATAAGTTTGAAGGGGAAATTTATGGTATATGAGTTAGTGAAAGATAGCGGTGGGTTATTTTTATCTGGTTTTATAAATTAAGAATTGGTGGGCAGTCTTAATAAAGGAAAGTATAAAGATGAAAATGAAATATTAGGGGGTTATTATATGGCAAATCATAACTCAAATAAGAATTTAATAATTCTAGGTGCTGGTGGCCATGGTCATGTTGTTAAGGAAGTTGCAGAAGCTATGGGGATATTTAATAAAATAGACTTTTTAGATGATAATTCTAATGAAGCCATAGGGTTATGTTCTGAAAATTCGAAATTTATAGAAGAATACACCTATGCAATACCAGCCTTTGGAAACAATGAACTACGTATGGAGTGGATTGAAAAACTTGAAAAGAATAAATTTCAAATTCCAACTTTAATTCATCCTACAGCATATATTAGTCCATCAGCTAAAGTATCTTTAGGTACAGTAGTAGAAGCTAAAGCAGTTATAAATACAAACTCAAAAATTGGAAAGGGTTCTATTATAAGTATTGGAACCATTATTGATCATGATGCCACCATTGGTTATGGATGCCATGTGGACTGTGGAGCAGTGGTAAAGTCTAACTGCATCGTTGCTGTCTTATCTAAAATTAATAGTGGTCAGGTTATAGAATATAATAATTCAAATGGATGAAGTAATAGATCATAATATTACTTTAACTTAAGGGAGGAATTGATATGTATTTAAAAGTAAAAAGATTATTTGACTTTATACTTGCACTTATAGGATTAATTTTACTATCGCCATTATTTTTGATAATTATTATAGCTATAAAACTTGACTCTAAAGGTCCTGTTTTCTTTAAACAAAAGAGAGTGGGGGTTAATAAAACTCACTTTAATATTCTGAAATTTCGCACCATGAGAATAGATACACCTAAGGATATGCCAACCCATCTCCTTAAAAATCCAGAGCAGTATATAACTAAGGTAGGTAAATTCTTAAGAAAGACTAGTTTAGATGAATTGCCACAAATTTTGAATATAATAGCTGGCTCCATGGCAATAGTTGGACCTAGACCTGCTCTATGGAATCAATATGATTTAATAGCAGAAAGGGACAAGTATGGAGCTAATAACATACGTCCTGGTCTTACTGGATGGGCACAGATCAATGGAAGAGATACAGTATCCATTGAAGACAAAGCAAGATATGACGGAAATTATGTTGAAAATTTGGGAGTAAAAATAGATGCTAAATGCTTCTTTGGAACTGTTGTTTCTGTACTAAAGAGAGATGGAGTACTAGAAGGTGGAGTTAAGGAAGCAGTTAAGGGGAATGAAGTGGAAGTGCAGAGGGATTCGGTGTCCTTTTGATATGGGAAGGTGGTTAGCGGATGAAGAAAATACTTATAACAGGTGCTAATAGTTATATAGGTACAAGCTTCGAAAAATGGCTGAAGCAATGGTCAGAAGATTACTTAGTTGATACTGTAGATATGATAGATGGAACTTGGAGAGAGAAGAGCTTTTCAGGATATGATGTAGTATTTCATGTGGCTGGGATTGCTCATGTTTCTACAGATCCCAATATGGAAGAACTATATTATAAGATTAATCGTGATTTAACGGTAGAGACTGCAAAAAAATCAAAAGAGGAAGGTGTAAAGCAGTTTATTTTTATGAGTAGTATTATTGTATATGGGGACAGTAGTAGTTCAAAAGGGATAATTGATAGGAGCACGGTTCCAACACCAAGAAATTTCTATGGCAATAGTAAGCTCCAGGCTGAAGAGGGCATTAAGAGTTTAGAGTGTGATAATTTTAAGATTGTTGTGTTAAGACCACCTATGATTTATGGGAAAGGCTCAAAGGGGAACTACCCTAAGCTTGCTAAGGCAGCTCAGAAGCTTCCCATATTCCCTGATTTTGATAATGAGCGCAGTATGCTTCATATAGATAACATTTGTGAGTTTATAAGGTTGATGATTGATAATGAAGAAGGTGGTTTATTCTTCCCGCAGAATGCTGAATATGTTAAGACGTCAGAGATGGTTAGGCTGATTGCAGAAATTCATGGGAAGAAGATAAGGTTAGTGAAGATATTCAATCCGGTGTTGAGGTTAATGTTTGGAAGAGTTGGAATGGTTAATAAGGTATTTGGTAATTTGGTTTATGAGAAGAGTGTGAGTCAGTACGATAAGGGAAACTATAAAATATTAGGTTTAAAGGAAACGATAGAGAGGACTGAAACTTAGAATGAAGGTTATGTATTTGGCATTTGAAGGTTTTGATACACAAAATGGTACTAATCATTTAGCATTAACAATGATAGATGAGTTTTTAAATGCTGGTATGGATGTTTATCTTGTATCAAGTCATTCTAAAGGTATGGCAGATGATATACCAGATATTTTTAAAAATCGTAAAGGATTTACATACGATATTATAAATAGATCAATTGTTTCAAAAACAAATTTTTTTCAAAGGTATTGGGATGGCTTTAGATATGCTTTTAATTGTATGAAAGCATGGAAAAAACATATTGATAGCATTAATATAATAATTTTGCAGTCAACTCCAACAGCAGTTTTTTCTTCAATATTACTTAGATGGTTTGGGAAAAAACCAGTAATATATAATTCATATGATGTATTTCCGGATGGACCATATGCTATGGGTGCTATAACTAATAAATTGGTTTTTAAAGTACTGCAAAGATTGCAGCAGATTGTATATAAAAATAGTGAAAAAATTGTTGTGATTTCATCAGACATGAAATATCAATTACAAAAGATAGGAGTCCCATCAGATAAGCTTGTTGAAATTAAAAATTGGTATGACGACAAAGCTATTAGAGTGGTACCATTTGATAAAAACAAGTTTGCAAAGAAATATCAATTAAGTAAAGATGCCTTTTATGTTCAATACGCAGGGAATTTTGGCTATACCTTTAATTATAAGATGGTACTAGATATTGCGGCACTATTAAAGAGCAACAAAGAAATAATTATTCAAATGATTGGTGATGGAGCATTTAGAGAAGCTTTTGTTAGTGAAGCTAATGAACGCGGACTTGACAATATAATTTTTTATCCTTGGCAACCACTTGATATAATTTCGGATGTATATAGTGTTTGTTCTGTTGAATTGATTCCTTTATCTAATGGAGTGATTTGGAATAGCTTTCCTAGTAAGGGTTCATTGTTAATGGCGTGTGGTCGTGTGATTTTATGTGCGACTGAAAAAGAATCTGATTATTATAAACAAATAAATGAAAATGATGTTGGTATTTGTGTCTCAAATAAATCTCCAGAGAAAGCAGCGAGCTCTATATCTATGCTATTTAAACATAGAGAAAGATTAAAAGAAATTGGAATAAATGCTCAGGAGTATGGAAGAAAAGAATACTCAAGCTCGGTGAATGTTAATAAGTTTATAAAACTTTTAGATGAAGTAGTTAATAGTAGAACAAAAGGTATTAGCAAAACAAAAAAAGGAAATGAGGTGGAAGTAAATGTTTGAAAATAAAAATTTACTTATTACTGGGGGAACAGGTTCATTTGGAAATGCTGTTTTAGAAAGGTTTCTTAGTACAGGTATTAGAGAAATTCGTATTTTTTCTAGAGATGAAAAGAAGCAAGATGATATGCGCAGATATTACCAAAATGAAAAAATAAAATATTATATTGGTGATGTTCGCGACTTAATGAGCGTAAAAAATGCTATGCATGATGTAGACTATATTTTCCACGCAGCAGCATTAAAACAAGTACCATCTTGTGAATTTTTCCCAATAGAAGCAGTAAAAACGAATGTATTTGGTACAGACAATGTACTAACTGCAGCAATTGAAGCTGGGGTAAAAAAGGTAGTTTGCTTATCTACAGATAAAGCGGCTTACCCAGTTAATGCTATGGGAATATCTAAAGCTATGATGGAGAAAACTTTTGTGGCAAAATCAAGAACAGTTTCTCCAGAAAGAACATTAATTTGTGGAACACGATATGGCAATGTAATGGCATCACGGGGTTCGGTAATTCCATTATTCGTTGAACAAATAAAGTCCGGTAAGCCATTGACTGTAACAGACCCTAGAATGACCCGATTCATTATGAGTCTTGACGAAGCAGTTGAATTAGTTTTATATGCTTTTCAGAATGCTCAAACAGGAGATATTATGGTTCAAAAGTCGCCATCAGCTTATATTGGAGATTTAGCACAAGCAATCAAAGAAATTTTTAATGCTGATAATGAAATTCAAGTTATTGGAACTCGTCATGGAGAAAAGATGTATGAGGTTCTTTTAACTAATGAAGAGGCTTCAAAAGCAGTGGATATGGAGAATTTCTATAGGGTTCCGGCTGATAATAGAGATTTAAACTATGAAAAATACCTTGAGGAAGGATCTACAAAGATAACACTTACAGATGAATACAATTCAAATAATACAAGAATTCTTTCGGTTGATGATATAAAGCGAAAATTACTTCAACTTGACTATATTCAGAATGAACTATATAAATTACGTTTAGATGAAGCTGCTGTTGCTAAATGAGAACATCGAATATGTAAATGAAAGGTAGGACAAACTATGAAATTTCTTGTATTAGGTGCAACAGGTATGGCAGGACATACTATCTCTATATATTTGAAGGAAAAAGGTCATGATGTGACAGCATTTTCTACAAATTCATTTCCTTATTGTAGAAATATAAATGGAAATGCTATGGATAAGGAGTTTATGATATCAATGTTAAAGCATGATGATTATGATGTGGTTATCAATTGTATAGGTGTATTAAATCAAGCTTGCGATAAAGAACCATCTAAAGCGGTGTATCTTAATGGCTACTTGCCACATTTTATTGCTGATACATTAAGAGATACTAAAACAAAACTTATCCACATGAGTACTGACTGTGTTTTCTCTGGAAAACTGGGGTCATATAAAGAAGATAGCCTTCGCGATGGCGAAACATTCTATGATAGAACAAAGGCACTTGGTGAAATTGAGGATAATAAGAATCTAACGTTTAGAAATTCAATTGTTGGTCCTGATATGAAAGATGGGGGAATAGGACTGTTTAACTGGTTTATGAAACAGAAAGGCACTATAAATGGCTATTCTAAGGCTATCTGGACAGGGGTTACAACACTAACATTGGCTAAGGCTATGGAAAGGGCTGCTTCAGAGGATTTATCGGGTATTTATAATCTTGTAAATAATGAAAGCATAAGTAAATTTGATTTACTTAATTTATTTAATAAGCACATGCGGAATGGAAAATTGAATGTGATATCAAGTGATTCAGTTAATTTAAATAAATCTCTTGTCAACAATAGAAAAGATTTTTCATTTGAAATACCTAATTATGAACAAATGGTGATAGAGATGGAAGAATGGATTTATAACCATAAAGAGCTTTATCCACATTATTTTAAATAAAGGATGGAAATTTGAAATGGAGAACAAAGCAGTTTGTTTTATATTTATGGGAAATCTTTATCTATGTCCATACATAACTAAATATCTTGAACACATAGATTACCCTTTTGACATTATATATTGGAATCGTGATGGAATCAAAGAAGATATAAGGGCAAGAAACGTTTATAGCTTTGAATATGAGTTAAACAATACAAATCATAAATTCGAAAAATTGAAAGGTTATTGGTATTTTAAAAAGTATGCTACAAAGATACTTAAAGAAAATAGTTATGATGGAGTTATAGTATTACAAACTATAGCTGGAATTCTACTACATGAAGTATTGAGAAAACAATATTTTAATAAGTTTATTTTAGATATAAGAGATTATACTTTAGAAAAAAACAAAATATTTTATTATATTGAAAAAAAAGTTATTAAGGCATCTGCTTTTACTGTAATTTCATCGGAAGGTTTTAAAAAATTTTTACCTGAGTTTGAATATGTAATTTTACATAATAATAGAATGTTAGATAAAACTATGGTTTCAAAAATTAAAAAACGAAGTAAACTTACAAATAAACTTGTAATAGCTTTTATTGGATTTATCAGTTATCAAGAGCAACATAAGAAATTACTAAAGATATTTAAAAATGATGAAAGATTTGAATTGTACTTTATTGGAAAAGATGCTGAAAAGTTGATACCATTTTGTAAAGAAAATGATATCAATAATGTCAAAATAGAAGGAAAGTTTTTGCCACAAAATATTTTGTATTTTTATGAGAATGTTAATATTATTAATAATCTATACGGAAATAACACACCTATATTAGACTATGCATTATCAAATAAATTATATTTTGCAGCAGAACTGAGGATGCCAATATTAGTATGTGAGAAAACATTTATGGAAGAAATATCCAAAAAATATGACTTAGGGTACACAGTGAATTTTAATGATCCAGAAATTTGCAATAAGATTTATAATTATTATCATAATATAGGTTGGAAAGTTTTTGAGCAGAATTGTGATTTGTTTTTACAGAAAGTTAATGATGAAAATAAAAACTTTGAAACAAAAGTAAAAAAGTTTATCAAAGGAGAACGAAATGATTAAGGTATTGCACATAGTTCCAGCATTAGATGGTGGAGGAGTAGAAAACTTACTATTAAATTACTATAATAATATAAATAGAAATATCTTCAAATTTGATTTTATTGTGTTTGGGCAAGAAAAAGGTGCTCTTGAATCTACTTTTGAGAAACTAGGTTCAAAAATTTATCATATACCACCAAGACATGTAGCTTTTTTTTCTAGTCTTAAACAAATGAAAAAAATTATATGCTCTAATAGATATGATATTGTGCATACTCATCAAAATAGAATGTCATTTATTCCATTATTTTTTGCCGAAATATGTGGAATACAGATGAGAATAGCTCATAGCCATATGGCATATGAACCAGAAAACCTATTAAAAAAAATTGAAAGAAAATTATGTTCATGGTTAATTAAATGCTATGCAACAGAGTGGTTTGCTTGTGGGATAGATGCAACAAAATGGCTATATGGTAAAAAAGCTGTCACAAATGTTAAAGGTTATATTATGAATAATGCTATAAATATTGAAAAATTTATCTTCAATGAGAATACAAGACGAATAACACGAAAAGAACTAGATATTGAAGGGAAATTTGTTATAGGCAATGTGGGCAGATTATCTTATCAGAAAAATCATGAATTTCTTATTAGAATTTTTAATGAAATCTATAAACTTAATAAGAATGCAATCTTATTGTTAGTAGGTAGAGGAGAACTTGAAAATGAAGTGAGAGAGCAAGTTGAAAATCTTGGATTACAAGAGGTGGTGAAATTTTTAGGTGTTCGAAATGATGTGCCACAACTTTTACAGGCTATGGACGTATTTTTACTACCATCAAGATATGAAGGATTAGGTATTGTCTATATAGAAGCTCAAGCTACAGGCTTAGCTAGTTTTGGATCAGACAAAGTTGTACCAAAAGAGGCAAAAATAACAGATTTAATGCATTTCATAGATCTAAAAGAATCTCCTAAATATTGGGCAAGTGAAATACTCAAATATGATAACGGATATGAAAGAAATGATTTATCCGTAGAAATTGTAAATAGAGGATATGATATAAAAAGAGAAGCTAGAAAGTTGGAATTAATTTATGAGAAAAGTAAAAAATAATTCAAGTGAAAATGTTTTTTCTATATCAGAAATATTATCTTTAATTTTTATAGTTATGCTCAGTATTTTAGCAGGGATAATAATATTGCTTGATTCATCTAGACCATCTCATTATGAATGGCTTCCTATATTACCAATTAGTTTTGGAATTATAAATATATTTTCTTTGAAAATATATCACAACATATTTAAAAAAGGTGCCTATATAATTGTTATATTTCTATATTTAGTACGCAATGTTATTACACCATTAATTATGAGATTTGGGGATTATTATGGGTTCTTCAAAATTATCAATGTTGAAAATGTTAATAAAGCAATTATGTTAATGATATATGAAACGGTAAGTGTGTTCATATTTTTATTATTATTGAATTGTAAAACTATAAAGATACGTAAACCGAAATTAAAAAGCAAAATAGCGACAAAATTACAAATAAAATTATTCTCATTGATAATAGTAACTCTTACTGTTATATGTATATTTGCATATCTTAGAGTACCTGAAATAAAATTAAATTATACAACAATTTTTCAAAGCTCAAAAGCTGTGGGTGCATTAGGGGCATATGAATTGTTACCATCAGGATCAATAAATAGAATACTATATACATTATTTAATTTTTGTTTTAACATCATACAACTATTTATTTCAGTATGGCTAATATATAACACTAGAAAAGTCATTGGAGCAAATATAATTAGTTTACTTACATCTTTACTTGTAGTATTTTTTCAATTTTTCTTTATGACAGGCGAAAATGCGTACACATTTATGATAGCATTTATTTTAATCAAAATTATATATAAATTATATAATAACCAAAGAAAAAAATTAAATATTATTATTGGATTAGCAGGATTAACTTTATTGGTTGTTATTTATATTGCAAAAGCTAATACGGTAACAACTGGATCGCATTTATCAGATTTATCGCAAATGTTTCAAGCTTATTTTCCAGGTGTTTGTAATATGTCAGGTGTATATAATATAAGTAATCCTAATAAGTTATCAACTTTATTTTATGATTTTTATTATATGATACCTTTTAGGGAAACTTTATTTGGTTGGTCAGGAGAGCGCTTGGCTGCTGTTTATACTGCTCAAAATGTAGCACCTTCACAAATAATACCTTGCATCGGACAGGCATATTATTATCTAGGATTTATATTTGCACCTCTTGTTCCGTGTTTTTTTATATATGTTGCAGTGAAATATAAAGATATGACAATGAATCAAAGCAATATTTGGAAATATGCAACGTATACATTACTTTGCTTGTTTGCGGCAGTAACACCGGTTATGTATAATGCCACTATTTTTGGTTTAAGATTTTTTGGTACTATATTACCAATGATGATTATTTCTTCTTATTCTAAAGATGAGACAGTTAAAAAAAACATATAAATAATAATAACGTAACAAGAATCGAAGATGTACAACAACTTATAGTATAAATATAAAAGTTATTCATGAAAAATGGAGGGGCAAAATGCTATCACCTAAAATTAGAAGATTAGAGCAAAATAATAGATTTATAAGAAGTTTATTTTATATCTTAAGAAAAACTAATACTTCATTTCAAAATTTAAAGTTTGAAGTTAAAGCCAGATTAAGAGTATTAGGATTTGAAGATAAAAACTATGTGAAAATAAAAAAAATAAAAAATATTTATAATAACGCTCGTTGTTTTATTATTGCAACAGGACCAAGTCTTACAATAGAGGATATGGAGAAATTGAAAAATGAATATACTTTTGGAATGAACTCAATATGCCTTATATTTGATAGAACAGATTTTAGACCATCATATTTTGGGATACAGGATGTGCATGTATATGAAAAAGTAAAGAAAAATCTAAGTGCTTATTGTAAGGAGAATGTGTTTGTTAGTAGTAATATTTGCAAAGTGTACAACACTCCGAAAGAATGGATTAAATTTCCTTTGAATTTAAGTTATCATGCATTTCAAATAAGATATGGTCAAGAGTATTTTGCGAAATTTAGTGATGATTGTTACAACGTAGTTTATGATGGGTCTTCAATAACTTATTCGTTAATTCAAATTGCTGCTTATATGGGATTTCAAGAAATATATTTACTGGGATGTGATTGTAGCTATTCTGATGATAAAAATAAACAACATTTTATTGAAACGGGTCACTATGATCCTACATATAAAACTGCTGGTGAACGCATGATTGCTGCATATAAAGCAGCAAAAGAGTATGCTGATGCACATGGTATTAAAATATATAATGCAACTAGAGGTGGCATGTTGGAGGTCTTTCCACGTGTAGATTTAGATGAAGTTTTAGGAGTTAAGGAGATAAAATGAGTTCAATAGTAAAAATACTTAAAAATAAAAATGCTAAGGCTGGTTCTTTTTATTTAATAGGTAATATATTTAATAAAGCAATTGTATTTTTAACTATTCCAATTTTTACAAGATTAATGTCTACAACAGATTTTGGAATAGTTAACACATATATGTCTTGGGTTTCTATTTTATCATTAATAGTAGGACTTTCATTAGGTAGTTCAATACGGAGTGCATATATGGATTTTAAGGATAGTTTGGAAGAGTATATTTCTTCTATACTTTTTCTTTCGCTAATTAACTTTGTTATATCGTCTACACTAATTATTACGTTTTCATATTTATTTATAAAGCAAATAGATATATTTTTGATTTTGCTATGCTTAATTCAATCTTATATGACATTTATATCAAATACTATAAGTGTTAAATATATGGTTAAAATGGATTATGTTAAAAATACACTTTTATTAGCATTACCAAATACAATTGTTGCAATTTTATCAGTACTTTTTTTAATAAACATGGATAGTCATAAGTATCTTGGGAGAATAATTCCATATGTTATAGTTACATCAATATTAGGGTGTTATTATCTTATAAGATATTTTGTTAAGGAGAAAACTTTTGTAAATAGAACATACTGGAAATATGCAGTTTTATTATCAATACCACTTATTTTTCATGGATTATCTGTTAATGTTTTAAGTGTTTCAGATAGAACAATGATAACTGCTTTTAGAAGTGCTTCAGAAACGGGTATTTATAGCTTAGTTTACAATTTAAGTATGATTCCATTAGTTGTAACCACATCAATGGAAAGTATATGGATACCTTGGTTCAATAACAAATTGCAAAATGGCGAGAGAAATATTATAAATAGAAATGTAAAAATATACATTGAAATAATAGTAATTGTAATGATAGGATTACTTTTTATAGGCCCAGAAATTCTTGTAGTAATGGCGCCGAAAGAATATTGGAGTGGTAAGATATTAATACCACCAATATTATTAGCTTCGTTCTTTATATTTTTATATTCTATTTCAGTTGATTTAGAATATTATTATAAATCAACTAAAATTATTGCAACTAATACCATAATCGCTGCATTTGTAAATCTTGGTCTTAATTTTATTTTTATACCGAAGTATGGAGCGATAGCCGCAGCATATACAACTGTTATAGCATATATAGTATCTTTTGTAGTTCATTATAATGCTGCTAGAAAACTTGATAATCAGTTATTTCCATTTAGTGTTTATGTTAAACCAATTCTAATAATGGTTATTGCTGTATTCATTTCATATTTAATAATGAATAAGTTTATTATGAGATGGACAATAGTTATAATTGGACTAGGATTATATGCAGTTATATCATATAAAAAACATAGATTTACAATTTTATTAAAACAATAGCAAGTCCTCTCTGGCTTTCGCCCCCCAGGGTGGTTACAAGATTGTATTAGAAGCCAATTTGCTTATGATACAAGAATCTCTAAAAGCAATACTTGTCCTTTTAGGTCAGAGACATCAAGAGAATTGCAAGATAATCCAGTTTTTTCAATGGAGTGCGATTAGATTATTTATGATATTGAAACTGTTACATATTTTTCATTACAACTTGCAAGCGTATATGGTATTCAAACGAAATTATCTTTTGGGGATGGATAATAGGTATGTATATAGTTTTACAAGAGATGGACAAGGTGTAAAAAATGAAGGTGTTATTTCCTACTTTAGTAATAATGGAGGAAAAGAGCCTGATCCATCGACGGTCGTATCTACATGGGAGTTGGACGAGGCATATGATTATGATGAAAAATATTCTAAAAAAATGGTTTTAGAATATTTATTGCTACTAGAGGTAGGTTCTTGGAAAGTTTTGAAAGAGTTTCTCTCGATAATTTACTGGAACCGTAAAGCGATTAGAACAAAGCTGGATATGCTAAGAGATGTGTGCAATATAATTTGACTGGATGATAATATGGGATTTAATGGAGTATATTTGTTAGAATGCGACTGTATGGTTTCTATTTACACAGTAAACAAGAAAATGATTCCTTTTCTGCTAACTCAGCTGATTAAAATAAAATGAAGTAGATGGGGGAGTTGTAGATTAATAGCATGTAAAAAATCAACCAAACCTTTAAAGGAACTTTTGAGATTTTATTAGAAATATTTACGTCCCGAAAGCAAAATAGAGTTCAGTTAAATGGTACACGGCAAGGCGACTTCTAAAATCTATTCTGCGATAAGTGAATATTCCAACGATACGTCCGCGCCCCTATGGTTTCTTGGAACAAGAATATTCTAGGTAAGAGTTGCAGATATTTTAAAACATGGACAAAAATAATTATTGAAAGGAAGGAGAGCATTCTGTAAGAATGCGGAAATTTTTATGAAAACAGTAGCATTAATCCCAATAAAATTGGGAAGTAAAAGAGTGCCAAAAAAGAACATCAAACCTTTTTTTGACGGAACACCTCTGATGACATTCATTCAGCGTGTTTGTTTGGAATCAGATCGTATCGATGAGACTTACATCTACTGTTCAGATGAATCTATTAAGGAATATGTGCTTCCAGGGATAAAGTTTTTGAAACGTCCAGAATTTTTAGATGGAGATTCAATGAACGCGAATGACATCATCAGAGAGTTCATGAAATCAGTTGATGCAGATATTTATGTTAACACACACACAACATCTCCGTTTGCTAAGGTGAGCACAATAAATACCTGTGTCGATAAAGTTGCGTCCGGAGAATACGATAGTGCATTTTGTGCTGAAAGTTTGAAAACTTTTATGTGGAAGGATGGAAAGCCTATCAATTTCGATCCGGACCATTTTCCAAGAACACAAGATTTGCCTTTAATATACGCAGAAACTTGCATTGCCTATGTGTTCAAGAAGGAGACTTTTGAAAAGTTCGACAGAAGAGTTGGAGATAATCCATTTATTTGTGAGGTGGGAAAGATTGAAGCCATGGATATAGATTATCCAGAAGATTTTGAGATTTGTGATTCGATTTACAAGGAGGTAATGAGTAAATGAACGTTCAAATAACGGATTGTACTATTAGAGACGGGGGGTACTTGTTAAATAAAAATTCAGAGCCCGAATTTGTAAAGGGAGTCATTAGCGGATTGGTTTCTGCTGGCATTGATTTTATTGAAACAGGATTTCTGCAAAATAAGGTAAATGAAGAAACAATTGTTTATCATAATTCAAAAGATATAGTAAAGTATTTGCCTGAGGATTGTAAGAATTCGAACTACATGGGTTTTTGTGATAATAGTCGTTATTCTGTAGATAACCTTGACGAATACGATGGGAAGTCTTTTAAGTGGTTAAGGATCTCTTTCGCAAAACATGAAATTGATTCTTCATTAGAATTTTGCCAGGCCGCCATGAAAAAAGGGTATCTAGTTCAATTCAATCCAATGGACTCAATTAGCTATTCTTTTGAGGAGAGGGAAGAGTTAATAAACAAAGTGAATACGATTAAGCCGGATGCTTTTTCTATTGTCGATACATTTGGTGCTATGTATCTCGATGATCTTACTAAGATTTTTAGGCAGGTTGATGTGTTGCTTGATAAGGATATCAAGATAGGTCTTCATTCGCACGATAATTTGGGGCTTTCTTGTGCACTTGCTGAACATATGGTTATGTTAGCAGAAGAAACAGATCGAGACATAATCATTGATGGCTCATTATTTGGTATGGGGAGAGGAGCTGGTAATGCTTCCACAGAATTGCTTGCAGATTATTTAAACAAAAAATGTGGAAAGAACTACAATATACCAGCTCTATTGGAAACTATTGATAAATATATCGCACCTATGCGCTGTGATATTCACTGGGGGTATGATCTTCCGATGTACATTTGTGGTAGTGAACATTCACATGTTGATAATGTTTACTACTTGAGGGATCATTGCAACTGCTCTACAAGGGAAATGTATGAAGTTATTAGCGCATTGACCCCATCTCAGAGGACAAGATACGGAGCTAACTATTCTAAGACAGATTTTACAGATTTGCAGAAGATATATGACGGACTGAAACTGGAGGTGAAGGAATAAATGAATTGCTCAGATTACTTAGTTGATTTTTTGATTAAAAAGGGAGTAACTGATGTGTTTGGTTACTCTGGAGGGTATATAGTTCCATTTATGGATGCTCTTTATGCAAGAAAAGACGAAATAACTGTTCATGTGTGTTATAACGAGCAAGGATGCTCGTTCGCTGCTAACGGTTATGCCCGTACAAGTGGAAAATTAGGTGTATACTTCACGACTTCTGGTCCTGGGGCTGTAAATGCTCTTGGAGGATTAGTGGATGCTTGGTTCGATGGAATACCAATTATGGGTATTTGCGGTAATGTACCTACGAATGAAATGAAAGGTTTTTCAGGGATTCGTCAGAATGGGTTCCAAGAGATGGATATTGTTTCATTAACACGTTCAATTACAAAGTATTCAGTTACACCAAATAGTGCAGAAGATTTTCCAGAAATAATTGCAAGAGCTTATAATATGGCAATGCTAGGACATAAAGGAGGGGTTATCATTGATTTTCCGTACAACATCCAGAAAACCAGTATTGGTTGTAGGTAATGGAGCAAGATCGGCTGGAGCAACTGAATTAATTCATGAATTTACAAAGAAGACCCATATTCCTGTTCTTACAACACTTAATGCTGTTGACTTGGCACAGGACGATATTAGAATAGGTTTTATTGGTACTTACGGCAATCGTGTTGCTAATATGATTCTTAATGAATGTGATTTACTAATATCTGTTGGGGCAAAACTCGGATTAAGACAGATTGGCCATATAACAGAAAGGTTTGCGCCAAAGGCAGAATTGATAAGAGTGGATATTGACCAGTATGAGTTAAGTCGCAATATAAAGGATAATGAAGAAAAGCATTTAATGGATGCAAAAGATTTCATGAAAATTCTATTAGAAGAAAATATCCCAGATTATTCTGAGTGGTTCAATAAATGCAAGAAGGCAAAAGAAGTATTAGATGGAATTGATAATGTCACTGGAAATATGGCAATTGAAAAGATATCTTCCCTTTTGCCAGAAAATCCGGTGGTAGCTATTGATATTGGTCAACATATGTGCTGGAGTGCACAGTCATTATCATTAAAAGGTAATTATGGTAGAATTCTCATTGGTGGTAGCTATGGTTCTATGGGATGTGGTTTACCATATGCAATAGGTGCATCTATTTCAAATAAAAATGGACTGATATTCTGCATAACAGGTGATGGGGGTCTTCAAATGAATATTCAAGAACTTGAAACCGTAAGACGTGAGAAATTACCAATAAAAATTCTTGTTATTAATAATGAGGTACTGGGAAAAATTAGTGAGATTCAAGAAGGATCTTACAATGCTAGATTCGCGCAGACCACAAAGGAAAGCGGATATACAGTTCCGGCTTTTGAAAAAATAGCAGAAGCTTATGGCATTAAAGCAGCTGCAATTGCATCGTATGAGGAACTTGACAAGTATACGGATTGGCTCGCGGATAATGATCCATGTTTAATTAACATTCATATTCCTGAAGCTACTTTACTGATACCAAAGATCAAATGGGAAACTTGTACTATTAAGCCAGATCTTGATGATAAGACTATGGCTCAAGTACAAAGTTTCATTGGTTAAATATCGATTAGGTTCCTAGTAGATATAATAGTGCTATTAGGGCCTTGAACTATAATAAGTGTAAAGGTGGAAATCTCGAATGATTAAATTTTTAGCGATGGATGTTGATGGCACATTAACTGATGGTAAAGTGTATATGGGCAACGATGGTGAGTCATTTAAGGTCTTTGATATAAAAGATGGATGTGGTATAAAAGAGATACTGCCTACATATGGGATTGTTCCAATCATTATTACTGCAAGAGATAGCAAAATTCTCTTGAATAGATGTGCAGAATTAGGAATTACTGAAATTCATCAATGTGTAAGAAAAAAACTCGATTGTTTAAGAGAAATTGTTAAAAAATATTCGACAGATAAAGAGCATTATACTCTTCAAAATGTTGCGTATGTTGGCGATGATATACTAGATTTGCAATGCATGGAAACAATAAAGCAAGCTGGAGGTTTAGCTGCATGCCCAAGTGATGCTGTTGAAAAGGTAATTGAGTGTTGTGATTATATTGCTCCCCACAAAGGTGGAGAGGGCGCTGTGCGTGATGTAGTTGAATACCTAGTAGCTGCTATTAATAAAGAACGAACACCTAAAAATAAGGAACTAAGCAATAGAATCGCACAGGCAATTAGTTTTATTTCCCAATTGGACTTTAACGCACTTACAGTTGGAAAATACGAAGTAGAAGATGGATTTTTCTACTTCGTTCAAGAATATGAGGCTTTTGATGAGAACGATAGTATTTACGAGTCTCATAAAAAATATATTGATATACAATGGTTAGTAGAAGGATATGAAAAATTGTTAGTTACAGATATTAGAAATTTAAAAATATCTGATCAATATGATGAAGCAAGAGATGTAATTCATTACGCAGAATCTGATAATATGTCTGGAATGATTCTGAGTAAAGGAAGTTGTGCGATTCTGTTTCCAAATGATGCGCACAGAGCTGTATGTGTTAATAGAAAAAAATGCATAATCAAAAAGGTAGTTGGGAAGATGAAAATCGATTTAGAGTAATACACATAGACTTATATTAAATGGTATCAAGGTAAAAAATAAAAAAGTGGAAGGATATAAATGATGAAAAAAATAATGCTCGTCTTCGGTACTCGTCCAGAGGCAATAAAGATGTCCCCCTTGGTTAAGGAATTGAAGATAAGAAAGAATATGGAAATAGTTGTATGTGTTACCGGGCAGCATCGTCAAATGTTGGACCAGGTACTGGATGCTTTTGATGTTGTACCAGATTATGATTTATCTATAATGAAGGAAAAACAGACATTGTTTGATGTAACAATAAATATTCTTGAAACAATGAAAGAAGTCTTAGAAGAAGTAAAGCCAGACGTGGTATTGGTCCACGGCGATACTTCTACTACTTTTGTTACTTCTCTTGCTTGTTTTTATATGCAGATACCGGTTGGACATGTTGAGGCTGGGCTTAGAACTTATAATATTTATTCTCCATATCCTGAGGAATTTAATCGCCAAGCTGTTGGTATAGTGGCCAAGTATAATTTTGCACCGACGGAAACGTCCAAGCAAAACCTTATTAAAGAAGGGAAAAACCCTGCAACTATTTATGTTACTGGAAATACTGCTATAGATGCATTAAAGACTACTGTTAGGGAAGATTATACTCATGACCAACTTAAATGGGCAGAAGGTAGTAGACTTATTATGATAACTGCTCATAGAAGAGAGAATCTAGGTGAGCCTATGAGAAATATGTTTAGGGCCATTAAAAGGATAGTAGATGAAACACCAGATATTAAAGCTATTTATCCTATTCATATGAATCCTGTAGTAAGACAAGCTGCAAATGAAATTCTTGGAGATTGTGATAGGATTAGAATAATTGAGCCACTTGATGTATTAGATTTTCATAATTTCCTTTCTAGGTCTCATTTGATTTTAACTGATAGTGGTGGTATCCAGGAAGAAGCTCCAAGTTTAGGTAAGCCTGTGCTTGTTATGCGTGATACTACAGAGAGACCTGAAGGAATAACCGCTGGTACGTTAAAATTAGTGGGAACTGATGAAGAGATTATTTATAATACATTTAAGTTATTACTTGAGGATAAATTAGAATATGAAAAAATGAGCCATGCAAGTAATCCATATGGTGATGGTTTTGCAAGTAAGAGAATAGCAGATATTTTGGAGGGTCTAGGCACTTCTGTCCAAGAAGCTGAAACATTAGAGGAAGTTGCTGCTTCAAAATAGTCTTTAAATACTAGGAGATTGAAATATGAAGGATATAGATATTAGAAATTTATTAGGTAGGGATGCAATACAACTTAAATCAGAGCATATTGATAGGTATATCAAGGATAAGGTTATTCTTGTAACTGGTGGTGGAGGAAGTATTGGTTCAGAGATAATTAGGCAAATAACTAAATTTTCACCAAAGAAAATTCTTATTTTAGATATATATGAAAACAATGCTTATGATTTACAAATGGAGCTTAATAGAGACTGTCCCCAGCTGTGTAAAAGTGTGATAATTACTTCAGTGAGGGATTTGGTAAGAATGGATCAGGTATTTTGCCAGTATAGACCTGATGTGGTATTTCATGCTGCTGCTCATAAGCATGTTCCTCTGATGGAAGAGAATATGGCTGATGCAATTAAAAACAACATAATAGGCACCTATAATGTTGTTAAGTGCGCCCATAAGTATGTAGTAGATAAGTTTGTATTAATAAGTACAGATAAAGCTGTGAATCCTACTAATATAATGGGAGCTACTAAGAGGTTTTGTGAACTTATAGTACAAGCTTTTAATGAAGTTAGTAAAACTGATTTTGTAGCTGTGAGATTTGGAAATGTTTTAGGAAGTAATGGTTCTGTGATACCACTATTTAAAAGGCAGATTGAAAAAGGTGGACCTGTCACAGTTACACATCGAGAGATAACTAGGTTCTTCATGACTATACCAGAAGCAGCTCAGCTTGTAATTCAAGCAGGAGGCTTTGCAGAGGGGGGAGAAATATTTGTCCTTGATATGGGGAAGCCAGTTAAGATGGTGGAGCTAGCTAAGGAGTTAATAGCTCTTTCAGGTTATAAACCAGAGGTTGATATAAAGATAGAGTATATAGGCCTAAGACCAGGAGAAAAACTTTATGAAGAACTACTCATGGATGAAGTTGCATTAACTTCTACAGAACACGATAAAATCTTTGTAGAAAAACCTAAAGAAGCAAATATAGACTTCATAGAATTATCTATAAAAGAATTTAAAAACGTAGACAATATGTCTAAAGAAGAAATTATAAAATTAATGAAAGAAAAGGTTCCTACTTACTACCCTATGGGGTTAGATTACGGGGTATCCCCAATAGCTGAAATCTCGCAAACCCTTGCTACGTAAACTACTAGTTAACTAGTTATATAGTTTTATAGTTAAATATGGATAAAGTTATAAAGTTAACTAGGTTTATAGCTTTATATTTATATAGTTTCCTAAGGAAAATTTTAAATAGTTAAATATAATAAAATGTAATGGGGTCAGACCCCATTACATTTTATTATATTATTAGTAAGGCGTACTACATGCTAGTGCAATTATAAAGAAGAATATATATATAGCAACGGTAAAAATGATTGAAGCTATGAATCCAAACAATGACCATTTACCTATAGCATCTGAACTTCTTGGTTTATTATCCTTCCACATAAAATAAACTATTATTCCAACGATAGGAAAGCAACAAGCTATTATATTTGCAATGGTGTCAGGCTCATCTTTTACTATTGGATGGCCATAATTATATGAATTATTATTATTATTCATTGATTGCTGGTTATTTGGATTTGTAGCATTGCCACATTCAGGACAGAAGGTGACGTTATCTAGAATTTCTTTTCCACATTTAGAACAATACATATGCGAATCCTCCTTAAAAATTAAGTTAGTTTTTTATTTGATTTTTGGGTTACCACAGTGTATACAGAATTTAGCATCAACACTTATTACTTTTTTGCAATTATTACAAAGAGTTTCATTTTCATCCATATTTGAAATGGCATTTGTATCACTCACTATAGGAGTACCACAAGTTGTGCAGAATTTACTGTCAGGGTTAAGTGGGGTTTTACAGTTTCTACAAACATTATCGAGATTATCTAGTACAAGTTTTTCATTAAAGTTTATAGAATTTGTGATAACTCTCTTTTTAAATATCAATTTACTAATAAATAAAGTTAATGAAACGAACAATATAAGTATTGGAGAATACTTAAGGTTTCCAAAAATGAAATCACCCAAGCCAGTAAAATAATTATCATTAAAAGTCATACTCAATACAAAACATCTGATAAAAGAGTATAATGAAAATGATGTTATAATCCCAAGGTTTATTAATAATATTTGTATAACTAAGTCAATAGTTTTAGATTTATTTTTGAAATATGAACTTATCAAGTATGATATTAGAATCGTAATAATATATATTCCGTAATAACATAATTCTAATAATAAGAATGGCACATTATCTATGCTAATATCATTTTTGAACATATTTATGGGTATAGCTAAAATTGGACCTAGAAATAAAAAAATGCAAGTACTTAATCCCACGTCTAAGATGTTAGAGGAAGCATACCCTATAAACACTAGAATTGCTAAGAGGAAGCATAATATAACCTCATAAAGTACATCATTAAAAGGTACAAAATCTATAATTAAAGATGTAATTATAGCTATAGAAGTGGCAATGGCAAGACAAATTATTTTTTTAGTATTAATGGATTTTTTATCATAATTAATCATTCTATTTAATTCCTCCAATGAGGCATATATTATAGGCCTCTCAAAATTTTTTGTAATTTAACTCCATGACTATAACCAAGTTTTCCAATAAAAATAATAATATATATTGTAGCAATGCCAGCTAAAATACCTGTGATTAGCCTTCTTGTATTTGTACTTGTCCACTTTCCTAAGTATTGTCCTATACCATCAATTCCGATAGGTATCAATAGAACAAAACTAAACATCAAGGGTATTTCTATGAAAAATGCCATTAGTAATGCTATTAAGTATCCAATTAATATACCAGTGCAACGAGCACAAATAGGAAACTGCTTTCCTTTATAAAAGAATGAACGCTCAGGTAGCTTGTGACATATAAAAAGATAGTCAAGTATTTTCATATTTTGATTTTTTCCTTTCTCATTAAAACCCATTAGTTGCTAGCCTAAACACAATGAATAATATGTATACAATTATGATTTTATGCGGATTTTGATTAAAGTAGTAGCTAATATATTAAGCTACTACTTTAATCAAAACATTATAATGTAAAAAATAATTAAAAGTTTACAGTTATTCTAGTAAGAAGAAAATGAACTTCCAGCTAAGCCTAATATAATACAGAGTATGTATATAATAGCTACGGCAATAACCCCACCGATGGCCCATTTGCAAACTGCACTTGAACTCTTTGGTTTTGTATCCTTCCAAACTAAATAAAGTACTAGTCCAACTATTGGAAAACAACAACTTGCTATGTTTGCAAGGGTGTTTGGCTCATCGTTAACAATTGGTTGCCCATTGTTATATGTATTTTGAATATTTCCCATTGATTGTTGTTGGCTAGTTGGATTTGTATTATTGCCACATTCAGGACAGTAGATGGCATTGTCAGGAATTGATTTCCCGCATTTTGAACAAAACATGTATATATCCCCCTTAAAATTAAAATATTGTATAAATTCCATTAACAATTGTATCATTTATTGTAGAAATAGTAAACAATTTAGGTACAAAAGTAACTCCCTAAGCCTGCTGAGGCAAAATAAGACATATTCACGATTTGTTCACAATTATTGTTGTACTTATAGTAAGTGGATGCAGCATAACGGAGCCCATTTAACTTTAGGAACTCTTTTTTCTCTACAACGAGCATTTATGGTGAGCCGGTAGGTAGAAAGAATTTTGCTTCCTCACCAGGGTTTGAATTTATCAAATTAAAGGAAATTATAAGAGAAACATTAAAATATATAGATTAAGCTTATAATCATGATAAAATAAACATAGAAGATTATAGTGAGATGACAATAATAATGGATGATATTATGAAATTAATTAAAGATAGTGGAATAGATATTGATATGCTCTATGATGTTATAGCCTTATGTGCTTTTGGAAGTTATTTAGTAGCAACAGAAAATTATATACATAATAAATCAGGGGTAGAATAGCGTTAGTTTACTATGGGGTCAGATTTGTTCCATAAAATGGGAGAAAGTCTGACCCCAATTTTAAATTACATTTGGTTACCTGTTGGTTCAGATATACTCTTAAGAGCATCTTGGGCATTGTCAGAAAGAATAG
The DNA here is from genome assembly GCF_002295255.1 of Clostridium sp. UBA871. NCBI lineage: Bacteria > Bacillati > Bacillota > Clostridia > Eubacteriales > Clostridiaceae > Clostridium > Clostridium sp. UBA871. The sequence goes on along the minus strand of NZ_DBFV01000004.1, from coordinate 721,560 downwards.
GTTCAAGGGAAATATCTCCTAGTGAAACAATACCTACAAGACTATTATTTTCTACGATTGGAAGTCTACGTATCTGTTCTCTACTCATTATTTCAGCAGCATCATGAACATCCATTTCTGGGTTCCCTACAGTAGGGTTTGAAGTCATGATATTTCTCACTTTTGTTTGAGCTGAATCCTGACCTGAGGCTACAGACCTTAAAGCAATATCACGATCAGTAACAATACCATTTATCATTTTGTTACTACATACTGGTATGGAGCCAACATTATATTGTTTCATAAGTTGAGCAGCCTTTTCAATAGAATCCTCTGGGGTTAAACAAGCAACATCTTTTGACATGATTTCTTTTACTTTCATAAATTTCACCTCCATATATAGAGTAACCAATTAAATTATTATTTATTAGCTTGATATGCTGAAATTTTTGTGAAATTCATACTAGATATAGATCTATATATCAGGCTATAAAGGTCAATAAAGTCTAAAAGATTTTTAAATTAGCCTAAAAAATGCAAAATATCCTAAAAACAACCTATAAATTATAGCAAAATAGTTACAATTTTTTAATATTTATGGTAATATGATAAATAGGGGTTGACTGAATTATTAAAGTCAGACCATTCGCTAGAGAAATGAGGGGATAATTATGGGAAAAAAACTAATTTCACTTATTTTAGGCTTATCATTAACTTGTACTGTTTCGGCACCTGCCTTTGCTGCAGAATTAGAGGTAGATAAAGAAACAAAAAAAGTACAAGCTATAGAGAAACTTGAAAAGCTAAGTGATGAAACAGTGGAACTAAAGGAAAATGATGGACAAGTCTTTTTATCAGGAGAGCTTTCTGATAAAGAAGTTCCAGGCGAGGGTTCAGCAACTAAATTTTTAGAGGAAAACAAAGAGCTCTTTGGAATTGACAATACAAAAGAGGAACTAAAGGTTGTTGAAGTAAATAAAGATGACATAGGGGATACTTTTGTAAAGTTTGCACAAGTTATTGAGGGAACAGAAGTAGATAACAGTTTAATAAATGTGCACTATGATAAAAATGGAGTTATAGTTAGTGTTAACGGTAACCTTGAAGAAAATAAAGAAATCACTACTCTTGGTAGTAAGGTTATTTCTCCTGAGGAAGCTATTGAAATAGCAAAAAGTCAATTTGAAATTAAAAAATTAAAAAAGACGCCAAAGGCTGAAAAGTTAGTAATAACTGAAGATGGTGTGAACTATGAAGTTTACAAGATAAATATTTTCTTTATGGAGCCTACCATAGGAAATTATGATGTTTTTGTTGAAGTAAATTCTGGTAAGGTAATTAAAATAGAAGATAAGATTAGATATAATAATCCAGTAACTGGAACAGGCATTGATGTTCTTGGAAAAACTAGAGAGTTAAATTTGAATCAATCTGGAGATCAATATCAAATGATTGATTTAACAAATAAGGGTAGCATATATACCTATGATGCAAAGAATGGCATTAGTGATGGAGATTTAGTTTCAAATACTACTGGAAAGTTTACAACTGAAGCTGATAAGTCGCCAGTTAGCGCACATCATAATGCGGGTAAGGTAATTAGCTTCTATAAAAATGTATTTCAAAGAGATAGTCTAGATAACAATGGAATGGATGTTCACTCTTTTACACACTTTGACTTGAATTATAATAATGCCTTTTGGAGTGGTGGTGTAATGATTTATGGAGATGGAGATGGAGAAGAATTTACATATCTTAGCGGAGATTTAGATGTGGTTGGCCATGAAATGACTCATGGAGTAATAGAGTATACAGCTGACCTTGCATATCATAATCAATCGGGTGCATTAAATGAATCTATGGCTGATGTGTTTGGAGTACTTATTTCAACTTATGATAAGTATAATGTTGCTAATAGAGGAACTTGGAAGTTTGACTCAGCTGATTGGGTTGTAGGAGATGATATTTATACTCCTAACATTCAAGGTGATGCTTTAAGAAGTTTAAAAGACCCTACCCTATATGGTCAACCAGCACATATGACTGAGTACTATGAGCTTGCTGATACAAAAGATGAAGATTGGGGAGGAGTTCATATTAACTCAGGGATTCCAAATAAAGCAGCATATAATATAGCTAAAAGTATAGGAATGGATAAGACTGCAAGGATATATTACAGAGCATTAACTCAGTACATGCATGCGGATACTAATTTTCAACAAGCAGCATACTGCCTTGTACAAGCAGCAGCTGACTTATATGGAAAAGGATCTAATGAGATCACTGTAATAAAGAATAGTTTTGCTTCAACTGGAGTGGCATATAAAGGACAGAAACCAGTTATTTCAGGAGTTACAGCTAAGAATGTAACAGTTGGAAATGTGTTTGATACAAAAGCTGGAGTTACAGCTGCAGATCTTGAAGACGGAAGCTTAACTTCAAAAATAGCTGTTAGTGGAACCATAAATACAAATAAAGTAGGTAAATACACTTTAACTTATACAGTAACAGATAGCGATGGAAACAAGGTAAGTATACCTAGAGTTATTAATGTTGTTGCTAGAAATGTACAAATTAATGCATTAATAGGTACTGATAGATACGATACAGCAGTTAGACTAAGTAAGGGTCAATTTACAACTGCAAACACTGTAATGATAGCAAATGGTGGAGCTTTAGCAGATGGATTAGCTGCTACACCACTAGCAACCTTTAAAAAAGCACCTTTACTTTTAACAGAAGCAAGTAGTCTCCCAGAAGGAACTAAAGGTGAAATAAAGAGATTAGGTGCAAAAAATGCTATTATTGTAGGTGGAAGTGGAGTAGTTAATGACAGTGTAATAAAGGATTTAAAAGCACTAGGTGTAACTAACGTGGAGAGAATTGGTGGAAAAGATAGATATGAGACATCTTTAGAGATTGCTAAGTATATTGATAAAAATTGCTATGAAGTAAGTAAAGTAGTTATAAGTAATGGACATGGTGAAGCAGACGCTCTATCCATAGCTTCCGTAGCAGGTAGAGATAAGATGGCAATAGTTTTAGTAGAAAAGGATACAATTCCAACGAAAGTTTATAGTTGGTTACAATCAGAATCTCTACAAAATGCCTATATCATAGGTGGTACTGGGGTAGTTTCTGATAATGTACTAAGTAAGGTTAATGGAATCACTTCAGGAAATATAACAAAGAATAGATTAGGTGGCAAAGATAGATATGCAACTAATGCCATGGTTATAGATAAATTCTATGGAAGTGTTGTAAATAAAACTTATATAGCAAAAGGATATGAATTAATAGATGCTCTAGCAGCAGGTCCAGTTGCAGCCCTTAATGGATCACCAGTGGTTTTATCAGATGATGACTTAACAACAGAACAAAAAACTGTACTAGATAAGAGATTTGGAAATATAATCATAAGAACTGGTGGCGGAATTGCAGATAAAGCAGTAAATTCTTTAAAAAGTTGCATTCAACAGTAATTAAGTAATAGAGTCCAAGTATGGAGGATACTACTATTTCTTAGACTCGAATATAAAGCTGGTGTGGTATTTCACACCAGCTTTTGTTATGTGTAAATCATTAGTATGTATGCTGAGCTGTGAGGCAAAAGAAACCAGAAGTTCATGTTTTAAAATTTTATAAATTTTGTTTTTTAAACTTTAAATTTCATAATAATTGTTTGTAAGTTTTGTGCTAAATTTGATAGGTTTTCACTAGAATTTGCAATTTCTTCTATAGAGGCAACTTGTTCTTCCATGGATGCTGTTGCTTCTTCAGTTGCAGCCGCACTTTCTTCAGCAAGGGATGAAAGCTTTTCTAAAATATCTAGTATTTCATATTTTGTTTTTTCCATATTTTCTCCTGAAACATTTAACTGTTTAACTACTTTTCCAGATTCTTTCATTGATTCAGCAATTAACATATACTTATCTCTAGTATTAATTACACTACTAGCTTGTTCTTTAGATATATTAGATAGCCTTTCCATTGTATTTACAGCATTTTTAGCATTTTTTTGCAATTCATTAACCATTCCATCAATCTCTTTTGTAGAAGTCGAAGATTGTTCGGCTAATTTTCTGATTTCATCTGCTACCACTGTAAAACCTCTACCTGCTTCCCCGGCTCTTGCTGCTTCTATTGCTGCGTTTAATGCTAATAAATTAGTCTGTTCTGCTATAGAGGCAATGACATTACTTGCTTGTCCAATTTTATTAGAACTATCATTAGTTTTTAATATAACTTCATATATCTCTTTTGTTGCATCATTGCTTTCTTCTGTTATTTTTGATAGGATATCAATGTCATTTAAACCCTCATTAACCACTTCTGCTACCTTCATTGAAGCAGTATTTAAATTTCTCACATTTTTCTGATCTTTTTCAATAATTTCTCCTAATATAGTAGCTTTTGAAGAACCTTCTTCTGTAATTAGTGATTGTTCAGAGGCTTCCATTGCTATTTCTTCTACTGTTTTTGATACTTCGTCTACAGCTATGGCTGATTGTTGTGAAGTAGCCATCAACTCCTCTGAAGCAGCAGTAACTTGTTCAGAAGAATCACTGACTTTGTCAATAATATCCCTAAGATTTTTAATTATGCCTTGTAGAGCTTGGGCTAAGGCTCCAATTTCATCATTTTTTTTAAGATAGTCTTCAGAAATATCTTCTGTAATATCTAAATTAGCTATTTTTTCTGAATGTTTTATTGTTTTTATAATAGGTTTAGTGATGGACTTACCAATTAAATATGTAATAGCAATACTAATAAATAAAATTATAGAAGTAACTATTATAATTGTTCTTTGTAGCCTAGGAATTGCAGATAAAACCTCACTCTTGTTGGCAGTAGTAATAAATATCCAATCAGTACCTTCAATAGGAGCAAATCCAGCATATAAATCATTACCTTCAAGGGAATAGGTGCTAACTCCTTTCTTATCTTTCAATGCTTTCTGAAGTAGCGTAGACATTGAGGTTAGACTTTTATCTTTTTTCATTTCTTCAGACGGATTAAACTGATTTAATACTTTTTCCCTGTCTGGATGAGCAATTATTGTTCCATTACTATTAATAATATAGCTATATCCTTCATCACCATATCCAATATCATCTATAATTTCACTTAAAGCATTTCCGTCTCTACGCCCTATTAAAGCACCTATAACTTTACCCTCTCTCTCAATAGGGGCTGCATACATTAAAACAATTTCATTGGTTACACGACTAATTAATAAGTCGGATACATTCACTTCGCCATTTAAAGCCTTTTTTACATATTCTCTATCACCTAATTGGTTAGTTGATCCATTTGAATAACGGGCAGTACCATCAGGATCAACCACAGCAATATCAAGAAAATTTAGTCCTTCTACTTGTCTTTGTAGTATAGGTTGTTGTAATGTCCAATCCATGCTCTTAATTTTGTCTAATAGAGCTATTGTTTTTAAGCACTGTTCTTGAGTCTCACTTCTACTCTCTGTTACTCGTGCTCCTTCGGCTGCTAGTGAAACTAGAGATTTTTCTGCTTCTTTTGTAAGAGCAATATTAATATTTTGCGTAGAAATCATCTCTAATGAAATTGATGATAATAAAATTAGCACAGAGAAGTAGATAACTAATTTTGTTTTAATACTTTTTATTTTAAACTTCCTTTTAAAGTTTTTTAGATTTTTCATTTTCATCCCTCCATTTAATTAATCTATAGATTTTGGTTTTAATACTACTACTTAAGAGTAGATATTTATAATATGCTAGATGCAACATAGTGTAAATAGGTTACTTTAAAAATAAATATTGCAAAATATGTAGTTTGTATTCCAATTCATATTATAACAAATTATCCTATAAAACAACAGAATTAAAATATTTTATACAAATAATACTAATTTTTTAACTTAAACAATCAAAAAAATTAGGCTTAAGTTGTTAACTAATGAAGCTTAAACCTATAGAAATTGAAGATAGGAGTTCTAAATTTCAATATTACTTTGAAAACATACAAATATAGGATATAATATACTGGTAAGGAGGGGAATATATGAGAAAAGATAGGATACAAACCATATTATGCATAGTATTATCCGTTGCGTTAATTGCTACTTTAGCTTTAGGTATAAATAGATCTAAGAAGGAAAAAGAAAAGATTTTAGAAAGTAAGAAACTATATGAAAGCTCAATAAATCTAACATCTAAACTGGGAGAAGAGAAAAAAGAAGGTAATGTTAAGAGAGAAACCAAAGGAAGTGAAGAAAAGTTCATTTTGGAAGGAAAAACTCTACTTTCTCTTGGAGATGGAGTTTCAAAAGGAAGTACATATCAAGAAAAGGTAAAAACTCTTTTGAATTTAAAAAGTGTAACAAATAACTCTAATAATGGCTTAGTTATGAGTAGTATGCTTAACTTAATTAATGTAGAAGCCCTCAAGGATATAGATATTATAATTATTATGGTAGGTACTAATGACTACACTAAAGGAAGAGCTCTAGGAACTAAAGATGATGGGGGAGAAGTTGAATCTTTTTACGGAGATGTGCAAGCGGTTATAAATACATCACAAAAGGCTAAGCCTGAGGCAAAACTTGTATTTTTAACTCCATTAAAGCATGGATATATTGAAGGACAGCCAAGCTATCCTGATAAAAACAATATTGATCTTGGTCTAGAGGATTACTCCATGGCAATTAAAGAAGTATGTAATAAAAATTCTATACCAGTAATAGACTTATTTAATGAAAGTGGCATAGAAGCAGAAAACATAGCTGATTATACTGTAGATAATATGAATCTAAATGAAGCTGGAAATGAAAAAGTAGCCAAGACTATCAGCGAAGGTTTAAAGGAGATATTTAAGTAGGATATACTAAAGTGGATATACATAGTAGATATGCTAAAGTAGATATGCATAATAATATTGTAGTTTTGTGATATAGATGAAAATTCTTAGAAATGACAAAAGTTAATCAATGCAGAAACCATTAAATTTTGGTTTCAAATGATTAACTTGTCATGAATAAGAATTTTCAATAGGAATTATTTAAATTGCTTATTATTTTGAAAGTATTTATACACATAAAGAATTAAGTGAGGACCTTAGCTTGTTAAGAGCTACGGTTCTTCTTTTTGCTGCTGTTGAATAGTTAAGGTTTCTGGATTTTGAATAATCTTTTAGGTTGCCTTCACAATTTATGTATATGAAGGTTATTAGATCTCTTAAGTTATCTTGGAGGTTGTCCACTTCTCTTTTTATAAGTTTATACATTTCTTTTTCTATAAAACTATCTTCAGTTGATGCATCAGCTATTAAAGTATCCTCTATTCTAAGGTTAGTTTCAATTGGAGCTTCGATGGTTTGTACTTCATTATCTTTTGCTCTTTGCCTTATTAGGTAATTAAAGTTATTTTTTATTGCATAGGATATATAAGCTGTAAAATTGCCTTTTTCCGGAGTGTATTTTTCAAGGCAACGCATTAAGGTTATGTTTCCCATTTGAATTAAGTCTTCCATTTCATAGCCTCGGACATGAACCTTTGAAGCTTCTTTAATTATTAGGTATTTGTATTCATTAATCAATTCTTCCATTGCACTTTGGTCTTTATTTTTTGCTTTTAATATAAGATTCTTTAAATTGGAATAATCCATAGATATAACCCCCTAAAATACTTTAATAATATATATGCATTTTTTTGAAAAAGTGGAAATATAACTGATAAAAAATTTTAACACAAACATTAGTTTGTGTAAATATACAATTGAAATATTTGGATAAAAAATATCTGAACAAAATATTTGAATAAAAATATCTGGATTAAAATTTTAATTTTATATTTATATGTTTTCTTATAATATATAGTGAAAGAGGAACAATATATATAAGGGAAATATATAAGGGAGAAATATACAGGATATTGATATACTGTATTAGTTGATAATTAAAACAGAATAATATATATTATCAAAAGATAAGAGATTTAAATGGTTTGAATATATTCTTTCTGTATTATAAAAAAATTTTAAAATAATGCAGAATATCTTGCAATAGATAATAATTGTTTGTTAATATGTAAGTATGGAAGATAATATGAATGCGGAGGTAATGAAATGGAACCTTTAAAATTAACTAATTCAGTTCATTGGGTTGGGGTTAATAATCCTGAACTTAGAGTATTTGACATAATAATGGAAACAAAAATGGGAACTACATATAATTCCTATTTAATTGAAGATGAAAAAATCACTATTGTTGACACAGTTAAGGATGGATACTTTGAACAATATTTAAAGAATATTAAATCTATTATTGGTGATAAAAAAATAGATTATATTGTAGTTCAGCATACAGAACTTGATCATAGTGGTTCATTAAAGGAACTATTAAAGGAATATCCAGAAGCTCAGGTTGTTGGATCAAAGGCTGCAGTAAGATATCTTAGAGGAATTATAAACATGGAATTTAAGTCTATAGATGCTTCAGGAGAGCTATCTATAGGAAAGAAGACATTAAGATTCGTAAATGCACCAAATCTTCACTGGCCTGACAGTATATTTACTTACTTAGCAGATGAAAAGATATTATTTACATGTGATTTTATGGGATGTCACTATTCACCAAGTGGGTGCATTACTGATAGTTGTTCTGGAAACTATGAAACTGAAATGAAGTATTATTTTGATGTTATCATGGGACCTTTCAAAAAATTTATTAATACGGCCCTTGATAAGATTGAAAATATAGAAACTGAAATTATTGCTCCTAGCCATGGTCCAATTCATATTGATGATAGAGAGTATTATAAAAATTTATATAAAACTTGGGCTAAGGAAGCTGCTATTGAAGAAAAAAACATCCAAATATTCTATGTTTCTGCCTATGGAAATACAGAAAAGGTTGCAAATCATTTAAAGGATGCCATTGAAAAAAGAGGAATTAAGGCTGGAGTTCATGAAATTACAACTACTCCTTTAGAGAAACTTGTATCTCTTGTAGAAAAGTCAAGTGGTATATTAGTAGGTTCTCCTACTATAAATCAAGATGCAGTGGAGCCAGCTTGGAATTTACTTGCTCATGTTAGTGCTATTGTAAATAGAGGTAAAATTGCTGGAGCTTTTGGATCTTATGGTTGGAGTGGAGAAAGTGTGCCTATGCTTTCAGAGAGATTAAAGAGCCTTAAATTTAATGTAATTGATCCAGGTTTTAAATTTAACTTTGTACCAAGTGAAGAAGAACTTAAGCTAGCAGATGAATTTGCTGATAACTTCCTTGGAATGTTAAAATAAATTTAGTATATAATAATAGATTATGGTATATTATTAAGGTATGAGATATAATATAAAAAATGTTATATTCCATACCTTTTTTCATAGCCAATACTAATTTCAAACTTAATAATATGTTTACATGAAAGATTTTATTATGGAATATGCTATAGAGAGAAAATATGGTAAAATGTAAGAAAGCTGATAAATTTCATTGCATTTTTATAGGAGTGATTATATTGAAGTGGTTAAATAAATTAGAGAGAAATTATGGCAGGTATGCCATTAGTGGATTGATGAAATACATTGTAGCAGCTAATTTGGCTGTATTTTTATTAGAGGTTATAAATCCAGGGTTAGAGGCAAACCTAATGTTAATACCTCAGGCAGTAATGGCAGGTCAAGTGTGGAGGTTAGTTACCTTTATTTTAATTCCACCAGCAACCAGTGCCTTTTGGATACTCTTTACCCTTTATTTCTATTATATTATAGGTATGGGGTTAGAACAGGCTTGGGGAAGCTTTAAATTTAATATATATTATTTAGTAGGGATGATTGCTACCATAATTGTATCTTTAATTGGAGGTAGTCCTGCTACAGGGGTATTTATAAATTTAACTTTATTTTTAGCCTTTGCATCCATATATCCTAACCATGAAGTTTTACTATTTTTCATTTTACCAGTTAAAGTTAAGTATTTAGGAATTTTAAATGCAGTGCTTTTGGCACAGCAGTTTATAATGGGTGGAGTTGGAATAAAACTCATGATCCTTGCATCCTTAGCTAACTACTTTATTTTCTTTGGAAAAGACTTTATAGAGTTATTTAAAACTAAGAAGAAAGTTAAGAGGAATAAGGAAAAATTTAAAGTCATAGAGATGAAAGATTATGTACGTCATAGATGTACTGTATGTGGAATAACTGAAAGAGATGACCCTAATATGGAGTTTAGATATTGTTCAAAATGTAGTGGACATAAGGAATATTGCATGAATCACTTGAAAAATCATGAACATATTAATGATTAGTAGTGTATACCATGACTTTTTGTTAAAAAATTAAGGGATCCATCAGAATTAAATGCTAACTATTAAGGTTAGTTAAATTTTGATGTATTCCTTTTTTATTCCATGACTACCAGCTCTAGTATTCCCATCTTATTTAAAGGTGAGGAAAGAGCTTCTATATCCTAGGATAAGGATTTCTATATATGAAGGAGGAAAATTTATGAGATATGAAGGTGCAGTTTATAGACCACCTAGTGAAGGAAGAAGTTTAATAGTTCAAGCTACCATTGGTTGTTCTCACAACAAATGTAGTTTTTGTAATATGTATAAGGCAAAGCAGTTTAGAATGAGGGATTTAGAAGAAGTAATTGAGGATTTAGTTTGGGCTAGGGAGAGGTATGGACATATAGAAAAAATATTTATAGCTGATGGTGATGCTCTTATCATACCTACAGAAAGACTTATTACAATTTTGGATAAAATTAAAGAATTATTTTCAGAATGTAAAAGCATTACTGTATATGCTAGTCCCAAGTCCATTTTACTTAAAACTCCAGAAGAACTAAAGCTTTTAAAAAGTAAGGGTTTGGCAATGGTATATCTAGGTATAGAAAGCGGAGATGATGAGGTTCTGCTTAAAGTGAATAAGGGAGCAACCTCAAAGGAGCTTATTGAGGCTGGAAGAAAAATTAAGGATAGTGGAATAAAACTATCTTGCACTCTAATAAGTGGCTTAGGTGGGTTAGAAAACTGGAAAAATCATGCTTTAAACTCAGCAAAGGTTATTAATGCCATAAATCCAGATTATCTAGGCCTTTTAACTCTTATGACTCCTGAAGATGCACCTATATATGAAGAAATAAAAAGAGGAGCTCTTATGCTTTTAAATCCTAGGGAAGTAATGGAGGAGGTTTATCACCTTGTTAAAGAACTAGATCTTACAAACTGCATATTTAGAAGCAATCATGCATCAAACTATGCACCACTAGCTGCAGTATTAGGTAAAGAAAAGGAAAGATTACTTTCAGATATAGAAGGTTTTTTAGCAGGACAAAATAACTTTAAACCAGAATATTTTAGAGGGCTTTAATAATATTGAAATAAAGCCCTCCCTTTGATATAATTAGGATGTTAAAAAACTTTAAAACCTAATGGAGAAGGTTAGCACATAATGTAAACCATTACCTAATTTCAACAGAGCCTAAATATTAATGTACTATTTAAATTAAAGAGCTGTTTAATTTAAAAACAGTCTATTAAGGAAGGATGTTAATAATGAAAAATACATACATAAATATTCTTAAGAGAGAAGTTATACCAGCCTTAGGATGTACAGAGCCCATAGCTCTAGCCCTTGCAACGGCGAAATGTAGTCAAGCTTTAGGAGGAGTTCCAGATAGGGTTACGGTTCTTGTTAGCTGTAATATTCTAAAAAATGGTATGGGAGTAGGAATACCTGGTACAGGAATGGTTGGTTTAAATATTGCAGCAGCCCTTGGAGCTATTGGTGGTAATGCAGAGGCTGGATTAGAGGTTTTAAAGGATGTTACTAAGTCAGATATTGATAAATCAAAGGAATATTTAGCTGAGGGCAAGGTTACAATAGACCTTACTAAAGCGCCGGAAAAACTTTATGTAGAGGTTATTGGACATAAGGGCCATGATAGCTCTTCTGTAATAATTAAAAATAAACATAACAATATAGTTTTAATTACTAGAAATGAAGAGATATTGTTTGAAATCGAAGAGGTTAAAACTGTAGCTACAGAGGATAATGGAGACGAGGAACAGTTATCTGTTAAAGATATATATGAATTCATAAAAACTGTACCCTATGAGGATATAGAGTTCTTAATGGAAGGTATAGAAATGAATCGTAGAGTTTCAGAGGCTGGAAGAAAAGAAGAATATGGACTTAAAGCAGGAAAAATTTTATTAGATGGAAAGAACAGTAAAATGTTTGCAGATTCACTTCAAACCTATGCCATGGGATTAACTGCTGCAGGCGTTGATGCTAGAATGGATGGATGTACACTGCCAGTAATGAGTACAGCAGGTAGTGGAAACCAAGGATTAACAGCTACTTTACCTGTAATTGCAGCGGCAGAAAAACTAGGAGTTAGTGATGATACTTTAGTTAGAGCCGTAGCCCTTAGTGATCTTATAACTATTCATGTAAAAAGCTTTATAGGAAGACTTTCAGCTCTATGTGGATGTGGAGTTGCAGCTTCAATTGGAGCTAGCTGTGCCATTGTTTATATGCTAGGAGGAGAACTATGTGCTATAAATAAAGCTATAAAAAATATGGTGGCAGACGTTTCTGGTATGGTCTGTGATGGAGCAAAGCCAGGATGTGCTCTAAAAATTTCTACAGCAGTAGGTACATCAGTGCTATGTGCAGCCCTTGCATTGGAAGGGGTAGAAGTTTCATCTCATGATGGAATTGTTCATGAGGATGTGGAGAGAACTATAAAGAACATGGCAGATTTAGGGGTAGTTGGAATGGCTGATGCAGACAGAGTTATCCTTAATTTGATGATGTGTAAGTAAAAGGGATGAATTTTTAACTTGGAAGGGATAAATTTTTAACTCGTAATAGTTGACAGTATGGTTTAAATTATCTATAATTTTATAGGAAATTAAGTTTTGTAAAACTAAATAGAAGTGTAATTTTTAAAATTATACAAGTGCTGAAGCAAACCACTTTGATAACCTTCAAAGTGGTATTTTTTTTTGCCGGAAAGGAGAATATCTATGACTAAGAAAACTTTAAAAGAATTATTTTATGATAAGAAATTTTATAAGATGGTATTATTTTTAGCTTTACCAATTATATTGCAGAACCTAATAGCATCCTCAGTAAATATGTTAGATACTTTGATGATAGGAAGAGTTGGAGAAGTAGAGTTAGCAGCAGTAGGTATTGCTAATCAATTTTATTTTATATTTAGCTTATTTATAATGGGAATAAGTTCAGGATGTGCAGTTTTTATAGCTCAACTTTGGGGGAAGAGAGATAAAAATAATATACAGAAGGTTTTAGGTATTGGAATTATAAGTAGTGTTCTTATAACCACTGTTTTTAATTTAGTAGGAGTATTATTTCCAGAGAAAATAATTTCAATTTTCAACATAGATCCTCAAGTTATTAAGATAGGGGCTAGCTATTTAAAAATAGTTTGTTTTAGTTATATCTTTACAGCTATATCTTTTAACTATGCAGCTGCTTTAAGGAGTGTAGAAAATACTGTACTTCCAATGTTAGCTAGTTTTTTAGGGCTAGTTGTAAATGGAGTTCTTAATACTGTCCTTATATTTGGTTTATTAGGTTTTCCAGCAATGGGAGTTAGGGGGGCAGCTATTGCCACCATAATAGCTAGAGGTTCAGAATGTGCACTTTTAGTTTTATATACCTATACTTCTAAGAATATTTTAGCTGCCAAAGCTAAAGATTTATTTAATATTACAAGAGAGCTGACTAAAAGTGTATTTGTAACTATGATACCAGTGCTTTTAAATGAAGCTTGTTGGGGGTTGGGGAACCTAACCTATGCAGTAATTTATGGAAGAATAGGAACTCAAGCTACGGCATCTATACAAATATGTACAACCATCTTTAATCTATTTATGATTATAACCTTTGGACTTGCCAATGTGGCGGTGGTAGTTATAGGTAAGGAAATTGGAGCTGGAAGAGAAAAGCGAGGATTACTTTATGCTAGAAGACTATGTGTAATTTCTTTGATTACAGGAGTTATATTAGCTGTAGTTTTAGCTATAACTTCACCAATAGTTTTAACTGTGTTTAAAGTTTCTGAGGAAGTGCTAAGAAATTCTTTAAGGATTCTATATGTATACTCTGCTCTAATGCCTCTTAGAGTATTTACAGTAATTTTGGTAGTTGGAATCTTAAGAGGAGGCGGTGATGCTAAATATGGTGCTATTGTACAGGGTATAACTCTATGGGGCATCGGAATCCCATTATCTTTTGTGGCAGCTTTTATATTACATCTACCAATATATTTGGTGGTTTCAGTTACTGCAGCAGAGGAAATTGTAAAATGTATTATTGTAGTTAGAAGATATAGAAGTAATAAGTGGATAAATAATATAGTAAATCAAGTTTCTAAGGAAAGTGTAGAAATAGTTATATAATTCTTTGTGTATCGGTATGTGTTGCTTAGCAATTATCATACCGATTTTTTTAGTGAACTGTTGTCAGCCGAAAAAAATTTATATATAATTTATTATAAGGGAATTATTTGAAAATTATTTAAATAAAATATTTTGGGTGGGGTATATTATGACATATAAAGAAATGAAGTTAAAAATGCGAGATGGAAAAGAGATTTATTTATACAAATGGGAGCTAGATGAAGGTGTTAAACCTAAGGGAGTTATACAACTTATTCATGGTATGGCTGAATATGGTAGCAGATATGATAGATTTGCAAAGGAATTGGTTAAGGATGGTTTTATAGTTTATGCTGATGACCATAGAGGCCATGGAAAATCTGCAGAAAGCCTAAGTGCTTTAGGATATATTAGCGATAATGATGGATTCCATGACATGGTTCATGATCAACGTGAAATAAATAATTTTATAAAAGAAGAAAACCCATCACTAGATATTTATATTTTTAGTCACAGTATGGGGTCTTTCATAGCACAAAGGTATATGGAGATATATGGAGACACTGTTAAGGGTGTAATTTTATCTGGAACTGGTGGTAAACCTAATACTTCAATGAATATGGGAATATTTTTGTCAAAGGTTATAATGAATCTTAGGGGTAGAAGATCTAGTGGAAAGTTAATGGATGATTTAGGCTTTGGAAATTACAATAAGCTAGTAGAAAATCAAAAAACTAAATATGATTGGTTAAGTAGGGACGAGGAGGAAGTAGAAAAATATATTCTAGACCCCTATTGTGGAGGAGTGTTTCCGGTATCCTTTTTCTATGATTTTTTAAAGGGAATGAAGGCAATACATAAAAAGGACAATCTTGCTAGCATACCAAAGAACTTATCTATAACCATGTTTAGTGGTGATAAGGACCCAGTAGGAAACTATGGCAAGGGAATATTATCTCTAGTTGATACTTTTAAAAGTTTAGGTATTAAAAATTTAAGTTATAAACTATATGAAGGTGGAAGACATGAAATATTAAATGAAATAAATAGGGATATGGTTACAGAAGATATTAAGGCGTGTTTAAATAGCTGGGTTAAAGGGGATAATTAGATTAGTAGGATTATCTCTAGTTTGACATATTAATCATTACAATATAGAATAGATAGAGTTGTAGTTATTTGAATTTACTATGGTTTGCAAGTGTTGTTTATGAGAAAATTATAGGAAGTTTTGCCATTGTAAAACAAATGACTTCTTATGGAAAGATGTTACTTAATTTGGAGGAATGATTATGTCAAAAACCATAGAATATAAAGATCTAACTGGAGACTATGTCCTTGTTGATGTGAGAAGTACAGGAGAATTTAATGAGGCTACTATTAACGGTGCAGTAAGTATTCCTCTTTTTAATGATGAAGAAAGAGCAATTATTGGAACCATATATACTAGAAAAAGTACTGAGGAAGCAAAGAGATTAGGGGTAGAGACAGTATCTAAAAAACTACCTTATATATATGATAAAATTTATGAGCTTGAAAAACAACATAAAAATGTAGTATTATTTTGTGCTAGAGGTGGCATGAGAAGTGCATCTATTACAGATCTTTTAGGTGCCCTTGGCATGAGAGTTAGCAGAATAAAGGATGGTTATAAAGGCTATAGAGCCTTCATAAATGAGGAGTTGCCTAAGGTTAATGAAAAAGTTACCTATATAGTACTTCATGGTAATACGGGAGTTGGAAAAACTGAGATTTTAAAAAAACTTAGAGCTGATGGATATGATGTATTGGATTTAGAAGGATGTGCTAATCATAGAGGCTCCATATTAGGTGCTGTAGGCCTTGGAGATGGTACTAGCCAAAAGCAGTTTGAATCTAATATCTATGAGGAATTAAAGGCTGTTAAGGGTAAATATGTATTCATTGAAGCAGAAAGTAGAAGGATAGGAAGGGTTTTAATTCCGGAATATATACATTCTGATATGAAAAGGGGACTTCACATATTTGTAGATGCTCCAATAGATTTTAGAAGTAAGATAATAATTGATGAATACACTAAAAATAATAGCTGTAATGAAGAAATTTGTGATGCACTAAGAAGATTAAAGAAACACATCAGTGAAAAAAACATAGAAATATATTGTGATATGGTTAATAATGATCAGTATGAAGAAGTGGTTAAGGAACTTATGGTAAGGTACTATGACCCACTATATACTCACAGCTCTGATAAGTATGAATATGACAAAAAGCTTATGATAAACTCCATAGATGAAGGAGTAGAAGAATTAAAAAGCTTTATAGATAATTTAAAATGTGAAGAATAAAATATGTATATTAAGTAAAGCTTATAATTAATGTTTATGAGACTTTTGTAAAATAAACTAATCTAAATAAACCTTAAGCACGTACTAATATTATTCGCTAACAATAATATTAAAGCACATGCTATATATTCCATATAAGATTAGTAATATATTTTACGAAAACATAGCAGAACAGTAATTATAGGCTTTTTCATGTAAAATTTTAATATTTACTATATTTTAAATAAGGAACTTTGCGGTTCATTAAAGGGATAGAATTTTATTCAAGTAATTAGAAAAATAATAAAAAAATACCGCAAAAATAAGAACGTTTGTTTTGGAATTTCAAGAAAAAACTTTACTCCTTTGGAATAAAGTTATACAATAACAAATGTAACTCAACTTTTAAGGAGGGATAATATGGCGCAAAAGGAGAATAATAGAGGTACTTATGAAGTTACAGATCTCACATCTCTTGAAAAATTAGAGCCAGTAAGGGTTAGGCCTGGAATGTACATTGGCTCAACGGGTACTAAGGGTCTGCACCATTGTATATGGGAAATACTAGATAACTCTATTGATGAAGTTGCCAATGGATTTGGAGACAGGATAATAGTTACTTTAAGTAAGGATAAAACCGTTACTATAGAAGATAATGGAAGAGGAATACCTACAGGAATACATCCTGTTAAAAATAAATCTGGGGTGGAGATGGTTTATACAGAACTTCACACAGGAGGTAAATTCAATAATAATAACTATAAGACCTCAGGAGGACTTCATGGAGTTGGAGCTGCTGTTGTAAATGCTCTGTCTAAGTGGTTAGAGGTAGAAGTTAAACAAAAAGGAAATATTTATCTGCAAAAATTTCACTATGGATATGACAAAGAACTTAAAAGGGACATGCCGGGAACCCCAGCTACACCTTTGAAGATTGTAGGAAAGTCTAATGAAACTGGTACTAAAGTAACTTTTTTAGCAGATGGTGAAGTTTTCGGAAATATAGATTATAAGTTTGAAATAATTGATGAAAGATTAAAGGAGCTATCCTTTCAAAATAAAGGGATTACCTTAATTCTAAGAGATGCAAGGAAAGATGATGTTGTAGAAAAAGTATATCATTCAGAGAGAGGCCTTTTAGACTTTATAGATTATTTAAATGAAAGTAAAACCGTCCTTCACAAAGAGCCAATAATTTTCCAAGGAGAAAGAGAAATTAATGGACTTATGGTATCGGGAGAAATATGCATACAGTTTACAGATTCTACGGCAGAGCATATTGCTAGCTATGTAAATAATATTCCCACAAAAGAAGCTGGTACTCATGAAACAGGATTTAAGACTGGTATGACTAGAGCCTTTAAAGAAGGTAGTAAGAAGTTAAATCTTTTAAAGGAAAAGGATAAGGACTTTGAAGGGGACGATATTAGAGAAGGTATGACTGCCATTGTAAAGGTAAGAATTACAAATCCAGTCTTTGAGGGTCAAACTAAAACTAAGCTAGGAAATGTTGAAGCCTATTCTGCAATGAATGACCTTGCCTATACTAAGCTAGGTGAATGGATAGAGGATAATAAAGAACTAGCTACTGTAATTATTAATAATGCTATTTCAGCTGCAGCTAGAAGAGAGAAAATTAAGAAAATAAATGAAGCAGAGAAGAAAAAGATAGGAAATGGTACTGCACCACTGGCAGGAAAAATAGCTGTCTGTACTTTGAAAGACAGAGAATTTACTGAGTTTATAGTGGTGGAGGGAGATTCTGCGGGAGGTTCTGCAAAACAAGCAAGGGATAGACGATTCCAAACCATAATGCCTTCTAAGGGTAAGATTATGAATACGGAAAAACAAAAATTAGAAAATGTTCTTGCAAGTGAAGAACTTAGAATCTTTAATACTGCCATAGGAACTGGAGTTTTAGAAAACTTTAAACCAGAGGAATTAAAGTATGGAAAGATAATTATACTAAGTGATGCCGATGTGGATGGATATCATATCAGAACCCTTTGGATGACTTATGTTTATAGATATATGAGACAACTTATTCAAAATGGAAATTTATTTATTGCATTACCACCTCTTTATAAGGTTTATAAAATCACTAAAAATGGTGAGGTTAGTAAGTACGTTTATAATGATGAAGAGCTAAATAAGGCTAAGAAGGAAATTGGTAAGGGTGCATTAATTCAAAGGTACAAAGGGTTGGGAGAGATGAATGCAGACCAACTTTGGGATACTACATTAAATCCGGCTACTAGAACTCTTCAAAGGGTTACCATTGAGGATGCTGCTAAGGCTGAAAAGATGATTTCCTTGTTCATGGGAGATGTGGTAGAGCCAAGAAGAAACTATATGTACAATCACGGTGAATTTTAGGAGGTGTTATAATGGCAAAGAAAAAAGAACCAATTCCAATAGATAATAATATTATAGATGTTTCTATAGATGAGGCTATGCCAGAGAACTATCTTCCCTATGCTGTAGAAGTATCAAAGGATAGAGCTCTTCCAGACGTAAGGGATGGACTAAAGCCTGTTCATAGAAGAATTTTATATGGAGCTTATATGCTTAAGGCATTCCCAGATAAGCCATATTATAAGTCTGCCAGAATAGTAGGAGATATTCTAGGTAAGTACCATCCCCATGGAGATACATCAGTTTATGATGCCATGGTAATTTTATCTCAGGATTTTACTACAAGAAAGCCCCTTATAGATGGTCATGGAAACTGGGGATCTATAGATGGAGATAGTGCAGCTGCCATGCGTTATACAGAAGCTAGACTATCTGGCATTGCCTTAGAAATGCTTAAAGATATTGATAAAGATGTAGTTGATATGATGGATAACTACTCTGATACAGAAAAGGAACCTACAGTTTTACCTGCAAAATATCCAAACCTTCTTGTTAATGGAGCCTTTGGTATTGCTGTAGGATTGGCTACCAATATTCCACCCCATAACTTAGGAGAGGTTATTGATGGAGCCATTGCCTATGCAGATAATGAGGAAATAACCACTAGAGAACTTATGGAATACATAAAGGGACCGGATTTACCTACTGGTGGAATATTAATGGGAAAGGATTCTTTAGTGGCTGCCTATGAAACTGGGGAAGGAAAAGTGGTTTTAAGAGCTAAAACTCATTTTGAAACCTTGGATAATGGTAGACTTGGTCTTGTTATTTCAGAGTTTCCTTATAGAAAAAATAAGGCTAAGCTTCTTCAAGCAATATCTGATTTAACAGGAGATAAAAAGCATAGCAAAGCAGTGGAAGCCATTGCGGATATTAGAGATGAATCTGATAGAAATGGTATTAGAGCCGTTGTAGAATTTAAGAAAAACACTACAGAGGAAACGGCGGATAGAGTCCTTAAATATCTATTTAAGAGAACGGAGCTTCAATGTAATATATCCTTTAACATGGTGGCTTTAGCTGGTGGAAAGCCTAGGACCATGGGACTTAGGACTATAATTAAATACTATATAGAACATCAAAAGGAAGTTATTACAAGAAGAACAAAAAGAGAGCTAGAAATAGCAGAAAAGAGATTCCATATTGTAGAAGGCTTTATTAAAGCTATTGGAATCATGGATGAAATAATTAAAACTATTAGGGCATCTAAATCTAAAAAGGATGCAGGAGAAAATTTAATAAGCAAATTTGGCTTTACTAACCCTCAAGCAGAAGCTATTTTAGAGTTGATGCTTTATAGACTTACAGGTCTTGAAATTAAGATATTCCAAAAGGAACATAAGGAATTAGAGACTAAGATTAGGGGACTTAAGAAGGTATTAAGTAGTGAAAAGGAGCTTATTAAAGTTATTAAAAAGGAGCTTCTAGAGGTTAAGGAAAAATATGATGACCCAAGGAGAACTACTATTTTAGAAGATGATAGTGATGCTAATATTCAATTAGAAGAACTTATAGTAGAGGAAGATGTGGTAGTAACCATGTCTAAGGATGGATATGTTAAGAGAACTGCTTTAAAATCCTTTATTAGAACAACACAAAATACTGAGGATATAGAATATAGAGAAGGAGACTTTAATAGATTCTTCTTTGAATGTAATACCAGAGATACCCTATGTATCTTTACAAATCAGGGAAATATGTATCAATGTAAGGTTGCAAATTTAATTGAGTTTAAGTGGAGAGACAAGGGTGAGAGAATTCAAGGATTTATTAGAACTCTAGATTTAGATAAGGAACACATAGTAAATGCCTTTGTAGTACAGGATTTCTCTATTACTAGGGATGTGCTTCTTATGACCTCTAGAGGTCTTATCAAGAAAACTGAACTTAGCAAGTTTATTACTAATAATTCAAGACTTCAAGGTATTAAGCTTAAAAAGGATGAAGAATTGATAAGTGCTGAATTAGTGGATAAAGATAGAGAAGAAAGATTTATTGAAATAACTACTGCTAAGGGATTAAACTTCATTGCACAGGAGCCTAAGGTTGAGCCAGTGGATAGAGGTATAGTTGGAAAACCTATAGTTAATTTAACCCATGGAGATAGTATAACTCAGTGTAGTTATGTAGATGAATTTAATTATAAAGAGTTCTATATAACTGTTAATAAAAAGGGGATCTTAAGAACTTCCAGTAGAAGAAGCGGAGAACCGGTTATAACTACATCAAACTCTAACGGTGAGTTATTCCTATTTACAGCTGGTGGAGAGTTATTTAAAATGTCAGCCTTAATGATACAAAACATAGATAAAAAGGGTATTGAACTGGAAAAGCTATTTGAAGGTTATAATTCTAAGGATCCAGTGATTGCAATAATATCTGTGGATAATGAAGGAAGCTCTAAAGAAAATTTCTACTTCTTTACTGAAAAAGGTGTAGTAAAGAAAACTAGTATAGAAGAATTCACTGGTGAGTTTACTAATATCTCAGCATATAAATTTAAGACTCCGGAGGATAAGCTAATTAAAGTAGAAGTTGAAGCTGACAAAGGAGAAGGGTTACTCTTCACAAGAAAGGGTATGTGCCTTAAATTTGATTTAGAAGCTATAAATGTCATGGGGAAAAATGCTACTGGAGTTATGGGAATTAGCTTAAAGGATGATGATAAAGTTATCTTTGCAAAAGCAAGAAGCGGTGCTATTTCAAATAAAAATAATGAATTATGCGTAGATTTATTTGAAGAAAACCTGAAAATAACTACCCAAAATGGTCAAGAGAACATAGTGGATTTAGGAGCCTTACCAATTCAAAATAGAGCTGGTAGAGGTAAAAATGTCATTGTATTTATGGATGATGACTTTATAGAAAAGGTAGAGCTAATTAAGTAATAGAAGTAAAGTGGGGGTAGCATGGATAAGATATTTTTAAAACATGGAGTTAGGTTGCTTTATGAAAGAGTTCCAGGAAATATAACTTCTTTTACCATAGGGTTAGAAGCAGGAGCTAATAGTGAACATTCTAATAATCTGGGCATTGCCCATGTTGTAGAACACATGGTATTTAAGGGTACCCATAGTAAAAGCGAGAAGGAAATCAATGAGATATGCAATGAGTACCTAGGATTTCATAATGCTATGACTAATTATCCCTATGTAGTTTATTATGGAAGCTCCTTAAAGGAAGATTTTAAAAATGCCTTTAATATATATTTTGATATAGTATTTAATCCAGCCTTTAGAGAAGAAGGTTTTAAGGAAGAAATGGCAGTTATCATAGAGGAACTTAAGGAGTGGAGTGATGATGTAGTTCAGCACTGTGAAGATTTTTTATTCTATGAAACCTTTGAAAAAAGAAGAATAAAGGAGTTAATCATAGGCAGAGAAGAAACTATAAAGGCTCTAACCTTAGAAGAGATAAGGGAGTACCATGAGAAGTTTTACACCCTAGATAACTGTGTAGTTTCTGTAGTAACTTCTTTAGACCTAAGTGAGGTTATTGAAATTATTGAAGGTGAAATAGCATCCTTGAATAAGACAAAACCTTTATTAACGCATAACACCTGTGAAATAGAAGTCCTGGAAGGGGTAAAATCATCCTTCACCCAAAGGAGCTCTGAAAGAGTTTCATCAAGGGAAAGTCAAGAAGAAAAGACTTTTTCCCTTTACGAGAATCCCAAGGCTGGAGTGTATATTGAAGAGAATCTCTCAATTAATGGATGCAAGGTTCAATATATATTTCCCATTCATAACCTAAGTGAAAGGGAAGTTACCTTACTTCAATTATTTAATGAATATTTTGCAGGGGGCACTAGCTCCTTGCTCTATGATGAAATCAGAACTAAGAGAGGTTTAGTATATGATATTCAAGGAAAGGTTAAGGGAGAAAAGGGCATAAAACTATATACCATAACTTTATCTACATCTAAGGAAAATATTGATTTGGTTAAAGAGATAATTAAAGAAAACATTGATAAAGTAAAAGCTTTAAAGGGCATATTTACTGAAGATTTCTTTAAAAAATATATAAAGAGTCAAAATTTAAAGAGAATGTTAGCTCTAGAGAAATCCATAGTTTTATCTATGCACCTAGCTGTCTATGAAATAATGCACAGTGGTGGAGAATTACTTTTAAATGAGTTTTATAACCTAAGTAATTGCACAGAAGAAGAAATCCTTAGTGTAATAGATAAGGTATTTATTAAGGAAACAATAGGAATCATAAGGAATTAAAGGTAAGGTGATTTGGTGAATACTGTTTGGAAAGATAGTCAGTGCTCTATGGAGGTTTTAAAGGAGCTACTTAAGGATATAAAGGTTACTCCTATTACGCTTAGGGTGCTTATGAATAGAGGAATAGATACTAAGGAAAAGGCAGATGAATTTTTAAATTCTTCTTTGAATAAGCTATATAACCCTTATCTTATGAAGGATATGGATAAGGCCATAGAAATTATGGTGGAGGCTATAAATAATAAGGAAAAAATTATGGTCTACGGAGATTATGATGCAGACGGAGTTACTAGTACTGCCATTCTTTATAAGGCTATAAAAAGCTGTGGTGGAATAGTAGCTTATCATATACCACATAGGGAAAATGAAGGCTATGGTATGAGTATTTCTAGAATAGAGACCATAGCAGAGGAAGGCTTTAATCTTATAATAAGTTGCGATAATGGGATTTCTGCTATAGAAGAGGTAAAAAGAGCTAAGGAACTTGGATTAAAGGTTATTATCACAGATCATCATGAACTTCCCTTTGAGGAGATAGATGGAGAAAGAAAGATGGTAATTCCAAGTAGTGATGCCTTAATAAACCCTAAGCAGGAGGATTGTAATTATCCCTTTAAACTTTTATGTGGAGCCGGTGTGGCTTATAAGTTTTCTTTAGCTTTATATGGAGCTATGAATATGAAGGATAAAAATACTGATGATCTTCTAGAATTAGCTGCCATTGGCACTATATGCGATGTGGTAGATTTAATGGATGAAAATAGAATCATTGCAAAGGAAGGGCTAAAGATACTTTCTAATACAAGAAATTTAGGAATAAAAGCTTTAAAACATATAATTGATATAAAGGATGAGGTAACTTGTTATAATGTTGGCTTTAACATTGGTCCTTGTATCAATGCTACAGGAAGGCTAGAAACTGCTGAGCTATCCTTAGATCTACTACTTTGTAAAGATATGGGTCAGGCTATGGATATTGCTACAAAGGTTTTTAATCTTAATAAGGAAAGGCAAGACCTTACCACAGAAAGTGTGGAACAAGTTTGTGCTGACATAGAAGGGTCTTCTTTGATAAATGATAGAGTACTTGTAGTATATAACCAGCATATCCATGAGAGTATTGCAGGAATTGTAGCAGGCAGAGTTAAGGAAAGGTATGGTAAGCCAACCTTTATTTTAACCCAGGGAAAAGATATGCCAAAGGGTTCAGGTAGATCCATTGAAGAATATAATATGTTTGAAGAAATGCTAAAATGTAAGGATTTACTAAGCAAGTTTGGTGGACATCCAATGGCAGCAGGACTTTCCATAGAAGAAAAAAATATTTCAAAGTTTAGACAATTATTAAATGAAAACTGCTATTTAAGTGAGGAAGATCTTGCTTCTAAAATGAGAGTAGATTCTCCCATAAAGTTAAATTATATAACAGAACAGGTTGTAGAAGAATTCAAGTTATTAGAGCCCTTTGGAAAGGGAAATCCAACGCCAATTCTAAAGGCTAATAGAGTTTTAGTGGCAGATATAAGATTTTTAGGAAGTGAATATCAGCATGTTAAATTTAGATTTAATGTGGAAAGTACCAATAATCTGATAGATGGTTTATATTTCAATAAAAGAGATGAAGTTATTGAGATTTTAAAAGATGTCTATGGAGATGAATATGGAGATATTGGAAGTGGGTATATAAGACCGAAGGGTCTATTTCTAAATATATTATTTCAGCCAGATATAAATGAATATATGGGAAGAAGAAGTGTGCAATTAAAACTTAAAGATATAAAATGCAACTAAAAGTATAAGATGTAAAAGGTAATTAAAAGTTTTATATAAGAAAGTCAATTAAAAGTTAAAATCCCATTAATAAAGAGATGCACCTATAAGGTGCATCTCCTATTTAGGGTTTACTTACTATTAAATAATTTATTCAGATATTAATATATCCTATAAATTTCTTTCGTAAGCTTCAACCATTTTTTTAACCATTTGTCCGCCGATTGATCCAGCTTCTCTAGAAGTTAAATCACCATTATATCCTTCTTTTAGGTTAACTCCAACTTCTTGAGCTGCTTCCATCTTAAATCTGTCTAAACCTGCTTTAGCTTCTGGTACTAATAATCTACTTTTGCTTGTCATTTTATATTCCTCCTCCAATAAATTAGTAGAAGTCAACAAACATATTAATGTGAACCTCTTATTATTTAAACAAACTTTGCTAACTTCTTAAATAATAAACTTACCACACGCTACTTACAAATATTTGATTAAAGATTTTTTTCGTAAGCTTCAACCATTTTTTTAACCATTTGACCACCAACTGATCCAGCTTCTCTAGAAGTTAGGTCTCCGTTATATCCTTCTTTAAGATTAACTCCTACTTCTTGAGCAGCCTCCATTTTAAATTTGTTTAAACCTGCTTTAGCTTGAGGTACTGCTGGTTGATTAGAATTATTATTATTGTTTGACATGTATTTTCACCTCCTTTGTTTTGATAATAGTATTGTACCCGGATATAAGAAGATTATTTAAGAGAATGGGTGGAAACATATGAAAGATTATGAGCAATTACCTTTTTATGTATATATTCAATAGTTTTTAATATAAAATTCATATTTTATATTTACATTTGTCTTCATATGTGGCATAACTTAATAAGGAGAATAATATATCTAATATAATAAAAAACATATTATAATAAAAATCTATAAAATCTATAAAATCCATATAGTAATAACATTATTTTTAGCTTTAGCGAGATTACATATACTCGTCTAAGGCTTAGATATTTTTATTTTAAATATTTCAAAGCTATTAAAGCTTTTACTAGGTAATTTTAGGAGGACTTTTAAATTGAGTAACAAAAAAATCATTATGACAGGTGGAGGAACAGCTGGACATGTAACTCCCAATATCGCACTTGTGCCCAAGCTAAAGGAGCTAGGATATGAAATACAGTATATAGGTACTGAACATGGAATAGAAAGAAAACTTATAGAAGCAGAAAAAATTAAATATCATAGTATTTCTAGTGGTAAGTTAAGAAGATATTTTGATGTAAAGAACTTTACAGATCCTTTTAAGGTTATTAAAGGGGTTTTTGAAGCAAAGTCAATTATAAAAAAAGAAAAACCAGCCATAGTTTTTTCAAAGGGAGGATTTGTATCAGTTCCAGTGGTGTTAGGAGCTTATTTTAATAAAATTCCAATTATAATACATGAGTCAGATATTACACCTGGTCTAGCAAATAAAATATCCATGCCCTATGCAACAAAGATTTGTGTTACCTTTGAAGAGGCTATGGATCATGTTAATAAAAAGAAAGCTGTACTTACAGGTTCACCAATTAGAAGTGAACTATTTAAGGGCAGCAAAACAAAGGCTAAGGAATTTTGTAAATTTAAAGATGATAAGCCTGTAATTTTAGTTACTGGTGGCAGCTTAGGTTCAAGAATTATAAATGAATGTGTTAGAGAAGCGTTACAGGACCTACTTAAAACTTTTAATGTAATACATCTATGTGGAAAAGGTAATTTAGATAAGAGTTTAAATGTAGTTGAGGGATACGCTCAGTTTGATTATATTAAAGAACAGTTATCAGATTTAATGCAATTGGCAGATATAGTAGTTTCTAGAGCAGGGTCTAATACTATATTTGAGCTTTTAGCTTTAAAGAAACCTAATATTTTAATACCGCTATCAGCTAAGGCAAGTAGAGGAGATCAAATTTTAAATGCTAAGTCTTTTAATAAATCAGGATATAGTAAAGTTATAGAGGAAGAAAATTTAAATGCATTGACTCTTTTAGAAGCTATTGATGAAGTTAATAGAGATAAAGAAACTTATATTAAAAACATGAGCAAAAGCAAACAAAGGGACAGTCTTGGAAAAATAATAGATCTAATTGAAAGCTGTAAAAGAAAATAAGAAAAACCCTGAAACCCGCACTATGACAACAACTAGTTAAATAGTTTTATAGTTAAATATATAAAATTTTCCCTATATAAATAGTTATATAGGGATATTTTTATATAGTGAAAATGATAAATATATAAATAGTCCATACATAAAATCCTATGGCATTAGTGAATAATAGTAAATATATTAAACATAGGAAAGATAGGAGAAGTTTCAATGGAGATAAAGTTAAAGTTCTTAGGAGCTACTAAGTGTGTTACAGGCTCTAGTCATTTACTTACTGTTAATAATAAAAAAATACTTTTAGATTGTGGCTTATTTCAAAGTAATGATTTGAAGTCTTATAGTAATGATATATTGAATGTGGATCCTAAGGAAATTGACTATATTGTGTTATCTCATAGTCATGTGGATCATAGTGGTAGGATACCTCTTTTCTTTAAG
Source organism: Clostridium sp. UBA871 (assembly GCF_002295255.1). Classification (NCBI taxonomy): domain Bacteria; kingdom Bacillati; phylum Bacillota; class Clostridia; order Eubacteriales; family Clostridiaceae; genus Clostridium; species Clostridium sp. UBA871. The sequence continues at coordinate 693,876 of NZ_DBFV01000004.1, read as the reverse complement.
TTAGGATTTCAAGGGAAGGTAATTTGTACTGAGCCTACTAAGGAATTATGTGGGTATTTACTTAAGGATGCTGCTAGGATTCAACAGGAGGAAACTTATTTTGAAAATCTTTCTAGACATGGTAAAGGAGTTAAAGCTTTAAGTCCACTATATGATGAAGAGGATGTGGAACTAGCTCTAAAAAGTTTTTATACCTACGGATATAATGAGGAAATCCTATTGGAAGAGGATATAAAAGTTATTTTTAGAGATGCAGGTCATATATTAGGTTCTGCAATATGTGAAATTTTAATCAAAAATTGTGGTGAAAGTTGGATTAAATTGATATATACTGGAGATATAGGAAGTATTAATAGAGATATTTTAAATAATCCAGAAAAAGAACTCCAGGGAGATTTTTTAATCCTTGAAAGTACTTATGGAGATAAGATGCATGAAGAAAAAGATAATTATGCAAAACTCCTAGAAATTGTAAAGGATATCATGGAGGGTGACGGAAATTTAATAATTCCTTGTTTTTCCTTAGGAAGAACCCAGGAGATTATATACATGCTAAATACTTTTATAGAAAGTGGACAGGTGCAGGGCTGTAATGTATATATAGATAGTCCTTTGGCAGCAGGAATTACCAAAATATTTAGAAAGTATGAAGAATACTTTGATAAGAAGGCTAAGGCTCTTATAGAAAAAGGTGATGATCCATTGAACTTTAAAGGACTGCATTTTGTTGAAAGTAGTGATGATGGAAAAAAGGTTTATGAAGTTAAGTCAAAATCCATAATTATTGTAGCTGGAGGAGTTTATGATGGGGGGAGAATAGCTAACCATCTAAGAAATAATCTTCCTAGACCAGAGTGTGGCGTATTAATTACCTCCTATCAAGGGAACCAGAGCATTGGAAATAAATTGTTAAAAGGAAATAAAAGAATTAAACTCCAAGGTGAGAACATTGAGGTTAAAGGAAAAGTTTTTTATATGGATGGACTATCAGGTCATGCAGATAAGGCAGGACTATATAATTGGGTAAGTAGTATGAAGGAAAAACCTAAGAAAATATTTCTAGTTCATGGTGAAGGAAAAAATATTGAATCCTTCACTAATAAATTAAAAAGTGAAAATTATTCCGTGGTTATACCGGATTTTTTGGATGAATTTCCCTTAGAAATTAATTAAAAACTTAACAAAGTGTGTTAATTTTTAGGGTTGAATTTTAATAAAATTAAGGTATAATTTAAATGTAAGGTCATGTTAAACATTACCAAACCTTTAGTTTGGCATTAATATGTCTTAGAGAAATAGCTAAATATAAGTGAATTCATGATAGCATTTTCACAAAGAAAAAATAAGATTATGAGTTTGCTAATAAAATATTTATAGAAGAAAGAGGGTTGCTTACAATGAGAAAAATGAAAACTATGGACGGTAACACCGCCGCAGCTCACGTAGCCTATGCATATACTGATGTAGCAGCTATATACCCAATTACTCCTTCATCACCAATGGCTGAACACTGTGATGAGTGGGCAGCACAAGGTAGAGAAAATGTATTCGGACAAAAGCTAAAGATAATGGAAATGCAATCAGAGGCAGGCGCAGCTGGAGCAGTTCACGGTTCACTACAAGCAGGTGCATTAACAACTACTTTCACAGCATCTCAAGGATTATTACTTATGGTTCCAAACATGTACAAGATTGCTGGAGAATTACTTCCAGGTGTTTTACATGTAAGTGCTAGAGCATTAGCAGCACAAGCTTTATCCATATTTGGAGATCATCAAGACGTTATGGCTACAAGACAAACAGGTTTTGCTTTACTTGCTACTAATAGCGTTCAAGAAGTTATGGACCTTGCTCCAGTAGCTCACTTAGCATCTATTGAAGGTAGAGTTCCATTCTTACATTTCTTCGATGGATTTAGAACATCACATGAAATACAAAAAATTCAAACTTGGGACTATGAAACTCTAGGAAAATTCTTAAATAGGGATGCAGTAGATGCATATAGAGCAAGTGCTTTAAACCCAGAGAATCCTGTAACTAGAGGAACAGCTCAAAACCCTGATATATACTTCCAAGCTAGAGAAGCTTCAAACCCATTCTACAATGCAATTCCAGGAGTTGTAGAAAAATATATGGAAATGATCAATAAAGAAATTGGTACTGATTACCACCTATTCAATTACTATGGAGCACCAGATGCAGAGAGAGTAATTGTTGCAATGGGTTCAGTATGTGATGTTGCTGAGGAAACAGTTGATTACTTAACAGCTCAGGGAGAAAAAGTTGGACTAGTTAAAGTTCACTTATATAGACCATTCTCATTAGAACACTTCTTTAAACATATGCCAGCAACAGTTAAAAAGATTGCTGTATTAGATAGAACAAAAGAGCCAGGATCTGCTGGAGAGCCACTATATCAAGATGTTAGAAATGCATTCTATGATAGAGCTGAAAGACCAGTTATTATTGGTGGAAGATATGGATTAGGTTCAAAAGATACTACTCCATCTCAAATAGTTACTGTATTCGATCACTTAAAAGAAAAAGAACTTAAAAATGGATTCACTATAGGAATAGTTGATGATGTTACAAATACATCACTAGACATTACAAGAACTATAGCTACTACACCAGCAGGAACTGTTGAGTGTAAATTCTGGGGATTAGGATCTGACGGAACAGTTGGAGCTAATAAGAGTGCTATAAAAATTATAGGAGACCATACAGACATGTATGCTCAAGCATACTTTGCTTATGACTCTAAAAAATCTGGTGGAGTAACAATGTCTCACTTAAGATTTGGTAAAGAAGAGATTAAATCTCCATACCTAATCAATCAAGCTAACTACATTGGATGTCATAACCAATCTTATGTTAATAGCTATGATGTATTAGCTGGAATTAAAGATGGTGGTACATTCCTATTAAACTGTATTTGGGATGAAAAAGATTTAGAAGAACATTTACCAGCATCAATGAAGAGATATATTGCTGAGCATAACATAAACTTCTACACAATAAATGCTGTAAAAGTTGCTCAAGAAATTGGTCTTGGCGGAAGAATTAACATGATTTGTCAAGCTGCTTTCTTCAAATTAGCTGAAATCATTCCAGTAGATGAAGCTATTAAATACCTTAAAGATGCAGTTCAAACATCTTATGGTAAAAAAGGTGAAAAAATTGTTAAAATGAACAACGATGCTATAGATGCTGGAGTTAATGCTATAGTTAAAGTTAACGTTCCAGAAGCTTGGAAAAATGCAGAAGATAAAAATGAATGTAAGAAGGATACTCCTGACTTCATTAAAAACATCGTTGAAGTTATGAATAGACAAGAAGGAGACAAACTTCCTGTAAGTGCTTTTGAAGGAAGAGAAGATGGTACTTTTGACCATGGAACAGCTGCTTATGAAAAGAGAGAAATAGCTGTTAACGTACCAGAATGGATTCCAGAAAATTGTATCCAATGTAACCAATGTTCTTATGTATGTCCTCATGCTACAATAAGACCATCTATTGGAACAGAAGAAGATTTTGCTAATGCACCAGCAGCTATTAAGCTTGCAGATGCAAAAGGCGGACAACTTAAAGGCTTAAAATTCACAATGTCTGTAGCTGTTCAAGATTGTACAGGCTGTGGAAACTGTGCACAAGTTTGTCCAGCTAAACAAAAAGCTTTAGTTATGAAACCTCTTGATACTCAAAAGGATCAAATAGAGTCTTGGAATTTCACAGTTAAAATGAAAAAACCTGAAAATCCATTAGGTGTTGCTTCAGTTAAAGGTAGCCAATTTGAGACTCCACTTCTAGAGTTCTCAGGTGCTTGTGCAGGTTGTGGAGAAACTCCATATGCTAAGCTTATAACTCAATTATTTGGAGACAGAATGATGATAGCTAATGCTACAGGATGTTCTTCAATTTGGGGAGGAAGTGCTCCTTCAACTCCATACACTAAGAATCAAGAAGGTAAAGGACCAGCTTGGGCTAACTCATTATTTGAAGATAACGCTGAGTTCGGTTTAGGTATGTTCTTAGGTGCTAATCATCAAAGAGAAAAACTTACTGACTTAGTTAAAAAAGCAGTATCAACAAGTTGTAATGAAGAGTTAAAAGCTGCTTTAAATGAATGGTTAGAGAATAAAGATAATGCAGAAGCTTCAAAAGCTGCTACTAAGAAAGTACTTCCATTAATCGAAGCAAACAAAACTTGCTGCGAAACAATGGAAGAGTTATATAAATTCAAAGACTTCTTCGTTAAGAGATCTCAATGGATCTTTGGTGGAGACGGTTGGGCATACGACATTGGATATGGCGGTGTTGACCACGTTCTAGCATCAGGAGAAGATGTAAATGTATTTGTATTTGATACAGAAGTTTACTCTAACACTGGTGGACAATCTTCTAAAGCTACTCCAACTGCAGCAATTGCTAAATTTGCAGCTTCAGGTAAGAGAACTAAGAAGAAAGATCTTGGAATGATGGCAATGAGCTATGGCTATGTATATGTTGCTCAAATAGCTATGGGAGCTGACCAAGCTCAAACTCTTAAAGCTATAAGAGAAGCAGAGGCATATCCAGGTCCATCTTTAATAATTGCTTATGCTCCATGTATCAACCATGGAATTAAGACAGGAATGGGTAATACTCAATTGGAATCTAAAAAAGCTGTTGCTTGCGGATATTGGGGATTATATAGATTCAACCCAACTCTTAAAGAAGAAGGTAAGAATCCATTTAGCTTAGATTCTAAAGAGCCAACTGAATCTTTCAGAGACTTCTTATTAAACGAAGTAAGATATGCATCACTTCAAAAAATGTTCCCAGAAGTAGCTGAGGAATTATTTGTTAAGACTGAACAAGATGCAAAAGAAAGATTAGAATCTTATAAAAAACTTGCAGCTCAACAATAGTTTTAAATAATTTAAGGGTTGTCTCCGTTTTGGGGCAGCCCTTTTCTTTATGCAAAATTAGGATAATTGTTGGATTAAAATAAAAACTTTGTATTAAAATATTATAAAACACTTCTAAAATATGAAGATTAAGGGTACAATGAAGAGGAGTATTATTTAAGGAGGCTATTAATATGGGAAATAACTGTTGTGGAAATAATGAAGATAAAAAAGAAACAGGATGCTGCGGAGGACATGAGCAAGAAAGTCATGAATGCTGCTGTGGAGGACACGACCATGAACATGAGCATGAAGAGTGTGGTTGTGGCTGCGGAGAGCACGAAGCAATGTTCGTTGAGTTAGAAGATGAAGAAGGAAATGTAACTCAATGTGAAATAGTTGATGGATTTTTATTTGAAGAAAATGAATATGCCTTAGTACAAAATCCAGATGATGGTTCAATATACTTATTTAAAGTAGTTGGTGATGATGAAGTAGGAGAACTTGTTGTACCAGAAGATTCAGAGTATGATGCAGCAAAAGCATATTACGAAGAATTACTTGCAAATGAAAATAGTGAAAACTAATTAAACTTTTAAGAGCCGCTATTTATATAGCGGCTTTTATGCTTAGCTACTCCATATTCTCCTATGGAAATAATATATTAAGAAGGATATGGAATGGATGATCAATGGTTAAGAATAACATGAAAGTAGGTCAATTTCACATGGAAAAACTAGCTATATTTGATATTGATTATACATTAACTAAAAAGGAGACTTCTATAGAATTATATAAATATATGCTTAAGAAGGATAGGAAGTTACTTAGGTATTTACCATCACATATAATAACTGGTATTTTTTATGGTTTAAAGGTTTATAATGCTGGAAGAACTAAGGAGAATTTTTTAAGATTTTTAGCAGGAACCAGTGAGGAAGACTTAAAGAAGCTAGTGAAAAGCTTTTATAAGGAAAAGATAGAGAGTATATTGTATGAAGATGCAATTAAAGCAATTAAGGACTTTAAGGAAAAGGGCTATAAGATATATTTAATTTCTGCCTCTCCTGAGTTTTATGTTAATGAATTTTATAGTATAAAAGAAGTAGATAAGGTTATTGGAACTAAGTTTCATATTGATGAAGGAAAATTTAATCCTAAAATTTTAGGGGAAAATTGCAAAGGTGAAGCAAAGGTAAAAAGATTAATGGAGGAATTAAAAAAAGACAATATAGAAGTGGATTTTAAAAATTCCTATATGTTTTCTGATTCTCTTTCGGATTTACCTCTTTTGAAGTTAGTGGGCAAGGGATATTTAATAAATTATAAGAAGAATCATGAATTAGAGATTTTAAGGTGGCGATAATTATGGAGAATTGTATAAATGATTACTTTATAAAAAATGATGAAGCTTATGAAAGGGAGGAATTTCAAGATATATATGTGGTAGAAGGTAAGTGCATATATGAAGTTATTAGGGTTATAGATGGAGCTCCTCTATTTTTAGATGAACATTTAGCTAGGCTTGAAAATTCTTTAAAGTTAGAAAAAAAAGAAGAACTTATATCTATGGATAAGATTAAGGAGTACATAGGAAAGTTAATAACTCTAAACAGAGTTGAAAATGGTAATTTAAAGCTTGTAATAAATAAGGATAATCTATTTATATTTTTTATAAAGCATTCTTATCCAACTAAGGATATGTATAGTAATGGAGTAAAGACTATTCTTTATTTTGGAGAAAGACATAATCCTAATGCAAAGGTTATAGATAATTCCTTTAGGGGAAAAGTTAATGAAAAAATAGATGCTAGTGGCAGTTATGAAGCTATTTTAGTAAATAGTAAAGGGTACATTACAGAGGGAAGCAAGTCCAATATATTTATGATCAAGGGTGATGAAATAATTACAGCCCCAGTAGAAGGGGTACTTCCAGGAATAACTAGAAGCGAGATAATAAAAGCTTGTGAAGAATTGGGCTTAAAGGTAAGAGAAGAAAATATTCATTATGAACATATAAAAAATTTAGATGGATTATTTATATCTGGAACTTCTCCTAAGGTGCTACCTATAAATGAAGTTGAAGGTATTATAAAATATGATAAAATTTATCAAAGAATTTATGATATAAAAGATAAGTTTGAAGAATTAATTACAAGAAACTTGAAGAATTATAAAACAAGTAAATAGTAAAGTATGTCAAAAACAATACGATAATATATTATAGTATTGTTTTTGTATTTTAGAAGGAAATGATCTGTATTATGTATTAGGGGTGATAATGTGGAAAATAAGACATTAAGGGGAACTGCAAAAGTACTTGATGGCAAACTGATTATTACTGATGAAGAAAATATTTCTGAGGGTCCTTGGATTGTAAAGGGCAAGGATGTTGGTTTATTTGTAGATGAACAAGAAGTAAAAGGAAGAGCTAGAGTTAGCTCTGAAAGTAAGATAGATATAATTTTTAATGAATCTAAGGCAATAAGAGAATTGAATATAAATATTAGTGAAGACAAAATGACAGCTAGTATATCAATAAACTATAGTCCAGAAGTAATTTATACTTTAGAAGATACACCAGAAGCACCTATGATTACATTAAATGCAAAGGTAAAAGGAGAGAAATTTCCACCTAAATATACAAGAGATGAATTATTAAAAGAACTTAAAGATAAGAACATAGTTTATGGGATTGACAATAAGATGTTAGATGACATAAAAAATATGGACAAGATAGAAAATGTTGTAGTTGCTAGAGGAAAGGAACCTATTGAACCTATAGATGATGTATTAGAAGTATATTTTGATACTAGTACCCATAAAGGATTTAAAAGTGACCAAAGTGGTAATGTAGATTTTAAATCTATAGGTAGTATAACAAGTGTGAAGAAAGATGATATCCTTGCAAAGCGTACTGTAGGAAAAGAAGGTACCATAGGTATTAACCTATTTTCACAACCTATCCAACCAAAGAAAAGAAAAGTTAAGGACATGATGGTAAAATCAGGATGCAAATTTAAGGATAAGGATACTATAGTGTCTACAATGGAGGGAAAACCTCAAGTAAAGGGATGTATTTTTCAGGTTAATAATGTTCATGAGGTTCTTAGTGATGTAGATATAACTACAGGGGATATTAATTTTATAGGCGATGTAATTATTAATGCTGATGTTAAAGAAGGTATGAAGGTTAAATCAGGAAATACCATAATTATAAAGGGAAATGCAGTAAGATGTAGTCTTTGGTCAGAGGGAGATATGCAAATTATTGGTAGTGCAATTTCATCTACCATAAAGATTAGAAGTGAGTTCTCTGAGTTTAAAGGATATTTAGAAGAGTTATCTGCCATAGTGGATAGTTTTCATAGCTTGTATAAGGCTGTAATAGCTGTTAAAGAAGGTGGAGATATAAAGGGGAATATAAGAGATTGTGATATTATAGCCCTTGTTATAAAGAGTAAATTTCCTTTGATAACAAAGATAATTAATAAAGTATTAAATACAATGGTTGAAATTAATGATAATAACAATGAATTATTTAGAGTGTTAAAGATTAAATATGCTAATAAGAACTACATGTTAATAAGTGGTGTAGAAGAACTAATTAAGGTTAAAACTTTGGCAGAAGAGAAAATAAAGGCCATAGAAGCTATGAAAGATATTAATTCAGATGCTACAATAGGGTACATTCAAGATTGTACAGTATTTTGCTCTGGGGGCTTGACAATAAATGGAAAAGGTATTTATAAATCCAATGTTTACGCAGAAAAGGGTATATATTTTACAGGAGAAGGTCAATGCGAGCTTCGAGGTGGAAAAGTTAAGGCGGAAAGTGAAATTAAGGCTAAGGTAGTAGGTTCACCTTCGGGGGTTATGACGGAGGTCGTAGTAGGTAAGGAAGGACATATTTATTGTGATGTTGCTTACTTAAATACTAAGTTTATAGTTGGAAATATGGAAACTATAATGGATGAAACATGCAAAAATGTTCATGTATATATAGATAAAAATCGAGATTTAATTGTTGATAAGTTTAAAATTTAGGAGGGGTAAAAGTGGCAGAGGAATTTAAATTACTTGTGTTTAGATTAGGAGACCAGTGCTTTGCAGCAGATATTAGAGAGGTAGAACGTATTCTAAACTATGAAGAGCCAACAAAAATTCCAGATTCACAAGATTTTTTACAGGGAGTTATAAATTATCAAGATGGAATATTACCAGTTATTAGTTTAGCTAAAAAATTTGGAATATATAATCTGGAAGATAAAGAAAAGGATGGTTCAATAATCGTTGCTAGAAACGAAGATGGTGCCATGGGAGTTATAGTAGAAGCTGTTAATGAAGTTATATCTAGGAAAGTTGAGGATTTAGAACCCACACCAGATATATCTTCTAATATATCGAAGCGATATGTGAAGGGTATAATAAAAGACAAGAACAAAAATACTATTATTTTACTTTTAAATTTAAATGAACTTCTTTCAAAGGATGAAAAGGAGAAAATAGAAAGGTAAGCTATGGAATACAAGGAGATAAAAGTAGGCATTGCAGATTATAAAATAGCCAAATGTCCAGATAGACTTATGACAATTGGGCTAGGTTCTTGTATTGGTATTGCCATAATAGATAAAAAAAGTGGAATTGGAGGCCTTGCCCATATTATGCTTCCAGACAGTGAAAAGTTTAATAAGATAGCAAATGAAATAAAGTTTGCTAATCTTGCAATACCTATTCTGATTAAAGAAATGGTAGAAAATGGTGCAAAAGAAAAGGATCTAAGAGCTAAGATTGCTGGTGGAGCGTCTATGTTTAACTTTGCAGACAGTAAGGTTAATATGGATATAGGTGCTAGAAATAGCCTAGCAGTTAAGGGTATATTAAAGGCTAGAAAGATACCTATAGATAGTGAAGAAATTGGAGGAACTAAAGGAAGAACAATAACCTTTGATACAGTAACAGGGGAGCTATATGTAAAAACTGTAGGAGAAGGTATTAAAATTATATAGAAATTAATGATTGGAGTGATTACATATGGTACAAAAGGTTTCAGTTATGGTTGTAGATGACTCCGCTTTAATGCGAAAGATGATATCAGACATGATAAATATGGAAGATGACATGGAAGTGATAGCAATTGCAAGAAATGGAGAAGATCTTTTAGAAAAGTTAAAAAAGCAGGTTCCAGATGTTATCACTTTAGATATTGAAATGCCAAAGATGAATGGAATAGAAGCTTTGAAGAAAATAATGGAGTTAAAGATACCTACTAAAGTTATTATGATTAGTAGTTTAACACAAGATGGTGCCGAGGAAACTATGGAATGTTTAGAAAATGGAGCTATAGATTTTGTACCAAAACCATCAGGTTCAATTTCTTTAAACATTAATGTAGTTAGAGAAATTTTAGTTTCAAAAATAAGAGGCATCAGATTTGTTAGAAAGACTTCTTCCATTAGTAACACAAAAGATGTTGACATTAAAGAAGATAAAAAAAGAGAAATACATAGAGTTTCTACAGTATTGAAAATAAGAGAAAGAGACTCAATGCCTAAAGCTATAAGAAGTAAAGAGATAGGTAATAAAAAAATCTCAGCAATTGTAATGGGGGCATCTACAGGTGGTCCTAAGGCATTATTTAATGTCATTACAAATCTTCCAGAAAAATTAGGAGTTCCTGTATTAGTGGTTCAGCATATGCCAGAAGGCTTTACAAAAGCATTTGCTGAAAGACTTGATAAATTTTCTAAGGTTAAGGTGGTGGAAGCCAGGGAAGGTATGTCCATAGAAAAGGATGTTGTATATATAGCACCTGGTGGTAAACATATGGAGATAAGTAGAAACAAAACTATAACCTTAAATTTAGAACCTCCAATGTGGGGAGTGAGGCCAGCTGTAGACAAGCTATTTATATCAGGAGCTAAGGTATATGGAGAGAATTTATTAGGGATTATCCTCACTGGCATGGGAAGAGATGGGGCTGATGGAATTATAGAAGTTAAAAAAGCAGGTGGAGCCACTATATCAGAAGATGAGTCTACTTGTATAATATATGGAATGCCTAAAGCAGCTTATGACACTAATATGATAGACGAAGTTATTCCACTTTATGATATTAGTAAAAGAATAGCTAATATAGTACTGGGGGATGTGAAGAATTAATGGATTTTACAAAGTTTGAAAGTTTTATATTAAGAGAGTTTAATTTAGATTTGTCTGGCTATAAATCAGCTCAGTTACATAGAAGAATACTTACTATTATGTCTAGAGCTGGAGCTAAAGATTTAGATGAATATATGATATTAATAAAAAAAGATAAGGTCATAAGGGAAAAGTTTTTGGATTATGTTACGATAAATGTAACAGAGTTCTATAGAAACCCACAAATATTTCAGGAACTTGAAAATTTTATAAAAAGTGAATTATCCTATAACAGACCACTAAAAATATGGAGTGCAGCTTGCTCTATTGGTGCAGAACCTTATTCTATATCTATGATGCTAAAGGAGATGACTCCTAGTGTTAGGCATAAGATATTAGCTACGGATATAGATACTAACATCTTAATAAGAGCAAAAGCAGGAGAGTATGTAAGTGGAGATATTAAAAACATACCTAAAGTTAAGCTTCATAAGTATTTTAAACATGAGGGGGAAAAATTTATAATTAACCAGGAAGTAAAAGATCTAGTAACCTTTAAAAAACATGATCTTATATTAGATAGCTATGAAGGTGGCTTTGACATAATTGTATGTAGAAATGTGGTTATATATTTTACTAATGAAGTAAAAGAAAAAATTTATGAAAGGTTTTCTAAAGCATTAAATCCAGGAGGTTTATTATTTATAGGTGCTACAGAAAGTATATATGGATATAAAAATTTTGGTTTTGAGAAACTTTCAACATTTATCTATAAGAAAATTTAAGGAGGGGTAACATGGACACTTCTCAATATCTATCTATGTTTTTAGAAGAGTCAAGTGATAATCTACAACTATTAAATGAGTCATTACTTATATTAGAAAATGATTCGGAAGATATGGAAATATTAAATCAGATTTTCAGAGTTGCACATACCATTAAAGGAATGGCTGCTACTATGGGTTATACTAAAATGGCAGAACTTACCCATAAGATGGAGGATGTACTTTCTAAGTTTAGAGAGGGACAACTTAAAGTAACCCATGAAGTGGTAACAGTATTGTTTAATTGTTTAGATATTTTAGAATCCATGGTAGGTGATATTACTGATGGAGGTGATGGAGACTTAGAGATTAATAACATTGTAACTCAGCTAGTAAAGATAGCAGAGGGAAATGAAAACATCCAAAAGGAAGAAAATTCATCAGAGGTAATTCAGAATAAAGATAAAGAAGTGGTACAAGATATAATTGGCAGTGAGGAGATTGTAGACTTAGGTCTTGATGAATATGATATTGATACCTTAAAGGAAGCTTTAAAGAATAATTTCAATACCTTCCATGTTCATGTTGGACTTGATGAAAAAACTATTTTAAAATCTGCTAGAGCATTTATTTTATTTCAGACTTTAGAGGAGAATGGAGAAATCCTAAAATCAAATCCAAAGCTTGAAGATTTAGAAAGTGAAAATTTTGATTTTGATATTGATTTAGTATTTGTAACAGAAACATCTCAGGACATAATAAGAAATTCTATTAATGGAATATCTGAAATAAGGCAAGTAGATGTAAGAGATATAAGTGGCTTGGTTATAAATGGTAAAAGTATTAGCGATGCTAAAGGAGCTAATGAAGTTGCTGCCACAGCTTTAGCTACTAGTACTAAGGCTACAAATACTGCTGAAATTGCTAAAGACAAAGAAAGTTCTAACAAAGTAGTAGAGCTGAAGGATTCAAAAAATAATCTTAAGGCAAAAACTGTAGAAACAGCACCTAGTACCAAAGAGGAAAATAAAAAACAACCAGTAAAACATAAAAATAAAGGTGTTGGACAATCTGTTAGAGTGGATTTAGAAAGATTAGATAACTTTATGAATATGGTATCTGAGCTAGTAATTCATAGAACTAGATTAGAGCAAATAAGTGCTAATCATAAGATTGTGGAATTAAATGAAACCTTAGAAGAAGTAGCAAGAACTACTACTGATCTTCAAGATTTAGTTATGAAGATTAGAATGTTACCTTTAGATGTAGTATTTAATAGATTCCCAAGAATGATAAGAGATTTATCAATGGAACTAAATAAAGAGATTGATTTTGAAATTCAAGGACAGGATACAGAGCTTGATAGAACTGTAATTGAAGAGATAGGTGAACCTTTAATACATTTACTTAGAAATGCTGCAGACCATGGAGTTGAGTCAGCAGAAAAAAGAATTAGTCAAGGTAAGCCAGCAGCAGGAAAGATAAAATTAATTGCCTATTCTGAAGGTACCAAGGCTGTTATAAAGGTAGAAGATGATGGTAGTGGTATCAATGTAGAAAAGGTTAAGGCTAAGGCAGAGAAAGTTGGTATTAATACTGAAGGAATGAGTGATAATGATATAAAAAATCTTATTTTCTCTCAAGGGTTTAGTACTAATGAAGTAGTTACTGATATATCAGGAAGAGGAGTTGGAATGGATGTTGTAAAAACAAAAATTTCAAGCCTTGGAGGAACCGTAGATGTATTCAGTGAAGAAGGAAAAGGAACCTCCTTTATAATAAAGTTGCCTTTAACTCTACAAATAATTCAATCCTTACTTGTTAAGATTGGAACAGAGACTATGGCTATATCCTTAGGATTTATAGATAGAGTTATGGAATATAATCCAGAGGAAATTAAAAGAACAAATAATAAAGAAATTGTGGTATATAATGATAAGGTGTTTAAATTAGTAAGAATTAATGATAAATTAGATATAGAAAGTAAGGATTATGGAAAAAAATACGTAATACTTGCAAAGGTTGGCGAAAAAGAAGTTGCCTTACTAGTTGATTCATTATTAGGACAAAAGGAAATAGTTATTAAAACATTTGGAAATATACTAAAATCGACAAAAGAATATATTGGAGCTACCATATTAGGTGATGGATTAGTAACCTTAATTTTAGATGTAGCAGCACTTATTTAGGAGGAGAGCTATGGAGTTTACCGAGTTACAAATAGATGCATTGAGAGAGATAGGCAATATAGGTCTTGGAAATGCAGCTACAGCCATGGCGCAAATCTTGGGGAAAGAGATTCAAATATCAGTTCCCCTGGTAAATGTTATTTCCTTAGAGGATATTTTTGAAAGGGTAGATGAAGAAACTGTAGTTTATGCGGTAATTGCAAGAGTTCTTGGTGAAGCCCCAGGAAATATATTATTTATGTTTGATACAGCTACAATGATGAAGATTGCAGAAATGCTAGTTGGAAAGCAAGAGGGAGAAGAGTTAAATGAACTAGGTTATTCAGCCCTTGGAGAAATAGGTAACATAATATTTGCAACCTATATGAATGCCATAAGTCAAATGACTAATTTAAGGCTATTCCCGTCGGTACCGGCAGTAGCAAAGGACATGCTTACAGCAGTGCTTTCCACAACTTTCATTGAATCTGGTCAATTTAATGACTATGTATTAGATATAGAAACAGGATTTTCTCAGGAGAATGAAGACTTAAAAGGTGATTTTTATTTTATCCCAGCGCCAGGGTCTTTGGAAAGAATATTAGAATCATTAGGATTAAATTAACGGAGGTTATGTAGAAAATGGCAAGAGTATTAATAGTAGACGATGCGACTTTTATGAGAATGATGGTTAAGGATATTTTAGAGAAGAATGGATATGAAGTTATTGGAGAAGCTAATAACGGAATTAAGGCAGTGGAGATCTATAAAGCAGAAAAACCAGATATAGTGACCATGGATATTACAATGCCTGAGATGGATGGAATAGAAGCAGTTAAACAAATAAAAGCATTTGACCCAAGTGCAAAGATAGTTATGTGTAGTGCAATGGGACAACAAAGCATGGTTATGGATGCTATAAAGGCTGGAGCAAAGGATTTTATAGTTAAACCATTCCAAGCAGACAGGGTACTTGAAGCTATAAAAAAAGTATTAGGATAATATGGGAGGGATTTTAGTGCAAGTTGTGGTTTTTACAATAGGTGACGAAGAATTCGCAGTAGAGACAAGCAAAGTTCAAGGAATAAACGGACTAATGAAAATCACAAAGGTTCCCAAAGCGGAAAAATATATTAAAGGACTTATAAATCTAAGGGGAAGTATACTTTCCGTATTAGATATTAATCTTCTTTTAGGTATGAATGTAAGTGATGAAAACAATAATAACATTATAGTAATAGATTTAGATGGTGAGCAGGTTGGAATAACTGTAGACCATGTAGAAGAAGTCATGAATGTGGAAGAAGATATGATTAAAAGAGTTCATGAAGATAAAAATAAGCCTTTTATAAAAGGACTTATAAATCTTGAAAATAGAATATTAACTATGATTGATATTGATAAACTACTACAATAGACCCACTGGGTAGAAAGAGGTAGAATATGGCAGAAACCTTATCGCAAAGTGAAATAGATGCACTTTTATCTGCCTTGTCTTCTGGTGACTTAGAACCAAGTGACATTGAAAAAGATGAAGAAAACGTTAAAATTAAAAATTATGATTTTAAAAGACCACAAAAGTTTTCTAAGGATGTTATTAGAGCAGTAGAAGTTATCCACGATAATTATGCAAGGATAGTATCTAACTACTTAACAGCTCAGCTTAGAAGTAATGTTAAGGTGAAGATAGAAAGTGTAGAACAAATAACCTATGAAGAATTTATACATTCTATTCCAAGCACCACTGTGCTTAATTTGTTTAGAATGCCTCCTCTTGATGGTCAAATAATATTAGAGACTAACGAGGAATTTGTCCTTAGAATATTTGATGTTCTAGCTGGAGGAAGTGGAGACAAAAAGCCTAAATTTAAGGAACTCACAGATATAGAAAAAAACATTATTAAGCATGTTAATCAGGAGATGATTTCTAAGTTAAAGTTAGCTTGGGAAGATGTAATGGAAGTAGAACCAATTCTAGATAGTATAGAAACTAATCCAGCATTGAATCAAATTCTAGCTCCTAATGAGCCTGTAGCATTAGTAACTTTTAGTGTAGATATGTTTGATACAAGTTTACTTATAAATATATGTATTCCGTATTTAAGCATAGAAAAAGTTTTAGACAACTTGGTTATAAAAAATTGGTTCAGCACCATAGATAATGAACAAGGTGAAGAGGTAAAAGCAAATATAAACAAAACTATAAAAAATGTAGATGTAGCAATGAAGGCTGTCCTTGGAGAAACGAAGATTTCCGTAAATGACTTCTTGAATTTATTTACAGGAGACATTGTTACCCTAGATAGAAGTTATGATAGTACAGTTGATATTTATGTTGAAGATGAACTTCTATTTAAAGCTAAACCAGGATTAAAGGGTAAGAATAAGGCAGTTCAAATAATTGAATATATTGACAAGGGAGTTGAGAATGATGGATAATTCGTTTCTTTCACAAGAGGAAATAGATGCACTTCTAAATGGAGATGGTGGTTCTTCGGAAACTGAACCAGTTAATGAACCAGCTGAGGAATTATCAGATTTAGAAAAGGATTTATTAGGTGAAGTAGGAAATATATCTATGGGCACAGCAGCCACAGCGCTTTCAGCTGTAGTTGGTAAACCTGTAAATATTACAACTCCAACTATAACTCTTAGTACATTAGATAAGCTGAAAAAAAGCTTTAAAACACCTAATATAGTATTAGATGTTCAATTTGTCAGTGGAATAGTTGGGGGAAATCTATTTATAATAAATATTGAAGATTCAGCTGTTATAGCAAACTTAATGATGGGTGGAGATGGTGTTGTAGAGCCGCCAAATGAACTTTCTGAATTAGAAATAAGTGCTGTTCAGGAGGCTATGAACCAAATGATAGGTTCAGCAGCAACTTCCATGGCAACTATGTTCAGTAGAGAGGTAAATATATCACCTCCTATATCTTCTGTTTGTGATGAAAATTCAGAGGAAATATCTACAGATATATCTGCAGACGAAGAAATAGTGAATGTTTCTTTTAGAATGACTATAGGTGATCTAGTAGATAGTAATATTGTTCAAATATTACCAATTGCTACAGCAAAGAAAATTGTAAGTATTATGATGGGAACTGAGGAAGGTGCACCAGTATCAGAATCTACAAAGGCATCAACTGAAGTGAAAGTTGTAGCTGAGCCTAAAGAAATTTCTATGAATAATGAAGTTGTAGCTAATGAAATAGCTTCAAAAGACACTAATAGAAATGAAAATAATTACAGTGTTCAAGGTCAAGGAATTGTAGAAAATCATGAAGAACCTGTTAACGTGAAGCAAGCATCCTTTGGACAACTAGAAGAAATTAGAGGTGCAGAAATGCCTAAAAATATAGACTTAATATTAGATGTTCCATTAGAATTATCAGTAGAGCTTGGTAGAACAAAGAAGAATATAAGAGATATTCTAGCTCTTACTAGAGGTTCTTTAATTGAATTAAACAAACTAGCAGAGGAACCAGTAGACATTTTTATCAACGGTAAAAGAATTGCCCATGGTGAAGTAGTTGTAGTAGATGAAAACTTTGGCGTTAAAATTACTGAAATTGCTAGTGGAGAGGATAGAGTAAAAAGTCTTTCTAAGTAAAGACTTTTTTTCTATTAATGAGGCAATAACAAGTTTGTAAAAAATTTACTAAAAAACCCTATAAACTTTAATTAAATAGGTTCGAGTATAAAGGTAGAGAGAAGTAGTTGGGAGTGAAAACATGAAAATTAATAATGGAAATATTCACGCTCTATATGTAAATAGCTATAAGACTAAAGAAAATGCTAAAGCAGAAAATTCTAAATCAAACAAGGATATGGTTAAGGATACTTGTCAGCTTTCAACTTTAGGAAAGAGCTTGAATAAATTAGCATTAGAAGAAGAAAGTGTTGGTATCAGTGATAAAGAAGTAGAAAAGATAAAAAGTAGAGTTTCTAAAGGAACCTATACTGTGGATTCACAGGTTTTGGCTAAGGCTATGATGGCATATGGGAAAGGTGGACAATAGATGAAAAACCAGCTTAAAGGAATATTAGAAGAAGAGCTAAAGGCAATAAAGGCTCTTATAGATATTTTAGAAGCTCAACATGAACTATTGGTTCTTCAAGATGTGTTTAAATTAGAAGCTATAACTAAAGATATTGATGATTGTAGTAGAAACTTAGCAAGAGCTGAAGGTTTAAGAAGAAGCTTAACAGGTAAAGAATCTATTAAAAAAATAGTAGAAGAAGTAGATGAAAAGGAAATTACTCATATATATGATGAGATGGTTAAAGCTATTAACGCTTTAGTAATTCAAAAGGAAACTAATGAACTACTAATAAAACAAAGTCTTAGCTATACAAATTCTATGTTAGCTATGATAAGTCCTAAAAAAGAGCCGGTAGTTTATAATGGATATGGAAAAATAAAGAGATAAGGAGAAGGTTATGTCAGGATTATTTGCAACATTAAATACATCAAAGGGCGGTATGTTTGCTCAACAGCAATATATCAATGTAACTAGCCATAATATTTCAAATGCTAATACGCCAGGTTTTTCAAGACAACATATTGTACTTCAAACAGCAAGACCTCAAACCATAGCAGGGGGCGTAGGACAGATTGGTACAGGAGTAACAGTAAGTTCCATTGAAAGAACAAGAAATCAGTTTCTTGATTTTCAAATAAGAAAAGAAAGCTCTCTTCTTGGAAATTATGGTGTTAGACAAGATTACTTATCAGAAATTGAAGGTATTTTTAATGAACCTTCTGATACAGGAATGTCAGAACTTATGTCGGAGTTTTTCGATGCTTGGCAAACTCTTTCTAAAAATCCAGAAAAGTCTGATGCTAGAACAGTAGTAGCTCAAAAGGCAAAAGCTTTAGCAGATGAATTAAATCATACTTATAAGAAGTTAAATGATACTAAGGATAATGCAGCTAAAGAAATACAAAACAACCTTTTTGAAGTAAACACTATTCTTGATCAATTAAATTCTATAAATAAAGAAATAATAACTGTTACCATTGCAGGGAACAATCCGAATGACTTATTAGATAGCAGAGATTTACTTTTAGATGAGCTAAGTACAAAGTTTGGTATCGATACTAGAAATCAAATACTTAATGGAATTACTTGTAAACCAGAAGATAATGACTCTATGAATCTAATAAGAAATAAAGATTCTCAAGATATTAATAAATTAGGATTTGTAAATAAACTAACAAAAAATCCAGATGGAAGTTATGATATAGAATACTATAAAAATGGAGATATGACTTCAGATAAAAATAAGGTTACATTAACAGGAGTTACCATTTCTGATGAGCAATATGAAAATTTAAATAATGGAAGAGTACTTGTTACTGAAGAAGATGGAAGTGTGAATCTTACAGGTGGAGCATTAAATAATGATCAAATATTTAATCCATCCTCAGGAAGACTAGGTGGACTTCAATCAATTCACGAAGATGCTGAAAGTTACATCGAACAAGTTAATACCTTGGCAAAGACTTTAGCATTTGCAGTAAATGCTATTCATACAGAAGGAGTTCCAGCAGGTGAACAGTATGCCTTCTTTGTTAATTCAGGAAATGACCCTCTTGATTACGATGGTATTACAGCAGGAAATATAACAATGAATTCAGATATCCTAAAAAATGTTATGCTAATTCAGGCTGGAGCAAGTAAGGGTTCAGGTTCTACTGATGGAGATAGAGCAGGAGCATTAGCAAGCCTAAGAGACTTTGGACTTAATATAGATAGTATTCAAAGTGGTAAAAAGAAGGATGGCTCAGTATATGACTATAAAGCTTTTGTAGAGGAACATCTAGGTACTACTGCTGGAGGAGAGGTACCAAAGTTTAATACTATAGATGGAGGAGTCAAGGTAGAGGGATTCTTTAAAAATACTATAAATAAGTTAGGAGTTCAGTCTGAGGAAGCTACTAGAATTGTTAAAAACCAAAACACTTTGTTAAAGGGACTTGTTGAAAGAAGACTTTCAACTTCAGGAGTATCCTTAGATGAGGAAGCTATAAATCTTGTACAATTCCAACATGCCTTCCAAGCTAATGCAAAGGTAATAACAACGGTAGATCAACTCCTTGATGTAGTAATTGGTCTAGTTAGATAAAAAGATAAGAAGTTGAGGTGATAAAATGAGAATAACTCATGGTGTAATGGTTAGTGGCTTTTTAGGTGATATGAATACTAACTTAAATAGCTTAAACAAAATACAAAAGCAATTAAATACTGGTAAGGTATTTTCAAAACCTTCAGATGACCCTTTTAAAGTAGCAAGATCCATGCAGATGTATTCAGAAATAAATGCTAATAAACAATATAACACTAATATAAAGGATACTATAAACTGGATGGATACCACAGACACAGCTCTAAGCAATGGTACTAAGTGTCTTCAAAGAATAAGGGAACTTATGGTATCTTCTGGAAATGCTGCCTATGGTTCATCAGAACTTACTGCTATTAAAGAAGAGATAAATGAGAGAGTAGCAGAATTTGGACAGATCTTAAATACTAGCTTTGATGGAAAGTATATCTTTGGTGGTAAAGATGGAGCTTTAAAACCAGTAGAAGTAAATTTAGATGGGGTAACAGGTGAAAATTCCATAAGTATATCAGGAGATGAAAATATTATAAATAAATCTCTAAAAGTAGAGATATCTTCTGGTGTTAAAGTGGATTACAATGTAAATGCTGTAGAAGTTTTAAAGTTTAAGGACAAAGCAGGTAATGATATTGAAGTTACACAATTCTTTGATGACCTTCTACATAACTTGAGTGATGTAAATGGTAAGTCTAAGGTTGTAGGAGAAAACTTGGATCAGATGGATAAGGTAATAGAAAATATGATTAGTATAAGTGCTAAGGTTGGTACTGTGCAAAATAGGATGGAAAGTGCTAAGGAGCTGAATACAGCACAAAATGAAAACCTTACAGAAATACTATCTGGTAATGAAGATATAGATTTCATGGAAAAGAGTATGGAGATGGCTGTAGCAAGAACCATCTACGTAGCATCCCTACAAACTAGCTCCAAAGTCCTTCAGCCATCAATTCTAGACTTTTTATAGAGACTTGTAGGCTATGAAAATTCTTTTCCGTGACATGATAAGTGTTTGAAGCATATTTTTAATTAAGAAACTCTAAGTCTACGCTTTTGTGAAATTACCTATCCTCACTATTGGCCATCCTGGCTCAGAGCTCGGCTCTTGCCGTCAGTGGCAAGAGTTACGGTAATTTCACAACGCTACAACTAAGAGTTTCGAGAATCACAAATTTTATTGCTTCTGCACCACTTATCCTTGTCACTACAAAGAATTTTCAAATATAAGAAAGTCACATAAAAGTTGATAGTAGATAAGCAGTAATTAATAGAGATAAGAGGTGTCATTATGGCCGTAGAGGAAAAAGAAAAGAATATTATTACCTTTAATAATGGGTTGCCGGGGTTTGAGAGTTTAAAAACTTTTGTTCTTGAGGAGATAGAAGGGTCAGAGCCTTTTAAGACCCTTAAGTCTACAGAGGATGTGAATATTGGCTTTGTTACTATAGTTCCCTTTGATTTCAAAGTGGATTATGAAGTTAAGTTAACAGAGGCTGTTATAAATTCTCTTAAGATAGAAGCTCCTGAAGATGTTTTGATTTTAAATACGGTTACTCTTAATAGTGATGTTAAGAAGATAACTACTAATTTAAAGGCTCCTATTATAATAAATTCAAAAAATAACTTAGGGTATCAAATGATTCTAGATAGGGAAAACTATAGCATTAAACATCCCTTAATAAAGGAGTGATAGTATGCTAGTGGTAACAAGAAAACCAGGTGAAGGAATTAAAATTGGAGACAATGTAGAGATAACTATAGTTAAAATTGACGATAACTCTGTTAAGGTATCTATCAATGCACCTAAGGAAGTTAAAATATTAAGAAGTGAGCTTTATAAAGAAGTAGGAGAAGAAAACATCAATGCTTCTAAAATAAACATGGAGCTATTACCTAAAATAAAAAAATAATTTTATACATAACCCCCAAATAGTTAAATATTCACACTTTTAACTATATGACTATATAAATAGTTAGCTATATAAGTATAAAACTATATAGCTATATAACTAGTTAAATAGTAACTAGTTGTTGTCATAGTGCGGGGTTGAGAGGTTAAGTATATATATCAGGGAAGATAATTAATATAATTTACCGAAACATTTATTATAAAATATTATAATTTGGGGGAATTAATATGGAAGTTAGTAGAGTTAATGTTGGAAGAGCCATGGAAGGTGTAACTCCAGCAAGAGAAGTTCAACCTATATCACAAAATAATGCAACGACACAGGAAGCTATAGATAAAAATCAAAATTATAAATTAGAAGAGATTCATAAGGCTGTTGATAAACTTAATAAATTTATGGAAGACGAAGATATCCATGCAGAGTATGAGGTACATGATAAATTTAATCAGATAATGATAAAAATAGTAGATAATAAAACCAAGGATGTATTACTCGAAGTACCACCAAAAAAAATCCTAGATATGGTTGCTAAAATGTGTGAAATGGTGGGGATACTTGTAGACAAAAAGGCCTAAACTGGAGGAGATAAAATGTATAATGCAGGTGCTAATGCATATAACGCGTACAAAAGTAATAGTGTTAATTATGCTTCTAAGGAGCAATTGCTATTAATGCTTTTAGATGGAGCTGTAAAATTTGCTAAAATGGCTAGACAAGCTATATTAGATAAAGATGTAAAAGGTAGTCATGAAAATCTTGTGAAAACTCAAGATATATTTACAGAGCTTATGATTACTTTAGATCAAAATGCCGGTGAATGGGCAGTGAATATGTATAAGATATATGAGTTTATAAAAGAAAGACTTTTCCAGGCAAACATTAAAAAGGATGTAAAAATTATAGATGAAGTTATGCCACTTATAGAAGAAGTAAGAAACACATGGCAGGAAGCTTATGAAGTTTCAAAAGGAAAAAGATAAGGAGGACTAAGTATGAGAATAACAGGACTTGCCACAGGAATGGATATGGACCAATTAGTCAAGGAAACTATGCAGCCCTATAGAATTAAAATTCAACAACAGAAGCAACAAAAAGACATAATGGAGATAAAACAACAACTTTACAGAGACTTAATTAAGGAGTCTAAGGAACTTTATGATAAGTATTTTGATGTTGCGAAAACAGATAGTTTACTATTAAGCAAGAATTGGTCAACAGTAAAATTTCAATCATCCAATGAGAATGTGTTAACTGTAACTGGTGGTAGTGATGTAAAGCCGGGAAATTACACAGTAACAGGGAATACAGCCACAGCAGCTAAGGCAATAGTGACAGAGGGACTAGATTCAGGTAATAGCCTTGTGATAAATGGAAAAGAATTTACGCTACAAGGTGATACAGCAAAAGCAAGGGCTGAAAACTTAAATAAAGAATTAAAAGCAGCAGGAATGAATGTATCGGTTAGATATAGTGATTTTGCAGGAACAGAAGCTGGAAATCAAAGTGGATTTATCTTTGAATCTACAGTTTTAGGTAAGGATAGTACATTTACAATAGGTGGGACAAGTTCATTAGTAGGAACTATAGTAGAGGGAATAGATGCAACAGCCGCAACTGTAACTGGTTTTACAGTTCAGGATTTAAAAGATGCTAATGGCGAAATAAATGTAAATGGTGAGATAGTAACTATTGATATTACACCTGAAAATGTTAATGATGATATAGAGAAGTTATTACAGAGTAAATTGAAAGATAAAAAATTAACTGCGGAAATTGATGACAGTGGAAATATTACTTTTAGTAGCACAGTATTAGGAAGTAAAGTTGAAGATCCTAATATCAAAATAAGTGGTAATACTGGAACTTTTACTAGTGGAATAAATGCTACTTATACTACTAATACTTTAAATGCAGCTGATATAAAAGGGAAAACTATATCTATTAATGGAAATGTTATTGACTTATCTAAAGCAGTTGATGGACAAGAAGTAGAATATTTAAATAAGGTATTAAAAGAACAAAACATAAAGGTAACTGCTAAGTTAGATGAAGCTGATACAAGTAAGATTATATTTACTTCTACCAAAGCTGGAGCAGATGGTAAAGTTGATGTAGGTATATTAGATGGTACAACAATGTCATCACAAGGCACAGACGCTGAAATAGTAGTAAAAGATGATAAAGGTGGAGTGTTTACCCATACTGGTATTTCTAATACGTTAACTTTAGATGGAATGACTTTTAAATTTACAGGAGAAATACCAGCAGAAGGGATAAGTGTAAATGGTAAAAATGATGCTGCTGGGGTAAAAGATAAGCTTGTTAATTTTATTAACGATTATAATAAGCTTATGGAAAAACTTAACACCTTAACTATAGAAAAAAGAAATAAAAACTATATGCCATTAACAGATGAGCAAAAGAAAGAAATGTCAGAGAATGAGATAAAAATTTGGAATGAAAAGGTTAAGCAAGGACAGTTATATAAAGATTCTGATGTATCAAGAATAGCAAATTCTATGAAGAGTGCTATGAGAGGTCTTGTAGATGGAGTAGATGGAAATTTAGAGAAGTTTGGTATTAAACCAGTTGCAGACTATCAAGGAACTAAAAATGGAACTTTTGTTATTGATGAAGATAAACTTACTAATGCTTTAGAAAATAATTTAGAAGATGTAATGAAATTATTTATTTCAACTCCACCATCAGATGATAGTTTATCTGCTCTAGAAAAGAATAAATCAACAGGCGTTGCTCAAAGGTTAAAAGGCATACTATATAATGAAACTGTAAGTATATCATCAAGTTTAATTAAAAAAGTTGGTATAGAAGGTTCAGCTTCATCAGTTAATAGTGAGATAACAAAAGCTATAAAAAAATATGATAGAAAGATGGAAGATATGGAGAAGGATTTTGCTAAAAGAGAACAGCAGCTATATTCTAAATGGGCAACCATAGAATCTATGATGAATAAGCTTAATGCACAACAAAGTTATCTTACATCTCAATTAGGAATGTAGTATATTATGGAATTAAAGGAATTGCTTTTAAGGTATAAAGAAATTACAGAGAAGTTTATTGAAGCTATAAAAAATGATGAAGAAGCCGATAAATTTCTAGAAGAAAGAACAGAAATAATAGAAGAAATGAACAGTATGAATATAAAAAAAGAAGAATTAAAGAAAGTAGTAGAAGAAATAAATTTGTTAACTGTGGAAAAAGAAGCTTTTAATATTCTTAATGAAGAAAGAAGTAAAATAAAGGATGAAATCTTTCAATTAAAAAAAAGTAAAAGGGCTGCTTTTGCATATGAAAATAAATTTAATGGTATTAATTTTATAAATAAAGAGATATAAAATTAAAAAAGAAAAATTGATAAAAAAATAAAAAAAGGTATAAAGTTCATCTTGAACCTACCGATAAATATATTAGAAGATAAAATTAGAATAAACTCATGAGAAACATATCTAGTTATATACTTCTATCAAAGAAGTTATAAATATAAAAGGACAAGGATGTCCGTTAAAATCAAGGAGGAATTAATTATGATAATTAATCACAACATGAATGCGTTAAACGCACACAGAAACATGGGAATCAACACTACTTCAGCAGGTAAATCTATGGAGAAATTATCTTCAGGTTTAAGAATAAACAGAGCTGGAGATGACGCTGCAGGATTAGCAATTTCTGAAAAAATGAGAGGACAAATCAGAGGATTAGAGCAAGCTTCAAGAAACTCTCAAGATGGTATTTCTTTAATTCAAACAGCAGAAGGTGCTTTAAATGAAACTCACAACATTCTTCAAAGAATGAGAGAATTAGCAGTTCAAGCATCAAGTGATACAAATATCCAAGATGATAGAGCTCAAATTGGTAAAGAAATTACAGAATTACAAAATGAAATCAACAGAATAGCAAGCCAAACAGAGTTTAACAAGAAAAAACTTATCAATGGATCTTTATCAGGAGCTGATAACAATGCTTCAGTATTATTACAAGTTGGAGCTAACTCAAAACAAACTGTTACTTTAAAGATTGCAACTATGACAGTAAGTGCTTTAGGAGTAAGTGCTGGAAAAATAGTTATATCATCTGCTACTAGTGCAGCTAGTATTACAGCAATGATAGATACTATAAACACTGCAATAGATACTGTTTCTGGAGAAAGAGCAAAACTTGGAGCAATGCAAAACAGATTAGAGCATACAATTGCTAATGTTAATACTTCATCAGAAAACTTAACAGCTGCAGAATCAAGAGTTAGAGATGTTGATATGGCTAAAGAAATGATGAATTTCTCTAAAAATAACATTTTACAACAAGCTGCACAAGCTATGCTTGCTCAAGCTAACCAACAACCACAAGGAGTTCTTCAATTATTAAGATAATTTAGAACTGGATTATTTTTAAAAGGTACCGATTTATCGGTGCCTTTTTTGTGTAGAGTATTTAAGTTTTTGTTTGAAACAACGATAATAGTGATATATAGAAAAGTGACATAAAAAAGGAGTGATTTATATAGCTATTAATAGATTAACACAAAATAATATAGATAAAGCTATAGAATATGAAGTATATGAAGAAATAAGTAAAGATAATAAAAAAATACTAAGAATATTTACTGAGGGAAAAAGTATTTATTTAGGAAGTAAATATTCTGTTCAAAGGGACATAGATTCAATAAAGGATTTTATTTTAAGTAATGGAGATAAACATAGTATAATCATTGGATTAGGAACTGGAGAGTACATAGAAGAAATAGAGCCTTTAATTAAAGAAGATAATAAGCTGATTATAATCGAACCTAATATTGAGGTTTATAATAAATATATCTATGGAAAAGAAAATAAGTATGAAAACATAGCAATAATTTCTATGACAGATGAATTTTTAAAGTATTTAGAAATGTATATTGGAGGCATTGCTTTAAAATCCTTTGTAGTTCAAGAATACCCTAATTATAGAAATGCATATCCTGCAGAAGTTCATAATATTTATGAGCTTATTAGAAGCGTCACAAGAAGAAGAGTTATTAATAGAAACACCAATATATTTTTTTCTAAGATTTGGTTTGAATCTACCATTTCTGATCTTAAATATTTAAGTAAAAGTAAAAATATAGTGAATATGAAAAATGCATATAGTGGTAAACCAGCAGTTATAGTATCAGCAGGACCATCACTATCCAAGAACATAAGTCAACTTAAACAGTTTGAAGATAAGGCTGTGATTTTTACTGGAGGAAGAACATGGAGAACTCTAATAGAAGAAGGAATAAAGGCGGATTTTCTATCTATAATAGATGCCCATGAATTATCTTATGAATTGGTTGATGAAGTTATTAATAAAGAAGAGGTAACATTAGTACATTCAGAGATTTTGCCTAATAAAGTTCTGAAATTACATAAAGGAAATAGAGTGTTCTATCCTTATGCACCTTGGATAAATGATATAGTGGAAAATCCTAATTATAATTTTACTCATTCATCTGTTGCACATACTTGTACAAAATTAGCTATGTATATGGGATGTAATCCTATAATATTTTTAGGTCAGGATTTAGCATATACAGATGATAAGGTTCATGCAGAAAATGCTGAATTTGTACAAGAAAAGTATAAGGATAAAGAAGATATCACTAAGGTAGCTGATAACTTTAGTCCGTACGTGGAAGATATATATGGAAATAAGGTAAGAACAAGTATGACATTAAATTTTTTTAGAGAAGAATTTGAGGAAATTATTAAGGAAAACTCTCAAATAGAATTTATTAATTCCACAGAAGGCGGAGCAAATATCAAGGGAACACAGATTAAAAAATTTATGGATAATAAAGTTATGTTTGATAATGTAATAGATAAGAATCATATATCTGTTAATTATGAAAATATGATTGGATGTATAAGCGATGATAAAGTTATAGATATAATTGATTGTGCTATAAATTATTTAAAAGAGTTAGAGATAAAATTAATAGAAGCTATAAAACATAATGAAAAGTATTATGATAATTTTACTAGTAAACATAAAATATTAAAGAGCTCATTAAAGATTTTAGAAGATACAGATAAATTTATAAGAGAAATACCTAAAGAAATTAGATTTATAGAATATTTATTTGCAGATACTATTAATATCGTTTTATATAATCCAGATTATAAAATTGGAAATGAAGATACGGAGTTAAGTAAGGCTAAGAAAATATATGAAAAAAGTAAAATACTATATTCAAACTTGTTAAATGAAGCTGAATATGCATTAAAATATATAAAAAATGAAAGAAAATCTATATGTAAAGGGGAAACTTACAGTGAATATTAAGGAATTTGCAGAAAATTTAGTAGAACTTATTAGTATAAATAATGAAGAAACAAGAAACAATGGGGGTAAAATAAATACTCAAGTGTTTGAAAGTATACTTGAATATATACAAATATTCATGACAGAAGCTATAAAAGTAAATAGTAATTGTATTAATATAGAAAAATTCAATGAAATTCTTAAAGAGATATTAGAAGCCCTAAAAAACAATGATTTAATCTTAATGAGTGATATGTTTGAATATGAGATTATACCAGAAATAAATAAAGTTATAGAACAATTAAGTTAATGAGGTGTATTAGATGAGTAAAAAGGTATTAATAACAGGAGCAGATGGATTTATTGGAAGTCACCTTACAGAAACACTTTTAGAAGAAGGTTATGATGTTAAGGCATTTACATATTATAATTCATTTAATTCATGGGGCTGGTTAGATACATTGTCTAAAGATAAGTTAAAGGAAATTGAAGTGTTTACAGGAGATATAAGAGATCCTAATGGAGTTAGAGAAGCTATGAAAGGAGTAGATGAAGTATTTCATCTTGCAGCCTTAATTGCAATTCCTTTTAGTTATCATTCACCAGATTCTTATGTTGATACTAATATAAAAGGAACTCTGAATGTGCTACAAGCTGCAAGAGACTTGGAGACTGAAAGGATACTGGTAACTTCTACGTCAGAAGTTTATGGAACAGCCCAGTACGTACCTATAGACGAATTGCACCCATATCAGGGTCAATCTCCTTATTCAGCAACTAAGATAGGTGCAGATAGGTTAGCTGAATCTTTTTATAGAAGCTTTAATATGCCGATTTCTATTGTTAGACCATTTAATACATACGGCCCAAGACAGTCAGCTAGAGCTGTTATTCCAACAATAATTACCCAATTATTATCTGGAGAAACTGAAATAAAATTAGGTTCTTTAACACCTACAAGAGACTTTAATTTTGTTAAGGATACAGCAAGAGGATTTATAGAAATTGCTAAATCAGATAGAACCATAGGCGAAGAGATAAACATAGCTACTCAAGATGAAATATCCATAGGAAGATTAGCAGAGGAAATGATAAGACAAATAAATCCAAATGCAAAAATCGTATGTGATGATCAAAGATTAAGACCCGATAAAAGTGAAGTAAATAGATTATTAGGTTCAAATGAAAAAATTAAGAAGTTAACAAATTGGTTGCCTAGTTATACTTTCGAAGAAGGAATTAGAGAAACTATAGAATGGTTTAGAAAACCAGAAAACTTAGCTAAGTATAAAGCTGACATATATAATATTTAATTAAAGGAGATGGGCTAAGTGAAGAAGTTTATTCCGCTTTCAGTACCTAATTTAAAAGGAAATGAATTAAAGTATGTAGTAGATGCAGTAGAAAAAGAATGGGTATCTACTGGTGGAGCATATATAAATGAATTTGAGGATAGCATAGCTAAATATCTTAATGTTGAATCTGCCGTTGCTTGTCAAAGTGGAACTGCTGGTATTCATTTATCGTTAATTTTAAGTGGAGTAGATGCTGGAGATGAAGTCATAGTTCCTACATTGACATTTATTGCAGCAGTAAATCCTGTTAGATATATTGGAGCAGAACCTATATTTATGGATTGTGATGATTCATTAACAATGGATGCTAATAAACTAAAAATGTTTTGTGAAGAAGAGTGTGAATTTATTGGTGGAAAATTAATAAATAAGCTTAATAGGAAGCATATAAAAGCCATAATTGTAGTTCATGTTTTTGGTAATAGTGTAAATATAGAGAGGATAATGGATATTGCACAAAAATATAACCTTAAAGTTATAGAGGATGCAACAGAAGCATTAGGAACTAAATTCATTTCAGGAAAATATATTGGAAAGTATGCGGGAACTATAGGTGATTTTGGAGTGTACTCGTTTAATGGAAATAAAATAATTACCACTGGTGGAGGTGGGATGATAGTATCAAATCATCCGGAACTTTTAGCAAAAGGAAAATACCTCTCTACGCAAGCTAAAGATGATGAACTTTACTATATACATGATGAAATAGGATATAATTATCGAATGACTAATTTACAAGCAGCACTAGGGGTTGCGCAATTAGAACAATTAGATAAATTTATAGAAATTAAGAAAAAAAATTATGAGTTATATAATAATGGATTGAAAAATACTAAAGGATTAACAATGCTTGATTTTAATAATAATATACAACCCAATTATTGGTTTTATTCTTTATTAATAAATAATGATATATATCCATTAAGAGTTAAAGAAATTATTCCGTATCTTAAAGAAAAAAATATACAAGTAAGACCAATATGGAATTTAATTCATACTCAAAAACCGTATAGAGAATCAAGAGCTTATAAAATAGATAGAGCTAATTATTATTTAGAAAATGTGATAAATATTCCATGTAGTAGCAATTTAACAGAAGAAGAAGTTAATTATGTTATTAATGTTTTGAATAGTATTTAAAGCATTATTAAGTATGGGGAGATATAGCTATGAATATTCAGGATATAATAATAAATGAAGAGATAAGTATAAGACAAGCTGCTAAGATTTTAGATAAAACTGCCAAGCAGGTTTTACTTATAACAGAAGATAATAAGTTAAAGGCTATACTTACAGATGGCGATATAAGAAGATGGATTTTAAAGAGTGGGGATTTGTCGGCACCTGTAAAAGAAATTGCTAACTATTCGCCTAAATATATAACAGAAACAGAGAGATATAAAGCTAAAAGACTTATGAAGAAATATTCAATTAGTTCTATACCTGTAGTTAGTATTGAAGGGGAAGTAAAATCAATAATATTTTGGAACGACTTGGATATGTCTAGTGTTGAGAAGAAGCCTTCATTAGATATACCAGTGGTAATTATGGCTGGAGGGTTAGGCACTAGGTTATATCCTTACACTAAAATTTTACCTAAGCCTCTTATACCTATTGGTGATATACCTATAGTAGAAAGAATAATTAATAGATTTAAGGAATTTGGATGTAATGAATATTATTTAACCGTTAATTATAAGAAAAATATGATTAAAGCATATTTTGAAGAAGTAGTTAAGAATTATAATATATACTATATAGAAGAAGATAAACCGCTAGGTACTGGAGGGAGCCTTTATTTTCTTAAAGATAAAATAAAGAGCACATTTTTTGTATCTAACTGTGATATATTAATAGATAGTGATTATGAAGCCATGTATGAGTATCATAAAGAAAATAAAAACTTTATTACTATGGTATGTGCAGTTAAAAATATGGTAATACCTTATGGTGTAGTTAATTTAAATAATGAAGGAAATATACAGAGTATGGTAGAAAAACCTGAGTATTCATTTTTAACTAATACAGGAATGTACATAATAGAGCCTGAGGCACTACAATTAATAAAGGAAGACACATTTATTCACTTACCTGATATAGCAAAAGAATGTATGGATAAAGGAATGAAAGTTGGAGTTTATCCAATAACAGAGAGAGCTTGGATGGATATGGGACAACCAGATGAAATGCAAGAAATGATGAAAAGATTAGAGGAAGGTTAATGAAAAAGATTGTATTAGTAGGTGGAGGAGGGCACTGTAAAAGTGTCATTGACTCCATAAGAAGTAAAAATGAATTTGAAATAGTAGGTATTACAGATCCTGTTGACAAAGGGGAGATACTTAATGTTAAGATACTTGGAACGGATTATATATTACAAGATATGCATAATCAAGGTGTTGAATATGCATTTATTACAGTTGGAAGTATTGGAAATCCTAAATTAAGAATTACTTTATATGATATGCTAAGTAAAATAGGATTTAAATTTCCAGCTATAATAGATAAAACGGCTATTGTATCGGAAGAATGTGGTATAGGTGAAGGAACTTTTGTAGGAAAAGGTGCTATAGTAAATGCAGAAGCTATAATAGGGAAACAAGCTATTATAAATACAGGAGCTATAGTTGAGCATGACTGCCTAGTTGGAGATTTTGTACATATTGCTCCAGGAGCAACTCTGAGCGGAGGAGTGACCATAGAAAAGTATTGTCATGTAGGAACAAATGCTACTATTATTGAGGGAATAAGTGTAGTCAAAAGTACTGTAATTGGAGCAGGATCCGTAGTAATTAATTCAATAGATAAAGTATCTAAAGTATATGGAAATCCAGCAAGGGGGAAAGAATATGAATAAGGTATTTATTATTGCAGAAGCTGGTGTTAATCATAATGGAAGTGTTGAAGTAGCAAAAAAGTTAATAGATGAAGCAGTAATAGCAGGAGCTGATGCAGTTAAGTTTCAAACCTTTAAAGCGGAAAATTTAGTGACTAAGAATGCTAAACAAGCTAAATATCAAGTAAGAAATTTAAGCGAAGAGACTTCGCAGTTTGAAATGCTGAAAAAGTTAGAATTGGATTACGCTGAATATAGAGAGTTGGTAGAATATTGTAAAAAGAGACATATAATGTTTTTATCATCACCATTTGATATAGAAAGTATAGAGTTTTTAGATAACTTGGGAATTGAAGTATTTAAAATTCCATCTGGAGAAATAGAAAATGTACCTTACCTTGAAAAGGTAGCTAGAATAGGTAAAAAGATTATCTTATCTACAGGAATGAGTGATTTATCAGACATAGAATTTGCTTTAAGCACTCTAAGAAATAATGGTAATAATGAAATTATTGTATTACATTGTAATACAGATTATCCTACTAATATGAATGATGTAAATTTGAAAGCAATGGAGACAATAAAAGAAGCATTTAAGGTTGATGTTGGATACTCTGATCATACAGAAGGAATAGAGGTTTCAATTGCAGCTGTAGCAATGGGAGCAAAGGTAATAGAGAAACATTTTACACTTGATAAAACTATGGAAGGACCTGATCATTTAGCTAGTTTAAATCCAGATGAGCTTAGGATGATGATTAAGTCTATTAGAAATATAGAAAAGGCTCTTGGAGATGGAATCAAGTATCCCACCACTGTAGAAAAAGAAAATAAGAAGATAGTAAGGAAAAGTATCGTTGCTAGTGTAGATATAAAATGCGGTGAAGTTTTCACAGAAAAAAATTTAACTGTTAAGAGACCTGCAAGTGGAATAAACCCCAAGATGTGGCACGCTATAATTGGTATGGTTTCTAAAAAAGATTATAGAAAGGATGATCTAATTCAATGGTAAAAAGAATATGTGTGATTACTGGAACAAGAGCTGAATATGGATTACTGAAGCCGTTAATAATGAAAATGATAGATGATAAAGAGATAGATTTAAAATTGGTTGTTACAGGAATGCACATGTCAACAGAATTTGGACTTACATATAAATTGATTGAAGAAGATGGCATAGTTATTGATGAAAAAATAGAAATATTACTAAGTTCAGATTCACATGTAGCTACTTCAAAAGCAATGGGATTAGCTATTATTAGCTTTAGTGAGTATATTAATAGAACTAAGCCTGACATGGTAATTGTACTTGGTGATAGATATGAAATATTGGCTGCAAGTATTTCAGCTATGGTAGCTAATGTTCCTATAGCACATATACATGGAGGAGAGATAACCGAGGGAGCACAGGATGATGTATTTAGGCACTGCATAACTAAATTGAGTTATCTTCATTTTACAAGTACTGAAAGTTATAGAAAGAGGGTAATGCAGTTAGGGGAAGAGCCTCATAGAGTTTTCAATGTTGGAGCTATAGGAATAGAAAATATTAAAGTATTAAAATTATTATCCCAGGAAGAGATAGAAAAAAGTATAAATTTTGTTTTGAATAAAAAATTTGCGCTTGTTACATTTCATCCAGTTACACTAGAACAAGGATTAGCAGAGATACAGATTACAGAGTTATTAGGTGCTTTAGAAGAATTTGATGATATGAAATTTATAATTACAAAAGCTAATTCTGATAATGAGGGGAGAAAAATAAATAGAAAGATAGATGAATTTATATCTAAAAACCCAGAGAAATATATTGGTTTTGTTTCTATGGGACAACTAAAATATTTAAGTGCTATGAAGTATTGTAGTATGGTAATAGGGAATTCATCTAGTGGAATTATAGAAGCTCCTTCCTTTAATATCCCTACTATAAATATTGGTGATAGACAAAAGGGAAGATTGCAAGCTAAAACGGTAATCAATTGTGACCCTATTAAAAGTGATATTATTAAAGCAATAAAAAGAGGACTAAGTAAAGAATTTAAAGATAAAATATCAAAGATTGAAAATCCATATGGAGATGGAGATACATCTAACAAAATACTATATGAAATAAAAAAAGCGTTAAGCAAAGAGATAGAGTTAAAAAAAACTTTTTACGATATAAATATGATGTGAAAGGTAAAGGTATAAATGTATAGTAATAAAAGAATCTTAGCAATAATACCTGCAAGAAGCGGTTCTAAGGGGCTAAGGCATAAAAATATAAAATTATTAAATGATAAGCCATTAATAGCATATACCATTGAAGCTGCTATTGAAAGTGATATATTTACCGATATAGTTGTTTCTACTGATTCAGAAGAGTATGCCAATATATCTAAACGATATGGAGCAAGTATACCATTTTTAAGACCAGATGAATTAGCTAGCGACATAGCTAGTAGTACAGATATGATTGTGTATACCATTCAAAGATTAAAGGAGTTAGGGAAAGTATATGATTATTTTATGTTACTACAACCTACTTCACCCCTAAGAAAAGCTTTAGACATAAAAAAATCATTAGATTTATTAATAGAAAACAAATTAGATTCTGTAGTAAGTGTTTGTGAGGCTGAACATTCTTTAAGTATATATAATACATTGAGTGATAGTTTATCTTTAGAAGGTTTTATAAATAAAAACAGTGCAACTCGAAGGCAAGATGACAAAAAGTATTATCGTATAAATGGTTCAATATATATATCTAATGTTGAAAAATATTTAAGCGAAAGGGATTTCTACGGAAAGAAAAGCAAAGCATACATTATGAGTAGAGAAAGCTCAATAGATATTGATACAGAGCTAGATTTTAGAATTGCAGAATATATTATGGCCCAAAATATATAATTGAGCTAATTATGTTGAGGTCAAATATCACTTAGCATAATGCTATGGAATATTCATACTGGTCTTTCATTCATTAAGAGGTGATAAATTTGCATTATAAACTAAACACACTATATTTTAGTGCTACAGATACAACTAAGAAAGTAATATCTGGTATAGCAGAAGGACTTTCGGAAGATATGAACCTAAAGGAAAGCATAAATAGTATTGATTTTACCTTACCAAAGATAAGGGAGAAATCTGTATCTTTTTCAAAGGATGATATTGTTATTGTAGGAGTTCCAGTTTATGCAGGGCGAGTGCCTAATGTGCTTTTAAGGTATATAAATTCTATTGTGGGTAATGGTGCGTTGGCTGTCGCAGTGGTGGTTTATGGAAATAGAAATTATGATGATGCTTTGATAGAGTTAAGAGATATATTAGAACTAGATGGCTTTAGGGTTATTGTGGGGGCTGCATTTATAGGACAACATTCTTTTTCTAAAACCTTAGCTAAGAATAGACCTGATGAAAAGGATATGGATATAGTTAGGAATTTTGCTGATAAAATATATAGTAAAATTGCTGCTGGAGAAGATGGACAGGATCTATTAATAAATGAACAAAAGCCTTATAGAAATTATTATATGCCTAGGGATGAAAAGGGAGAGCCTATTGATATAAGAAAGGTGAAGCCCAAAACTAAGGATAGTTGTATAGATTGTAAACTTTGTGCTAGTGTTTGTACCATGGGCTCTGTTGATCTTGAAGATGTGACTAAAGTTAATGGAATTTGTATTAAATGTTGTGCATGTATTAAAAAATGTCCTGTAGAAGCAAAGTATTTTGATGATATTGGATATTTAAAGCACAAAGAAGAATTAGAAATAAATTTTATACATAGAAAAGAACCAGAATTATTTTTGTAAACAGATAATTGTAAAAAGCATTAATGGCTAATAATAGCTGTTAATGCTTTTTATATGTGATAAAGTTTTAAAAAAACCATAAAGTTATAATGTTAAATATCGATAATATTATTAATTTTAATTATATATTACTAAAATTTTGTGACAGAGGAGATTAAATTTATGAAAAGCTTAAAATGGAAAATAACTACTATTATTCTTACTATTATTATAATTATTTCGTTGTCTATGATGTTTATGGGACTTTTTAAGTCATTTAGTGTTACTAAAAATATTATAAACAAACAATCAGAAGATGCAATAGGTTCAGGTTATAGTGTGCTAGATATTTATCTTAAGGAGCAGTTTGGTACATTAAGTCTTAATGATGATGGGAAACTTATAGACTCTAATGGTAAGCCCATTGATGGTGACTATGAGTTTATTGACGAATTAGCGGAAGGTATGGATATACTTGCTACTGTCTTTGCTAAGTCTGGTGATGATTATGTGAGAGTTTTGACCACAATTAGAGATGATAAAGGGGAACGAATTATTGGAACAAAATTGGATGCTAGTGGTAAAGCCTATGAAGAGATTTCAAAGGGGAATGAATATTTTGGAGAAGCTGATATATTAGGTGAAAAGTATATGACAAAATATGCACCTATTTTTGGTGATAATAATGAAGTCATTGGTATTTATTATGTTGGAAAATCTGTAGAATCAATTTTAGATATATATAATGAAGGTGTATTATCTACCATAAAATCGGTAGTTATAGTAATTGTTATTGGACTACTTATATCTGTTGCTATAAGCTATAGCTTAGGGGCATCAATTACAAAACCTATAGTTGCTTTAACTAATACTATAAAAAAACAGTCAAATTTAGACTTTAAGTTTAATGAAAAAGATGAAACATTAAAATATATGAAAAGGAAAAATGAAATAGGAATTATGGCAAATTCTCTGAAGGTTATGGAGGACAATGTAAGAGACTTTGTTATAAAAACTTCAGAAGGTGCAGAAAAGGTAGTGGCAACTTCCCAGGAACTAACAGCAACAGCAGAACAGTCAGCCATAGCTTCTGAAGAAATATCAAGAACTATAGAAAATATAGCTAGTGGAGCAAGTAGCCAAGCTCAAGATACAGGAGAAGCAGCTTTAAGTGTAGAAGAAATGGGTAGTTTACTAGAAGAGAATAAAGAATATACAGAGGAATTAAATAACGCAGCAAAGGATATAGAAAAGGAAAAAGAAGAAGGTTTTATTATATTAAAAGATTTAGTATTAAAAACGGGAGAAAGTAATAATGCTTCTAAACAGGTGTATGAAATTATATTAAGTAATAACGAAAGTGCAGAAAAGATAGAAAAGGCAAGTACAATGATTCAGTCTATATCGGAACAAACAAATCTACTTGCTTTGAATGCAGCTATTGAAGCAGCAAGAGCAGGCGAGCATGGAAGAGGTTTTGCCGTAGTAGCAGAAGAGATAAGAAAACTTGCTGAAGAATCTAATAATTTTACAGGAGAAATCAAAACTGTAATAGAAGAGTTAAAATTAAAATCTGAAAATGCAGTAAATAGAATGAAAGAAGTAAAAGGGATAATTGATTCCCAATCTGAAAGTGTAGAAAAAACTGAAGAAAAATTTCATAGAATATCAAATTCTATAGAAATAACTAATAATGTTATAGATAAGCTTAATGAATCATCAGAAAAAATGAATGAAAATAAAGAAAAGCTTGTAGACTTAATGCAAAATCTATCTGCTATAGCAGAAGAAAATGCAGCAGGAACTGAGGAAGCTTCAGCAGCTATAGAAGAACAATCAGCAAGTATCGAAGAAATAGCCAATGGTAGTGAAGGATTGGTAAATATTATAGATGAACTACAAGGTATTATCAATAAATTTACAGTATAAATATTCCACGGGGTCAGACCCCGAGGAAAAGAATTCCTGGGGGTCTGACCCTATGGTGATTTTTTCAATTAAATTTGGTCACAGGCATTTGTAAAAGAATGGTTCAATCCCTGCATTTTACATGGTATAATAAAATAGTATGAAGATGAATATACTATGGTTTTAAGAGAAAAAATAATTAAAAAGCAGGTGGCTTTACAGGTGGCTTTATATGAACAATGATATTCGCTGGAAACAGAGATTTTCTAATTATAAAAAGGCTACATCACAACTAACGGAGTTTATAGAAAAAGGTGACCTTAATAAATTTGAAGTTCAAGGTTTAATAAAATGTTTTGAATATACTTTTGAATTAGCATGGAAGACTATGAAAGATTATCTTGAATTAGAAGGATTTGAAGTAAAAAGTCCAAGGGGAATGATAAAAACTGTTTTTCAAATTCAGTTGATTGAAGATGGACATATATGGATTGATGCATTGGAAAAGAGAAACTTAATGTCATATACTTATAATGAAGAAGTGGCTGAAGAAGCAGTAGAGCTTATTCGTAAATCCTATTATCCTATTATTAAAAAATTATATTCTAAATTGGAGGAATTACAGTGAGTTTTGGGCTAAGAGAATTAGATTTAGAATATATAGTTAGTGTTATAAGAGGATTTGATGAGATTGAAAAAGCATCTATATTTGGTTCCCGTGCTAAGGGTAATTATAAGCCAGGCTCAGATATTGATATAGCTGTCTATGGAGAAAATATAAATTTGGATATTTTATCAAAACTTAATTCAATACTGGAAGAAAAAAGTCCTATGCCGTACTTTTTGACATAGTTGATTATTCACATTTAAAGCATAAGGAATTAAAGGAACATATAGATAGGGTAGGGAAAGTTATCTTTTCTAGGTGACGGGCACTTGTGAAAGAATGGAAAAGCATTAATGGCTAAAAATAGCTGTTAATGCTTTTGCTAATCATAAAGTAATTAATAAAAAGTGACGATAAGTAAAATGGATTTAGTTGTCAACATAGTTTAAATAAATGGAACTTTATTCCATGGGGTCAGACCCCAAGGAAAAAAATTCCTGGGGGTCAGACCCCGTGGTAATTTTTGTGAGGAGTGAGATAATGAGATTAAGTAGAAATATGTCCGCTATGAGGATATTTAATAGCTATACTAAAAATTTAGTAGCTCAATCTAAGGCTTATGGTAGTATTAGTTCAGGTAATAAGATACAGACCTATAGAGATGATCCTAATGCTAAGGCTAAGAGTGATAAGTTGAAGTTAGAGATTAGAGGTCTTCAAATGGCCACTAGAAATATTCAAGATAGTGTAAGTCTTATGCAAACCATGGATGGTGGTATGCAAAGTATAAGTGAAGCCTTACAAAGGTCTAGAGAACTTATGGTTCAAGCTGGAGGAGCAACTACGCCGGAAGATAGAGCAGTTATTCAAAAGGAAATAGATGAGAATCTAGAACATATAACTTATACTGCTAATAATACGGAGATGAATGGTGTAAAGCTGTTAGCCGATAAAAATAATCCAGGTGATACAGTGGATCTACTTATTGGAGCAACTAGTGACTATGTAACTAAACTGCCAACATATAATTTAACATCTACAGGACTAGGACTTGTGAATGCTGACGGTAGCAATAAAATAAGTGTGGAGAATATG
Source organism: Clostridium sp. UBA871 (assembly GCF_002295255.1). Classification (NCBI taxonomy): domain Bacteria; kingdom Bacillati; phylum Bacillota; class Clostridia; order Eubacteriales; family Clostridiaceae; genus Clostridium; species Clostridium sp. UBA871. The sequence goes on along the minus strand of NZ_DBFV01000004.1, from coordinate 653,995 downwards.
AATGATGGATTAGAACGCTTAGATGATGCTATAGATAAGCTTAATTCTGGAAGAGGAAAGTATGGAGCTCTAAGTAATAGAATGGAGTCTACTGCAGATTATACCAGTGAAATAGTAGGTAAGGTTGAAGGAGCAGAAGGTGAAATTACTGGTACTGATATAGCACTAGAAATGGTTGAATATGCTAAAAACTCAATTTTAGTGGAATCAGGTATGGCTATGATGGCTCAAAGTAATGAATTTCCACAGGATATTCTACAAATATTGAGCAATGTATATCCTAATAGGTAGAGAAAAAGTAATTTCGTGTAGCAAATAAGGAATTTTAAGTAAAAAGTAAATAATTTACGTTTAAAAGGTTGAATGGAAGAAAAATATAGTATATAATGCAGATATGTGAAAAAATTAAATAGGCAAAATTGACGAAAGTTAGTGACGCAAAGCTATAGGGGCTAAGCCTAAGGGTATGCCAGCCAGTTGCCAAAGAGTAAGTATACTTTTTGTTTTAGGTATTATAGAAGTAAATAATATTTTTATTTTAACCTTGTTGTAATTAAAAGCTACTCTTTTTGAGTAGCTTTTTTTATATAAAATTTATAGTTTTTCATATAAAAGTTGCAATTGGCTTTATAAAATATACCATATTGTAAATGATTACCCAGGTTCATGTTTTACAATGAGTATTTTACATAAGATTACATGTAACCATTATTATTCAATCTTTACCATACTGTTTTTTACTAATGATGAATTTTGTAGATTTATTTCTATTTAAAGTAAGTTTAAAGTGTATAAAATAAATAAAAAATCGTATAACTAACAAAAAAAAGAAGGGATTTAAGTATTTATGTCTAATTTATAAACATTAAGTATGTTTAAGTGGAAAATGGAGGTATAAAATGTCACAAAATGAAGTATATGGATTGTTAAAAAAATCTATGAATGTAACTGTTGAGGCTAATAAGGTTATTGCTAATAATATTGCAAATGTAAATATAAAAAACTATAAGAGATATTATGTTCCCTTCGAACAGGTTATGGAAGAGTCAACAGCTAATGGTAATTTAAAAACTACAAATGAAAAACATATAGGCATTGGAAGCAAAGATGTACAAGTTAAAAGAGATGATAGTGCATCTATGCGAGAAGATGGTAATAACGTGGATATTGAAACAGAAATGACAAGTCAAGCTGCTAATACTATGATGTATGAATCTTTAGTTAGATTTGCCAGTGGAAAGCTAAATAGTACAAGTAGAGTTATAAAAGGAGGGAACTAAAAGTGGAGGCATTTAGAGGAATGAGAATTTCAGCTAGTGGTCTTACTGCAGAAAGATTAAGAATGGATACTATCTCTTCTAATATTGTTAATGCAGGAACTACTAGAGGAAAAGATGGGAAACCTTATGTAAGAAAGATTGCTATGTTTCAAGAGAACTTAAAGGAAGCCTACAATAAAAGCAATGGAAAAGTAGAGGACAAGTTAAATGGGGTTAAAGCAGTTGGCATTGTAGATGATGAATCAGAACTTATTAAAGTATATAATCCAAGTCATCCAGATGCGGATGAAGAAGGATTTGTATCTATGCCAAATGTAAATATCTCCAATGAAATGGTGGAGTTAATAGCATCAAGTAGAGCTTATGAAGCCAATGTCAATGCAATGAACGCACAAAAAAGTATGTTTTTAAAAACTTTAGAAATAGGTAAATAAAAGATGGGAGTAGTACTTTATGATGAACAATTACATACCAAATGCAACAATTTTTCAAAATGAGCTAAGGGAAATTTATGGGGTAAAAGAAAAGGATACTGAAGAGAATAGCACTTCGGGTGGCACAGGATTTGCAGCTGTTATAAAGGATGAATTGCAAAAGGTCAACGATCTACAAGTTGAAGCAGATAACAATGTAACAGGATATATTGCAGGAGAAAAAAGTATCCATGAAGTAGTATTAGCTACAGAAGAGGCATCTATGTCCCTAGAGCTTGCTATTCAAATAAGAAATAAGCTAGTTGATGCTTATAAGGAATTTAATAATATGCAAGTATAATGGGGGTAAGGATTAGATGAGTAAGCTATCGGAGCTAATGAAGAAGATAAAAGATAAGTGGAATTCCATGTCGAAAACTAGAAAGATAGCTTTAGTGATAATTGCGGTGGTGACTTTTATAGCAGTAGGAACACTACTTTATGTATCACTTAAACCAAAGTATACGGTTTTATTTTCAAATATGGATTCCCAAGATTCAGGAAAGATTATAGCCAATCTAGAGGGCAAAGGAACTAAGTATGAAATAGAAGGAAATTCCATTTTAGTTGAAAAGTCTCAAGTAGATAAACTGAGAATGGAAATGCTGTCAGAGGTTCAAATAACAGAAGGAAGCCAAGGCTTCGAACTTTTTGATAAGGGTAGCATTGGGGCCACAGATGAAGAATCAAGAATAATGTATCAAAGAGCACTTTCTGGAGAACTTGAAAGAACTATAAAGGGTTTTGAAGAAGTTGAGGCTGCAAAAGTAAACTTAGTTTTACCAACCAACTCAGCCTTTGTAACTAAACCAACTCCTGCTAGTGCTTCAGTAACGGTAAAGTTAGTGCCAGGAAATGAACTTTCACCTGAACAAGTTAAAGCTATTGTACACTTAGTAACAGGTAGTGTGGAAAACTTAGATAAGGAAGACGTTACAATAGTATCAGACAATCTAAAGTTATTAACGGAAGGTTTGTTTGATAATGAAAAAGGGACCCAAGCTACTAGTACAGAAAATCAAATTGATTCAACTAAAAAAGTTGAGAAAGAATATGAAAAGAAAATCTTAAATGTATTAGAACCAATATATAAAGATAATGTAAAAGTATCTGTAAATGCACAGCTTAATTTTGACGCTGTAAAGCAGAATAATGTTACATATGATCCAAAGGGATCCGCAGTAGTAAGTGAGCATATTATTAAAGACAATAGTAAGGGTACTGAAAATACTTCAGGAAGTACTGTAGATAATAATATGACTAATGAGCAAGATGCAGAAAAAGATACTGAAAAAGCAGGCTATTCGGAAGAAACAAGAAATTTTAATAATACTAAGAGTGAAGAAACAGTTGTCAAGGCACCAGGTCAAGTGGAGAGAATTACCACATCTGTTGTTGTAAATGGAGATATGGATAATGCAACTAAGAATACTATAAAAAATTTAGTATCTGATGCCATTGGTTTTGATGAGGCACGAGGTGATGGAATTTCAGTTGAAAGCTTAACATTTAATGATGATTATAAAACACAAGCTGAAGAAGAAATTAACGCTATGAAGGAAGCAGAAGCAAAATCTAGAAGGATTAAGCTTATTGCTTTAGGAGTAGGAGCAGTTATAGCACTTATACTTATTATTGTAGTTGTTTCTATTATTAGAAGTAAGAGAAAAGAAGATGATGAAGAAGATGAAGAGGCTATAGAAGGGCTAGATGTAGTTATAGGAGATGAAACTTTAGAAACAGTGGCGGATTTATACAAAGATTTAGATTTAGAAGCAGAAACTGAAAGAGAAAAGATTATGAAAGAAGTTAAAAAATATGCAGAAAAGAAACCTGAACAGGTAGCGGATATTATAAAATCATGGATGACTGATGAAGAAGGGAGATAGTAATGGCTAAAACAGAAAAATTTACAGGTATTCAAAAGGCAGCAATATTATTTATCTCTTTGGGACCAGATGCATCTGCAGCAATAATAAAAAGATTAAATGAAAGAGATATACAAAAGATAACCTATGAGATTGCTAATATGTCATCAGTTAAAGCTGAGGACAGACAAGCTGTTTTAGATGAATTTATGGAATTAAATAAGGCTAAGGATTATATTCTTGAAGGTGGAGTAGAGTATGCTAGAAGCGTTTTATCTAAAGCTTTAGGAACTCAAAAGGCCAACGATATTCTAGAGAGAGTTACAGAGTTTTCACAGCAGTTTAGACCTTTTTCTATTGCTAGAAAAGCCGATGCAACTCAGCTTATGAATGTAATTTCAGGAGAACATCCTCAGACTATAGCATTAATACTTTGTCATCTACAGCCGGACAAAGCGGGACAGATAATGTCTGCACTTCCATCTGAATTACAGAGTGAAGTTGCTTTTAGAGTTGCTACTATGAGTAATATATATCCGGTGGTAGTGAAAGAAATTGAAGAGGTATTAAATAGTAAGTTATCTTCAGTGGTTACTAGTGAAAGTAGTGTTATAGGAGGAGTTCAATCTTTAGTTAATATACTTAACCAAGTTGATAGGACTACAGAGAAAAACATTACAGAAGGTCTTGAAAGGGAAGATATGGAACTTGCAGATAAAGTTAAGGAATCTATGTTTGTATTTGAGGATATTATTACTATCAATGATGTGGAAATTCAAAGAATTTTACGTGAGGTTGATAATAAGGAGCTATGTATGGCTCTAAAGGGTACTTCAGAACAAGTAATAGAAACTATATCAAGAAACCTTTCAAAACGTGCAGCAGCTACATTGAAAGAAGATATGGAATTCTTAGGACCTGTAAGACTTATGGATGTTGAAAAAGCTCAACAAAAAATTGTTGCCTTAATTAGAAGACTAGATGAAGCTGGAGAAATAACAATTGTAAGAGGTGGAGACGATGCACTCATCTTATAGGGTAATAAAAAGTGTTAATGTATGTGAAAGTGGAACCAAGGCAATAGATACAGACTTTTATATAGAGCCAGCTCCCATAGTAGAGGAGACTATAGAGCTTGAGGATACTAATCCTAGGAGCATGGAGGAGTATCTAAAACTAAAGAAAAAGGGTGAAGAAATAGTTGAAAATGCCCATAAAGAAGGGGAAGCTATTCTTGCAAATGCAAATGCAAAAGTAGAAGAAATCCTATATGAAGCCAAGGAAGATGGATTTAATAAGGGTTATGAAGAAGGCCATAGTATTGGTTATAAAGAAGGCTATGACAAGGCTTATGATGAAGGAGTAAAAAAAGGTGAAGAAATAATTCGAAATGCAAATTTTATTCTTTATCAAGCTAAGGAAGAGTATGATAAATTTCTTAAGTCTAAGGAGATGGGCATTAGAAAAATTATTGTAAATGCCGTAGAAAATATGCTTAAAAAGGAGCTTGAAAGTAAGGAAGCACTAAATGGATTACTTTTCAACATCCTATCTGAAGAGAAAAATGCCAAGATGATAATTATAAGGGTAGCACCTAACTATTTAGAAGAAATAGAGACAAAGATAGAAGAATTCAAGCATAGTATGGGCATCAGAGGAGAAGTTGTGGTTTTACAGGATAATTATTTAGATTATGGAACCTTAGTTGTTGAAAAGGATGATGGAAAAACCACCTTTACTATTAAGGGGAGCATAGAGAAACTAAAGGAAATTCTCATGGAAGCATAGAGGAAGATGGTATTATGATTAATTTGAATATAGGAGACATTGAAAAAAGTATTAGTAAAACAAATTTTAATCATATGGAAGGCATAGTTAAAAACATAATAGGTCTTACCATTGAAGTAAAAGGAGTTAAGGGTTTTGTAGGGGAAATTTTCCACATATATAATGAGGAAAACAAAACTATAGTCTGTGAAGTAGTAGGTTTTAAAGATGGAAATTTGATTCTTATGCCCCTTGGAAACCTAATAGGGATATCTCCTGGATGCAGAGTAGAGAGAACAGGAAAGCAGTTAAGCATAAAGTGTTCAGATGAACTTTTAGGAAGAGTTTTAGATGGAATTGGAAATCCTTTAGATGAAAAGGAATTGTCACTTTATAAGAATTATCCCTTGGAAGCTATGCCACCAGACCCATTGAAGAGAAGAAGAATTAAAGAAGTTCTTCCTACAGGGGTAAGAGCCATTGATGGATTTCTTACTTGTGGTGAAGGACAAAGGATTGGTATTTTTGCTGGTTCAGGGGTAGGAAAAAGTACTACTCTTGGAATGATTGCTAGAGAAGCTAAGGCTGATGTAAATGTAATATCCCTAATAGGAGAAAGAGGTAGAGAGGTTTTAGATTTTATAGAAAAAGATCTAGGTCCAGAAGGGTTAAAGAAATCTGTAGTAGTATGTGCTACATCTGATCAACCGGCTCTTGTTAGGCTAAAGGGTGCATTTACTGCTACAGCCATTGCGGAATACTTTAGAGATAAAGGATTAAAGGTTATTCTTATGATGGATTCTGTGACACGTTTTGCTATGGCACAAAGGGAAATTGGTCTTGCTATAGGAGAGCCTCCAGCTACTAAAGGATATACTCCTTCGGTTTTTGCAATGTTACCTAAACTTCTTGAGCGTAGCGGTATGTCTGATAAAGGATCTATTACAGCTTTTTATACCGTCCTTGTTGATGGAGATGACTTTAATGAACCAATTGCAGATGCGGTAAGAGGTATTTTAGATGGACATATTGTCTTAAGCCGTGAGTTAGCTACTAAAAATCATTATCCAGCCATAGATGTACTTAAAAGTGTATCTAGACTTATGCCAGAAATTGCAGAGGAAATCCATATAAAGGCTGCCTCACTTGCTAGAGATTTAATGGCCTCTTATAAAGAAGCTGAAGATTTAATAAATCTAGGAGCTTATGTAAAGGGAAGTAATTCTAAAATAGATATGGCCATTGAATATATAGATAGTATAAATGGATTTTTAACTCAAGAGATAAAAGAAGGTTGCGAAATTGAAGCTAGTAAAGACATGCTTATTAATATGTTTAAATAAAGGTGGTGTAAATTTTGGGACAAACTTATAAGTTTAAATTACAAAGGTTATTGGACTTAAGAGAAAAAGAAGAAGATGGTAAAAAAATAGTTTTTATGGAGGCCCTTAGGGATAAGAACAGGGTAGAAGAAGAACTTAAAAGTCTAGAGGATAGCTTCCAAAGATACTCTACTGTGAATAATAACATGAGTGTAACTGAAAGAAAAATTCAGCATCATTACTTAAATCTATTAAATAGTACTATTGATATTACACAAGAAAAGCTTAAAACTGATGAAGAAAGAGTGAAGCTCACTAGGAAAGAATTAGTTACTGCTCAAGTAAATAAAAAGATTGTAGGCATATTAAAAGATAAGGATCAGGCAGCATTTATAAAAGAAGAAAATCGAATAGAACAAATTCAAAATGATGAATTTGCACTTTATGGATTTATACGTGAGTGTGGGAGGCGATAAATTTGATGGAAATGGCACAATTTAGTGTTGGAAATGACCTGTATAAAGGTAGTAGTACTAGTGATAAAGTTAAAAAGTCTGAAGGAAATAAAGGATATTCTAATAAGGAATTTTCCAAGGAACTTAAAAACTACAGTACAGATAATGAAAGCTCTAAAACTAAATCAGTAAATTCTATTAAGCAAGAAAAAGTTAAAGAGCCTTCGAAGGATTACATATTGAGCTCTGAGGAAGTTCATGAAGGTGAAAAGCTAAGTACCTCAGAAGATATGCAGTCACTAATAAATCTAATAATAGCTCTTTTGAATAAGAAGGATCCTTCTAAGGATGAAATGGTTTCTTCTGATCTTATCAGTGGAAATGAAGGTAAAGTGGAACTACAACCTTTATTAGACCTTTTAGGAAGTGAAAAAAGGGCAAATGGCTTATTAGAATTATTAAGTGAAGCATCAATTAATAGTGACATGAAAAATAAACTTACAGAGTTATTAACTTTAATTAATGAAGATATTACTGAGCTAGACAATAGTAGTGAAAGTCTTATGAAACTATTAACAGCAGAAGAAGGTATAGATAATGATGATCTAATAAGTCAGTTACAAAAAATAGTTTCAATGAAAGATGCTAATAAAGAAGAGGAGCCTTTAAATATACCTAGAAGAATAGAACTGGAAGCTAATGTTATAGAAAAAAGTAGTGTAGTAGCTAGAGTAGAAGATAATGAAGAAAGTAGTAGTAGTAAAGATAGTAAGTTTTCAAAGGAAACAGCTATTTTGAATAAAGTAATTAATGGTGAAGAGAAGGATTCAAAGGTTACAAGAGCTGCTGATTTTATGTCATACTTTGAAAATAGTGTACAAAAATCAGGAGAAGTATCTAGTGAAAAGCCTATAGCTATTACAAAGAGTGATCTTAATAATGATGTGATAAAAGCTTTATCATACATGGATAAAAATGGGGTTAAGGATTTAACTGTAAAGATTTATCCTAAAGAGTTGGGTGAAATATCCATATCTGTAAGTATGGAACAAGGTGCTTTAAAGGCAATGATTAAGGCTACATCAAAGGAAACTGTAGAAATGTTAGCTTTAGGACTTAAGGACATAAATGAAAAGCTAAATGGAAACAACATAAAAATACAATCAGTAGATATAGGACTTTATGAAGAGGATACTACCTATTATGCTCATGGAAACAACCAAGGCAAAGCATATGAAAATGGTGGACAAAGAGGTAGTGAGAATGGTAGACAAGGGTCAGAGGTCAATATAGTTGAAGAGGATGTTATACCTGAAGCTAATGTGAAAGCCTCTAATGAGATAGATTTACTAGTTTAGGAGATGATGAAATGGCAATATCAACTAATAATACAACAGCACCTTGGGTTGAAGGAAACAAAACTAAAAATGGTACGCCTATTGTAAAACCAGGGGCAGAACTTGACAAAAATTCCTTCTTTAAAATATTAGCTGCTGAGCTTTCTAATCAGGATCCAACTCAATCACAAGATACTACTGCATATGTCTCACAGTTAGCTCAATTTACAACCCTTGAACAGATGAGTTCATTAAATTCTACAATGACTCTTTCATCTGCACAAGGATTAACTGGAAAATTTGTAGCTTTAGATGCATTGGATGCTAATGGAGTACCTCAGTGTGGCGTAGTTAGGGCTGTGTATAAACATAAGGGAGACGTTTATGTTACTGTGGAAGGTGTAGATGGAAAATATACAGATTATGAATATAGCCAAGTTACAGATGTCATTGATTCGGGAGATCCAAATATGGATAACTTAACCTTCTCTAATGCAGTAACATTGATGGGTAAAATTGTTGAAATAGCATTGCCAGCAGATACATCTGTAGAAAAGCCTAAGGGAGATGGCAAGGAAGAAGAAAAGCCAGTAAAGCCTAAGAGTATTACAGGGAAAGTTCTAGAAGTATATAGGGATGCAGAAGGCATAAAGCTTAAGGTTGAAGTTGAAGTTGATGGAAAAATAGAAATCAGAGATTACTTATTTGACTCTGTAATTGGAGTAAAAGGTTAATAAAATTACATTAAAAAATAGAGAATCGGAGGGATAGTATAATATGTTAAATTCAATGTACTCAGGGATATCAGGTTTAGGAGCAAATCAAAAAAAGTTAGATGTAATAGGAAATAACGTGGCTAACTCAGGAACTACTTCCTTTAAATCATCTTCAGTTACTTTTCAGGATAGTATGTATCAAAGTTATAAGGGAGCATCAGGTCCAGGATTAAACTTAGGAGGAGTTAACCCTTCTAGAGTTGGTATGGGAGTTTCTATACAAAGTATAGTAACAAACATGGCTCAAGGAAGTCTGCAACCAACAGGAAGACCTTATGATGTAGCTGTAGATGGAACAGGATATTTTATAGTAGCTAAAGGAAAAGAAAATGGCACAATAACAGTTAATCCAGATCAAAGTATGGAATCTACAACCTTAGAGAGCTTTTATACAAGAGATGGTTCATTTAAGGTAGATAGTAAGGGAAATCTTCTAAATTCTAATGGATATAGAATTATGGGTTATGCTATAAGTGATGGAACAGCAACATCTCCATTAGGTGGAATAGTTAATTATGTAGATGGAGAATCCGAAAACTTAAATGCTAATCAAAATGAATTAGTAGCACTTAAAATACCAGAAACTGTTTCTAAGCTGGTAACTGATAAAGATGGAAATCCAGAAGTAGATGCTGGTGGAAATCCAACAGGAAGAAGAGAAGATGTTAGAATTCAAGGTTTCTCTATAGAAAATGATGGACTAATTAAGGCTGTCCTTGCTGATGGTAGTACTACTGTTCTTGGACAAGTTGCCATGGCGTCATTTACTAACAATGAAGGTCTTGAGCAAAAGGGAAATAATATGTATTCTCCTTCAGCAAACTCAGGAAATCCATTAGCTAGAGTTGGTAAATATACTGATAAAGCTGCTTTAGGTGCAAGAGAAGACAATGGCAAGGCTTATGGACAAGTTTTAAATGGATTCTTAGAGATGTCAAATGTTGATTTATCTGCACAGTTTACAGATATGATAGTTGCAACTCGTTCTTTCCAGGCTTGCGGTAAAATCATCACTACTGCAGATGAAATATTACAAGAACTTGTAAATTTAAAAAGATAATTTATTTAAATATGTAAATGTGATTTTCCTTAGGCTAGGACGGTGCTTATATTGATCTTAGCTTAAGTAAATTTACTATATCATAGGAGGTATAGGAGAATATGATAGAGGTTAATCCCTTAAATGGAAACAAATTTATTCTTAATAGTAATCACATTGAAAAAATTGAAGAAATCCCAGAGACAGTAATTACCTTAGTCAATGGAAAAAAGTATTTAGTTAAAGAAAGTTCTAAAGAAATAGTTGATAAGGTTATAGAATTTAGACGAAAATACTGGGCAAATGTACGGTTGGAGGAAAGCAATGAAGAAGAATGATATGTTAACAGCTATAGGTTTTGTGATTGCAATTGTTCTTGTATTTTATGGAATGCTAAATGGAGGATCGTTAAAGCTATTCTTTGATGTACCATCCTTAGCTATAACAGTAGGAGGGTCCTTCGGTGCACTTTTAATGTCTTATCCAATGAATGAAATAAAAAGATTTATCAAGGTTGCAGCACAAGCTTTCAAAGAAGATGGAACATCTAAGGTAGATAATATTGCACTATTTGTTAATTTATCTAAAAAAGCTAGAAGAGATGGACTACTTTCTTTAGAAGAAGATATACAAGAGATTAGTAACGAGTTTGTTAAAAAAGGCTTAAATATGATAGTTGACGGTATTGAACCTGAATCTATTAGAGAAGTTATGACTTTAGAAATTAAAGAATTAGAAAAAAGACATGAAGATGCAGCATCTATGTTCACAACTTGGGGAGCATATGCTCCAGCCATGGGTATGATTGGAACATTGATTGGACTTATTCAAATGCTTGCTAACCTATCAGATGCAGACAACTTAGCATCAGGTATGGGTAAGGCTCTTATTACAACTTTTTATGGATCAATGCTTGCTAACTTAGTTGTACTTCCTATAGCAGGAAAGCTAAATTATAAAACATCTAAGGAAGTAAACCAAATGGAAATGATGATTGAAGGAGTACTTTCTATACAATCAGGAGTAAACCCAAGGGTAATTGAAGATAAAATGATAGTATATTTATCACCAGAGGATAGAGTAAAGTATTTAAGTAGTGTTAATCAAGGAGAGTAGGTGAATAATTATGGCCAAGAAAGACATAAAAACTGATGGGTGGTTAGCTACTTATGCAGATACTGTTACTTTGCTATTAACCTTCTTTGTTTTACTTTATTCACTATCAACTATAGACTCACAAAAATTTCAGCAGATAGCTGTAGCCATGCAAAGTGCTTTTAGTGGTAAGGCTGATAGGTCCATACTTGAATTTAACTCAAGTAGTGGTGATGTACCTATAGTTGGAAAGCCACAGCTTACAGTGGAGGATATTCAAGAAAATGAAGACTTGGAAATTTTAGAGGACGTATTAACTTACATTAAGGAAAATGATTTAGAGAATGATGTTCAAATATATGAAGATGAAAAAGGTCTTAATATCCAGATGAAGGATTCGGTGCTTTTTGATACTGGAAAGGCAGAACTAAGGTCAGATAGTAAAAACGTATTAGATAAGGTTAGTGACTTAATTGGAAAGGTAGATAACAAGATTATAATTGAAGGTCATACAGATAATGTACCAATTAACACACCAGCTATGCCAAATAACTGGCATCTATCTTCTGCTAGAGCATTAAGCGTACTGGATTATTTTCTTGGTAGTAAAAAGATTTTAAATCCTCAAAGATTTTCAGCTCAGGGATGTGGAGAGTATAGACCTATAGCAAAAAACGATACGGATGAAGGTCGAGCTAAAAATAGAAGAGTTAATATTATAGTTGTAACTAATGTAAAGGAGCAAGGAAATGAGCAAGAAAAATAGTAATGGCAATGAGTTAGAAAAAGAAAAGGGCGGAAGTTCTAAATTAGTTCTAATTATAGTAACCGCTATAGTAATATTTGCACTTATAAGTGGAGCTGTATTTGTTGGATATACCATTGCAACAAAGAATGTAGGTAAAAATAATAATGGCACTAGTGAAAGTAATGTAGTAGAAAAGGAAGCTACCTTAAATTTAGACGAGTTCTTAGTAAATTTAAGTGATGAGGGAAAGTCTAAATTTGTAAAGGTGAAAATTTCCTTAGGTTCGAATTTAGAGAATAAGGATTTGCAAGAAGAACTTACAGCAAAGATTCCACAAATAAGAGACTGTATAAATAAGGTATTAAGAGCTAAGAAATCTACGGATTTCAAAACAGAGGGAGATGCTTTATTAAAAGAAGAGATAGTCGTAAAGGCAAATGAACTTTTAAATAGTGGTAAGATAACCAATATTTATTTCACAGATATAATTGTTCAATAGGTGACCTATGGATAGTCAATTGATTTTAACCTTATTAAAACTTGTAATATTTTTCCCATTAGTTATAGGATTAATTCTTTGGCTAGGGAAGACAGTTGAGAAATATAGTCACATAAACAGAAAATCTACAATGAGAGTAGTAGAGAGACTAACCATTAGTAAGGATAACTCTCTGCTCATTGTAAAGATAAGAGATAAATATTATTTAGTAACTTCAGCTCAAGGAAAAATAGAAATTGTAGAAGAAGTTGCAGGGGAAGATTATAAAGAAATTGAAATGATTAAATTAAAGAATAGTAGTGAGTTAAAACAAATTTTTAAAGACAAGTATCTTAAATGGAGAAAGTAAAATATTATTTTAGGAATAAAGGGATAATACATATGAAAAAATTTGATCTAAAAAAGTTTATAAAACCCATAACGCTAATACTACTGGTGTTTTGTGTTATTTCAATTAGTAGTAAAGTAGCTTATGCTACTGGAGATACCATGCCAATTCCAGATATAAATATATCTTTTGGTGATGGGGATGCAAAAACTCCTACTGAATATGTGGACAATATAAAATTATTATTAGTACTAACAGTACTTACAATACTTCCATCAATCCTTATAATGACCACAGGATTTATAAGAATTGTAACAGTACTTTCTTTCTTTAAGAGTGCTATAGGAGCTACATCACTGCCAAAACAAATAATTGTTGGGTTGTCCTTATTTTTAACTTTCTTTGTAATGGCACCTACCTTTTCAGAAATTAATGAAAAGGCAGTTCAGCCTTATATGAAGGAAGAAATAACAATGGATGTTGCTATAGATAAAGGGATAAAGCCCATGAGGGAATTTATGTTAAAGCAAACTAGAGTAAAAGATTTAAAGTTGTTTCTTGAAGCTGGAAAGGTAGAGGACGCTATTAAAGTAGAAAAGGATGCAGATGGTAAGGAAACTTATAATTATGATGATGTTCCACTTTATACAATTGTACCAGCCTTTGTTATAAGTGAGTTAAGAACAGCCTTTGAAATAGGATTTTTGTTATTTATACCATTTATATTGGTGGACATTGTAACAGCTAGTGTTCTTATGTCTATGGGTATGTTTATGTTACCGCCAGCTATGATTTCTCTGCCATTTAAATTACTTTTATTTGTATTAGTAGATGGATGGAATTTGTTAAGTCAATCCTTAATACTAGGATTTTAGAGAGGTGATGTAATATGACACAGACTATGGTGGTTGCAATATTACAGGATATGGTGAAGACAGCTTTAATGGCAGCTGGACCAATACTACTTACAGCTACGGTAGTAGGTCTTTTGATAAGTATATTTCAAGCCACAACTCAGATACAAGAACAAACTTTAACCTTTGTACCTAAAATAATAGCTGTGGCAATAGTGGGAATAATTACTGCCACATTTATAGGAAACACAGTGATAGGTTTTACTCAAAGAATTTTTTCAATAATTTCTAATATAGGAGCTTAGGTGGGATAACGTTGGTAGATATTTTAATGTTTATAGCTTTTTTAATGGTGTTTATGAGGATAACATCCTTGATTTTTACAGTGCCAACCTTTTTCCCAACAGGAACACCAAATATAGCAAAGATTGGTGTAGGACTTATTATATCCATGATTTTATCTCCCATAATCAGTACTGAAGCATTACCAGAAATAAGGAATATGTTTGTTTTAATAGTGCTTATAGGTAAAGAAGTAATTATAGGAATATGTCTAGGATATATAGTAAATTTACTGTTTAGTGTTGTACAAATGGCAGGACAAATTATGGATTTTTCCATGGGCTTTTCTATGATGAGCCTATTTGACCCAGTTGCAGGTGAAAACATATCAGTAATGGGAAGGTTGATGTACTGGATTTGTCTTGCTGTATTTATGTTAGTTGATGGACATCTTATTTTAGTGCAGTGTCTTATAGATAGTTTTACTTCAGTTCCTGTAGGGACTGTAACCTTTAATAAAGAAATTTTGGGATATATTATTCAAGTTGTATTTGAATTTTTTACTATTGGGATTAAGATTGCAGTGCCAATAATGCTTATAATACTTATGACGGAAATTGTATTGGGCTTGGTATCAAGAGTTATGCCTCAGCTTAATGCTATGATACTAGGAATGCCAATCAAGATTTTTGTTGGACTTGCGACCTTTGTAATTTCTATTCCTTTAATTATGAAAATTATAGCTTCAAATTTTGGTGCTATTAAGCATATATTCTCGGAAATATTCACTATGATGCCCTTTATATTAATTTCCGCATCTAATGATAGTGGAGATAAAACGGAAAAACCTACTCCTAAAAAACTTCAAGATGCTAAGAAAAAAGGTCAAGTAGCTAAAAGTAAGGAATTATCTTCTGCCTTAACTCTTTTAGCAGCTACTTTAGTTATAGCTATCTTAAGTAGCTTTGTGCTAAAGGTATTAAGCTCCAGTATGACAAAGTATCTAGGGAGTTACTTAAATTTTCAATTAAGCCAAGAGAGTTTAGTAGGACTTTTAATAAAGGTATTCATAGATATATTTAAAATATTTATACCAGTGGCAGTTCCTATTATGGTTATAGGCGTAATTGGATCAATAATTCAAACTGGTTTTATATATACTGGAGATCCATTAAAACCTAAGTTTAGCAAACTAAATCCTATAAGTGGATTTAAAAGAATGTTTTCTATAAGATCCTTAGTGGATTTAGTAAAAAATTTAGGTATTGTTTCTATTGTAGGATATATAGGATATAAGTTTGTTATAGATAATTACTATAGTCTTTTGAACTTTGGAAATCTTAAAACAGGAACAATACTTACAGAATTGGCTAGTTTAATAATTAATGTTTTTGTTAAAGTTGGGATAGCCTTATTAATAATAGGATGCATAGATTTTTTATATCAGAAATTCCAACATAATAAGGATTTAAAAATGACTAAACAAGAGATAAAGGAAGAATATAAACAACAAGAAGGAGACCCTATAGTTAAGGGAAAAAGAAAACAAAAGCAAAGAGAAATGGCTATGAGAAGAATGATGCAATCAGTACCAGATGCTACTGTTGTAATTACAAACCCAACTCACATTGCGGTGGCTTTGAAATATGAAGAAAATAGTGGAAAAGCACCGATAGTTGTGGCAAAGGGCAGTGAGTATGTGGCGTTAAAGATTAAGGAAAAGGCGATTGAAAATAATGTACCAATTATAGAAAATAAACCATTAGCTAGACTCATGTTCAAAGAAGTGGATTTAGATAAGGAAATTCCCTTTGATATGTATAAGGCAGTGGCAGAAATATTAGTATTAGTTTATAAAATGAAGAAATAATGTAAAAAGGATGATAATTATGCTTAAAGATAAGGGATTTAGTATTAAGAATAACTTAGATATAATAGTAGCATTTGGGGTAATTCTTATTGTACTAATGATAATTATACCATTACCCCCAGGAATACTTGATATTTTCTTTGCCATTAATATTTCAATATCTATAGTTATAATGTTACTTACAATGTTTACTACAAATGTATTGCAACTATCAGTATTCCCAACATTATTACTTGTAACTACCCTATTTAGGTTAGCACTAAATGTATCATCTACTAGACTTATTCTAGGACAAGCAGATGCAGGAAAGATAGTGCAAGCTTTTGGAGAGTTCGTAATTGGTGGAAACTATTTCGTAGGAATAATAATATTTTTAATTATTGTTATTATACAGTTTTTAGTTATAACTAGTGGTGCTGGAAGAGTATCTGAGGTTTCAGCAAGATTCACCTTAGATGCAATGCCAGGAAAGCAAATGAGTATAGATGCAGATTTAAATGCAGGAATGATTACAGAAGAAGATGCTAGGAAAAAGAGACTTGACCTTCAAAGGGAAGCAGATTTTTATGGAGCTATGGATGGTGCATCTAAATTTGTTAAAGGTGATGCCATAGCAGGTATTATAATTACTATAATAAATATTTTAGGTGGTATTGTTATAGGGGCAGTAATGATGGATATGAGCATAGGCGAGTCTGCTGCTAAGTTTACACAACTCACCATAGGAGATGGACTTGTAAGTCAATTACCTGCACTGTTAATTTCTACAGCTTCGGGTATCTTAGTTACTCGTTCAGGAAGCGATGATAACTTTGGAGCACAGGTATCATCACAATTGACAGCATTCCCAGTAGTTATAGCAATTGCATCTCTAGTACTTTTTATCCTTGGAATAATTCCAGGGATGCCTACACTAGTATTCTTTGCTCTATCTGCAGCATCAGGAACAAGTGCTTATCTAATGTATAAGGATGAAAAGCAACAAGCTAAGCAGAAGATAGAAATAGAAGAAAAGGAAATTGTAGAGAGTGAGAGTAGAGAGCCAGAAAATGTGATGAATTTAATTTCTGTTGAGCCATTAGAGGTAGAAATAGGCTATGGACTTATTCCTATGGCTGATGAATCCTCAGGAGGAGATTTATTGCAGAGAATCTCATCAGTGAGAAGACAATGTGCTATAGAGATGGGAATTGTGGTTCAACCTATTAGAATTAGAGACAATCTGCAAATTAGAAATAATGAATATGTAATAAAGATAAGAGGAACAGTGATAGCTAGAGCGGACATAATGCCAAGCATGTTTCTATGTATGAATCCTTCTGGAGAAGATATAAATATTCAAGGAATAAAGACCATAGAACCTACCTTTGGAATAGAAGCTCTTTGGATAAATAAGGATCAAAGAGAAGATGCAGAGATAAAGGGACTTACTGTGGTAGATCCAACTACAGTTATGGTTACTCATCTTACAGAAACTATTAAAGCTCATTCTTATGAACTTCTTGGACGTCAAGAAACTAAAGTTATTTTAGATTCTGTAAAGGAAAAGTATCCTACTGTGGTAGAGGAACTTGTACCGGACCTTATGACCATAGGAGAAATTCAAAAGGTGTTACAAGGACTTTTAAAAGAGAAGGTATCTATAAAAGACATGGTAACTATATTAGAATGTCTTGCTGATAATTCGCGAAATACTAAGGATATTGAAATGTTAACGGAATATGTAAGATTTTCATTAAGTAGAACTATTTGCAATGATCTAGTGGATGATGAACATAGAATTACTGCAGTAACCATATCTCCAGATATAGAAAAACTAATAGGAAGTAATATTCAAAAATCTATGCAGGGTTCTTTCCCAGCAATAAATCCAGATATTACAACAGAAATATTTAATAGTATTAAGGGAATGTTAGAAAGTACACACTTTCCAACTAATATACCTATAATTCTAGTTTCTCCAAGAATTAGACCAGCTTTTAGAAAGCTTATAGAAATGGTATTTCCAAGCATTGTAGTGTTATCTTTAAATGAAATACCTAATGATGTAGAGATAAGGACCGAAGGAGTTGTATCTATCTAATGATTATAAAGAAATATGTAGCTTCTACCATGAAGGAAGCATTAAGTAAGATAGGTAAGGAGTTAGGAAAAGATGCTGTAATTATAAGTCAGAGAGCTATAAGAAAGCCTGGTATTAAAGGGTTGTTTTCTCCTAAAGTAGTGGAGATAACCGCAGCTGTTGAATCTAAATCTAATGATTTAAGTTGGGATGATAAAGAAATAAACAGTAAGAGTATTTTACCAGTAGATATAGTGGAAAATGATGAAGTGGAGCTAAGACAAGAAGTTGAAACAATGAAGAGTCTTATAAATTCCTATTTTTCTACTCAAAGCAATAATTCTATAAATGAAGAAATTAAATTAGAAGAATTAGATAACAAAAACAAAGAAGAAAGTGAGTTGCAACAAGAAAAGACTAATAATAGTGAAATTTATTTTAAAGAAGCCAAGGAAAGACTTAGAGAAGTAGATATATCTAAAGATATAATTGAAGAATTAATAGAAACTATAAAAATAAATAAACAAGTGTCTTCCGTTGATGAAATCATGAATGGAATTAAAGAGGAACTTGGCGCTATTATAAAAATAGATTCTAGTGAAATAAATGGAACCATAGCTTTAGTTGGTCCTACAGGAGTAGGAAAAACTACAACTATAGCAAAGCTAGCAGGGGAGCTAGCTCTTGTAAAAAAGAAAAAGGTAGGTTTAATTACTGTAGACACCTATAGAATAGGAGCAGTAGAACAGTTAAAAACCTATGCAGATATTATGAATATTGATTTTAAAGTGGTATTTTCATTAGCTGAGATGGAAGAAGCTATAAACTCAATGAAAGACTGTGATGTGATCTTATTAGATACTACTGGAAGGAGTAGTAAAAATACTATGCAAGTATTAGAATTGAAGGCTTTTCTAGATAGGGCTAAGGTGGATAATGCTTATTTAGTAGTCAGTGCTACTACTAAGAGTGGTGACATGGACATCATAGCTAATGGATTTTCTAATATAAATTACAAGGGACTAATACTAACTAAGCTAGATGAGACTTCAACTTATGGTTCCATACTAAATATATGTAGAAGGACTCAAGTTCCTATTAAATTTATCACTGTAGGCCAGAATGTACCAGATGATATAAAGGTACCATTGGAGGATGAGATAATAAAATTGGTGTTAGGGGAAAATAGTATATGTTAGACCAGGCTTCAAGATTAAGACAAATGGTATTTGAAAAGCAAGATACTATGGAAGAAGGCAATAATAATACTAAAATCTTTACCATAACTTCCGGTAAGGGAGGGGTAGGTAAGAGTAACATGGTAATTAATTTAGCAATTTCTCTTAAAAAACTAGGGAAAAAGGTCTTAGTACTAGATGCAGATTTAGGTATGGGCAATGTAGATGTTTTAATAGGGACTATACCTAGATATACCATTTTTGATATAATATTAAATAATAAATCTGTTAATGAGGTAGTAATAAATGGACCTTTAGGTATAAAAATTTTATGTGGAGGTACAGGGCTTTCTAGATTAGATGACTTAAATAGGTCGCAAAGAGAAGTTTTAATTAATAAGTTAGGAGAAATAAAAGATTTTGACTATATATTAATTGATACAGGAGCAGGCATAAATAGAACAGTTATGGCCTTTATAGAGTGTAGTCATGAAGTTTTTATTGTGACTACTCCGGAACCAACAGCATTAACGGATGCATATAGCTTATTAAAAACCATATGTAATCATAATGTGAAAAATAGAGCAAAGATTATTGTTAATAAGGTTTTAAGCAAGGAAGAAGGAAATGATACTTTTAATAGACTTAATAGTTCAGCAAATAGATTTCTAGGAGCTAATCTAGTGCATTTAGGAAACATCGCTGAAGATAAAAAATTAGTGCAAGCTGTAAGGATGCAAAGACCTGTGGTATTGTCTTTCCCTAAAAGTGAAGTAAGTGAAAACATTGAGTCTATTGCAAAGGGGTTAGAAGGTATATCTTATAATAAGGGCAATAGCATCCAGGGTATATTTAAAAAAATGCTTAATATTTTTTCATAGGAGGAGAGTATGAAAGCTAATAATATGATGGAAATCAATAATAAAATAGAGATTTATACAAAAAATCGAGAATTAGCAAAATCAAAAATTCAGGATATTGATGAAGATGGTATATATATAGCTATAGCTACACCTATACTAAATGGCATAAGCTATCCCTTAAGTACTGGAGACACAGTTAAGTGTAATTATAATGATGGAAAAGGTAATATATATAATTTTCAAGCTAAGGTGAAAGGGAGAAAATTTGATAAAATAGCCTTGATTACATTGGAAAGAGAAAGTGAATTGCATAAGGTACAAAGAAGAGACTATGTAAGATTGCCATTTATAAATGCTATGAAATATTCACCAATAGATAAGTATAATGAAAGTGTCCTCAGGGATATTGAAAACTGCGATTATAGGGAAGGACAAACTTTAGATTTAAGTGGTGGAGGTATTAGAATAAAGGTAAAGGAAAGTCTTAATTTAGGGCAACTAGTCATGTTGAATACTAAGATTAATAACGAAGATATATTAGCCTTAGGTAAAATCGTTAGAGATGAAACACAAAATAAAAATGAATATGTATATGGAGTAAAATTTCAATTTATTGATGATAAGGTAAGGGAAAATATAATACAGTTTATTTTTAAGAATATGAGAAAGTTAATGAAAACAAAGTAGGAGGGAAATGATGTGTCTGTAGCTTGTGATGTAGATGTTAGAGAAGAAATAATTAAAAAAAATATACCTCTTGTAAAGTATATTGCTTCCAAGATTATCGTAGGAAAAAATAAATATGTTGAATATGAAGACTTAATAAGTTATGGAATGATTGGGCTTATGGATGCTATAAATAAGTTTGATGACACTAAGGGTATGAAATTTTCCACCTATGCTGCCATAAGAATAAATGGAAGTATTATAGATGAAATACGAAAAAATAGTCCTATATCTAAAAGAGCCATCGATAAGCTTAATAGATACAATAAGGTAGTGGAAGAATTACAAAATAAACTTTACAGAGAACCAAAAGATATTGAAGTAGCTGAAAGAATGGAAATAAGTTTAAAGGAGCTTACAGATATACAAGGTTATGTAAACTATATTTCAATGATGTCCTTAGAAACTATTTTATTTGGTGATGATGAGGAAATGTCTTTAATCAATTCCATAGAGGATACTAAAAGTCCTTCTCCACAAAAGTCTTTGGAAGAAAAAGAAATGCTAGAGTACTTGAGGAGAGGCCTGGATAATCTAAAGGAAAGAGATAGACTTATACTAAATCTATACTACTTTGAAAAACTTACTTTAAAACAAGTAGGAGCAGTGTTAGAAGTATCAGAATCAAGAGTTTGTCAACTTCATAGTAGAGCTATTTTAAATTTAAGAAAAGAAATTGAGAAACTCCAATATGATATTAAGTCATAGAAGATAGGTGAGAATATGTATATTTTATTAATTATTATTGGAGTGGCTTTAATTGCTACAAATATAAGGGCTATAATGAGAGAAGAAAATAACTTTAGTAAAGCTATGATAGATGCAGAATCTAATATAGATGAAGTAGACATGAGACTTGTTGAAATAAGAAGTGAGTTTGCTAAAACAATTACAGAATTACAAAGAGAAATAAATGACTTAAAAAAAGTAAATCATACTGTATTTATTAAAAATGAATTATTAGAAAAAAGGGATGATTCAGATAAAAATATTAGTAATGATGAGTACATAAATACCTTGGTAGATAAGATTGATTCCTTAGATGATGATATTCTTCTTCAAGGAGAAAATATGGATGAATTAATGGACGATTTAAAAGAAGAAGAAAAAGACGGTAATCCTAAAAAAGATATAAAGGGTAATAGCTTAAAAGTAGAAGAGGTAAAAGCCTTATTAGCTGAAGGCTTAAGTGAAGAAGGCATAGCACAACGGCTGAATATAGGAAAGGGTGAGGTCTTATTAATAAAGGAATTATATTTAAAATAAAAAAATTTATTAAAGTTTTAAGTGATAGAAAAATTTTATTTGGTATAGGCATTGGCATAATACTAGGAATATTTTTTAGTATCCCTGCAAAAATAGATTATAAACTTAGCGATGGTGAAATTGAAATAAGAGCAAAAAAATTAGGAATGACCTATCCAGACCAGATTAAAATTGATATAAAGGCGGGTGCAAACAATGATTAGAGGATTGTATACAGTAGCTTCAGGAATAATTACCAGTGAAAAAAATCAAAGTGCTATTATGAATAATATAGCAAATATAAACACTACAGGATATAAATCACAGATTTTGTCCATGAAGAGTTTTGATGAGGTATATATTTCTAATAAAGATGGAAAAAACAATGAAAGAGTAACCATTGGAGCTATGAGTAATGGAGTAGAAATAAATGATCGAACCACTAATTTCTCACAAGGAACTATAAAGGATACAGGAGTAACAACTGATTTTGCCCTTCAGGGAGAAGGATTTTTTGTAGTTCAAAGACAAACCGCTAATGGAGCTACAAATTATTATACAAGAGATGGTCATTTTGCTGTAGACACTTCAGGATATTTAGTGACCTCTAATGGAGATAGGGTACTTAGTAGGAGTGGGAATGGATTAGCACCTATATATATAGGTGAAGGAAGTATTTCTGCAGACAATATTGGGAATATATCTGTAGATGGACGAGACGCTGGCAGATTAGCTGTAGTTAATTTTCCAAAGGATAACCAAGGTAAATATGAAAATCTAAATGAATTTACATATAATCTTTATGAAGGAGTTAATCCTACCTTTGTTAATAATCCTTATGTAGTTAATAAATCCCTTGAAGGATCTAATGTTAGCGTAGTTCAAGAAACTAGTAACATGATGACTGTTATGAGAAACTTTGAAAGTAATGCAACTATTTTAAAGGTTTTAGATTCTACCTTGGACAAGGCTGTAAATGAAATAGGTAAAGCTAGATAGAATTAATAGAGAAAGAAAAATTTGAGGAGTGAGTTTATGTACGGTATGTTTTACACCAATAGAAGTGCAATGGAAGCACAACAGAATAAATTAGACTTAGTATCAAATAATATAGCAAATTCCGGTACTATTGGATATAAAAAAGTAACATCTACATTCCAAGACCTTTATACCAGTTCATTAGAGAGACTAGGAGTACCATGGTCTAAGAATGCAAATACTGAACTTTATGTTGGTACAGGGGTTAAATCTACTAATGAAGTTAGAATAAAAACTCAAGGAAGCTTAACTAATACAAAGATATCTACAGATTTAGCTATAGATGGAGAAGGATTCTTTAAAGTATATAAACAAGATGGAAGTGCAGCCTATACTAGAAATGGAAACTTCAAAGTGGATGCTTCAGGAATTTTAGTAGATAATAATGGATATAGATTATCTATAACTGATGCTAATGGTAATGAGATAAATGTGCCAGGGGGTCCAATTAACTTTGCTAAAGATAAGTTTTCTATAGATGCAAATGGGGCTTTATCCTTAGATAATGATGGAAACTCTATAAAAGTTGGAGATATTAAAACTTATAAGACCATAGGTGATACAGATTTTATTTCTGCAGGACAAAGCTTATTTGTTCCAATAGAAGGAGCTACTGTATTGGAGACTACGGATAGAGATATTTATCAAGGGTTTACGGAAAGATCTAATGTAGATATGTCTACTGAGATGACTGACATGATTGTAGCCCAAAGAGCTTTTCAATTAAGCTCCTCTGCATTAAAAACTGCAGATGATATGTGGGGAATGATAAATAACTTAAGATAGTAATGGAAATAGAAAAGAATGAAAGACATAGTTTTTCATTCTTTTTTTATATTTTCAAACATATAATATAACATTAACAAAGGATAAATTTTAAATAGAAGGGGTGATATTATGGGGTAGGATATTTATTTGGATGTTTGCTAAGTATATTATTTTGGAAGTTTGATAGACATAGATTAGCAATAAAAGTCAATGAGAAATTTAGTGCTAAAATAAGAAGCAAAGTAGTTTTACGATGGGTATACTTTATACTTATACCTACCATAGGGATAATTATAAGTCTTATATCTAATAGGGAGATTGTTAATGCTATTGTAGCTTTCTTCGTTATTGAGATAAGCAATAGTGAAAGAAAAACAGTAATTAAAAAATCCACTGAAAAAAAGGAGTTTTACAATACTTTATCCTTAATTAGCAAATCATTGATTTGTGGTTTTTTAGCACCCTTAATTTATATTCTAATCATAGGTAATGGAGGAGGAGTAATATATACATTAATATATTATATCAGTGACGATGAGAGTCTAAAGTTTATTAATGGTATATTAAATGTGTTAAATATTATTCCAACTCTAATAGGTGGAATGTTCTTATATATTGTCTATATTATTAGAAATAAAACCTTTAAAATTAATTTCAAGGGGGATTTTTTAAAAAATCTATTTACTAATCCACTTTTAAACATTTATATTTTTGCTGCATATATTGAATCAGTTAATTTTTACTACATAGAAGATAAGGGGGTACATTATCTAAAAAGTTATGGGGTGTATCAAGGAAAGATTGATGATTTATGTGTTAAGGATTTTTTAACTGTGATATATGGAGTGTGTTTTATTTTCTTTGTTATATTTTGGATTTATATTATTAATAAGGGATCAATTCTAAAATTAGTGGTACAGTAAACAAAAGGAGGCAGTCTTTAGGGACAGCCTCCTTTGGAGCTAAAGAATTACTTAATTTGGTTTATAACCTCTGTAAGAGGTGGAATAACTTGTTTCTTTCTAGAAACTACCTGGTCAATATATGCTGTTCCATTGTTTAACTTAATGTTAAAGGCTCTTGAGAATACTTCTTTGTGTTCGCCACACACAATGAATAAAGAAGAACTTTTAAATATGTCAGTAACCATAAGAATAATTAGGTCAAACTTTCCTTGACTTGCTTTTTCATTCATTACAGTTTTTAAATCATTAATTAGTGGAGTAAATCCATCCATATAAGTAGTTGTTATTTGTCCAACACCTACTTTAAAATTACCCATATTAAAGATTTTGAAATCTTGGTATAAAAGTTCCTTTGAGCTTTTTCCTTCTAATGAAGTTCCAGCTTTAAACATCTCTTGAGCAAATTTTTCTATATCTATACTTGCTATTTCAGCTAATCTCTTTAGTATGATTTCATCTACAATAGTTGCTGTTGGAGATTTTAATAGTAGAGTATCGGAAATAATAGCTCCACATAATAATCCAGCTACTTTCTTAGATGGTCTAATTCCATTTTCAAAGAAAATATTAGCAACAATGGTAGAAGTACTTCCTACAGGCTCATTTCTAAAGTATATTGGTTGACCTGTTTGAATATCTCCTATTCTATGGTGGTCGATAATTTCTAAAATGTCTGCATCTTCAAGACCGTCTACAGACTGAGTCTTTTCGTTATGATCCACTAAAATTACTTTCTTTCTTTGTTGGGTTATTAAATGATATCTAGAAATGCTTCCAACCACGGAACCATCTTCATCTAAAACTGGATAACTTCTATATCTAGTTTCTAGCATAATATCTTTAATCTCCTCAATGAAGTCACTAGTAGAGAAGGTAATTAAATTATTTTTAGTCATTACGTATTCTATAGGAATACTTTGAGGTATTAGTCTAGCAGCAGTAAAAGAGTCATAAGGAGTAGTGATTATAGTGCATCCTTTTTCTTTAGCTAGGTCAATAATTTTTTCAGAGGGATTTGTATTATTAGTGATTATCATTAATCTAGCATTACAATCTAATACAAATTCTTGAACTAACTCACGGTCTCCACAGATGCAAATATCTTCCGCTTCTATTAAATTTCTATCATTTGGTTCCATCATAGAAACTACAACTTTCCCCTTAAGTTCTAAGTTTTCATCTGATAAGTAAACAATTTTAGCGGATAGAGTTTCTAAAATGTTACTTAGACTTGTTTTACTTTTAGCTAAAACGTAATTATCCCAAATGTCTAGATAACTAGCTGCCAGATTTGATACAGATACAATTCCAGCTAATTTTTCATTAGGATATATAACTGGGAGAGTTTTAATGTTTTTTTGCTTCATTATAGACCAAGCCATTTTTAAGGATATGTCTGAAGCAATAGGAGCTACTGTATCTATTTTTAAATCTATAATTTGAGGCT
Organism: Clostridium sp. UBA871; assembly: GCF_002295255.1. Classification (NCBI taxonomy): domain Bacteria; kingdom Bacillati; phylum Bacillota; class Clostridia; order Eubacteriales; family Clostridiaceae; genus Clostridium; species Clostridium sp. UBA871. The sequence continues at coordinate 627,710 of NZ_DBFV01000004.1, read as the reverse complement.
TTACAGTTTGAACAAGCTGTGGTGGCTGAACTCCAAAGTAATCTAGGATAAACTGAGTTTCTCTACTAATTTCCCCTAGTCTAATTGGAATTGCATTGATTCGTTGGGTTTTATTTTTAAACTCTGAATAAGCAATGGCTGCACAAATAGAATCAGAGTCAGGATTTCTATGACCTGTTATGTATACTTTATTTACCATGAATAACCTTCCTTTATAATATCTATTCTTATTTATAATTAGTATTTTAAAGGTTTATTTACCTTATGTAAAGTTAAAGTTTTCATATACTGGTAGGATGGTACATATATTTTAATGATAGATTATTTCTAACTATAAATAAAAAAATTGTAAGGGGGAAAAAATGTGAGTGCTAAAGAATATAGAGGGCTATCTACCAATGAAATAGAAGATAGGCTGAAAGAATACGGACTAAATGAGTTACAGAGTAAGAAAAAAGTGTCACCTATAAAAATATTCTTGTCACAATTTAATGATTTGATTATTTGGATACTAATGGTGGCAACCGTTATATCGGGTTTTATGGGGGATAAAGCAGACGCTATAACTATTCTAATAATTATAGTAATGAATGGAATTTTAGGTTTTGTACAAGAATATAAAACTGAAAAATCCTTAGAACAGTTAAAAAAATTATCATCACCTACTGCTAAGGTAATAAGGGATGGAAAAATTGAAGTTATTAATTCCATATATTTAGTACCAGGAGATTTGGTTATATTAGAAAGTGGGGATAGGATACCTGCTGATAGTATTTTAGTTGAAGGAAATAATCTTATGATGGATGAATCTCTTCTAACTGGTGAATCCGTAGGAGTGCACAAGAATCCAGAGGACAGTGATAATAATATATATATGGGAACTATCGTATTGACAGGTAGGGGAAAAGCAAAGGTATATGGAACTGGAATGAATACAGAAATGGGGAGAATAGCTCATATGCTTCACTCTATAGAAGATGAACCATCCCCACTAAAGGAAAGATTAAATTCCCTTGGAAAAGTACTTGTAGTTCTTTGCTTAACTATATGTGCAGTAGTAACCTTTTTAGGTATTTATAGAGGTGAAAATGTCTATGACATGTTTTTATCTGGGGTTAGTTTAGCCGTTGCTGCTATTCCAGAAGGGTTATCAGCTATAGTAACTGTTGCCCTTGCTTTAGGGGTATCAAGAATGCTTAAGAGAAATGCCCTAGTAAGAAAGTTACCAGCAGTGGAAACCCTAGGATGTACCTCTGTAATATGTAGTGATAAAACAGGAACTTTAACAGAAAATAGAATGACGGTAACAGCACTTCTTCATAATGGAAAAATTCATGATATTGATGAAGATAAAAGTTTTGACCATGATATTTTAAAAAAGATATTTGTATATTGTAATGATTGTAACTATAATTATTCTTCTAATTCCATGGAAAAGGCTTTAATGGGAGACCCAACAGAGACTGCTTTAATAAAAGGCTTCTTTAAAAAGGTTTCTGAAATAGAAAGATTTAATAGTAAAGTAGAGAGGATTTTTGATATCCCATTTGATTCTACAAGAAAAATGATGACAGTAATTGTGAAGGACGTAACTACTAAGAAGGATGTATGTTATGTTAAAGGAGCTCCAGAGCGAGTACTTGATAGATGTTCACATATATTAGTAAATGGAAGGGTAGAGCCATTAACTATACCTTATAGAAGAAGTGTAGAAAAGCTTATTGATGATATGTCCTTTAGAGCGCTTAGATGCATTGCAGGTGCATATAAAGATAATAACTTAATTAAGGGAGACAAGGTGGAAAATGGTTTAATTTTTGTAGGGGTGGCTGGAATTATAGACCCACCAAGAAAAGAAGTAAAGGATGCAGTTTTAAAGTGCAGAGTTGCAGGAATAAGACCGGTTATGATTACAGGTGACCACAAAAATACAGCCTTTGCCATAGGGAAAGATCTAAATATATGTAATGAAAGCAAGGAAGTAATTACAGGAGCTGAACTTGATAGAATAAATGATAAAGAACTTGAAAAATCCATAGACGATTATAGAATATTTGCAAGGGTTAGCCCTAAACATAAATTAAGAATAGTAAAAGCTTTTAAAAGTAGAGGTAATATTGTAGCTATGACTGGGGATGGAGTTAATGATGCCCCTGCTATTAAAGAAGCTGACATTGGAATAGCTATGGGAATTTCAGGAACAGATGTAACTAAGGAAGCGGCATCTATGATATTGTTAGATGACAACTTTGCTACTATTGTAACTGCAGTAGAAGAAGGTAGAGTTATATATGATAATATTAGAAAATTTATAAGATATCTATTATCCTGTAACTTAGGTGAAGTATTGACTATGTTCTTAGCTTCATTGTTTTATTTAGAAGTACCACTGCTTCCAATTCAAATTTTATTTGTAAATTTAGTTACTGATGGACTTCCAGCTATAGCTCTTGGAGTAGACCCACCAAATAAAAATATAATGTATGAAAAGCCAAGAAAAAAAGGCGAAAGTGTTTTTGCAAGGGGATTAAAAGAAAAGATATTAATTAGAGGTGCATTAATTGGTGTTTGTACAGTTCTTGCATTCTTAGCGGGTAAGTATTATGGATATGGATTAGGAGTATGTAGAACTTTAGCCCTTGGAACTTTAATTTGCTCACAGTTAATTCACGTATTTGAATGTAGAAGTGAAAAGTATTCTCTCTTTGAAATCAATCCATTTACCAATATGTATTTATTGGGTTCTGTTATTATTTCAGTGACAGCACTTTTATTAGTAATATATGTTCCTATGTTACAAGGTATATTCCATACCATGTCTATAGGTATTGGACAGTGGGCAATCATTGTATTTTTCTCAGGAATAATATCCTTTATTAATAGCATTGCTACTTTTGTAGGAAACAGAACTTAAGAATATTTTAAGTGAAAAATAGCCATGGTACTTTCTGATATTCTCATCCTTATAATAGACAATTTTATTATTTAAACTGTCTACCATAAGGGAAGCATATCACTGTAGATGCCTTGGCTATTTATATGCTTATAGCTTGTACAAATATATTGCTGTAATTTTAAGCAGAGCCCAACAATTACAAAAGATTAGCAAATATGGAGGCACCAATTACTGTGAATAAACCTGCCACTGCTATTGCAAGACCACTCATAGCACCTTCTATTTCTCCAATTTCCATTGCCTTTGAAGTTCCTATGGCATGGGAAGAGGTTCCTATGGCAATTCCTTTAGCAATTGGTTCATGGATATGAAATACCTTACAAATAACTTCAGCAAGGATATTACCAATAATACCAGTTACAATAATGACAGCTACTGTAATTGTAACAATTCCATTTAGCTCTTCTGAAATTCCCATTCCTATAGCTGTGGTAATGGACTTTGGAAGCAAGGTTACATACTGTTCATGGGTAAACTGAAAAAGCAAGGCGAATAAAAATACACTTATAAGACTGGCTGCTACTCCTGAAAAAATTCCTATTATAATAGCTTTAAAATTGTTTTTTAATAAATCCAGTTGCTCATATAGAGGGATTGCTAGACATACTGTAGCAGGAGTTAGTAAATAGCTTAAATATTTTGCTCCATTATTGTAACTTTCAAAATCTACTTTAAAAATAACTAAAGCTGCCATTACAAAAAGAATTGAAATAAGTAAGGGATTAAAGATCCCATTATTAAATTTCTTTTTTAAAAACAACCCTATTTCATAGCCTAGAATACTGACCACTACTCCGAAAAATGCTGAATTACATAATAAATCCTTCAATTTCTATTCATCCTCTCTAGCTTAATCATAAACTGGGTAACCTTACCTGTCACTATCATTACAATAACTGTGGTTAAAATAGTTATTATAATAACAGGAATCCAAATATTCTTTAGTACATCCCAAGAAACTAATAAACCAACTGCTGCTGGTATAAACATAAGAGGCATAATTTCTATTAAAAAAGTTCCAGTTTCCTTCACTTGTTCAAGGGAAATTATTTTTGTTTTTAAAATTATAAGCATGAGAATTAAACCATATATACTAGCAGGAATAGGTAATGGAATAATATATTTTAATATTTCTCCAATAAAAGTTACTGCCAAAATAATTCCAAATTGACGAAAATACTTCATATAAACATCCCTTTCTAAATTGGTACTACCAATTTAGAATTGTACATCTTTTTTATAGGTATGTCAAAAAACACAGGATACAAATAGTATCCTGTGCTAACTAAAAAGTTAAGTTTTCCAATTACGCCCCAGCCAAGGGAGCTTCATTACTTATTTAAATCTTCTATCTTGTCTTACTCTCTGTATCTTCTTTTGACCACCTTCAACAGGAACTAAGTCTCTCTTATTAGTAAGGTTCATAACGTTCATTATGCTTATGTAGTCCTTAACTTTCTTTTTCTTCTTTTTCTTTTTAGAATAATCAGGTTTTAAACCTTGGATTAATAAAGAATGGCCTTGAGATACAGGAATGAATTCTGGCTTTTTAAACCATCTCTTTTTCTTATAAACACAAGTTGCTATAGTTCTAGCACTGTCTTGTTTCACTACAATAGTAACAATAATAGTATTTAAAATTCCAAGAAAAGATTTCTCCTCTGTTTTAACAGATAAAGCCCTTCCTTGAACTTGTGTTATTCTATCACCATATCTATTTATAAAAGCATTAGAATAACTTTGTGATAATTTGTCTTTGAATCCCATATGAATAACTCCTTTACATGAAGAATAAATAACTACGTATAATATCTGACTGTATTCAAGTGTATAATATTACACAATATCATTATTATATAATAATTAAGTTGTTATAACAAGTTTATGTTTAATTTTTAAAAATATATCATGAATTTTTTAAAATTATAATATGAATTTTTATGTTTTTGTTCCAAAAGTCCTTTTATAAGAATATTAATATACTAAATGATTTTATTTGGGAGGACAGTATGAAAAGAGTTTTAAAACCCAGTGAAGTTTTGTACGATTTTGAAATTGTTGAAGATAGAGAAATAGAAGGCGAATTTATATTGCCACAATATAAGGATGCATATAATAAAATAAAAACCTCACTTCTTTTAAATGGGGAAGGATATAATATTTACTTAGTTGATGAATTTTGCAAGGATAGAGTAAAACATATTATTAGCTATGTAAAACATATATTGACGGATGGAAAGCCACCAAAGGATATATGTTATGTTATAAAAGGAAATGTAAAGGAACCTGTTCCTTTGTTTGTTAACAATGGATATGGAAATAAGCTTAAAAAGGTAGTAGACAAAATTCAAGAATTTTATGCAGAAAGTATATTTAAATTTTATAATGGTATAGATAATAAAGAAAAAGAGCACCTTATTAGTACTATTAAAGATAGGCGTAGCAAAATAGTTGGAGATTTAATTAAACTTTCTAAAGAATATGGTTTTGATATAAAAACTAGTGGGGATGGATTTACATTTATACCCCTAGTTGATGGAAAAGAAATGACAGAGGATGAATTCGATAATCTTAAGGAAGAAGAAAAATTTGAAATATTAAATAAAGTGGATGAGTTAAAGATAAATGCTAATGACATATTAGAAAAGTTAAGAAATATGAAAAATGATGAAATAAATAGAATTAGAGAGATAATGGATAACTTTTTTAAAGAAGAAATGGAAGAGTTAAATGTAATAATAGAAGAAGAATTTAATGATGATAGTGAGGCTAAGGCTTATATTCATTACTTAATTACTGAGATTAAGGGTGAACTTGAGGAAAACTATTCTATAAGCTACGAGGATGATGAAGAAGCTATAAGAGACATTATATATAAATATGATGTAAATGTAATTGTTGATAATTCAGATATTGAATATCCACCAGTAATCTTTGAAGAAGATCCTAGTGTATCTAACCTTTTTGGATCTATAGATTATGAAAATCATAATAATATATATGTATCTACTGTAAAATCCATAAGAGCAGGTAGTTATTTAAGAGCTAATGGGGGATGCCTAATTCTTAGAGCCAGTAGTCTACTTAGTAATTCTCAGTCTTATTATTATTTGAAAAGAGCTATAATATCAGAAAAAGTAGACTTGGATTACAACAGAGGATATATAGAACTATTTACTTTAAGTAGTTTAAAACCAGTACCTATGCCAATTAATACTAAAGTAATAATAATTGGGGATTATGATATTTATGACGCATTGTATAACTATGATAAAGAATTCAGAACAATATTTAAGACGAGGGCTGATTATAGAGGAGTATTGAAGGCTGAGAATAAGGTTAAAACTGTATTAATAAAAGAAATAAATAGATTGTCTAAGGAAAATAATATTAAACCTATAACATCTAGTGGCATAAGAGAAATTGCAAAATTTTTATCTAGAAAGGCAGAAAATAAAAATAAGATACATTTTGACCATGATGAATTATCAAACCTTATAATACAAGCTAATTATAAAGCAGCAGAAGAGGCAAGGGAGTTTATTGATGGAGATAATATAGAGAACATTGCTTATAGGAAAGAACCTATAGAAAGAGAATATCTAGAGTTATATGATGAAAAAAGATTGTTAATAGATGTTTCGGGAAGCAAGGTGGGGCAAATTAACGGGCTTTCTGTCATTGATACGGGATATACAAGTTTTGGTAAACCTGTTAAAATAACCTGTACCTGTTTTAAGGGAGAAGGAAAAATCATTGATGCTCAAAGGGAATCCAACCTAAGTGGTAAAATTCATACTAAGGGAATTAATATTTTAAAAGGATATATTAATAATATCAATGGAGGATATAAAACTCTACCAGTAGATTTCAATCTTAGCTTTGAGCAGTTATATGGAGTTATAGATGGTGATAGTGCATCAGTAGCTGAAGCATTAGCTATAATATCTGCTCTTTGCAAGATTCCTATCAAACAAAATATTTCAATTACTGGATCCATAAATCAATTTGGTCAAGTACAGCCTATAGGTGGTGTAAATGAAAAAATTGAAGGATTCTTCGAAGTGTGTAAAATCATGGATGATACGGAAGGAAAGGGAGTTGTTATTCCTCTATCTAATAAAGATGATTTAGTACTTTCAAGAGAAGTTGAGAGAGCAATTTTTGAAGGTGAATTTAAAATATATACTATAGAAACTGTGGAAGATGCCATGGAGTTAATATTTGATGCTGAAGAAATTACTATGGATAATATAATGGAGTTAATAAGTAAGCAGTGTATAGAATATGAGAAGAAATGATGGTAAAGGAATGGTGCAAATTCCTTGAAACCCCCATGAATAGAACAAATAGTTAACTATATTCATATATAACTATTTATATATGTAAAAATTAATATAGGTATATAGGTATATAGTGAAATAGTAATATAGGTATATTGTTATATAACTAGCTAGTTTTATGGGAATGTATTAGCATATCATATATTTTCAATATTGAGGGAATAGATATACAATAAGTGTAAAGTGGAGAGTATTATGCAACTTTTAAGGTGATGAGTTGTAATAATACCCTCCATTTATATTTAATTAAGTTATTTAAAATAGAGCGATTGCCTTTGGAAGAGAAGTTTAATTATATAGGTTTTGCTCTTCGAAACATCCATTTTAGTTTTATAACTTCAATCAACTACATACCTAATTAATAATTGTATATTAGTATAATTATTCTATATAAAGAATTTTATGAATGTTTCGAAAATTAAAATATAAAGTTTGAAAAACTTTATATTAATAAATTTTGAATGGGGATGGGTATATGAAAAAGAATTTAAACAGCTTAAAGAGTAAACTTATAATTTCGTTGCTAGGAGTATCTATTATCCCTTTAATTTTTATAGCCTTATTGGTTTATAATGAATGTTATAGTTTACTTAAGGATAACTTAAAGTACTCCACTGGTCAAACACTGGTAGAGGTGAATAGAGGGATAGAAAATTATTTTAATACAGTAGCGAATCAAATAAATTCACTAACACTTAACAGTAAGTTTATTGAGTTGGACAATAGTAGTGAAAGCATTAAAGATATAATAAGTCATATGAATAATGTAGAAGTATCAGATTCTAATATTAGTACAGTGTTTTATGGAACAGAGAATGGTGATTTTTATACTTCCCACAAAATTAATCTTCCAGATGGATATAATCATAAGGAGAAGGAATGGTATACTTTAGCTACAGCAAATAAGGACTCCTATATAATTACATCTCCATATACTAGTGCTGAAGATCAAAAAACTACGGTTACACTGGCTAGGACAGTGGTAAAGGATGGACAGGTTGTTGGAGTTGTTGGATTAGATTTATCTTTAGATGTTTTTAGTTCAAGTATATCTAACATAAAAATAGGTGATGAAGGGGTTGTAGTTGTATGTAGTAGTAATGGGGATATTATATCTCATACAGATGAAGGCTTAATAGGTAAAAATTTAATAGAGGTAGATGAGGAACTTAAATCTGTAGTAGATGATAATTCAGGTTTTATAGAATTAAGTAATAATGGAAAAAGAAATTTTGTAGTTTATAATTTGAATTCCTTAGAAAACATAAAATTAGTGGCATTTATACCGGAAATAGAATTATTAAAAGATACTAATGCAGTTAGAAGCTTTTTAATAATAGGGATAATTGTAATAGGAATAGTTGCAATAATTATAAGCATAATTTTAGGAGAAGGCATCGCTAAAAATATGAAAAAGGTTAAGAACGTAATATCTAAAGCTGCCAAAGGAGATTTTACAGGTAAAGTAGAAATTAAGTCCAAAGATGACTTTAAAGAATTAGGAGATTACTTTAACAATATGATGGAATCAATTGCACTGTTAATGAAAAATGTGGACAAGTCATCTCAGGTGGTATTAAAAACTGCAGCTGATTTAGCTATAATGTCTAATGAAACTACTACTGCCCTTTCACAAACGCATATAGCCATGGATGAAATAGCTTCAGGTGCATCTAATCAAGCTGAAAGTACTATTCAATGTGCAAGCCATATGGAGGATTTAGCCCAAGGAATTGATAATATAGAAAACTCCTCTACAGAAATTGATAGTATATCTAAAGATACAAAGAATTATAGTATTGAAGGAAGCAAAATAGTTTCAGAGCTAATAAACAGTTCAACGAAAATAAAAGATACTTTTGAAGTTGTTGGAAATATAGTGAAAGAAGTAAATGAAAGTATGGATCAAATAAATCTTATATCTAAAACAATTTCTGATATAACAGAACAAACTAATTTATTATCTTTGAATGCATCTATAGAGGCAGCTAGATCTGGCGAGGCAGGTAAGGGATTTGCTGTAGTAGCTAATGAAATAAGAAGATTAGCAGATCAATCAAAGAGTTCAACTGATAGAATAAATGTTATGATTAAAGCGATAGAAGAAAAATCTATGTTAGCTGTATCTGCTATAAATAACTCTCAACAAGTGGTAGATGAAGAAGGAAAAATGGTAAGTGAAACCTCACAAATTTTTGAAAACATATCTGGAAGTGTACTTGAGTTATCAAGTAAGATAAGTGAAATTAAAAAATCTATTGAGAATATTCAATATGAAAAAATTAATGTAGTAAAAGAAATAGAAAATGTTACATCAATTTCAGAAAGCACTGCTTCAGCCACAGAAGAAATATCAGCTTCTACAGAAGAAATTACTGCTAATATGGATGAAATTTCAAGATATACTCAAAATTTAAATGAATTATCTGAAACTTTAAAATTTGAGATTTCAAAGTTTATAATTGAATAATACATTATATAAAAAATGTATGAGTGAATTTCACTCATACATTTTCAAATTATATAAAGAATTTAATTTTAGAATAATTATACATTAAATCTAAAGTTTACTACATCTCCATCTTGCATTATATATTCTTTTCCTTCAAGTCTGTAGAAGCCTTTTTCTTTAGCTGCAGCTTCAGAACCACATTCAACTAACTTATCAAAGGAAATTACCTCAGCACGGATAAATCCACGTTCAATGTCGGTATGAATTTTACCGGCAGCAGCAGGTGCCTTTGTACCTATTTTAATTGTCCAAGCTCTTACCTCTTGAACACCAGCAGTTAAGTAGCTCATTAGTCCAAGAAGTTTATAACTTGCATGGATTAGTTTATCAAGACCTGATTCTTCAAGACCATACTCTGAAAGTAAGTCTTTCTTTTCTTCATCATCTAATGTAGATAATTCTTCTTCTAATTTAGCACATACTATGATAATTTCAGATTTCTCCTTAGCAGCATAGGCTTCTACTTCTTTTACCATTTCGTTTTCTCCGCCACACTCCATTAAGTCTTCTTCACTTACATTGCATGCATATAATACAGGTTTAGAAGTTATTAAGAAAAGAGATTTAACAAATTCATCTTCTTCATCTGTAAACTCTAAAGTTCTAACTGGCATATTGTCTTCTAAATGTTTTTTAATTTTTTCCATAATTGCATATTCAACCTTTGCAGTCTTATCCCCTGAGCGTACTAGTTTTATAGACTTTTCCATTCTTCTTTCTAGGACTTCTAAATCAGAAAAAATTAATTCTAAATTAATAGTTTCAATATCTCTTATAGGTGATACAGATCCTTCTACATGAACAACATTATCATCTTTAAAACATCTAACAGTATGAACAATTGAAGCTACTTCTCTTATATGAGATAAAAACTTGTTTCCAAGTCCTTCACCTTTACTTGCTCCTTTAACTAATCCTGCTATGTCATAGAATTCTATGGCAGTATGCACTTGTTTTTTAGAATTATATAATTTTTGTAATACATCAAGACGGTTGTCAGGTACACTAACAACTCCTACATTTGGCTCTATAGTACAAAAGGGATAGTTAGCAGACTCTGCTCCTGCTTTTGTAATGGCATTAAATAATGTACTTTTTCCTACGTTAGGTAAACCTACTATTCCTAATTTCATATAATACTCGTCCTTTCTATGTAAACCATGTGGCTTATTACTTAAAAATTTCATTCTTTTAAATTATACTCTACAGAAAAGGGAATTTCAATAATTCTACAAGTTATATAGAGTAATAGAGAAAAAACCGTAGAAAAATAAGGAACTATATTATATAAATGTAATATATTTGAAATTAGTTGGAGATTCTTTATATATATCTATAAATTTGTTTAAAAAAAGTTTTTCATTTAGGGAATATTTAAAAGGAATTTATGTAAACTTATAGAATTATTTATGGTACAATGAAAAGTGTATAAATGGATTCTATAGTTTATATTTTATAAACCATAGACGAAACAAAGGAGAATATATAATGGAATTTAAACACTTTTCAGTAATGTTAGAAGAATGCATAGAAATGTTAGATATTAAAGAAGATGGTATATATGTTGATTGCACTTTAGGTGGAGCAGGTCATTCAAAGGAAATTTTAAAGAAACTTTCACCAAAGGGAAGATTAATAGGAATAGACCAAGATTTAGATGCTCTTAAGGCTGCAAAGGAAAAGCTAAAGGATTTTAATAACATTACCTATGTACACAATAATTTTTATAATATTAAGGACATATTGGAGTCTTTAGGAATAGAAAAAGTTGATGGTATACTCATGGATTTAGGAGTTTCATCTTATCAGTTGGATCAAGGTGAAAGAGGCTTTAGTTATATGAAGGAAGCGGCCTTAGATATGAGAATGAATAGGGAAGAAGCTTTTTCAGCCTATAATGTAGTGAATGAATATAGTGAGGATGAACTCTTTAGAATTCTTAGAGATTTTGGGGAGGAGAAGTTTTCAAGAAGAATTGCGAGCAGGATAGTAGAAAAAAGAAAAGTAAAACCTGTTGAAACTACCCTTGAACTTGTAAAAATTATAGATGAGTGCATACCTGCCAAGTTTAAAAGGGAGGGTGGACACCCTGCTAAAAGAACATTTCAAGGTATTAGAATAGAAGTAAACAGCGAATTGAGTATTTTAGATAGAGCCATAGGAGATGGCATAGAAGCTTTAAATAAGGATGGAGTTATGGCAATAATTACATTCCATTCTTTAGAAGATAGAATTGTAAAAAATAAGTTTAGAGATTTAGTGGATCCATGTAAATGTCCTAAGGATCTTCCTATGTGTGTTTGTGGGAAAAAGCCAATAATTAAATTGATTAACAAAAAGCCTATAGAAGCCACTAAGGAAGAACTTGCTAATAATTCAAGAAGTAAAAGCGCCAAGTTAAGGGGATGTAAAAAGATTTAGTTCTAAAAACTAGATGGGGGTAGTAAAATGGTAGTAGAAAATAGAAAAAATACGGTAAGTGGGAATACAGCTTTAGCTTCTCAGGTAAATCCGTTACCTAGAGAAAGGGTAAAAACTCCTACTAAACAAGGCCCTAGTAAAGAAGAATTAAGAAAAGTTAGAAAGCAAAAGATAGCAAAATTTTTAAAGCTTAATGGAAGTATAGTAGCAGTAGGACTAGTTGGGGCTATTATTGTATCTAGATACAGTGCTATATATAATAATCAAAAGGAAATAATAGTTCTTCAAGAGCAGATACAAACGCTAACAGAAGAGAGTGAAGATTTGAGAATAAAACTACTTAAGTTTAACAATTTTTCCTACATAGAAGAAGTTGCCACTAAAGAATTAAAAATGATTGAACCAAAGAGTACTAATGCAATCTATTGTGATATTGATGCAATTAAAGAGATAGCTACAAGTAGCACTAATGAAGAAAAAGGGGTTAGTTTATTAAATAAAATTAAAAACTTATTATTTAATTAGTTAGTGAGGTAATTGTAGGTGGCAAAGAAATATTTTGTTGATAAGGTGTTAATGAAAAAGAGAATGATGTTAGCTATGCTATTAGCCTTCTTAGTTTTCCTAGGATTAAGTATAAGATTAGGTTATGTTATGTTTGTTGAAGAATCAACCTATAAGTCTTTGGCGAAACAGCAATGGACCAGTGATGTTAGGATAAATGCTAAAAGAGGTAAGATATTAGATAGAAATGGTAATGAGCTAGCAATAAGTGCTAATGTTTATAGAGCGGACTTAGATTTGAACACTTTAAGAAAAGATATAGAAAATAATGGAATGACCATGGAACAAGTTGCAACAACTCTAAGTGGAATAATTGGAGAAGAACAGGCTGACGTGTTACACATATTAACTAATCCTCTTCCCAATGGAAAACCTAGAGGCTCTGCAATATTAAAGAGAAGAATAGAAAAGGATGCAACAGATGCCATAAGAGAGTTTTGTAAAAATAATAACATAAATGGTATAGTAATATCACCTGATACGAAAAGGTATTATCCAAATGGTAATTTTGCTGCCCATATATTAGGTCATACTAATTCAGATGGAGAAGGACTCACAGGGTTAGAACTGTATTATAATAAGTATCTATCTGGAGTTCCAGGAATTAAAGTTGCTGAAATTGACCAAAAGAGTGAGGGATTACCATATACAATCTCAGAATTTACAGAACCTATTGATGGAAGAAACGTAGTTACTACCATTGATGAAAATATACAAAACTTTGCAGAAAAGTTAGCTGAAGAGGCCTTGGCAGATAATGAGGCTAAAGCAGTATCAATTATGGTTATGGATCCTAATACAGGAGAAATATTGGCTTTAGCAAATAAGCCAGATTATGATCCTAATAATCCGTGGGTTGGGGGAACATCAGATGATGACATTCAGCAGATGTGGAGAAATAGATTAGTCAGTGATGCCTATGAACCTGGTTCTATTTTTAAGGTAGTTACAGCCACGGCGGCCATAGAAAAAGGGATTCTTACAGAGGGAGAAGCTTTTAATTGTGGAGGCTCCCTTAATATTGGGGGAAGAAATATTCACTGTTGGAAGACTTCAGGTCATGGTCCTCAAACCTTTGAAGAAATATTAAAAAATTCTTGTAATGTTGGATTTATGGTTTTAGGAGAAAGATTAGGTGCTGCAAATCTTAACGAATATATTGAAAAGTTTGGGTTAGGACATAAAACCGGAATTGATTTACCTGGTGAATCAGCTGGTATAGTTAAAGCCACAAAAGATATATCTGTAACAGACTTAGCTACTATATCCTTTGGACAAAGCAATACAACTACAGGAGTTCAATTTATGAGAGCTTTCAATGCAATTGCCAATGGTGGATATTTGATAACACCTCATTTAATGAAGGAAATAAATCATTATGATGATAAAAAAGAGCTAGTAGTTGATGAAACCTATAAGATAGAAAAGCAACAACGTTTTACTCCAGAGGCTATGACTGAAATGAGGTCTCATTTAGAACAAGTAGTTGGTGCAGGTGGAGGATCAAAGGCTAAAATTGATGGATATAGAATTGCTGGTAAAACTGGTACAGCACAAAAGGTAGACACTGTTAATGGTGGATATGCAAATGGTAAGTATCTATCATCCTTTGCAGGGATGGCTCCTGCTGATAATCCAAAGTATACAGTATTTGTATCTATTGATGAACCAAATCCATCTTGGTACTATGCGGGACAAATTGCTGCCCCAGTTGGACAAAAGTTATTTAATGATTTGTTTAATTATACAGAAATGAAGCCTAATGGAAGCTATATGGAAGTTGATGAAAGTTTAAAAGCAGATGTAATTGTTCCTGAGGTTAGGGGACTATCAGTTGCAGATGCTAAAAAAGTAATAACTGATGCAGGGTTAACTATTAGAGTAGAAGGTAGTGGAGGCACTATAACAGATATAAATCCAAAACCAGGGTTTACTCTTAAGGAAGGTAAAGAGATAATCCTATATGCAGGAGGCAGTAATGGAAGCGCAGATACAGTTATAATTCCTGATTTAAAGGGATTTACAAAGGAAAGTATCATAAAGCTTTTCAATGATTTAGGATTAAAGAGTGAATTTATAGGTGAAGGTCTAGTGGTAGAACAAAGTGTTGCAGGAAACCAAGAAATTAAAAAAGGAACCACGGTAACCTTCCATCTTGGCACCTTAGTAGATTAGATTATCCGGTAGTTACAGGTTGACTTGTGCTACCGGATTTTATATGCTATAAGGTATAAAAATTAAATTTTGGACAATGTTTTAATTAGAAAGAAAAGTATTTTAAGGATGTGAGCAAGATGAAAATAGAAGAGATATTAAAGGGATCAACCTATACAGTGTTAAGTGGAGATGAGAGTATAGAAATTAATGATCCTCAATATGATAGTAGAAAGATAAAATGTGAAGATATGTTTTTTGCAATAGGAGGATTTAATGTAGATGGACACAATTTTATATCAAAGGCTATAGAAAATGGTGCTAAAGCTGTAGTGGTTGAAAAAGATGTGACTCTTGTTGAAGGAATAACGTTTATAAAAGTTGAAAATGGTAGAAGGGCATTAGCTATAGCAGCTTCAAACTTTTATGATAATCCAAGCAAAAAGATGAAAATAATAGGTATAACTGGTACCAATGGCAAGACTACTTCTGCCTTTATGTTAAAGGGAATATTAGAGGCAAAGGGGTATAAAGTTGGGCTAATAGGTACCATAGCTAACTATATAGGGGATAAGGAGATTCATACAGAAAAAACTACTCCAGAATCTTTGGAATTGCAAAAGCTTTTTAAGGATATGGTAGACAGTGATATAGATTATTGTGTTATGGAAGTTTCATCTCACTCTTTAGACTTAGATAGAGTTTATGGGATTGAATTTTCACAAGGGATATTTACAAATCTAACTCAAGACCATTTAGATTTCCATAAAACCTTTGAAAACTACTTCAATGCAAAAAGCAAGTTGTTTAAAATTTGTAAACATTCTGTGGTAAATGTAGATGATAGTTATGGAATTAAGCTTCTTGAAAAAATAAATTCAAGGGTAACAACTTATTCTATTGAAAAAGAAAGTGATTTAAGGGGAACAGACATTAATTTAGAATCTACGGGAATTATATTTAATTTAAAAGGAAATGAAAAAACATATAAAGTTCAGTTGCCTATACCAGGTAGATATAATGTTTACAATGCACTAGGTTGTATTGGAGCTGCCTTAGATGAAGGTATAGATATGGATACTATTGTTGAAGGACTTTCTAAGGTTACTGTGCCTGGAAGATGTGAGAACTTAACTTTAGGGATGAACTTAGGTTTTCAAGTAATTAGAGATTATTCTCATACTCCAGATAGCTTAAAAAATATCTTAGAAAATCTTAGAGAACTTACTAAAGGAAAGTTGATTTGTATCTTTGGGTGTGGTGGTGATAGAGATAGAACCAAAAGACCTATCATGGGTGAAATAGGAACAGAACTCAGTGATATAGCCATAATAACCTCTGATAATCCAAGAAGCGAAGATCCTTATATGATATTAGAAGATATTAAGGCTGGGGTTGAGAAATCTAACTATAAACTTATTGAAAATAGAAGAGAAGCCATAAAAACAGCCTTACTCCTCGGGGAAAAAGATGATATTATAGTAATTGCAGGAAAAGGACATGAAACTTACCAAATCCTTAAAAATGAAACTATTCATTTTGATGAAAAGGAAGTTGTATTAGAATTGATAGAGGAGTTGGAGCTTTAGATGGAAACTATAAGGTTAAAGGAAATAGCTGAGGCTATATCCGGAGAAATATTAATTAGTGGAGCTACAGAAGAGTTTTCTAATGTAACCATAGATAGTAGAAATGTCTCTTTGGGAGATATTTTTATAGCAATCAAGGGAGAAAACTTTGATGGTCATAAATTTGTAAAGGGAGCTATAGATAGTGGAGCTAAACTTTGTATAGTACATGAAAAAGAACAATATGAAGATTTAGATGAAAAAGATTTATCTATAATTTTAGTTAAGGATACTAAGAGGGCCCTTCTTGATTTAGCATCCTACTATATTAGTACTTTAGATATAAATGTGGTAGGAATTACTGGTTCTACTGGTAAGACATCCACAAAGGATTTAATGGCAGCAGCTCTTAGCAAAAAATATAGGGTGTTTAAAACCCAAGGGAATTTTAATAATGATATTGGACTTCCTTTGATGATATTTAAATTAGATAAAACTTACCAGGTTGCAATTTTAGAGATGGGTATGAGTGATTTGGGAGAAATTGATACCTTGGCAAAAGTAGCAAAACCATCTATAGGGGTCATAACTAACATAGGTACATCTCACCTAGAAAACTTAAAGACTAGAGAAAATATTTTAAAAGCTAAACTAGAAATAGCAAATAATTTTACAGAAGAAAATGTGTTAATTATAAATGGAGATAATGATATGCTTCACAATTATTACACAGATAAATATAAAATTGTAAAAATTGGTATAGATAGTGATTATAATTTTAAAGGTTGTAGAATAATTATAAATAAGGACAGTATAGAGTTTGGTGTTAAGGAAAATGGTGAGGATGTAAATGCTACTATAAAAGTACCAGTACCAGGAAAACATAATGTGCTTAATTCATTATTGGCAATAGCTGTAGCTAGAGAGCTTAAGGTTACCTATGAAGAAATCCAAGGAGGAATAGAAAATTTACAGGCTACATCTATGAGATTGGATGTTTTAAATTTAGATGACTATACTATAATAAATGATGCTTATAATGCAAGTCCAGATTCTATGGAGGCTGCTCTAGAGGTCTTAAAACAATATAATGGAAGAAAAATTGCTGTACTTGGAACCATGAAGGAACTAGGTGAGGATTCTGCTAGAGCTCATGAGCAGGTAGGAGCTTATGCAAAGGCAAGGGGCATAGATTTATTATTTACCCTAGGAGAGTTTAATGAGAACTTTAAAAAGGGCTATGGCAGTGAAAATTTTATGGATTTTAATTCCATGGAGGAGCTAATAGCAGAATTAAAGAAAACTATTAAAAGTGATGATATTTTATTAATAAAGGCATCTAGATCTATGAAATTTGAAAATATAATTAAAGAATTACAAAAGAAAAATATATAGGGAGGGATGGAATATGAATAAGTTAATATATTCTATTTTAGTAGCATTTATAATATCTTTTGCAATAGCACCATTTATAATACCAGGATTACACAAGTTGAAATTTGGCCAAAACATTAGAGAAGATGGACCACAAAGTCATTTAAAAAAACAGGGAACTCCAACCATGGGAGGAATAATATTTATTATTTCTACTTGTATTACTATGATATTAATGGTTAGAAATCCTCATGATGAAGCAATGCTTGCTCTTTATGCCCTTATCGCCTTTGGAGCTATAGGATTTTTAGATGATGGTCTAAAGATAATCAAGAAGAAGAATGAAGGCTTAAAAAGTTATCAAAAAATGTTGCTTTTGGTAATAGTATCTATAGTCTTTGGATATTATGCTAAGGATAAAATAGGAACGGATATTATGATACCTTTCCTAGGTACAGTAACTTGGGATTTAAAAGTGCTATTTATACCTTTTATAGTAGTATACTTTGCAGCAGTAACTAATGCGGTTAATCTTACAGATGGATTAGATGGGCTTTGTAGTTCTATTACCCTTTTAATTATGACTTTCTTTGCTCTTGTAAGTTTTGGCATGGCATATTATACTTTAGCAATTTTCTGTGGAATTCTAGCTGGAGCTATTCTTGGATTCTTAAAGTACAACTCGTATCCAGCACAAATTTTCATGGGAGATGGTGGTTCATTAGCTCTTGGAGGAGCTGTTGCAGCTATTGCTATGATATTAAAGCTAGAGCTTATAGTAATAATTGTAGGTGGAGTTTATTTATTAGAAACTCTTTCAGTAATTATTCAGGTTGCTTCCTTTAAACTTACTGGAAAGAGAGTATTTAAGATGGCACCTCTACATCATCACTTTGAATTAAAGGGATGGCATGAAAGTAAGATAGTAGCAGTATTTTCCATCATAACAGTTATACTATGTTTAATAGGATTCCTTGCACTAACTTATTAAAATGGCGTAGGAGGAATTTAATATGAAAAAACCCAAAATGAAATTGGGAGATGTGGACTTTCTACTTTTTGCTGTAATTATTATGTTAGTTACAGTGGGAGTTGTCATGGTATATAGTGCTAGTTCATATTTTTCAGCCTTTAAATATGATGATGCAGAATTCTTTTTATGGAAACAGCTTCAGTGGGCTGGACTTGGACTTATTGGAATGATGATCACATTGAATATCGATTACCATAAGTATAAAAAGTATACAAGAATTTTAATAATCTTTACATTTATAGCCCTTTGCTTAGTGTTTTTATTTCCACCAGTAAAGGGAGCTCAGCGGTGGATTAGACTTGGACCTCTATCCTTTCAACCATCGGAGATTGCAAAGTACGTGGTAGTGCTTTTTGTAGCAAAATATATATCAAGCAATCCCCAAAATATAAAAAAGTTTTGGAAGGGCGTAGTGCCTAACCTTTTATTTGCAGGTTTTATAGCAGGAATGATTCTTCTTGAAAAGAATCTTAGTATTGCCACAGTCACCATGGTGGTTAGTCTTATAATGTTATTTGTAGCTGGAACTAAAGTTATTCATATGGGAGGACTAATAGGAACTGTAGGAGTTTTAGGTGCTGTTTTTATTTTAACAGAGGAATATAGACTTAGAAGACTTTTAAGTTTTACTAATCCTTGGAGTGATTCTCAAGGAGATGGATATCAATTGGTACAATCTCTCTTAGCATTAGGTTCTGGAGGACTTATTGGTGTTGGAATAGGTCAATCAAGACAAAAGTGTTTTTATATTCCTGAACCTCATAATGATTTTATATTGTCAGTTATAGGTGAAGAACTAGGTTTTATAGGCTGTGCCTTTATAATTATATTGTTTATACTGTTTCTATGGAGGGGAGTTATTGCAGCATCTAAGGCAAAGGATATGTACGGTTCCCTATTAGCTACAGGAATAACTTCTGTAGTAGTTATTCAAAGCTTAATCAATATTGCTGTTGTTACAGGCTCTATGCCAGTAACAGGGGTTCCTCTACCATTCATAAGCTATGGAGGGTCTTCCTTAGTAATTAATATGCTATTTATGGGAATACTTCTTAATATAACTCGGCAGAACAATAAAAAAACTTCATAGAAATAATAGGACTGAAGAATAGAAAGCATCTTCAGTCCTATTATTTTGGCTCTGTTGTTGATTAAAGTGATAAATCATGGAGACGATTTATAGGAACATTAATTATGGAGGTTTGATAATGAGTTCGCCAAATTATCACGAAGTGTTAGCGTTAGCTAGAGAAGTAAAAGAAAATGAAAGATTAAAACTAATTTTAGAAATAAGTAAAACAATGAATGATGTTTTAATATTGAGCCTAGCTGTATGGGACGTCCAGAAAGTAGTGATCTTTTAAGAGTACTAGGAAGAGTAATAAAAAAGATAGTGTGCTTGTAACAAAACAGTGAATCTGTTACAAGCACACTATCTTCCTATAGTAAATCAAAACATATAGCAATCCCTACGGGTTCTCGCAGAGTAGGTTCATATAATATCCAAAGAATTAATAACCTTCATAGCAAGGTAAAAAGTTTTATGAGGCCCTATAAAGGTGTTTCAACTAAGTATCTTAGTAATTATATGTTTCTTTTTAAATACATAGAGTCAAAATATGAGGCTACGCCTATATTTTTTTAGGGGCACAAAGCCTTGTTTCAGCACGAACTTTAAGGGACGTCCACCAATATTCTCATAGCATGTATATTCTATCACTGTAATTTTCAACAGAGCCATAATATTTAATATTTTTGTAATGAATTTGTAATATAAAAATGGTATGATAGAAGGTGTATTAATTTACTTTCATGTTCATATATTGTAATTTGGTGGTGAAGATGTGGCAAAAAAAACTAAACAGAGTTATGGTAATTATATAATAGATAATAAAGAAGAGATATTAAAGCGAAAGAAAAAAATAATTAAATTAAAAAAGACCATGTTACTACTTGTAGTAATGATTTCTATTTTAATAACTTTGGCTTTAACTTTACCTACTTTTAATTTATCAGAGATTTTAGTTAGTGGGTTGGTAAATTTATCTGAAGACGGTGTTAAAACAACTACAAAGCTTCAAAAGGGTACCAATATATTCAAGATAAAAACAAAAAAAATAGAAAAAGAGTTAGAGAAAAACCCTTACATATTAGAAGCAACCATTATTAGAAAATACCCTAACAAACTCTCTATTGCTATCAATGAGAGAAAGATTGCTTTCTACACAGAAATATCAGGAGGTTTCTATGTGATTGATGATAAGGGTGTGGTTTTGGAAAAAAAGGAATCTATCGAAGGTATAGAAGCTTTAAAGATTGAAGGAATTGATGAAACATGTTTAAAAATAGGCGAACAGATTAAAAATATAGACGAAGATAAAATAAAGGCAATTTGCAATATTCATAAATTTATAAAAGAAAATAGTTTGTTTGAAAAATATAACATAATAAAATTGGAAGTTAATGACTTTGTAGACTTGAAATTATACGTAAATAATTTACACATGAAACTTGGAACTGTTGATAAAGTTAATAGCAAAGTTGCTAGGGGGTTTAGCATAATAGAAAGTGGGACCCTTGGAGAGATGAAGGGATATGTGGATGTAAGTTTTGAAGGCAATCCAGTTATTTATAAGGAAAAATAGATCAAAAGATTAAAAAGTAAAAGCATCATAGTTCAAGAAAGATTTTATTGGGAGGTAGGGTAAGTGAAAAGTATTATTTCCAAGCTATGTACCGGACTTATATTTTTAATGTTTGGATTTGTTATAATCACTCAACTTAATACTATAGGAGAGCAAAGTACAGATAAAGTTGAGGGTTCACAAAGTCCAGAAATATTATTAGAAAATGAGCAATTAAAAAAACAAAAGGAAGAATTGGAAAAGGCTGTTGAGGAACTAGAGGTGAAGGCGGCTGAATACGAAAAGGAAGCAACAGAAGATACAAAGAATCAAAGGCTCCTTGAAGAGCTAAATAATACTAGACTTAGAGCCGGATTAACTAATGTTGAGGGGCCAGGTATTACAATATATATTGATCCTAAAACTAGTTTATTCACTCCACAAGTAGAAGATGATCCTATACAAGATTATGAGTTACTGTATATCGTTAATGAATTATATGCTGCAGGGGCTGAAGCTGTATCTATAAATGATATAAGACTTATTGGAAACAGCAGTATAAGGATAGCAGGAAATAGTATTAGAATTAATGGTGAAAGAATTTCACAACAGGAGCGTATAGTTATAAAAGCTATAGGAAATAAGACTATATTAGAAGGGGCTATGGGATGGTTCATTCCTAATAGAGTGAAAAGAATCTGTGAGGTTACATCGGAAACAAAGGATAATATTAAAATTAAAAAGGCAAGTATACCAGTAAAATATGAACACATAAAAGAAGTACAAGAAAACTAAAAGTAGGAGTGATGAAATGATTGCATTAATAGGACTTATAATAGGAATTATATTAGGAATAGCTTTCAACATAAATTTTCCACTTAAATTATCACCATATATATCTGTTGCAATATTTGCTTGTATAGACTCCACTTTTGGGGCTATTAGAGCTACCTTAAATAAGGATTTTAGACCAGATATATTTATATCAGGATTCTTTGGAAATGCATTTTTAGCAGCAGGAATGGTTTATCTAGGGGATAAGCTGGGTATACCTGTATATATTGCAG
This sequence comes from Clostridium sp. UBA871, assembly GCF_002295255.1. Classification (NCBI taxonomy): domain Bacteria; kingdom Bacillati; phylum Bacillota; class Clostridia; order Eubacteriales; family Clostridiaceae; genus Clostridium; species Clostridium sp. UBA871. The sequence continues at coordinate 605,094 of NZ_DBFV01000004.1, read as the reverse complement.
CAATTATAATATTTGGACAGAGGATATTTACAAACTTTGCTGTTATAAGAAGGTTATTGATGGATAGAATAAAAACACATCATTAAGGAGATAATTAAATGCGAGTTAATGAAGCTAATATATTTTTACTTATAGCTACCATTATAATTGGTATTTTAATAGCTATGAATGTAAATTTAGGAGGAAAAACTAAATTTTTAGATGTAGAGCAGTATCAAAAGGCATATGATAGTAGGACAAAGTTACAAAATGAAATAAGTAATTTAGAAGACCAATATGTTGAAACTAATGATAAAATTAATAAATATGAAAGAAGTAGTATATCTGAGGATGAAGTTAGAAAAGAGATGATTGGAGAGATAAGCAAAAATAAACTTGCATTAGGTTTGCTTCCAGTGGTGGGAAATGGTGTAAAGATTACTTTAAATGATGCACCGGAAGCTACAATTTTAGGGCAAGATGTACCCCTTTATATGTTAATTCATGATTCGGATTTAACAATGGTTGTTAATGATTTAAGAGCTGCAGGAGCAGAGGCAATAGCTATTAATGGATATAGAATAATAGGTTCAACAGCTGGACTTTGTGCTGGAGCAACCATAGAGTTAGATGGGATAAAAGTAATAGCTCCTTTTTACATTACAGCTATTGGAAATCAGGATGTAATAAATAGTTTTCTTGAAAATCAACAAAATCAACTTAAGAGTTTGAAGGCAAGAGGCTGTTATGTAGATATTGAATCAGTTTATGATGAAAAGTTGCCAGCCTATAATGGAGAGTTAAAAAGTGAGTATCTAAAATTAAAATAAAAAACTAGAAAAAATTAATAATATTAAAGGTTTTTTAGATTATATCGAGAATAAATTATATGGGCATATATTTTCCATTATAAGCTAGAGTTTGTATATGAGACGGGAGGAATAAAATTGTCTATTGAAGAAAATTTTATAAAATTGAAGAATGAGTTGCCAGAAGAAGTGACATTGATTTCAGTATCAAAAACTAGATCTATAGCTGAAATACAAAATGTATATGACTTAGGGGAAAGAAATTTTGGAGAGAATAAAGTTCAAGAGTTAATGGAAAAGCAAGAAATCTTACCTAAGGATATTAGGTGGCACTTAATAGGTCATCTTCAAAGAAATAAGGTTAAATATTTAGTTGGACGAGTTTATTTAATACATTCTTTAGATAGTGTTAGACTTTTACAGGAGATTGAAAAACAATTTTCAAGTAAGGAACTTATTGCAAATGTATTAATTCAAATTAATATAGGTAGAGAAGAGTCTAAAACTGGGATTATGATGGAGGATTTAGATGAACTTATAAATGCTTGTGAACAGTGTAAAAACGTCAAGGTGAAAGGTATTATGGCTACTATTCCAAAAGGAGATACTGAAAGTTGTAATTACTATTTTACTAAGACTAAAGAAGTATTTGATACCCTGAAAACTAAAAGCTATAAAAATATTACCATGGAGATTTTATCTATGGGAATGAGTGGAGATTATAAAGAAGCTTTAAAAGTAGGATCAAATATGATTCGAATTGGTGAAGGGGTTTTTGGGAAAAGAGATTATAACAAATTAAAGTAGGAGGAAGGTTTATTATGGAATTTTTCAAAGGAATAAGTAGAATGATGGGATTTGATGAAGAAGATGATGAAGAATTATTAGAGAACAGGGAAGAAAACTATGATGAAGGTGAAGAGGAGATTGAAATTGAACCTTTCGTAAGCAAGAAGCAAAATAAAATAGTTAATATTCATACTGCATCATCCTCAAAGGTTGTAATTAGTAAGCCTTCAAATTATGATGAGGGAAAAATTATTGTAGACAATTTAAAGTCTAGAAGAATAGTTATTGTTAACTTAAATGGAGTAGAGCCTAAGGAAGGTCAAAGAATACTTGATTTCCTAATAGGAGCTATTTACGCATTAGAGGGAGGACTTCAACCTGTAGAAAAGGGAGTATTTATATTAACTCCATCTAATATTGAAGTTAGTAATGAATTAAAAAATGAGCTTACAAACAAAGGAATTTTTAGTTCCTTCAAATAAGTCTAGTACTCGAACTTAGTAAAGTATTACGTGGTTAATTTTATATATATTTGAGTGGTAGAATATAGCTTAAAAAACATGAACAGTATTAAGAGGAATTATAATAATATATAATGAATTAGAGGAAAGCTATGGAGAAGAAGGCATTTTTAGATATATTTAAAGACCACGATAAAAATTATATTTCAAGTATATATGAGGACATAGAACTATGTAAGAACATAGAAATTCCTATATATACAAAGGAGTTTGTGACTCCGGATATCTATATGAATATAAAAAACAACCAAAGTAAACTTGGGGTTTTTGTTCATGGTACTGGTGTGTTTGCGGATTGTGAGAGAAAGATGTTATGTTTTTCTACTAATACATATGAAACTCTGGACTATGATATTCATATTGTAAAGATAAAAAATAAATCAAAGTTTAAAGATCTTAAGCATAAAGATTATTTAGGCTCTATAATGGCTTTAGGAGTTAAGAGAAGCTTATTTGGAGACTTAGTAGTAAAAGGAGATGCTTGCTTTGTTCCAATGACAAGGTCAGTTTCTCAATATGTTCAATATAATTTAACTAACATTGGAAATTGTCCATGTACTATTGATAGAATAGATATAAATAGTGAAGATATCCCAAAGATTGAATTTGAAGAAAAGATTATAATGGTTACATCCCTTAGACTAGATAATGTGGTACCTAGTATTTGCAATATGTCTAGGGCTAAGGGCACAGATCTTATAAGTAATGGGTCTGTATTATTAAATTATCTTAAATGTAATAGAAAGGATAAATTAATAGAAATGAAGGATACTATTACCATAAGGGGATTTGGAAAGTATAAAATTAATTCAATTGAAGGAGAAACTAGTAAGGGACGAATTAAATTATTAATAGGTAAATATATTTAATGCGGGGTGAAGGATATGAAGATGACAGCTATGGACATTATGAACAAAGATTTTAAAAAAGCCATGAGAGGATATAACATGGATGAGGTGGATGAATTTTTAGAACAAATTTCTGAGGATTATGAAACCGTGTATAAGGAAAATGCTATTTTAAAGGAAAAATTAGATGTTTTTCAAGATAAATTAGATCATTATTCAAAGATGGAAACTACTATTCAAAGCACTTTGTTATTAGCACAAAATGCTGCAGAACAGGCAAAGCAAAGTTCTCAATCAGAAGCTGAACTTATAATTAAAAATGCAAATGAAAGTGCTAAAAGAATTTTAGATAAAGCTCACACTGATGTTTTAAATATCAATGATGAATTCGATAGAACAAAACAGGAATTTGCTAAGTTTAGGAGCAAGTTTAGAAACTTTATAGTTACACAAATGGAAATGTTTGAAGCGCTAGAAAAAGATTTTGATAAAAATTATAATATTTCAACTGTAATGGAAGAGAAGGTACATGAGCCAGTATTAGAAGTTGCTTCTGAGAAGGATGTAGAAAGCTTTGAATATAATACAGCTGAATTAGAGGATATAAAAAGTTTTTTTGTAGATAAGTAATATTGAAATTTTATTTACATATATTGTGTAATTTTTGGTAAATATGATTAATGTATAAATAGAATTCTTTGCTTTAGAGAGAGTTTTTACTCCCACTGAAGGTTATTAATAGAACTATAAGTATGAATTTATTCATACTTATAATTCGTTGTCCTTTAGGGGAAATTATTATCCAGGGACGTAGCAGCTCTTTAATCTCACTTTAGGGTGAGATTTTTTTATCTGCTGAAAGCTATTGACATATCCCGGAACATGTATATTATAATAGATGTAGTTGTACCCAATTAATGTGAAAAATTATATTTCGATATGTATTAACATAATTGGTGACCTAAATTTGTATTAAAGAAAAGTACCTAGAATTATTTGTACCTAGGAAGAAAAGAGGAGATTTTAGCATGAGGATAGGAATTATAGGAGCTATGGAAGAGGAAGTAAGCTCTCTAATAGCTGATATGGAAATAAAGAAAAAAGTTACAAGAGCAATGATGACATTTAATCATGGAACTATTTATGATAAGGATGTTGTAATAGTTAGAAGTGGAATAGGTAAGGTAAATGCAGCAGTTTGTACACAAATTTTAGTTGATGATTTCAATGTGGATGCTGTTATAAATGTCGGTATAGCTGGTGGTATTGGAGAAGATATATATCCAGGAGATGTGGTTATTGCAACAGATTTAGTGGAGCATGATATGGACACAACTAAATTTGGAGATAGACCAGGTCAAGTTCCTAATATGGAAGTCTTTGACTTTAAATGTGATAAGGGATTAGTAGAAAAAGCCCAAAGTGCTTGTGAAGGTATAAAAGATATAAATATTTTCACTGGTAGAATAGTATCTGGAGATCAATTTATAGCTGATATAGAGAAGATAAGATGGTTAAAAAGCGAGTTTAATGCGCTATCTTGTGAGATGGAAGGAGCAAGTATAGCTCATGCAGCTTATCTTAATAACAAACCTTTTGTTATAATACGATCAATTTCTGACAATGCTAATAATGGAGCACATATGGACTATGAAAAATTTAAAGAAATATCAGTTAAAAATTCAAATACCATATTACGTTCTATGTTAAAAACTTTATAAGGTGATATTATATGAAAAGAATACTTGCAGAAAAAAATAGTGGAGAAAAAATTACAGTACAGGTTAAGGATGTAATCATTGGTGGAGATGACTTAGTGTTTATATCTGGACCATGTGCAGTGGAAAACTATGATAAAATGATAAAGATAGGAAGAGCCTTGAAGGACCAGGGAGCACATATGATGAGAGCAGGTGCCTTCAAGCCTAGAACATCTCCCTATGATTTTCAAGGTCTCGGTATAGAAGGACTAAAAATACTTAAAGAAGTGGGAAATGAATTTGGTTTGCCAGTAGTATCTGAGGTAATGGATGCTAGAGATATAGAAATTTCTCTTCCTTATGTAGATATGATACAGGTTGGTTCTAGAAATATGTATAACTATACATTTTTGAAGGAATTAGGAAAGCTTAAAGTACCTGTACTTCTAAAAAGAGGGATAAGTGCAACTGTAGCTGAATGGATTTATGCAGCTGAATATGTTTTAAAGGAAGGTAATAATCAAGTAGTACTTTGTGAAAGAGGAGTAAGAACCTTTGAGACTACCACTAGAAATACCTTGGATTTAAACTCTGTAGCAGTGATTAAGGAAAATTATAGACTTCCTGTTATTGTGGACCCTAGTCATGGAACTGGAAGGCGTGAGTTAGTTGAAGCTATGAGTTTAGCTGCTGTGGCAGCTGGTGCAGATGGATTAATTATAGAAAGTCATGTAAATCCTGATAATTCTGTATCAGATGCAAGACAAACTATTAATGTAGAAAATTTAAAAAAAATTATAAATAAGTCTAATGCCATTAAAAATATTTTATCCGAGTTAAGATAAGGGGGAGTGGTTTTGACTTTAGGAATAATAATAGTAGTATTAGGTCTAATAATAGATAGAGGAACAAAATGGTGGGCTATAGGTACCTTAAAGGGTTCAGAAGGATTAACTGTAATTAAGGATTTCTTTACTCTTGATTATCTAGAAAACCGTGGAGCTGCTTTTGGAATGCTTCAAAATAAGCAGTGGTTATTTATTGTTATTACTATAGTTGTAGTTATAGGAATGATATTCTATTTATTAAAGTATAAGCCTAAGTTTAAATTAGTATATGTATCTATTGCTATGATAATTGCGGGAGCAATAGGTAATCTTATAGATAGAATAAGTTATAATTATGTAGTAGATTTTATTATGGTTCATTATAGGGATGTATATTATTTTCCAACCTTTAATGTGGCTGACATGCTAGTTTGTATAGGAACATTTTTTCTATTAATATGTATACTGAAGGATGAGATTTAATGGATTTTAAAAATTATATTATAGAAGAAGAAAATGTAGGGAAGAGACTTGACTTATTTGTAAGTGAAAATGAAGTAGATATGTCTAGATCTTTTGTCCAGGGAATTATTGAAAAACAACAAGTGAAAGTCAATGGACAGATAAGAAAAAGTAATTACAAATTAAGAGTAGGGGATCAGGTTCGAGTAGAACTAGCTGAGCCAGTGGAGCTTCAAGTAGAGGCTGAAGATATTCCTTTAGATATAATTTATGAGGACAGTGATGTTATAGTAATAAATAAACCACAGGACATGGTAGTCCATCCTGCCCCAGGAAATTATACTGGAACTCTTGTTAATGGTCTTCTTTATCATTGTAAGGACTTATCAGGTATAAACGGAGTTATAAGACCTGGTATAGTGCATAGAATTGATAAAGATACTTCTGGGGTATTAGTAGTTGCTAAAAATGATAAATCGCATAATTCATTAGCTATGCAGCTAAAGGACCACTCCATGAAGAGAACTTACTATGCCATAGTAGAAGGTATAGTAAAAGAGGAAGAGGGTACGGTTAGAAACAATATAGGAAGACATCCTGTAGAGAGAATAAAGATGGCTGTAGTTAAGGATGGAAAAGAAGCTATTACTAATTATAAAGTGCTGGACCGATTTAAAAGTAATACCTTGGTGGAATGTAGATTAGAAACAGGTAGAACACATCAAATTAGAGTTCATATGGCTCATTTACATCATCCACTAATTGGAGATCAAGTATATGGATATAAAAAACAGAAGTTTAAATTGCAAGGTCAAGCACTTCATGCGAAAAATTTAGGCTTTATACATCCTACCACAGGAGAGTATATGGAGTTTGATTCACAACTTCCAGAATATTTTCAGGATATATTAGATAAATTAAGAAAAGAAGTTTAGGGAGGGATTGTTATGGAACTGAAATCAGTACTTATGGACGATAAAGCAATTAAGAGAACTCTGACGAGAATTTCTCATGAAATTATAGAAAAAAACAAGGGTACAGAAAACTTAGTTATATTAGGAATTAAAAGTAGAGGAGTGCCACTAGCTAATAGAATTGCTGAACTGATCAACATGTTTGAAGGTGAAGAGGTAGAAGTAGGGAGTGTAGATATAACTAAATATAGAGACGACCTAAAAAAACCTGAAAACTTAAAGGAACATAATAGTATAGAATTAGGTGTAGACATAACTGGTAAGAGAATAATTCTAGTGGATGATGTTTTATTTACAGGAAGAAGTGTAAGAGCGGCAATAGATGCAATCATAGATAGAGGAAGACCTGAAATGATTCAGTTAGCTGTACTTGTAGATAGAGGTCATAGAGAGCTGCCAATAAGAGCTGATTATGTGGGGAAAAACATACCAACTTCAAGAAAAGAGGATATATCTGTTGAACTAGTAGAAAAAGATGGAGTGGACTCTGTAAGTCTATACGAGAATAATTAGGAGAAAAAATTTATGTATAAAATAATTGTAACTACTACCTTTGGTATAGAGGCTATTACAGGCAAGGAGCTAAAGAATTTAGGATATGAAGACTTAAAAATAGAAAATGGAAAGATAACCTTTGAAGGAGATGAAATGGATGTTGCTATCTGTAATATCCATTTAAGAACTGCAGAGAGAGTTTTTCTAGAGATGGCAGAATTTGAAGCTACCTCCTTTGAAGAATTATTTCAAGGAACTAAAAAAGTTGACTGGGGTAGCTTAATACCTATTGATGGTAAGATGCATGTTATAGGAAAATCTGTTAAATCTACTTTACATAGTGTACCTGACTGTCAAGGTATAGTAAAAAAAGCTGTAGTAGAAAAAATGAAAGAAAAATATGATACTAATTGGTTTAGTGAAGATGGACCAGTATATAAGATAGAAGTTGGAATTCTAAAGGATAAGGTAACCCTTGCAGTAGATACCTCTGGAATAGGACTTCATAAGAGGGGATATAGGGAAAATGCAGGAATGGCTCCTTTGAAGGAAACCTTAGCAGCAGCCTTAGTTTTGATAGCCAAATTCAATGGAGATGAGCTTTTAATAGACCCATTTTGTGGATCAGGAACTATACCTATAGAAGCGGCACTGATAGCTAAAAATATAGCACCAGGAGTTAATAGACACTTTGTAAGTGAAACTTGGCCTACCTTTGACAAAGAAATTTGGGAGCAGGTACGCGAAGGAGCGAAAAGAAGTGTTAATAAAAAAGACTTCGTTATTCAAGGCTCTGATATAGATGGAAGAGTACTTAGAACTGCCATGGATAATGCTAAAAAAGCAGGTGTAGAGAAGTATGTTAACTTCCAAAGACTTGATATGAAGGATGTAAGAAATAGAAAAAAAGGTGGTATGATAATAACTAATCCACCTTATGGAGAGAGACTTTTAGATGAAGATGAGGTTAAGTATCTCTACAAAACTTTTTCTAATGTGTATGCAGGACTAGAGGATTGGTCTTGCTATGTACTAACATCCTATGATGACTTTCAAAAGGTATTTGGAAAAAAGGCTGATAAAAACAGAAAACTTTATAATGGAAGAATTCAGTGTTATTACTATCAATATAATCCGAAGAAATAAATTAAAGACTATCTCAAAAAAATTTGAGATAGTCTTTGTTTTAAGCTTGCTTTAAATCAAGTTTTATAGGATCTACATAGATGGTTTTGTTTGTGGAGTAGGTTACCATACCAGGCTTTCCTTTAGCCATTTTTTTAACATTTCTAATTTCTGTGTAGTCTATAGGTACCTTTGTAGAGTTTTTACCCTTGCTATAGAAGGCGGCTAAGGTTGCAGCTTCAAGAAGGGTGGAATCAGGTACTTCTCCAAGGTTTTTAATGATTACATGGGAACCTGGAATATTTTTTATGTGAAGCCAAATATCATTGTTATGAGCAAACTTCAGAGTTAAATAATCATTTTCTAGATTGTTTTTACCTACATATATATCAATGCCATCACTAGATATGAAGTGGAGTGGTTTTGAAGGCTTAGTCTTTTTACTTTTCATAGACTTTTTGAAAGCAATGTAGCCAGTTTCCACTAACTCATTTTTTATATCCTCTAAATCTTTATAGTTATCAGCATTTTCAATATTACTAAGTACTGATTGAAGATATTCATCCTCTTCTTCGGCTAATTCTATTTGGATATAAGCATTTTCTTCTGCAGCTTTTAATTTACTGTATTTTTTAAAATACTTTTGAGCATTTTCAGAAGGGGTTTTATTTACATCTAAAGGAATTTTAATATATTCTTCTTCCTCACTATAATAATTTAATGCTTCAACCTCTTTATCACCCTTTTTAATATTATAAATATTTGCAGTTATAAGCTCTCCATATAGATTATATTTTTGCTTTTCTTCACATTCAATTAAAGTTTTTTTTAGAATGTTTAATTTTTTTTCAACTCTGTCTATGTTATTTATAACTAGCTTTTGCATATCATGACTTTTACTTTGAAGTCTACTTATTTTATCCTTTGCATGATAGAAGCTTTCTAGAAGACTACTAGGAGAAGAATATTCTTCACATTGTCCACCATAATCTAAAATATACTCTAGCTTTATACAGTGGAAATCTTTTAGTTCATCATTTATGGAATAGCTATAAAGGTCATAATTATTATCTTTGGATTTAGCAAAAAACTCTATTAAGAATTCATAGATTCCCTTTAGGTTATTTTTACTTAAAGGAATATTTCTTTTATTTAGCCTAAAAGAAATCTCTTTAGCTATAGGATTACTTACTCCATCTAAAACTCTAGTAAAGAATTTTTCATTTAGCTCTTCATCTTCATAGAGACTAAAAGTTTTTTCTTGAAATGATTCAAAGGTAGTGTTGAATATATCAAGTTTATTACTTTCAGGAGGATATACATATTCAATACCAGGATAGAGTACTCTATAGCTATTTATATCTGGTGTAATATGTTTTATGGAATCCATGATGAGTCCATCTCTTTTTCTTATCAAAGTAATGTTACTGTGTCTACCCATGATTTCAATTATCAGGGTATATATACTGTTAAAGCCTAATTCATCACTACTTTCAAAATCTAAAAGTAGGATTCTGTCGTTATTTAATTGAGTAACATCTTTTAAAACTGCAGTATTTAGATATTTTCTTAAAACCATACAAAATACAGGTGCCTTAAGTGGACTTTCCTTAGAGTAATCAATAAAGTTTATTCTAGGATAAGAAGCGTTAGCGTTTAGCAGTAGTCTAACAGGTTTCCTATTTATTTTAAAGCTCAGTATTATTTCATCCTTTTCAGGTTGGGTTATTTTATCTATTCTACTGCTTATTAGAGTGTTTTTTATTTCATTGGCTAGAGAGCGCAAATATAATCCATCTAGTGCCATATAAATCATCCTTTCATTTAAGCATATATTTTACAGTATATCACTATTATTTTATAAATAAAATACAAAATAAGTTAGGACAAGGATAATTTCCTTAATTGAAGATGATATAATAAAAGTAATATTGAATTTAAGGAATATTTAAGTTAAAGGAACTGTAGTTGTTTAAGAAGTAATAAGAATGAATTTACATAAGAGTTGAATATATAGAAAAAATTATAAAGGCAGGGTGGATATAAATGGAGTTAAGGAAAAGTATCATTAACTTAAGAAGGGAATTTCATAGATGTGCAGAAGCTGGGTGGTTAGAATTTGAAACCACCATAAAAATAATGGATTACTTGAAAAAACTTGGATATAATCTACAATATGGTAAGGAAATACATAGTAATCCAATGGGTATGGCTGATGAAGAAATACTTACTAATCATAGGATAGAGTGTAGTAGAGCAATTAAAAACAAGTCCTATAATGTAGATGAAATTCTACAAGGCTATACTGGGGTAGTAGCAAGTATAGATACAGGAGTTCAGGGTCCTACCATGGCTTTTAGATTTGATATAGATGGTCTTAAGGTTGAGGAAGCTAAGGAAAATCATAGACCTTTTAAAGAGGGATTTTCTTCTAAAAATCCAGGAATATGTCATTGTTGTGGTCACGATGCTCATATAGCTATGGGCCTTCAGCTTGCAAATACTATTGTAGAGATGAAAGAAAAATTAACAGGAAAAATAAAGCTCATATTTCAACCAGCAGAGGAAGAGGTTAGAGGGGCTAAGTCTATGGTAGAAGCTGGAGTTTTAAAAGATGTAGATTATTTATTCTCTGGTCACATCGGCTTTATTAATAAAAATAATGCCATAGCTGTTAAAGTTAAAAATTTGCTTGCTACTAATAAAGTGGAGGTAGAGTTCTTAGGTAAATCTGCCCATGCAGGTCTTTGTCCAGAAGAGGGAAGAAATGCTCTTTTAGCAGGAGCAAGCTGTATTTTAAATCTTCATAGCCAAGTGCAATTTGGAAAAGGAGTAGGAAGACTTAACGTAGGAACTCTTCATGGAGGAACTGGAAAAAATGTTATAGCAGATAAAGCAGTTTTACAGTTGGAAACAAGGGGCGATACTAACGAAATTAATGATAGAATCATGGATATGGTTTGTCGAGTAGTTAAGGGTGCAGCAATTTCCTACAATGTGGAATATAATATAAGAGTAGTTGGTTCTGCAAGGGCATATAATAGCACCGATAATGAATTTTCTAAGATAGTAATAAAAAATCTTAGAAGTTTACCTATAGAAATTATTGAAGAATTTTCCTTTGGAGCTTCTGAGGATATAACTTATATGTTAGAAGAGGTGGAAAAGCAAGGGGGAAAGGGAATCTATTTTATAATTCCATCTTCTATTGTGGCACCACATCATAATCCCTATTTTGATTTTAATGAAGAATCACTTATAATAGGTCATGATGCATATGTACGTATGATAAGAACTTTTTTACAAAAAGATATAATTTAAACTTGAGATAAATTTACTAAATTAAACAAGCTAAGGGATGTGTAGTTTTGAAAGAAGCAATGAAAGAAATTTTGGAAAAATATTATGGATATAAAAGCTTTAGGACAGGTCAACAGCCAGTTATAGAATCTATTTTAAAGGGAGAGGATGCACTTACTATAATGTCTACAGGTAGTGGTAAGTCTATATGTTATCAAGTGCCTGCTTTAATCCTTCAGGGATTAACTATAGTAATTTCACCTTTAATTTCCCTTATGAAGGATCAAGTAGATGCACTTAAGGACATGGGGATACCTTGTAGCTATATTAATAGCTCCTTAAGCAGTAAAGATTTTAAAGAAGTATTAGATGGAATAAAGGAAGAAAAATATAAAATACTTTATATAGCCCCTGAGAGATTAGATAATATAGAATTTTATAATGTAATTTCTAGGATACCTATTAGCCAGATAGCTATAGATGAGGCCCATTGTGTATCTCAATGGGGTCATGACTTTAGAGCTAGTTATAAAAGAATTGCAGGTTTTATAGAAAGGCTTATGGTGAGACCTATAGTTACAGCCTTTACTGCAACAGCTTCTAAAGAAGTAAGACAAGATATAGTAAAACTTTTAAAGCTTCAAAGTCCTAAAATATTTATTACTGGCTTTGATAGAGAAAACTTGTCTATAAATATAGTTAAATCTGAGAATAGGAAGAAATATCTTCTTAAATTTATGGAAGACAATAAAGAGAACTCTGGTATTATATATGGAGCTACTAGAAAGGAAGTAGATAATATTTATAGAGAGCTTTCTAGTAAGGGATATAATATAGCTAGATATCATGCGGGTTTATCTGATGAGGAAAGAAAAGAGAATCAAGAAGATTTTATTTATGATAGAGTTAAGATTATGGTGGCAACTAATGCCTTTGGTATGGGAATAGATAAGTCTAATATAAGATATGTGGTTCACTATAATATGCCTAAAAATATAGAAGGTTATTACCAAGAGATTGGAAGAGCTGGTAGAGATGGTGAGAAGAGTCAGTGTATATTATTATTTTCTCCAGGAGATATCCATGTTCAAAAGTATTTAATAGAGATGAGTATAGAAAATCCGGAGAGAAAAAACAATCAGTATAAAGCACTTCAGCAGATGGTGGATTTTGTTTATAGTAATGATTGTTATAGAAAATATATTTTAAATTACTTTGGAGAAAGTTATGAAGATGATTGTAATAATTGTAGTAATTGTTTAAATCAGGGAGAGATAGTTGATAAAACTGTAGATGCTCAAAAGGTATTATCTTGTATATATAGGATGAAACGAAACTATGGTGCAACTATGCTTATAGATGTACTAAGAGGATCGAAAAATAAAAAGGTTACACAGTTTAATTTTCAAGAGCTATCTACCTATGGAATAATGAAGGATTATTCAAGTGAAAACCTAAAAACTTTTATAAATACATTAATTTCTCATGGGTATATAAATCAAGTTGAAGGAACTTATCCTGTCCTTGCATTAAATAATAAGTCTATGGAAGTACTTAGAGGTAAGGAAGTAGTTCACTTTAAAGAATTTAAAGTTAAAGTAAATGCAGAGGTAAGAAATGAACTCTTTGATATATTAAGAGAACTTAGATATAACATGGCAAAGGCTGCTGGAATTCCTCCATATATAATTTTTAGTGATGGAACCCTTAGGGAAATGAGTGTTAAGCATCCTACAAATAAGGAGGAGTTTTTAGAGATATCTGGAGTGGGAGAAACTAAGTATAGTAAGTATGGTAAGGAATTTCAAGGTGCTATTATAGAGTATGTTGAAGCTAACAATCTAACTGTTAAGGAAAAGAATAACCCTGACAAAAGCTATGAAGAAGCTAGTGTAACTAAATCAGAAGAAATTAGTAGTATTAATGAGGAATCAGGGGATTTTTATGTAAATACTGATAAAAAGCTATTTGAAAGGTTAGTTTTAGTGCGAAAGGAATTTAGCAGGATAGAAGGTGCCATGGAACAGAATATCATAGCAAAAAATACTCTAAAAGAGATAAGTGGAAGATATCCTAAAACCTTAGAAGAGCTAAAGGATATAGGAGGTATGGGGCCTAAGAAGATAGAAAAATATGGAGTGGCTTTAATAGAAGCAGTAAATACATATATAGAAGAAGAAGGAATAACTCCTATATGGGAAGAAAAAAAGAAAAAAAGATTAGTTATAGATGGAGATGAAAGAAAGAATAAGGAAATAGCTTTAGACATGCTAAATGAAGACTTTGCAATTGAGGATATTGCAGAAGAGATTGAGGTATCAATTTCAACTATACTTGGATACGTTACAGAGTATATAGAGGAGTATGGAAGACCTAAGTTTACTATTCCTTTAAATAAGTTTTTTAACCAAGATGAAGAAAAAATTATCATGGAAGTTTGTGAAAGAGTTGGCTATGATAAGGTTAGTAAGGTAAAGGCAGAGTTACCTAAGACAATTAATTATGAATCTATAAGAGCTGTTATACTTAAGAATTACTTTTAAGAGGAGAATATTATGGAAATTTTAAAATTTACAAAGATGCAGGGAGCAGGAAATAATTTTGTGGTTTTTGAAGATATGGAAGTAAAATACAATGATTTAGGTACTTTAGCTAAAAAGTTATGTGATAGAAATTTTGGCATAGGAGGAGATGGAATATTAGTAGTAAGAAGAAGTAAAATTGCTGATATTCAAATGATAATAATAAATAGTGATGGTTCCTATGCTGGTATGTGTGGAAATGGAATAAGATGCTTTGCAAAATACGTATATGAAAATAACATGGTAAGAAAAAGTGAGTTTACCGTAGAAACAGGAGATGGTATAAAGGTTTGTCATCTGTTCATAGAAGATAATAAGGTAAAAGCTGTTAAGATAAATATGGGAAGAGAGAGTTTTAATCCAAAGTTTATTCCTGCCTTAGGAGAGGAAGAAATTATTAAAAAAGATATATGTGCCAATGGAAAAAGCTATAATATAACTTCATTATTACTTGGAGTTCCCCATACTGTTTTATTAACTGAAGAGGGCGGGTTTAAGGTTGAAGAAGGTGCAGCCATAGAAACCCATGAATTATTTCCACAGGGGACCAATGTTAACTTTTGCAGAGTTGTGAATAGAGAGGAAATAAAGGTTAATACCTGGGAAAGAGGAGCAGGGCCAACCCTTGCCTGTGGAACAGGATGTTGTTCATCGGTGGTGGTTTGTAATAAATTAAATTTAGTAGATAAATCTGTGAAGGTTATGGCTCCAGGAGGTATTTTAACTATAGAAATAACTGAGGAAGGAATAATGATGACGGGGCCAGCGGAGAATGTATTTAAGGGTGAAATAGCAGTATAAGTGAACATTAAGGGTTTATATTTAAACAATTTATAAATTTGTTTTAATATAAACCCTTTTTTATTTATTTATAGAATTATATTTGAAATAAATGGTAACAATTATAGTTGTGATAAAAGAAATCTATATTTTTAATATGTTTAAGGAGATAAACTGGTGATCAACAAAATAGATTTAGATTCAATAGCAATAAATACGAAGGCTATGTCTATGCTTTCCAAGGAAGTGTGTGAAGAGTATAGCATTTTACCTTATGACATAAAAAATAATGAGATTTATTTAGCTACCTTTACGGAGCATTCCAATGAAGAAATTAATAGATTAAGATTTATTTTAAAGAAAAAAATTGTATTTAACTTATGTACTATAGATCAATTTAAGATTTATTTAGATAAATATTATGAAGAAATTTATAGAAAGCAAATAGTTAAGGGACTTAAAGGTGAAGAATATCCTAAAAAGGAGCGTGATAAAGAAGTAAAAGGACCCATTATTTCTTTAGTGGATTCGATTTTTAGAGAAGGTATTGAAAAAGGTGCAAGTGATATACATATAGAGTCATGGAAGGATACAATTACTGTAAGATATAGAATAGATGGAGTTTTAAATATTTTTAGTACTTTACCTAAAAATCTTTATGAGGTTATAGCCACAAGAATAAAGGTTATGGCAAATATGGATATTACTAATAAATATACTCCAGAAGATGGAGAGATAAATCTTGAAGTAAAGGAAAATATTTATGATTTAAGAATATCTACAATGCCTACTGTTCATGGAGAAAAATTTGTAATAAGAATATTACAAAGAAATGCACCTTTGTTAGATATAAATAAGCTAGGTTTTACACCTAAAGATTATCGACTCTTAAAAAATATATTAAAGTTCAAACAAGGTTTAATCATAATTACAGGTCCTACAGGAAGTGGTAAAACTACTACTTTATATTCTATGATAAATGAGTTGAACGAAGAAACTAGGAATATAGTCACTGTAGAAAAGCCGGTGGAGTGTGAAGTTGAGGGAATTAATCAAGTTTCCATAGGAGATGGTAGTGCTACCTATGGAAATATATTAAAGGCAGTATTAAGACAGGATCCTGATGTAATAATGGTGGGTGAAATTATAGATAAGGAAACTGCTGAAGTAGCTATAAGAGCATCTTTAACAGGTCACTTAGTTTTAACTACCTTGCATACTAACGATGCTAGCAGTGCTATAAATAGACTAACTAACATGGGGATAGATGGAGATATAATTAAAAGTTCTCTCGTTCTTGTAATTGCTCAAAGGTTAACAAGATTAATATGTGAAAAGTGTAAGGTGAAATATAAATTATCCAAGGAAGAAAAGAAGCTTCTAGCCATGGATAGGATTGAAGAAGGCTATAGAGGAACTGGATGTATTAAATGTAATAGCACTGGATACAGAGGAAGAACTGTAGCCTATGAGATTATGATTATGGGAAAGAGATTAAAGGAGTCTATGGATAGTGGGGATAGTGATATATTAAGAAACATAGCGATTGAAGAGGGAATGGTTACTATGAATGAATATTTTAAGGAGTTAGTTGTAGAGGGAAGTACTTCTGTGGAAGAGTATTATGGAAATATGCAGGTTTATAACATTGAAAAAGCCTTAGGAGTGGATTATGGAGTATAAGTATAAGGGGATAAATGTAAAGGGAAAAATTGTATCAGGAAAAGTTATAGTAGAAGATCATTGTAGTTTAATGGAAAGATTAGAAGAGGAAGAAATATATTGTATTAATTATAAAGAGTTGCATAAAGAAAATACATATTTGTTTAAAAGAAGGATTTCAGAAAAGAATTTATCTACTTTTTGCAGAAATTTAAAGAATAATTTAAAGGCGGGAATTCCTTTAGTTAATGCTTTGAAACTATTAGAAGAGCATTTAGGGGATAAAAGGTTATGTGAAATTCTAAATAAAGTTATAAATAATATAAAAAGTGGTTTATCTTTTTCAGAAAGCTTAGAGAAGTTTAAAAGTGTATTCCCAGAATTTTTTATAACATTAATTCATTTTGGAGAAGAAAGTGGTAGATTGCAGCAGATTCTAACTTTCATGGAAAAGTACTATATGAAGGAATATAAAAGGCGAAAGAAAATTATTAGCGTAAGTACTTATCCTATAGGATTATTTATATTTGTATTAATTATGGGCATGATTGCTATTTACAAGTTAGTACCTACATTTTTTAATTCTATGGATATAGAAAATATGAAACTTCCTTATATAACTAGATTTTATTTAGGATTATCTAGAGTTATAAATAGTCTAGGTATACTTGTAGTACCAATAGGCATAGGGATTTTTATAGGCATAAGCTTTATACATATCTATCTAAAGGGGAAAGGGATAACCTATAATTTAAAATATAAAAATCCACTAACGAGAAATTTAGAGAAAAATAGATTTTGTTGTAAATTTACTATGGCCCTTTCAATGATGATAGGTAGTGGTATTGATATAAAATCTTCTTTAATCTTACTGAGAAATTGTGAAAATGCCATTTACATTAAGGAGCGGTTAAATAGATGTATAGAAGGATTAGAAAGAGGTGATAGCCTTTATGAGGGCCTTAAGAGGTGCAATATTTTTTCAAATTATTTTCTATCAACAATATATATAGGAGAAATTAATGGAAGTGTTGAAGAGGTGTTGCAATGTTGTAATGAAGTTTTCGAAGAAGAACTTGAAGGGAAATTAGATAGGATCACATCCCTAATAGAGCCACTACTAATAGTCTTTGTAGGTCTATTTATAGGATCTATCATTATTGCAATTATGATTCCATTGTTTAATATGTACAATACAAAGTTTTAAAAGGTATTAAGGTAGAAAACTATGAAGAAAAATGGATTTACACTAATAGAATTAATAGTGGTATTAGGTATATTGTCTATATGTTCATTTATAATATATCCTCATTTAAACTCCTATGATGAAAAGAAGTTAGCCATGGAAATGGAACATGGGGTTAATGGCACAATTGAATTTATAAATAGCTGTAAGATGTATGCAAGAAATAATTATGATAATAGGAAACTCTTTAGATTAGTTATCCAAAGTAGAGAATTAAACCTATATCATGGAACTGTAAAAGTACACAGTTATCTATTACCAGATTCACTAAGGATACATATATCTAATGATGCTAGTATAACTATACCATTAGATATTGACGGAAATACATCTTTGGGAAGGTCTATAAATATATATGATCCAGATGGACGTAGAGAAGTTATAACCATAAAGGTAGGAACAGATTATGTTAGTAAGCAAAAATAAAGGAATTACACTGTTAGAAACTATAATAAGCATGTTAGTTATATCTACTATTCTCATAGGAGCACTTACTTTTTATGGTGTAATGAGAAGGTGTGAAGAAGAAGAGCAAAAGAAAATGAAGGCCACTTTTCAGATAGATGCAGTTAAAAAGCTTATTTTATGCAATATGGATTATGGTGATATTAAAAAAGAGATAGTTGAAAAAACTAGATTTATAAATACTAGTGATTTATCAGAGGAAGCTCTAGGTAGTATAAATATAAAATATATTATAAAGGATGAAGTAAAGCAATACCCAATTATAATGTTAATGGGAACTGAAGAAACTGGTAAAGAAATTATAAAAATAGAGGTTTTATATAAGTTTCAAGATGGAAAGGAAATAAATTATGTATTTTACAAGGGTAATTATGAGAAAAGCTAAAGGGGTTACCATATTAGAATTAATAGCGGCCTTAAGTATTTCCTCCTTAATAATTACAGTTATTATTAGCAGTTATAGTATTTGGATGAAAAGCTATAAGGAAAACGTATATTATTCTAGTGAAATTACAGGGATTTATGAAGCACTTATGTATATAGAAAATTATGTTAATTATAGAGGTGAAGGATGTTTTTTAAAAGATGGGGATATAATTATACCTACATCTGTAGGAGAAAGTTATGTTTCTTTAGAGGGGAATGAACTTAGGTTTTTTTTCAAGAATAAACATGGAGTAGGCCACACCAATCAGCCTCTTTTATATGATGTGAGAGAATTTAAAGTTAGGCAAAATGGTGAGGTTCTATTCATTAAAATAGTTACGAATAAAGGAATTAGTGGAGAGAGAGCAATTGGTAAAATATAAAACAGGGTTAAGCAAGTATAGAAAAATTCATAGGGGATGGATATTAACTTATGTGGTAATTGTAGGAATGATTATTTCCCTAACTATATGTTATTCTATGAAGTCCTTTATTAATAGAAATTCTTATATTAAAAATTATGTGGAATATAACTTGAAAGAAAATAAGGACCATAGCTATAAGGAGCACTTAATAGCTAATTTTAATAGTTATGTACTAGAAAATATAGAAACTATAAATGCAGAGACTTCAGAGAAATACTTTGAAAGGAAGGCTGGTGAAAAACTAATAACCTATGATTTAAGTAATAAGTATTTTCAAATCAATGGATTAAATAGAGTTTATAGGTTCGCTATGGAGATTAGTGGTAGTGAAGTTAAATATATTTTTAAGGGGAATTTAGTACAGTAGAAGGGAGAGTTATGAAGAAAAGGTGTACGATTGAAATAAGTGAAGAAGAAATAAAGTTTGTAAAAGAAAAGATTAAAGATTTAAAAAAGGATAAGAATTTTTACTGCACATATTGCTGTAAGAAAAATTATAAAGACATTGATGTAGCAGTTGAGGAAAATTTAAGAAAGCTTAATTTGGACATAATTTTAGAGGGAGAAGAGATATTTGTACATAATATTTTTGTGCCTAAAGTAAATAAAAATAAACTAGATTTAATTGTTAAAAATCAAGTAATAAAAATTTTTTATGATATAGAAAATATAATATTTAACTATGAAATTATTAGGAATAAAAGAGGAAAATTAGAGGTAGCCATATACTGCATAAATGTAAAGGATTCACTTTTAATGAATCGAGAATTGTTTTTAGGAGCAAATATAAACTCTATAATACCTATACAACAGTTATATACAAATAAATACAACAAAAAGATTAAAAATGGAGAATTCACTTTAATAATATATAGAAATAAATATGTTTATATCATTGAAGTAGAAAATGGGACTATAAGAGCAAATAGAGTTATAAATGGAAGTAAAGAAAATGTAAATATAGAAATCTTAGCATTTTTGAGAGAGATTAATGGAGAAGAACATAATAATAATAAGGGAATTTACATCATTACAAATGAAAAAAAGGAAAAGGTTAAGGTCGCTAATTTATATGAGATGAAAAGGAGTTTTCCTGTAAATTCTTAATTTATGAAAGGGAGGGAGACAATGAAAGAAGGATATTATCCTCAATGGTATATAGAGAGTTTAAGGTACATCTATAAGAAAAATATAGTAAGGACTTTGATATATTTCTCTATATTATTTATAATTATTTCCATGGGAATATTAGGGAATCATTATAAGAGATTAAATATTGTAGGTAAAGTGCAGTATAACAAAAACATAGAATTAAATAATGACAGAAAAAGTATTACAACCTTTGCATATAACTATATTTATGAAATAATTTCAAAGGAAGAGCTTGAGATAAATTCTATGAATATAGATGACAATAATATAGGATTTAATATAAAGATTAAAGATAAGGAAGATTATTCAATGTGTATTAAAACTTTAGAAGAAAAGTTTTCAATAGTTGAAGTTTCATCTATTCTTCAAGAGAAGGAAGAGCTATATTTTACAGCTAGGGTAAAGATTAATGGATACTAGAAAATATAAATTAATTAATATTACTATAGTTATAGCAACTATAATACTCTTAATAGCCTATGGTAAAACACAAATAAATTTAAATAATGCTAAAAATCATAGAAATTTAGTTGTAAGTAACCTTGTAGAAGAAAATAAAAAGGAAGAGTTTAAACTTGGAGAATTTTTAAATAGATTAAGAAGTTATAATGATATTTCTTTAAATAACATTGTTGTTTATGACTCTTGGGGTGAAGTAACTATCAAGTGTAAGGGGGATTTTACTACTTTTAAAAATTTACTTAGTGATTTAGGTAAGATGGATGAAATAAAAGAAATTAACTCTTTGGTGGTGGAAGAAGATATTTGCACCTTTATTCTTGTATTCAAAAAAATCTAAAAAATTTGGTATTTTTATGTTGACTATTTATTTATTGTTATGTATAATTAGTGCCAAGGTAAAAGTAAATATTGTCTTATCACGAGCGGTGGAGGGACTGGCCCTTTGAAACCCAGCAACCTGTGTATATATATTGAATCATATATCTTTATATGTGCGTCATGGTGCTAAATCCTGCAGCTTTTTTGAGCTGGAAGATAAGAGAATGAATTGGCATGCATGAAGTTTTATGCACTAGAGATTTATTCTCTAGTGCTTTTCTTTTTACCCCAAATAATTAAATCTAGATTTAAAGTAAATAGGATATCTACAGTAAAGGGCGGTGCTAGATAATGATAGAGGTATCACATATCAATAAGAGCTTTGAGAGTTTAAAAGTTCTAAAGAATGTATCATTTACCATAGAAGAGGGACAAGTATATGGAATCATAGGTCACAGTGGAGCTGGAAAATCTACCATGTTAAGATGTATAAATGGATTAGAAGGTTATGATGAAGGCAGTTTGAAAGTTATGGGAAAAGAAGTTTCCTCTATGACAGAAAGAGATATTAGAGAGTTTAGAAAAAATGTTGGAATGATATTTCAAAATTTTAACTTACTTAAAAGGTCTAATGTATATAATAATGTGGCATTACCATTACAACTATGGGGATATGATAAAGAGTATATAGAAAAAAAGGTAGAAGAATTGTTGAAAATTGTTGGATTATTCCACAAGATAAAGTCTATGCCTAAAGAGTTAAGTGGCGGAGAAAAGCAAAGAGTAGCAATTGCAAGAGCTTTAGCTTTAGAACCTAAAATATTACTTTGTGATGAAGCAACCTCAGCACTGGATCCTAAAACTACAAAGGACATATTAGAGCTGTTATCTAAAATTAATAAAGAAATGGGGATTACCATAGTAATGGTTACTCATCAGATGGAAGTAGTAAAGTCTATATGCCAGCGAATAGTGCTTGTAGAAGGAGGAGAAGTTAAAGCTGAAGGAAATGTAGATGAACTGTTCTTAAGACCAGGATATTCTCTAAGAAAATTCTTAGGAGAAGAAGAAGAAATTTTATTTCAAGATGGAGTCAATATTAAGATATATTTTCCGGCAAATAAAAGTGAAAATTCATTTATAACCAACATGGCTAGAGATTTGAATGTAAATTTTTCTATTGTGTGGGGCAAGTTAGAAAGATTTAGGGAAAATATATTAGGATCATTAGTCATAAGAGTTGATGAACAGTGGAAGGAAGTTGTTACTAGTTACTTAGAAAAGAATAAATTCCAATGGGAGGTGTTATAGTTATGACAGCAGAAGCAATTATAGGGATCCTTAGTAGTGCACTAATAGAAACTTTAATAATGGTAGTGATATCTACGATCTTTGCAGTAATTATTGGTATGGTTTTAGCCATAGCTTTAATACTAACAACCAAAGAAGGTCCAATGGAAAATAAATATATATATAAAATATTAGATGGGGTTATAAATACTTTAAGAAGTTTACCTTTCGTAATATTGATGGTGGTAGTAGTTCCTGTTACTAGAGTTATTGTAGGTAAATCCATAGGAACTACAGCGGCCATAGTACCTTTGACTATAGCTGCAGCTCCTTTTGTTGCAAGAATTATTGAAACTTCTTTAAAGGAAGTAGATAAAGGAGTTATAGAAGCAGCTCAATCCTTAGGAGCTACTAAGACTCAAATAATATTTAAAATAATGATAAAAGAAGCCTTACCATCTATTGCGTCAGGTCTTACTTTAACTATTATAAGCATTATAGGCTATTCTGCCATGGCTGGATCTATTGGTGGAGGAGGTCTTGGAGCAGCAGCTATAACCTATGGATATAATAGATTTAATACTCCAATTATGATATTTACAGTGGTAGTTTTAATTATATTTGTTCAACTTATTCAAAGCTTAGGAAACTACATATATAAGAAACTAAGCTAGTATTCAAAATTTAAGTTTAGAAATTTATAATCAAGGAGGAATATATACATGAAAAAATCAGTAAAGAAATTATTAAGTTTAACGTTAACATTAGCTTTAGGGGTGACTTTAGTAGGCTGTGGTTCTAAGGGGAAAGCAGGCTCAGGGGCTAAGGGTGAAGATAAGGTTATAGCTATAGGAGTATCTCCAGAGCCGCATAAAGCTATAGTGGAAAATGCTATAAAGCCACTATTGGAGAATCAAGGATATAAAGTAGAAGTAGTAGAGTTTTCAGATTATGTACTACCTAATACTGCCCTTGAAGAAGGTGAAATAGATGCAAACTATTTTCAGCATGTACCTTTTTTAGAAGCTACAGTTAAGGAAAAATCTTATGAACTTTCTTATACAACAAAGGTACACCTAGAACCAATGGGAGTATATTCAGAAAAATTAGATGGTATGGGGGCTATTAAAGATGGTGCGGAAATAGCAATTCCTAATGATCCATCTAATGGAGCAAGAGCTTTAAAACTTTTAGCTAAAAATGGAGTAATTGAAATTTCAGAGGGGGATCTAGTAACTGCAAAAGATATTACTTCAAATCCGAAAAATGTTAAGATTACAGAGCTAGATGCAGAACAGTTACCAAGGGTTCTAAAAGATGTAGAATTAGCAGTAATAAATACTAACTATGCTTTAGAGGGGGGACTTAACCCTTTGAAAGATGCTTTAGCAATTGAAGGTACAGATAGTCCATATGCTAATATCATTGCTGTTAGAACTGAAGATAAAGAAAAGGATAAAATAAAAGCTTTAACAAAAGCAGCCACTTCTGAAGAAGTAAAAAAATACATCGAAGATAATTATAAAGGAGCTATTGTTCCAGGGTTTTAAATCTATCAAAATGTATATAATAGATATGAATATATGGATATAATATGTATTTTTAATAATATATTTAAACTTTTATTGCAAGTTTCTTAATATGAAGGTATAATTTGTTTGCAAAGAATACATAGTTTTGATAAAATATCATTGTTAATGTAAATGTAAGTAATTATAATTATTAAATTAGGTAATTAATTTATTACTAAAATTTAGTATGCATATTAATAACTACATAAGGTATTAAAGTGCTTTAAATAGGTTATAATAATTTTATTAACAAAGGCTATTATATATTGGGAGGTTACATTATGATATCAGCTGGAGATTTAAGAAAAGGAACAACTTTTGAAGATGGTGGACAAGTTTACACTGTTGTAGAATTTTTACATGTTAAACCAGGTAAGGGTGCTGCCTTCGTTAGAACTAAATTAAAAAATGCTATAACTGGAGCGGTTACAGAAACAACTTTCAACCCAACTGCTAAATTCCAAGAAGCAGTAATAGAGAGAAAAGAAATGCAGTATCTTTATTCTGATGGAGAGTTATACTACTTCATGGATCAAGAAACTTTCGAGCAAATTCCTTTAAACTACGATAAAGTAGAAGAAGCTATAAAGTTCTTAAAAGAAAACATGTTTGCAATAATTAAATTCTACAAGGGTGAAGCTTTCTCAGTAGAAGCTCCAAACTTCGTTGAACTATTAATTACAAACACTGAACCAGCAGTTAAAGGAAATACTGCAACTAACGTGTTAAAACCAGCTACAGTAGAAACAGGGGCAATAGTTCCAGTTCCTCTATTTGTAAATGAAGGAGACACAATTAGAGTTGATACTAGATCAGGAGAATATATGGAAAGAGTTTAGTCCATATTGAGCTAGCTTTCATAATTGAAGGCTAGTTTTTATTTGCTCTATGAATACATATTTAATAGGTTGCAGAGATATATGAAAACATACTGTTTTTAATAAGTGCTTCCTATAATGAAATATTATATTTCGTTATAGGAAGCACTTATTTTTTTGCAAAAAATAAAAAAATAAAAATATTATAGTAATAATTATCTATGAAAGGTAATAACAATTAAGTAAGAAAGGGTGAGTTGCATGATTACTAAAGATGTTTTGGATATACTATCTCCTTCTATTAGAACTGAAGTTATAAACTATGACCATGGTGGAAAACTACAAGAAATTAGATTGAAAGTTAACAAACCGCTTATATTTATAAGCAATAATAAGGAGATAAGAACAAGTTATAATACAAAACTAGAGGACATAAAGATAATTATTCAAAAGATAAGTAGCTACTCCATATACGCCTTTGAGGAAGAAATCAAACAAGGATATATAACTATTCAAGGTGGTCACAGAGTTGGAATTTGTGGTACCTGTGTTTTAGAAGAAAACTCTCTTAAGACTATAAAACACATATCTTCAATTAATATACGTATTGCTAGAGAGGTAAAGGGATGTAGTGATGGAATCTTACCTTTTATTATTAAAGATAATTCTATATTAAATACTATAATAATATCTCCACCTAAATGTGGGAAAACAACTATATTAAGAGATTTATCAAGAGAGATATCTAATGGATTATCAAGATATGGGTTAAGTGGCAAAAATGTAGCTATTATTGATGAAAGAAGTGAAATTGGAGCATGTTATAGAGGGGTTCCTCAAATGGATGTAGGCATTAGGACAGATATATTGGATAACTGCCCGAAAAGTCAAGGAATAATCATGGCCATTAGAAGTATGGCTCCTCATCTTATAGTATGTGACGAAATAGGTACCTATAAAGATATGGAGAGTATTGTGGCAGCATTAAATTCAGGTGTAAATGTAATAACGACTATCCACGGATTTAGTGAAAAGGATCTCTATAATAGACCAGTATTCAAAGAAATTTTAGAAAATAAAGTTTTTCAAAGAGCTGTAATTTTAAGTAATAAGTGTGGCATTGCAACCATAGAATATATATATGATTTTACAAAAGGTGAGAAAGTAAGGGGGTGGTAATAAATGATAAAAGTAATAGGGTTTATTCTTATAGTAGTTTCATCTACTATTTTAGGATTTTCTTATGGAGAAAAATTTAAAAAAAGAGTTAGGGAGTTAAAGGAATTTCAGCGAGGCGTATATGTATTAAAGAATGAAATAAATTTTACCCATGCATTACTTCCAGAGGCTCTTAATAAGGTATATGAAAAATGTGAAGAACCCATAGCTGGAATTTTTAAGGAAGCGTCAGAATTAATTATTAGTAGCGAAGAATGTGATGTAAATAGTTGTTTTATTCATAGCCTAGATAAAAGAGTGGACAAATTATCCTTAACTAAAGATGATCTAGGCATATTTTTAGATTTTACTAAAAGCCTAGGTGAGATGGATATAGAAGGACATAATGATATGTTTGCACTAACTCTAGAAAATTTGGGAAAAGCAATTAAGAATGCCGAATATAACATTGATAAAAACGTGAAGATGTATAGGTACCTAGGGTTTTCCTTCGGTGCCATGATAGGAATTATTTTAATGTAAGGAGGCGTGTGGATTTTGTTAGATATAAGTATAATAGTGAAAATTGGTATAGTTGGAATTGTAATGATAGTTTTAGATAAGGTTTTAGATAGTGGAGGGAAAAAGGAATATGCAGTTATTAGTAATTTAGCAGGAATAGTAATAATACTAATATTGGTGATTAGTTTGGTTTCAAAGCTATTCAATGCAATACAAACTTTATTTTACTTTTAGGAGGAAACTATGGATATTATCAAAATAGTATCCTTTGCACTAATAACTCTTCTTATTGTGATAATGGTAAAAAGGGAAAGACCAGATATTGCACTTTTAATTAGCTTAATAGCAGGCATAATAGTATTTATGTTTTTAGTTAGCAAGCTAACTATAATAGTAAATTTCCTTCAAACCTTATCTAATAAAGCTAATATAGACATAGTGTACTTGGATACAGTATTTAAAATTTTAGGTATTGCATATTTATCATCCTTTTGTAGTGAAATTTGTAGGGATGCTGGTGAGAGTAGTATTGCATCAAAGGTTGAATTTGCTGGTAAAATATTAATTCTTACTCTTGCAATACCAATACTAATGGCTGTAATGCAAACAATATTAAAGATAATGTAGGTGTAAATATGAAGAAAAGTATATTTGTTTTAATAGTTATGATCATATTTTTAATTCCTATAAAAGCTTATGGTAATGATGAAGTAAATATAGATGATGAGCAAATGAGCAAAATAAATGGACTATATGATTATATAAGTAATCTGGATACTGGAACTGAATTACTAAAGGATATGTCGCCTAAGGAATTTGTGCAAAGTTACATGAAAGATGGACAAGGCTCCTTAGAAAGAAAAGAAATATTAAAGATGGCTTTGGGATACTTATTTAAAGAAATAGTAGTATCTTTTAAAATAATAGGACAACTTATCATAATAGCTATAGTTTGTGCATTATTAAATAATCTTCAAAATGCCTTTAGCAATGAAAAGTTGTGTAATGTAGCATATTTTGCTTGCTTCTCTGTGATGATTATACTGATTGCTCGAGGATTTTATATAGGAGTGGAATTAACCCAACAGGTTATAAATAGTATAAGTGATTTTATGGTAGCGCTAATGCCGGTGCTTATAATGTTACTGGCAAGTGTAGGAAGTGTAAGTCAAGCTGTGGTAATGGACCCCATTATTATGGGTGTATGCACCTTAGGAACTAAGCTTTATTCTTCTATAATCATACCTATAATTTGTATGAGTTTTGTCCTAGACTTTGTAAATAACATATCTAATGAATATAACGTTAAGAATTTAACTAGTTTACTTAAAAAGTTTGCTCTATGGGTTCAAGGTATTTTTCTAACAATTTTCGTTGGGATTATAACAATTAGGGGAATTGTAGGAAATAGTTTTGATGTTGTGACCACAAAAACAGCTAAATTTGCCATGGACAGTTTTATACCTGTAGTAGGTAAAACTTTATCTGATGCCTTTGCAACAGTAGCCAGCTACACCTTACTTTTGAAAAACTCAGTTAGTCTATTAGGTGTAATAATTCTTATATCTATAATTTTACTTCCTATAATAAAGATTTTTGTTATGGGATTCATGTATAAACTAACTTCTGCATTATTACAACCAGTAAGTGATAATAAAGTAACTAATATTATAGATGCTGCAGGAGGATCTTTGATGCTACTTGGTTCTTGCATTATATGTGTTAGTGTAATGTTTTTTATAATGATTACTATAATAGCTGCTACAGGTAAGGGATTTATTCTAATGTAGATATTAGATTAATTTATGTTAAAAGTAGGTGATGGAATGATAGAAGCTTTAGGAAAGTGGATAATAACCATATGTGTGGCAATATTTTTTTCTACAGCAGTACAAATGATATTACCAGATAATTCATTAAAAAAGTATTGTAATTTTGTTCTTGGATTAATTGTTTTTGTAGTTATATTAAGTCCTATTTTAAAAATATTTAATGAAGAGCTACAAGTGAACAAAATAATTGAAGAATCTGCAGACTTAGTATTCAATGATAGAGGTGAGAGAAATTATGAAGAATATAGACAGGCTAACATAAATAGTACATTAGAAAGATTTAAAAACAATTTAGAAAAACAATGTGTAGCTGATTTAGAGAAAAATTTTAAGGGAGATCGGTATAGTGCCAAGGTAAATGCAGCTTATGACAATGAAAACAGCATTTTTCTTATTGAAAGAATTGAGATAGGAATTAATGATGGTTCAGTGGAAAGGGTAAAAAAGGTACAAATCGGTGATGAGTCAGTTCAAGTAGACAATCAAGATTCTTCAACAGATAAAAAATCAATGGAGGTTAGAAATTTTATTAGCTCTACTTACGATATAGATGAGGAAAATATATATGTATACAAACTTAATAATAATTAAACATAAATTTTATATAGAAGTTTGGGGGGATAAAAGTGTCAAATAATCTTAAAAAAATATTTGAAGATATTTTTAAGGGAAAAGGAGGTGAGAACAAACAGCAAGATAAAGATTCCAAAACTACTATAGGAGAAAGTGGTAAAAAGCCCAAGGTGATAAATTCTAATCTATTAACAAATTTAGCCATAGTATTTTTAGTTGGAGTTTTATTATTAATAGTAGGAAGTATGTTTACAAAGGACAATAGTCCAAAGGGAAGTGACAGTGGAACTGCTAATGTAGTGGCAATAGGTGGTGATGAAATACAAAAGAATACAGATACTACATCTTCAGCTGTAGATAAGGCTTATAAGGAGAAGATGCAACAAGAATTAATTAGTTTATTAGAGAAAATAGAAGGTGTAGGTAAAGTCCATTCTATGATTTACTTTGAAAGTGGACAAGAACAGGTACCAGTATTTAATGAAGAAACTTCAACTAGTGTTACTAGTGAAAAGGACAATGGTGGGGGACAAAGGGAGATAACACAAGAAAATGATGGGAGTACAGTAGTTATGGAAAACAAGGAAAATCAGCAACAACCCTTTATAACAAAAACTTATAATCCAACCATTACAGGTATTTGTGTAGTAGCTGAAGGAGCAGGGGATTCAGTGACAGAATTAAGGATACGCCAAGCAGTAATTAAATTATTTGGTCTTTCAGATAATAAAGTACAGGTATATCCTATGAAAAAGTAGCATATAAATGTGATATAAATAAAAAATTCGGGGGGAACTATAATGAATAAAAAACAAACTATAATTATTTCTTCACTAGTAGTATTAATTTTATTTGCAGGTTATTTAGCGACTCAAGTAAATGGACCACTTTATGTAAATGATACAAAGGGAAATGATGGAACTACAATTAGTGCATCAACTAATGCAAATTATTTTACAGAAGCAAGATTACAACGTGATAACAATGCCACTAAAACTCTTCAAACTTTAAAGGCTTTATTAGATGATGAAAATACTCCACAAGATCAAAAGGCAGAGGCTGCTGATGAATATAAGAATTTAGCACTTCAATCTGATAAAGAAGTTAAAATTGAATTAGCACTTAAAGCTCAAGGATTTGAAGAAGCTCTTTGTACTTTAGATAAGGAAAAGGCTACAGTGGTAGTTAAACATGAAGGAGAGCTTTCAGACCAACAAGTTAGACAAATTAAAGATGTAGTTATGAGTAAAGCTGATATAAAAGATATAGAAATAAAAGTAGCTGAATAACTAAACATATTTTGTTTTAAAAACAGTAGAGTAAAAATCTGCTGTTTTTAATATGTTTATAGGGTAATATTTATAAAAGTGGGTAATATAAAAATAATGAGTATTTCTATTATAAAATTTGTAAAAGAAATTGTTATCTGATATAATATGAATATTATTAATCACACTGGTAAGGGGGTAGTGAATTATGGAAGAAAATATATTAAATGAAGTTCCTACAGAGGAAGAAGTTGGTATAGTAAGAATATCTGACGAAGTTATTGGTGTAATAGCTAGTCTTGCAGCATCAGAAATAGAAGGTGTTGCAGGTATGAGTGCTGGATTAGTAGAAGATATAAGTAAAAAGCTCACTGGTAAAAAGAATATATCAAAGGGCGTTAAAGTAACTATGGATAACGATTCTGCAGTAATAGATTTACATATGTCCGTGGAGTATGGTATAAAGATACCGGATATGTGTTTAAAGGTGCAGAAAAATGTTAAGAACACTGTTGAAACTATGACAGGTTTAAATGTATCATTAGTTAATATTAACGTGCAGAATATTATATTTCCTAAGATGAACAAAGAAGAGGAAATAGAGTAATTTTAAACACCCTCTAGTGAAGAGGGTGTTTCCATGTGTAAAATTAACTTATCCATGTCATGATGTGGAGTTTAATTTCAATTTTAAAAACATAATATTAATAAGAAGATATAAGGAGCTTATACATAAGAAACTCCCATTTAAGTGGTTTTATATAGATAATTCATTTATAAAAGGTTACAAAAAACTTATTAGGATAAATAACAAACAAGAGATATTTTATGGAGGTATATATATGAATAGAAGAAAAAGTAGAGAGATAGCAACTAGGTTAATATTTGAAATGTCAATTAACAAGGAGAGTTATGTAGACATTATTGAAAATTTTCGCGAAAATACAGAGGAAAAAATAGAGGATATAGACTTTGAATATGTAATAAGAGTATTAAAGGGAGTATCTGAAAATGAAGCTCAAATTAATGAAACTATTACTAAGTATCTAGTAAAATGGAAATTAGAAAGATTACCAAAGATGAACTTAGCTATACTGAAAATGGCAACTTATGAAATCTTATTTGATGAAGATATTCCAAACAAAGTTACTATTAATGAAGCTATAGAACTTGCAAAGAGGTATGGAGATGATAATGCACCATCATTTATAAATGGGGTGTTAAATAATTTAATTAAAAAGTAGGTGTATTTATGGGAACAAAATTAAGTGGAAAAGACTTGGCAGTTCAACATAAAAGCGAAATTAAAGAATTAATTGCAAGCAGAGTAATAAAAGGGAAAAGACCTCCAAGGCTAGTATCAATAATTGTTGGTGAAGATGGAGGATCTATTTCATATACTCGAGGACAAAAAAAGGTAAGTGAGGAGCTTGGAATATTGTATGAAACAAAAATGTTTTCAGAAAATATTTCGGAAGATAAGCTTATTGATAAAATTAAAGAGTTAAATGAAGATAATTATGTTGATGGAATAATAATTCAATTACCTCTTCCAAAAGCATTAAATGAAGAAAGAGTTTTAGATGCTGTTGATGTAGAAAAGGATGTAGATGGACTTACAGATTTTAATCTAGGAAAGATGTATAAAGATAAAAAATCTTTCATGCCCTGTACAGCTAGGAGTGTTATTGAACTTATTAAATCTCAAGTAGATATAAAGGGAAAAGAAGCAGTAATAATTGGACGAAGCAACATAGTTGGAAAGCCAGCAGCTTTTTTACTTCTTAAAGAAAATGCTACTATTACTATATGTCATTCAAAAACTATAGATATAGAAAGTGTTTGTAAAAAAGCAGATATTTTAGTTTCTGCCATAGGAAAACCTGGCTTTGTAACTAAAGATTTTGTTAAAGAGGGAGCCATAGTTATAGATGTAGGAACTACTATGGTGGAAGGTAAGGTCAAAGGGGATGTAAACTTTGAAGAAGTATTAGAAGTGGCTAGTTTAGTAACTCCAGTACCTGGTGGGGTAGGCGCTATGACAACAACTATGCTTATGAAGAATACCTGTGAGGCATGGTTAAAAAATGTACAGTAAAATTTTAACAGTGACAGCAGTAAATAGCTATATAAAGAAAGTAATAGATAATGATTTTATACTTAAAAATTCTAATATCAAAGGAGAACTATCTAATGTAAAAATCCATAGCAGTGGTCATATATACTTTTCATTAAAGGATAGTTTTACAAAGCTTAAATGTGTAATGTTCAAGACAAGAGCCATGAATTTAACATTTATACCTAAGGATGGAATGAATGTAGTAGTGTCTGGGAATATATCTATCTATGAGAAAGAAGGAACCTACCAACTTTACTGTAACACTATGGAGGTAGAAGGGGAAGGAGAACTCTTTATTGCATTTAATTTATTAAAAGAAAAGTTAGAGAAAGAAGGACTTTTTGATAATAATTTAAAAAAGGCAATTCCATCCATGCCAAGAAGAATAGGAGTAATTACTTCACCTACTGGTGCAGCAGTAAGGGATATAATTAAAGTAGCAACTAGACGAAACCCAAACATTGATATTTTAATATATCCATCCTTAGTTCAAGGGATCAATGCCAGTAGAGATATAGCTGCTGGTATAAAAGCTCTTAATAATATTGAGGATGTAGATGTGATACTTTTAGCTAGAGGTGGTGGCTCAATCGAAGAGTTATGGGCCTTTAACGAGGAAGAGGTAGCGAGGGCTATTAAAGCCTCTAAAATTCCGATTATTACAGGAGTAGGACACGAAACAGATTTTACAATAGCTGACTTTACAGCTGATTTAAGGGCAGCCACTCCTTCCCATGCTGCTGAAATTGCAGTATACAGCTTAGAGGGTTTTAAGGAAAAATTAAATGGATTAAGAGAAGAAATAAAATATGCTATTATTAAGAATATTAATGATAAATTTAATATTCTTAATAATATGCTTAATAGATTATTGTTATATAGCCCTGAGAATTATGTGGTAAATCAATATGATAAGTTAGATAATCTAAAAAGTAAACTAGTGTTTACTATGGAGTTAAGGCTTCAAGAGGAAAGAAATAGATTAAAGGTTATAAGCCATAGATTAATTGGAAATAACCCATTAAACATATTAGAAAAGGGGTATAGCATTATAAAAAGTCCAGAGAATCAGCCTATAGAATCTTTAGAAAAATTGAAAAAGTATGGAGTTGTAAGGATTACCATGAAAGATGGTCATGGGCTATTTAAAATAGAACAGGTGGAGGAATAACATGGCTAAGAAAAAAGAAACTTATGAGAGTAAGGTCCTCAAGTTAGAGGAAATATTGCTTGAAATGGAAAATAGAGAAGTTACTTTAGATGAGGCTATTTGTAAATATGAAGAGGGAATGAAGCTTTATAGTGATTTATATAAGACTCTTCAAGAAGCAGAAGGAAAAATAAAGATATTGACAGATAAAGGTGAAGAAGATTTTCATCAGGAAGATTAATTGTATTTTGTGAGGGATTAAATATGAATATTAATATCTATAAGGAAAAAATAGAAAGTTGGATGGAAAACTATTTTAAAACTAAAGATGTTGGTGATAGTTCCATGTTAGAACCTATAATATATAGCTTAAAGGTTGGGGGTAAAAGAATAAGACCTATTCTTATGATTTGTACTTATAATATGTATAATAATATTATAGATGAAATCCTTCCTTTTGCTGCATCTATGGAGATGATACACACCTATTCATTAATACACGATGATCTTCCATGTATGGATGATGATGATTTAAGAAGAGGTAAACCAACAAATCATAAGGTGTATGGAGAAGCTATGGCTACTTTAGCTGGAGATAGTTTACTAAATGAGGCTATGAATGTTATGTTTTCACAATGTCTAAGTGGGGAATTGAAAAAAATTAGAGCAGCAGCGATTATTTCAAAGTCATCAGGTATAGATGGTATGATAAAGGGTCAAATTATAGATATAAGAAGTGAAGGTCAAAAAATAAATGAAGAAATTCTTTTAGAGATGCACAAGAATAAAACAGGTCAGCTAATATCAGCTTCTATTATTGCAGGGGCTACAATGGGAGAGGCTCCAGAAAAAGATTTGGAAACTCTTAAATCTTTTGGAGAAAAACTAGGTCTTGCATTCCAAATTAAAGATGATATTTTAGATGTTGAAGGAGATTCGAAATTACTAGGTAAAACTCAAAGTGATGGAGAAAATGATAAAGCGAATTTTATTACCATGTATGGAATTAATAAGTGTAAAGAGTTTTGTAACAATTTAACTCAAGAATGTTATGAGCTTTTAAATAGCATAGAAAGAGATACAAAAGAACTAGAAGATATAACTAAGTTTTTGTTGGAGAGAGAATACTAATCTACTAAAACAAATGACTCTAAGCACATTTAACTTTATTCGATGACTACCAGCTCTAATACTCCCATCTTTTTCAAATCGGGAGTTAAGAGCTGGTACGTCTCTGGATAACGATTTCTCCTAAAGGACAACGAATTCTAAGTATCAAATTAATTGACACTTAGAATTCTGTTAGTAAGTTTCAAGGAAGCTAAGAAATCTGTTAATAAAAAAAGTAATGTCAATTAATTATAGTTATGCTATAATTAATTTAATGAGGTGGTGCAGTATTCTAGTCAGGTAAGTACTTTTGAGGACGGGGCTAAAAATCCGTTGAAGGGCACATCGATGAAGTTCCTTGTGCTGGCCTGTAACGCCCAGTTGTGGGCTTGTGCTGGGAGTAAGGTTGTGGGGCGACCGCAAAGGCATGCGACATCGACCCTACAATCGTGGAGACCAATGTTTGTGCTTTGGGAGAGATACCCACGGTACGGCACTGGATTAAACCTGCATTGTGGTAAACGAGCTATGTGCAGAGTAGCCTGCCTTGAGTGAGGTGGGTGGAGGTGAGAACAAATCTTGTTACCCCGGCCAGGGTAATGGGGCTATTGCTTGCTAAAACCCATGTTGCAAAAGAGGATAAGAGAGTACCTAACTGTCGAGGAAATCTCCTAGACTGTTCCATGTGAAGCATATTAAGGATTGCAGTGTGGACTAAGTGGTAATCTAGCCCTGTAGTTGGAAACACTATAGATAGAGCATTAAAGGGAAACCGTCAAGATGGCGACATCTTGATTACTCTATGGGAAATCCTGCTAGACCTAAGCCGCAAATTTTACTTAGTATGCTACCACCTTTATCTATTTTGGAGGGTAAAATTGGAAAGCGATAGTAGTAGGCGGAATAAAAAAGCCAAAAACAAAGAATGTAAGAAAAAAAATACAAAAGAAGCATTATGGATAACTAAAATTACAATTTATACTATAATTATTAGTGGAACTGCTTCACTTTTATCAGAATCTACACTTCCAAGGGTTAATGCTTCCTTAGCGTTTACCATATTAGTGTTGATTATTTTTTTAGGCGTAATTTTTGATGTGATAGGTACAGCGGTTACGGCAGCAAATGAAATTCCATTTCATGCCATGGCTGCAAAGAAGATAAAAGAAGCAAAGATAGCAGTGAAGATGATAAGAAATGCAAGTAAGGTTTCGAACTTTTGTAACGACGTGGTAGGAGATGTGTGTGGTATTATAAGTGGAGCTGTAGGTGTAGTAATAGTAGCAAAAATATTGCAACTTTACCCTTATGGTTCTGAAATATTAATAGCATCTGGTATTAGTGCAATGATAGCAGGAGCTACTGTTGGTGGAAAAGCAATAGGAAAAAAATTCGCAATTACAAATAGTAATAATATATTATATGCAGTTGCAAAAGTAATATATTTTATAAAACGAGGTTAAGGCAAATGTCAAAGTATTTAGATAGATATGAAGATTTTAATGAAATAAGAAACATGAAAATAAATGAATTGGAAGAATTTGCAGAAGAAATACGTCAATTTCTGATTACTCAAGTCTCCAAGACGGGAGGACACTTATCATCTAATTTAGGTGTAGTTGAATTGACTATGAGTTTATTTAACGTATTTGATTTTAACAAGGATAAGATAATTTGGGATGTAGGACATCAATCTTATGTTCATAAAATATTAACAGGACGTAAAGAAAAATTTGATACCCTTAGACAATATAAAGGTCTTAGTGGATTTCCTAAAACAGAAGAAAGTAAGTATGATATGTTCAATACAGGACATAGTAGTACATCTATATCGGCAGCCGCAGGGATGGCAAGGGCTAGAGACATAAAAAATGAGAAACATGATGTGGTAGCTGTAATTGGAGATGGAGCCCTTACTGGCGGAATGGCTATGGAGGCTTTAAATGATATAGGATATAATAAAACTAAGATGATAGTAGTATTAAATGATAATCAAATGTCTATTTCACCAAATGTTGGAGGAATATCCACATATCTAAATGATTTAAGGATGGGAAATGCTTATAATAGAGTTAAAAGTGATGTAAATGCTACTTTGGAGAAGATACCAAAGGTAGGAAAAAGTATGATTAATTCTATAAATAAGATGAAGGATTCTGTAAAGCAACTTATGGTTCCTGGAATGCTTTTTGAAAATATGGGTTTAAAATATTATGGACCAATAGATGGCCATGATATTAAAGAGATGAGTAAGGTACTAAAAAAAGCTCAACAGGTAGAAGGCCCAGTAATTATTCATGTAATAACTAAAAAAGGTAAAGGTTATGAGTATGCAGAGGAGTTCCCAGATAAATTTCATGGAGTAGGACCTTTTAATTGTGAAAATGGACAGCAACCTTCAAAGGCTAGCAAATCCTATTCAGAAATTTTTGGTGATACTATGGTAAAATTAGCAGAAAAAAACAGAAAATTAGTAGCTATAACTGCAGCTATGCCAGAGGGAACAGGACTTGAGGGATTTTCTAAGGAATTCCCAAAGAGATTTTTTGACGTAGGTATAGCAGAGCAACATGCGGTAACCATGGCAGCAGGTATGGCATCACAAGGATTAAAGCCTGTATTTGCAGTGTATTCTACTTTTCTTCAAAGAGCCTATGATCAAGTTATTCATGATGTAGCAATACAAAAATTGCCAGTGGTAATTGCTATAGATAGAGCGGGTATTGTAGGTCAAGATGGAGAAACTCACCAAGGGGTATTTGATTTATCTTACTTAACACACATACCAGATATGACAATAATGAGTCCTAAATGTACTGAAGAGTTAAGGTATATGCTACAGTTTGCAGTTACACAAAACTATCCTATAGCTATAAGATATCCAAGGGGTGGAGACTTATCTAATATTAAACTTTCACCTATGACTTTCTTTAGAAAAGGTAAGTGGGAAGTTTTAGGTAATAAATCTGGAAAAGTGGCAATAATAGCAGTAGGTAAAATGGTTCAGAATGTAATTATTGCTAAAGAAATGTTAAAGGAGAAAAATATAGATTGTACAATAGTAAATAGCTGTTTTGTAAAACCTATAGACACTGAATTGATAAAAGAACTAGTACAGTCAGGATATGATTTAGTTACTGTAGAAGATAATATGATATCTGGTGGTCTTGGAAGTGAGATATTAGAGTATTTAAATAGGGAAGGGTTACTTAAGAATAATATTTTAACATTAGGATTTAAGGATAAATTTATACAGCATGGAGATGTTAATATATTATATAATCTTAACAAATTAGACCCAGAAGGAATTTGTAGTAGTGTAGAGGAATTTTTAACTAAGGAGTAAGCATGTTAAAGGAAAGAGTTAGATTAGATTTATTAGTAGTAAAAAAGCAATTAGCAATTTCTCGTGAAAAAGCTAGAGAATATATTTTATCTGGAAAAATATATGTCAATGGAAAAGAAGAAAGAAAATGCGGGCTAAAAGTTGAAGAAACTGCTGAAGTTGAAATGTGTGGGGAAGTAATTCCCTATGTAAGTAGAGGTGGACTTAAATTAGAAAAAGCCCTTAAAGATTTTAATATAAATCTTAAAGGGCTTAAATGCTTAGATATAGGAGCATCTACTGGAGGATTTACAGAATGTATGCTTACTAGTGGAGTCATTAAGGTATATGCAATAGATGTAGGTAAAGATCAATTGGCAGACAAACTTAAAGGGGATAAAAGAGTTGTTTCTATGGAAAGCACAAATGTAAGAAATCTTACAATAGAACAAATTGGTGAATCCTGTGATTTTGCATCTATAGATGTATCTTTTATTTCATTAGATAAAGTAATACCTCATGTTATTCCACTTTTGAAGGACGTGGGAGAAGTGGTAGCACTTATAAAACCTCAGTTTGAAGCTGGTAGAGGAAAAGTTTCTAAAAAAGGGGTAGTAAGGGATAGTAAAATCCATGAAGAGGTTATTTTAAATGTAGTAACTTTTTTGAAGGAGAGTCACATTAATATATTAAATTTAACTTATTCAGGCATTAAGGGTCCTAATGGAAATATAGAATATCTGATTAATTTTACTAAAGATTTTAATAGAATTGGAAATTTTAACAGCAATAGTATAGGAAACATTGTAAAAAATGCTCATGAAAAACTTACTGTGGAGGATATATGAAGAGTATAGGTATTAACATAAATTCATCTAAAGATAAGAAGAATACAATACTAAACTATGTTCATGATCTAATAAAGGAAGAATTTCCTGAAAGTGAATTACACATATTTAAAGATGCTGAGGGATTGGAGCTAGAAGAAAACAAAAAATTAGATTTACTCGTTACCTTAGGTGGGGATGGAACTATCTTAAGAGCAGCAAGAAAGATATATAAATATGGAGTACCAATTCTTGGAGTTAATATAGGCCATTTAGGTTTTTTAACTAGTGTAGAACTAACAGAAGTTAGTGAAGCTATTAAAAAACTTAAAAATAATGAATTTAAAATCATGGAAAGAATGATGATAAAGGTTACTATTCCTAAAAAAGATAGTGAAAATGTCCATGTAGCTTTAAATGATATAGTTATAACCAAAGGGATTCTAAGCAGAATGTTGACTTATAATATATTTGTAGATGGAAGCTTTTATAGTAGCTATAAAGCTGATGGGTTAATAGTATCTACCCCTACAGGCTCTACAGCCTATTCTTTATCAGCGGGGGGGCCAATAATCTATCCAACTATGGAGCTAATAAGTTTAACTCCTATTTGTCCTATATCTAATGGAGTAAAGACGATTATTTTAGATCCTCATAACAAGATAAAAATAATATTAAATACTAATGAAGATAACGTATTCTTAACCTGTGATGGGCATTTAGAATTAGAATCAGATAAATACAATGAGATGATAATTGAAACAATTGAAGATAAGTGTAAGATTGTTCAATTTAAGGATTATGATTATTTTAAAATATTAAGAACGAAAATAATTTCAAGATCTATGGATTGTGAGGAGAAAATATATGAAAGAAAATCGCCATAGTATAATATTGGATATAATAAAAAATGAAGATATTGAAACTCAAGAAGATTTAGCTGATAGATTAAGAGCTAAAAATATAAATGTAACTCAGGCAACTGTATCTAGAGATATAAAGGAATTAAACTTAATTAAAACCTTATCTCATACAGGAAGATACAAGTATGCACAAGTAAATTCAAATAACAACTCAACTATTAGTGCATTGGCATACATATTTTCAAATACAGCTATATCTGTTGAAAAAGTAGATAAAATTTTGGTTGTTAGAACAATTACAGCATCAGCTCAAGTTGCAGCTGAAGCAATTGACTCTTTTAAATTAGAAGGAATTGCAGGAACGATAGCTGGAGATAATACTATTTTTATCTTGGTAAGGACTGACGAAAAAGCCGAGGAACTTAAATTAGAAATAGAAAAATTAATAAAGTAAATGAGGAATGGTATAAATGCTTTTACAACTTAATATTATGAACTTTGCTCTTATAGAAAAACTATCCATAGATTTTTCTAAGGGATTTAATGTTTTATCAGGAGAAACAGGAGCAGGTAAATCTATATTAATTGATGCTATTAGCTTTGTTCTTGGAGGTAAATTTAATAAGAATTTAATAAGGGTAGGAGAAGATAAAACTGTAGTAGAAGCAGTTTTTTCTATTGAAAATCAAAGAACTAAGGCTATTTTAGAAGAATTAGATATTATTGATGAGGGAATAGTAATACTCAGTAGGGAAAGCTTTCACTCAGGTAAAACCATAGCAAAAGTAAATAATAAAACCTTATTGCTATCTAAAATAAAGCAGGTTAGTGA
Organism: Clostridium sp. UBA871; assembly: GCF_002295255.1. Lineage (NCBI taxonomy): Bacteria > Bacillati > Bacillota > Clostridia > Eubacteriales > Clostridiaceae > Clostridium > Clostridium sp. UBA871. The sequence goes on along the minus strand of NZ_DBFV01000004.1, from coordinate 564,489 downwards.
AACTTTAATTGATATTCATGGTCAACATGAAAACCAAAATTTATTAGATAGTTCAAAGCACATAAATTATGTAGACTCATTTGGCCAAGATTTATTGGTGAATAAGCTTGAAGAATACGATAAATTTTATTTAAAATATGGTGAAGTTGAAGAAAAAATAAATAGACTTCAAGGAAACGATGGAGAAAGAGAGAAAAAAATAGATTTTCTAAAGTTTCAAATAGATGAAATTAATAGCATAAAACCTAAAATAGGTGAAGATGAAGAGTTATCAAAAAAATTTAATATGTTATCTAATGGAGAAAAAATCAAAAAGGCGTTAGAAAAAAGTTATATGCTACTTAAAGAGAATGATGAAAGTAGGATTTCTATTATAGATTCCTTAATGTATGTTATTAGAGAACTTAAGTCTATTGAAGCTCATCATGAAGAAGTTAAATCCATAGTAGATTCTCTGGAGGAATCATATTACTTGTTAGAGGATAATACTAGAACTCTTAGTGACTTAAAGGATAATACAGACTATGATATAGGTGAATTGGAATTTATAAATTCTAGAATGTATCAATTATCTGCTTGTAAAAAGAAATATGGACCTACTTTAGAAGATGTGCTAGTGTATAAAAATAATATAGAAGAACAATATTTCGAATTAATAAACAGTGGAGAGATTATAGAAGAATTATTAAAACAAAAGAAAAAGTTATATGAAAAATTAGAAGGAATAGCACAGGAATTACATAATTTAAGATTAGAAATAAGTGAAGTACTAGAAAAAGAAATAAAAAAAGAATTAGATTATGTAGGTCTTGAAAAAAGTAGATTTAAAATAGAGGTAGCATATACAGATAATCTTAATTATAAAGGTAGAGACAAGATACAGTTCAACATTTCCACTAACCCTGGACAGCCATTACAGCCTTTAGAAGAAGTGGTTTCGGGTGGAGAATTATCAAGGATTATGCTAGCACTTAAAACTGTGTTTGTAGATAAAGACCAAATTCCATCTGTAATATTTGACGAGGTAGATACTGGAATAAGTGGTAGGATAGCTCAAAGAGTAGGAGAAAAAATGGTGCTTATTTCTGAAGCTCATCAAGTATTTTGTATAACTCATTTACCTCAAATTGCAGCACTAGCAGATGTGAATTATTTAATTGAAAAAAACAGCGATGAAGTAAATACGTTTACAAAAGTTAAGAAGCTGAAGGATGATGAAGTGGAACAAGAAGTAGCTAGAATAATTGGTGGTAGCGAAGTTACGGCTATAACTATTGAAAATGCAAGAGAGATGATTTCAAAAGCAAAAGAAATAAAAAGTGATTTAAGACAATAAACAGAGTTCTTAGATTTTATTATAAATTTTAAAAAATAAAAATTAAAATGTGAATATATACTATAAAAATGTTTAACACTATAAACTAAGTATAACTTTAGTTTATAGTGTTTTATTTTCATGTTCTAAAAAATTCAATTAGGAAATCTTTTTGGGTTTAAAAGAAAAAGAACTCTAACATAAAAATTTCTCATAGGGGAAAATTAAAGTTAAACATTCTTTACAGGAGGTAAAGCATTATGAAAAAATTTAGTAATATTTTATTCTTGATATTTACTACAACCTTCATACTAATATCTATAAATTGCTATACTGATATAATTAATAGATATTTTAATGAAGCAGTGCCTTCAATAAATAATTATTCAAGTGCTATGGACTATAAATTAAATTTTTCAGAAGCTACTAGTCTAAAAAAGGTTAATTATGCTAAAACCTCCGACATAATGGTTTACCCAGGAGGAAAACCTTTAGGAATTAAAATTAATACAAAAGGAGCCCTTGTTATTGCTTTGTCAGATATTGAGGTAGATGGTAATAAGGTTCAAAGCCCAGCTGCTATTTCTGGAATAGCTATAGGAGATAGTATTACAAAAATTAACAATGAAACAATAAAAAGTGCCGAAGATATAGCTACTTATGTAAATAGAGCAAAGGGAGGGCAGGTTAAAATTACAGTAAATAGAAAAGGCGAAGAAATGAATTTTGTAGTTAATCCAGTGGTCAGTAAGAAGGATGAAAACTATAAAATTGGATTATGGGTTAGGGATTCTGTGGCAGGTGTGGGAACTTTAACATTTTATCATAAAGAAAGTGGGAAGTTTGGAGCACTAGGACATCCTATAACAGATATGGATACCAATACTATTATGAGTGTTGGGAAAGGTGAAATTGTAGATTCTAATATAGTGTCAGTTAGGAAAGGAGCTAAAGGTAGTCCAGGTGAACTTAGGGGGATTTTTACAGATAGTAATAAGACCTTAGGAATAATTAGATTAAATACCCCTGTTGGAGTATTTGGAGAAGGTAATGATAATTTAATATGCAATAATTATAATAAGCCTATGAAGGTAGGATTTAAAGATGAAGTTAAGGTAGGAAAAGCACAAATTCTTACAACTATAGATGGAGAAGAGCCTCAATTATTTGACATAGTAATAGAAAAATTATTAAATCAACAAGAACCAAATGGTAAAAGTATGATAATAAAAGTTACAGATCCATTGTGCATAGAGAAAACAGGTGGGATTATTCAAGGTATGAGTGGAAGTCCAATAATTCAAAATAACAAAATAGTAGGTGCAGTAACCCATGTTCTTGTCAATAAGCCTGATACAGGATATGGAATATATATGGATTGGATGATAAATGAAGCAGACATTAGGAAATAAATAAATATTATCAATTACACTTAAAAAATACAAAAGGCTATATAATAATCATAAATAATTAAATAAAAACAATCTATTTATATAAAATTACAATAGGTTGTTTTTATTTGACTCAAAATGATGTTATAATATAAGAAAAGGTTGAATTTTAAAAAAATTTATTTTTTTTTAGGTAGTAGAAGGAGTTTTATTACTTTTGTCGAAATTATATATCTATGATATGGTAAAAATTACAAAAAGGGGAGTTGTGGAATGGAGCAAAGAAGCATTAATGTGCTAATTGCAGATGATAATAAGGAGTTTTGCAATATTTTAAGTGATTATTTTTTAAGTCAAAAGGACATCAACGTAGTTGGTGTAGCAAAAGATGGAGTAGAGGTTTTAGAACTTATTGAACAAACTAACCCTGATTTAGTAGTTCTAGACATTATAATGCCTCATTTAGATGGATTAGGAGTTCTTGAGAGATTAAATACAATGAATTTAAATCCAATGCCTAGAATAATTATATTATCAGCAGTAGGTCAAGACAAAATAACTCAAAGAGCTATATCTTTAGGAGCTGATTATTATGTAGTTAAGCCTTTTGATATGGACGTATTATCTAATAGAATTAGAGATATGTTTAATAATTCAATTTCAAGTGATACAGTTAGAAAAACACCAGTTACTAATACAACTAGTTCTTCATCATTAATGATGGATGCTAAACCCAAATCAAATAGTGGATCTATGGATTTAGAATCAGAAATTACTAATATTATTCATGAAATTGGTGTACCAGCTCATATTAAAGGGTATATGTATTTAAGAGAAGCCATAACTTTAGTGGTAAATGACATAGAATTATTGTCAGCAGTAACTAAAGAACTATATCCAGCAATAGCTAAGAAATACAATACTACTGCAAGTAGAGTAGAAAGAGCTATAAGACATGCTATAGAAGTTGCATGGGGTAGAGGACAGGTTGATACTATTAATAAGTTATTTGGATACACTATTCATAATGAAAAGGGTAAACCAACAAATTCAGAGTTCATTGCAATGGTAGCAGACAAGCTAAGACTTAAAAATAAAGTATGCTAGAAGTTTAATATTATTAGGTTTATAGTAAAATTTAAGTCGATTAATTATTAAAGCTAAGGCAACAAATTGTTTTTACACCAACAATATATAATTAAAAATTATAGACATCTTTTAATTTGAAAAAATTGAAGGTGTCTATTTTATGTATGATAGGTTATTATATATTGTGAGGAGTGGTGATGATGAAACTTTTTGAGAAAACTATTAGTGAAGAATATAAGTTTAAAGGAACAGTAATAAATTTAAAAGTGCAACAAGTGGAACTTCCTAATGGAAAAGTGGGAAAAAGAGAACTTGTAGAACATCCAGGAGCAGTTGGTATAGTAGCTTATTTGAATTCAGATACTATACTTATTGTGGAACAGTTTAGAAAAGCATTAGATAGAGCAATTTTAGAAATACCAGCTGGAAAAATAGAAAAGGGAGAAGATATTAAACTATGTGGCATTAGAGAATTGGAAGAAGAAACTGGATATAGGGCTAAAAAATTTCAGTTCTTAGGTAAAATAGCTACAGCACCTGGATTTTCAGATGAATATATATATTTATATAAGGCTACTGAGTTATATAAAGGGAAAGTTAATAGAGATGATGATGAATTTATAAATGTAAAATTATATAGTATAGATAAAATTAAAGAAATGGTTAAAAGTGGAGAAGTTATAGACGGAAAGACCATTGCAGCTTTAGCATACTTGTAAAAATTAAACAAAATGGAATATTACCCTTGGGTTAGGCATAAATATAAATTAATTCTTAAATAAACTAAGGGGGAATATGTATGACATTAAGAAGCATAATAGATAGTTTTAATAAACATTTTTATGAAAATATTTGGATGTATTTATTAACAATATTATTTATTGCCACTGGGATGATTCTAGGTCTCTATTGTGTTAAATATATGGGGGATGTGGACAAGAGTACCTTAATTAACTATATAACTGCTTTTGGATCATCATCGACCTTAGATGGATTATCTAATAAAGAAATATTAATGGGTACTTTAAAAAATAATATACCCATTATAATTGGATTTTGGTTCTTGGGATTAACAGTGGTAGGACTTCCAATAATTATTTTGATTAATATTTACAAAGGATTTTCTTTAGGATTTACTTTTAGTTTTTTTATATATGGATTAAAAGAAAAAGGATTACTCTTATCACTTTTAGGTGTTTTACCACAAAACCTTATATATATACCATGTTTAATATTTTTATCAGTATTATCTATTGAATTTTCTATAGGTATAGTAAAAGAAAAATTTACAAAGAAATATTCACCTAATACTGGTTCAGTAAAAAATTATACTATGATGTTTTTAATTGTCACAGGAGTTATGTTCATTGGATTTTTATTTGAGTCTTTTATAACGCCTATACTTATAAATTTTGCACTAAAGGGGTTAGGGGCATAAAAGTATGAAAGATGACATTAAAAAGTTCTTAATTATATACGCAGAGTGCTTTATAATTATATTTGTCATGGGGGGAGTACTGCCTAATATATTAGATTATGTACTGAATTATTTTTATAAACCTGGAATTTATGAAAATAGTATTTTAGTTGGCAATGAACTAATAAAACCTTTAGAAATATTATATAATTATATTCATATATTTAATTCCATATTGAGATAAAGGAATAATATAGATAAATAAATTCAACTAATAAATTGACATATTTCAATAATAATGTACTATTATATTATGTGCCATTGCTAAAAAAGATGGAAGTTTAGCAGTGACACATAATTTATTTTATTTAGTTATATATTTTGAAACAACTGTGGTAAAATATAATATATCAGTGACTAAGAAGAAAGGAAGTATATCATGGATAGAAAAGTAGTTTTAGTTGTGCTTGATAGTGTTGGTATTGGAGAACTTCCAGATGCAGAGCTTTATGGAGATAAAGGTAGTAATACTTTAGGTAATATAGCAAAACATGTTAAAGGTTTTTCTATTCCAAACTTAGAAGCTTTAGGAATTGGTTCCATAGAAGGCGTGGAAAACCTTATTAAGTGCGAAAATCCAGAAGGAATTTATGGAAGATGTAGTGAACTTTCAAAAGGAAAGGATACTATTACAGGACATTGGGAAATGGCAGGAGTAATTTTAGAAACACCTCTTCAAACTTATCCTAATGGTTTTCCAAGAGAAATTATGGATGAATTTGAAGCTAAGATAGGAAGAAAGACTTTAGGAAATGTAGTTGCTTCTGGTACAGCCATCATTGAGGAATTAGGGGAAGAACATATAAGAACTGGATACCCTATAATCTACACTTCTGCAGATAGTGTATTCCAAATTGCAGCTAACGAAGATGTAATACCTTTAGAAGAATTATATAATATGTGCAAAATTGCAAGAGAAATGTTAGTTGGAGATAAGATGGTAGGTAGAGTAATTGCCAGACCATTTAAAGGTATGAAAAAAGGTGAGTTTGTAAGAACAGCTAATAGACATGATTATGCACTAGAGCCTTTTAATAAGACTGCTCTTGAGTATGTCAGTGAAGCTGGCTTACCTATGGCAGCTGTAGGTAAGATTAAAGATATATTTACAGGAAAAGGTGTTACAGAATCAGTATCTATAAAGGACAATATGGATGGGGTTGATAAAACTTTACAAATGATGAAGTCTCATTCTAATGGATTCATATTTACAAACTTAGTAGATTTTGATATGAAATTTGGACATAGAAATGATGTAGAAGGATATGCTAAGGCTTTAGAAGAATTTGATGATAGATTACCAGAAATTAAAGAAGCTTTAGGAGATAATGATGTATTAATCATTACTGCAGATCATGGATGTGATCCAACTACAGAAGGTACAGATCATTCCAGAGAATATGTGCCTGTACTTGTATATGGAAGAAATCTTAAGGAAGATATAAATCTTGGAACTAGAAATGGATTCTGCGATATAGGTAAAACTGTATTAGATTTACTTGATATTGAAAATGATTTAGTAGGAAAAAGCTTCAAAGATTTAATTGTATAGCTAGTAATCTAGGTTTAAAAGAGTTTTAGATAGTATAAAAATATAAAGACAATAAGAATAATAAAAATTTTAATACACAAATTACAATATATAAATTCCTTAAAGGTAATAATATATTGTAATTTGTTGTTAATATTATTTATTTAACTAACTAGTCAAACAAATAACATTAAGATAAATTAATAAGCTGATAATATAGAGTATAACTAAATAAAATTATATAACTGTGAAGAAGAGGAGAAATTATAATGGATATTAAATTAATTAATGAGAGTGTAGAATACATAAAGGCTAAGTTAAGCTTCCAACCAGAAATAGGTATTATCTTAGGCTCTGGTCTTGGTGATATGGCTGACAAGGTTGAAGATAGGGTGGTAGTAAAGTATTCAGAAGTACCTAATCTTCCGGTATCTACAGTACAAGGTCATGCAGGACAATTTGTATGCGGAACTTTAGAAGGTAAAAAGGTTATCATGATGCAAGGTAGATTTCATTATTACGAAGGCCATCCTATGAGCGTATTAGCACTTCCAATCCATATCATGAAATATTTGGGTGTTAAGTCCTTGATAGTAACTAATGCTTGTGGTGGTGTTAATACTAGCTTTGTACCAGGTGATTTAATGATGATTACAGATCATATAAACTTTGCAGGTACAAATCCACTTATAGGTAAAAATGAAGAAGAAATAGGAGCAAGATTCCCAGATATGTCTACAGCTTATGATAGAGAATATTTAAAACTAGCAAAAGAAGTTGGAGCATCTCTTAATATAGAATTAAAAGAAGGGGTTTATATGATGTTTACAGGTCCAGTATATGAAACTCCAGCAGAGGTAAGAATGGCAAGAATACTAGGTGCTGATGCAGTTGGAATGTCAACGGTTCCTGAAGTTCTTGCAGCTAATCATTGTGGTCTTAGAATACTAGGAATTTCATGCATAACTAACATGGCAGCTGGAATCTTAGACCAACCATTAAATCATGAAGAAGTAATAGAAACTTCTGCTAAAGTAAAATCAAAATTTGTTTCTTTAGTGAAAGGAATAGTTAGAGAATTATAATAGTGGGCCATTACAAACAAAATTAAATATAAAGGTATAGAGCGGGGTGTGATTTATGAGAATGTATGATTTGATTCTAAAAAAGAGAAATGGTGGAGAGCTTTCTACAGAGGAAATAAATTATTTTGTAGAGAGCTATACAAAGGGAGAAATTCCAGATTATCAAGTATCAGCTCTTTTGATGGCTATATATTTTCAAAAGATGAATAAGAGAGAAACTTCAGACTTAACAATGGCAATGGTACATTCTGGAGATATGTTAGATTTAAGTGAAATTCAAGGCGTTAAGGTAGATAAGCACAGTACAGGTGGAGTAGGAGATACTACGACTTTAGTGCTTACACCTATGGTAGCAGCATTGGGGATACCAGTAGCTAAGATGTCAGGGAGAGGCCTAGGGCATACTGGAGGAACCATAGATAAGTTAGAAGCTTTCAAAGGTTTTTCAGTGGAGATGCCAACAGAAAAATTCATTAATAATGTTAACACTATTAAAATTGCTGTGGGAGGACAGACTGGAGACTTAGCACCAGCTGATAAGAAGTTATATGCCTTAAGAGATGTTACAGCAACCGTTGATAATGTTTCTTTAATTGCATCTAGCATTATGAGCAAAAAAATAGCTTCAGGAGCTGATGCTATAGTTTTAGATGTTAAGGTTGGAGATGGAGCTTTCATGAAAAATACAGAATCTGCTAAGGAATTGGCTACAGAAATGGTTTCTATAGGAAAACATATTGGGCGTAATACTATGGCAGTAATTTCTGATATGGACCAACCATTAGGTTTAGCTATAGGTAATGCTTTAGAAGTAGAAGAAGCCATAAATACATTAAAGGGAAATGGTCCCGAGGACTTATTACAACTTTCTTTAGTTTTAGGAAGTCGTATGGTAATGTTAGCAGGAAAAGCAAGTACTGCGGAGGAAGCTGAAGCTATGTTAAAAGAGACTATAACTTCAGGAGCAGCTATAGAAAAACTCAAAGAGTTTGTTAAAGCTCAAGGTGGAGATATAGACTGTATCGATAATACAAATTTATTACCTAAAGCTAAGTATGTAGTACCGGTAATTGTAGAAAATAGTGGAGTGGTTAAAAAAATCCATGCTGAAAACTTAGGAATAGTTGCAATGGAACTTGGAGCAGGAAGGGCCACTAAAGAAAGTAAAATAGATTTAGCAGTGGGAATAGTTTTAAATAAAAAACGTGGTGATAAAGTAGAAAAGGGTGACACCATAGCATATATTCATAGTAATAATGAAAGCCTTATTGAAAAAGCTAATGAGGGTATCTTAAAAAACTATGAAATAGTTGAAGGCTATAAAAATGACATACCACTAATCCATGAAGTAATTAGTTAGTATATATTAATATAAAATGAAGCTATATAAAANNTTTTATATAGCTTCATTTTATTTTTAAAGTAATATATGCACCTCGAGGATATAAATTCTATATTAGGGAACTCTAAATAGGAAGAAATTTAGAAAATAAAATTTCTAAATTTCTAGGATAATTTTTAAGATTGAGGTAAAAATAACCTCATAATAATTGTTTTGGAGGTCGGTTATGAAAAAGAATAAATTTGTTTTAACTTTATTATTATCCGTACTACTTTCATTGCAGGCTATAATCCTTCCAACAGCCTTTGCTGATGATGAAATAAAAAATGAGCCTGCAGATAATGTAATAGGATTTGAGCCACAGGCAAAATCTGTAATACTATTAGAGCCTAATTCAGGTAAAGTTATTTATGAAAAAAACGCAGATGAACAGTTTGCACCTGCTTCGGTTACTAAGATAATGACTATGCTACTTGCTATGGAAGCCTTAGATGATGGAAGAATAACTCTTCAAGATAAAATAGTTTGTAGTGAAAAGGTTAAATCCATGGGCGGTAGTAGTATGATATTGGACACAGGAGAAGTAAGAACTGTGGAAGAAATTCTAAAAGGTATAGCTATAGCATCAGGAAATGATGCAGCAGTTGCAATGGCAGAGTTTTTAGAAGGCAGTGAAGAAGCTTTTGCAGTAAAAATGAATGAAAGAGCTAAGGAACTTGGAATGACTAATACTCACTTTGAAAATGCTACAGGTCTTAGTGCTCCAGGACATTTAAGTACTGCTAGAGATATTTCCATAATGTCTAGAGAGCTTTTAAAACACCCAATAATATTAAAATATTCATCTATATATATGGAAACTATATCAGAAGGTAGAAAAACACCAATTGAATTAGTTAATCATAATAAGTTGGTGAGATTTTACAAAGGGTGTGATGGACTAAAAACAGGATTTACACAAGAAGCTATGTATTGTATATCTGCTACATCAACTAGAGACAATGTAAGGATGCTTGCAGTAATAATGGGAGCACCTACATATAAACAAAGAAATGCAGATGCGAGTAAGCTTATGGATTTTGGATTTTCTAAATACCAAAGTAAAACTATAGTAGCTAAAGATGTAGATGTGCAACAAATACCATTAAATAAAAAAGGTGATTCTTTCTTTATAGCAAAAGCAAAAGATGATTTAAAAGTAACCATAGAAAAAGGCACTGAGGAAGAATTAACAAAGAAAGTAAATATTAATCCTGAACTGAAAAAAATAAATGCTGGTGATGTTGTTGGATATTGTGAAGTTTATAATGGAGATGAATTACTAGGAAAAGTAGAATTATATAGTGATAGGGAAGTAAAACAATCTCAGTTCTTTAAAAATGTTAAAGATATATTTTCAAATATATTTGATCATTCAATATAAGTATATTAAATCTTTAAATATTAATAATATAGAATAAAAAATAAATATCTGTAAAAAATATATATAAAGGTTAATTTAAAATTCAGTTTAATGCTATAGTTATCAGTTACAATATACAACCCCAAATGTATAATGCTGATATAAAAAGTCACTCTAAAATTTTTAGGGTGATTTTTTATTTTTAAATGAACTACAGTAATTTTCGATTCCAAAATAACAATTGTCATAATTGAAAGATGTGGTTTTTACTATTGTAAATTTAACTAAATTTAGAGTATAATTTAAAATGAGTGTTTTCATGCTAAAATATATATTGAAGTTTTTAGTATGCAGATAAATTTGTTGTAAGGAAGGTGAAATCATGGCATTAACAATTAAAACTTCAAACTTTGAGGGGCCCTTTGACCTTTTATTACACTTAATAAAAAAGAACCAAATGGATATATATAATATAAGTATTTTAGATATAACAAATCAATATATAGGATATCTAAATGAAATGAAGGAATTGGATTTAGATATTGCCTCAGAATTTATTGTTATGGCTACTACATTAATTGAATTAAAATCTAAGGTATTACTTCCTAAAAATAAGGAACCAGAGATTGAAGAGGTTGATGATACACAAGAGCTTATAGATAAATTAGTTCAATATAAAAAATTTAAAAATATAGCTGAATTTTTGGGCAAGAGACAAATGAATACAGGCATTATATTTACTAAAAGGCCTGAAATAATTGAAGATACCAGAGAAAAAAAGCAAGATGCCAAAGAGCTACTTAAGGGCATAACCATGATGGATTTATATAATATGTATATTGAACTTATGGAAATATATAAAAATAAGATGAATGAAACCTTCAACATAGAAGACAGAGTACAGGTTGAGTTATTTAAAATAGAAGATAAGATGGATTACTTAAAAGACGTATTAGTGCATAGTAAAAATACTACCTTCACTAGTATAATAAAGGAGAGCAAAAGTAAAACGGAAATCATTGTAACCTTCTTAGCCTTGTTAGAGTTAATAAAGCTTAAGGATGTACGAGTAGTTCAACATGGTAACTTTGGTGAAATATATTTAGAAGGAGTGATGGGGGATGAATGAACATACTAATTTAAATCATGAAGATGTAGAAGTTAATGATAAAATTTTAAGTAGAGTAAATAAAGAAGATGGAAGCATAGATATTGATCCTAGAAATAAAATAGAAGAGGTTCTTCAAGAATCAGAACATCAGTTAAATTATCTTATAGATGAATCTAAATATGAAAGATATTTTTCTATAATAGAGTCTTTATTATATGTAACTGGAGACCCATTGGAAGTAGACACTATAGCAAGTATTTTAGAATGTTCAGTAGAATTTGCTACAGAACTTTTAAAGGTTTTAGAAAAGGTATATGAAAGAGATGAGTCTAGGGGGATAAAACTAATATGTATCAATAAGGCTTATCAGCTTGGTACAAAACCTATAAATAGTGATTATCTTCAAATGCTGTTAAAGACAAATATTAGACAATCCTTATCTAGGGCTGCTCTTGAAACCCTATCTATAATTGCTTATAAACAACCAATAACTAGAATAGAAATTGAAGACATAAGAGGAGTTAAAAGTGATAGAGCTATTAGTACTTTAGTAGAAAAAGGACTTATAAAGGAATCAGGAAAGAAAAGTGTTATAGGAAGACCAAATCTTTATGCTACTACTGACGAATTCTTAAAGCATTTTGATTTTACATCTTTAGGAGAGTTACCATCTTTAGATAATTTTATTGAAGATGAAGAGCTAGTAGAATTAGAGGAAAAGGATATTGAAGAAAAGAAGTTCTAATAATATTATGGCTATATTTAAAATAAAATCTAAATCTTAAATAAATATTGAGGATGTACTTATAGTATTAAAATACACCTCAATATTATAAAAAGATTAATGAATTATTTTAAGATAGCCTTTTTTCTTAGAGTTAATCACAAGGGTCGCATGGGTTATAGACTTCAGAATAATTATCACCATTGACTTTATCTTTGTTAAATAGCCCAGAAATCATATCAATGGCTTGAGGCATTGCATCCATTATCTTATCGTATGGATTATACTCAGTCACGGAAAGAAATCTTATGGTATTTTTGTGTACTACTAAGAACCCCACTGGTTTTAAGGAGATTCCAGCACCAGATCCACCAGCAAAGGGATGCCTGTTAGAGGAATCTAAGTTAGTATCCTTAAATTCACTTCCACCTGAGGCAAAACCAAAGGATACCTTTGAAATTGGAATGATTGTGGTACCATCAGGTGCACTTACAGGATTACCGATAACTGTATCCACATCAATCATATTTTTAATATTTTCCATAGTCGACTTCATTAAATTTTCTATTGGATGACCGTCCATCTAAAATTCCTCCTTTAAATTCACTTTATCAAAGGAAGAAGTTTTTCGTACTTTGATAAGGTGATAAAAAATTACAATAACCATGTATATAATTTTTGCTATATTTATAAAAATTATACTAGTACTTTCAAATTTAAAGAAATTTTTATTATATTTAATATTGATAGTAGGAGTAAAATTTTTAACTTTAAAAAATAGATTTAAAATTGTTGAAATAAATGCTGTAATTTGATATAAAAAGCCGTAAGTAATAGCGTTTATAGCAGCATCTTCTATAGAGTAATCCACTCTAAATTTAGTGCGTATAGTAAATTTAAATTTAGAATTAACAAAGAGTTCTATTATTCCTTTCAAATCTTTAAATTTTAATTTTGAAATTTTTTCTTCGTTAGGAGTTTTTACATAATCACTCCATTTGTTTTCATTTTTAGCCCTATTTTTTTTAGTTTTTGATGGAATTATTACTTTATTATATATTTTTAAGGTAAAAATTTCATTAGCATATATAAGTGTTATTTTTATTGGAATAGGAAATAATAAGACCAGTGTAACTATGGCTAAAATCCATAAAAAACATTTCATTAGTATACTAAACCTCCATAGTTTTATATCTGCAATTCTATCCAACTATGATTTATATATTCATGGTAAATAAAAAAATAAAACTATTTGAGAATAAGTCACAAATTTAAGTTGGGAGTGTAAAAGGATGAAAAGAAGAGTATGTTGTTTCCTATTAATATTTTTATTTATTATAGTGAGTATTCCTATGAAAAACGTAGATGCAGCTCCAATAAGAGTAGATGCAGTATCTGCCATAGCTATAGATTCAGCTACTGGAACTATTTTATTTGATCAAAATGCCCATAAAGTTATACCTATGGCAAGTACAACAAAGATAATAACTGCTCTGGTTACTTTACAGTATGGAGATATAGATAGAGTTGTGGAAATATCTAAAAATGCAGCATCTATAAGAGGCTCTAAAGTAGGATATAAGGCTGGAGATAAGGTAACCATAAGAGAACTTTTATATGGTCTTATGCTCAAGTCAGGTAACGACTGTGCCATTGCTATTGCTGAAGGAACTAGTGGGACTGTAGAAAAGTTCTGTGAAGTCATGAATGAATTTGCAGTATCAATAGGTTTGTTAGATAGTCATTTTGAATCACCTCATGGTCTAGATAGTAACTCCCATTACTCTTCAGCCTATGATTTAGCTATAGCAACTAAAAAAGCTAAGGAGATTGAAGAATTTAATAAAATTGTGTCTACTAAATTAATCTCGGGAGAAGAAGGAATAGAATTTACAAAACAATTTAATAATATAAATAAACTTTTATATTCAGAGCCTAATTGTACTGGAGTTAAGACTGGATATACAGGACAGGCTGGAAAATGTCTTGTTAGTTCCTTTAAACTAGATAAAAATGAAATAATTGTAGTAACATTAAATTGTGTTCCAAGATGGAAAGAAAGTCAGAGAATTTATGAATATGTAAAAGATAATTATGAATATAAAAAAGTTATAGAAGCTGGTGAAGTTATAGGAGATATAAAAGTTAAAGGAAAAGACAAGGGAATACCATTAGTTGCTGAAGAAGATTTAATTTTTCCTGTTAGAAATGAAGAAAAAATAGTCAAAGATATTGTTCTACCTAATTATGAGTTAACTACACCAATTAGAACTACAGATGATATAGGAATGCTTACCATAACCAATGAATTAAACTCTAAATACGCAATAACCCTTCATCTCAAAGAAGATATTGAAAAAATTGGAATATGGGATTACATTAAATACATGATTAATAAAGATGAATAGAATAAATAATATAAACCAAGGTAAAAACCTTGGTTTTTTTCATGGAAATAGTAGCAAATAACTTATTGTGAAATATTCTGATAATATAGTAATTTTGGAGGCACAGGTAATGGGCTATGAACCATATAACTGTATAGATTGTGGAAGTGAATACTGTCCATGTCATTTAGCTGAGTCAGGAAATTGCATTCTTTGTTCTCACTTAGATGGCAAAGACTTTTGTGATTGCGTAAATTGGAATGGAGTATGTATATATCAGGAATTTATGCAAAACAATTTTAAGGCAAAGGAAGGAAGGAAACATCAAAGATTTCAAATTATAGATAAAGAACTAATAAATGAAAAGCTTATGATATTAAAGATTAAAGTTACTCAAAAACTAGCTAGCGAATTAGTTGGTCCTGGTTCCTTTGTATTTATTAGAAAAGAGGATTGTGAACAAGCCTTTGATACCCCAATTTGTGTAATGGATAGTGATACGGGAAATGATGTTATTACCTTGGCTATTGAATTAAAGGGACTTAAAACAAAGATACTTAAAGATGTAAATATCAATGAATATGTTTTAATTAAAGGTCCTTTTTGGAATGGAATTTTAGGACTTAATTCAGTGAATACCATTAAAAGAAATCATTGTGTTTTAGTATGTAGAGGTATAGGTCAAGCACCTATGGTACCTGTTATGGAGAAATTATACAATAATGAAAATACAATTACAGTAATTATTGATGAAGGAACTTTAGATACAATATTTATAGAAAAGGAATTGAAAAAATTTGCTACAGAAATAATTAAAACCAATACACTGCTTATGGGTGGAATTCTTGATTGTAAGTGTAGAAAGATTTTAGAAGGAATTTTAACTAAGGGTAATGTTGCTTTAGTGCATTGTGACAGTGCAGATGTGCTTAGTCATCAAATCATGAAAATAGTAGAAGCTTATGATAAGAATATTGAATTTTCTTGTTCCAATAATGCAAAAATGTGTTGTGGGGAAGGGGTTTGTGGTTGCTGTACAATTATGAATGATGATGAAAAATTGAGAAGACTGTGTAAGATGCAAACCAGTCCTAAATATATATTTGAAGGGAGAAGATTGTATTGAAGATAGTTATAATAGGGGGAGGCTGGTCTGGTTGTGCAGCTGCAATTTCTGCACGTAAAGCCGGAGCTGAAGTTGAAATATTTGAAAAAACAGATTTATTACTAGGACTTGGAAATGTTGGCGGAATTATGAGGAATAATGGAAGGTATACTGCAGCAGAGGAGCTTATAGCTCTAGGAGCTGGAGATTTAATCAACATAACTGATGCTAATACACTCCACAAAAATATAGATTTTCCAGGACATGAACATGCATGGCTTTACAATGTAAATAGAATAGAGCCAGCGGTAAGAAGACACATTGAAAAAATGGGAATAAAAGTTAGATTTGTAAGCCGTGTAGTAGATGTAAATATGGAAGGGATTAATATAAAGGGAATTTATCTTAGTAATGGTGAATATATAGAAGCAGATGCCTTTGTAGAAACTACTGGTTCTACAGGACCTATGGGAAATTGCTTACGCTATGGAAATGGTTGTTCTATGTGTATTTTAAGATGCCCAGCCTTTGGACCAAGAGTAAGTATTAGTTATAGAGCAGGTATAGAAGATATAAAAGGTGAAAGACAGGAAGATGTATTTGGTGCTTTCAGTGGATCATGCAAGTTGGAGAAGGATAGCTTATCAGAGAAAATAGTAAAACAGTTAGATGAAACAGGAGTAGTAGTATTAAAGGTTCCACCAGAAGATATAAATACGGATAAGTTAAAGCAAAAGGTTTGTCAACAATATGCACTAAAGGAATTTGCGGAAAATATAGTACTTTTAGATACTGGTCATGCTAAGTTAATGACTTCTTATTATCCCTTAGATAAACTTAGAAAAATTGAAGGTCTTGAAGAGGCAAAATTTGTAGATCCATATGCAGGTGGTAAAGGAAACTCCATTAGATATTTATCAGTTGCACCAAGAAGTAATCAGATGAAAGTTGTAGGACTTGATAATTTATTCTGTGCTGGAGAAAAAAGTGGGCTTTTTGTAGGACATACAGAAGCTATAACAACTGGTTCATTAGCAGGACATAATGCTGTTAGAAATGAGCTTGGAATGCCACTTTTAACCCTTCCAAGAAATTTAGCTACTGGAGACATTATAGCTTATGCTAATGAAAAGGTTCAAACTACAGAAGGTAGAAGAAATAGATATACCTTTGCAGGAGCCGAGTACTTTAAGAGAATGAAGGATAATGAACTTTATATTTTAGAGTCAGAAGAAATTCAAAAAAAGGTGAGGAAGTTGGAGTTAGATAATATTTTTAATCAAAAATTAGTATAGAATACATCAAATTTAGAATATAAATCTATTTAACAGTAACCATCAAGATATATGATTTAGTATATCCTGATGGTTTTATTGATGAATTTTCAATAATTTATTTATATAAAAATTTATGTTTTAAAAATTTTATATCTATATTTTCGCATTTAGCAATAGTGTTTATAGATAAACCTTCGTAATTAAGTATTATTGACTTATCAATCAACAGCTCAGCTGCAAATTGATCAGCTTGCATTTCATATTTACCTTTAACTTGAGTAGTTTTACTTTCTAAAAAAAGTATATTTAGATTACTATGCAATATAGCGTGGCCAAGTTCATGAGCACAAGTAAATAACATATCGATTTCACTTAATCTAATATTTAAGTGAATTATTTTATTTTTTGGAGCATATTGATAAAATCCATGAATAGACCCTAAATCTTCGTACATAACATTTATTCCAAGAGCATCACATAATTCTCGAGGATCATTAGTTTTATATTTTTTTACTAAGTTATTTACTAAATTTGAAATTTCCAAAATTATATTCCCCCCCAAAAACATCATCAAATTTTACGAAATAAAGTTTGAAATTATTTTTTATATTTTTTAGGGGTATATTTTATCTTATTCATTTTCTTAGCATACTCAATTCCATTTTGAATAGCAGATTTTAATAATTCCCAGTCTTCATCATTAATAGGATTACCGGAAAGCATAAGTCCTTCTTGATTTTCTAAAGACTCCAAGGTACTGTTAAAAATTTTCTCAATATCTTTTTTATCTTTGGGATTTAATTCTAAATCATCAAAAGTTGATTTTTTAGGTGATGATATATCACTTCTACCAAGTAAGTAGTCTACAGATACGGAAAAAAAATCGGCAATTCTTTGAAGCAATTCATTTTCTGGTATTGCTTTATCATTCTCATATTTAGAAATTGAGCTATTATCTATTAAAAGAATATCTGCTAATGATTTTTGTGTTAATCCATGTTTTTTTCGAAGTTCTTTTAACCTAATACCCAGTGTATTCATATATTTACACCTCCTATAATTATATTATAACCATATTTGAAGTAAAATCAATATAAGTTGAAATAAAATCAAAAAAAATTCAATATGACTTGACAATTTGAATTTAATTCAATAAAATCAAAATATGAATATTGAATTAAATTCAAATATGGGGGTTGTATAAGAAATGAAGTATATTTAGAGAAATAACTCAATAATAGTAAATCACGTTATAATTAGAGTGCAGGCTGAAATATGTCTTTAACAAATGAAATATTATATTGAATTTAAATCAATATAATATTTCAACAACAAATAATAAAAATTGAATTAAATTCAAGGGGGATCGGTATGAATATGAATAAAAAAATTGAAACTATGCTTTATAACTTTAATCAAACGAAAGCAGAAATTAAAAATATAAAACTAGATATAGAGTTATTAGAAAATGAATATGATGACGGAATTGGTGTAAATTACGTGGAGAAGACAGGAAAAACTAATAAAATTACTTCAACAGTGGAAAACATGATAATAAGAAAAGAGGCTCAAATTAACAGATTAAATTATGCTATAAAAGTTAAAGAAGCTGAAATAAAAAAGATTGAAAATGCTCTAGAAATTCTTACAGATAGAGAAAGAAGTATTATTGAAATGAGATATTTTCAGAAGGAAAGTAATAGAAATATTTCAGCAAAGCTTTATATTACAGAAGAATATGTATCAGCAATAAAGTCAAAAGCTATTAAATCTCTTGCAAATATATTCTTTATAAATTCTTTATAAATTCCTTTTAAACTCTCTTTATATAATCGGGTTAAAGCGGTGCTAGAATAATATTATCGCAGTGGTGATAAGTTATTAAAAGTTGAGTCTTAAGATAATAAATTAGTTTTAAATTTTAAAATAAGAATAATAAAGTTTAGATTACTAATTTATCACTATGAGTTATGGTTAAAAAGTTTTATTAACAAATAAGAAATGGAGCTAAAGGAAAGGGGTGATAACAATGCGGTGACTTTCATATTAAGATTTATAAATTCTTTGAAATACATTAGGATAATTCAAAAAGAAAGAATAGCCTCTAATTTAAAGTAAATAAAAATATATATTTAAATTTTATTAGCTAAATAGGATCTAGATAAACCATTTCAATTTTAAAAACTAGTAACCAAAGTCTTAAACTGTGACAATGATTTTAATAAATAGCTAATAGATATTAAAAATATATAAATCAGTAGAGGAGGTAGAAATGAATATAGTAGAAAGTATCAAAGAATATATAGGAACCTGTCCTTATCTAGCAAATATTAATGATGGTATTAATATTAATTACTTAGGTGAAAATACAGTATCCTATATGATAGAAGAACTTCCTAGAGAACAAATTTTAAAAAAGTATATTGATGGAACTAGTCTTAGACAATACTGTTTCATGTTTGTCAGTAGGGAAGTATGCGGACAAGATGTAGTACAAAATATAGCTAATAGTAAATTCTATGAAAACTTTACTAAGTGGCTAGAACTTCAATCAGAGCTTAATAATCTACCAGTACTAGATAGTGGGAGAGTGGCACAAAAAATAGAAGCATTAACAAGTGGTTATGTTTTCGAAAAAAATCTAGATAAAGCACAATATAAAATAGAATGTAGATTGGTATATTACCAAGAAGGAGGAAAAAATAATGAGTAGAGAATCAATACAAAGACATCAAATAGCAGATTATATAAATATAGGTGGATCAACAGGTGTAGAAAAATATGAATTAATGGGAGCTGGATTTAATACATTAGATGAAAATCCAGCAGCTCAACTTGATACTAAAGTTTATATTAACGATAAATCATCGTCAACTACAATTAAGTCATACCAAACACAATTCCCATTCACATCAGATTTAATTAAAAGTGAAGGGGCAGTAATGGCATTATACAATGTTGGAAGAAATCATCTTACAGGTGCAGATGCACAATTTGACTATGTTAAAGTTGAACTATTTCAACCAATAGAAGGAAGTGAGAATACTTATAAGGCTAGAAAATTTATAGTAAGTTGTGAAGTTGCTGGATTAGCTGGAGCAGGCGGAGAAACTATTGTGGTATCAGGAAACTTAAATGCAGTAGGAGATTTTATAGAAGGTACATTCAATACTGCAACAAAAACATTTACTGCAATTTAGTAGGAGGAATATTTAATGAATATTAATGGAATTGAGCTAGAATTAGATATATTTGATGCCGATGTTGCAGAAAAATATGATAAAGCAATAAAAAAAGTAATGAATATAGAAGAAGAAACAAAGGGTATGTCAATTGGAGAAGGGATAAGAACTCAGTGCAAAGCCATCTTTAAAGTTTTTGATGAACTTTTTGGACAAGGTACTCATGAAAGAGTATTTGGAGATAAAGTTAACTTACTTGAATGTTTAAAGGCTTTTGAGGCTCTAATAACAGGCATAAATGAGAAAAATAAAGAAATTGAACTCATTGCTAATAAGTATTCTTCTAATAGAATTCAAAGACGTTCTAAAAAATAATGAATATTTTAATTGATGTTTTACCTCGAAAAGTTGAAATAGATAATAGAGAATATAAGATTAATTATGATTTTCGTACATCCATTTTGTTTGAGATAATGATTCAGGATGATGAGCTTGATGATAAAGAAAAGATATATAATGCTCTTCTTCTATATTATCCAGTAATACCAGATAATTTAGAAGAAGCAATTAAACAAATTCTTTGGTTTTATAGAGGTGGAAAAGATATTAATGAAGGAAGTAGTGGAGTATCTATGGGTAAGAGTACAAGAGCATATAGTTTTGAATATGACGATGACTATATTTACTCCGCTTTTCTAACCCAATATGACATAGACCTTCAGGATATAGAAGATTTACATTGGTGGAAATTTAAAGCCATGTTTAGAGCTTTAAAGGAAGACAATGAAATAGTTAAGATTATGGGATATAGATCTATGACTATAAATACCAATATGAGCAAAGAACAAAAGGATTTTTATAGTAATATGAAGAGAATTTATGCTATTCCAATGAGTAAATCTAAAAAACAAAAGGTAACAGAAATTGAAAATGCTCTTATGGAAAATGGAGACTTAAGGGGAATACTTTGATTTTAGTATTCTAACTATAAAAACTAATAAAAAGTGCTTATAAAACTAGGCACTTTTTATTAGTAAAGGTAGGTGATTTGCATAGTAAAAGTAAAATGTCCATTTTGTAATAAATTATTAATTAAAGCTGATTACATCAAAGGAGAAATAAAATGTAGTAGATGTAAGAGGTTAATAAATATAGAAATAGAAAAGCCAGAGCTTAGAGCCACACCCTAGAGTAGTGAGCCGTAGCCTGCTTTATAAAAGGCAGGTGATATTATGTCAAATATTATAATTGATAGAAAAGAACTATTAGTTGACTTAACAAAAATAAATATAGAAATAAATAATACCATAAACCAAACAATGAATAATACTATAAATAACTTTGAAGAAAAAGCTAATGAGGTAAAAGAAAAAAATAGTAAAACTATGTCAGACTTAGCTATGGACATTGGTAAATCAAGTATAAAGGCATTTAGCAATATTACAAAAGCTATTGGAAAAGTTGGCTCTTATGGAATAAGTGCTGGAAAACAGTTTGCACAAGGCGTATCTAAAATAGCAGATTTTAGCCAAAATGCAGGAGCAGAAATAGAAAAGCTAAATGCAACAGCGGCAACTATGGAAGAGGGTTTAGGCCGTGAAGTTACTATATTTAAAAGCTCACTAATGAGTCTTGGAAAAGATATGAGTGATAGCGTAGATGCCCCATTAAAAGAAATAACAGCTTCAGCAACAGATATGATAGGACAGCTATCTTCAGCATTCCAAGAAGGTGGATTTGAAGGACTTGCAGGTAGTATTGGAGATGTATTTGCGAATATGTTATCAAATATATCAGAAAGTTTACCTAAGTTTGTTGATATAGGAGTTTCTATTATAGAATCTTTGATAGAAGGAATAAAGAGTAATTTGCCTAGCATTCTTGAATCGGCTGGTAAAATTATTGTAAGTCTTATTGAAGGATTAGTTGAATTATTACCTGACTTATTGGATTTACTACTAAACTTAATCTTAGAGTTAGGAAAGGCAATATTAGAAATGCTACCTACAATAATACCTTTAATAATTGAAGTAGTGGCTTCACTATTTGCTACATTAATGGAGTTTATAGGTGAAGGAATTTTATCTATTATGGAATGGTTAGGCGAACAAATATCATCATTAGGAGAAACTGTGGGCAGCTGGTTTTTGGAATTATGGGGAATAATTAAAGAAGTATTTGCAAATGGATGGCAAGCTATAGTAGATTTCTTTACTGAAGTTATTCCAATGTGGATACAATCTATAATTGATTGGTTTAGTCAATTACCAGAAAAGATAGGATTTGTTTTAGGATATGTCCTTACTACTATTGTAGAGTGGGGAATTGGTGTATTGGATTATTTTATAGAGAATGTTCCAATATGGATAGATACTGTAGTTACATTTTTCTCAGAGTTACCCGGAAAAATATGGGATTGGCTAGTTAATACCTATAACAATATAGCTGATTGGGGAACACAAACATATAACAGTATGGTTGACACAGTTAATAATACTATAAATGCAGTTATAGAATGGTTTTCTACATTGCCAAGTAGAATAGGTGAATGGCTAAGCAATACAATAGATAGAGTTATAGAGTTTGGTATAAATTTAGGAAGTAAAGCCGCTGAAGCAGGATCAGATATGGTTAAAAATATTATTGATGCAGTTAAAGGCTTACCTTCACAGTTTCTGGATATAGGAATAAACGTTGTAAAAGGTATATGGGAAGGTATTACAAGTATGGGTAGTTGGATAGGTGAAAGAGTAAGTGGATTCTTCAAGGGAATAGTTGGAGGAGCCAGAGCAGCATTAGATATTAATTCACCTAGTAGGGTTTTCAGAGATCAAGTAGGTAAATATATGGCACAAGGTGTAGGTGTAGGATTTACTGATGAAACAGACAATATAAAAAAATCTATGGAAAAAGATTTATCTGACTTAGTATACGGAATGCAAATGGCAGTAGATTATAATGTATCAAGTACTACAGGAGGTATAATTGCTAGAAATAATCAAGGTACAAGTACTATAAGTTCTAATCTAAATAGTGATGATATTCAAGAAGATAGTACATTTATAGTTCCAGTATATATGGATAGCGAGAAAATATCCGAGTATACTTATAAAAAAGTTGATGGTAAATTTGCTTTAGCTGGAAAGAGGGTGAGATAGTGTTTATAAATAATATTAATATAAGTAACTTTAAAGCAAAATTGTTAGATAGAAATATAGGAACAGCTGAAATTGATATTATAAACAATTGGAGTGCTAACTCACTTAATCCATATATATCTAATAAGTTTAGATATAAATATAAGGTACTTAAACTTACTTTAGATATAATATGCAGCAATGATGATGAGATAGAGATAATGAAGAGTATTCTTATTAAGGAATTAGCCATATCAACAATAAAATTTCATGATATAGACATTTATTATAGGGGTTTTATAAGTGATACTCCATCATCAAAGCATATAGTAGAAGGAAATGAAATTCTAGAAGTGACTATGCTTGTTGTAGCTGAGAAAGAAGAGAAAATTGAAATCATGAATAGAATTAATAATAAAACTATAAATGTAGATGGTGATATAGAAATACCGGCTATAGTTGAAATAATACCTTCTATATCTATTGCAGATATAGTAATCAATGGATTAAGTGATAACCCTATTATTATTAAAAACTTAATAGGGGGTAAAAGGGTAACAATAGGAGAAGATACTGTAACAGTTGATGGAATTAATAAGTTTAGTGATTGCGATATGTGGGAATTTCCTACACTTAAACCAGGAATTAATGCAATTACTGTTAGCAGAAATAATGTAGATATAAATATTAAATATAAACCTAGATATATCTAGATGAAAAGATGATCAATATGTTAAAAGCAACTAAGAAGTTAGCATTCACAAAAAATAATGAGATGGAAGATCTACAATTTGCTTACGTGATTGAATTTTATAAAAATTTATATTTTGGTAAAAAAATTGGTTTTAGGAGGTACTTTATAATGATTATAAAATTAAACAATAACCGAATAGTAAATGATGCTCCAGTTTTAGGAGCAATATCACAAAAAAAATTACCTATAAAAGTTTCCTATGTTTTAGCTAAGAATATAGCAAAAATAGAAGATGAACTTAAGTTATACAACAAAGAAAAACAAAAACTTATTGATATGTATAGTATTAAAGACGAAGAGGGAAAACCTTTAATAGAAGATAATAATATAAGGATTGCAGAGGAATATATAATGGACTGGAATCGAGATATTAAAGATCTATTAGATATAGAGAATGAAATAGATATTCATAAATTCCAAATAGATGAACTTGTAAACTCTAATTGTGTTATGAGTCCAATGGAGTTAATGCTTATAGATTATATGATAGAGGAGTAATCCCTAAAACTCTTGATACGGAGAAAGGAGATTAATAATGCTACAATTATATGACTTAAACAAAGTTAAAATAAGTAATTTAACTTTATATAAAGACCTTAAAATACAAAGTGTTCTTAGCAATGGAGATAAGACACTTTCTTTTTCATATCCATCTAGATTCTCCGATGAGATTAAAGAAGAGGGGTATATAAGAACTAAAACCCATGAGTTTGTAATAAAAGAAATTTCAACTAA
Organism: Clostridium sp. UBA871; assembly: GCF_002295255.1. Taxonomy (NCBI): domain Bacteria; kingdom Bacillati; phylum Bacillota; class Clostridia; order Eubacteriales; family Clostridiaceae; genus Clostridium; species Clostridium sp. UBA871. Next base: position 539,445 of record NZ_DBFV01000004.1, on the reverse strand, counting down.
TGGAGATTGGAAATCTATTAAAGCAGTTCTTAATGTAGAAGCCTTAGAGGGGAAAAGTTGGGAACATTTTGATACTTCTAATCAAACTATAGCTGAATGTTTGACACTTGCACTAGCTGGAACAGGTTGGATAATAGGATATTGCAATGAGACTAAAAAGAGAACCATAAGAAAAATTAATTGTAGTACGTGGGATATAATCCAAGATATTAAGAAAACCTATTTTGTAGAAATGGAGTTTGATACACTTAATAAAAGGATAAATATAGCCAAAAAGCTTGGAAATGACAAGGGAGTCTATTTTATAGACTCTCTAAATTTAAGAGATTTAGATGTAAAAAGTAATTCTTATGATTTTTGTACAAGACTTATTGCCATAGGAGAAAACGACTTAAAAGTTACAGTAGAAAATTATCAATATTCTTCAAAAAAGAAAACTATTATATGGAAGGCTGAAAAATATACAGATGAAAATTCACTTAGAGAAGATGCGATTGCAAAGTTAGAAGAGTTAAGTAAACCTTATAAAAGTTATGGAGCTGATATAGTAGATCTCGCAAGCATTAATGATAAGTATAGTCTTTTATCATATGGTCTTGGAGACATAATTACTCTTATATCTAAAGAAGAAGGTATTAAAGAAAAGCAAAGAATAGTTAAAATGGTAGAATATCCAGATGAACCTGATAAAAATACATGTGAGATAGCAAACACTATATTGACATTTGAGGATATGCAAAAGGAATATGAAGATACTTCTAAAACTGTAAACAATATTACTAGCAGTAACGGAACTATATCTGAAGGAGCTATAAAGGGTACAGTAGAAAAAATTACAATTAATAAGGCGGACATACAGAGCCTTAATGCAGTTGAAATTAGAGTTGGTGATCTTGAGGCTACAAGTGCTACAATAACACAACTAGATGCAGCCAATGCTAATATAGTAAAGTTACAGGCTGATAAAGCAGATATAATAGAACTTAATGCTGGTGTAGGAAGAATAGAGATATTAGAAAGTAGCGTAGGAGATATACAAACTCTTGTAAATGGAAACCTTACATCTAACAATATCCAGTCTTTAATCCTTACATCTGATAAAGTCACTGTAGACAATGGCTTCATCAAAAACGCAATGATTGAGAATCTAGATGTTAGTAAAATTAATTCCGGAGATATATCTACTAATAAGTTCAAGATAAAATCTGATAATGGTGGAATTGAAATAACAGGTGCTACCCAACAGTTTAAGGATAAGAATAATAGAGTTAGAATACAAATGGGACAGGATATCAAAGGTGATTTTAATTTTATTTTAAGAGGAGAAGATGGAACTACCACTCTTATAGACCACACAGGAATTAAGGAAAATGCTATAGGTGATGACCTCATAAAAGGTAATATGATTTCTGAGAATTCTGTAGGTGGTAAGCAGATAGATTATAATAGTTTCATAGAAGAATTTAATAAAGATACTAATACCCATACTTTAAAGTCTTCAAAGGTACTGTTAGATAAAAATAATCAAACATTGGATATAGCCTTTAATACACTTAGTACTACTGTTGATGAAATTGAGGTAGGTGGTAGGAACTTATTGATTAAAAGTAGATTAGATTATATACCAAGTAGTTCAAGTGGTACCGGATCTATATCTGAAATAGTTGAAGACACTATTCATGGTAAAGTATTGCATACTAATAAACAGTATGTATATGGTTCTGAATTATATTTACCAAAAGGATTGCTAAAAGTAGGAGACAAGGTTACGTTATCTATATTAATAAAAGCTAAAGCTAATAGTGATTTTACTTGTCAATTATATAATACTGCTACTATATCTAATACATTTACATTTAATGCTACAACAGAATGGCAATGGTTATCTTTTACTCAAACTGTTGTAGGTGATCCAAACTTGGATAGTAGACTTTATTTATATTTCAAACCGACAGATGAATATTGGATAAAAAATATAAAAGTTGAACTAGGGAATAAATCTACCGACTGGACACCAGCTCCAGAAGATATAGATGCATCCATTCAAGGTGTAAAAACTATTACAGAAAGTAATACAACAGCTCTAAACATTCAACAAGGTAAAATAAGTGCATTAATAAGTAACACTACAATAGTTAAGGATGGAGTAATTACGCAGTTAAAGGATGCTTATAATTCTACAGTAACAACAGTAGAATCTATAAGTAGCACAATTAGTAGTCATACTAGTACTATAAATAACTTAACTGGTCAAGTATCAGGAGTGGAAAATAAAACTAATGATACAATAAGAGATTTAGATAAAACTAAATCAACGGTTAGTGCTCACTCTACAAGTATAAGTGGGCTTAATGAAACGGTAACAACTCAAGCATCTACTATTGAACAAATGAAAGATTCTATAGCTTTAAAAGTTGAAACCACACAAGTTAATAATATTGTTAATGGTGCTATAGATAAGATTGAAGTTGGTGGAAGGAATTTAGTATTAAATAGTGATTTTAAAAACACTTATAAAAGTAGTAGTATAACGGATAAACATGACAACTTATATGCTACTGAGTGGAGTGGATATAATGGTGGAGTGCCTAATCCTACTACATCATACCATGCACATATAGACATCATTACTTTTAATTATCCTGTTATCGAGTTTAATGAAAGTGATGGTAATGGACAATGGAAATGTATATCTCAAAATATTGAGAGGACTCTTTCTGATTTTAGTGAATTAGTTGTATCTATGGATGTGTTTTCTACAGGAATAGGAACAAAACTATTTGGAGGTATACATCATTATTTAATTGGTGGGATTTCCTTAGGTTTTCATTCTGGTCAATACACTTTAAACAATTTTCCAGTAAATAAGTGGGTTAGAGTATATGCTAAAGTACCTTTACTGGATACTATAGATTTTACAAGGGAAAGAAGCTTTTATATTTATGGGTATGGTTTTCAAACAGACTCAATAGTGTATATTAAAAATGTAAAGTTAGAAAAAGGTAATAAACCTACAGATTGGTCTCCAGCACCAGAAGATGTAGAAAATAAGATAACTACAGTATCTAAAAAAGCCGCTAGTATAGAACTTGACCTGGGTAAGGTTACTACTAGGGTTGAGGGTGTAGAACAAACAACCGAAACCGTAGATGGTAAAGTAACATTACTTACTAACAGGGTATCTAATGCAGAACAGAAGATTACTGATACCGCAATTGTATCTACGGTTAGAAGTTCTACTTATTATAAAAATGATTTAGGAGCAAAAGTTTCTTCCAATGAAATTATTTCTTGTATTAACCAAACTGCCGAATCTATAAAAATAAGTGCTAGTAAAATAAATCTTACTGGATATGTTACCATGACGAACCTAAGTACAGCTGGTCAAACGACTATTGATGGTGGGAATATTAAAACAAATACAATATCTTTAGAGCGTTTAAAATCTGCGACAAATAACCCTATTATAAGATTATTTGGAAAATGTAGTTTAGATGCAACTGCTAAAGATGAGTTGGGAGTAGGTTCCGCAGTAAGACTTAAGTGGGACGCATCTAACTACTTATATATATCTTCTAACAAAACAGATATATATCAAGGTGGAATTTCTAAGTATACATTCAACCCAGCAGGACTCACTGTTACAGATGCTGATGTTATTATAAATAGTGGATTCCTTGTAATCGGAGGTAAAAAGAATAGGGGTTGGGGATTTTCAAGTGGTAATAATTACTGGTTTGGTTTAAGTGGTGATGATGTATATGTCAGAATGTATAACGACGCAGTTAATGTTTTAAATGGAGTATCTTATCTAGGATCTCCAAGTGGTCGATTCATAAAGCTTTATTCTACACAAGCGGCAGACGTAAGTTCAGACAGAAGGAAAAAGAATAATATTCTAGCTTATGATGAAAAAATAGAAACATTTTATGAAAATTTAAAACCAATAAGTTATGAATTGATTAACGGACACAGTGGAAGAAAACATTATGGATTTATCGCACAAGATGTAGAAGATGCCATGGATGTAGCTGGTCTTGATTATAAAGATATGGCATTATTGCAAAAAGCTCCCATGGATGCAAAAGGTAATGAAATAGACCCCACTTCCATAGTAGATTACTCTACAGATGAAAGAATAGTAGATTATGAATATTCTTTAGCTTATACGGAAATGATTTCTATAAATACTCATATGATTCAAAAACTACGAGCAGAAATTACTCAATTAAAAAATGAAATTAATGAAATTAATGAAATTAAGGGATTAGGTTAAAGCCTGGTCTCTTTTATTTTGTAAAAAAGGAAGGTGTAATATGGATAAAATTTTAAACTACATTAAAGTAATAGTAATGGCATTAGGAACAGGCATAACATGGCTATTAGGAACATGGGATACTGCATTGGTAGTATTGATACTCTTTATGGTTTTAGACTATGGTACAGGATTGTTAAGAGCATGGATTAACAAGGAAGTATCTAGTGATGTTGGGTTAATGGGGATAGCTAGAAAGGCAGTTATATTTATAGTTCTCATAGTTGCTGTAATGCTAGATAGATTACTTAATACAGGCACTTGGGTTTTTCGTACTCTTGTATGTTATTTCTACATTGCCAATGAGGGGATTAGTTTACTAGAGAATTGTGCAGGGCTCGGATTACCTATACCAGAAAAAATAAAGGATGCACTAGCACAGCTTAAGGATGGAGAAAAGAAAGAATTAAATAATTAGTTTACAGAATAGAAGCAATCTCACTCTTTTATATTTAAGGAGGAATTGATTATGAAATTAAGAGGTATAGACGTATCACATCACCAAGGGACTATTGATTGGGATAGGGTTAAAAGTCAGATAGATTATGCAATCTTGAGTGTAGGATATGGTGATAACATAACAAGCCAGGATGACAAGCAATTCCATAGAAATGCTAAAGAATGTACTAGACTTGGGATACCCTTTGGAGTTTATATTTATTCTTATGCAATCTCAATATCACAAGCTAAAAGTGAAGCGGATCATATCCTAAGATTAATAAAAGGATATGAACTAAAATATCCAGTTTATTATGATTTAGAAGATGCAGGGACTACAGGAAAGTGCTCTAATAAACTTATAGCAGATATGGCGGAGGTATTTTGCAATGCTATAGAAAAGACTGGTTATTGGGCAGGTATTTATGCTAATACATCCTGGTTTAATAATAAGCTAACAGATAACAGGTTTAATAAATGGGTTAAGTGGGTGGCTCAATATAATACGACTTGTACCTATAAAGGTAAACATGATATGTGGCAATATGTTAGTGATGGAAGAGTAAATGGCATTAGTGGTAATGTAGATATGAACTATTGCTATGTTGATTATCCTGGATTAATTAATTCTAAAGATAACATAGCTAAGCCAGAAAAACCAAAACCTAATACAGATAGCAAAGATGAAAATAAAATGGATTATATTATACAATATTCAAATGCAGTAGACCAGGCAATAGCTGAGATAATAGCTGATAGGCTTAACTGTCCAACAATAAACTGTTTAAGACCATATGCACATTATGGACAATATAAAACAGTTATTGCAGTAGGAGAGGCTAAGAATAAGAGTGGTTATACAAATGTACTTATCCAGGGGAAGAATAGACAGGAAACATTAGATAAGGCTATAGATTATTGTAAGAAGTTAGGTAAATAATATTTAAGGCTAGTAAGGAGTAAAATCTTTATTAGTCTATTTATAAATATACAATTGAAAAGAGAACAAATGTTTGATAAAATGTATTTATAGGGGGTTATAAAATGTTGACTAAAAAGCAAAGGATAGTTCTTAATGCCATAAATGAATATGTACAGAGGGAGAGTATTTCACCAACAGTTAGAGAGTTATGTGATATTGTAGGTATAACATCTACATCTACAGTTCATGCACATTTAAATAAGCTTGAAGAAAAGGGGTATATAACAAGAAAAAAAGAATCTCCAAGGAGTATAAGAGTAGTAAAATAATACAACATATAGGGTTTTAATAGGATTGTATTTTATATGAGTAAAGATTAGGTTAACTATACTGAGACATAGTCTTTTAAATATGAAATATAGATGTTAAGTTTATATGTGGTTTTTAAAAGAAACTACATTAGATATTTATAAGTAGTACAAAGAAATGACTAAATGAATGTTAACTGACTTTATAATTTATATAGGAAACTATTTAACTATTTAAATAGTTGTTTTATTCATGCAGGTTTGAAGGAATTCAGATTATAGGTGATGTGGGTAAAGGGGGTATATAAAGGTGCAATTTGAAAGATTTTAACAAATATGATATAATGGTAAAGAATGAAATATATAAGAAAGGTTAAAGCGGTAAGAACAGCAAATAATTTTAATAGATACACGGAATTAATAGGGAAATTAAACAATTTAGAAGTAAGAATATGGTATAATAAACGTGATAAAAACATTATTAATGAAATAGATAAATCATTATCAATAAAAGAACAAGCAAAGCAAGCTCACTTTTTAAGAAATAAGTATAGAGTACAAGCTAGAAAGCTAATGGCAGATAGAATGTTGGCAGAAAAATTAAGTATTAATAATACTAATCTACCTTTTGAGTATTATGAAAATAAATATTTAAATCAAGGATATAATGACAATGAACTCTATGAAAAGATAATAGCAGCATCTACAAGGACAAATAAAATGGTAAACGTAGCATTAGGAATTGGTTAGTGATTCTAAAAGTGCTACTATCATATTTTCAAGATAAATTTTTAAATTAGCTAAATTAAAAATGTTTTAATTATAAAATATATTTATATAATTTACCAAAAGTGAAATTAAGGGCAGTAGACTGAAGAAAGTCTTACTAGCCTTATTTTTATTTCATTTAAATTGAGTATAAAATTGTTTATGGAAATAATAGAAAATTTAGAAAAAAATGTTGACCAAGCGGTGGGAGTTAGGTACCATAATATTGTAATAGTAATTTTAAATGGAGGGTTACAAAATGGAGCAACAATATTTATATACTGATAGGCTTTTACTGCGTAAGTTTACAATAGATGACCATGAGGATTTATATGAATATTTATTTAATTCCAAAGTTGTAAAATATGAACCTTATGATACATATACATAATTTATCTTTAAAAATAATGTATTATTTTCACGTTGACATTGATATATATAGCTTATAGAGAAAATATAGGAGATGAAAAAATGAAAAAAGTATTGTTGATTATAATGTGTTTAGGTGTTGTCGTTACTTCCATGGTAGGATGCAATAAGTCTATTAAAAACTCTAACAAAGATGAAAGCAATGGAACTCAAATTGAGGAACCAGTAGAAGATAATAATGTAAACATAGATATAAGAGATACTGCAATACAAGTTCAAAGTTCACAAGTAGAAAGTGGAGAATTAGAAGGAGAAAAAGTATTTGCAGTAGGAGTTGTATCTTCAATAGATTCTTTAGGGGAGAATATAGACAAAACTAATTTCATAATCACACAAAATGAAGGAGAAGAGGCCAAGTCTTATGTAGTTACATGGGAATTAGGAAAACTTAATTTTAAAAGTTTAAAAATATCAGACGGAGATGTAGTTAGGATTTATGGGGTATTAGAAGGGAAAAATGAAAAAGGTATGCCAATAATTAAATCTTCTCTCATAGATTTGGCAATGTAGTGTATGCAAAATAGCAAGAAATTAATTCTTGCTATTTTTATTTTTATAAAGGAAATAGATATTAATAGTAAGAATATGTTGTTACTAATTGTTAATAAGTAAATAATTTGTTAATGTACTTTTTCCTTTTAATGAAGATATTTATATATATGAAATATAGGTTCAATTTTCAGAAAATTTCATTGGGATCAGAATGACGATTCTCAATGGAGATAAAGAATAAAGTTAATTTTTATTGAAGGAAAATAGGATTAGAAATTCATTATTGTAAAAATATTACTTTAAAAAGAGGTGATGCTATGAAAAGTGAAGAAAAATTAAGATAATGTGCCATGGAAACGTTTTAAATAGTGGAAAATTGAAGAAAACTAAGGTAAGTGATAATTGATAAAACTGACTGGTCGGTATAAAATTGAGAGATATTAATGAAAGGGAGATGGACATGAACTATGGCAAAGATATCTAAGAAGATAGCTGAGAGTAGAGTTATAATTTTAGTTTTAGCATTTTTATTACTTATTCCATCTGTATTGGGGTTTATTAAGACTAAAATTAATTACGATATACTAAGCTATTTACCAGATGATTTAGAAACTGTAAGAGCAGAAGAGATTCTAAAAAGAGATTTTGATTGTGGATCACTTAGTATGCTGATAGTAGAAGGTATGGAAGATAAGGATGTAGCAAAAATAAAGGAAAAGGTGGAAAAAATTCAAGGAGTACAAAAGGTATTATGGATAAATGATGTTTTGGATTCACCAATTCCTAAGGATATACTTCCTAGTAGCATACAAGATGTGTTTTATGCTAAGGATTCAACTATGATGGTAATAATGCTAGAGGAAGGTAGTGCTAATATTATTACACAAAATGCTGTAGAAGATATAAGAAAGGTTGCTGGAGAACAAAGCTTTCTAAGTGGGATGGCTGGAATAGTTAAAGATACTAAGGACTTATCAGATAAGGAAACTCCATTTTATGTATTAATAGCAGTAGTATTATCTTTAATAGTTCTAGCACTGACTATGGATTCAGTGGTAATACCAGTTATATTCTTAGGAAGTATAGGAATTGCAGTAATTTATAATATGGGAAGTAATATTATTTTTGGAGAGATATCCTATATAACTAAGGCTCTGTCCGCAATATTGCAACTTGGAGTAACTATGGATTATTCAATTTTCTTACTTCACAGATATGATGAAGAAAGAGAAGTTCAAAAGGACAAAGTAATAGCTATGGCAAATGCTATAGCAAATACAATGATTTCTGTAGCAGGAAGTTCATTAACTACAATAGCTGGATTTTTAGCTCTTTGTACAATGGACTTAGCTCTTGGTAAAGATATAGGGCTAGTTATGGCTAAAGGAGTATTACTTGGAGTTATATGTACAGTAACTGTTTTACCTGCCTTAATTCTTACATTTGATAGGGTTATTCATAAATACAGACATAAAACTTTACTACCAACCTTTGAGAAGACTTCTGAATTTGTGGTAAAACACCATAAAGCCTTTGTATTAATAGGAATTTTAGTATTTATCCCTGCATTTATAGGTAAGGTTAATGCTAAAGTATATTACAATTTAGATGAGTCCCTTCCAAAGGATTTACCATCTATCGTGGGAACCAATAAGTTGAAGAATGACTACGGAATGACATCTACAAACATGATTTTAATTAAAGATAGCCTTGATAACTATAAAGTTAAAGCCATGGCTGATGAACTAGAACAGGTAGATGGGGTATCCTCAGTAATTGCCCTAGAGAAAATATTAGGACCAAGGGTACCAGAGAGCTTTATACCAAAAGATTTATTAGAAAAGATAAGATCAGGAGGCTATGAGCTTTTTGTAGTAAACTCAGAATATAAGGCAGCAACTGATGAGGTAAAGGAACAACTTGTAAAAATAAACGACATAGTAAAAAAATATGATTCTGATGGATTAGTAAGTGGAGAAGCTCCATTGACTAATGACTTAATCAAAATTTCAGATATAGACTTTAAAAATGTTAGTATTGCATCTATAGTAGCCATATTTATAATTATAGCACTAGTATTTATGTCATTAAGTTTGCCGATAATTTTAGTTATTGCTATTGAGCTTGCTATATTTATAAATTTAGGTATTCCTTTCTATACAGGTAGTGTAATTCCTTTCATAGCGTCAATAGTGATAGGAACAATACAATTAGGTGCTACAGTGGATTATGCTATATTATTAACCTCTAGATTTAAAGAAGAACTTGAAATGTCATCAAACAAAATGGATGCTATGAGAATAGCTGTTCAAAGCTCATCTAGATCAATTATTACTAGCGCTTTGACATTCTTTGGGGCTACAGCTGGAGTTGGTATTATATCTAAACTGGAAATGGTAAGTTCTCTATGTACATTAATGGCTAGAGGAGCAATTATAAGTATGTTTGTAATTTTATTTGTATTACCAGGGATTCTACTAATTAGTGAGAAAGTAATAATAAAAACAAGTAAAGGTTTTATAAAAAATGTTGAGGAGGCTGCATAAAAATGAAAAGAAAAGCATTATCTAAGAGAGTTATAGTGTTAGCTACAGTAGCAGCTATGATGACTTCTACAGTGGCAATGGCACAAGAAATAAATAAGGATGAAACAGTATATGTAATTTTAGATAGTAATGGAAAACCAGAACAAAAGATAGTATCCACTTGGATAAATGGTGAAGAAAATCTAGGAGAATTTAAGGACAAGTGTAATTTAGATAATATAAAAAATGTTAAGGGTGAAGAAACTCCAACTATAAGTGGAGAGGAACTAACTTGGAAGGTAGATGGAAAAGATCTTTATTATGAAGGAGAAAGTAAGAGAGAATTACCTTTATCAGTTAGTCTAAACTATGAGATTAATGGAAAAAAAGTAGAGCCTAAGGAAGCTTTAGGACAATCAGGTAATTTTAAAATAACTCTAACAGTAAAAAATAATGAATCACGAACAGTTAAAATCAATGGAGAAAATAGAACTTTGTATGTTCCTTTTGTCACAGTTTCAGAAATTATGTTATCTAATGATAAATTTAAGGACGTAAAGGTGGATAATGGTAAACTTATTCAAGATGGAAATAATTCCTCAATTACCTTTGTTTCTGCACCAGGATTAAAAGAGTCTTTAAATTTAGGAAGTATATTAGATATTAAAGATACTTTAGTAATAGAAGGAACAACTACAAACTTTAGTGTACCAGCTATTATGATGGTTGCAACTACAGAAGCACTAGATTTAGAAAATATTAGTGATGATGATAGTTTAGATAGTTTGAAAGATTCCCTTGTTCAACTTCAAAATGGTGGGGATGAATTGTTAGAAGGTTCTAAAAAGCTAGTAGATGGTCAAGGGCAGTTAAGTTCCAACTATGCTAAATTTAATGATGGAGTAGGAACTTTAAAAAATGGAGTTGCTGATTTAAGTAATGGAATAGACAGCTTATCTAATAATACTCCTACTTTAAAAGCTGGAGCTGATAAGCTACAAAATGGACTTTCACAATTAAAAGATGCTCAAGGACAATTTTCTAAAGGAATAGAAACTTATGAAGACAACGCTTCTAAATTATTTACAGCCTATAATTCCATAGATAAAGGGATAAATTCATGTTTAACTGGTTCAACAAAGCTAAAAGAAGGATTAGCTGCAGGTAATGAAGGTTTAACTAATCTAAATAATTCTACAGCAAATTTAGATACAATAGCAGCTCAATTAGATGCAATGAGTGCTTCAGTTGCAAAGGTTAATCCTGAATTAGCAAATAATATTGCAAAGGCAAGTGGTGGAATTAAAGCTGTATCTCAGGGACAAAAGGATGGCATAGGAAAACTACAACAAGGAATGAAAGGTGCTTCTATTGGTGCAGGTGACCTTGAAGAAGGATTAAATGGATTATCTAAGGGGTCAAATGAGTTTAAAAATAAAGGGCAACTTTTATTACAAGGTACTAACACTTTAAAGGAAAGTTCAGCAAAACTTAATGGAGCTTCAACAGAGTTGTATAATGGAAGTACAGCACTATCTCAAGGAATTGGTTCTTTAGTAAATGGTACTAATAAGTTAAGAGCTGGAGGTTCATCATTATTAAATGGAAGTAATGAACTATATGATAATTCAGGGAAATTATTAAAAGGTATAAATCAATTAAAAGAAGGAAACACAGAACTTTATAAGGGTGTTGTTAAATTAAAAGAAGAAGGCTTAGATAAGTTAAATGAAAAAGGTAATACTGCTATAAAGGATATACAAGGGGTAGTTGAAGCTAAGGACGAGCTTGTAAAACTTTCTAAGGAATATGGTGCTTTTTCAGGTATGAATAATTCTATGAATGGAAAAGTTAAATTTGTTATGAGAACAGAGGAAGTTAAAGCAGAGGCAGATAATAAGGGAGATAAAGAGAAGGTAGTAGTAAAAGAAGAAGTTAAAGAGGAAAAAGGTTTCTTTAAAAGTTTATTAGATATATTTAAAAAATAGATTTATGTATAGTAATATTAAAAACAAGAGAGGTTCTTAAGAACCTCCCTTATATTTATATTTAAAATATATTATCAGTGTTAACTAATAGTATGTATTTTAAATGAAAGATTATTAAGAAAAATTCTAATAATAATGTAGAAAAACTTAGAATAATTTCATAAATGTAGGTAAAAATACTACCGAAGGAGGAGTATTTATGGATATTGTAAGTTTTTTATTATATTTTACATTTAATTTCTTTTTCTATGGATTTGTAGGGTGGATAATTGAGAATTTGTTTTGCTATTGTATTAGAGGTCACTTTCAAAAGGATGGCTTTCTAAGTGGACCATTTAAACCTATGTATGCCATAGCTATGAGCATTTTAGTAGTAATAGAATCTACTTTTACAATTAATGTTTATTATTTAATACCATTATGTTTTATAATTCCGACTACTGTGGAATATTTAACGGGAATAATAATGAGAAATCATTTTAACAAAAATTACTGGGACTATACTGATCTTAAGTATAATTTTAAGGGAATTATATGTTTAGAGTTTTCTATAGCTTGGACTTTATTAAGCTTTATTGGAGTAAAGTATTTACAGGTAGTGATAAATCAAGCATATGAAATAATTTATCCAATATGGCCAATTTGTTCTACGATTTTACTAATAATTTTACTTATTGATGAGATTATTACTTTTAGAGAGTTTAGAGAAAAGGGAAAAATTATCCAAAATTAAATTAAGACATAGTAGTAGAATAAGGTCTATATTTATAAAGTATTATATAAACAGGTAGTTAGTATAACTGCCTGTTTATTTTTCAATAAATCCTAATAATAGTTTGTTTAATCTATAAGACAAAAGTATAAGTACAAACAAAATTATAATATATCTATAAATACATAGACAAAAACTTGAATATATCATATTATTATATTATAGAATAATTGAATAATATTTGATTAAGGGAGGTATTATAGTGGAAAAGATGGATAGATTTATTGATGATGAAGGTAGAATAAAAATATGGCCAAAGAAGAAAGAAGTAAAAATTGAGATTCTGAAATATTTAGCTACTAAGTTTAAGTATGACTGTTTATATAATGAGAAGGAAGTTAATGATATTATTAAAAAATGGCATACTTTTGAAGATTATTTTTTGCTGCGTAGAAGTTTAATAGATTATAAATTTTTATGTAGAAAAAAGGATGGATCAGAATATTGGAGAAATAGTGAGGAAACCCATGAATAATAAAATAGATATAAAAAAAAGTAATATAAAGAGTGTTGATACAGAAAATAAAGATATTAAAAACAGTGGAGTTTTAGAAGTAAAATCTAATGAAATATTCTGGAATTCAACCATGGAAGAGCTTAAAAAGGGATATATTCAAGAAGGAGATATTATTAAATGTTTAATTTGTGGTAAAACATTCCAAAATGGAAAAGTATATAGAATAGATGAAGAATTTTATGAATCATGGAAAGCAGCAGAGCTTCATATTCAGAATGCTCATAATTCCATGTTGGAATATCTATTAAATATGAATGGAATTTTTACTGGGGTTACAGATGCACAGAGGGAAGTATTAAAGCTTTTTGCAGAAGGTATATCAGATAAAGAAATAGCCAGTAGATTAGGAGTTGCCACTTCTACTATAAGAAATCATCGATATAAGTTAAGGGAAAAAGAAAAGCAGGCAAAGCTATATTTAGCAATGATGGAATTATTAAATGAAAGTACTAATAAGAAGATAAATAAATTAGAAGAGGGAATTATTTGTGATGCTCATAAGACTGCTACTACTTTAGATGATAGATTTAATATAACTACTGAAGAAAAGCTTCAAGTTATACAAAATTATATTAATGAAGATGGTAGTTTGAAAAGATATCCATCTAAGGAAAAGAAAAAGATTATAGTTTTAGAGCAAATAACAAGAAATTTTACTATAGGAAAAACTTATCCAGAGAAAGAAATAAATAGAATATTGGCTAGGATATATGAAGACTATGCCACTGTAAGAAGAGCATTAATTGAATATGGATTTTTAAGCAGATCTAATGATTGTAAAAAATATTGGGTGAAAGAATAAAATACTATAAGTGTGAATACTTTAAATTAAATTGAAGGAAAAATAGTATTTATATAGAATATACATTATTATTAGATTACAGTATAAACTTAAATAGAAGTAGATTTTAATTAGTAATTTATAGAAAGGAAATGGTATAGAAAATTTATATAAATTTATCTATACTGGGTGACAATATGAAAATAGAATTAGATGATAAAAATATACTTTATGTATTAGACAGTATTCATGGTAAATATATAAGCACAAAGTTATATTTTAAGGAGCATACCAATGAAATAGATAAAATAGGTATGACTACTCCTGAAGAATTAAAAGACTTATATAATAATTTACTTGAACAAGTACATGCTCAAGGAGAGTACAAATTTCTAGAAAAAATAAAGTAATGGAAGGTAGAGTTTCTATTGCATGGAAATAAGGTCATATACAAAGAATAAACTTTGTATATGACCTTATTTTACTTCAGGTAGGTGATTCCAATATCTGGTGGGCATACTTCTACGTGTTAATTTAAGATTTTCTCGTTCCTTTATATTTATAGCATTGTAGAATTCTTTCCAAAGGCTTTCAAAATTATCATTAAGAGAGGAAGTTTCTAGATATTCACCATTAGCTTTAGAAAAAGATGAGATAATACCGTCTTTTTTATTATATATTAAAGCAAGCTCTCTCTTTATATCATGAATTATAAAATTTTGGTCAGAAAATCTTTCTATAAAATGAGTCTGAATAAGGGGAAGAATATTATGATCAGGCTCTATAACTGAGTAAAAGGTAAAGGGAGCTATTTCTTTAAATCTAACAAATCCAGTAAATCTATGAGCTTCTAAAGAGACTCTTCTGCAATATTTATCTACAGTTAAGATAATGTCATTATTTTTAGCTAAATTAATGCTATCTCCAAATTTGTAACAAAGTTTAATGTATTTAAATATTAAATCCTCAGAAGAGGGGAGAGCACTTAAATATAAATAGTATATATTTTTAAGTGTTAAGTAGCTAAGGTTATCTTTTATACTAGAATATACTCTATTAAATTTGTCTTCTTCAGTAGTTATTTCTTCTGTTGTTGTAATTAAGCTAGGAACATATGAGGAAGACTTGGTAATTTTCACTTCCTCTTTATAACTATAGGCATAGAAAATTGTAGTTAAAAGTCCCTCAAAGGAACCATCGTATAAAAATTCTTTCATGTTGTAACACCACCTATAACTTTATTATATTTATAGTTCTCCAGTTATATAGGAACCTCTATCCTCTAGAAGTAAAGTTTTATCTAAGGAGTTTATATCATCTTGGGAGGATGAGGATAATATAAGTTTATTATATTCATTACCTAAAATTGGTATAGAACTGTTATTATAGTTAAAGCCAAGAAAGCTTAATTGTTCATACCTTTCATTTTCAATATAGTTTAAGTCAATTTTAGGTTTTAGCACAGATCTTACTTTTTCTTCATCTAAATCCACAGAACCGTAATACTTACCCTTACATATTATAAAGTATTGAGCTCGTTTTAAAACAACTCCTAATTTTTTTAAATCCTGAAAGGTGAGAAAACCAATTCTTCGAGCACTAATTATCTTTTTAGCGCCTCGAATACCTATACCAGGTATTCGAATTAATAGTTCATAGGAAGCTGTATTAATTTCTAAAGGAAAGATATGAAGATTATTTAGAGCCCAATTAGTTTTAGGATCAAAATTTATATCAAAATTTGGATTTTGTTTATTAAGAAGTTCTTCAGCTTTAAAACCATATACCCGTAGTAACCAATCTCCTTGATAAAGTCTATGCTCTCTAAGGGTAGGTGGGGTTTTGAAATTGGGTAAATTTTTACCATTATTCACTGGAATGTAGGCTGAATAATAGACCCTTTTTAGTAAGAAGTTGTTATATAGATTTTCTGTAAGATTTAAAATATCTAAATCATCTTCTTTAGTTGCACCTACGATTAATTGAGTGCTTTGTCCACCAGGTACAAATAAAGGAGCTTTTTTAGACAGCGTTCTCTCTCCATTACTTATAATTATGTTATTTTTTATGGATTTCATAGGGGTAAATATATCCTGTTTATTTTTTTCAGGGGCTAGAAGTTTTAGGGAATTATTAGATGGAAGTTCAATATTAACACTCATTCTATCTACATATTGGCCAGCTTCTTTTATTAGATCTTCATCAGCTCCTGGAATAGCTTTAAGATGAATATATCCACGAAAGTTAAAATGATTTCTTAGCCTTTTTACAACTGATGTTAATAGTTCCATAGTGTAATTAGGATTTTTAATTACTGCTGAGCTTAAAAATAATCCTTCAATATAGTTTCTTCTATAAAAGTTCATAGTTAAGTTTATCACTTCATCTACGGTAAAGGCAGCTCTTTCTACATCATTAGTCCGCCTATTAATACAATAGGCACAATCGTATATGCAGTAATTAGTTAATAAAATTTTTAAAAGAGATATACATCTTCCATCTGGAGTAAAGGAGTGACATATACCACTAGGAGCAGAAGAACCTAAAGCACCTTTGATTCCTCGACGATTAGAACCTGATGAGGAGCATGATACATCATATTTTGCTGCCCCACTTAATATCCTAAGCTTTTTACTAATCTCCATTTAAACTCACCTTCTACAATAAAATAGATAATCCATATAAGAATTATAACAGAACATTTGTTCGAGGTCAACAAAATAAAATTTATTTTTTGTAATATAGTGTGACTTATTTGAAGCATCATACATAACATAAAATATAGCAAGAATTATGGAGTTATTAAATGAACAATTGTAAAGATAACTATAATTGTAAGGATAAATGTGATTGCAATGACAATTGCAACGATGATTGTAAATATGATTGCAATTATGAGTGCGATTGTGATTGTGATTGTGATTCCACTGACGGTGGAGTAGGTGGAGTTGTTGATGCGAAGGAAGTTAGATGTCAAAGAAAGGAAGATAGACTACTAATATTAATATTAATACTTCTTTATTGTCAAAATGTATATACAAACTCTCAATACTATAGATGTATTAATAGTCAAATGCTAAATTACATGATGTGCTCAAATCGTCAGTTAATGTGTACAATTTTATGTATGTCTCAGAACTTAGTAGATAGCATAGTAGATTGTTGTGCTAATCAAAGAAATCGTAAATAAGAGCAGAGTAATCTGCTCTTTTACAATTGGTTAAAAATATATGAAGTGTGATAAAATAAAGTATATATTTAAGAAATAAGGTGATGAGATGGATATGTACGAAGATATAATATATGGAGAGCTAATAGAGTGGAAAAGAGAAATGATGAGGAAACCTACTATTGGAAATAAGCTTTCTAAAAATATACAAGATAAAATGAACGGATTTATTCCAGAAAAATTTCATGTTATGGTTACAGAAGTTATAAAAAATATGGTTAAAGTAGTTATTTTAGGGTCTGAATATACTACATTGGAACCTATAACATATATGTCAATAATAGAAAGAGAAATGTTAGTAAAGGAAAAGATTCAATTATATAGAAAGGTAGCAACAGTAAGTGGAGCTAGCACAGGATTTGGTGGTTTTTTTATAGGGCTAGCTGATTTTCCTATTTTGCTAAGTATAAAAATTAAGCTGTTATATGAGATTGCTAGTATATACGGTTATGACACAAAAGATTATAGAGAAAGATTACATCTTCTTTACATATTTCAAATTGCTTTCTGTAGTGATAAAAGAAGAATAGAAGTATTTCACATATTAAATAATTGGAAATCCTATTCAGATAAGTTGCCTTTGGATAAAGAAAACTTTGATTGGAGGATCTTTCAACAGGAGTATAGGGATTATATAGATTTAGCTAAGTTTTTTCAGCTTGTACCAGTTATAGGAGGAGCAGTAGGAGCTGTAGCTAATTATAAGTTAGTAGAAAAGCTAGGTGATACTGCTATGAATGGATATAGATTAAGGTATTTTCATTAGAGCAGCAAAATTTACAATTCTAATTTCAATAAAATATCTTAAGAGAACACCTCTTAAATATTATATTGTTGTAGCATAGTTTAAGTTAAAGAAAAAAAAGTCGGAATGTGAAGTTTAATCTACATCCCAACTTATTTTAAAACTCCCGCTATGATCTCCTTCAACTTGTATTTTATATTTCCCATCATGAGGTATGACTATAGTTTGAATTAAAGAATTATCTATGTTTTCAGTTTTATATAATGTGTGATCATCCTCATCAATTAGCAATATAGCCAAGTTTCCACTTTCATTTTCAACCTTTATATTAAGAGTTAACTGGTCATCCATGTCTAACTTAAGAATTTTATATTTATAACCCTTAAAGCTTTTGTAGGTCATTTCTATAGAACTATCTGAAGAGTGTTCCTTAGCTTTACTAGTTTTGTAGTTGCCATCAGTGGTTGAACATTTGTTGAGTAGCACAATAGTAATTAATATACATAGGAGTAGTAGGAGTTTAGTTTTTTTAGCCATAAATAACCTCCACATACACATCTAATATATTATATAAAAATAATAAAGAATTATGCCTAAATTATCTATAAATTATATTTTTAAATTTTAAGAGAGCTATTTACTAAAAGTACATAATATACTTTAAAAGAAACATATGTACTATATATTATCTATATAAATCATAGTATATGTAGACAAGATAATATATAATTTAATATAAATACAAACTTGTTTTCATATTAAATGTTAATAAAACGGAGGTTTTTAATGATTAATGAAAAAAAAGAAATAACTAAAAAGGGAAATAAAAAGAAAGGCAACTTTTTATCTGGGCTTATGTTTTTAGTAGTTTGCGGAGCTATTGGAGCTGGTATAGGGTTTTTATCTGCAAGTTACTTTAAAGGTTTTATGAATACCTATATCAAAAGTGATAATTTTCTTTTTGAATTACTTAAATACTATGGACTTATACTAATATTTTTCTTAGGGTATATAATTCATATTATTATTCATGAAGCAGGACATCTTTTATTTGGATTTATGACAGGATATTCTTTTGTATCCTTTAGGATAGGATCTTTAACTATAATTAAAGACAAAGATAAAATAAGCTATAAAAAGTTTGGTATACCAGGCACAGCAGGTCAGTGTCTTATGATGCCTCCAGAAATAAAGGATGGAAGATATCCCTTCATAATGTATAACTATGGCGGAGGAATAATGAATTTAATAGTAGCAGGAGTGGGGATACTACTAGTTGTTTTAATAGAAGGAATTCCTGTTTGGATTTCAACAATACTAATATTGATTAGTGGAGCAGGTATATTTGCAGCCCTTACTAACATAATTCCTTTAAAGGTTGGAGGAATTTCTAATGATGGATATAATGTTATATCCATGTTGAAAGATGAAGATGCAAGAAGAGGGTTTTATTTACAGCTTAGGGTTAATGGATTACAATCACAAGGAATGCGAATTAAAGATATGGAATTGGAAGAATTTAAGTTAAATGAAGGAAGTAACTTAGTGAATCCACTTAATTCTTCACTTAAACTTATGGAGTACAACTGGTATTTGGATAATATGGACTTTGCAAGGGCAAGAAGGTGTATTGAAGATTTTACACCATGGCTTAATAAGATAATCCCATTGTATAAGAATGAAATAAATTGCGAAAAAATTTTTTTAGAACTCATAGGTGATTGTAATAAGGAGTTTATTGATAGCATATATGATAAAAATCTTAAAAAATATATAAAAGCTTCTAAATTTATGATAGGAAAAAAGAGAATAATGATGGCTTATGAAGCTTTCTATAATAATAATAATGAAAAAGCATTAGGTTATTATGAAGAGGCCATAAAGCTATCTGAGAAGTATCCAGTTAAAGGGGATGCAGAAATGGAGTTAATGTTAGTAAATTGGATTAAGGAGATGAAGAATATTTAATCCATGACTACCAGTTCAAGTGGAGTTGAAAGCTATGTCTATATAAGATGTAGCTTTTTCTGTTGTATTTATAGAAAAAGAATAAAATTGGAGATAAAAGTTTTAATATTTAGAAAATAATGCAGTTACATTTACAACGTAATGTGATAAAATATACAATATAGATATAAAACTTTTTCTAAGGCTATTAATAAAAAGAGGGGGATACTTATGGCTTTAAAGAGGAATGTGGAAGTAACCTGTCCAAATTGTTTGATAAAAAGCAACATTAAGTTATGGAATAGTATTAATGTAACTATAGATGAAAGAATAAAAGAGAAAGTATTAGATAATGACTTTTTTAAATTTAAATGTCCTATATGTGGACATGTATCAACCTTTGAATATGATTGTTTGTATCATGATATGAATAAAAGAGAGATGATATATTTAATAACAAATTATAGTAGAAATAACGATGAATTAGCTAAAGAGCTAGAAGCATTATCAGATGAAATCTTGCCTCAATTTGGTAATGATTATAAACTTAGAATTGTAACTAGTAACTATGATTTAATAGAAAAAATTAAAATTTTAGACTGTAATTTAGATGATAGAGTTATGGAAATATATAAATTATATTATATTACTAATTTAGTAGACACTAATTTGGATTTTTGTACTAAAAAGATATATTTTGATTATGATATTATTAAAGATAGTATGATTTTTATACTTATAGATGAAAAAGGGGAAACACCATTGTACAATATAGATATGAAAATATATAATTTTATAAGAGATAAATACTTAAATAATATAGAGAAAAAGGTATACAAGGGTTTTCAAGTTATTGATGAACAGTGGGCAATTGGGATTAATGAATATAATAATTAATGATTTAGTATAATTAAGGCGGTATAAATACCGCCTTTTTATTATTAATTCTTCAAAGATATTTAAAAAATGTGGAAAATTATAATGAAAAACATTCAGATATTCATAAATCTTATAAAATTATTTTTAGTAATTTTATCTATGGATATTTTTACAAAAATCCTGAAATCCAGTAATATTCTTATTTTGGGTTTGGTTAATAAATCCATTATGGATAATGGTTACCTTTGGAGGATAATGTATCATTCATTAGAAATTATCAACCATTATAAAACTAAAATTTATATGTTATAAATATAGGACAAGGTGGTTAGACGTAAAAGTACATTAACTACTAGAAAAGTGGACAAGTTATTAAGTCCAAATATAGGAGGAATGGAAATGAAATCGAGAACATTATCAATATTAACATTATTATTAGTAGGAAGTACATTCGTAGGTGGAGTACAAGCTGAAGCTGCTGTAAAGACTAGAAGTCAAGTGAAAACTGTGAGTTATAGAACTATAAGTAACAATCAATATGGCAATGTAGATTATACTAAATTTATGAGTGGAAACTTTACAACTGACTTTGAAGCTATGAAAAAGATTATAATAAATCAAAATAATTGTACTACAGTACCAAGTACACCGTCAAAAGACCAAGTAAAGGAACCAGTAGTGGAACAACCAACAACAGAACCAACTACCAAGCCAACGACACAACCAACAACAGGACAGGATACGGCAACTAAAACTCCTGTTACTGAAGCACCAGTTGTGCCTGAAACACCAGTTGTTAATGAGAAGTTTATGGCTCAAGTTGAACAAGCTATATTTAATAAAGTAAACGAAGAGAGATCTAAAGCTGGAGTAGCGCCTTTAACTTATAACAAGACTATGGAAAAATATGCTAGAATTAAATCTCAAGATATGGGAGATAAAAATTATTTTAGTCACCAAGACTTAAGTGGAAATCTTATAACAACTAAAATGAAGGCTGATGGAGTTTCATATAGAGCTTGGGGAGAAAATATAGCATATATAGGGGGCGTATCTGACCCAACTGCATTAGCTAATCAATTTATGACTAACTGGATGAATTCAGAAGGTCATAGAAAAAATATACTATCAACTAATTTTGAAAGTATAGGTGTAGGTGTATATAAAGCTGGTAATAGAGTTTATGCAACTCAAGAGTTCTATAAATAATAACAGATAAATTTTAAAAATCAAATATACATTTTCCCATAAAATTAAAAAATGTCCCTTATTGCAGATAGTAAAGCTGCAATGAGGGATATTTTTATTAACTTTAATTTTACTAGTTTTTATTTCTTGTAGTAGTAAATTCAGTATATTTCTCTATGAAGATTAATATATTTTACTATATAAATTATTAATTTAGGAGGAAGATATGTCTAGAGGTAGGGGTAAGGAGGATAAAAAGACAGCTAAGAATGCTGGCAAGGATAAGAAGGGTGACAAGAAAGTTAAGAATAAGAATGAGTTAAAGAAGAAAAAATAAACATAGTATTTTAAATCTATAAAAAGTATAAGGGCTATCTCAAAGTTGAGATAGTCTCTTTATTTACTATAAAAAATAATTAAATTAATAAAAGTATTTAAATTCATACTATAACACATAATAAATATATATTAATTAATGTTAAAGGAAGGGATTTTATGGAAGAGAAAAAATGTGTTAAAGTAATACCTCTGGGGGGATTAGGTGAAATAGGTAAAAATATTACTGCTATTGAATATGATAAAGACATTGTAGTTATAGATTGTGGAATAGCATTTCCAGATGAAGAAATGTATGGGGTTGACTTAATCATACCTGATATAACTTATTTAATGGATAATAAAGAAAGAGTAAAAGCTTTTGTTCTTACTCATGGACATGAAGATCACATTGGTTCATTACCTTATATTTTAAAACAACTAAATATTCCGGTGTACGGAACTAGATTAACATTAGGTATATTAGGTAATAAACTAAAGGAACATTTTTTAGAAAATGAATATACCCTTAAAACTGTGGAAGCTGGAGAAACTATAGAATTTGAAGATATTAAAGTTGAATTCATAAGAAATACCCATAGCATAGCTGATTCTTGTTCCTTAGCTATACACACTCCTATTGGGAACATAGTCCATACTGGAGATTTTAAAATTGATTATACACCTATAGATGGTTTAGTTATGGATTTAGAAAGAATATCTGAATTGGGAAAAGAAGGGGTATTGCTTTTAATGGCAGATAGTACTAATGTAGAAAGACAAGGTCATAGTTTATCAGAAAAGTCTATAGGACAGACCTTAAATAGAATTTTTTCTACAGCTACTGGAAGAGTGATAGTTGCAACCTTTGCCTCCAATATACATAGAATGCAACAAATAGCTGATGCTTCAGTTAAGTACAAAAGAAAAATTGCCTTTAGTGGTAGAAGTATGGAAAATATATCTACTGTAGCTATGGAGTTAGGTTATTTACATATTCCAGAAGGATCTATGATAAATGTAGATGACATAAGAAATTACAGAAATGAAGAAGTAACTATAATAACTACAGGTAGCCAAGGAGAGCCTATGGCAGGCCTTGCGAGAATAGCATTTTCAAATCATAGAAAGATTCAATTAGAGCCTGATGATCTTTTTATTATCTCAGCATCTCCTATACCTGGGAATGATAAGCTTATATCTAAAGTTATCAATGAACTCTATAAAAAAGGCGCAGATGTTATCTATGAAGCTTTAGAAGATATCCATGTATCTGGGCATGCTTGTCAAGAAGAGTTAAAATTAATACATTCATTAGTTCATCCAAAGTATTTTATGCCTGTTCATGGAGAATATAGGCATTTAAAACATCACAAAGATCTGGCTAAAAGTTTAGGTATGGAAGATAAGAATATATTTATAATGAATACTGGAGATATACTTCAGCTTTCTGAGGATGAAGCAAGAATATCTGGTAGGGTTCATACTGGAAGGGTACTTGTAGATGGTATAGGAGTAGGTGATGTAGGCAACATAGTACTAAGAGACAGAAGGTATTTAGGTCAAGATGGTATGGTTGTCGTAGTTGTAACTATAGAGAAGGAAAGTTATAGTATATTAGCAGGACCAGATATTATAACTAGAGGTTTTGTTTATGCCAAGGAAGCAGAAGATATGATCAATAAAATTAGAGATATAGCAAGAGAAGAAATTGAAAATTCTTTAGCAAATAATCAGATAGAATGGTATGTATTAAAGACTAATGTAAAAAGATCCATAGAGAGATTCTTATATGATGAAACTAAAAGACGACCAACTATATTCCCAATAATTATGGAAGTATAATATACTAATGTTTAAATAACGTGCTACAGATAATAGTTCTCTGTGGCATGTTATTTATTTTATAATAGCTATTAGTAATATTTAAATCCTAATTTAATAAATTTATACTATACAAATTTATTAAATTAGGAGGGGTATTATGGAAGAAAGAGTTATAAGTGTGAAAGGAAAGGGTAAAGCATCAATACCACCAGATACAATAGAAATTAATATGATATTAACTACGTTAAAACCTACCTATGAAGAAGCTATGAATGCTGCTAGTAGAGACTTGGATGAATTGAGGTTATGCTTAAGGAGTGCAGGTTTTGATAAAAAAGATATAAAGACTACTAATTTTAGAGTGGACACTAAGTATGAAAATATTTCTGATGCAAATGGAAATTATAGGAGAGTTTTTGTAGGATATGAAGTTACCAATAACTTAAGAATTGAATTTGAGCAAAATGCCATGATGTTAACTAGAGTCCTTAATGCTCTTGCAGGTTGCAAAGCAACACCTGAGTTTTCTATAAGGTATAGGGTTAAAGATGATACAGAAGTTAAGAATTTACTTTTGGAAAGGGCTGTAGAGGATGCAAGATCAAAGGCTAAAGTAATGGCAGAGGCTGCAGGGGTAAGATTAGGAAAGGTACTAAGTATAGATTATAGTGGGAGTGATATTCAATTATATAGGGATATTTATAGTATGAATAAGAATCTAATTTCTACAGGAGGAGCTCCAAACATTGATTTGCAGCCTGATGATATAGATGTAGAAGATACAGTGACTGTAGTTTGGAGGATGGAAAGTTAA
The DNA here is from genome assembly GCF_002295255.1 of Clostridium sp. UBA871. NCBI lineage: Bacteria > Bacillati > Bacillota > Clostridia > Eubacteriales > Clostridiaceae > Clostridium > Clostridium sp. UBA871. Next base: position 514,246 of record NZ_DBFV01000004.1, on the reverse strand, counting down.
TTTATTATGGTATTATAAGAGTAGTTAAGCCTTAGAAATAAGGCTTTTTTTATAAAATCATTGAAAAGTATATGGAGTTATTGATACAATTATTTACATATAAGATAAAAGGGGGTAAGTGTATGAAGGGTTTTTTTAGAAAAAAGTCAGTTATCATTTTTATTATAGTAATTCTTGTAATAATAGCTGTATTTGGGGTAAATTATCTAATGGATAGAAAGTCAGGAAAGTTAACAGCTAAAGAAAATCAACAGGAAATAAAATCAATTAATGAAGAGATATCAAAAGAAGATTCTAAGGAATTGAAGCCAGCAGATTATTATCCAGAAGCAGATGTTTATGATATAATGCATAGAATGGCTAATACTAAGATAATTGCAGAGAATAATAAAATTTGGGGAGAATTATCCATGGAAAAAGAAGAAATTCAAAATTTAAAAAGTATTGTAGAAAAGATAGATTATGAGGATAGAGAAAAACTGTTAGATATTTTAAATAGATGGGAAAAAGGAGATTTCTCTCAGGCAGATAAGGATCATAATTATGTATGGGAAAAGTTAGGTGGAACTATAGGACGAGCTGTAGGTATAAAAGCTGATTAAAAGGTATAGAATTTTTATTCTATACCTTTTAATATTTTTTCACTAATATGGCTAGAATACAAAGGCAGATTAGAATTTTAATTATATATTTAGATTAAATTTTATGTTAATTTCATATAAAATGTTTATAAAAGTTATTAGCTAGATGCAAGCTAATGAAAGTATAGATTAAATTTGATATAATAATTAGTAATTAGGAATTATTATATTAACAATAGTTAAGAAAGAGTGAAGATAAATGAATAAAAAAAGTCATCAAACAAAGTGGAGACGATTAGATAATACAGCAAAAATATTTCCTGTCATTGCTAATGAAAACTTAAGTAATGTATTTAGAGTGTCTGTCACTTTGAAGGGAGATGTAGTACCAGAAATTTTACAGCAAGCATTAGAAGAGGTACTTCCATGGTTTGATGGATTTAACGTAAGGCTTAGAAGAGGTTTTTTTTGGTATTACTTTGAAACTAATAAAAAAATGCCCATAGTAGAAAAAGAAGCTACCTACCCATGTAAGTATATAGACCCACGTAGTAATCAGCAATTTTTATTTCGTGTATCTTACTATGAAAAAAGAATTAACTTAGAGGTTTTTCATGCCATTACAGATGGAATGGGTGCTATTAACTTTTTAAAGGAACTTACTTATCACTATGTAGAACTACTTAAAATCAAGGATTCCTCTAAAAAAGTTACAAGGAGACCCAGTAGTGAATGCATACTTGATACTGAGGATAGTTATTTAAAAAATTATAAGAGGTTAGCTGAGAAACCATATAGTACTAAAAAGGCTTATCAGTTAAAGGGCGAAGTACTATATCTAGATACAATAAGTGTTATTCATGGTTATGTTGACCTAGCAGGACTTAAATCAAAATGTAAAGAAAAAGGAGTAAGTATAACTAGATACTTATTGGCGTTATTGATATGGTGTATTTATGAGGAATACTTAAATAAGCAAAAATATGAAGACCCTATATCAATTAATTTACCTATTAATCTTAGATCTTTCTTTGATTCTACAACTACTATGAACTTCTTTGCTGTAACAGCTATAGAATTTTTATCTGATGGAAAAGAGCATAGTTTTGAGGATATTCTTTTTATGGTAAATAAACAGATGGATGAAAATATAACTAAAGAGAAGCTAGAAGAAACTATTTCTTATAATGTATCCAACGAGAAAAAACCTTTAGTTAGATTTGCTCCACTAGTCCTTAAGTATATTGCATTACAGTTAGTTTACGGAAGAATAAGTAGGGGAAATACTATGACTCTATCTAACTTAGGATATATAAAGGTTCTCCCAGAATTTGAGGAGTACATAGAGAACTTTCATTTTATTATAGGTGTATCTAAAAAACAAAAAATGAAGTGTGGAGTATGCTCTTATAAAGATAAAGTGGTAGTGACTTTTTCTTCAGTGTTAGGAGATACATATTTGCAAAGAGCTTTCTTTAGAGCTTTAACTAAAGAAGGAATTGGTGTAACAATAGAAAGTAATGGTGTATTAAATGAAAAGGTGTAGAAGATGTCAAGTAAACATATTGGATGAAACACATACTTGCCCTCTATGCAGGAGAGTATTAGAGTATGATGAAATGAATGAAGAATCCACAAGAATGTATCCTAATGTTGAGTTTGATATAGGTAAATATAACAAAATAAAAAGAATTTTTTTGTTTATATTAACTGTAGTTTCTGTAGTTTTAGGTTTTATTAATTATATTACCTACTCAGGAGTTATATGGTCTTTAATTGCGGTGGTTGGAATTATATATTTTGGAGTTACAGTTACCTATTCCATTATGAATAATGCTAATTTGGCTTCTAAAATATTAGTTCAAACCATAGGAGCTGGAATACTAGTTGTAGTCATTGATAATGTTACAGGATACATTGGATGGTCTGTGAACTATGCAGTCCCTGCAATGATACTATTTGCTAATTTAGCAATTGTGCTTCTTATGATAGTTAATCCCATGAATTGGCAAAGTTATTTTATGTATCAAATTGCTATTACTATTTTTAGCTTTATTCCTTTGATACTATTTTGGGTAAAATTAATAGATAGACCGTTTTTAGCTATTTTAACTAGTGGAATTTCAATTCTTATTTTAATTGGTACCATAGTTTTTGGGGATAGAAGCGTAAAAAATGAATTAATTCGCAGATTTAATACCTAGGAGAGAGAAGATGAAAGAGAAAAAGATTAGTATTCGTGGAAATTTAGTTAGAGAATTAATTAATAATATTACAGATACTTCCTTGGGGGAACCAATTCAAACAGGGAAATTTAGAAAGCATCCTGTAGAACCACCTTGGAAGTGTCCTAATGGATATTTATATGAAAAAATAGAGTTAGATAATTTTGTTATGGAATACTTAAAGCCAGAAGAAAAATCTAACGGAAAAGTAATTCTGCAACTTCATGGTGGAGGCTACATTGGTCCCATGAAAAATGTGTATAGAAGATTTGCAGTAAATTATTCAGAACTAGGTAAAAGTACAGAGGTTTTAACTATTGATTATAGAGTAGCTCCAGAGAATCCATTTCCGGCAGCATTAGAAGATGCAATAGCTGCTTATCAGTGGCTTATAGAAGAAAAAAATTATGAATCAAAGAAAATCATGGTAGTAGGAGATTCTGCTGGAGGAGGATTAGCATTAGCACTGTGTCTTTACCTAAGGGATAATGAAATTTCTCTTCCGGCAGGAATTGTAGTTATGTCACCTTGGAATGATTTGACTCATAGTGGTACAAGTTATATAGAAAATTATGAGATTGATCCTCTTTTTGGTAAGACTACAAACAATATGCTATATGATTCAGCATATGTAGGAGATAATAATCCTCATAACCCATATATATCACCGGTATATGGAGATTTTACAGGATTTCCACCAATGCTTATGCAAGTGGGAACCCATGAAGTACTTTTAAGTGATACTCTTACCGTGGCAGAGAAGGCAAGAAATGAAAAGGTTAAAGTTAAATTGTCTGTTTATGAAGGTATGTTTCATGTGTTTCAAATGGCAGGAGATTTAATTCCGGAAAGTAAAGCGGCATGGAAGGAAGTTGGAACTTTTATAAATAAAATTTGGAAAACTAAATAGTGATAATAGATTTAACTATTTTGGGGAAGGGGAATAAATCATTGAATATTATTACTGTAAACAATGAAAATATTGAAAAGGAACATATTTGCTGTGCTATTGCTGATAAGAAAGGTGAATGCCAAGTGTCATCGAAGAAAGCATGGATGAAGGCTAGGTTCGCTGATGGATTGGTATTCAAAAAAGGTGATGTAAGAGGTAAAGTTTTTATTGAGTATATACCTGCAGAGAAAGCTTGGTGTCCTATTATTGCAGAAGAGTACATGTTCATTAATTGTCTTTGGGTATCTGGTCAATATAAGGGTCAAGGGATTTCGAATAAATTATTAAATGAATGTATTATATATAGTAAAAACAAAGGAAAAAAGGGATTAGTAATCCTATCTTCAGATAAAAAAAGATCCTATTTAACAGATAAAAAATATCTGATTCATAAGGGGTTCTTAATTGCAGATAGAGCAGAGCCTTATTATGAACTGTTATATTTACCTTTTAAAGATGGAGAAAGTAAACCTTCATTTAAGTCATGTGCAAAGGAAGGTAAAATAGATGAAATGGGATTTGTACTTTATTATAGTAATCAATGTCCTTTTACAGCTAAGTATGTGCCTCTTGTTGAGGAAATTGCTAAAAGTATGAATATTAATATGCAGGTTAAGAAATATGAAACTAAAGAAGAAGCTCAAAATTCACCAACACCATTTACTACCTATAGTTTATTTTATAATGGAGAATTTATTACAAATGATATCTTAAGTGAGAAAAAATTTATTAAAATATTAGAAGAAAATCAAGATTACAGTAAAGTAGAGGTATAGAATAAATGGCATTAAGAAAAATTAGACTTTCAAATGATGAGATATTAAGAAAAAAAAGCAAAGTGGTTGAAAAGGTAGATGATAGAATTAGATTAATCTTAAATGATATGGCAGATACTATGTACAATACAGAAAATGGTGGTGGCTTAGCTGCTCCACAGATAGGAATATTAAAAAGATTAGTTGTAATGGATATGGGACAAGGATTGATAAAATTAGTTAATCCAAAGATAATCTACAAAGAAGGGGAACAAAATGTGGTAGAGGGTTGCTTAAGTATACCAGATACTTGGGGAAAACTAAAAAGACCAGCAAAGGTTATAGTGCAAGCCTTAGATGAAAATGGTGAGGAGGTTACATTTACCGGTACAGGTGACTTAGCAAAATGTTTCTGTCATGAGATTGATCACTTAGATGGAATACTCTTTACGGATCTTGTAACAGAATACATTAGGTAATTATCTTTTAAAATAAAAGTATCCTATACTATTTAAAGAATAATATAGGATGCTTTTTTAAATTATGTTATATAAAAATTATAATAGCCTTGAATGCGTTGAATGTGCAAATTAATTTATGTAAAATAAAGAATATTATAACAATATATTTTATTATGATATATAATTAAATAGATGTTTTATGGTAAAGAGAGGTACTTAATGGTGGATGAGCAAAATATACAGAATGAAATGATAAGTAAAGAAAAGTTAATAGAGTTTGTTGCTCCTTATTATAAAAATAAAGATATAATGCATGGCTTATCACATATTGAAAGAGTTCTAAAATATGTTGAAAGATTAGTGAAGAGCATTGATTATAAAGTTGATATGGATATTTTATTATATGGTGCATACTTTCATGGCTTTATATATAATAGTGAGAAAAATATAATTCAATGGTTACAGTCACAGAATATGTCTCAGAGTATGATAAAGAAAATTATTAATGCTTCAATAGAATCACAAAAGGATGAGGAAGCTATCACTATAGAAGGAAAAATTCTTCATGATGCACACATGATAGAAGGTGGAAAAACATATTTAATTGTTAAATCACTTATAACAGGGTCAGTTAGAGGACAAACATTAGAAGAAACGATTAAATATATAGAAGATAATATACTTGGTAAGGGTACTTGTTATTTGCCAAAAGCAAAAAAGATCTATCGGGAGCAACAAGAGTTTGCTAAGGCTTTTATTTATGATTTAAAGGTGGGTTTAAAGTGATAATTACATTGGGAGGTTTTTAATTTGAATTTTGAAGTTGTTTTAAGAGAAAAGTACTTAGAAAATCCCTGCTCACTTCAGCCAACGGCGTTATGGAAAACCATAAAGATGACTTCTGATTTTAAAAAGGAAATTAAAGTTAATAATAATGAAATTGTAAATCTTATTATAGAAAATGTGGATTTCAAGGAAATGATATTTGACATATTTTAAGAAGAAAATTATAGATAAGGCTTATTTTCAAAATTAATGAATCTTTAGTACAGGTGCTTTTATATAGCAAAATTCCTGAAACCCGCATGAATAGAACAACTATTTAACTATTTACCTATTTAACTAGTTTCATAGTTAAATAGTAGAAATTTTAAATAGTTAGGAGAATATTTATGTATAATATACGCTATGCTACTATTGATGATGCAAAAATACTAGGAGAAATTAATATTGGTAAGGAGCTAAAAGAGTATCGTTATGTAAAAGAAATTGAACAATTAAAGGTGGTGACTTTTAGGCAATGAGCCTAAAAGTAAATTATGACAATTCATAGAGAAAAAGTAAATTCTAGAGGTGAGACCTTGGAAAAATTTTTAGAAAGGTATAATCCTGAGAAATATAAGAAACCTGCAGTGACGGTGGATACTTTAATATTTACTGAGAAAAAGGTGCATGAAGAAAAAAATCAACTACAAATATTGCTAGTGAAGAGAAAAGATCACCCTTGTATAGGTAAGTGGGCAATTCCTGGAGGGTTTGTGAATATGGATGAAGATATAGAGGCGGCAGCTCTTAGGGAATTGAAAGAAGAAACTAATGTGGATGATGTTTATCTAGAGCAACTATATACCTTTGGAGACGTAGGAAGAGACCCACGAGATAGGATTATAAGTGTTTCATATGTTGCATTAGTAGATTATGATAAATTAAAACCTAAGGCTGGAGATGATGCAGCAGAGGTGGCTTGGTTTAGAGTTGAAAAAAACTTATTATACTCTAGTCAGGAAGAAGGTACCTACAGACTAATTTTTTATAATGAAGAAAGAAAAATAAAAATAGAATATTTAGTATTAGAAAAGAGTGTTAAAAAAGGAAGTGGTAGAAGCAGAGAAGTATATATAAAACCTTCAATGGAAAATACAGACTTATTAGCTTTTGACCATGAAAAAATGATTAATTTAGCTATTAACAAGTTAAATATTCTTAGGTAAACTAATACACTTATATTTTAAAATTGTTAAGCAAATGAGGAAATAATCTTTGTTTGTAACACTTATTACAGCAATTTATAGTGCCATGTGATATTATATTACAAAATGAAGAAATAAAGGATAAGTAAGGAATGGTGAAGTCTTATGGATGAAAAATGGATTAATCAGTTAATGACCATTGAATTATTTAAAGATATTGAAAAAGAAGAACTTAAAAGTGTATTAAGCTGTTTAAAGTCTAGCATAAAAACCTATAAAAAAAGAGATATAATAACTATTGAAAAAGACAAATTAACTGGGATAGGAGTAGTTTTGGAGGGTGAAGTAAGTGTTAGTAAGGAAACTTTAGATGGGGATAGAGTTATGATGTCAAGAGTAAAAAGAGGAGATTTATTTGGAGAGATAGATGCTTTTTCTAAGGATGGATGGCTTTCAACTGTAGAGGCATATACTGATTGTACTATCCTATTTTTGCACCCAGATAAGATTGTAGGAGTATGCAATAAAGCCTGTGAAGGACATAAAAATTTAATACAGAATATGTTACAAATAGTAGCTAAAAAAGCTCTTAGTTTAAATGAAAAGGTAGAAATTCTTTCATTAAAAAGTATAAGAAAAAAAATTAGCACATACTTGATTCAGCAATATAGTATTAATAACAGTCTTACCTTTGATATACCTTTAAAGAGAAATGAATTAGCTGAATATATACTTGTATCTAGACCTTCCCTTTCAAGAGAATTAATAAATATGAAGGAAGAAGGAATTATAGATTTTCACAGAAGCTCCTTTAGAATAATTGATCTAAAAGGTTTAAGAGAATGTCTAGGATAGCGAGTTATTCAAGAGAGGCTTTCTCAAAATAGAAAAATCTATTTTGAGAAAGCCTCTTTTGATAAATCTATAAATAATCATAAAATTTACAAATATCTAACAATGGTATCCTGAGATACCGAAATTAAGTGTGAAATTACATATTATATTAATATAGATTAAAAAAACCAATTGAAACAAAATTTAAAAGGAGGTTTTTAAATGAGTATGTTTTGTTATCAATGTCAAGAAACTGCAAAAGGTACAGGCTGTACAATAAGAGGTGTATGTGGAAAGACAGAGAAGGTTGCTAACTTACAAGATTTAATGATTTATTCACTAAAGGGAATTGCTATTTTTCAGCAAAAAGGATTAGAAAAAGGTATAAGATTTCCTAAAGCTAATCATTTTATAGTAAGTGGATTATTTATGACTATTACAAATGCTAATTTTGATGATTCTGCATTTGTTGAAAAAATAAAGGAAGCTATAGAACTTAGAGAAGAAGTTAAGAAAGAATTACTGGATAAAGGAATAAATTTAGGAGAATTACATGATGCTGCTACTTTTGTAGTACAAGGTGATTTAGAGCTTTTAGAAAAATCAAAGGCTATTGAAGTTGGAATATTAGCTACTGAAAATGAAGATGTACGTTCTCTTAGAGAATTAATTATTTATGGTGTAAAAGGTATGGCAGCATATGCTGAACATGCATTAAATTTAGGAAAAGAAAATGAAGAAGTTTATGATTTTATGGTAAAGGCATTAGTAGCTACATTAGATAATACATTAAGTGCAGATGAACTAGTTGCCCTTACTTTAGAAACAGGTAAATTTGGTGTGGATACTATGGCAATGCTAGATGCTGCCAATACAGGTGCTTATGGAAATCCAGAAATTACTGAAGTAAATATAGGAGTTAGAAATAATCCTGCTATATTGATATCAGGACATGATTTAAAGGATTTAGAAGAGCTTTTAGAACAAACAAAAGATACAGGAGTAGATGTTTATACTCATGGTGAAATGTTACCAGCTCACTATTATCCATTCTTTAAGAAATATTCTAATTTTGTAGGTAACTATGGTAATGCTTGGTGGAAACAAACTGAAGAATTTGAACCTTTTAATGGGCCAATACTGTTTACAACAAATTGTATAGTACCACCAAAGGAAAGTTATGCAGATAGAGTTTATACTACAGGTGCTACTGGATATCCAGGATTTAAATATATTAAAGATAGAAAAGATGGAAAAGCTAAAGACTTTAGTGAAATTATAGAACATGCTAAAAAATTACCATCACCTAAAGAAATTGAAAAGGGTAAAATAGTAGGTGGTTTTGCTCATGCACAAGTATTTGCTTTAGCAGATAAGGTAGTAGAAGCTGTTAAATCTGGTGCTATTAAGAAGTTCTTTGTTATGGCTGGTTGTGATGGAAGAATGAAATCAAGAAATTATTATACAGAGTTTGCAGAAAAATTACCAAAAGATACAGTAATATTAACTGCAGGATGTGCTAAATATCGTTATAATAAATTAAATCTTGGCGATATAGGCGGAATTCCAAGGGTTTTAGATGCAGGACAGTGTAATGATTCTTACTCATTAGCTGTAATAGCTTTAAAACTAAAAGAAATATTTGAACTAAATGATGTAAATGAACTTCCTATAGCTTATAACATAGCTTGGTATGAACAGAAAGCTGTAATAGTACTTCTAGCATTACTTTATTTAGGAGTAAAAAATATTCATCTAGGACCAACACTTCCAGGATTCTTATCACCAAATGTAGCAAAAGTATTAGTAGAGAATTTTGGAATAGCAGGCATAGGAACTGTGGATGAAGATTTAGAAATGTTTCTAGGATAATATATGCCCCTAATTTACCCCTAATATATTTATCCTTAACATATAAATATTTCAGTGAAAATAAGGGTATTGACTTTATATATTAAGTTAATACCTTTATTTTTGTATATAAATTAATCTATATAAGTGAAATAATAATATAGAAATATATTCTAGTGTAATATATAATTAAAGTTAAATAATCTTGCAGAAGAGGACAAGAACTGCAAGGTTTAATGCTTTATAACTTGATATACTTTTATTAAAGGAGGGATAGATATGGAACTTTTAGATAAAATGAATAGAGCCATTGAGTATATGGAAAGTAATATAACTAATAGAATTGATTATGAGAAAGTAGCTAATGAAATTGGGTATTCAGTGCATCACTTTCAAAGAATGTTTTCTTTTATTACTGAGATTTCAATGGTAGAGTATGTTAGACGTAGAAGGATGACTATGGCTGCTTTTGAACTGCAAAACAGCTCTATGAAGGTTATCGATATTGCACTAAAGTATGGGTATGAATCACCAGAGGCTTTTGCCCGCGCATTTCAGAATTTGCATGGCATAACTCCTACAACAGCAAGAAATAAGGGAATAAGTCTAAAAGCATATCCACGTATATCCTTTCAAATTTCTATTAAAGGAGTAAGTGAAATGAAGTATAGAATTGAAACAAGAGAAGCTTTTCAAGTTTATGGCATTGAAAGAATATTTGACACGAATTATGATGAGAATTTAAGAGAGATACCCAACTTTTGGGATGAAGTATTAAGTAATGGGGAATGTGACAAATTAGCTGAATCTACAGGTAACTTAAACAATCAAGGAGAGTTATGTCCAGTAAATGCAATATGCGATTATAGGAAAACTGGTGGAACTACTTTCCCATATATGATATGTGCTTTAAAGAGTGATAAAAGTGATACCACAGGTTATAAAATAGTAGAGATTCCATCAGCCACGTGGGCGATTTTTACTTCAGAGGAATATGATATTGATGATATTAGTACTGCTTTTCAAGATTTAAATAAGAGGGCACACACTGAATGGCTACCTACATCAACTTATAATAAATTAGAAGGTTATGATTTAGAAATGTATTATGAAAAAGAGAGTGGTAAAGGCTATTGTGAATCTTGGATTAGAGTAGAGTCTAAAACTGAATAAGGATATATAAATAAGGATCAGCTATAAATTTATAGCTGATCCTTATTTATTATACTAAAAGTTCTTCCATATTCCATATCTGAGTTGCTAAATCTTTATAGAAATCAACTTCATGGCAAACTAAAAGGAGAGTACCCTTAAAATCAATAAGAGCTTTTTTTAGTTCAGCCTTAGAGATAGCATCTAAATGGTTAGTTGGCTCATCAAGTAAAAGCCAATTTGTTGGAGTTAAGGTAAGTTTGCAAAGTCTAACCTTTGATTGTTCTCCGCCACTTAAAGTTTTTAGTTTTTGGTTCATATGCTCATTTTTAATACCACAACGACCAAGGGCTGCTCTTATTTCACTCTGAGATTTTTTAGGAAAAGAATCCCAAACTTCCTCAAGAGGAGTATGGTCTGAACCATGAACCTGTTGCTCAAAGTAAGCTGGGTACAGATAATCTCCAAGCTTTATATCACCATCTATTGGAGGTATTACTCCCATTATGGTCTTTAAAAATGTGGATTTACCTATGCCATTACAACCTGTAATGGCAATTTTTTCACCTCTTTTTAAAGTAAGATCAAGATTTTTTATAAGTGGATAGCTATAGCCAATGGTTAGACTAGAGCTTTTCATCACAAGGGAAGCAGAGGTTCTTTTAAAATTAAAGGAAAAACTAGGTTTAGGTGAAATTATTTTTGGTTTTTCTAGTTTTTCAATTTTATCAAGAGCCTTTTGTCTACCCTTAGCCATTTTTGCAGTAGAAGCACGAACTTTATTTTTATCAATAAAGTTCTGAAGCTTTTGAATTTCCTTTTGTTGAGCAGTATATTCAGCTATATATCTTTTTCTTTCCTCATCTTGTAGTTTTAAGAAGTTATCATAATTTCCCATATACCTTTTTATAGAGGAAAACTCTAGATTAAAAATTACATTTGTAATATTGTTTAAAAAGCTAGTGTCGTGGGATATGACCACAAAAGCATTTTCATAGTCATGTAGATATTTAGATAACCACTCTATATGCTCTTTATCTAGATAATTAGTAGGCTCATCTAAAAGTAATATATCAGGAGCTTCAAGAAGTAGTTTTGCTAGCATAACCTTAGTTTTTTGACCTCCACTTAAATTTTTAAAGGGAGTATTCATACCAAGGGCAGTTATACCAAGCCCTTTACACATAGTTTCAATATGCTTTTCAATATTATAAAACTCACTAGAATCCAGCCTATCTTGAAGATGACCTAATTTATTGATTAATTTATCATAGTCATCTACATCTCCGGTAGCTAACTTATTACTTATGAGTAAGATCTTTTCTTCTAATTCATAAAGATTTCTATAGGCTTCCCTTAAAACTTCTTTTATGGTTAAGTTTTCATTTATATCAGAATTTTGTTTAAGATATCCAATCTTACAGGAAGAAGCTTTAGTAAAAGTACCTTCATCGCAGATTAATTTTTCAGTTAAGATGTTAAACAGGGTAGTCTTACCAGCACCATTAACTCCAACAAGACCAGCGTGTTCGCCCTTTAGTAGTCTAAGGGACATATTTTTAAAAATAGTTTTATCTCCAAAACTAAAGCTTATATTTTCAATATTTAATATACTCATGTCTTTATACCTCCGTAAAATAAAAAAGGAAAGAGGCTTTGCTCTTTCCTTAAAATTCATGTAAATTAATGCAATGAAAATTATATTCTAAATCATAGTAGAGTAAAAAATTAGTTCTCATATTAGCTATAACAAAATAATAGTGTAGTGATACTAATTTAAATTTTATATGATTTAGAGTATGAAAAAAGAGTCTTATCCTGTAAAAGATAATTCTATTCAAATGCTTAGGTAAAAAAGGGCGCAGTTATCCCGTTATTAACCTAAAACACTTACAAGAACTACCATTTTACACAATTCGACTCAACCTCTTTCTTTGCATTAATTTATTTTAAATATAATAATATTCAATATATTTATTATTACATATATACATAAATATTATACCATAGTAGTTGAAAAAGTAAATACAGTAATAAAATAACTTTTACTTTTAAACATGCCTTCATACTAATCCTAGTAAAGAGTTTGTAATTAAGAGAATGAAGTGAGAAGTAGATATTATAGAAAATACTTATTGTAGGCATTAATAAGTACTAATAGGACAATTGTATAAATTAGTAAGAATTCAATAATAGCATAAAAGTACTAAATACTGCGGATCTAAAGCCTTAATTAATGTTTCTAATAATAATATAATAGAATTAAGAAATTTAAATAAAAATTTCATGAAAGAGGGATAATTATGAAAAACTTAGCATTAAGAGATGCAACGGAGGTGGATGCCCCCATTATCGCTGGTCTTATATATGATACTGAGGAAACACCAGATCATATTTGGGGCCAGGGCACTAAAGAGGAGATTTTAAATAGGATTCAATGGCTAGTATTAAGTCAGGAATCTAGATATTCATATTTAAATATAAAGGTAGCAGAACTAAATGGAAAGACCTGTGGAGCTATAATTCTTTTAAACAGTGAAGAAATATCTCATTTAGATACAAAAACTAGTTTTGAATTACTTCATATGATAAAAGGAATTAAAGGAAAAATAAAATTTATAAAGGACCTTATTTTAGGAATGTACTTAAAAGAGGGTGGAGATAAAGAGCTTTATATAGCAAACTTAGCAACTACTAAAAAAGTTAGAGGTCTTGGAATAGGAAAAGAACTAATGAAGTTAGCAGAAAAGGTAGCTAAAGAAAAAGGATATAAAGGTTGTTCACTGCTAGCTAAGGATGAGAAAGTAAGAAAGTTCTATGAAAACTTAGATTATAAATTTGAAAAAGAAGAAAAGTATTTTTCTCAATATTTATATAGAATGGTAAAAATGGTTTAATGTTATATATGTAAATTACAAGGACTAAATGTCCATGATATATATTACCTATGAAAAAAAGTCTTGTCATTTAGAAATGACAAGACTTTTTTCATTATATATTGTTTCTAACTTTAAATACTTCTTTATTCTTAATATATACTCTAGGAATTCTGGATTTAATTCTGCAAAGAATTTCGTAGTTTATTGTGCCTAAGGCTTCTGCCATATCATCAGCATTAAATTTTAAGTCTCCTTCTCCACCTAAAATAATAACTTCATCACCAGTCTTTATATTTTCTATGTCTGTTACATCAATCATACACTGATCCATACAAATTCTACCTAGAATACTAGCAAATTTACCATTTACAATTACCTTAGCATTTTCACTTAATGCTCTAGGATAACCATCTCCATAGCCTATTGGTAGTGTAGCTACAATAGTTTTTTTATTGGTTTTAAAGGTTTTACCATAACTTATATACATATCCTTATGCAATTCTTTTACATGGGCTACCTTTGCTTTCAAAGTTAGAGCTGGTTTTACTGAAAGGTTATCCTTAGAAACTTCTTTAGAAGGGTAATAACCATAAAGTATAATGCCTGGTCTCACGCCATTTAAATAAGTTTCAGGCATATCTATAATTGCTCCACTATTAGAAATATGTTTTAATGGAAGTTCAATTCCAAGAGCTTTTAAATCCGCCATAACCTTTTTAAATTTAAAAAGTTGTTCATTGGCATAGGATTTGTCTTTTTCATCAGAGGTGGAGAAGTGGGAATATATTCCAATCACTTCTAAACCTTCTAAGTTATAAACTTCATTTATAGTTTTAACGGTATCATCACCAGGGAGAAATCCTATTCTACCCATACCAGTATCTATGGCAATATGGATTTTAACTTTTTTATTAAAGTTTAAGGCTATTTTTGATAGTTCCTTTGCATAATCTAAATCATATACTGTTTGCTCAATATCATAATTTATTAGATCTTCGCCTAAGTATAAAGGAGTATATCCTAAAATTACTATAGGAGCATTAATATTATTTTCTCTAAGCTCTATGGCTTCTGTCAGCATTGCTACAGCGAGTCTAGAGGCTCCATTTTCTAAAAGGGTAGGAACAACATCTACAGCTCCATGTCCATAGCAATCTGCTTTTACGATAGCAATGAGCTCTTTATCTCCGACTAATTTTTTTATATTTTTTGTGTTAGTGGCTATTGTATCTAAATTTATCTCTGCCCATACAGGTCTCATTATTTTTTCCATTGTTACACCTCGTAATTTCTTTCATTATTTCTAGTAAGCTATTTTAGTTATATTCATTAAGAATTTACTTCGTTATATCAAGTGAAACTTACCTTATACTATTATTTTAGTATAATTACATTAAATCACAAGAACCAGTTAGTACAGGATTTATTGATAAGGTGGTTTACTTAGTTTTTTTATATTATCACCAATTATTTTTATTCCTACTTTGATATCTTCATCACTTACTCTACCAAAGCCGATTCTAAAGCAGTCTTTGCCTTTGCCACTATTTATATAAAAGATATCACCAGGCATAAATAGTACATTATCCTTATAACATATATCTAGAAGTTGTCTTGCATCTATATTATTTTTAAGCTTAATAAATATATGAAGGCCACCTTCTCCAGTAACATATTCATAAGGGATGTATTCATTTATCATTTCCATAACCAGATTATACTTATCTCTATAATATTTTCTTACATTTTTTACATACCTACTAAAGGCTCCACTTTTTAAGTAATAGTAAAAGGAAGCTTGATCAAGGAAAGAACAGTGAATGGTTCTACCTCTTTTTACACTTTCTAAAACATCAATTAAATCTTTACTAGCTAAAATCCATCCAATTCTAAGGCCTGGAAAGAGTATTTTAGAAAGACTGCCAATATAGATTATACTATTGCCCATGCCACTTAATGATGCTATGGGATCGATGGGAGAGCTAGAGTATAGAAGCTCTTCATTAAATCCATCTTCAATTATAGGTACAGAGTACTGTCTAAAAAGATTATAAATTTCTTTTCTTCGTTTGGTTTTGGTTACAATACCTGTAGGATTATTATAAGAAGGGATTATATATCCAAATTTAGGATTATACTTTTCAAGCTTCATTTGTAAATCTTCTAAATCCATACCTTCTTCATTCATTTTTACCTGGATAACTTCAATTTCATGGGCTTTCATAATTTTTAATGCTGTATTATGGGTAGGTTCTTCACAAAGTATTATATCTCCTTTTTTAGTTAAAGAACCTATAATAATATCAAAGGCTTCAGTAAAACCGTTAGTGATTAATATATCTCTACCTTCAGTATTAACTCTTTTTTCCTCCATATACTGAAGAAAATATTGGATTAAAGGGGCATATCCCTTAGCATATCCATAGTTTAATAGGTTTTCTTCCTCATAAGTCCAAGCATCTAAGAGAGCTCTTTTAAAGTCATCCATATTAAAAAGACTAGGTTCAGGGGCAATAGATTTAAAAGAAATCATATTGTTTTTATAGGGAAGTTCACTTTTAATAATATCAAGATCTCTAAGGGTATCAGCATAATTGCTAATCATATTCATAAAATTAATATTATATTCTTCACAGGTATTTTCAGTCTCCATTAAAATAAAGGTACCAACACCCCTCTTAGTAGTTATTATTCCTTTGCTTTCTAGTTCTTCATAGGCAGCAATGACAGAATTTCTACTTATGTTTAAAAGCTTACTTGCTTCTCTTGTGGAAGGTAGTTTACTATCTTTTTTTAATTCACCCTTTTTTATTCCATTAATGATATGTGTTTCTAGTTGCATATAAATAGGTTCATCCCTATTAATAATTAGAGTAGAAAATATCATATTTAACACCACCTATTTTTATTAATTGTATTCCTATAAAAGTTATCATAATAATACAAAGTAAAAAAGATTCAAGTTTGCACTGGTTATCTTTACAAAACCAAACAAAAGAATCACTTAAAAATAGTTTATTAGAAAAATAAGTTAGTTTCAATAGAAAAACAAGAATAATTGTTGTAGAATATTAATAGAAATTTTGAAATACTTAGGAGGACATCATGAATAGTTTAGTTATTGTATTTTTATTAGCAGTAGTAGGAGGGGTTATTGGATGGGTAACAAACATATTAGCCATAAAGCTTATGTTTAGACCAATTAATCCAATTAAAATTCCATTAATAAATTTAGAGATAATAGGATTAATTCCAAAGAGAAAAAATGAAATAGCACAAAATATTGGGGAAGTGGTGGCAAAGGAATTATTGTCAATTGATGATATAATAAAAAATGCAATCACAGAAGAAGATAAGGTTATATTTAGTCAGTTAGTCAAAAATAAAATAAGAAATTTAGTGGCAGGAAAGATGGATTTTGTGCCAGCACCCTTTAGGATCATGGTTCAAGGACCTATAGATAACATTATAGAGGAAGAAGTTGATGGGGCTTTAAAGGAAATGGAAAGTGAAGCTGTTAGTCATATCAAAGATAAAGTAGATATTAAAGAAATGGTTGAAGAAAAAATAAATGAGTTGGATTTACAAGAACTTGAAAGAATTATTATAAATGTAGCTAAAAAGGAATTAAAACATATTGAAGTTTTGGGCTTTATCTTAGGAGCTGCAATAGGTATAGTTCAAGGATTAGTGGTTATGCTCTTTAAATAAGAATATACATAATTATAGATAAGCAGTTGATATAAGGTATAAAATATGATATGTTAAATTAAGAATTTAATAAAAAATCCACAGAATTCTGTGGGAGAGGTTCGTAACCATCCCTCTATAAAAAACTAGGGAATAAGACTTATATGGTCGTGCTATACCCTTAGTGCGACCTTTTTTAGGTTGTATTTTTTATGCCTTGGGATGGAGCTCAAGGCATTTTTTTATGGTTTCATTAAGAAAGGAAGAGAAAAGATGGACAAGAGAAAAGTAATAATAGATTGTGATCCAGGAATTGATGATTCATTGGCTATAATTCTTGCACTAAAATCAGAGGAGATAGATGTTAAAGGGATAACTATAGTATCGGGGAATGTCCATGGAAAAAAAGGGGCAGAAAATGCATTAAAGATACTTAAAGAACTAAATAGGTTAGATATACCAGTGTATCTTGGGGAATGCGAACCTATGGAAAGAAAATTAATTACTGCAGAAGATACCCATGGAAGTGATGGACTTGGAGAAAGTTTCTTACCAAGGGTAGAGGAGGTAACCTATAAAGAAGGTGCAGTAAATTTTATTCTAGATGAGTTAAAATCAGAGGATATAACAATTATCGCATTGGGTCCTTTAACTAATATAGCAAAAGCTTTAGAAAAAGATTGTGAAGTTACAAGAAAGATGAAGGAGTTAGTTATTATGGGAGGAGCTTTTAAGAGCTTTGGTAATTGCTCTCAAGTAGCAGAGTTTAATTTTTGGGTTGACCCTCATGGTGTAGAAAAAGTCTTTAAGGAATTAAAAAGGAATATTACCATGGTGGGATTAGATGTTACTAGACAATGTGTTTTAACTCCCAATTATATTGAGATGATAAGGCAGTTTAATGAACCTCTTGGAGAGCTAATTGTAAGGATAACTAAATTTTATGTGGACTTTCATTGGAACCAAGAAAGAACCTTAGGATGTGTAATTAATGATCCACTAGCAATAGCATATTTTATTAATCCTGAATTATGTTCTGGAAAGGAATATTTTGTAGATATAGTTACAGAGGGAAAAGCTATAGGAATGACACTGGTGGATGAAGGGGATTTTTATAGAGAAAAACCAAATTGTCTAGTGTTAACAGAGGTAAATTCAAAAGGTTTTATGGAAATGTTTCTAACAAGAATTTTTCCAAAACATAAAGAAGATATAATATCAATTTTAAATAATTCTAAATATGGACTAAATTAAGAGGAGGAAGGTTAGAAATATGAATAGTAAAAAGAATAAGGGAATTATTTTTATGGGTTTAGCAGTAGCTATAAACTTAGTAGGAGGATTTATAGCATTATCATTAAAACTTCCAATTTACATTGATACTATAGGAACTATTTTAGTTTCAATATTGTTTGGACCAGTAAGTGGAGCTGTGGTTGGAGGATTATCATCAATTATTAATGGTATAACCTTTGATCCTATTTCATTTTATTTTTTACCAGTACAATTAGTAGTGGGGATAGGTACAGGAATGTTATTTAAAGGTGAGAAGGTTGGAGTTTTAAAGTCGATTTTAAGAATATTATTAGTTACAGTTTTAGGTTCAGCAACAGCAGCAGTTATTGCTTCCTTTGTTTTTCAAGGGATAACTTCCTCAGGTTCAAGTATTTTAGTTGCAATACTTAAAAACTCTGGAATTAGTATTATTACAGCAGTTTTTTCTACTCAGATTTTTACAGATTTATTAGATAAAGCTGTGAGCTTTGGATTAGTTTTTACAATTATTAAAATGTTACCATTAGATATTAAAAGTAATATTGTTGGGTATGAATAGTATGGATAGATATAATATAATAAAAGGGAAGAATAAAAGAGAAATAGTATTACTAAAGGCTTTTCCATGTGTTTGGGGGAAGTGCACATTTTGTGATTATATAGAGGATAATTCAACAAAATCTTCAGAAATCAATGATATAAATAAAAAGGTGTTAAAGGAAGTAAAAGGAACATATGGTACCTTAGAAGTGATTAATTCAGGAAGTTGCTTTGAATTACCTATTGAAACCTTGGAAAGCATTAGAAAAATAGTAATAGAAAAGAATATAAAAAAGATGTTCTTAGAAAGCCATTGGTGCTATAGAAGTAGATTACAAGAAATGAGAGATTTCTTTGGAATTGAAGTTATTTTTAAAATTGGAGTTGAAAGTTTTGATAATAATTTTAGAAATTTAGTGTTAAATAAAAATGCTAGATTTAAAGATTATAAGGAAGTTAGAAAGTATTTTAGCTCAGTATGCTTAATGGTAGGTATAAAAGGACAAAGTAAAGAAATGATTAAAAGAGATATTGATATAGTATTAAGTCATTTTGATTATGGAACAATAAATATATTTACAGAAAATACTACGGATATTAAGAGGGATGAAGAATTAATAAGTTGGTTTGAAAAGGAATATAATTTCCTTAAGGATGTTAGTAAAATTGAAGTGTTATTTGAAAATACAGATTTTGGAGTAGGGGATTAATTTTAAGAATTGCCTTATTAAAAGATAGAATATACGAGGTGAGCTAATTACTCACCTCGTATATTATTATATTAACGAAAATTCAATAATCTTATCTAGTAAAGTTGAATATTCCATGTTAGCAGCTTTTGCACTTTTGGGGAATAGAGAATTTTTGGTCATACCAGGTAAAGTGTTTAGTTCTATTACATAGGGTTTATCATTACTTACCATTATATCTACTCTTGCGTAAGCTTTACAATCAAAGAGCCTATAACATTTTTTAGATATTTCATTGATTTCATTTTCAAGGGATTCTGAAAGAATAGCTACTTCCTCTAAGGTATCTGTATCATTGTACTTAGATTCATAATCAAAGAAAGTTCCTCTATGGATTATAGATAGAATAGGTAATGTGTCACCATTCAATAGGGGAACGGTGTACTCGCTACCATTTATATATTCTTCTATAATTATTTCATCACCATACTTAAATCCTTCTAAAATAGCATTCCTAAGTTCTTCACGGCTATAAACTAAAGAAATTCCAATACTTGAACCACCACTGTTAGGTTTAACTATCATAGGGTATTTTAATTCTTCTATCTTTTTTAAATTTACACCTTCGTGTTTGTATAGATTAATTCCCTTTGCTATAGGGATACCCTCAGCTTTAAGAATTCGCTTACATTGTTTTTTATTCATGCAAAGGGCACTAGTCAAAGGATTACTTCCGGAGTATGGAATTCCTAAACTTTCTAAAATACTTTGAATAGTACCATCTTCTCCAAATTCACCATGAAAGGCTAAAAAAGCAAAATCTAAATCACGAACTTTATCTATTACTTCTTTTTTAGAGTTTATAATCAAAGGAATTACTTCATATTTATCATTATTTAGGTTTTTAATTATTTCTTTTCCAGATAAAAGGGATATTTCTCGCTCAAAGGAAATTCCACCCATTAATACGCCTACTCTCATATATACATCTCCTCAAATTTATATTCTTATACTATAATAATATTTCAATGAAAAAAAATAGAAAGTACCATTAAGTAATGGATTTTAGATAAGGGTGGTTTAAGAAGGTAGCTAAATTTTAAAATTGTCATTTTATTTGTATTGCTAGTACATAAATGAGTTTACATTATATTATAAATTATATGGAATATAAGTACCGCATGGTGTATAATTATTCTCAATATAGGAATATAATGGATGACGTTGGTGTATGTATGAACAATTTATATAGCAAACATGAATTACATCTAAATCTATCTATGGATAGGTAAAATAAGTGTTTAAAATATATCGATATTTTATATAGGAGGAAAAATGAAAAGAAAGATATTTATAGGAATATTAGTCATAGTAGCAATAGGGATAATATGTGTCATTTATCCTAAACAGGGAACTTTTGAAGAGTTTATTATAAATAGGTATAACATGGATAATTGTACTAGTGTCACCTTTTTTTCTTTAAAAGGAGGAATTGATTCATCTGAATCATGGAATATATATAAAGAAGAAAAGACAATGAAATTTATAGATTATATGAAGAATGTGAAAATGAAGGAAAATAGAAGTAGTGATCATGGATGGGAATATTTAATGACAATTATAGGCTCATATAAGGAAGAGGGTTCAACAGGTCCAATAAGAATTGATATAGCTTGGATTAATGAAAAAGAGATTATGATAAGTTATAAAGGACAAAAAAGAAGGTATTATAAAATAGTAGATGAAGACTTTAGTATGGACAAGATTAAAGTATTACTAAAAGATGGGTAATGCTTTAGGGCAATATAAATAAGAATTTGTTAGAATAGTCCTTAGTATAATAATCCAAGAATTAAGAAATAACTAAGAATAATATATTTATTTTTAGTTATAAGTCTTTGATTTAATAAGGGTTAAGAGGAAAACTAAGGAAAGGAAGCTTGTTAACATATGAGTACTATAGTATGTGATTGCGTAAATATAAAGAGAAATTTAAGCATGTTAACGGATTTTTACCAATTGACTATGGGTAATGGATATCTAAAGAAGGGGATGAAGGATAGAATAGCATATTTTGATATGTTTTTTAGAAAGATCCCTGATGATGGGGGATATGTAATAATTGCTGGATTAGAACAATTTATAGAGTATATAAATACTTTAAGTTTTACTGAAGAAGACATAAGCTTTTTAAGGGAAAGAGGAATATTTTCTGAAGATTTTTTGGCGTATTTAGGAGAGTTTAAATTTCAATGTGATATATGGGCCATTCCAGAGGGCACGGTGGTATTTCCAAATGAGCCTATAATAACTGTTAGAGGGCCAATTCCTCAAGGTCAATTAATAGAAACTATGCTACTTTTAACTATAAATCATCAAAGTTTAATTGCTACTAAAGCAAGCAGAGTTGTTAGAGCATCTAAGGGGCGAAATGTTTTAGAATTTGGTTCTAGAAGAGCTCAAGGTTAT
This sequence comes from Clostridium sp. UBA871, assembly GCF_002295255.1. Taxonomy (NCBI): domain Bacteria; kingdom Bacillati; phylum Bacillota; class Clostridia; order Eubacteriales; family Clostridiaceae; genus Clostridium; species Clostridium sp. UBA871. The sequence goes on along the minus strand of NZ_DBFV01000004.1, from coordinate 491,923 downwards.
GATGGAGCATTATTAGGAGCAAGAGCTGCTTATATTGGAGGTTGTTTTGGAACTGCATGTACAATGGTAGAAGAATTATATGGAATTCCATCTCTAGGAACCATGGCTCATAGTTGGATTCAAAGCTTTCAAAGTGAGTACCAAGCTTTTAAAGCTTATGCAGAAGTTTATCCAACTTCCAGTGTACTTCTTGTGGATACCTACAATACTCTTAAAAGTGGTATACCTAATGCAATAAGAGTTGCTAAGGAAATATTAGAGCCTAAAGGAAATAGATTAAAGGGAATTAGGTTAGATAGTGGTGATATTGCTTATCTTTCAAAGGCTGCTAGGAAAATGTTAGATGAAGCTGGCATGGAAGATTGTAAAATAACTGCATCTAATTCCTTAGATGAATACCTTATTAGTGACTTGTTACTACAGGGTGCTGAGATAGATATCTTTGGAGTGGGAGAAAATCTAATAACTTCTAAATCTAATCCTGTATTTGGAGGAGTATATAAGTTAGTAGCTATAGAAAATGAAAACAAATTAGAGTCTAAAATAAAATTAAGTGAAAATCCGGAAAAGGTAACTAATCCTGGTTTTAAAAAATTGTATAGGTTTTATCATAAGAAAACTAATAAAGCAATAGGTGACTTACTTACCTTAAGGGATGAAGTTGTAGATGAAAGTAAGCCATATATTCTTTTTCACCCTGTTCATACATGGAAGAAAACTGTTTTAACAGACTATTATGTAAAAGAATTACAAGTGAAAATCTTTGATAAAGGACAATGTGTATATTCATGTCCTAGTATTCAAGAAATTAGAGAGTATTGCAAAGGACAGGTTGAAACCCTCTGGGAGGAGTCTTTGAGGCTTAAAAATCCTCACAAGTACTATGTAGATTTATCTGAAGAACTATGGACACTAAAATATGATTTAATTAATAAATATTCCAATGAAGAAAGTAATCCTTAGAAAGCGTTAATTATTAATATATAAATATAAAAATGACTATATGATATGAATGTCACATAGTCATTTTATGGCTTCATTTATTTATTCATTAAAGGTAAGCTATTTAGATTTACAGAGTCTTTTCTATCACTAAGATTACTTAGGGTTTCATGACCTTTCTCTGTTTTACCTAATGAATCTATTAGTATATTTTTAGAGTTTTGGGTTTGAATTGTATGTTGATCCTTAACCTGTTCTTCGTTGGAGAAATCATCATTAATTTTTATATGATCTAGATCTTTATTTAAAGTAGTTACATAGTCTAAATCATCATCCATAGAAGAAATAATATCTTTTGGCTTAAATAGAATTTCTTCAAAGTTATTGTTATATTTGCTATTCATTATGAGCCTCCTTATAATATAATTAGTTTTTTAATATGTTTTTAGCTTTTACAGCACATCCCTGAACACAAGGAGCTATGTATCTAAATTTAGGGTGAGGTTCTTCTGTAGCAGCTACATATTTCATAACTATGCTATCCAAATTAGATGATTCAGTAAGTTTAAAGTATAGATATTGTTTCCTCTGTAATTTATTTATTTTATTTTTAAAGTATGAGTTTACCTTCATCCAATTAAACTGTTTACTTATATTTAATTGATTGAAACCTGTAGCATAGGAACCAGGTTCAATTAAGATTACAGGAATATTCACTCTTGGAAGTTGCTTAAGTTCTTTATTTAAACAATACCCAATGGATTCAAGGGCAAATTTAGTAGAACAGTAGGGCGATAAAAATGGTATAGCCATGCGACCAGTTAAGGAAGATAGAAATATAATTCTTCCTTTTCTTCTTTTTATCATTCCTTTTAAAACAATCTGAGTCAATTCTATAGGACAAAACACATTGGTTTCAAAAGTAGCTCTAAATCTGTTTACATCTATCTCAGCTACGGAGCCAGAATCTCCTATGGCAGCATTATTTATTAGTACGTCTATAGGTAAGTCTCTTACTTTTTCTCTATCCTCTTTACACAATACATCTAACTTAAAGCTTTCAATGGGAAGTTTCCATTTTCTATTTAACATATTTAATTTGTATGCCTGTTCATCGGTATGAGTGGTTGCATAAACATAGTGACCTCTACTGGCCAAGGTTATAGCTGCTTTACGTCCAAGACCAGAACCACAACCAGTTATTAATATGTGTTTCAATATTATCACCTCTAGGTTAGTATGTGTTTTATTTCACTTATAATTCTTCTTATACAAATAATGACTTATGGAAAATTATCCATAAGCCATTAATCAATAATAGATTGTCTTATTTTAAAAAGTTTTTAATAGCATTTATAGCAACTTCTCTATCATCAAAATGAAATTTTCTTTTACCTATAATTTGATAGTCTTCATGACCTTTTCCAGCAATTATAAGCAAATCATCATCTTTTAGTATTTTTAATCCTTTTTCTATAGCATTTTTTCTATTAATAATTTTTTCATAAGGAGTCATTGTAGATAACATTCCTAATTCTATATCATCGATGATTAATCTTGGATTTTCAGTTCTAGGATTATCAGAAGTAATTATACAATAATCTGATAAAGAGCCAGCTATTTTACCCATAATTCCACGCTTGGTTGTATCTCTATCTCCGCCACAACCAAAGACGGTAATAATTCGTCCACAGGTTATTTCTATTGCCATAATGAGGAGTTTCTCCAAAGCATCTGGAGTATGAGCATAATCTACTATTATATTTTTATTTAAGTTGTTTTTTATCAATTCAATTCTACCAGGAACAGGGTTAATATTGGGGAGTAGTGTTATAATGTTCTCAATGCTCATTCCTAAGGAATAGCATGCAGCTACTGTAGCTAATATATTGTATACGGTAAATTTACCGGGAATTTTTACATTAACTTCATTACAAGTTTTTTTAAAATTCACTTTAAAACTAACAGAATTCCTTCTATACATTACATCAGTAGCTTGAATATCAGCTGAATTTTCTATTCCATAAGTTAGTATTTTACATGGCACTTCTTTTATTATTTCTTTTGAAACATTGTCATCAATATTAATAATTCCTAATTTGCATTTATAAAATAACTTCATTTTTTCTCTTTTATATGCTTCCATGGTACCATGTTCATCTAAATGATCTTGAGATAAGTTGGTAAATATTCCTATATCAAAATCACAAAAATCTACTCTGTGTTTTGCTAGAGCAGAAGAAGTAACTTCCATAATGACACTGTTGGCATTATTATCTTTAAATTCTCTAAAGGCTTTTTGAAGTTCCAAAGCTTCAGGAGTAGTTGGAGTAGTTTTGCTAATATTTACTTTTTGATTGGTAAGTTTGAATCCTAAGGTGCCGATGACACCTACAGTTTTTCCAGTGGATTCTAATACATCTTTAATATAATGTGTAATTGTAGTTTTCCCATTTGTTCCTGTTACTCCTACAAGTTCTATTCCTTTTGAGGGCTCCTTATAAAATATATTACATATATTAGCCAAAGAAATTCTAGTATCTTTCACTTTTATCATAACTATATCATTATTTGAATAAATAATATCTTTCTCTACTAATATGGCAATAGCACCATTTTCAACTGCTTCATCGATAAGATTATGACTATCAATATTATTACCATTTATACATATAAATAAGGAGTTTGGCTTTATCTCTCTAGAATCATAACTCACGTTTTCGATGTTTATATCCACATATCCATTTATTAAAATGTAACTAATTTGATTAAGCAATTTATATAACTTCATAATTATTCCTCCGCAATTAAATAAACTCGTATATTCTTATTATACGGAGTAGATTTCCTATAAATAGTGTTTATATTGCTTAAAATAATGCAAAAAGTGCTTATTAAAAAATGATTTAGTGTTAAATAATTATTCATTTGATAAAGTTACAACTACTAATTCAGGACGATTAAATATTCTTTGAGGAGCGAGACTATTACCAAGACCTCTACTAACTACTAAGGATGTAGAGGTTAATTTATGAATTCCATTAGTATATTTGGGGAAAAAGCCTTGATCTGGAGCTATAATTCCACCTAAAAAAGGAAGGCGAATTTGTCCACCATGGGCATGACCAGAAAATACTAAATCTATATTTTCTTTGGCATAAAGTGTAATTAGCTCGGGTCTATGAGAAAGGAGAATAGTAAAATTATTTTTACTTTCAGTTTTTAAATTCCCCAATATTTCATTAAAGCTAAAAGGACAGTTAGGGTACTCGTAATTATCTATGGGATTAAAGCATATGTCTGCTAGTCCTAAAAGAGAAATAGTAACACCATTTAACTGTATATTTTTATGAATGTTGTCCATATTTATGACACCATACTCTTTAAAGATGATTTTTAATTCATCATATAAATCTGATCTTGATTCATGATTTCCAGATACATAGTATACGGGAGCTATATCTACAGCTGATTTAATGTAGGAAGTAGCTATATTCATATTATCTTTATTTGTTCTTCGGCTATCAATTAAATCACCAGTAATTACAATTATATCCGGGTTAATTTCTTTAGTTAAGGATATAAGATTTTTTTGATTAGCTCCAAATTCTTTATTATGTAAATCAGAAATTTGAAGAATTTTATATCCATTAAAACCACTAGGAATTTTTGAGTTTACGTAATCTATATTAGTTACAACTATATTATTATTTTGCCAATAACAGAAAGTTATAATAAATATTAGTAAAATCATTACAATTATTAATTTTTTTATATTCATATTACACATCCTTATATTAATTATTAGCATGTTCTATTATATTAAATAGCAATTTTAAAACTAATTTATTTATAGTATACACAAATAAATTTCTTTACTAAAGAGAAATGTACAATATTTAACATATATGTAATAAGTGCAAAATCATAATAAGAACTCCTTTCATAAGTCTATTTAGCCTTTATTGATATTTCTATGGCAAAGTGATAGAATATGAAAAAATGGAGGTAATATTATTATGTATAGCTTTAAAAATGACTATAGTGAAGGAGCGCATCCAAGAATATTAGAGGCATTAATCAAGTGTAATATGGAGCAGAGTGAAGGTTATGGAGAAGATATATTTACAGCAAGAGCTATTAAGTTAATTAAGGAAAAAATAAGAAGAGAAGATGTAGATGTTCATCTTTTAGTTGGAGGAACACAAACTAATCTTACTGCTTTATCAGCATTCTTAAGACCTCATGAAGCGGTAATTGCAGCAGATACTGGTCACGTGCTAGTTCATGAAACTGGAGCCATTGAGGCTACAGGGCATAAGGTTATTTCTGTAGACGTGGAAAATGGAAAATTAACCAGAAAAAATATAGAAGCTGTAATAGAAGAGCACACTGATGAACATATGGTAAAGCCAAAACTTGTATATATTTCTAACTCTACAGAAATAGGAACAATATATAAAAGGGAAGAGGTAGAAGAGTTAAGTGAAGTGTGTAAAAAACACGATTTATATCTCTATGTTGATGGTGCACGATTAGGCTCTGCACTATGTTCTAATGAAAACAATATGAAAATCTATGAATTGGCTCAATTAGTAGATGCCTTTTATATAGGTGGAACTAAAGGAGGAGCTTTAATAGGAGAAGCTCTTGTAATATGTAGAGATACTTTAAAAAAGGATTTCAGATACCATATTAAACAAAAGGGAGCTCTACTTGCAAAGGGAAGAATACTAGGAATTCAATTTGAAGAATTATTTAAGGATAATCTATATTTTGATTTAGCAACTCACGCTAATAATATGGCACAAATCCTTAAAAAGGGTATTAAAGATGCTGGTCACAGTTTTATGATAAATTCATCTAGTAATCAAGTCTTTCCTATACTCCCTAATAAATTAATTAATAGTCTTAAAAAAAAATACTTATTTTTGATTTGGGAAAAAATCGATAAAGAGAATTCAGCAATTCGTCTTGTCACATCTTGGGCAACAAATGAGGAAAAAGTATTGGAGTTTATAGCTGATGTGAAATTATATAATTAATATATAAAAAGATAGAAAACTAGATTTAACTAGTCAATTCTGTCTTTTTACTTTTATAACAATATAAGTATTAGATAGATAGTTTGAAGTTGAGTAAAAAAGTAAGAATATTATGCAAAATTATGATACAATTATTACATACAGCACTAAGTATGTTGTATAAATGTAATAAAATTCATAAAAAGGTATTGACAGTTACCTTACGTAACCTTCTATTATATTAATATAGGGTAAGGTATACGATTGCTTTGGAGGGATAAATATGAATAGTGATGAATTTTATACCACTGGGGAATTTGCAAAGAAAGCAGGAGTTACCATTAGAACTATTAGATATTATGATAGCAAAGGAATTCTTAAGCCATCATATACTAATAACCTAGGATATAGATATTACTCTGATGAAGATTTTATAAAATTAAAAAAAATCTTAGCTTTAAAGTACCTGGGATTATCCTTAGATGAAATTATAAGCACAGAAAATTGTGATTATAAGAAAGAAGATATGATGAATTCTCTGAAACTTCAGAAAAGTATTATTAAAAATAAGATGAATAATATGAAGGTAGTATTAAATGCTATAGAAACAGCTGAATTTAGTATGAATGAGAACTCTAATATGAAATGGGAAGAGGCTATTGATGTAATAAAATCTTTAGAGAGTGAGAAGGAATTACTGCAACGTAGTAGAGATGCATCTAATTTAAATGAAGGTGTGAAGTTAATGGATAGATTCTCAACAAATAGGTATGGTTGGTATCCATGGGTATTTGATAATATGAAAATCAAAAAGAAGGATAAGGTTTTAGAAATAGGTTGTGGTAATGGAGTTCTATGGGCTAAAAATATGGACAATCTACATGAGAGTATAGAGGTTACGCTAACAGAGATATGTGAAGATATGATAAATGAAGCAAAGTTAAATTTACGAGATAATTCTAAAAGGTTTAATTTTATAATAACTGATTTAACATCATTACCCTTTGATGATAATAGTTTTGATGTAGTAATTGCTAATCATATATTATTTTTTATGAAAGATATAGATTTAGCTCTGGCTGAGATAAAAAGAGTTATTAAACCTAATGGAGTAGTATACTGTTCTACTATTGGAAGTAATCATTTAAGGGAGTTACAAGAATTAATGTTAAGCTTTAGTAGTAATATACGCATATATGAAGATAAGTTATCTTGTAAATTTGGATTAGAGAATGGGGAAAAAATACTTAGTAAGTATTTTAATACAGTAGAGAAAGTTTTGTATGATGATAAGCTTATAGTTAATGACACCAATAATATATTAGAATATATCTATTCTATACCTGGAAATATATTAGACATTATTGATTCTAAGAAAAAAGAATTTGAAGGTTATATAAAAAAAATAATTGATAAAAATGGAGAAATTTTTATAACCAATAGTTTAGGTTTGTTCAAGGCTAAAAATAAATAGAGTGTAAACTTTTACTTGTGTAAAACAATATTACATAATTTAATTTATTACTTAGGTTATGGGATATTGATATTATAAATAAAAAATTGTTAATTTAAATAAAGTATTTTTAATTAACAAAATGTTGTATAAGAAAGGAAAGAATTATGGGAATAAATGTTACAAGCGAAATTAAACCATTAAAAAAAGTCTTGTTGCATAGGCCTGGTGCAGAAATTGAGAATTTAACACCGGAATATCTGGAGAGATTATTATTTGATGATATTCCTTATTTAAAAGTAGCACAGGAAGAACATGATGCCTTTGCACAGGTTTTAAGAGACAATGGAGTAGAAGTTGTATATTTACATGAATTGGCAGCAAAAGTAATGGAAGACCCAGATGTTAAAGATGAATTTATTAAAATGTTTATAAAAGAAGCTAAAGTAGAGAGTGAACAAGTTAAAGAAGAATTATATAACTATTTAATTAGTTTTAATTGCAATGAAGAGTTAATTAGAAAGACTATGGCTGGAATTAGTAAGTCAGAATTGAAGAAAGCAAAAGCAAGGCATTTAGAGGATTTTTTAAATGAGGCATATCCATTTATTACAGATCCAATGCCAAATCTTTATTTTACGAGAGATCCCTTTGCATCCATTGGAAATTCAATAAGCTTAAATAGGATGTATTCTGAAACAAGAAATAGGGAAACTATATATGCACACTTTATATTTAAATATCATCCTGATTTTAAGGGAACTAATAGGCTTTATGACAGAGATTTTGATTATAATATAGAGGGGGGAGATATTCTTAATATATCTGAAAAGGTTCTTGCAATTGGAATATCTCAAAGGACAGCTCCACAGGCAATTGAAAAAATATCAGAGAGAATATTCTTTGAAACACCAGATAGCAAAATTGAAACTGTATTAGCATTTAAAATACCAAAGACTAGAGCATATATGCACCTAGATACAGTATTTACTCAAGTTGATTATGATAAATTCACTATTCACCCACAAATAGAAGGACCTCTTGAAATATTTGAATTAACTAAAGGGGAAAATGGAAAAGTGAAAATTACTAAGGAAAGTATGACATTACAAGAGGTATTGTCGAAATATTTAGAATGTGATGTAAAGTTAATTCGATGTGGTGGAGGAGATTATGTAATTTCACAAAGAGAGCAATGGAATGATGGCTCTAATACTTTATGTATAAGACCAGGTGAAGTTATTGTATATTCAAGGAATTATGTAACTAACAAGATATTGGAAGAGTATGGGATAAAAACTCATGTTATACCATCATCTGAATTATCAAGGGGACGTGGAGGCCCTAGGTGTATGTCTATGCCTTTGATTCGTGAGGTTTAATAACACAAATATAACCAACATTTATTGTGTATTTTAAATTAAATAAAAATATAATATATTTGTAAAATAAAAAATCTTCTTTAAGTATCCAATAATTAAATACTGAAGAAGAATAAAATAAAATTATATAAAAAACAACATATTAGGGGGAGTATAACAATGGCAATTAATTTAAGAGGACGTTCATTTTTAAAATTATTAGATTTTACACCAGAGGAAATTAGATATTTATTAGACTTATCTAAGGACTTCAAAAATTTAAAGAGAGCTGGAGTACCTCATAAAAATTTAGAGGGAAAGAATGTTGCAATATTATTTGCTAAGGATTCTACTAGAACAAGATGTTCCTTTGAGGTAGGAGCTATGGATTTAGGTATGGGTGTTACTTATTTAGGACCTACAGGTTCTCAAATGGGTAAAAAGGAATCTATTGCAGATACAGCTAGAGTATTAGGTAGAATGTATGATGGTATAGAATATAGAGGTTTTGATCAAGAAATAGTTGAAGAATTAGCAGCTTATGCAGGAGTTCCAGTTTGGAATGGATTAACAACTGAATTCCATCCAACTCAAATGCTTGCAGACTTATTGACTATAGAAGAGAAGTTTGGAAGATTAAAAGGAATTAACTTTGTATATATGGGTGATGCCAGAAATAATATGGGTAACTCTTTAATGGTTGCTTGTGCAAAAATGGGTTTAAATTTTACAGCTTGTGCACCTAAAGAATTATTCCCAGCTGAGGAGCTAGTTGAAACTTGCAAGGAAATTGCAAAGGAAAATGGATGTACTGTAACATTAACTGAAGATGTTATGGTTGGAACAAAAAATGCAGATGTTATATATACAGATGTTTGGGTATCTATGGGAGAACCAGATGAAGTTTGGGAAGCAAGAATAAAAGAGCTAAGACCATATCAAGTGAATAGAACTGCAATGGAAAATGCTAAACCAGAAGCTATATTCATGCACTGTCTACCAGCATTCCACGATTTAAAAACTGTAGTAGGAAAAGAAATGGGAGAAAAATTTGGAATGACAGAAATGGAAGTTACTGATGAGGTATTTGAGTCAAAACAATCTGTAGTATTTGATGAAGCTGAAAATAGAATGCATACAATTAAAGCAGTTATGGCTGCAACTATAGGGCTATAATAATTAAACCCCTTCTTAAAATTAAGAAAGGAAGGGGTTTAACCTATTATTTAATTAGCTAAACAATAAAATATTATATTTAAGGCATAGATAAAAATATAGTAGTCTCAACATATTTTATATTTAAATTATATATGGGGTGAATTAAATGAAGGAACTAGTAATAGCTTTAGGGGGAAACGCCTTAGGAAAAACAGCTGAAGAACAATTAGATTTAGTTAAGCATACAGCAAAAACCATCGTTGATTTAGTAGAAGAAGGCTATAATGTAATTGTTGGCCATGGTAATGGTCCACAGGTTGGAATGATAAACTTAGCTATGGAATTTGCAGCAAATAATGGAGCAAATACTCCATTAATGCCTTTTGCAGAATGTGGTGCCATGAGTCAAGGATATATTGGATATCACTTACAACAATCTATTAGAACAGAGCTTATATCTAGAGGAATTAGAAAAAATGTTGCAACTGTAGTTACTCAAGTTGTAGTTGATGAAAATGATGAAGCTTTTAAAAACTTAAGTAAACCAGTAGGAATGTTCTATAGTAAGGAAGAAGCAGAAAAGATAGCTGCAGAAAAAGGATTTACATTTGTAGAAGATGCAGGTAGAGGATATAGAAGAGTAGTTGCATCTCCACAGCCGCAAAAAATTGTAGAGCTTGAAACAGTTAAACAATTAGTTGAACAAGGAACTATAGTTATTACTGTTGGTGGTGGCGGTATTCCTGTAGTAGAGGAATCTGATGGATCTCTTAGAGGTGTTGCAGCAGTTATAGATAAAGATAAATCAAGCGCAAAACTTGCAAAAGATTTAGATGCAGAAATGCTAGTTATTTTAACAGCTGTTGATAGAGTTTGTATAAACTTTAATAAACCAAATCAAGAAGAACTATCAGAAGTTAATCTAGAAGAGGCTGGTAAATATATACAAGAAGGCCATTTTGCTAAAGGTTCAATGCTACCTAAGGTAGAAGCATGTATGGACTATGTTAAATTTAGTAATAATGGTAAAGCTTTAATAACTTCACTAGAAAAAGCTAAAGAAGCTTTACATGGTATAACAGGAACTATAATAGAAAAATAATCGAATTTTATCTGGGTAAAACTAGAGTATGAGGATTTAAAGCATCTGTGAAAGCTGTTTTAAGTCCTCATTTTTATATGTAAATTTTAGTAAAGGTGATATAATTCTTTTATAGGGTGTTTAACTATTTTTATATTTTTATATTTTTATATTCAGTGAAGGTTAAAATCTATGAAGCTTAAAGCATGTAGGGAAAATATTATGGTGAACATTAACTAAAATAATTTATATTGGAGGTATATGAATATGATTACTATTGTAGCAAAAAAGACTATAAAAAAAGATAAAAAAGAAGAATTTAAAAATTTAGCCAATAAACTTATAGAAGAAAGTAGGAAAGAAACTGGATGTATAGAGTATGATCTTTACGAAGATTTAAGAAATAGTGATGTAGTTGCATTCATTGAGGTTTGGGAGAGTGAAGAAGCAATAAAGTTACATAACAATACAATACATTTTACTAATCTTGTACCAGAACTCGCTAAACTTCAAGAGGGAGAAACAGAAATAACTCTTTATAAAAAAATATAGATAGAAAGCCTATTTCAAAGATAATATTGAAATAGGCTTTATTATATTTGAGAAAGTATTCCTAAATTATAACTTGATGTATGTATAAAAATACATATTTTAATAACAGGCAATGGAATATATGAAAAGTTTAATATATTGAAATTTTTATAAAATATTCTTTAAAATGAAATGAAGTTTATTACATATATTATAAAACCTTTAAGTTAACCACATAATTATCCATTAGAACAGTGAATATTATAACAGTTATTATATAAAAATATATATATTCGATAAAATAAATATTAGTTTTCTATTGTAATTTTATTAGTTTTGGAATAAAGTAATAATTGCTGATAAATTTCTACGTTATATTAGATAGATACATAATAGAAATAGGGATTTGAAAGTAAAATTTGACTGAATGCTAATATAACATAAGTGGCATTTTAACGGAGGGGATTTATATGGATATTAACTTAATTGGAGTACCTCTTTATTATGGATGTGATAGAGCAGGGGTAGAAAATGGACCAGATGAATTAAGAGAAAATGGAATTAAAAAATTATTAGAAAATCATAAAAATAAGGTATATGATTTAGGTAATATTTATGTTAATAATACAAAGGATAAGCAACCTTTTGCGGCCGGAGTAAATGCAAAATACATTAATGAAATTATAGAAGTAACTGAGAATTTAGCTAATTCAGTTTATAGTTCCCTATGCGGTGGAGGTTTTCCTATAACTTTAGGTGGAGATCATGCTTTAGCTATGGGAAGTGTTGCTGGTTCAAGTAGATATTTCCAGGGAGATTTAGCTGTAATATGGATTGATGCTCATGGAGATATAAATACCTTTGAGACAAGTCCTACAGGAAATGTTCATGGTATGCCATTAGCTGCATCAATGGGTTTTGGAGATGAATCTTTAACAACTTTATATTTTAATGGTATAAAAGTTAAAAAGGAAAATGTATTTATAATTGGAGCAAGAGATTTAGATGAAGGTGAACTTCAATTAATTAAAGATAAAAATTTAACTGTTTGGACTATGGATAAAGTAATAGAAATAGGTGTAGATAAAGTGTGTAAGGAGCTTTTGGAAGGTTTAAAAGCACGAGGAATAAATAATATTCATATTAGCTTTGATATAGATTCTGTAGATCCAAAATTAATAAAAGGAACGGGAACTCCAGTTCCAAATGGATTTAATATAAATGATGCAGAGAAGTTATTAACTAGTATATTTAATACTAGATTAGTTAAATCTATGGATTTTGTAGAATTTAATCCATGTTTAGATGATACTGATACTACGTTAAAAAGTTGTATGGCATTAATAAAAAAAATAGGTGAATTAATATAGATATAAAAATTAAATAATTAAATCTGTAGAAATGTAGTATACTATGTTTAATGATATATATTTATATCTAAGTTAATCAAAATAAAAATGGAGGTAATAGTTATGCAAGTAACAAAGGAAATGACTATTGGGGAAGTAATAAGACAAAATGAGAAAGCAGCAGAAGTTTTAATGAGTTTTGGTATGGGTTGTGTTGGATGTCCTTCAGCACAAGCGGAAACTCTTGAAGAAGCATGTATGGTTCACGGATTAGAAATAGATGACTTATTAAGTAAACTCCAAGCTATTTAGGAATAAAATATAAGATTTAAAGACGCTACATAGGTAGTGTCTTTTTTTATAGATTAATTTACAAAAATGAAAGGTGTATAGTTTAGAATTAGTATTTCTATGCATAAAAATTGCTCTTTTAAAAGATAATATATTAGAAAACTAATAATTGGAGGTAAATTAAAATGAAATCAGTACATTATAATGTTTCAGGATTAGTAAATTCAGAAAGTAGAACTAAGTTAAATAATTCTTTAGATAAAATTAATGGTGTACAACAGGTCTGTGTTGATATAGCAAGAGGTACAGTGGAAGTAAATTATAACAGTCCAGCAACTCCAGAAGAAATTAAGGACTGTATTTCTCATACAGGGTATATAGTAAAGTAAAAAAAGATAGAGCAAGAGTAATGGAGTTAAAATATTAATTTCTATATATAGATAAGGAGTATTAAAATGGACTACAATTTTCCAATTGGGTTTAAGCCTCAACATCAAAGTATACAGCCAGGCATTGAAAGTGAAATGGAACCAAAACCTATCTATGAAATAAATGATTATCATAAAACTTCAGACAGATTAAAGGGCAAAGTAGCTTTAATTACAGGGGGAGATAGTGGTATAGGAAGGGCTATTTCTATACTATATGCAAAAGAAGGAGCAAAGGTATGTATAATTTATTTAAATGAACATGAAGATGCTAAGGAAACAAAAAGTCTTATTGAAGAAAGAGGAGGAGAGTGTTTGCTCATCTCTGGAGATATTGGTAATGAAGACTTCTGCAAGGAAGCTATAAAAAAAGTAGTACAAAAGTATGGAGTTATAAATATTTTTGTATCAAATTCTGCAGAACAACATGAGTGTCAACAAATTAATGAGATAACTAGTAAGCAATTACATAAAACCTTTGATACAAACTTCTTTGGAGCTTTCTATTTAACAAAAGAAGTACTCTTTCATATGAAGAAGGGGGATTCAATAATATATACAACTTCTGTAACAGCATATGAAGGAAATGAAACTTTAATAGATTATTCTTGTACTAAAGGAGCTTTAACAGCCCTAACTAGAAGTTTATCAAAGTCATTGGCTACAAGAGGAATAAGGGTAAATGCAGTGGCACCAGGTCCAGTATGGACACCACTTATACCATCATCCTTTCATAGTGATAAGGTATCTACTTTCGGCAGTAATACCTTGTTTAAAAGAGCAGGTCAGCCTGTTGAAATTGCAGAGAGCTATGTATTCTTAGCTGGAGATGGGGCTTCATTTATAACTGGAGAAACTATTCATATAAATGGTGGTCAATTTATAACTAGTTAATAATTTATATAATTAAATTAAGTTACTTAGTTAGACCATGAGTAGATAATGTAATTATTGTCTACTCATTTTATTTTCATGAAATAAATTATAAAAAACATAAAATTAACCCTGTTTAATTTTACATATATGGTATAATAATGAGTTGAGGCAAACTATTGGAGTATATCAAAGTGAAGCCATAATAATGTGAATAATTTTTGGGGGGTAAAATATGAGAAGTATAGCATTTATAGGAGGACTATTGATAGATGGATCAGGAACTGAACCTGTAGAAAATTCCTTAGTTCTTGTTGAAAATAAGAAAATTACTTATGCTGGAGTGATGAAAGAAATAGAAGAGAATTATGAAATAATAGATATATCAGGAAAAACTATTATGCCAGGGCTTATAGATTCTCATCTACATTTTAGTGGAAATAGAACAGATAGTGATACAGAGTGGGTATTAGAGCCTGTGATACAAAAGACAATAGTAGCTGTTGCTCAAGCTAGAGAAGCTTTGGAGCATGGACTAACATCCGTAGGTGAAATTTCTCGTTCTGGAATTCATCTTAGAAATATGATTGAAGAAGGAATAATACCAGGACCACGTATAGTTGCAACAGGTTTAGGATTTTGTAGAACTTCAGGACATGGAGATTCACATAATTTACCATTGAACTATAATGAAGATTCACATCCATGGGCAGAAAGAGTTGATGGACCTTGGGAATTGCGTAAGTCTATCAGAAAACGAATACGTGAAAATCCTGATGCTATAAAAATATGGTCTACTGGAGGAGGTATATGGAGACATGATGCCAAAGCAGCATCTCACTATTGTATGGAGGAAATACAAGCTGTGGTAGATGAATGCAATATGGTTGGATTACCGGTTTGGTCTCATGCTGAAGGTTATGAAGGAGCTTTAAATTCATGTAAGGCAGGAGTTTCTGCTATAATCCATGGTCAGGAATTAAATGAAGAATGTTTAGAAATAATGAAGGAAAAGAATATAAGCTTTTGTCCAACCCTTCAATTCTTCTATCAATGGTTTACAGTGTACGAGCCTCCCTATAGAAAAATTTTAGATGATTATGAGGGAGAGACAGTAGCTGAAAAGGAGCTAAATCGTATAATAAGTAATCTAAGAAATGCAAATAAAAAGGGAATAAGAATAACAGTAGGTTCAGATTCCTTCTGTAGTAGCTTAACTCCCTATGGAGAATATGCAATAACTGAAATGTATACTCTTTGTAAAGCTGGACTTACCAATATGGAGGTAATTTTAGCAGCTACAAAAAATGGAGCAGAAATGCTAAAAATTGATGATATAACAGGCACTTTGGAGTCAGGTAAGTTTGCTGATATTATTGTATTGAATGGAAATCCATTAAAGGATATTCATGATATAAGAAGTGGTAACATGCAGATAATTATGAAGGAAGGTACCTTTGTAAAGAAAAATATAAATTAATAGTTTAAAGAGTTGTCTTAAAATACACTAGATCTTAAATTGATGTTTAAGCATCATTTCCTTAATGAAATGTGAATAAATATCTTAAAGAGTGCAAAATTTTAAGGCGCTTTTCTTTTTTTGAAAAATATAATTACTTAGCTTTATTGAGCAACAAAGCACATTAACCCATTAAGAAATAGTGAAATATAGATATATATGAAGATTGTTATTAATTTATCATTAAAAAGTAATGGATTAAACAAAAATTAATGGAATATTGAGAGAATAAATCAATATATATATATCATATAAAAAATGGGGGGTGAGAATTTGATTAAATACATTCTAAAAAGACTAGGTATAAGTGTAGTAACTATATTTATAGTTATCACTGCGACATTTTTTTTAATGAGATTAATGCCTGGTGGACCTTTTGATGGTGAAAAGCCACTACCACCAGAAATAAAGGCTAGTTTAGAAGCAAAATATGGATTAGATAAATCTTTAGGTGAGCAATATTCTATGTATTTAAAGGACTTGCTTAAGGGGGATCTAGGTCCAAGTATGAGATACAAAGGAAGAGAAGTACAAGAAATAATAGGTTATTCTTTCCCGGCATCTGCTAAACTTGGTGGAGTAGCTGTGGCAATTTCCTTAATTTTTGGAATACTTTTAGGGATAATTGCTGCTCTTAAATATAATAAGTGGCCAGATTCAATATGTATGGTACTTGCTACACTGGGAGTTACATTGCCAAGCTTTGTTATAGCTACATTATTGATGTATGTATTTGGAGTTAAACTAAGCTTAGTTCCAATAACAGGGTTAGATAACTTAAAGAGTTATATTTTACCATCAGTAGCTCTAGCTGGATATTCCATAGCATTTATATCTAGACTTACAAGATCTAAACTTTTAGAAGTTTTGAAATCAGATTATATTAGAACTGCAAAGGCAAAAGGAGTTAATGGTAGAAGAATCATGTTTAAACATGCTCTTAGAAATACATTAATCCCTATAGTAACCTACGTAGGTCCATTGATTGCAGGAATATTAACTGGTAGCTTTGTAGTAGAAAAGATATTTGCTATACCCGGACTTGGAAGAGAGTTTGTAACTACAATAACAAATAGAGATTATACAACTATACTTGGAGTAACTATATTCTATAGTACACTTCTTATACTATGTAATTTAATTGTGGATATTATGTATGTAATTATAGATCCAAGAATTAAATTAGAAAATGTTGAAGCGTAGGAGGTGATGTTATGGAATTTAATGAAGAAATTAATGAAATTTTAGAAAAGGATTTTGTCTTTGTAGATGAAGGTAGTAAACAAAAGGATACAATAAATAGGCCAAGTGTATCTTATTGGAAAGATTCGTGGAGAAAACTTAAAAAAAATAAGTTAGCAATAGTAGGGCTTATCTTTGTTATTCTTATAACTCTAGGAGCTATATTTATTCCTTGGTTTTCTAAACATGATTATACGACAAATAACTTAATGCTTACTAACCAAGGACCGTCTGCAGAGCATTGGTTTGGAACAGATTCACTAGGAAGAGATTTGTTTGTAAGGGTTATGTATGGTGCTAGATATTCTTTAATAATTGGTTTTGTGGCATCTATACTTAATTTGGTTATAGGTATAGTATATGGTGGAATTGCTGGACTTATAGGTGGATGGGTAGATAATATTATGATGAGAATTGTAGATATAATATCTTCTATACCTATGACAATATATGTAATACTATTAATGGTCATTCTTGAAAAAGGTGGTTTATTCAATATTATTGTAGCATTGGCTATTTCTTATTGGATAGGTATGGCTAGAATTGTTAGGGCAGAAATACTTCAGCTTAAACAACAAGAATTTATTTTAGCTGCTAAAACTTTAGGAGCTCAAGGTAAGAGAATACTATTTAAACATCTAATTCCAAATTGTTTAGGTCCAATTATAGTAACTCTCACACTGCAAATACCAACTGCAATATTTTCAGAAGCTTTTTTAAGTTTTATTGGATTAGGATTAGTACCACCACTTGCATCATGGGGAACTTTAGCTAGTGATGCTTTATCTACTTTAAGATTATATCCGTATCAGCTTTTATTTCCGACGTTGGCTATATGTATAACAATTTTTTCATTTAATATGCTTGGTGATGGGCTTAGAGATGCTCTAGATCCAAAGATTAAAAAGTAGGGGGTGGAAGGATGAGTAATTTGTTAGAAGTAAATAATTTAAAAACATCTTTCTATACTCAATTTGGAGAAGTGCAAGCTGTAGGGGGAGTTTCATTTAATCTAGAACATGGTGAAGTTATGGGTATAGTTGGAGAATCTGGTAGTGGAAAAAGTGTTACAATGATGTCTATTATGAGGCTTTTAGATGATAATGGTAAAGTAAAAGAGGGGAAAGTAAGATTTGAAGATAAGGATATAGTAGCTATCAGTGAGGAAGATATGTCTACCATAAGAGGAAATGACATATCCATGATTTTCCAAGATCCTATGACTTCTTTGAATCCGCTTATGACTATAGGAAATCAAATTATGGAGCCGCTTAGAATCCATAAGAAGATGACTAAAGAAGAAGCGCATAAAAAAGCTGTAGAATTATTACACTTAGTTGGTATACCTAGTCCTGAAAGCAGAATGAAGCAATATCCACATGAGTTTTCTGGGGGTATGAGACAAAGGGTTATGATAGCTATGGCATTAACTTGTAATCCCAAGCTATTGATAGCTGATGAACCAACTACTGCACTAGATGTTACGATACAAGCACAAATTTTAGAGATAATGAAGGATATAAAGGAAAAACTAAATACATCTATAATTCTTATTACACATGATTTGGGAGTTGTTGCAGATATTTGTGATAATGTGAATGTAATGTATGGAGGTCTTATTATAGAGCAAGGAACTGTAAAGGATATATTCTATAATTCTAAACATCCATATACTTGGGGTCTTATGGAAAGTGTTCCTAATCCTAATACCTTGGTAAGAGAAAGATTAAGACCTATAGATGGTCAACCACCAGATTTATTTAAACCTCCAAAGGGATGTCCATTTTATGTTAGATGTAAATATTCTATGGAAGTATGTAAAGAACATAGACCTGAATATTATGAAATAACTCCAGGACATAAATCTGCTTGTTGGTTAAATGATAATAGGGCACCAAAGGTTGAAACTCCATTGAAGAGGAGGAAGGAAGATGAGTAGCATGGAGAAACTAATAGAAATAAAAGATCTATGTAAATATTTCAATACTAAGAAATCAATTTTTAGTAAGAATAAAGGAATACTAAAGGCTGTTGATGGGGTATCTCTTCAAATAAAAAAAGGAGAGACTTTAGGCCTAGTAGGAGAATCGGGATGTGGTAAAACAACTTTAGGTAGGACTCTATTAAAATTATATAATCCTACTGCTGGAGAGATATTTTATGATAATGAAGAGATTGGTAAGCTAACTAATAAGCAGATGCTATCTTATAGAAAAAAGATGCAGATGATATTTCAAGATCCTTATGCATCACTTAATCCACGTCTAACCGTTGGAGATATTATTGGTGAACCATTAGATATTTATAAAATATGTAAAGGTAAAGAAAGAGAAGAAAAAGTGAAGTATTTTTTAGATAAAGTAGGGCTTGATCAAAATCATTTAAATCGTTATCCACATGAGTTTTCAGGAGGTCAAAGACAAAGAATCGGAATAGCTAGAGCTCTTGCAGTTAATCCAGAGTTTATTGTTTGTGACGAACCTATTTCTGCCCTTGATGTATCAATACAAGCTCAGATAATTAATATGATTGAGGATTTGCAAAATGATTTTGGCTTAACTTACTTGTTTATAGCTCATGATTTATCCATGGTTAAGCATATATCCAATAGAGTTGGAATAATGTACTTAGGAAAATTAGTTGAAATAGCAGAGAGTAATGAGGTATATAGTAAACCAATCCATCCCTATACTAATGCATTATTATCTGCAATTCCAATTCCTGATCCGGATGAGGCTAAAAGAAGACAAAGAATAATTTTAGAGGGAGATATTCCATCTCCAATTGATCCCCCACCAGGATGTAGATTTAAATCTAGATGTAAATATGCAAAACAAATCTGTGGTGAAGAGGAGCCAATTTTAAAGGAAGTATCTCCTGGTCATTGCGTAGCTTGTCATTTATTTTAAAATAAATTAATTAATTTAATAAGGAGGTCAATGAATGAAGAAAACTAGAATAATGGCACTGATAATGACTGCAATAATGACAGGTACATTACTTTTAGGATGTACTAAGACTAAAGGAAATGAAGGAGAAAAACCTGGTGATAGCAATACGCCTGTGGTAGAAGAAACAGTAGAACAAAAAATAGTATATAATTTAGGTGCAGATCCTAAAACTATTGATCCACAACTAAATTCAGCAGTAGATGGTTCAACAATAATTCACAATGCTTTTGAAGGGTTAATGAGAGAGGATGAAAATTCTAAAATAGTACCAGGTACTGCTGAAAAGTATGAAGTATCTGACGATGGAACTGTATATACTTTCCATTTAAGGAAGGATGCTAAATGGTCAGATGGAAAACCGGTAGTAGCTGGGGATTTTGAATATGCATGGAAGAGAGCATTAAATCCTAAAGTGGCAGCAGAATATGCATATCAACTTTTCTATATAAAAAATGGAGCTGCATACTATAATCAGGAAAAAGTAGGAGGTAAGGTTGCTACAGCAGAGGATGTAGGTGTAAAGGTTATAGATGATAACACCTTAGAAGTAACTCTTGAATCTCCAGTTCCATATTTCTTATCATTGGCAGCTTTTCCAACTTATTTCCCAGTTAGAAAAGATATTATAGAAGGAAATGAAGAAAAGTGGACATTAAAGCCAGACACATATATATCTAATGGACCATTTAAGATGTCTGAATGGAAAGAAAAAGAAAGTATTACATTTGTAAAAAATGAAAATTATTGGGATGCTAAAAATGTAAAACTTGAAACATTAGAAGTAAAATTAATAGATGATCAAATAACTTATTTAAATGCCTTTAAGAGTGGAGAAATAGATGTAATAGAATCACCACCTCAGGCTGAAATTCCTACATTACTAGATGAAGGAACAGCAAAAATATATCCTTATTTAGGAACGTACTTCTATGTAATAAATGTATCAGACAAAGCTAAGGATGTAGACCCTAAAGCAGCTGAAGCATTAAGTAATCCTAAGTTCAGAAAAGCTTTATCACTAGCTATAGATAGGCAACTAATAGTTGATAAGGTAGCTCAAGGTGGTCAAGCACCAGCAACTAGCTATGTTCCAGCAGGTATTCTTGATTCAATAGGAAAAGAGTTTCAAAAGGATTATTCATCAAAGGGTGCAAATATTGAAGAAGCTAAGAAATTGCTAGAAGAAGCTGGATATCCAAATGGAGAAGGAGCACCAACAATAACATTTACTTTTAATACAGATCAAGGTCATCAAAATATAGCTCAAGCAGTACAAGATATGTGGAAAACAAATCTTGGAATTAATGTAGAGTTGAAAAATGAAGAGTGGGCAGTATTCCAAGATACAAGGAATAATTTCCAATATTCTATGGCTAGACATGGATGGATAGCAGATTATAATGATCCGATGACATTCTTAGATATGTGGACAACTGGTAATGGACAAAATAATGCAGGATATTCAAATAAAGAATATGATAAGTTAATAGCTCAAGCTAAAGTAGAGTTAGATGATGCTAAGAGAACAGAATTATTACACAAAGCAGAAGATATTTTAATGGATGAATCACCAATTATACCACTATACTATTATACAAATGTATTATGTATAGACAAAAATGTTAAAGGAACTTATAAATCACCATTAGGACAAATGGAATTTAGAGATGCTTATGTAGAGTAATTAAATAAATAAAAAGAACTTTAAAATCAAAATGCTATCTCAAAAGAAATTTTGAGGTAGCATTTTAAAAGTGCTTTACAAAATAAATTAATTGTGATATTATTTAAAAAAATGAAATGTAGAAAGCGTTGAAGAGAAGAAGTAAAATTAATGTATCTTTACAGAGAATTCCCCATAAGCTGAGAGGTGGAAGAGTAAGTTGATTTGAATAACATCTCTGAGCAGTGCTCCGAAAGATAACAACCAGTAGGCAGTACCGGATCTGCACCCGATATAGTGCTAGAGTATAATCAATTTGTATTAATTGACGTACTTGAAGAGATTGTTATTGTAAAGTAGCAATGAATTAAGGTGGTAACACGTGAGTAGTACTCTCGTCCTTTTATATTTATATATAGGGATGAGAGTTTTTTTATTATATATAAATAAAAAAGATAAAGTATGGGCCCATAAAACTTTATCAACTCTTTAACTTTAAACTTAAAATCTAAGGAGGAATTATTATGAAGATAGAAGGGATTGTTATTCCGAAAGGATATAAATCCAATGCCACATTAATAGAAACAGAAGTACACATAAAGAAGATAAAAGATTTTTTTGAAAGAACTTTATCAGAAAATCTTAGCTTGACTAGAGTTTCAGCTCCACTGTTTGTGGACTCTCAAAGTGGATTAAATGATAATTTAAACGGAGTTGAGAGACCGGTAGTATTTGACTTGCTGGCTACAGGAAAAAATGTTGAAATAGTACACTCCTTAGCAAAATGGAAAAGAATGAGTCTTCATAGATACAACTTCCAAGTTGGAGATGGATTATATACAGATATGAATGCTATAAGAAGAGATGAAGAACTAGACAATTTACATTCAGTTTATGTAGACCAATGGGATTGGGAAAAGGTAATAAAAAAAGAAGATAGAAATGAAGAATATTTAAAAGATATTGTAAGAAAAATCTATAAGGTATTTAAGAAAACTCAAGAATTTGTTGATAAAAATTTAATGAAGGTAGAAAATCCTTTACCAAATGAAATACATTTTATAACTACTCAGGAGCTAGAAGACATTTATCCAAACTTTACTTCTAAGGAAAGAGAAGATGAAATTTGTAGGGAGTTTGGCGCTGTATTTATAATGAAAATAGGTGGAGCGTTAAAATCGGGAGAAAAGCATGATGGTAGGAGTCCGGATTATGATGATTGGAATTTAAATGGAGATATATTATTTTGGTATCCTTTATTAGATAGGGCTGTAGAACTTTCATCAATGGGAATAAGAGTAGATGAAAAAGCCCTTGATTATCAATTAACAGTATCAGGTAATGATAACAGAAGACGTCTAGATTTTCATAAGAGATTATTAGCAGGAGAACTTCCATATACAATTGGAGGAGGAATAGGTCAATCAAGAATATGCATGTTTTTTTTAAACAAAGCTCATATTGGTGAAGTTCAAGCTACTACATGGGATGAAAAAAATATAAAAATTTGTAAGGAAAATAATATAAATTTACTTTAATTCATAAGTGGATTTGTATATTTAATTTTTATATGATGAAGAAATGAATCATAATAAATTTAATTATTAAAGTGTGTTTTAATTTAAAAAATAGTTAAAAGTGAGGCTATCTTAGAATGTTTTTTATTATTCTAAGATAGCCTCACATATTAATATGTAAATTAGTTAGATTTATACTAACAATAATTTTATATATTTAATTATTAAATTAAATATATAAAATGACAAAAAACACTAGCCATATATATGGAAGTGTGGTAATATAAATTCTATGTTAAAAGTACAGACTACCCCATATTATTTATGGGGTAATTCTTATTATACAAATGTAGAGATTAAAAGTCAATAGTAAATTAATAAAATATAAAAATAAATTGTATGGGAGAAGATAACATGAATAGTAAGTATATTTTTGTAACAGGTGGAGTAGTTTCATCCTTAGGAAAGGGTATTACAGCAGCATCTTTAGGTAGACTTTTAAAAAATAGGGGATTAAATGTTACAATACAGAAGTTTGATCCATACCTAAATGTAGATCCAGGAACAATGAGTCCATATCAACATGGAGAAGTATTTGTTACTGATGATGGTGCTGAAACTGATTTAGATTTAGGACATTACGAAAGATTTATTGACGAAAATTTGAGCAAAAGTAGCAATGTTACTACTGGTAAAATTTATTGGTCAGTCATATCTAAAGAAAGAAGAGGAGAGTATTTAGGTGGAACTGTTCAAGTAATACCTCATATAACTAATGAGATAAAAGAAAGAATATGTAGGGTAACAAAGGAAAAGGCAGTAGATGTGGTAATAACTGAAATTGGTGGTACTGTAGGAGATATTGAATCCTTACCATTTTTGGAAGCTATAAGACAAATTCAGTATGAAGTAGGTAAGGAAAATGTGTGTTTTATACATGTGACTTTAGTACCTTATCTAGGAAAAGCTGGTGAATTAAAAACAAAGCCAACTCAACATTCGGTTAAAGAATTAAGAAGTATAGGAATTCAACCAGACTTAATAGTTTGTAGAGCTGAAAAGGAAATATCAGATGAATTGAAGGCAAAAATAGGTTTGTTTTGTAATTTAGAAGGTAAAAATGTAATACAAAATCTAGATGCAGAGTACTTATATGAAGTACCTTTAATGTTACATAAGGAAGGTCTAGATAGGTTAGTATGTGAAAGATTAAATTTAGAATGTACGGATATTGATAATTCACAATGGATTAATATGGTTAATAAAATTAAAAATTTAAATGAGAAAATTAAGATTGCTTTAGTTGGTAAATATGTAGAACTACATGATGCGTATATCTCTGTAGTTGAGGCTTTAAGTCATGGTGGATATGCTAATGATTGCATAATAGAAATGAAATGGATAAATGCAGAAGAGGTAGCAAGATATAATTCGGATGAAATTTTTTCTGATGTGAATGGGATATTAGTACCAGGGGGATTTGGAGATAGAGGAATAGAAGGCAAGATTGAAGCTATAAGGTGGGCAAGGGAGAATAAAAAACCTTTATTTGGGATATGTTTAGGTATGCAATGTTCAGTTATAGAATTTGCTAGAAATGTACTTGGATATGAAGGAGCTAATAGCTCTGAGATTGACCCAAATACAAAATATCCAGTAATAGACTTAATGGCAGATCAACAAGAAATTGAAAACTTAGGTGGTACTATGAGACTTGGTTTATATCCATGTAAACTAGACAAAAATTCAATAGTGGCTAGTGAATATGATGAAATATTGGTAAATGAAAGACATAGACATAGGTATGAATTTAATAATAAGTTTAGAGAAGAATTAGTAGAGAAAGGTATGAATATTACTGGGACAAGCCACGATGATAGATTGGTAGAAATTGTTGAAATAAAAGATCATCCGTGGTATGTATCAGTGCAATTTCATCCAGAATTGAAATCAAGACCTAATAATCCTCATCCTTTATTCAAAGGATTTATAAGAGCTGCAATTAGAGATAAGGAAAGTAAATAATATAAATAATAAAAGAAGCATTTTTCTAGAATATTAACTGATATCTATAAATTTGATAGCAGTTCAATAGAAAGATGCCTTTTATTATTTATTTAAAGAGCTTTAATAAGTATAAAACCATACATATACAAGCATAATAGGATTATGATTTATTTGTTACTATTCAATTGAGAATAATTATCAAAAACTATTGACAATACCGCGAAGATCCGATATTATTTAATTGAGAATAATTTTCAATTAAGGAGGATGTGTTATGAAAATAGTTTATTGGTCAGGTACAGGTAATACAGAGAAAATGGCAGAATTAATTGCTAAAGGAATCAGAGAAGAAGGAAAAAATGCAGAAGTAATCAATGTTGCTAATGCTAACAGTAGCATCTTTGATGATGAAAATGTAATAGTATTAGGATGCCCATCTATGGGAGATGAAGTATTAGAAGAATCTGAGTTTGAACCTTTTATTGAAGAGATATCTTCAAAAATATCTAAAAAGAAAGTTGTTTTATTTGGATCCTATGGTTGGGGAGATGGAAAGTGGATGAGAGATTGGGAAGATAGAATGCTTTCTTATGGATGTGAAATAAAAGAGGACTGTTTAATAATTTGTGGCGAACCAGAAGATGAAGATGAATGTATAAATTTTGGTAAAAAAATAACACTTTTATAGGTAGGTAATGAAAATGACATGTTTAGAATTTTATAATAAGTTAGAATCTATGAATGGTGAAGAATATATTAAAAACTTTTTAATTTATAATACTTCATTGGTGATTGCAAAGGTTAAACCAGCTGCTACTATTACTTTTAAAAAATATAATAGAAATTTATATAGCAACTGGGGTTCAATGGGAAAAGCGTTTATTCAAAGTATAGGTCTTGACTTTATAGAACTAAGAGAATCTGATGATTCAATTGTAGTATTAATTTATAATCAGCGGTTACTTGAAAAATATATAGGGAAAGAAGAAAATAAAGAGTTTTTAATAGGTCTAGGCTATTCAGAAAATGGAACTATTATAGAATATTTAAATGTGTTAAAAAATAGATATAAAGAATTTAACTGTCCACATGAATTAGGTATTTTTTTAGGAATACCAATTAATGACGTGAAAGATTTTATTAACTGTAATGATAAGAAGTGTTTATTGTGTGGATATTGGAAAGTGTATAATGACTGTATTTCAGCTCAAAGAATTTTTCAATCTTATGATCAGGTTAAAGAATATACAGTAAATTCTATATTTAAAGGAATTGAAGGAAGTACTTTAGTGCAAAGTATAGAAAATAATTTTAGTTTTTATGGGTAAGGCAAAAGTAGAGATGAATAAAAAAACAGAGTGTGTAAACTCTGTTTTTTTATTTAAATGTTTAAGCAAGGCCTAGAATTCGAACTAGAGTTGTTATCGTAAAACAAATTACAATACCTGTTATGGTAGGAATTGCAAAGGAAATGGCGGTCCATTTAAAGCTTTGAGTTTCCTTTTTTATAGTTAAACAAGTTGTACTACATGGCCAGTGCATTAAAGAAAATAACATTACATTTAATGCTGTGAGCCATGTCCAACCATTTGAAGTTAGAAGTTGTCTTAGTTGAATTAAACTATCAAATTCCAATAAACTTCCAGTGGCTGTATAACTCATAATAATAATAGGAATTACAATTTCATTAGCAGGAAAACCAAGTATAAATGCCATTAATATATAACCATCTAAGCCTATTAAATTGGCGAAGGGATTTAAAAAATTAGCACAATGAGCTAGTAGACTAAAGTTTCCAATTGTAATATTAGCCATTATCCAAAGAACTAATCCAGCAGGTGCTGCTACAACAACTGCTCTACCTAAAACGAATAGAGTTCTATCCAATATAGAGCGGATTATTATTTTCCCCACTTGTGGTTTTCTATAAGGGGGAAGTTCTAGAGTAAAGGATGATGGTACTCCTTTAAGTATAGTTTTAGATAGAATTTTGGATATCATTAGGGTCATAAATACTCCTAATAGGATTACACATGTTAGAATTAATGAAGATATAATAGATTGTGATGGTCCAACAAAAGTGCCAGCAAAGAACATGGTGATTATAGCAATTAAAGTTGGAAAACGTCCATTACAAGGTACAAAATTATTTGTAATAATTGCAATTAGCCTTTCTCGAGGGGAGTCTATAATTCTGCATCCAATTATTCCTGCTGCATTACAGCCAAATCCCATGCACATAGTAAGAGCTTGTTTTCCGCATGCACAGCTTTTTTTAAAGAAGTTATCTAAATTAAACGCTATTCTAGGTAAATATCCTAAATCTTCAAGAAGTGTGAATAATGGGAAAAAAATAGCCATTGGAGGAAGCATTACAGCAATAACCCAGGCTAAGGTTCTGTAAATTCCTTTTATTAGAACACCTTCTAGCCACCAGGGTGCACCTAAACCTAGTAAAAATACACTAAGTCTATCTTCAATCCAGAAGAGTGCAGTAGATAAAAGGGATGAAGGGTAATTAGCACCTGTAATTGTTATCCAAAAAACAACACATAAAAGTAAAATCATTATAGGTATTCCATATATTTTAGATGTAAGAATTCTATCAATTTTTCTATCAGTAATATTATATTTATAATTCTCTTTTGTAACCACTTTCATGCTGATTTTTTCGGCTTTACTTACTAAAGTAGTTACTAATATATCCCTAAAATGTTCTCCCGTTATGTTATAAGTAGTTAAAAGATTAGTTGCTTCTATTATCTTTTTTTTAATTATTTCATTATTTAGCATGTTAATATTTAAATATTTATTCAAGGATTGAATTAGACTAGGGTCATTTTCTAATAATTTTAAAGAAATCCATCTAGGGTTAATTTTAGAAGCTATATTTTTTAGAGCTATTTTTACTTCTGGTTCTATTAGTGAGATAGAATCTTCTAAAACTTTATCATACTTAATTTTAATAGGATTTATAGGCACTTCATTATTTGTGAGATTATATACTATATCCATTAATTCTTTAAGACCATATCCTGTGGTAGCGCTAGTACCTACAGTAGGAACACCGAGAAGTAAGGAAAGTTTTGTTAAGTCTACATTAATTCCTTTTCTTTTAGCTTCATCTAGTAGGTTTACACATATTACTACATTGTTAGTTATTTCTATAGTTTGAAGTGCTAAGTTTAAGTTTCTTTCTAGACAAGTAGCATCAAGGATAACTATAGTGGCATCAGGATTACCGAAACAGATAAAGTCTCTAGCAACCTCTTCTTCTACAGAGTTAGCCATAAGAGAGTAGGTTCCAGGTATATCAACTAGTATAAAGGATTTATCCTTGTGAGTATATCTTCCTTGTGCATTGGATACTGTCTTTCCAGGCCAATTTCCAGTGTGTTGGTTAAGTCCAGTTAAGCTATTAAAAATTGTGCTCTTGCCTACATTGGGATTACCAGCTAGAGCAATTATTTTATCTGAGGGGGAAGCACGATCTATATTAAGTTCTTTTTCTAAAGCGCTAACTCCGGTAGATTGATTAGTTAATCCCATTAAAAAACCTCCTATAATAAATTATTGTATTATTTAATCTTATATAATTATGAAAAGTTTAGGGTAAGCATAGATTGTGTTACATAATGTCTAGTAATAGGCTTCAGATGAAGTTACTATTCTATCTGAAGCCTATAATGTTTTGCAAATAAGAATAAAACTAATATATTTTTATTCTTATAATGAAATGCTTTAGTAGGCTTACCACATTAAAGTGCTTCAACTAATATGTTAGAAGCATCTTCTTTACGAATTGCAATTACTGCTCCACGAATTAAATAAGCTACAGGATCACCAGAAGGACTTTGATTAAGAACTTCTATTTCTGTATTGGATATAAGTCCAAGATCAAGCATTCTGCGTCTTATAGATCCACTAGAGGTAAGAGTTTTTACTTTGCATTTTTTGCCCATAGATAAATCTGTTAAGGGTAATATTCTAGATGACTCTATATAAACATTTGAATTTTTATTCATACTGTTAATCTCCTTTTAAACTTTTTGTATTTATAATTAATTAAGTAAGTTATAGTACTTCTAATTATTTTTAATTAATCATATATTTAACTAGTTAGAGTAGGGAAAAAATCTTTCCCTACTCTAACATATGATTATTTATATATTCATGATACTATTTTAAAAATACTATTTTAAAAATAAAGTAGAAATATTTAATAGTTTTTAATTATTTATATTTTAGTGTTTATAATCTAAATAAATATGTAATAGAAATGGAAGGTTGAAAATTTGTTAAGGAACAAAATATAATTTATAGAATATGGAGGATAAAGTAAGTGGATAAAAAATTTTATACAGTTAGAGCATATGAACAGAAGCTATTTGATGATAGATTAATCACTGCATCCATGGAAGATTATGTAGAGATGCTTTATAGATGCACTATGGAAGGGGAGGATTATATAAGACTTAATAAGCTGTCTGCAATGCTAAATGTTAGGGATTCTTCAGCCTCCAAGATGATGCAGAAGCTCGGTAAGCTAGGTTTGATTGATTATGAAAAGTATGGAATTATAAGACTTACTGCTCTTGGTATAAAGGTAGGTAAATATCTTTTATGCAGACATAATACAATAGAAAAGTTTTTGAAATTTTTAGGCTCTGATAGTGATATACTCATAGAAACAGAGTTAATTGAGCATGTGGTAGGTAGTGATACTGTAGAGAATTTAAATATATTTAATTGCTTTATAGAAGATAATAAAAATATTTTAGATGAGTATAGAACATTTAGAGAAAAGTACTATAAGAATGAAGATATTGAGGAAATATAAAAAAGCTACCTAAACGCTATAGCTTTAAGGTAGCTTTGTAAAGTTTATCTAATTTTATATTTTAAGATTTAGGAAGTTTAATTATTACCTTAAATAAGTCTCCGTCACATTTCACTTTAAGAGTACCTTTATGGAGTTCTACTATAGTTTTAGAAATAGCAAGGCCTAAACCAGAACCATCTATTGTAGAATTTCTAGATTTATCGCCTCTAACAAATCGTTCAAGAATATCATCTTCATTAAAATCTAAATCATATTTTGATATATTTTTTACTATTATCTCACATTCTTTTTCACATTCAATAACTTCAAGATAAATTCTAGAGTTTTCAAGTGAATATTTTATAGCATTGCATATTAAGTTATCCATAACTCTTGAAATTCTAGCACCATCTAGGTGTAGGTGACAATCTTTATTTCCAATTACTTTAAAGGTAAGACTCTTATTTTCACCTAAAAAGCTTAGTTCTCCTAGACTCTGATGAATTAGTTCTACAATATCTACATCACTTTTATTTAAAATAATTTGTCCAGAGTTCATTTTTGACATTTCAAATAAGTCTTCAACAAGCTTTTTAAGTTTAGTTGATTTATTATCTAGAATGGTAACATAATCCTTTATTTCGCTTTTATCAAGGGATTCATCTTTAAGTATATCTACATAATTTACTATGGAAGTTAATGGGGTTTTTAAATCGTGGGATACATTAGTTATAAGTTCAGTTTTTAACTTCTCACTTCGAATTCCTTCTTCAACTTTCTTGTTATAGCTTACCTTTAAATTGTTTATTTCCATTGCTAAGTTGGATAAATTACCAAGATTTTTAGCATTTATATCTACATCCATATCTCCATCTTCAATTTTTTTAAGATATTTGATTAAATTATTCTTATTATTTATGCTCTCTAAATATCTAACACATGTACTTGCTATAATTATAAAAAAAGTTGATTTTATAAGGAAACTATTAAGATTCCTGTTGAAGTAAAAAAAGTAATCATTAGAATTAAACACATAGGATAGTGGAAAATACATTACCCAAAATATAAAAAGTCCTAATAGTGTAGTATCGAAAAATAAGTTTTTAAATACATCCTTAATACTTACAAAAAAAATATTAATAGATTTTATTAGCCTAAAAATAAGTAAATTGTTAAAAATACGTATATATTTTTTTATTCCAAAAATTTTAATACAGAAAAATTGTTTAGTTAACAAAATCATAAATATAATTAATAGAGGAATAGAAAAATAAAATCTAAGTCTTATGAAGTTTGCCATACTACTATATTTAGCACCACGAATAAAGTAAAGTTCCTCTAATTCAGCATTAGGAGAGGTATATGCACCATTGTAGTAACCTCTTGGAGCTGAATAATGGGATAAATTATTAGAACTATAAACTACCACATCATCTTCTTTAGATAATTTTATTAATGCATCTTTAGGTGGAAGTTCATTGAAGGGATAATCTGAAAACCAATTTCTATTAGAAAACCACCTATTATTAGTTTTATCAATCAGTAAAACTCCAATATCACCAATAAGAGAAGTTTCTAAGGAGTTTTGTATAACTTTTGCATCATTATCAGTTTTACAATAGAGAATTTTTGAAAATCCTTCTGTAACACTTAGTAAATTTTCTCTGAAATTGATGACATCATTTTGTAACATCTCATTCTTAAAAGTTTTTTCGTTAATAATAGCAGTTCCATAAAAACTATATCTATTGGTATAATTATCATAATCAGATAGAGTTATTTGAAGAAATTTTGGAAGAACAGTTATACCTATAATAAAAACTATCAGTATTTCAATTAAATTTATATTTTCGTTAGAGGCATTAATCCATTTTTTAATTAATTTTTTAATAGTAGAAGTCAAGGTTTAACCCTCCTTTAACTAGGATTTTCAATTTTATATCCAACTCCCCAGACAACTTTTATATATTCTGGATCTTTAGAATTAATTTCAATTTTTTCACGCATTCTTCTAATGTGAACAGTTACTGTATTCTCACTATGGTAAAATGGAGCTTTCCATACATTTTCATATATTTCTTTTATAGAAAAAACTTTACCGTTATTAGAAGCTAGTAATAGTAATATTCCATATTCTGTAGCTGTCAGTTTTACAGGCTCATCCCTTAGGGTTACAGATTTTAGGGTTGTATCAATAATTAAGTCTTTAATTATAATTTTATCTTTTAAATTTACATTTTCTATATCAAGAGGTTTTTCATATCTTCTTAGTTGAGATTTAACCCTAGCTATAAGTTCAAGATGATTAAAAGGTTTAGTTATATAATCATCAGCACCACTATTTAATCCAATAATCTTATCAAGATTTTCAGATTTAGCAGACAGAATTATTATAGGTATATTTCTATTTTCTCTAATTCTTAAACATGTCTTTATACCATCAAGTTTTGGCATCATTACATCTAATAATATTAAATGAATCTTTTCTTCTTCTAAAATTTGAAGAGCTTCAATTCCATCGTAAGCCTTTAACACGTTTAAGCCTTCACGCTTTAAATATATTTCTATAGCATTACATATTTCAACTTCATCATCTACTACTAAAATATTGAAATTTGACATACTATTGAGCACCACCTTTTATTTTTAAACATTTTTTATGATTTACAATTAATATTTTACAACATAAATACACAAAAAGTATTAAAACTTTATTACTAATTATAATAACTATAATTTTAACTAAAAAAAGAATAACTCATAGATAATTTTAACTTAATAAATTATCTATAAGTTACATTGAAGTTGATAATAAAAACATATATATGAGATTAAATTTATATAGTGATATTTAATAATTATATAGCCCAATTACCATTTACAAATATAGGGGATTTTGAACCATCAAAGCCAATTCCAGTAATATTTAAATCAGAGGTTCCTATCATGAAGTCAACATGAGTCAAAGAGTCATTGCCGCCTAGAGCTAACACTTCTTCAGTAGTTTTGTTTGATCCATCTTTCACACATAAGTTATATGCTTTACCTAAGGCTAAGTGACATGAAGCATTTTCGTCATATAGAGTGTTAAAGAAAACTATATTGGAATTTGAAATAGGAGAGTTAAATGGAACTAAAGCAACTTCTCCAAGGAAATGAGATCCTTCATCAGTTTCAATTAATGACTTTAAGGACTCATAGCCTTCTTTAGCTTCAAAATCAACAACTCTACCATCTTTAAAGGTAAGAGAGAAGTTATTAATTAGGTTGCCACCATAGTTTAGAGGTTTTGAGCTAAAGACCTTACCATTAACTCCTGTTTTCTTTGGCATTGAAAAGATTTCTTCTGTAGGCATATTTGCAATAAATTCTATTCCCTCTGGAGTGTATTCTGCACCACCTATCCATAGGTGATTATCCACAAGCTCTAAATTTAAGTCTGTACCTAGAGAGTTGGTGTAGTGAAGATATTTAAAATTTTTCTCATTAAGGTAGTTTATTTTTTTAATTAAATTTTTCTTGTGATCCTCCCAAGCTTTAACTGGATTTTCTTGATCCACACGTACTATATTAAATATGTTTCCCCATAGTTTATTTATTGCTTCATCCTCAGAAAGATTAGGGAATACTTTAGTTGCCCAACCTTTAGTTGGTAGAGCTATTATAGACCAAGAATTTTTATTACTCATAAGTCTTTCGCTAAATTCTCTTGTAGCTATGCTAGAGGATTTTTGTGAAGCTACAATTTTTTTAGGATCTACATCTTTTAGTAGTTCAGGATTTGATGCACTTATACTTAAAAAGCAAGCTCCATCTTTAGCATAGGTGAGCATGGATTCTTTCATCCAATCTGGATATGATTCAAAAACATCTATAGGGGAGTTGAGATATTTGAGTTTAGCACATTCTTCATCACTCCAATGAACAACAACTTCTTTTGCGCCAATTTTATAGGCCTCGTCAACAATCATTCTCGTGAAATTAACGCATTCTACAGGTGATTTTATAACAAGAATTTGATTAGGTTGTACGTTTACACCGATTGATACACTAAGTTTTGCATATTTTTTTAATAACTCATCATTTATTTTCATATACTCAGATCATCTCCTTAATAATTGCGTAATAATTTTAAATTATTCTAATAAAGTAAATTATTAATCATTTTTATTATATATGTAAAACTATTAAATTTCTATACAAAATTATTTTATAGTATAGGTTTTTATGTTAAAAAGATATTATAAATATAATTTTGAAATATTTACATTTATTTTTCATAATTATTATAAATCACTAAAAATCAGCATAAAAATAAGTATAACATATTTTAGGAGGATATATGGATAAATTAATTTATTTAAATCATCTTGCAAAAGTATTTTCTAATAATTTTCATTTAGAAATAAATAAGAGCCTAATGAATAAAAGGATAGATATTTATGGAATTTGGAATATGAAATTTGGAAGAAGCTTTATTTCTGAAAATAAAATAATTGATGAATATGAGTGTAATGAACATTGTTTGGTAGTCAGTGAAGATAGAGTTGATGAGAAATTTTTAGATGATTTTATAAATTATCTTAAGAAATGCACGGTAAGTATAGTTAATCCACACAAGAATCATAAAACTACCTACATAACTGGAATACTTGTGACTAAAAACATAAATGATGAAGATATTATGAGAAAAATTAAAAGATTTAATTATACTAAGAATTATAGAATGAGTTTTTATGGATGGAGTATTTTAAGGCTTATTGTAGTAGATTTGAATAACGGTGAAATATATCATAATAAAATATCTAAAGATATAATTGACAGTTTATCCTTCGATAAGGTTAATATAAATTAATCTATAATCGGCATTTTCTTTGTTTAATATAACTTAGTTAAAAATAAGGTTTATAATTTTATGACCTTGTTTTAAATATAAAGGGGGTTTTGGTATGAATTCATTAGCTTTATTATTAATTTGCATAGCTATATTCATTGTAGCCTATGTGACTTATGGAGCCTTTCTTGCTAAAAAATTTGGGATTGATCCCAAAAGAAAAACTCCAGCACATACACTAAGGGATGATGTAGACTATTGTCCAACAAATTCAAAGGTATTACTTGGACACCATTTTTCATCTATAGCTGGAGCAGGTCCAATCACAGGACCTATCCAAGCGGCTATATTTGGATGGTTACCTGTATTATTGTGGATAATCATAGGAAGTATCTTTATAGGCGGAGTTCATGATTTTGGATCATTAGTTGCATCTGTAAGGCATGATGGGAAAACAATAGGTGAAGTTATTAAAGTAAACATTGGAGAGAAAGGAAAAAAATTATTTAATATATTTGGATGGGTCACAATTGTATTGGTAGTAGCAGCTTTTACAGATATTTGTGCATCTACCTTTGCTTATGATCCTGCTATTCCAGAAAATTTGATGGGAGCTCAAGCTGGAACAGCATCTATGCTATTTATTGTATTAGCAGTGATTTTTGGATTTAGTGTGTTCAAAAAAGGTGCTAAGTTATCAGTAGCTTCAGTAATAGGGATAGTGCTATTATTATTTTGTATTTATATAGGATATATATTTCCAATTATTAAGTTGTCAAAGCTTGGATGGCAAATATTATTACTAATATATATTTTCTTAGCATCTACATTACCTGTTTGGTTATTATTACAACCAAGAGATTATTTATGCTCATTCCTACTATACGGAATCATTATAGGTGCTCTGCTTGGAATAGTAATAAAAAGACCTGCTATGGAATTAGCTGCTTTTAATGGTTTTAATATGGGTGGAAAAACTCTATTCCCATTCTTGTTTGTAACTGTTGCTTGTGGTGCTATTTCAGGTTTCCATTCTCTTGTGAGCTCAAGCACCACATCTAAACAGATTGATAGAGAAGAGCCGGATGCTAAACTTATAGGATATGGTTCTATGTTAATTGAAGGTATAGTAGCTGTTATAGCTCTCATAGCTGTAGGCTATGTAACCAAAGCAGAAGGTACACCTGCTGTTATATTTGCAAATGGTGTTGCTAATTTTATGAGTGGATTCGGAATACCTCAACAAGTAGGTATAGTGTTTGTTACTTTGTGCTTTTCAGCTTTTGCGCTTACAAGCTTAGATACAGCTACTAGGATTGGAAGATATATTTTACAAGAGTTATGTGAGGGAAAAGGTGGTAAAAAGAATATTATAAGCAAAAACATGTATGTATCAACTGGAATAACTGTTTTAGCTTCCTTTGGTTTAATCCTTTATGGATATAATAAGATATGGCCAATATTCGGATCCGCTAATCAACTTTTAGCAGCTCTTGCACTTTTAGCAATAACAGCATGGCTTACTAAGAGTGGAAAGAAAGCTTTAGTTACAATTATACCCATGGTATTAATGTTTATTGTAACATTATCTGCTTTAGGTCTATTAATTAAAGATTATATTTTCTCATCAACTCCCAATTATATATTAGGTATAATTGCACTAATACTATTTATTCTTGCTATAGTCTTAATAATAGAAGCGTATAACACATTAATACGAAATAATAATTCAAAGAAAAATGTTAATAAGACTATATTAAAGTAGTTAGCATATTTTATAGAAAATAAAAAGTAATATCTACAGTAAAAGAGCCTATTTATGAATTAATTAATAGACTCTTTTATTATGGTATAATAGAATATTTATTATGTAACGATATACATATATAATAAAATTTTGTTGTGAAATTACGTAAGAGTTGCATAAGAGTATTTCATCTGGAGAATATTTATGTTATAAATAAATATGAATAATGAATTTAATAGGATATATATAACGACAAATTACTAACACAATTCATTAATGGAATGAATAAGTTTACAATGGATTTATCCGATGACTACCAGTTCTAGTACTCCCTCTTTTTAAAAGTGAGAGTTAAGAGTTGGTATGTCCCTGGATAACGATTTCTAAGCTTCGGAGAAGCTAAGAAATCAGTTTATTTAAGGTATAAAAGTTTTTCAAATATAAGGAGGTGAACTTTAGTAAGTACAGTACTTATTGGTACAAACTTCTAAAGTTATTTATGTTTAAGGAACATATAGATGAAAATAAAGAGCAGATTATAAAAGATTTGATAGAATTAGTAAAAATAAGAAGTGTAGCTTCTCATAAAAAGCCTAATATGCCTTTCGGGGAAGAAGTTCACAAGAGTCTTAGGTTTGTGTTAGACAAAGCTAAAGATATGGGATTTAAAAGTCAAAGCTTTTGCGGATACTGTGGTCAAGTAGATGCTGGATGTGGTGATTATACAATTGGTGTTTTATGTCATGTAGATGTGAACGAAGAAGGAGCAGGGTGGACAAAACCCCCATTTTCAGGAGAAATTTATGATGGTAAGATATATGGACGAGGTATTGTAAAGGCAAAGGCACCTTTAATAGCTTGTCTATACGCTATGAAATTCTTAAAGGATGAAGATTTAATTCCAGAAGGAAAAAAAATTAGAATGATTGTGGGGGCGGATAAGGAGACTGGAATAAAAAGCATAAATTATTATAAGGAATATGAAGTAGCTCCAGATATAGGGTTTACCCCAGACGGTGTATTTCCTGTTATATATGGAGAAAAGGGTATAATGAATTTTGATCTTCATATGGAATTTTCAGGTGGCTTTGATGCGCCTATCAATATAGTACAAATAGTTGGAGGACAAAGTATAGATACTGTACCGTCTAAAATTAGTATTATACTTAGTTGTGAAGATATATTTAAAGATAAAATTGAAACGGAGCTAAAAAGGTTTTCAAAACTTCAAAACATAAAATATAAAACTATAAGTCAAAATAAACTTATGAATATAGAATTTATAGGTAAGGAAGCTGATAGTAACAACCCGGATAAAGGAGTAAATGCCATATCCTATGGACTTAAGTTTCTTGAGAATTTTGAGGAATTTATTGATAAAAGAGAATTTGTTCATGAATATAATAGATTAATTTCTACTTCATACAATGGAGAAAAAATAAATTGTAAATTACAAGATGAAGATTCTGGTAACTTTACTTTTAATGTGAGCACCATAAATTTAACTAGTGATAGAGTTGATATAAAGGTTAATATCAACTATCCTATATCATATGTATATAGTGATGTATTAGAATTAGTTAAAGATGGTTTTAAGTATTCTTCTCTTGAAATAAAAAATCTAAGTCACCTAAGGTCAGTTTCCTTTTCTAAGGATAGCTTTGTAGTAAAAAAACTTATGAAGGCTTATAGAGAAGTTACTGGTGATGAAGAATCACAGCCTTACGTAAGTTCAAAAGGAACCTATGCAAGAGTCTTGAGTAACCTGGTATCCTTTGGACCTATACTTCCTAAAAATAAGGGGTTAGATTATGGAGTTGATGAATTTATTACTTTGGATGAATTTATGGATTTAGTAGAAATATATGCTATGGCTATATATGAACTATTGAAATAAAATTTAAAATTGTTGAAAGGGGTGGAGGATATTAAGAAAAAAAACATACTATTGCTTATAACTATTTTCTGGATTAGCTTTATATTTTATATGTCATCTCAACCGGCGGTGGAATCTTCAAGTTCTAGCTCTAAAATAGTAAATGTTATATTAAGTACTTTAAAATTAGATGAATCTAAGGGGGAAGTATTGACTGTGATAGTTAGGAAGGGAGCTCATTTTACAGAATATTTCATTTTGGGTGGTTTAGTTACAATCACCTGTGGAGTTTTCAATAAAAAGAAAAATAACTCTTTTATTCTATTATCTTGTATATTAGTGGCTTTAAGCGATGAGTTTTTGCAGAGTTTTATTATAGGTAGGAGCTCTGAAGTAAGAGATGTACTAATTGATTTTAGTGGTGTAGTTACATTCTTTATAGTAAATTATATGGCTACCCATATAAAAATAGTGAAAAGAGGACAATTTTATGAATAAGTTTAAATTATACCATATGTTTGTGTACATAGGATGGTTTGCTATTATATATTATTGTATTTTAAAGATATTTAACTTCCATATAGCCTTTGCAGGGTTCTGGCTAATAGTAGCTATATTGAGTTATATAACTCATTGGATTTTAAAAAATAACCTTACAGAAAATTCCTCAGGAAAAGTATTAACTGTAATTGTTTCTATAGGTCTTATATTTTTTTGTGTATTAGAAGGATTAATTATATATACTGGCACTATTGAGGATGACCGTATTACAGATTATGTTTTAGTATTAGGAGCTGGAATAAATAAGGAACAAATATCTAAATCTTTACGTTTTAGACTAGATAAAGCTATAGAATATAATAAAATCCATGATAATATACCTATTATAGTTAGTGGCGGCATGGGTAAAGATGAGGATATCACTGAAGCTCTTGCTATGAAGAGATATTTAGTAAGTAATGGAGTAGATGAGAATAATATCATAATGGAAGAAAAGTCTACTAATACCTATGAGAATTTTAAGTTTTCAAAAGTAATAATGGAGAATAAAAGTAAAGAAAAGGACAATATAAGTGTTACCTTAATAACCAATAGATTCCACATGTTTAGAGCTAAGTACATAGGAATTAATACGGGATTAAAGATATATTGTTATAGTGCTAAAAATGAAATAATTACATCATTGAATTTTTATGTGAGAGAAAGTTTTGCTTATGTAAAGGAGTTAATTTATCATTATATAAAATAAAGTTAAACAGTACTGTATGTTGATTTTATTATTGAAAAATATTAACGTAATTAATTTAATAATATGTATATTAGGATCTATAGGAGGCGATTTATATGTATATAGGAATAGATTTAGGGGGAACTAACGTAGGAATTGGTATTGTGGATAGTGATAATAAGTTAATATACAAAGATTCAATTCCTACTAAAAGGGAAAACGGATTCAATGACATTATTGAAGATATAATAGCATTGATTTCTAAGACTATAAATGTTAATAATATACCTAAATCTCATATACAGGGTATAGGAATAGGTATACCTGGAATAGTGGATCCTAAAAGCCAAATCATAATTGATTGTGTAAATCTCAGGTGGAATAATGTAGATATCAAGAGTGCTATTGAGGAGAAATTAAGTATTCCGGTTTTCGTAGGTAATGATGCTACTGTAGCTGGAGTAGCTGAATTGGTAGTTGGAGCTATGAAAGGCTATCATACGGGAGTTTTACTAACCTTAGGAACCGGTATTGGTGGAGGCATAATAATTAATGGACATGTATATGATGGGTTCCACGGAATAGGCTCTGAAATTGGGCATATGATAGTGGGAGAAAATTATTATGATTGCAATTGTGGGAGAAATGGATGTTTAGAAACCTTTTCCTCATCTACAGCTATAATAAAGCATGCAAGAAAACTGATTGAAGAAGGAAATGATTCAGCTATTATGACTGAAGTTAAAGGTAATTTAAATAGTATTGATGGAAAAGTTATATTTGACCAAGCTAAGGCAGGAGACAAGGTAGCTTGTAAAGTAATTGGTAGAATGACAAATTATTTAGCTATAGGAATTATGAATATTATTTCTATAGTAGATCCTGAAGTTTTTGTAATAGGAGGTGGTTTATCAGCTGCAGGAGAGTATTTTATTTCTATGTTAAGGGAAAAAGTATCTCAAATAACTTATTATAAAGGTATGGATGTAGGGAAAATTTTATTATCTGGCATTGGAAATGATGGTGGTATTATAGGAGCAGCTTCTCTGTGTAAATATAGATAAAAAATATATATATAATAAAAGCATTTATGGATATAAATAGTATTCCATAGGTGCTTTTAATTTCATTCACAATTTATCCATAAAATATTTCGAAAAAATCTAAAATTGAATTATATGTATAGCACATATAAAAAAAATATGAAATTTTCAAATAAAGGTTTATTTTTTTTGAAGTTTGTATTATTATATAAATAAAGACGAATAATAAATGTATTATATTATATAATGTTCGTATATATTAAAGGGGGATACGTTAAATGAATAAAATATTCACCATTTATGTTGAAAAAAAATCAGAATTTAATAAGGATGCACAAGAATTATTAAGAGAAGTTAAAAACTTATTATCAATAAAAAGCATAAATGATATAAGGTTAATAAATAAATATGATATTTGTGGTATTACAAATGAAGAGTTGGAAGCAATAAAATATACGGTATTAAGTGAAAAGAATACCGATAATATATATGAGGAAAATATAGATTTAGAAGGAAGTAATTACTTTGTAGTTGAATACCATGAAGGCCAGTATGATCAAAGGGCTGATTCAGCAGCTCAATGTATTCAACTAATTACACAAAAGGAAGCTCCACAAGTTAAGACAGCGAAAGTAATAGCTTTATATGGAGAGGTTACCAAAGAAGAAATTAAAAAAATAAAGAGTTATTATATAAATTCTGTAGATTCTAAGGAAAGTTCACTAAAGAAAAAAGAAATTATAATGGAAGATCAACAATTGCCATCAGAGGTAGAGATAATAGATGGATTTATAAATATGAATGAAAGTGAATTGCAGAATTTTTTAAAGGAAAAAGGGTTATCTTTAAGTATTGGAGATATAGTTCTTATAAGAAATTACTTTAAAAGAGAAGATAGAAATCCTACAATTACAGAAATAAAAGTATTAGATACTTATTGGTCAGATCACTGTAGACATACTACTTTTCAAAGAGTATTAACAGATGTAGATTTTGAGGAAGGAAAGTATATAGAGCCTGTTAAAAAAGGGTTCGAAGTATATAAGAACTACAGAAGAGAAGTATATAAAGATAGAGAAAAGCCAATAACTTTGATGGATATGGCAGTTATAGCTATGAAGAAGCTAAGAAAAGATGGAAAACTTGAAAAATTAGATCAATCTGAAGAGATAAATGCATGTAGTATAGTTATCGATGTGGATGTTAATGGTAAGCTAGAAAAGTATCTTCTAATGTTTAAAAACGAAACGCATAATCATCCAACAGAAATTGAACCTTTTGGAGGCGCCTCAACTTGTCTTGGAGGAGCTATAAGAGATCCACTATCAGGTAGAAGTTATGTATTTGGAGCTATGAGAATTACTGGTTCTGGAGACCCAAGAAAAGCCATAAAGGAAACTTTAGTAGGGAAGCTTCCGCAAAGAAAGATTACGAAGGAAGCAGCAAAAGGATATAGTAGCTATGGAAATCAAATTGGACTTGCTACAGGATATGTAAGAGAAATTTATGATGAAGGGTATGTAGCTAAGAGAATGGAAGTGGGAGCAGTGCTTGGAGCAGCTCCTGCAAAAAATGTTATTAGAGAAGTACCAACTCCAGGAGATGTAGTAATATTACTTGGAGGAAGAACAGGAAGAGATGGAATTGGTGGAGCCTCAGGATCATCTAAGGAGCACAATGAAAAATCCATTGACAACTGTAGTTCAGAAGTTCAAAAGGGGAATGCACCTACAGAGAGAAAAATCCAGAGATTATTTAGAAAAAATGAAGTTACAACATTGATAAAGAGATGTAATGATTTTGGCGCTGGTGGAGTTTCTGTAGCAATTGGAGAACTTGCTGATGGAATTAAAATTAACTTAGATAAAGTTAAGAAAAAATATGAAGGTTTAGATGGAACTGAATTAGCTATATCAGAGTCACAAGAAAGAATGGCTGTAGTGGTTTCACAAAAAGATGTAAAGAAATTTATAACTCTTTGTGAGGAAGAAAATTTAGAAGCTACAGTAGTGGCAATGGTAACTGAAGAAAAATCCATGATTATTACATGGCAAGGAACAGAAATAGTTAATCTAAAGAGAGATTTCTTAGATACAAACGGTGTTAGTACTTATGGTAAGGTTCAGGTTACTGCACCCAAAGAAGAAGATAACTACTTTAACAAGAAAAATATTAAGTTATCACTAAAGGAAGCCTTTGAAGAATTGTCTAAGGACTTAAATGTGATGTCACAAAGGGGTCTTATGAATATATTTGACTCCACCATAGGAGGAAATACAGTATTAATGCCATATGGAGGAGAAACTCAAAGAACTCAAGTGGATGGGATGGTATTTAAGATACCAGTGGAAAATGGAGAGACTACTACTACAGCTTTAATGGCGCATGGTTATAATCCTAAAATTTCGAAATGGAGTCCCTTCCATGGAGCATTATATGCAGTGGTAGAGAGTATTACTAAACTAGTAGCTTTAGGTGGAGATATAAATGGAACTTACCTTTCTTTCCAAGAGTATTTTGAAAAGTTAGGAGATGACCCTAAAAAGTGGGGAAAACCATTTGCAGCATTACTTGGTGGACTATATGCACAGCACAATTTAGAAATAGCAGCAATAGGTGGCAAG
This sequence comes from Clostridium sp. UBA871, assembly GCF_002295255.1. Classification (NCBI taxonomy): domain Bacteria; kingdom Bacillati; phylum Bacillota; class Clostridia; order Eubacteriales; family Clostridiaceae; genus Clostridium; species Clostridium sp. UBA871. The sequence goes on along the minus strand of NZ_DBFV01000004.1, from coordinate 448,359 downwards.
GATAGTATGTCTGGAACATTTAAAGACATAAAGGTTCCACCTACATTAATAAGTTTTGCTGTGACTACAGGAAACATAGACAATACAATAAGTAATGACTTTAAGAAAGTTGGAAGTAAAGTTATAGTTATAAATGCGCCTATAAAGGAAGATTTTACTCCAGATTTTAAAGTGTTAAATAATAACTATAGATTGGTAAGTGAACTAATAAAGTCAAGAAAAATTTTAGCAAGTGGAAGTATAAATTATGGTGGTGCTTTAGAAGCTATTTCTAAAATGTGCTTTGGAAATAATATAGGTATTGAGTTAAATGAGAAAGTATCTATGGAGCAGCTTCAAGGATTTGGGTATGGATCTATCATACTAGAAGTTAACCAGAATTTTAATATGGATAATGAAAACATAATTTATCTTGGAGATACAATAGAAGAACATGCAATAGTAAGAGTAAATGAAAAAATTAACTTAAATAAGTTAGCTAGTTCATATGAAGATGGCCTTGAAGAAATTTTCAATAAAAACTACGGAAAAGATAGAATAAATCATCTTGAAATGAAGGACGAAATTTTATTTGATAGAAGCAAAAGAGATGAAAATTTAAAAGTATCACCAATGATTAAGATTGCAAAACCTAAGGTACTTATTCCGATTTTTCCTGGAACAAACTGTGAATATGATTGTGAGAGGGCTTTCTTAAAAGCAGGAGCATTGGTTGAAACTGTTATATTTAATAATTTATCTCCTGAACATATAGGGCAATCTATATTGAATATGGAGAAAAGTATAAAAGAATCTCAAATAATTATGTTACCTGGAGGATTTTCAGCGGGAGATGAGCCAGATGGTTCAGGTAAGTTTATAAATGCCATATTTAGAAATGAAAGAGTTAATAATGCTGTTATGGAGTTATTAAACAATAGAGATGGCTTGATGCTAGGAATTTGCAATGGATTCCAAGCTCTTATAAAACTAGGACTTGTACCTTATGGAGAAATAAGAGATATTGCTGAAGATAGCCCAACTTTAACCCATAATTTAATTGGAAGTCACCAAAGTACAATGGTAAATACTAAAATAGTGAGTAATAAATCACCATGGCTTAGTGAGTGTAATGAAGGTGAAATTTATAAAGTTCCAATTTCTCATGGTGAAGGAAGATTTGTTGCTAATGAAAATGTGGTAAGAGAATTATTTAAAAATGGTCAGGTTGCAACTCAGTATGTAGATAATAGCTGTAATCCAACCTATGATATAAACTTTAATCCAAATGGATCTATATATGCAATTGAAGGAATCACAAGTATAGATGGAAGAGTATTTGGAAAGATGGCTCATAGCGAGAGAGTAGGAAATGGTGTTATTAAAAATGTATTAGGTGAACATGATATGAAAATCTTCCAGAGTGGAGTTAAGTATTTTAAATAAGATTTGTAGATGTGGAGGAGAATTAAATGAAGGTAGCAATTATATTTGGAAGTAAATCAGACACAGAGGTAATGAGAGGTGCAGCGAAATGCTTAAGAGAATTTAATATCCCTTTCCAAGCTCATGTGTTGTCAGCTCATAGGGTGCCAGAAAAATTAACAGAAGTTTTAAAAAAGCTAGAGGAAGAAGGCTGTGAAGCAATTATAGCTGGAGCAGGGCTAGCAGCTCATCTTCCAGGAGTTATAGCTTCAAAAACTATTATACCAGTAATAGGGGTTCCAATAAATGCAGCTATAAATGGCGTGGACTCTCTTTATTCAATAGTACAGATGCCAAAATCAATTCCAGTGGCTACTGTAGGAATAAATAATAGTTATAACGGTGGAATGATGGCAGTACAAATGCTTTCAGTAAAGTACCCAGAAATTAAAGATAAATTAAAGGAATATAGAAAAAATATGAAAGAAAATTTTATAAAGGAAAATGAAGCGGGGGTAGAATTATAATGGATATGAAAAATTTTATTTATGAAGGAAAAGCAAAGAGAATATTTAAAACTGAAAAGGAAGATGAAGTACTTGTTTACTACAAGGATGATGCAACAGCTTTTAATGGTGAGAAGAAGGCATCAATAGCTTCAAAGGGAATACTAAATAATACTATCAGTTCCATAATCTTTGAAATGTTAAAAGAAAAAGGAATAAAGACTCACTTTGTTGAAAAAATTAGTGATAGAGAACAAATATGTAAGAAGGTAGATATAATTCCACTAGAAGTTATAGTTAGAAATATAGCTGCTGGAAGTATGGCTAAGAGATATGGGGTTGAAGAGGGTACAGAGCTTAAGAATACAGTACTTGAAATTAGTTATAAAAATGATGATTTAGGAGACCCTTTAATGAATGACTATCATGCTATGGCATTAGGAATAGTTACAAAAGAGGAACTAGATTATATATATGACCAAGCTTCTAAAGTAAATAAAATACTTACTGAATTTTTCTTGAATCAAGATATAAAATTAGTAGATTTTAAATTGGAATTTGGAAAACTTAATGGACAAATATTACTAGCAGACGAAGTTTCTCCAGATACATGTAGATTATGGGATCTTAAAACAGGAGAAAAGCTTGATAAAGATAGATTTAGAAGAGAACTAGGAGATTTAGTAGAAGGATATACAAAGGTGCTTGAAAGAATTAAGTAATTAATCATTGGCAAGAGTATTATTTAGGAGGAAACAGTAATGGATTTTAAGTTTAAGGCTTCTAGTTACGATGGATATGAGTGTTATGATGAAGATAAATTTCATGATGAGTGTGGGGTATATGGTATATATAGTAAAAAGGATAATTTAGATGTGGCAAAAAGGACATATTATGGTCTTTATGCCCTTCAACATAGAGGCCAAGAAAGTGCAGGAATAGCAACTTTTGATGGAAGCGATATGAATTGCCATAAGGATATGGGTCTTGTATCTGAAATATTTAGTAAGAAAACCCTAAAGGAATTAAAGGGATATGGTGCAATTGGGCATGTAAGATATTCTACAGCAGGTGGAAGTTCATTAAAAAATGCTCAACCACTTATGGGAAAATTTAAGCTAGGAAACATTGCTATAGCTCACAATGGAAATTTAACTAATGCTGATATCATTAAAGAACTTTTAGAAGAATCAGGGTGTATGTTTCAAACATCTACTGATACTGAGGTAATTATAAACCTTATTTCTAGAGGTGCTAAGAAAGGTATACTTCAAAGTGTAATTGATTCTATGCAAGCAATAAAAGGTTCCTTTGCTATTATAATATTAACTGAAAATGAGTTAATAGGAGTAAGAGATCCTTATGGAATTAGACCGCTATGCCTTGGTAAAATAAATGAAAGTTATGTATTAGCATCAGAAAGTTGTGCACTTAATGCCACAGGTGCTGAATTTATAAGAGATGTTGAGCCTGGTGAAGTAGTTGTAATTAATGAAGAAGGTGTAAAATCCATAAAGTTTGGTGAAAAATCTAAGCTTGCCACCTGTTCTTTTGAATATATATATTTTGCAAGACCGGATAGTGTTATAGATGGAATTAGTGTTAATAATTCTAGATATAAAGCAGGAATTAAGCTTTATGAAGTGGCACCTGTGGAAGCTGATATAGTAGTTGGGGTACCAGATTCAGGAATGTCAGCTGCAATGGGATATGCTAAGGCATCAGGTATACCTATAGATATGGCACTTATTAAGAATAAGTACATTGGAAGAACTTTTATAGCCCCAACGCAAGAAGAGAGAGAAGCTTCTGTAAATGTAAAGCTTAATGTGATAAAAGAAAATGTTTTTGGTAAAAGAGTGGTTTTAATAGATGATTCTATAGTACGTGGAACCACAAGTAAGAGATTGGTAACTATGCTTAAGGAAGCTGGGGCTTCAGAAGTTCATTTTAGAGTTTGCTCTCCTATGGTTAAATATCCTTGTTATTATGGTATAGATATACCTTACAGAAGTCAGCTTATAGGTGAGAAAATGAATGAAAAAGAAATAGGGGAAGTTATTGGAGCAGATAGTCTAGTCTATCTTTCAAAAGAAAACTTATTAGAATGTCTTGATAGTGACCATGGATTTTGTTGTGGATGTTTTGATGGAGAGTATCCAATATCAGCACCAGTTAAATTTTAGTAAGGAGTGATATAGAATGATAACATATAAAGATGCAGGGGTTAATATAGAAGAAGGTTATAAAGCGGTAAAACTTATGAAAGAATATACAGCAAGAACTTTAACTTCATCAGTTTTAAATGGGATTGGAAGTTTTGCTGGAATGGTAAAACTACCGGAAGGATATAAAAAACCTGTACTAGTTTCAGGTACTGATGGAGTAGGGACTAAGATTGAAATTGCAATCAAGCTTAAAAAATTTGATACAGTAGGGATAGACTGTGTAGCTATGTGTGTTAATGATATTCTATGTCATGGTGCTAAGCCTTTATTTTTCCTAGATTATATTGCTTGTGGAAAATTAGATTCTCTAATAGCTAGTGATATTGTAAAAGGTGTTAGTGAAGGATGTCTACAAAGTTATGCTTCACTTATTGGAGGAGAAACAGCAGAAATGCCAGGAATGTATAATTTAGGAGATTATGATCTTGCAGGATTTGCTGTTGGTATTGTAGATGAAGATGAAATTATAGATGGAAGTAAAATTAAAGAAGGGGATGCACTTATAGGCATAACTTCTTCTGGTGTACACAGTAATGGCTATTCCCTTGTAAGAAAAGTTGTTGAGAATTATGATGAAGTCCTTGAAGGAAGAACTATAGGAGAAATTCTATTAGAACCAACAAAGATATATGTTAAGCCCGTATTAGCACTTATGAAGAAATTTGATATCCATGGAATGTCACATATAACTGGCGGTGGATTTTATGAAAATGTACCAAGAATGTTTAAAGATAACTTTACAGCAGAGATAAAAAAGGATTCTTTCCCAAGACAACCTATATTCCAATATTTAATTAATAAAGGCGTAGACGAGTATCATATGTTTAATACATTTAACATGGGAATAGGTATGGTTCTTGCGGTAGATAGCTCTGTTAAAAATGATGTGATTAATGAACTTAAAGCTCTTGGAGAAGAAGCTTATGAAATAGGTAAAGTACAAACTGGAGGTGGAGGAGTTTGCTTAATATAGCAGTATTAGTTTCGGGTGGAGGAACTAATCTCCAGTCTATCATTGATAACATTAAAAATGGATATTTAAAAGATGTAAATATTAAGTATGTCATAAGTGATAGAGAAGGAACCTATGGAATAGAAAGAGCTAGAGCACACAATATTGATACTTTAGTCTTAGATAGAAAGATATATAAGAAAGAGCTAAGCAATAAAATTTATGAAGTATTAAATGATAAGGTGGATTTAATTGTTCTTGCGGGATATTTATCAATTATATCATCTCCTTTAGTAGATGGTTTTAAAGAGAAAATAATTAATATTCATCCTTCACTTATTCCAAGCTTTTGTGGAAAAGGAATGTATGGAATTAAAGTTCATGAAGCTGCAATAGATTATGGTGTAAAAGTTAGTGGATGTACAGTACATTTTGTAGATGAAAATACAGATACAGGAGCTATAATTATCCAGAATGTAGTAAATGTAAAATCAGATGACACTCCAGAAAAGCTACAAAAAAGAATATTAGAAGAAGAATATAAAGCTTTGCCATTAGCTATAAAGCTTATGAGTGAGCATAAGCTTTTTATAGAGGATAGAAAAGTTATTATAAAGGAGTAATGGAATTATGAAAAGAGCTTTAATAAGTGTTTATGATAAGAATGGAATTGTAGAGTTTACAAAATTCTTAGTAGAGCATGGGATAGAAGTTATATCTACTGGTGGTACCTATAGTCTTTTAAAGAAAAATAACATAGAAGTTAAAGAAGTAGCAGAAGTTACAAAGGCAGCAGAAATGTTAGATGGAAGAGTAAAAACACTACACCCTGTAGTTCATGGAGGTATCCTTGCTATTAGAGATAATGAGGAGCACATGAAAACTTTAAAAGAAAGAGAAATAGATACTATAGATTTAGTTTGTGTTAATCTATATCCTTTCTTTGAAAAAGCTAATGAGGGATTAACCTTTGAAGAAACAGTAGAATTTATAGATATAGGTGGTCCAACAATGCTTAGAAGTGCTGCTAAAAACTTTAAAGATGTGGTAGTAATAAGTGATGTAGAAGATTATAAAATAGTTATGGAGGAAATGAAGGAAAGTGGAGAAGTTTCCTTTGAAACTCGTAAATATCTTGCTATGAAGGTATTTAACTTAACCACAGCCTATGATAGTGCAATATGTGAATACTTATTAAACCACATGGAGAATAAGGATAAGCATTCAAATAAGTATTTATCCTTATCTTATGAAAAAATGGAAGATTTAAGATATGGAGAAAATCCTCATCAAGAAGCTTCTGTATTTACTAACACAAATAAAACTGGAATGCTTAATAATATTGTAATATTAAATGGTAAGGCACTTTCTTACAATAATATAAAGGATATGGATATAGCTTGGAAAGTAGTAAATGAATTTGAAGAAATTACCTGTTGTGCTTTAAAACATAATACACCATGCGGAGTTGCGGTGGGTGATTCTGCTTTAGACGCTTATAGTAAAGCATATAGTTGTGATAATGTTTCAATTTTTGGAGGTATAGTAGCTATTAATACTAAAGTAACTAAAGAGGCAGCAGAAGAAATGAAAAAAACTTTCTTAGAAATTGTTATTGCGCCTGAGTTCGAAGAAGAAGCTTTAGAAGTACTTAAAACAAAGAAAAATCTAAGAGTTATAAAATGTATGAGTAAACCAAGTGATAAAAAAGAAGTTGTTTCTGTAGATGGAGGTATATTAGTACAAGATGTAGATAGAAAGCTTTACGAGGAATTAAAAGTAGTTACAGAAGCAAACCCTTCAAAGGAACATATGAGTGATATGATATTTGGAATGAAGGTTTGTAAATATGTAAAGTCCAATGCTATAGTAGTAGTTAAGGATGGTATGGCCAAGGGAATAGCTGGTGGACAAGTTAATAGAATTTGGGCTACAACTCAAGCTATAGATAGAGCTGGAGATGGAGTAATCCTTGCTTCTGATGGGTTCTTCCCATTTAGAGATTGTGTAGATGAAGCTAGTAAACATAATATAAAAGGAATAATTCAGCCAGGTGGATCTATGAGAGACAATGAGAGTATTGAGGCATGCAATGAGTATGGCATACCTATGATTTTATCAGGAATGAGACATTTTAAACATTAGTATCCTATAAGTTAAACTGGAGGTGATTTTATGAAAATTTTAGTCATAGGAAATGGTGGAAGAGAACATGCTATAGCATGGAAGCTCGGTGAGAGTGATAAGGTTTCAAAGATATATTGTGCTCCAGGAAATGGTGGTACTTCTATGGAACATAAATGTGAAAATATTAATTTAACAGACAATGATAAACTTCTAAACTTTGCTTTAGAAAACTCTATAGATTTAACTGTAGTTGGACCAGAAGTATACCTATGTAATGGTATAGTAGATTTATTTAAAAGTCACAATCTAAAAATATTTGGACCTAGTAAGAAAGCAGCAACTCTTGAAGGAAGCAAAACCTTTGCTAAGGAATTTATGAAAAAATATGGAGTTAAAACTGCAGCTTATGAAGCTTTTAGAGATTCAAAGAAGGCTTTAGAGTATTTGGAAAAGGCTGAATATCCAATAGTTATAAAAGCTGATGGACTTGCTGCAGGTAAGGGCGTTGTTATAGCTGAAACTAAGGAAGAAGGAATTTTAGCCATTAATGATTTCATGGTTAATGATACTTTTGGAGGAGCAGGTAAGGAAATTATAATTGAAGAATTCTTACCAGGTGTAGAAGCTTCAATATTAAGTATTACGGATGGAAATACTATAATTCCATTTATATCATCTAAGGATCATAAAACTATATTTGAGGATAATAAGGGACCTAATACAGGTGGAATGGGAACTGTGGCTCCAAACCCATACTGTAATGAAAGTGTTTTAAAAGCCTTTAAAGAGGATATTTTAAAGCCAACGCTTAAGGGGATACAGGAAGAAAATCTAGACTATATAGGAATAATATTCTTTGGATTGATGATTTGCGAAAAAGGAGTATATCTTTTAGAGTATAATGTTAGAATGGGTGATCCAGAAACACAGGTGGTGTTACCTCTTATGGAGAGTTATTTTATTGATATAATTGAAGCTGCAATAGAAGGAAAACTTAGTGATGATATAGTTAAGTTTAAAAATAAGACAGCTTGTTGTGTTATAGGCTCTTCGAAAGGATATCCGGGGAGATATGAAAAAGGTGAGTTAATTACAGGTGTTGATAGTTGTAGTGAAAAGGTATTTATTGCTGGAGCTGATTCCATATATAATAAATTAATTACTAATGGTGGTAGAGTTTTAGGAGTTACAGCTCTTGGAGATAATCTAGAAGAGGCAAGAGAAAAGGCTTATAAAGGGATATTACAAGTAAATTTTAATGGAATGTATTATAGAAAAGATATAGGTAAATAAATACTGAAATAAGAAAATGCTAAGGAGGTGGAATATAGCTACTCCTTAGCATTTTTATTTATATACTCACTATATTATATATTTATAGGCTTTGTGAAAATTTCATAAAATGGTTTTCATAAGTAAATCTACATTTATTTAAAATCTAGTTTATAGAGTAGTCTTGATTGTAAAATAGTTAAAGAAAAGAGAAAAGGGTATAATTTTATTAATTTAAGGTATATGAAGTAACTTTAAATCCTATAATATACAGTGAGGAAGTTCTTACGAATTTATTACAATATGTTTTTTATGTTGAAATAAATTCGTACATAATGTATTATAATCAATGTGTATATTTATGTGTTAAAAATTTATGTGTTAAAAAATATATACCAAAATATGTAAAAAGTATTAACAAAATTAGTAAAAATGTGTAAGATATATATAGAGGATTTTAAGAACACATTATTATGTAAAACTATAAAATAATTTCCATGATGATAATAACATATTATATATGGAAGAATAGAAAAATAAAGGTGAAGATTATGTTTAATTTAATATTATTAATTATTATGTCTCCATATACTGCATTATTTACCGGAGTATATACTACTTATAGAGTTATAAAGATGAGAGAGGAAATACAGAAAAATAGTTGGAATATGGGATTGGTTCTTTTGTTTCTTTGGTCTCTATTAGCTGGACTTCTTAATAAAAGTATTATGTCTGCCGCTGTTTCAATAGTTTTTTTCTTATATTTTACTATAAGTGTAGTATTACAAAACTATTGCAAGACAGAAGAAAAATTGGAAATAATATGTAATTATTTAATTAAGTTTTCAATTTTTTCGGGAATTGTTGGAATTATAGAAAAGGTTACTTTTGCATATTTCCCAATGGAACTGTGGAAAAAATTTTTAGGTGTACCATTGGAGGTTTCAACTAATCATAGAATTTTTAGTACTTTTGGAAATCCGAACATAGCTGGAGATTGGTTTGCTATTATGATGATAATGGCCATATACTATGCTTCTAATAGTAAAAGTGTTAAGGTGAAGTTGGCATATTATAGTGCTACAGCTCTATTTTTAATAAATCTTTGTTTAACTGGCTCAAGAGGGGTTTTTATTGGATTAATATTTGGATTAGTTTCCCTATTACTATTGAAAGTAAAAAGAAATAAGAGTGATATAATAATTGTTATATCTATTTTATTAGTTATAGGTATAGTAGGTTTTACTCCTCCAAAAGTATCTGATATTTCTCAAGAGATTACTGGTCATCAGATGGAGAGGTCTTTTGACACTAGAGAAGAAATATGGTTAGGATCTTTAAAGATGATAGATGAGAAACCATTGATTGGTTGGGGAATGTTAGGAACTATAGAGCATGGTAATGAATATTCAAGATATAGTTCTGTTATTAATCATTCTCATAATATATGGCTATCATTATTAACTTCTTTAGGAGTAATCGGACTTTTAATTTACTTATATATAAGAGCAAATATCTATAAAGATTTAATATATCTTTATAAATCTGGATATAGTAGTGTAGCTTTACTTATGGCAATACAGGTAGTTGTTTTAGTTCATGGAGTAATTGATTTTACAATAATAACTCCACAAATAGGAATACTATTTATTGGATCATCATCTATAGTCACGGCTCTAGCAAAAGAAAGTGTTAGTGTGTTTTCAAAAAGAAGAAGTATAGCTGTATAGTTATTAAGTTTTGTAAAAGCTTTTATGAAGAAGTTTATTCTCATAAAAGCTTTTTTTATATATTAGAGCTTAAGTAAAGGCTAAGTACAGGATTTTCATTTATTAAAATTATATATGTAATTAGTATAATAGATTAATTTATATTGTTGTATTAATATTACCAATAAGTATTATTATACTTATCAATAATTAGTATTGGTAAATTGCTATATAAAGCAATAAAATGAAATTAAGAAATTTATAACAAGGTTTTAATAGGGGGCATTACATTATGAATCTAAAGTATTTAAAAGAGCTGGAACAGCCTATTAGAGAAAAGTTGATGAGAGAAGAGTTGGGGGAAGAAAAGTGCAAAATAATTGATAAATTCAATTTACATCCCAATGAAAACTTATATTGGGAAAGAGTAGAGCCAAAATACCCTAATCAAGAATATTTTAGTCATAAACTAGCCACGAAGAGTACGCCTATAGGGATAATATTTCATATAAATAGATTATGTTATGCAAAAACTAAATATTTTGAACAGAATTGGGATAAATTTGTTCCATGTATATATAGTTATATAAATAATTTTGTAGAAACGGAAATCTATAATATGGAGTATATCAAACATAAAAGTACAGGTATAATTCTAGATTTGCGAGAACTTGCAAAAATTCATTGGATAGATGATTTCAGAGCCATATGTACTTACTTAGAGGAGAAAGAGATAGAAATGCAATCCTAATAGAAAAATTAAATTTATAAGAGCTTAGTTATCATCTGATAATTAAGCTCTATTTTTATAAAGGACTATAAAAGAAGAAATATTTAGGTTAATATATTAAATAGATAAGCAAATATATTTAATAGTATATTATTATCTTGAAGGGAGAGATAAATATAATAAATATAGATTGGAAGCCGGATAAAAACATAAATAAGCCTCTATATATTCAAATTGTAGAGTACTTTAAGGAGAAAATAAATGGAGGAGAATGGCAAGTCGGATTCATGATTCCTACGCAACGAGAATTAGCTAAAATTTTTAATGTAAATAGAAGTACTATTGTTTCAGCTATAGATGAGTTAAAGGCAGAAGGAATCTTAGAGGGTAAGGGAAAGGGTGGAACTAAAATAGTAAATAATGTATCACCTTTATTATCTAATATACAACCAGATTGGAAGTCCTATATTGATGAAGGCATTCATATCCCTAATGTTAAGACTATTAAGAAAATCAATACCCTTGAGTTTAGAGAAGATTATATACGATTGAGCACTGGAGAACCATCATCAGAATTATTTCCAAAAGAAGATATGAAAATAATATTAAATGAAGTAGCAAGGGATATGGATAATTTAGGATATGAAAGTCCCAGTGGAACTATGTATCTTAGGCAGCAAGTAAGTAATTATTTAAAGACAATTGGCATATATGCATCACCAGGTTCTATACTTATTGTTTCTGGAGCTTTGCAAGCAATGCAGCTAATTTCTATGGGATTATTGCAAAAGGGTTCTACTGTATTGTTAGAAAATCCTTCTTATATGTACTCACTTCAAATATTTCAGTCATTAGATATGAGAAGAAGTGGGATACCTATGGATAATGAAGGAGTTATGGCTAATTTAATTCCAGATTACATAAAAAAACATGTTCCATCTATACTATATACTATACCAAATTTTCAAAATCCTACTTCTATAGTCATGTCAGAAAAAAGAAGAAAAGAGTTGATAAAGGTTTGTCAGAAAGAGAAGTTACCTATTATTGAAGATGATGTATATAGGGAGCTTTGGATTGACGCTCCACCACCGGACCCTATTAAGAGTATAGACACTAATGGATTGGTATTATATGTAGGGAGTGTATCAAAGACATTATGTCCAGGATTAAGAATTGGGTGGATTGTGGGACCAGAACCAGTAATTGAACGATTAGGTGATATAAAGATGCAAACTGATTATGGTTCTAGCTCTTTATCACAACTTACTGTGGGTAAGTGGCTAGAAACGGGGTTGTATGAAAATCATTTAAAAGAGATAAGAAGTCAATTAACTATAAGAAGAGATGTAACAATAAATGCTTTAAATAGATACTTCAAGGATATAGCTACTTGGGAAATACCCTCAGGGGGTTATTATGTTTGGATTACTTTAAAGTATAAAATAGGTATGTATAAGCTTTTTGATGAAGCATGTAAAATGGGAATTTTATTGTATCCTGGATATATATATGATGCTAATTTTAACAATTCTTTGAGAATATCTTTTTCATATGCACCTATAGAAGAGCTAGAGGAAGGTTTATTAAAACTATCATTGCTTATTAAAGAATTAGTTAGAAGGTAAGAACTCTGTTTAGAGCGATTAAGCAATCAACTAAATTTAGAATTGTATTTGTTTAATTACTCATAACATAATTATATGGTTGTGTTATGAGTAGTTTTTGGTTGGGTTTATTTTAATTAATATGGATGGAGAAGTATTGAGTGAATTTTCTTATAATATAAACAAGATAGCAGCTGTTAAATAAAACTAATTTAAATTAGGTATCTTTATATTAGGGGACTGGAGAGGATACTATGTTAGAAAACACTTTGATTAATGATATCCATATAAAAGAAATAGAGGAGCTGGAAGAATTTCCGCTACTAGAGATAGATTTAAAAAAGGTATATGATAATACTAAATATGTAGTGGATTTATGTAAGAATCAAGGAATTTCTGTAGCAGGAGTAGTTAAAGTTGTACATGCTATGCCACAGATAGTTTCAGAGATGGATAAGGCAGGATGTGAGTATCTTGCTACATCTAGAATAAATCAAGTTATAGAGATGAAAAAACAAGGTATAAAAAAACCTGTTATGCTTATAAGAATACCTATGCATAATGAAATAAAACAATTAGTGGAATATGTGGATATAAGTTTAAACTCTGAAATTGAAACTTTAAAGAAAATAAACGAAGAGTGTAAATACAAAAACAAGAATCACAAAGTTATTTTAATGATGGATTTAGGTGATTTAAGGGAAGGTATTGTAGATGAAAAAGAGTTCATAAACTTAGCCTTATATGTAGAGAAAGAATTAACTAATGTAAAACTTTATGGTATAGGGACAAATTTAGGATGCTATGGTTCTGTGAAACCTACAGAAGAGAATTTAGGTAAATTATGTAATGTGGCAGAAAAAATAGAAGCTTTGATTGGAAGAGAATTGGATGTGGTTTCAGGAGGAGCTACTTCTTCGTTAACTTTAATTTGGGATGGAAAAATACCAAGTAAAATTAATAATTTAAGAATTGGAGAAGGAATATTAGTTGCTAAGGATTTAGATGATTTTTGGGAGTATGATATGTCCATGTTACATCAAGATGCCTTTGTGCTAAAAGCTCAGGTAGTGGAAGTTAAAAATAAGCCATCTCATCCAATTGGTGAAATATTTATAGATGCATTTGGGAATAAGCCCACCTATGAAGATAGAGGTGAAAGAAGACGTGCATTATTGGCAATAGGTAAGCAGGATTTTGTTTCTGTAGATACTTTAATACCTATAGATAAAAATATAGAGGTAATTGGTGCTAGTAGTGACCATTTAATTATAGATATAGAAGACTGTAAGACAAATTATAAAGTTGGTGATGTTATAGAATTCAATATATATTATCCACACTTATTATATCTAAGTGGATCAAGGGATGTAAATAAGAAATTTATATAATGAAGATAAAGGATGTTTAAATACAATATAGGTATATACAATAGATATTTTGAAATCTATTGTATATACCTATAATTATTTACAAAATTAAATAATATTAATATAATAATATTTGTGACAAGGACATGTGCCATTAGCTCAGTTGGCAGAGCACCTGACTCTTAATCAGGGGGTCCAGGGTTCGAACCCCTGATGGCGCACCAAGGGAAACAACACTGTAGAGTGTTGTTTCTTTTTAATAAAAATTTTTTTGAAAAAAGTAGCTCGTAAAATAATTAATATGATTAAATTAATCTATTTAAGTATAAACTGAATTGGTTTATATTTTTTTACATTAAATGATAAATATTTATTTAATGTATTTTAATAAAATACTTTACAAAACTTACAGTGGGTTGTATAATAATATTTGTGACAAGGACATGTGCCATTAGCTCAGCTGGCAGAGCACTTGACTCTTAATCAAGGGGTCCAGGGTTCGAACCCCTGATGGCGCACCATACCTCGTAGTACTAATAAGTATTACGAGGTATTTTACATTTTAAACTAAAAAATAGTATAGACTTAATTAATAAAATATATTAAGGTTAATATAGATTTTATACAAAATGAAAGAAGGAAAAATAATGAATCATTTATCAACAGAAAAAACTAATGCTCCTATTTGGTTTATATTTAGACAAAATGAATTATTAGTAGAAGAAAAAGAGGATAAAATTTTTATACCAAGATTTAAAGATTTAGAATCAGTTAATATTAATCCAGTAAGAGTTCAAGATCTAGGAACTAGAAGTTGTGGTAAATGTTACTCTGTAGAGGTATCAAAAGAGTATACAGAACCTTTGGGTATGAAATTTATAACCTTAAGAAACTTATATGGACAAGTTTCTGATGAAATATATATAGAAGCAGGACGTGCTATTCAAATCATGAATTGGGATAGAACCCATCAATATTGTGGTGTTTGTGGTAATAGTACTAATACTATACTAAATGAATATGGGAAAATATGTCCACAGTGTGGTTTTATAAGCTACCCTAGAATAAGTCCTGCTATAATAGTTGCTATAGTTAAAGATGGTAAATTACTTCTTGCTAAAAATGCTAAGTCAAAACATAATTTTTATAGTGTTTTAGCAGGGTTTTTGGAACCTGGTGAAACATTAGAGGAATGTGTAGAGAGGGAAGTAATGGAGGAAGTGGGAATAGAAGTTAAAAATATAAAATATTTTGGTAATCAACCATGGCCATTTCCTAATTCTCTTATGGTAGGGTTCACAGCAGAATATGATAAGGGTGAAATAAAGGTTGATGGAGTTGAAATTGAAGAGGCAAACTGGTTTGAGGTAAATAATTTACCTAGTATTCCTGGAAGCATTAGTATTGCAAGAAAACTAATAGATTGGTTTAAGGATAATTATACTGAGATCTAGATTTTAAAATTAAATTAATAATAGAATTCATAGGAAAAGTATATTGTGTTTAACAGTATACTATAAAAACTTTAACACATAATAAACAATGAATATATGTGTTAAAGGAGGGATAAAGATGGATCATGATTTATTAAGAGAACAACAATATGAGATTAAACAACGTGAAGAAGATAAAAGGAAATACAAAAAGGAGAACTATCTTCGTAATGGGAATAAATCTCAAGGTCAATACGCTCAAAGTAGCTTTAATACTACTATTGAAGAGCCAGGTACCAATGAAAGTGGTATCGTAGCAAAAAAAAACGGTTATTAAAATTAAATATTTTATTTATAAAAGGGCTATTTCAAAGTAATCTAAATCTTAATTATGTTGAGTATTATCTGCTAATGGTATTAAAGTATAAACTCAATATTTTAGAGATTCTAGAGAATTATTTTGAGATAGCTCTTTAGGGTTTAATTATAAAATCTTAGAATTTGAAAAGAAAATAATGTGCTAAGGAATTATATAAAAATTTCAATAAAAAAATCTTACTATGTTATAATAAAGCTATTGAAATTTTACATAGCAAATAAGGAGCAATTAAAGGATGAATAAGAATAAAGTTAAGGCTTTTGCCACTTGGGCAAGAAGTAATCTTATTGAAAAAATAAAAGATAGAGCGTATAAAATAGGTATTGAAGATAATAGAATTAGAGATATAGAAGTGGTTCAAAGTGGATTTAAAGTAGTGGGTGGAGAAGAAATATTTAATATTTCACCTAAGCATAGAAAATCACTAATAAAGGAAATAGAATCAAAATCTTTAGATGAAGTTGTGGAAGAAGTGGCATATACTTGGTTTAACAGGTTTATAGCTTTAAGGTATATGGAAGTACATGATTATTTGACCATTGGAATAAGAATTATATCTTCAGAGATACCAGGTAAAATGGAACCAGATATTTTATTTAGGGTTGGTGAAGTTATAAGAGAGTTGAGACTAGATTCAGATTTAGTCTATAAATTGTTAGATAGTAGTAAAAATTCTGATAGAGAAAATCTATATAAATATATTTTAATAAGACAATGTAATGAATTAGGGAATATTATTCCTGGTTTATTTGAAAAAATAGAAGATTATACAGAATTGTTATTTCCTGGTAATTTGTTAGAAGAAGGTTCCATACTAAGGAAAATGTGCAATGACATAGATGAAGAAGACTGGAAAGAGGAAGTAGAAATTATAGGGTGGATGTATCAGTATTATATATCTGAAAAGAAGGATAAGGTTTTTGATGATCTAAAGAAAAATGTAAAAATAACTAAAGAAAATATTCCAGCAGCTACTCAGTTATTTACTCCTAAGTGGATAGTGAAATACTTAGTAGAAAATTCATTAGGAACCATATGGATTCAAGGACATGAGGATGAAAATTTAAAGAATGAATTAAAATATTATTTAGAGGAAGGCATTCAGGATTTCGAAATAGATGACATTTTACATAATATTAAATTGGGGAGAAAAAATTTACATCCTGAGGATATAAAGGTTCTTGACCCATGTATGGGTTCGGGGCACATATTGTTATATGCCTTTGATGTGCTTTATAAAATTTACAAATCTGCAGCTTATCCAGAGCGAGAGATTTCAAGAAAAATTTTAGAAAATAATATATTTGGATTAGATATAGATTTAAGAGCTAGTCAAATTGGTATGTTCTGTCTTATTATGAAGGCTAGAGCGTATAATAGAAGATTTTTCAGAGAAGTTGAAAAAAATCCTTTGAAGCTTAATATAGTAGCTATAGAAGAAAGTAATGGTATTACTTATGAAATTATAGAATATTTCGCAAAGGAAGATGAAGAGCTAAGAGGTGATTTATCTTATTTAGTAAATACCTTTAAGGATGGTAAAGAGTTTGGATCAATATTAAGAGTTGAGAAGGTGAATTTTCAGAGGTTAAAAGAACGGTTAGGAGAGATAAATGAAGAAAATAATTTAGTATTTAGTGATTATAGACAGATACTGTTAAATAAATTACCAAAGCTCATTAATCAGGGAGAAATAATGAGTATTAAATATGAGGTTTGTATTACTAACCCACCTTATATGGGACTAAGGGGAGCTAATGATACCCTAGCTAAATATTTGACCAACCATTATCCTTTATCAAAGCATGATTTATTTTCTGTGTATATGGAAGTGTGTAAGAACTATCTTAAAGAAGATGGAATATATGCCATGGTAAATCAGCATTCATGGATGTTTTTAAGTAGCTTTTTAGAACTTAGAAATAAGATTTTAGAAGACAGTACTTTTATTAGCATGATTCACTTAGGATCTAGAGTATTTGAAGATAATGTGGGTACCATAGTACAGAATGTTGCTTTTATAAATCAAAATAGTGAAATTCCTAAATATAAAACGAGAATTGTAGACCTTACTAAAGAGTTAACAGCTTTGGAAAAGAAAATAAAGATTAAGTCAGTTTGTAGTGGAATGGAGAGAGAGGGGATTTACAGTATATGGCTAAAAAAACTAATGACAATCCCAACAAAACCTTTTGCTTATTGGGTAAATGATAATGTATTAAATTTATTTTCTAATTTACACAAGTTTGAAAATATTGCAAAGCCTAGACAAGGAATGGCTACATCAGATAATAAACGGTTTTTAAGAGATTGGTATGAAGTTGATATAAATGAAATTAATTTTTCAGCTGCTGATAGAGATGAAGCTTTGTTAAGTAAGAAAAAATGGTTTCCATATAACAAAGGTGGAGAATACAGAAAGTGGTTTGGTAATAATAGATATGTGATTAATTGGGAAAATGATGGCAGTGAAGTAAAAGATTATGCAGCAAAGTTATATAAATCATATAGTAGAACTATAAAAAATGAGGAGTTTTATTTTAAAAGTGGTCTTACATACACTTTTATTTCTGAAAATATGGGAGTAAGGTATTCTCCTCAGGGGTTCATATTTGACGTTGCTGGATCTTCTATATTCTTTGATGATAAAGACCTAGAAAAGGTAGTACTAGCATTGTTATGCAGCAAAGTTGCTAATATGTTTTTAGATATAATGAATCCAACCTATAATATACAAGTAGGAGATTTGAAGAATGTTCCAATACATGAAGATATATTTAAAGAAGAAATAAAATCTACCATTGATGAAATTGTACAAGAAAACATAGCCATTAGTGAAGCGGAATGGAATGACTTTGAGACATCATGGAACTTTAGAACTCATCCATTGATGAGAGGCTTAAGAGAAAAAAAAGTTAAGGATGTAACCATAGAATCTAGATTTAAATTTTGGGAAAAAGAAAATATGAAAATTATTGAGAAACTTAAAAATAATGAAGAGAAGTTAAATAAAATTTTCATAGATGTTTATGGTTTAAATGAAGAATTATCCCCGGATGTATCATATAAAGATATAACATTAAGGAGAATTGAGGTAGAAAGAGAAGTGAAATCTTTAATATCTTTTGCAGTGGGATGTATTATGGGTAGATATTCAATAGATGTTGATGGGTTAGTGTATGGAGGTGGAAACTTCCAAGATAAATGGGATTTTAAAAATTATAGAGTTAAGAAAGTAGAAATAGATTCCACTGGAAAAGTAAATGATAATAGATGGGTTAATTCAAGTTTTATGCCTAAGGTTGATAATATAATGCCTATAACAGAAGAAAAATATTTTTCAGAAGATTTAATGACCAAGTTCATTGAATTTTTAAAAGCAGTTTATGGAAATGAAGTATTGGAAGAGAATCTTAATTTTATAGCCAATATTTTAGGCAAAAAAGATAGTGAAACTTCAAGGCAAAGCATTAGAAGATACTTCTTTAAGGAATTCTATAAGGATCATATAAAAGCTTATGGAAAGAAACCCATATATTGGTTATTTGATTCAGGTAAGAATGATGGATTTAAAGCATTGGTATATGCTCATAGATATGACGACTTAACTGTAGCTTTATTGAGGACAGAATATATTCATCTTATGCAACGGAAATATGAAGGTGAATTGAGTACATTGGAGCTAATAAAAGACTCACAGGAATATAGTGCTAAGGAAAGAGCAATAGCTAGGAAAAAAAGTGAAAAGTTAAAAAGGAAAATAGAAGAACTCATTGAATATGATGAAATAGTTGCGTATATGGCTAATGAAAAAAAATCCATTAACTTAGATGAAGGAATTAAAGAAAATTATGATAAATTCCAAGGTATCAAAATTATGAAAACAAATGGAAAAGAAACTAAGATAAATCTTTTATATAAAATCTAAGGAGTTTATATTAAAACATATAGGGGTACAATTATACTTTATTTTATGGTAATATTTAAAATGGATTAATATTTAATAGAGTTTTATATAAGGTAAACTTTAAATAAGATTACTACATATCTCATATTATATAAAATGCTAAATTATATTATTAAGTTGTATTATATAAAATGGATTAAGCTAAAGTGTGAGGTAATTAATAAATATATAAGGTAAGGTGAGTAAAATGAATTATGAAATATTAGCAAATACAATTTTCCCTAACATTGATAAGGAGCCTGAGTATTATATTTCAAAGTATCCCAAGAGAAACCTTAAAGAAGGTGCCAAGGTTACTAGATATGCTCCAAGTCCAACAGGGTTTCAACATATAGGAGGAGTATTTTCTGCATTAATAGATGAAAGAATAGCTACTCAAAGTGAAGGAGTTTTTTATTTAAGAATCGAAGATACAGATCAAAAAAGAGAAGTGGCTGGTGCTATAGAAGATACTATAAATACCATGCATAAGTTTGGGTTAGATTTTACAGAAGGTATGACAGGGGATAATACATCTAAAGGTGAGTATGGTCCTTATAGACAAAGCGAAAGAGAAGAGATATATAAAACTTTTGCTAGAGATCTAATTAAAAAGGGGCTTGCTTATCCATGTTTTTGTACATCAGAAGATCTAGAACAACTGAGAGAAAAACAAATTAGTGAAAAATTAACTCCAGGATATTATGGAGAATATGCAATCTGTAGAAATTTATCTCCAGAAGAAGCTTTAAAAAGAATAGGTGAAGGTGAAAAATATATTATAAGATTAAAATCTCCAGGTAATCCAGAAAACAGAGTTGAGTTTCACGATCTAGTTAAAGGTGATATTTCTTTCCCAGAAAGCAATCAAGATATAGTTATAATTAAATCTGATGGACTTCCAACCTATCATTTTGCTCATGCTATTGATGATGCGCTAATGGGAACTACTACTGTAATTAGGGGAGAAGAATGGTTATCATCTCTTCCAATTCATATTCAACTCTTTGATATTCTTGGATTTGATAGACCTGAATATGCACATACTCCTACAATAATGAAGTTAGATGGAGATTCTAAAAGAAAGTTATCTAAGAGAAAAGATCCCGAAAGTGCAGTAAGTTATTATGATGAAGAAGGATATCCTATGATATCTGTTATAGAATATTTACTTAATATAATAAATTCTACTTTTGAACAGTGGAGAGAAGAAAATCCATCATCTGATTATCATGAATTTAGAGTATATCTAGATAAGATGAGTAAAAGTGGTGCTTTATTTGATATTGTAAAATTAAGTGACGTAAGTAAAAATGTAATTTGCAAGTTAAAGGCTGATGTGGTATATGACTACTATATAAATTGGGCTAAGAATTATGATAAGGAAATGTATGACATAGTAACTAACAATGAATTAATGTGTAAAGAAATATTCAATATTGATAAAGAAGGACCAAAACCTAGAAAGGATTTTGCTAAATGGAATGATGTTAAGGAAAAAATATTCTTCTTTTTTGATGTATTATTTAAGAGTACTGTAGAAGAAATAGAATTTCCTAAGAATATAGATTTACCAGAAGCTAAAAGGGTAATAGAAGCTTATGCTAAGGCATATAATTTTAATACTGATAAGGATACTTGGTTTGAAGAGTTAAAAGTAGTAGCTGTAGAATTAGGGTACGCTACAGATAGAAAAGCCTTTAAGAAAAATCCTGAAAATTACAAAGGTATGGTTTCAGATGTAGCTGGATGTGTAAGAACGGCATTAACTTATAGAAATAATACACCAGACCTTTATACTATTATGCAAATAATGGGGGAAGAAACAGTTAGAAATAGATTTGCTAAATTTTTGAAACTATAATTAGAAATATAGATAAAAATCATCTCTGTAATTTTATAGAGATGATTTTTTATCTATAACTGAAACATACTTATTACCTTCAATATAGTACCTCCAAAGAAAATCTTTTGCCTCTTCAGCGTAATCAATGCCAATCCTTTTAGAATATACAATTTTGAAATCTTTAAAATCGTCAGCATATAAGGATAACTCCTCACTTAATATAGAATGGGTATTTAAAGATTTGTCTATATTAAGGGCTATACATAGTTTTCCAGGACCAGAAGTGAGATTTAATATTTCTCGAGGCTTAAGCTTAGTAAAAGGCTTATTAAATCGGTTTTCACTCATAACTTCAATACCTTCTATTGGTTCAATGGCACGAATTAAGACTCCTTGAGGATCGCCTTCACAACCGGTTACTATATTCATACAGTTATACATTCCATATATTTTATATACGTAGGCTATACCAGCACTTTTAAATAAAGGTTCCGTTCTAGTGGTTTTCTTATAGTTATAGGCATGAGAAGCTTTATCAATTTTTCCCACATAAGCCTCAGTTTCTACAATTCTACCAGTAAGCTTATATCCCATATAATTCCTTACTACTATTTTACCTAAGAGGTCCTCAGCAACTTTTCTTGCATCCCTACGAAAAAAATCAAGGGAAAGGTTTTCAAATTTCATAAATATCCTCCATATTTATTTTACAAATGTAATATTTAATCTTTTATACTATATAGTTTAGGTTAAAATCGCTTAGATTATTTATAATATATCTATATAAAGATAAAATATCTAGTAATTTTCATTTGATTGAATTAAAATTTGAATTAATAATTTAAATCTGTATTATATATATGAAAAAATAAATATTAACTATTTTATGATAGTATAGTTTGAATTTTCAGGGAGGAATTATATATGAAAATTAAAATAGAAACAGTGCTAATTACTGGAGCTTCGTCTGGAATTGGATATGAGTTTAGTAAAATATTTGCTCGAAATGGCTATAACTTAATTTTAGTTGCCAGAAGAATTGAAGTTTTAAAAAGGATTAAAGAGGAGCTATCAAAGATTTATGGAATAGAAGTAATTATAATTGAGAAAGATTTATCTAAATCTCATAGTGGAAATGAGGTTTTTAATGAAATTATAAATTTAGATATAAGGATAGATGTACTAATAAATAATGCTGGTGTAGGTTATTGTGGTCTATTTCATGAAATTAATATGGAAAGTCATCGTTTAGTAATACAAACTAATATGGTTGCTTTAACGGAGCTTACATATTTAATTTCTAATGAAATGATTAAAAATGGGGGTGGAAAAATCCTAAATGTGGCATCTACTGGTGCTTATCAACCAGGACCTTATACTGCAGTATATTATGCATCAAAAGCTTATGTATTATCTTTAACTGAAGCTTTATCAATCGAACTTAAAAAGTATAATATTCAGGTAAGTGGACTTTGTCCAGGAACTACAAAAACAGATTTTCATCAAAGAGCTGGCAAAAGAGAATTAAGAGGAGCTATGTCGCCTAAGTTAGTTGCTGAAATAGGGTATAAAGAATTTATGAAAGGAAGAAGCATAATTATACCTGGGATTAAAAATAAAATTGCTATAGGAATATCTAAGGTTTTACCTAGAAAACTATTGGGAAAAACCGTTGGATTTATCCAAAATTCGGCTATTTTACTTAATAAGTAATATTTTTGTAGGAAATGTATTAATAATAATGTATAATTATATATTATATGGCTTTAATTTCATATAGGGGGGTAAAAATTTGAAAACACAAGATGTATTTTGGGGTATAATCGGAATTCTTATTGTGACTTTAATCATAGTTTCTATATTTAATATAAGAATTAGAAGTTCAATAAGAAGGCTAACTAATGAAATGGAGAAAATTGCTCAAGGTGATTTAACAAAGAAACTAAAGGCAAACAAAATTAAAATAATAAAAGAACTAATAGTTTATTCCAATGACTTTATGATAAAGGTTAGAAGGCTTATAGGAAAATCTACAGAAATTAGTGATAGGATACTTATAAACTGTGATGTCTTAAGTAAAGATATGAAAAATATGGAGTTACATGTGGTTGAAAATGTAGAATCTATAACCACCATATCGGATGATATGAATAATCAGGTTGATAAAGTTGTATCTGTTAGAAGTGATATAGAAAGTATTGTTTTAAATCATGGGACTATGGTTAGAAATTCTCATAGCGTGGAAAAAACAGCTATGTCAATGATGGAATCTGTAAGTGAAAGCAAGAGTGAGTTTGATAAACTTATTAATAAGATGGAAAAATCACTATGCTTGGAAAAGGAACTCTCTCTTAGGATAAAAGCCTTAGAAATTGGTGCACAAAAAATTCAAGATATATCTGATACTGTAAAAGAAATAAGTGGTACTACAAATTTATTATCTTTAAATGCATCCATAGAAGCTGCAAGAGCAGGAGAAGCTGGAAGGGGTTTTTCTGTAGTGGCTGAGGAAATAAGAAAGTTGGCAGAAATGTCATCTGTACAAGCAGATGAAATTCAAAAGATAACAGATAATGTTCAAAAAGATATATATGAATTTGGATCTATAATGGAAGAAGATTTATCAGTTATAAAAGAATCTATTTCATACGCTAAGAAAAATAGTGAAAATTTTCAATCTATATCTAGTTCTAGTATGAATACATTAAACTCTATACAAGAAATAAATAAAGCTATTGAGGATCAAAATATAAATTTAAGGAATATAGAGCTATCTATAAATAGTATTTCTAATTTTGTTTCTAAAACTACCATTCATGTACAAAATACAGCAGAAAGTTCTAAGGTTCAACTTAAGGTAGTAAAGCGTGTTTCTGATAATATCAAAGAAGTTGTAAATATGAATAAAGATATGAAGCTTATAATATCATCCTTTGCACAAAATTATATTTTAGATGAAGATACTGAAAAATATATAAATAATGCTAAAAATATTTTGAATAGTGTTGCAAAAGAAGGCACAATAATATGTTTAGAAGAAACTAAGTGTAATAAAACATTAAAAGAATTTGTGAAAAAATATCCGTTCTTTTATCTACTATCAGTTATGGATATAAATGGAGATACTAAAGGGATAACCCTTGAGGGAAGCAGGGAAGAGTTATATTGTAATTATTCTCATAGACCATACTTTAAAGAATCCATTAAAGGATTAGTATATAAGTCAGAGCCCTATATATCTTCTGATACTGATGGATATTGTATAGCTCTTTCAGTACCTATAAAGAATAATAGTGGACAAGTGGTAGGTATTGTAATGGGAGATTTAGTATTAGAAAAGAATTAAAATGAAGCTATCNNGATAGCTTCATTTTAATTCTTAGTTTTATAAACTTCTAAAGCTCTTGATAATTGATCTGGACAGGAGGTATCTTTTGAACCGCACTGGATTCCTTTTAGTCTTGATATAACTTCATTGATATCCATGCCTTCTACTAAACTAGAAATACCTAGTAGATTACCGTCGCAACCGCCTATAAAGCTTACATTTTTTATTTTATTTTCAACTACGTCAAAGTTAATTTCTTTTGAGCAAACTCCTAAAGTAACATATTTCATTTATTATTTCCTCCTATGCAAACTTACATACTATTTGATAATACTGTAATAAGGTTAATATTTCAATATTATCAAATGATTATTTTAAAATTGAATAGATGATTTTGCAATAATTAAAAATGTTTAACTAATTATGAAGTTTACTAGCTATTATTTCTTTAACCACAGTAGGAAGTTTTTCTTGTTCTTCTTTAGATAAATTTTTAGTTTCAATAGGAGGATGAATAAATAACTCTACATTAGCAGCCTTAATTCTATTGTTATTAGCTTCCATAAGTTTATAGGAACCATTTATAGTTATAGGTACAATAGGTGCATTAGATTTAGTTGCTAGTTTAAAGCTACCAGCTTTAAATTCACCTAGAGGACCACCCTTACTTCTAGTACCTTCTGGGAATATAACTAGTGAATGACCAGCTTTAATTATTTTTACCCCTTCAATTATAGCAGTAGCAGATTTTCTAAGATTACTTCTATCCATAAATACACAGTGAATATATTGCATCCAGGTTCTAACTATAGGTATTTTTA
Source organism: Clostridium sp. UBA871 (assembly GCF_002295255.1). Classification (NCBI taxonomy): domain Bacteria; kingdom Bacillati; phylum Bacillota; class Clostridia; order Eubacteriales; family Clostridiaceae; genus Clostridium; species Clostridium sp. UBA871. The sequence goes on along the minus strand of NZ_DBFV01000004.1, from coordinate 422,701 downwards.
AAGTTTCAACTTTAGCAATAAAACCTTTTGGTTTATTAATATAACTCATTAATAGTGGAATATCAAAATTTCCTTGATGATTACTAATAAACACTACGGGAATATTAGATGGAATATTATCTTCACCATAAACAGATACTGTTGCTCCGCTATATTTAAGCTGCGACATAGCCCACTTTGAGGTTACTTTATGTATATAAGCTTCCATTTCTTCAGTTTTTCCGTGTTTCTCTAAAGAATTAACTTTATACATTGGTCCAATTTTGGTCAAAAGACTAATGGCAAAATGACCAAACCAAATAATTGTTTTAAACATAATAAATCCTCCATTATAATAACGTATATTAGTAATTATAGTACAGAGTATTAATTTAATAAAGAATAAAAAACCGCATATTAAGGTAATTGTAAAGTTTTAGTTTATTATTTAGTAAAAGTTTAAACAATTTATATGAAGAAAGTGGTATAATCCAATATAAGATAATATAGAAAGGGTGATATCTATGACTTTAAAAGATATAGACATAAAAAATAAATTTAAAAATCTTGAATTAGAGCAATTAGAAAAACATAATGAAAAATTATCTTCAGCATTAGTTGCTGGTGTAGTTATTGCTGCTATTGGAATTGGATACAAGGTAACTAGAACTATTATGAAGGTAAAAGGTAAAAAATAGTGTAACTTAGTGTCTATAAAATTTAAATTTAAAGCTTATAGGAGGTGAATTAAATGTATGAGATATTAAAGGAGATGGAAAAAGAATTAATAGATTTAGAATCTATTAATTTAAAGGATTTGAAAGAGGAAAATACAGCAATAATAGTTGTTGATATGGTTAGGGGTTTTTATGATGTAGGACCTTTGGCGTCTTCTAGGGTGAAGAATATAATAAGCCCTTTAGTGAAGCTAAATGATAAAACTACAGGTTATAAAAAAATATTCTTTATAGATTGTCATGAAGAAAACTCTAGTGAGTTTAATGCATATCCACCTCACTGTATAGCTAATACAGTAGAATCACAGTTAATAGAAGAACTAAAGGTCTATACAAAGAATAATAGAATTATAAAGAAGAATAGCACTAATGGATTTCATGCTAAAGAATTTCAACAATGGCTTAAAGAAAATTCTAGCATCAATAACTTTATAGTTACAGGTGTTTGCACAGATATATGTGTAGAAACCTTAGCCATATCCTTAAAAACCTATTTCAATGAATTTAATGAAGAAAAAAGTATAATAGTTCCTATGAACTTAGTAGAAACTTATGATTTAGGAATACATAATGGAGATTTGATGAATTTAATAAGTCTATACAAGATGAAAATAAATGGTATAAATATAGTTAAGTATATAGAATAATAAAAATGAGTGGACAATTCCACTCATTTTTACTTACAAATAAGTATCAAACCATTGAAGAGCTTCAGAAACTATAGCCTCTGTTATATAATGGTTTAGTCTGTCGTAGGTTTTCATATCTACTAAATCTTTATTTTGGTAGTGATCTTTTATTGCATTAAAGAAAGCAATCTCACTTTTAATTGGCACTAAAGCATCCTTATCCCCGTGAAGTAAAAGAAGAGGAGTATTATTAAAATTATTAATATTATTTATAGGGCTATATAAAGATAGTTCATTTAAGCTTTTATCTATATAATCCTTATTATCTTTATACTGATCCCCAATTATTTCTAAAGTCGCTTCGACCCAAGCCCCAGAGCTATTCATAATTACTCCAGCCTTAATGCATTTATTATGAGCAATGATACCAGAAGTAATCATTCCTCCCATGGAATGACCAGATACTCCAATTCTATGTTCATCTATATTGTAGTTAGATTTAATATAATCAAGAATAAAACTGAATTCCTTTACAGAGGATAACACCGTTGGCCAAAACTTAGTTAATCCACTTTCACCTTGCCAATAATCTATGGTTCCACGCTCACCATGATTTATTGAATCAGGTATAACCACCATATATCCATTGCAAGCTAAGAAACTCCCTAGGTTTTTATGAACATCCTTATTAGAACTCCAGCCATGATAAAAGAATATTACAGGAAGTTTTTCAGTAAAATTTTTAGGATATATTATTAGAGTAGATATATTTTCAATATATACTTTTTTAAAATTGATTAAATTATTAATCCACATTGTCTTACCTCCTTTAAGATTCCCCAATTATATTATACATAAATTATTATAATTTTAAAAGATAATTACCATTACTATTGAATAGGCTAATATTAAAAATTAAAGAAAACAGACCATATTGAATTGATAAAATATGATCTGCTTTTCTTTAAAATAAATATAACTAAATATTAGAAATTATTTTAGAATATGAAGTGAGCAATAATTGAAATTATAGGAAGAGTTATTAAAGTTCTTTCTATAAATATTATGAACAATTCTTTTATATTAACAGGTATTTTAGAACCTAGCAATAAAGCTCCAACTTCGGAAAGATATATAAGCTGGGTTATAGATGTTGCAGCTATAATAAATCTTGTCATATCACTTTGAATTCCACCTGACATTATAGATGGTAATAGCATGTCTGCGAATCCAGCTACTAATGTGCTAGAAGCTGTTGCAGCTTCTGGAATTTGAAGAAGTTTTAAAATTGGTATAAAGGGTAAACCAAGAATTTGAAATAATGGTGTATATTCTGCTAACATTAGTGCTATAGTTCCTACAGCCATAACTACAGGGATTACTCCAAACCACATATCTACAACATTTAATGTTCCTTTAGTAAATACATCTTTTTTTAAGGATGAAGATTTAGCTTTATCTATAGCTTTTTCTAACCCGAATTTAAAAGGCGTATACCCTTCAGGAAGAAGTTCTTCCATAGATTTATTTGTATTATTATAGTATATATCCTTTTTTCTTGATAGTGGAGGTAATTTAGGCACTAATATTGCAGCGACTAAACCAGCAAAGGTAACTGATAGATAGAAGGGTAAAAACATATGACTAAGCCCAACGGTATCAATTACAACTATGCTAAAGGTTATTGAAACTAAAGAGAAGGTTGTACCAATTACACAGGCCTCTCTTTCAGTATAATACCCATCAACATATTGTTTACTTGTTAAAAGAACACCAATAGTACCATCTCCAAGCCAAGAAGCAATACAATCTATTGCAGCTGAACCAGGAAGATTAAAAATTGGTCTCATTATTTTTACTAGGAGGGAGCCTACAAATTCTAAAAGTCCGAAATTAAGAAGAAGAGGTAGAAATAATCCAGCAAATAAAAATACTGAAAAGAGTATAGGAAGTAAATCAGATAAAATCATTCCTCCTGTATTTTCTGACCAAATTGCTTTAGGACCTATTTGAAACATTGTACATATTATGAATATTCCACCTAAGACTCTGATAATAAACCAAATATTATTTACATTGAAAAGAGAATTTAAAAAATTATTTTTAACAATAAATTTAGGCTTTAATGCTTTAGTTACTATTGTAAAAAATGCGGTTACAACTATTATTGTTGTTATTATGTATGGAAGTGATTGGCCAAGAGCTTCTTGAACATAGGTTGATAAGGTTGCAACAGGTATAACTACTTCTTCTCCTTTGGTAATTGGGATCATAAATAAGAAGATACCTAAAGAAGAGAATATAAGAAATTTAATTACAGCTAATATATATGAATAATCTTTATTATTTGCTGAAATAGACACTTTATTGCTTTTGCTTTCCATTTATATGCATCCTTTCTGTAACGAATTTATGTATAATTATACATAAATTTTCCCTATAATGCAACATAATTATACATAAATATTGTATTTAACTTTAAAAAAAATATAATGTTTTTCAAGGAAATGTAAAAATATATAGATATTTGTACTATGACATTTGATTGATAATATATTATTTTTAAACTGAACTTACATAAGAGAGTTATATGAAAAGTTATTTACTAATTTATTTTTAGCTATAGGAATTAATAATTATTAATGAGTTAACTGCATAAAAATAATAAGTGTAAGTAATAATTATACTTATTATTACTACTTACACTTATCTAAAGGTAAATACTTAGTTAGGGTTATATTGAAAGGTAGCACATAAGGTTTCTTCACTAGTAGATGAGGTATAACCAGAAATATCAATAGAGTTCGCAGTGCATTTGAGTTTTTTATTATAAATACATTGTTCTGCATTACAATTTACATTAGAATAAGGAGTATTTATACTTATAGAGTTTGTTAATGCACTTGATTTGTTTATAAAGTTTTCACAATTTGTACCATCAGGTTGATAGGTATTGGAACCCCCAATGGTTATCTGATTTAAATTACAGTAGTTGGAATTATTATGTATACAGTTGTGAACTGAACATTGAAGTAAAACCATTTTATCTCCTCCGAAAATAATTTTACTTTAGTATACCTAATTATTCTATTTTTTATACAAAATCATAAACTTCTTAAAATCTTCCTCACTAAGAAACATATCTCCAATGCTACCGTGTTTAGTATCATCCTTAGAAATTCCATGAAAATCAGAACCACAAGTTATTATCATATCCCTTGATTTAGCTAAGGATATAAATTCATCGGTTTCTCTTTTAAAGTTTTGATAATACAGTGCCTCAATACCATGAAAATCATAATTTAATATATTTTTAATAGGTGTTTTTTTAATAAGTTTAGGATGTGCTAGAATTACAATGCAATTATACTTTTTAAGAAGTTCAATTCCTTCTGGTATGGATATATGTTTATTAGGAACATAGGCAGGGCTATCATTTCCTATAAATTTGTCAAAAATATGTTGAAAATCAAAGGGGTATCCAGCATTTACTATGGCTTGTGCTATGTGAGGTCTAGCTATAACACCATTACCAATTTTTAAAACATCATCTACATTTATTTTAATGTTAAAGTATTTATCTAGATTTTTAACTATAGATGAGGCTCTAGTTTCCCTGTTTCTCTTTAAATTATTAAGAAATTTAATTAAGGTTTCATCTTTATAATCATTTCCTTTAAAATATCCTAAGATATGTATGCTTTCTCCATTGTGATTACAGCTTAACTCTATTCCAGGAATAAAATTAAGGGAAATTTCATTAGCTTTATTTAAAGCTTCGCTAATACCTTCAGTGGTATCGTGATCTGTTATAGATAAAAGTTCAACATTTTTATTTTTAGCCATTTCAACTACTTGAGAAGGGGAGAACCTCCCATCAGATGCAGTTGTATGACAGTGAAACTCTGCTATAATATTCATAAATATCTCCTTCCTTTGTATAGTAAATAGATATAATAATATAGATTTATTATATCTTAAGTGTAGTATTATTTATACTATATAAGTTGAAAGAAAATTCTATAGATATTACTCTATTACATCATAAAAATAATTGTCATAATTGAAATAAAGTTATATAATAAAGTCACAATGAAAAATACTTAATAAATTTAAAGGAGATAAAAATGAAAGGTGAAACAAGAAAAAGAATTGCAACATTAGATAATAGAATAAATACTACAAAGCTTGTAAAATTATATATCCTACATTATTTAATATATGAAAATAATGAGGAATATGGATTGGAAATAGTGAATTATATAAATAAAAACTTTACTAAAGTTTCTAATGGGTTGGTGTATCCACTTCTTAGAGATTTGGAGGAAAATTTATATCTTACAGCTAAATGGGAAGATTTTGATAGAAAAAATAAACGTTTATATAAAATTACCGATGAAGGTATAGAACACTATAAAAAAATAAAGGTAGATTATTTTCATGCCATAGAATATAATATTTCTATTTATAATAATGTTTTAAATCAAATTTATAAGAAACAATAGACAAGTTTTATAGCATTATTCAAAGATGGCTCATTCCTATTATTAATCACATATGTAATATTAAAGAATATTATATATGAAGAGATTAATTAATGGGAGGATTTTAATTATGTATAAGATAACCTTAGACCCTGGACATGGTGGAAGCGATCCAGGAGGCGTTTATGGTGATCTAATAGAAAAAGACATTACACTAACTATAGCTATAGAATGTGAGAAAGAGCTACTTAGACATGGGATAAAAGTTCAAATGACAAGAGATGCTGATAAATATCTAGGACTTTCTCAAAGAACTACTATGGCAAATAATAATATGTCAGATTATTTTATTTCTATCCATTGTAATGTAGGTGGAGGAGATAGAGGTGAAATAATTTATTCTATATATAATGGTAAAGGGTTGGAGCTTACAAAAAAAATTTGTAATGAAATTATGAATATTGGTCAGAATCAAGTTAAAATTTATAATCGAATGAATAAAAGTGGAAGAGATTATTTTCCTTTAATAAGAGACACTATTATGGATGCAATTATTATCAAGTGTGCTTTTATAGATAATGAAGAAGATAATAAGATAATTAGTACTATTGAAAATCAAAAGAAATTTGGAAAAGCTATAGCGAAAGGTATTCTTTCTCAACTAGATATTGAGTGTACTGACATGGATTAATTTAACAATATTTATTTTGATAGTTTCAAAAATATATATATTAAACGAGCAATTATAAATGAAGAAAATATTAGACCCATTAGTAGATTAATTCTAATGGGTCTAATATTATTTTATACTTTTTATATAAATACTAAGTATATCCTCATAGGTTAATGGATAGGGATGATTTTTAAGTTTTGCTTTATTGGAATTCATGTAAGAAGTATAATTTTTTAATTCATCAAGGGTTATTTTCAAATCCTTTGAAAATAATTCATCTATAAAGTTTCCAAACTCATCTACATTTGAGAAGTTCAATAAATATATGATTTTATCCACTTTATCCTTAGAATTATTTGCGTATATTTTAAGATATTCTTTTAAAAGAATTCCATTAGCCTTACCATGAGGTACATTATGATAATAAGTTAATGAATATCCCATTCCATGAGGAATAGATGTGCCGCTTTGTGAAATTACCATACCAGCAATAGAGGATGCTATTAATAAATTTTCACGTATTTTAAAGGGAATATTTTCTGAAGATATATATGAAATACATTCACTAAATATCTTTAAACCACTTTCTGCAAGAGCATTGCTAAAGCAGTTAGAATTAGTAGATAAATACCCTTCTATTAAATGTGAAAGTGCATCTATAGAAGTATTTATTGTTACATTTTTAGGTGTATCCATCAAGTAAGTAGCATCCAAAAAAGATACTACAGGAAAAATTTTAGGGCAAATACCTCTTTTATTTTTAATGTTATGATCTGTTAATATAGAGTAAGGTGTAGTTTCGGTTCCAGTTCCAGCAGTGGTAGGAACTGCAACGATTGGAAGAGAATTAAGAGCGGAATTTGTAAATAAATCTTCAATAGTGGCTTGTGAATTAAAAAGAAGAACTCCGGCAGCTTTAGATGCATCTATAGGTGAACCTCCACCTATTCCAATAATAAAATCGATACCTTTATCTTGGGCGAATAATTTTATTTTAATAATTGTTTCTGTAGATGGATTTTCTTCTACATCATCAAATATATGATAATCTATATTGTTTTCTTTTAAGGAATTTACCACATGGTTTAAAGAACCATTAGTTTTAGAAGAATGTTTACCAGTTACTATTAAAGCAGTACTTCCTAAAGAATTCATTATACTACCGTGATTTGCTATTGCGTTTTCTTCACATATAATCTTTGTTGGCATAAAAAATATTGGATTACTCAAAATTTTATTCCTCCTTAAAGTTAATTGTAATATTAAAATTTTATCTTATATTTTAATATAGCATCTATTACAAGTTTTCTCAATTCATTAGAAGGATAACTTTATTATAAATTTTTATCTGTAAGATCTATTATTATTGAATATTTAAATTAATTTTGAAAATAATAGTTAATAGGGAGGTGAGCTTTATGGCTAAGAATAAGCAAAACAAACCTAAGAAGTCTTCCAATAAGGTGAATGGTGAACTAACTTCTATGAATGACAAATCAAATGACAGTAGAAATTCTAAAACAGGATATATGGAACAGCAACCTAATTCTCACTTAAATCAATTTAAATAAGTCTAGGTTATACTTAAACCGGTAACACTACAAAATATTAATATGTAGAGTTATCGGTTTATTGTTTAGTTGGATTGATTTTTTTGTTAATAAAAATTATAATTCTTTTTATTAGAGTTATGAAGGGAAGTTTAAGATGGAAGAGAGATTACAAAAATATATGGCTAGATGTGGTGTTGCTTCTAGAAGAAAATGTGAAGAAATAATATTATCTAACAGAGTTAAAGTTGATGGGATTATAGTAAAGGAATTAGGAACAAAAATTGACTCTAGAGTTAATGAAGTTAGAGTAGATGACAAAGTAATAAAACCAGAAGAAAAAAAGATATATATAGCACTTAATAAGCCTACAGGATATATATCATCTGTAAAGGATGATAGAGGTAGAAAAACTTTATTGGATATTGTAAAAGTAGATGAAAGGATATATCCTATTGGAAGGTTGGATTATGATACTTCTGGATTAATTCTTCTAACTAATGATGGTGAAGTTTATAATAATGTAATGCACCCAAGAGTTTCTATTAATAAAACTTATATAGCTATAGTAAAAGGAATAATCAATGATGATGAAATACATAAATTTGAAAAAGGAATTGATATTGGTGATTATATTACTGCACCAGGAAGATGTGAAGTGTTAAAAAAATATAAAAATAGTTGTGAAGTTGCTATAACTATCCATGAGGGGAAAAATAGGCAAGTGAGAAGAATGTGTGAAGCAATTGGACATCCAGTTGTAAGTTTGAAGAGAGTTTCAATTGGTGAAATAAAATTAGATACAGGGTTAAAAGAAGGTCAATGGAGATACCTAAGTGAAATAGAAATACAATACCTAAAGAATGGAGGAGATAAAAATGTTTAAATACTTAGGAAATATAACAGATCTATCTCACTATATAATTGAAAATTTTGTGGTGGATAAAAATATAGCGGTAGATGAGACTCTTGGGAATGGTGGAGATTGTGATTTTCTAAGTGAGAGCTTTAAAAAAGTTTATGCATTTGATATTCAATCAGTAGCAATAGAAGAATATAAGAAAAAGAACAAAGATAATGTAAAACTCATTTGTGATTCTCATGAAAATATAGAAAAACATATAACTGAAGAAATAGATGTAGCCATATATAATTTAGGTTTTCTACCCGGTGGTGACAAATCAATAACTACGGAGGCTGAATCTACACTAAAAAGTATTAAAGAAACTTTAAAAATATTAAAAAGTGGAGGTTTTGCCATTGTATCAGTATACATTGGTCATAATGAAGGTCTTCGTGAAAGTGAACAGATACTAAAATATGCAAGTTCTCTACCAAAAAATAAGTATGGAGTAATGATTCATAAAGTTATAAATAGGAGTGAAAGGGCTCCATATTTATTAGTCATTGAAAAGAAGTGATTGCTCTAAAACAGTGATTTTACAATACTTAATACAGAAACTTAAACTATGTTATAAGTTTATAATTATCTCTTATATAGGAAAAAATTCATAAAATTAATAATCATAGAAGTTTTATGTTGAAGGATAATCCATACTGTGTTAATATGAAGTATATAATTCATTTTTCAGTAAAATGAATTATATACTTTATAATCTTTTAAAAGGAGTTAAGTGATGGAGAATAATAATACTGATTTAATGAGAATGATACAAACTAAGTTTTCAAGGTTAAGTAAAGGGCAGAAGCTCATAGCTGAATATATTTTAAAGCATTATGATAAAGCAGCATTTATGACTGCTGCGAAGCTAGGAGCAAGCGTTGGTGTAAGTGAATCAACAGTAGTTAGATTTGCTAACCAATTAGGTTATGAAGGATATCCTGAACTCCAGAAGGCGCTACAAGAACTTATAAAAAACAAACTTACCACAGCTCAAAGAATAGAATTATCTAATGATTTTATTATTCCTAATAACGCTTTAAAAGGAGTATTAAAATCAGATATAGAAAATATTAGAGCAACAATGGAAAAAATAAATTATGAGGCTTTCGAAAGTACAGTTAATAGTATTTTAAACTCTAAGAAAATTTATATTGTAGGATTAAGAAGTTCCGCTGCATTGGCAGACTTTTTAGGATTTTATTTAAATTTAATATTAGACAATGTAAAAATCGTATCTTACGGGATGAGTGATATTTTTGAACAGATGCTAACATTAGGTGAAGGAGACTGTGTCATTGGTATAGGTTTCCCACGTTATGCTATGAGAACTGTTGAAACCCTTAATTATGCAAAGTCAAGGGGAGCTGATGTTGTTGCAATTACAGATAGCGTTTTATCTCCGTTAGCAACTAAAGCTGATTATGTACTAATAGCTGAAAGTAATATGGCTTCCTTTGTTGATTCTTTAGTGGCACCACTAAGTGTTATTAATGCTCTTATTATAGCTGTAGGATTAAAGGAAAAGGACAAAATATCTAAAACCTTCACAGAACTTGAGCAAGTATGGCAAGAATATCAAATTTATTCCTACAAAACAAATAAAGATATTAACAAGTTTTAATTTTTATGTCTAAATTTTTATAAAATTATGTTGATTTATATACAAAAGTATTCTATTATGTAAATAAAGGCATGTAATCGTTTTTAGTATTTGCAATAAATCTGTTAAAATGTTTTTAAAAAAGAAGGAAAAAAAGCAAATACATAGAATATATATTACATGTAAAGATTTACTTCAGTGTGTTATCATACAAAAAGTAAATTATATAAATAATTTTGTTTAAATTTTAGGAGGTATTGATACTATGGATACTAAAGCTTATATTGAGCAAGTATTAGAAAACGTGAAAAAAAGAAACAGCGCTGAACCAGAATTTATACAAGCTGTTGAAGAGGTTTTAAACTCTATAGGGCCTGTACTTGATAAGCACCCAGAATATGTAGAGTCTAACTTATTAGAAAGATTCTGTGAGCCTGAAAGACAAATAATGTTTAAAGTATCTTGGAAAGATGACAATGGTAAAACTCAAGTAAATAGAGGATTTAGAGTACAATTTAATGGAGCTATAGGACCTTACAAAGGTGGATTAAGATTCCATCCATCTGTTTACTTAGGAATTATCAAGTTCCTAGGATTTGAACAAATTCTTAAAAATGCATTAACTGGACTTCCAATAGGTGGAGGTAAAGGTGGTTCAGACTTTGATCCAAGAGGCAAGTCTGATGCTGAAATCATGAGATTCTGTCAAGCGTTTATGACTGAATTACAAAGACACATCGGACCAGATGTGGACGTTCCAGCTGGAGATATCGGTGTAGGTGGAAGAGAAATCGGATACTTATATGGTCAATATAGAAGAATTAGAGGAGCTTTCGAAAATGGAGTTTTAACTGGAAAAGGTTTAACTTATGGTGGAAGCTTAGTAAGACCAGAAGCAACAGGATTTGGAGTTACTTATTTCTGTGAAGAAATGCTTAAACATGAAGGAACTGACTTCAAAGGAAAAACAGTTGCAGTTTCAGGTTTCGGTAACGTTGCTTGGGGAGCATGCCAAAAAGTTGCTGATTTAGGTGGTAAAGTTGTTACTTTATCTGGACCAGATGGTTATATCTATGATAAAGATGGAATAACTACTCCAGAGAAAATTAATTACTTAGTTGAAATGAGAAATTCAGGTAGAGATAAAGTTCAAGATTATGCTGATAAATTTGGATGCGAATTCTTCCCAGGACAAAAACCTTGGGGTGTTAAAGTTGACATCATAATGCCTTGCGCAACTCAAAACGATATTCATATAGAACATGCAAAACAAATCGTTGCTAATGGCATTAAATTTGTATGTGAAGCTGCAAATATGCCATGTACAAACGAAGCAGTCGAATACTTCTTAGCTAATGGATTAATAGTTGGACCTGCTAAAGCTGCTAATGCTGGTGGAGTTGCCACTTCTGCATTAGAAATGGCACAAAACAGTATGAGAATATCTTGGACAGCTGAAGAGGTGGATCAAAAACTTCATCAAATAATGGTAACAATTCATAAAAATGCTATGGATGCAGCTGAACAATGTGGATTTGGATACAACTTAGTTGCTGGTGCTAACATTGCTGGATTTATGAAAGTTGCTGAAGCAATGCATGCTCAAGGAGATATTTAATATTAAATTAAAATAGTTTTAATATTAAAGGAGGGAATTTTTAAATTCTCTCCTTTTTCATGTGATATGACAAGGATTTTAGTTTTAAATGTAATTTATTATAATTAAACTCTACTAATAAACGTAGAATAAAATTTTAGTTAACAAAATAAATTCATTGAATAATTAGGAATTTTATATTAAATTATAATATAGGAATATATTTAAAATAAAACAGAAGAGATGGTGATTTTTTGGCACAAGTAGTAGTTGTAGGTGGAGGTCCAGCTGGAATGATGGCTGCAATAGCAGCAAGTAAAAACAATAAGGTTATATTAATAGAAAAGAATAATAAACTTGGCAAAAAACTGTTTATTACTGGGAAAGGTAGATGTAATGTAACTAATAATAAGGATATTAGTGAGTTTTTTGATTATATTCCAACTAATCCTCATTTTCTATATAGTGCTCTTTATACATTTACCAATGAGGATACTATTAAGTTTTTTAATGAAAGAGGAGTTGAACTTAAAGTAGAGAGAGGGGATAGAGTTTTTCCTAATTCAGATAAATCTTCAGATATTATAAAAGCCTTTGAAAAAACTTTAATGGAGAAAAATATTGAAATTAAACTTGGAATTGCTGTAAAAGAATTAAAAGTTGAAAATAATAAGATTACTTCAGTAATCCTTGATAATGATGATTATATAGAATGTGATAATGTAATCTTAGCTACTGGCGGGGCTTCATATCCTCAAACTGGATCTAATGGTGATGGGTTTAGATTTTGCAAAAGTTTGGGTCATAATGTAGTGTCTATAAAACCGTCCTTAGTACCAATTGAAATTAATGAAGCTTGGGTAAAAGACCTTCAAGGTTTATCACTAAGAAATGTACAACTTACATTATTAGATAAGAACAATAAAATTATTTTTAAAGATCAAGGTGAAATGTTATTTACTCACTTTGGAATTTCTGGTCCATTATGTCTTAGTGCAAGCAGTTTAATAAAACCAGGTGAAAAGTATAAGATTGTATTAAATCTTAAGCCTGCACTTAGCGAAAAAGAGTTAGATTTAAGAATACAAAAGGATTTTTTAAAGTATAATAATAAGGACTTTAAGAATGCATTAAATGATTTATTTCCACAAAAATTAATTCCTATTATGATTAATTTAAGTAAAATACCAGAAAATCAAAAGGTAAATAGTATTACAAAAGAACAACGTAAGTTTTTTCTAAATCTTATTTCAAATCTTACAATGGATGTAAGAGGATTAAGGTCTATAGAAGAAGCAATAGTTACATCTGGAGGTATTGATACAAAAGAAATTGATCCGTCTACAATGAAATCCAAGGTGGTTTCTAACCTAAGTTTTGCTGGAGAAGTAATAGATGTAGATGCTTATACGGGAGGCTATAATGTACAGATTGCTATTTCTACAGGTTTTATAGCAGGAAGTAAGATATAAATATACAAGTAAAGTTATTATTGAGAAATTTATAGTTTAAAAACATCTATTTAAATTATAGATTGATAGTAACTATATAACTGAGGAGTGAAACTATGAAAATATCAATAGCTATTGATGGTCCTGCTGGAGCAGGAAAAAGTACTATAGCTAAATTAATAGGAGAAAAATATAACTTAATGTACATAAATACTGGATCTATGTACAGAGCAGTTACTTTATTTGCAATGAGAAAGGGTGTTGAACCTAATCAAGTAGGTGATTTATGTGAACTTATAGATACTTTGAAGATGTATTTTGATAATGATAACCTATTTGTTAATGATATAGATGTGACTGATGAGTTAAGGAGTATTGAAGTTACTAATAATGTGTCGAGATATGCATCTATACTAGAGGTTAGACAAAAGCTAGTTGAAATGCAGCAAGAAATAGCTAAAAATTACAATGTAATCATGGATGGTAGGGATATAGGCACAGTAGTACTTAAAAATGCATCCTTAAAAATATTCTTGACAGCTAGGGCAGAAGAAAGAGCTAAACGTAGGTATGATGAGCTTATAGCCAAGAATGTAAAAGTAGATTATAATAATATATTAGAAGATATAAAAAAAAGAGATTACATTGATTCAAATAGAGAAGTAGATCCTTTAAGAAAAGCTGAAGATGCAATAGAGATTGATACTTCTACTATGGGTATAAATGAAGTAGTAGATGCCATATCTAAGTACATATCATATATAAATGTAGATAAATAGTCATGTGTAATATAAAATAATTTGTTTTATAGTAAATGGTATTAGAGGTGAGGATAATATGTCTGAAGTAACTCTTGCAAATAAAGCAGGTTTTTGTTTTGGAGTAAAAAGAGCAGTTGAAGAGACTATAAGATTGAGAGAAAAATATAATAAGGATATATACACATTAGGGCCATTAATCCATAATAATGATGTTGTGAAAAGCTTAGAGGAAAAAGGTATTCATTCTATAACTCTAGAAGAAGCATATAATCTTAAAAAAAATGATGTTGTAGTAATAAGATCTCATGGTGTTGGCAAAAATGTATTTGACCATTTAAGAAAGAATAATGTTATAATAGAAAATGGGACTTGTCCATATGTGAGAAATATACAACAAAAAGTTGAGGAGTATTATAACAAAGGATATAATATAATTATTGTTGGTGATGATAAGCATCCAGAGGTCATAGGGATTAATGGGTGGTGTAATGATACAGCTATTATATCTAAGGATGGAGAAAACATAGATGCAATTAAGAGCAAGGTATGTGTAGTTTCCCAAACTACAGAAAAGCAAAGTAATTGGGAAAAGGTTTTGAACAGGATAATATCATTAGCTAAAGAAATAGTAGCTTTTAACACTATATGTAATGCCACAGAAGAAAGACAGGAATCAGCGAATAAACTTTCTAAAGAGGTTGATTTAATGATAGTTTTAGGCGGATATAATAGTTCAAATACTACAAAGCTTTATGAAATTTGCAAAAAAAATTGTGAAAATACTTATCATGTAGAAAAAGTAGATTCTTCACTTTTAAATATGATAGGGAATGAAAATATAAATAAAATTGGAATTACTGCTGGGGCGTCAACTCCAGAGTACGTAATTGAGGAGGCTATTAGTAAAATGAAAAAACAAAACGATATAAGTCAAGAGGATATGGACCTTTATGATAAATATTTTAAGGATACTAGCAACATATCTGTAGGAAGTATTTTAGAAGGTGAAGTATTTAAAGTAAATGAAAAAGAAGCATATTTAACTATAGGTACAAAAACTGAGGCTATAGTAACAGCAGAGGAATACTCTAGAGACAATGAAACTCCTTTAAATCAACAAATTAAAGTAGGAGATGTTATTAAAGCAAAAGTAATAAACAGAAAAAATTCTGATGGATTAGTTGTATTATCAAGAACTGAGGTTTTAAGAGCTGAACAACAACAAGTGTTAAAGGCTGCTTTTGATAATGGAGAGATAATAAATGTTCAAGTTAAACAAGAAGTAAAAGGTGGACTTGTAGCTTTATTTGAAGGAGAAAGAGTATTTATACCAGCATCTCATATAGAATTAAGTAGAGTTAGTGATTTGTCTAAGTATATAGGACAAAATTTTGATATAAAACTTATAGAGTATTCTAGAGAAAGAAATAGAGTTAAAATAGTTGGTTCAAGAAGAGAACTTTTAGAGAAGGAGAATGAAGTTAAAAAGGCTACTACATGGGCTTCTTTAGAAAAGGGAATGGTAGTTGAAGGTGAAGTTAAAAGATTAACTGCTTTTGGAGCTTTTGTAGAAATTAATGGTATAGATGGTTTATTACACAGTTCAGAAATGTCTTGGAATAAAGTTAATAACCCATCAAAATTATTTAAAGTTGGTCAGATTATTAAAGTTGGTGTTTTAGAAGTTGATAGAGAAAATAACAAATTAGCTTTAAGTGTTAAAATGTTAAGTGAAAATCCATGGAATAATATTAATGAAAAATATCCAACAGGAAATGTTGTTGCTGGAAAAGTAGTAAGATTTGCACCATTTGGAGCATTTGTTGAATTAGAAGAAGGTATAGATGGATTAGTCCACATATCTCAAATTTCTAATGAGAGAGTTGAAAAAATTGAAGATGTTTTAAAAATTGGAGAGATCGTAAAAGCTGTTATAACTCAAGTAGATGCTGAAGGAAAGAAAATTGGACTTAGCATTAAAGATTTAGAGGCATAAAAATTTTTAGAAGATACACTATACTGGTGTATCTTCTATTTTAAATTAAAATAAATATACTAAAAATGGTTATATTATTTAAATTTGGATTATAATATATATATAGATTCAAAAGTATGAGGTAGATGGATTTATGTATAAATTAGAAACATTAAATAATTCAAATTTAAATTTTATAAATGAGTTTGATATTACTAATGAGTATAAAGAAGAACTCATAGAGATTTGTACAAATAAGAATATATTTAAAAAACTCCTTTTGGGAAAAAACATCAAGTATATAAAATCTCAACAAAAATATATAGGGTTTTTATGGTATAGTAAACTTCAATATCAAGTATATAAAATACACTGTATAAAGTTTATTCCAGAATATAGTACTTTTGAGTATTATAAAGAAGTTTTTAAGTTTTTCAATAGTTGTAATTCAATTATAATCAGTGAAAATAATAACTTGAATACAACTTTATTGATTAAACTAGGATTTAGTGTAGAAAGAGCTATTATTGAAATGGAAAGAGATATAAATTCCTATGAAGAACAGAATAATGATGAAAATATTTCTTTTGAAACCTTTAAAGAAGGTAAAGATGAAAAATATAGGTGTTTAATTCAGAATAAAGTTTTTGATTCAGCTAATAGACAGTCTATAAATAAAGAGGATATTATATATGAAAAATATCAAAATTATTATATTCCAGAAGGATGTATTTTTATTAAACATAAAGGAGTTCATGTAGGGTATGGACAATTAATAAAAAAAGATTCAAAAATTTATATAGCTAACTTTGGAATTTTACCGGAATATAGAGGCAAAGGTTATGGTAAGAAGCTACTAAAATATATAGTAAATATAGCTCATGATCTTGGAAATAGTAAAATATATCTTAAATGTGATAAAAAAAATATAGAAGCTGTAAATTTATATATAGGTGAAAGGTTTAAAACAATTGATACTTACCATGAGTATAAGAAAGATAATATAGATTCATTTTAATATAATAATTAATATAGTAAATATAGAACTATACTTTATAATTATTAAGAACAAATATAATAAAAAAGAAATTAAGTCATGAAACTTAATTTCTTTTTTTGATTACTATTTTTCAATTTTTACATATTCAGCTAAAGCTCTTTCTAATATGTCCATTGCATCAGCTAGAGCTTCAGTATTTAAACAGTAAGATAATCTTATTTCATCCATACCAAGACCCTCTGTTGCATAGAAACCTTCTGCAGGTGCAACCATAACAGTTTTATTATTATAGTTATAGTCTGTAAGTAACCATTTTGCAAAATCCTCACCACTTTTTATTGGAAGCTTTGCTACAATATAAAATGCTCCAGTAGGTTTTTTGCATATAACACCTGGCATTTTTGAAAGCTTTTCAAACAGAATGTTTCTTCTTGATTCATATTCTTTTTTAACGTTAATAAAGTATTCTTTAGGAGTATTGATTAAATTTGCTGCTGCTAGTTGTTCTATAGTTGGAACACATAGTCTAACTTGACACATTTTCATAATTTGACTTATAAGTTCTTTATTCTTAGAAGCTACTAAACCAATTCTTGCACCACATGCACTATAGCGCTTAGATATACTATCTATTAAAATTACTCTATCTTTAATATCTTCCATATAAAGAGCAGAAGTGTATTTTAATCCATCATAAACAAATTCTCTATATACTTCATCTGCAATAAGGAATAGGTTATTCTCTTTACATATATCAGCAAGCATTCTTATTTCATTTTCAGTGTAAACAACTCCAGTTGGATTTCCAGGGTTAGAAACCATGATTGCTCTAGTTTTAGGAGTTATTTTAGATATTATAACATCCTTTGCTGGTAGATGGAATCCTTCTTCTGCTTTAGTTATAAAAGGTACCACTTTTACGCCAGCACCTTGTGCAAATCCTGCATAATTGGTATAGAAAGGCTCTGGTATAATTACTTCATCGTCTACATCACAAATTGCTGTTAATGCTAAAGAAATAGCTTCAGAACCTCCATTAGTAATAAGAATTTCATTAGATTCAAAATCTATATCCCATTCTTTATAGTATTTAATAAAACTATTAATTGCTTCATCTATTCCTTGAGATTGAGCATATTTAAGTACATCATCTTTATAGTTATTAATTCCTTCCATGAATTCCTTTGGAGTTTCAATATCAGGTTGACCAATATTTAAATGATATATTTTTACTCCTTTACGTGCAGCTTCAGCTCCATATGGTGCTAGTTTTCTAATCGGTGAATACCCCATAGCCAGTATTCTTTTTGAAAATTCCATTTTAACTCCTCCTAAAATAATATGAATAAATATTTAAGTTTATTTATTTTCATTATTGTACTAGTATACATTACATATTGTTTCTATTTTGTATAATATTTATGAAGAACTTTACCTAATCTTTTTATTCCTTCTACGATTTTATCTTCTGGCATATTAGAGTAATTTAATCTAAAGAAATTTTTCTTTCCACCATTAGGGAAGAAAGAAGCACCAGGTACATAGGCTACATTCTCTTTTAGAGCATCTTCCATAATAGAAGCAGAATCTAAATCTTTTCTTAATTCAACCCAAGTAAACAACCCTCCTGAAGGATAAGTGTATTTAACGTCTTCAGGGAAATATTTTTTCATGCTATCTATCATTAAGTCACGTCTAACTCTATAAACTTCAATTATGCTCTTTATATGATCATCTAAACTGTAAATTTTCATGTATTCTCCTGCGATAACTTGAGCAAAAGTATTACATTGTAAGTCTGCGCCTTGCTTAATTAAAATATACTTTTTAATTATTTCTTCTTCTGCTAATATCCATCCAAGTCTTAGTCCAGGACAGAAAGTTTTAGAGAAAGTACCTAGATTAATTACATAACCAGCTTTATCAAAGGATTTAATTGAAGGAAGACTTTCTCCATCAAATCTTAAATCTCCATAGGGACTATCTTCAATTAAAGGTATTTCATACTTAGCAGCTAGTTCAGATAAGCGTTTTCTTCTTTCGATATTCATTGTAATTCCACTTGGATTTTGAAAATCTGGAATAGTATAAATCATTTTTATATTGTGGTTTTCGTTTTCTAATGCTTTTTCTAATTCCTCTACAATCATACCATTTTCATCCATTGGTATTTCTAAGAATTTAGGACCATAAGCCATAAATGCATTTAAAGCGCCAAGATAGCTTGGACTTTCACATGCAATAGTGTCTCCTTCATTTATGAAAAGCTTTGCAGAAAACTCTAAACCTTGCTGAGAACCATTAGTTAGCATAACATTTGAAGTATCGCATTTTACTCCTGTAGGCGCTATTCTTTCTTTTACAATTATTTCTCTCAAAGGCATGTAACCATCAGTAGAAGCATATTGTAGAGCTATTTGGCCTTTTTCTTTTATAACCTTTGATGCTACTTCGTTTAGTTTATCTAAAGGAAATAATTCAGGTGCTGGTAATCCACCTGCAAAAGAAATGATTTCTGGCTTTTCAGTCAATTTCAAAAGTTCTCTTATTTCAGACGCTTTTAAATTTGAAGTCCTATTCGCATAACGTATATTCATATATACACCCCCCCATAATTATGTTTTAAAATTAATTATACTATTCATCTTATGTACCATGATTTTATTATAACTTATTTGCATGTTTTTTCAAGATATTTTAATATAGTGGAAAGAGTAATAAAATAAATCTTAAAAATACTTGTTATTTGAGTGAAGAAGTAGTATAATGACTTAAAGAATAAATTAAATAATTAAATATTTCTTTAAATCAGTCCAGAGAGGCTGGCAAGAAGGTAGATATAATTACAGGACACACTATATTTATGTATATAACTTCTTGCGAAAGTAAGAAGTTTTTTTATTTATATACCTTTTAATCAGTACTGAGATACTGAAAGGGGAGAAAGAAATTTCTCCTAATATTAAAAATATTAAGGAGGCTTTATATGTCAGAAATAACATTAAAAAAAGAAGCAGAAGAAACATTGGCAAAGAGATCTATTAAGGAAGAGACTAAAAGAATGGTACTTGCTATGCAGCATTTAATTGCTATGTTTGGTGCAACGGTTCTAGTACCTGTACTTACAGGACTTGACCCTTCAGTTGCTCTTGTTGCCGCAGGATGTGGTACTTTGATATTTCACCTTTGTACGAAAGGAAAAGTTCCAGTATTCCTTGGTTCTTCCTTCGCATTTATACCGGTAATAATAGCTGCGGGAGAATTAAATGGCGGAGATTTAGCATATGCACAAGGCGGATTGTTAGTTGCAGGTTTTATTTATGTAATAATTTCATTTCTTGTTAAGAAAATTGGTGTAACCACTATAAAAAGACTCCTTCCAGCCCAAGTGGTAGGACCTATGATAATAACTATAGGATTAAACCTTGTACCTACAGCTATAGGAATGGCTAGTGAAAATTTTATTATAGCAGGGATAACTTTAGCTATAGCATTATCCATTAACTTATTTGGGAAAGGTTTTTCAAAACAGTTAGCTATACTTATTGCAGTATCATCAGGGTATATACTTTCATTAATTTTTAATATAGTAGATACTAGCATAATATCTAAATCAGCATATATAGCGGTACCTAGCTTCACACTGCCTAAATTTGATATGGCATCTATACTCGTAATTGCACCAGTGGTGTTAGCAGTACTAATGGAGCATGTTGGTGATATTACTACAAATGGGCAAGTAGTTGGTAAAAACTTCATTGAAGATCCCGGTCTTAATAGAACTTTATTAGGAGATGGACTTGCAACTATGTTTTCTGCATTTATTGGAGGGCCAGCCAATACAACTTATGGAGAGAATACTGGAGTTTTAGCATTAACAAAGAACTATGATCCATCAATAATAAGAATTACAGCAATATTTGCTATAGTCCTAGGTTTTGTAGCTAAATTAGGAGGATTACTATTATCTATACCTAGTGCTGTTATGGGTGGTATTAGTATCATGTTATTTGGAATGATTTCATTAATAGGATTTAAAACTATTAAAAATGGAGATGTAACTTTTGATTGGAAAAACATTGTAGTAATAGCTACTATAATAATAATTGGTCTTGGTACTACTAATTTAGAAAAATACACTGGTATATCAATTGGAATTCCAGTTGGTGCATCTGTTAAAATAACAGGCGTAAGCTTAGCAGCTCTTGTAGGGGTTATATTAAATATGATTTTAAATTTTAAAAGTGAAAAAGAAGAAAATAGAAATGAATATGTAGCTTAACTATGCATTCATTGAAATACCACTTAATACAAAGATTATGTATTAGGTGGTATTTTTTTACATCTGATGATATAATATAATAAAATATAACATGGGGGTGTGACAATGAAAAAAGTTAAAGTTGAAGATGCTATTGGGATGGTGGTGGCCCACGATTTAACTAAGATCGTACCGGGGGAATTCAAGGGTGCTGCTTTTAAAAAAGGACATATAATAGAAGTAAAAGATATAGAAGAGTTGAAGTTTATAGGGAAAAATCACGTTTATATTATTGAAATGAATTCAGAAATGCTTCATGAAGACCAAGCAGCTTTAGAGTTAGGACAAGCAATTGGAGGAGAAAATACCTACATTAAATCACCTAGTGAGGGAAAAGTAAATATTTTAGCTGCTCGGGATGGGCTTTTGAAAATTAACACTAGTTTGTTATATGAAATTAATTATATTAAAGACATTGTAGTAAGTACATTACACAATAATACTGTTGTAGAAAAGGATACAATTGTTTCTGCTACAAAAGTAACACCGTTAGTTGTAGAAAAAAGATATATCAATCAAGTTAAGGATATATTAAGAAATGTATCAGGGATTATAGACATAATACCTTTTAAAGTTCAGAAGGTAGGAATCGTTATTACTGGTACGGAAATTTATGAAGGCATCATTACTGATAAATTTGCTCCAATACTTAAGGAAAAGGTTAGTAATTACAAAGCTATTGTTGAAGATGTCATATTTGTTCCAGATGACTTAGAAAAAACAACTAATGCTATAGAGATATTTAAGTCTAGAGGATGCAGTTTAATAATATGCAGTGGGGGAATGTCAGTAGATGCAGATGATTTAACACCTGTAGCTATTGAAAAAGTAGCTTCAGAGATAATTACCTATGGATCTCCAGTAATACCAGGAGCTATGTTTATGTTAGCATATAGTGATGATATAACTTATGTGGGGATTCCAGCTTGTGGAATGTTCTCTAAAATAACTGTATTTGATGTTTTACTTCCTAGGATAATGGCAAAGGATAAAATTAGTAAAAGAGAAATAAATGAGTTATCTCACGGAGGGCTTTGCTTAAAATGTAATATATGTCATTATCCAATTTGTCCATTTGGGAAATAGGGAGGTATTTTATATGAGTATTACTTTACTTGAAGAAGTGAATGAGCAAGTGAAGAATGGGAATTTTGTAGCTCTTTCTATAATTACTAAGGCTTGTGGATCTTCACCTAGGGGAGAAGGTACCATAATGGGAGTTCTAAGAGATGGTACTGTAATTGGTACTATAGGTGGAGGTGCAGTTGAAGATGAAATTATAAAATCTAGTATAGAGGCTATAGAAACACAAAGGAGTGGTAGATATGAATATAGTTTGAATGAAGCTAATAAAGAGCTTAATATGGTTTGTGGAGGAAACATTGAAGTATATATAAAAGTATTAATGCCTAAGCGTAAACTTCTTATAGTTGGTGGGGGACATATTGCATTGCCACTACATTTTATAGCTAATGTATTAGGATATGATATTGTAGTTTTTGAGGATAGGGAAGAATATTGTAATTGGGAAAGATTTAAATTAGCTGATGAGCTTTTACTAGGAGATATTAAAGAAAATTTAAAAAAATATCCTATAAATAATCAATGCAGTATAGTAATTATAACTAGGGGACATTTCCATGACTATGAAGCTTTAAAAACTATTATAGATACTGAAGCAAATTATATTGGTATGATAGGAAGTAAAGTTAAGATAAAAAAAACTATATATAAATTATTAGATGAAGGATTTAACAAAGATTTGTTGAATAAAGTATATGCACCTATTGGTATAGATTTAGGTGGTGAAAGACCAGAAGATATAGCATTATCTATAATGGCAGAAATTTCATTAGTTGTAAATAATGGAAAACTAGCCCATAAAAAATTACAATAATATATAGAGAGATAAAAATTTATCTTGAATTATTGTAATATAATCAATATATTCATAATATTTTAATTATATAAGGGTTAATTTTCTTTCTAAAAAGTAAAGTATGATAGATAATATTGTATTTTATTAATATATAAATAAAAGGGAGTTCTAAGGGGGAAAAGAATGGTAAATCGAAAAGCTTTAAAAAGTAAATCTAAAGATCAATTAAGGGGGCAGTGGAAGATACCGGTCTTAATAACACTAATAATCTTTGTAATTCAAGGAAGTATAAGTCTTGGTTCTGAGACTTTTAAAGATACTATAGGACCATCACTTCTGATAACAGTTATAAGCATAATAGTAAGCTTAAGTATAGCAATTATGAGTAATTCATTTTATCTTAAAATTTCTAGGGATAAGAAAGTTAAATTTTCTGATATACTTATCTCAGGTAAGACTTGGGGAAAAGGTATGGGTATACAGCTTTTAATAGTATTAATGTACATACCAATAATAATTATTATTGGTATAGTTGTAGGGTTTATAGCAATTCATTATAGTAACCAGATATTTATGGGTTCTTTATCAGGTAATTCTATTCCATCTTTTGAAGGCATGACAACAATGATTGTTCTGGTTACGTTAGTTTTATGTATACCAATAATTATTTTGGGTTTATATTTGTTCCCAGCAGTGATTTTAGTATGTGAAGATAATAGTAAGGGTGTAATTCAGTGTATAAAAGAAAGTTTTAAATTAATGAAAGGGAATGTATGGAGTTTATTTGTACTATACCTTAGCTTTTTAGGTTGGGTGATTTTATGTATTGTACCAGGTGTAGTTGTAGCTATAATTGCAGTTTTTTCATTTAATGAAATACTCATTACTATATTACCGTTAATTATAGGAATTAGCTTTCTATGGTTAACCCCATATATGAATACAACATTTTTGAATTTCTTTAATGAAATATCTGGATACAATAATAAACCTATATATAATGAAATTAATCCATTAAATTAACAATATGTGTTATATATCTATATAAGTTGTCTATGAATGAGATTACTTATATAATAACTTAGTATTTAGCGTAAATTAAATTTTAACTAGGTTTATATATAAATGTTTATATCATAATTAAAGAAGATGTATATCAACTTAAATCCAAAGGAATTCTTTGGATTTTTATTATTAAGTCTAATTGGAAATTAATAAACTAAAGCCTAAATTAAAAAAATATTACTTCAAGATTTAAGATTGTATATAAATGCTATTGTTTGTTATGAATAAAGATGATAGATTTATAATAGATTACATTAAAGATAAAATATATTAATTAGCTATGTATTGGATAAATATAAATATAAATATAAATATAAATAAATGATTAGGTGATGAAATGAAGATAGTATGTTCAATAGGTCCTAATGTTAAGACCTTAAATGATTTAGATAAGTTTGTAAATGCAGGAATGAATTCAATGAGATTGAATTTTTCTCATATAGAAAATGATACAGCTAAAAAACAAATTAAGTATATGAAGGAGAATTATCCTGATATTTCTATTATTCAAGATTTACAAGGCAATAAAATTAGAGTATCTAATTTGTTTAATGGCCAATTAAGGGTTAACTTTGGAGAAACCGTATATTTTTGTAGTGAAGAATTTTTTAAAGAAAATCTTAGACATAGTGGAAAGAATACATTAATTCCAATTTCTTTTCAAGGACAATTTACATGGCTTTCTAAATGCAAAAAAATTCTTATGAAGGATGGAACAATGGAATTTAATGTTGTAGGAAAGCTTAAGGATAAAGAGGCAATAAAGGCAGAAGTCGTTTTAGGTGGCATGGTTAGAGGTGAGAAGGGGTTAAATGCTCCGGGAATGGATAGGTTGGGTATGACGTTAACCATAAAGGATAAGAAGGATATTGAATTTGGCCTATTAAGTGGTGTGGATATAATATGTCTTTCCTATGTTACGAGAGAATCTGATATTCTAGAATTAAAGGAATATATAAAAAAAGTAAAGAAATATAATCCTCAAATTATTATGCCTAAAATTTGGGCAAAAATAGAGTGTAAAGAAGGAATTCTTAATTTTGATTCTATTTTAAAATCTGTTGATGGAATTATGCTAGGTAGGGGAGATTTATTCTCGGAATTGGACATAATGGAAATTCCTTTTGTACAGGATGAAATAATAGGAAAGATGAAATCTGAAAAAAAGGAGCTTATAATCGCAACCTATGTGTTAGATTCTATGAGAAGTGCCCGAAAACCTAAAATTCCTGAATTAGATGATTTATATAATTTTATAAAAAATAAGGTTGATGGAATTATGCTAGCTGGAGAAGTTGGGATAGGTAAAAATCCTCTCCATGTTATAAGATTTACTAAAGAATTTATAGATAAATATAGTTATCTTAGTTAAGAAAAAAATGAAGATGGATATAAAATTTATATCCATCTTCATTTTAGAATTAATTAACTATTTAGTCTAGTTTAGTTATATTTTAGGAATAAATTCTATATATTTACATCGGGTTCAATGATATAATTAAATATAGATAGTGTAAAAACTCTACACTAACCTAAGCATATAGGGGGGATTATTATGAATAAAGATTTACAGAAGGAAAAGATACAAGAAATATATAATGAAATTACTAGATTAACAGAAGAATTATCAAAAATTCAATGTACTCATAATGAATGTGAAGAATGTCCTTTTAGAGAATTGACAACAACTGATTCTAATCAAACACTTGATTGTGGTGGATTTATTGATTTATTCATGTATAATTAATAAGTCCTTATAATTATTTAAAATGTAGAGCAAAAGCAATAGACTTAATTTTGTCTATTGCTTTTAAACATATATTAATGAAAATGTATATAAACTATTTTCCTAAGTTAAATATATCTAAATCTTTAACTTTCAATCCTCGTTTCATTACTGTTACCATGGCTCTTAAGGTGTCGAGAGAAGTCATTAATGAAACTCCTGATTCTACAGCTGTTCTTCTAAGTTTAAAGCCATCGCGCTGAGAGTCATTTCCTCTAGTTGGTGTATTAACTATCATATTTATAGATTTATTTCTGATAGAATCTACTATATCAGGTTTTCCTTCACCAATTTTATTAACTATTTTTGCATCTATACCTTCAATTTGAAGCATTTTTGCAGTTCCTTCTGTGGCTACTATCTTACAGCCAAGTAAGTTCATTTCTTTAGCTAGTATTAAGAATTCATCTTTGTCACTATTATTTATGGTTGCAAGTAATTTGTCTCCAGACTTTAAAATTGGTCTTTTGGCAGCCAAGAAACCCTTCATCATAGCTTCATCAAAGGTATGTCCTACACCAAGAACTTCTCCAGTGGATCTCATTTCAGGTCCAAGACTTACTTCAACCTTTGGAAGCTTTTCAGTAGAGAATATAGGTACTTTTACAGTTACAAAGTCAGGTTCAGCACATATTTGTTCCTTATATCCCATATCTTCTAGAGATTCTCCAAGCATGGCGCGAGTAGCTAATTCAACTATAGGTACATTAGTAACCTTGCTTATATATGGAACAGTACGAGAAGCTCTAGGGTTAACCTCTATGATAAAAATTTCTCCTTCAAACTCAATGAACTGAATATTTATCATGCCAAGAACTTTAAGCTCTAAAGCAATCTTCTTTGTATATTCAAAGATAGTATTCTTAGATTTGTCAGATATATTTTGAGAAGGATATATGCTTATAGAATCTCCAGAGTGGACTCCGGCTTTTTCAAGGTGTTCCATAATTCCTGGAATTAAAATACTTTTACCATCACAGATAGCATCCACTTCAATCTCTCTACCAACTAAGTATCTATCAATCAAAACAGGATTTTTATGATCTCTTTTAAACGAATTCTCCAAATACTTTTTAAGCTCCTTTTCTCTATAGGTGATTTCCATACCTTGACCACCTAACACATAAGAAGGTCTAACAAGTACAGGATATCCAAGGTTCTCAGCACCAACAATTCCTTCATCAAGGTTCCATACTGCAATTCCTTTAGGTCTATTAATATCAAGATCTTCAAGCATAGCATCAAATCTTTCTCTATCTTCGGCCCTATCTATACCATCAGCATCAGTACCTAAAATCTTAATTCCATTTTCTCTTAGAAACTTAGATAGTTTTATAGCAGTTTGACCACCAAATTGAAGAATTACACCTTCAGGTTTTTCCTTGTTGATTATGTTGAGTACATCTTCTTCAGTTAGAGGTTCAAAGTAAAGTTTATCTGATATATCAAAGTCTGTTGATACAGTTTCTGGGTTATTATTTACAATTATAGTTTCGATGCCTTTTTTCTTAAGAGCTCCAACAGCATGAACAGAGCAGTAATCAAACTCAATCCCTTGTCCGATTCTAATAGGACCTGAACCTATAACCATTACTTTTCTTTTATCAGATACAACTACTTCGTCAAATTCTTCATAGGTTGAATAGTAGTATGGTGATATGGCATCAAACTCTCCAGCGCAAGTATCTACCATCTTATAGGTTGGCATAATGTTATACAGCTTTCTAAGAGTATACAACTCTATAGGGCTAATATCCATTAAGTCTGCAATACCTTTGTCTGAAAAACCCTTTTTCTTTAATAGATTTAAATATTCTTTATTTAAATCTTCTAACTTAGCAGTTTTTAAGAATTCTTCTTGTTCTACTATCCATTTTATTTTATTTATAAAGAAGGTATCTATTCCTGTAACCTCTGATAATTTCTCAACTAGATATTTTCTTCTAAGCATTTCAGCTAGATCAAAGACTCTTTCATCATCTGGCACCATTACGCTACTCTTTAACTGAGACAAAGTTTTTTCCTGAGATGGCTTATGATCTAACACATATTTTCCTATTTCTAAGGAGCGAATTCCTTTTAGGAAGGCAGCCTCAAAATTTGATCCAATAGCCATGATTTCTCCTGTTGCCATCATTTTAGTTCCTAAGGATTTATTGGCATTTTTAAATTTATCAAAAGGCCATTTTGGTATTTTCACAACTACATAATCAAGAGCTGGCTCAAAGGAGGCCATTGTTTTACCAGTAACGGAGTTTACAATTTCATCTAGGGTATATCCAAGGCCAATTTTTGCAGCTACCTTTGCTATGGGATATCCTGTAGCTTTTGATGCAAGGGCAGAAGAACGAGAAACTCTAGGGTTTATCTCAATTACAGCATACTCAAAACTATTAGGATTTAAAGCAAACTGGACATTACATCCTCCAATAATTCCTACTTCATCTATGATTCTCAAGGCTGAAGTTCTAAGCATTTGATATTCTTTATCAGAAAGGGTTTGAGAAGGAGCTACAACTATGGAATCTCCTGTATGAACACCAACAGGGTCTATGTTTTCCATATTACACACGGTTATGCAATTTCCTTTAGAGTCACGCATAACTTCATATTCAACTTCTTTCCATCCTTTAATACTTTTTTCTAAAAGAACTTGATTTACAGGGCTAAGATAAAGACCATTTTCTAATATGGTAATTAGCTCTTCTTCAGTATCTGCAATACCACCGCCAGTACCACCAAGGGTGTAGGCAGGTCTTACAATTACAGGGTAACCAATCTTTTTAGCAAAGTTAACTCCAGAATCTACATCATTTACTATATCTGACTCAATAACAGGTTCGTTGATTCTTTCCATTAATGCCTTAAATAAATCTCTGTCTTCACCCTTTTTTATAGACTCTACCGAAGTTCCTATGATTTTAACTCCATATTTATCTAATATACCTTTTTCAGCGAGTTCTATAGTTAGGTTTAAACCTGTTTGTCCACCCATCCCTGATAAAATGCTGTCTGGTTTTTCTTTTACTATAATTTTCTCAATAAACTCAGTAGTTAATGGCTCTATATATATTTTATCTGCCACTTCCTTGTCAGTCATTATGGTTGCAGGGTTAGAGTTTATTAGTATGGTTTCTATCCCTTCTTCCATAAGTGCTCTACAAGCTTGAGTTCCAGAATAGTCGAACTCAGCAGATTGTCCTATTACTATTGGACCAGATCCTATTATTAATACTTTTTTTATGTCATTTCTCTTACTCATTGATTATTCCTCCTACATGAAAGCTCACTGTCTTTCTTAATGTAATTTATTTTATTAAGCTTAAAAAACTATCAAATATAACGTTATTTTCTTTAGGTCCTGGTGATGCTTCTGGATGATATTGTACACTTGCTATTGGCAATTTTTTATGCATCATACCTTCTAAGGTGCCGTCATTTACACTGACATGAGTGATGTCCATATCAACAGGTAACTTAGAAACATAGTAGCCATGATTTTGACTAGTTATGTATACCTTACTTGATATAATATCTTTCACTGGGTGATTAGATCCTCTATGACCAAACTTTAGTTTACTAGTTTCTCCACCAAAGGCCCAAGCTAAAAGTTGATGTCCAAGGCAAATTCCGCAAGTAGGTTTTGAAGTTGCTAATTTTACTACTTCTTTAACTATATTATCTAATTTCATAGGGTCTCCAGGACCATTAGATAGAAATATTAAATCTGGGTTTGTAGAAAGAATTTCTTCAGCCTTTGAGGTAGCTGGAAACACAGTTAGTCTACAATTTCTTTCTTTGAAACTTTTCAAGATATTTGATTTAACTCCAAAATCCATAACGGCAACATGTGGTCCACTGCCTGGTATTTCATATATTTCATCAGTAGATACTTTATACACAGCATCATCATTTTGGAATTTTTCCAACTTATCCTTTATATCTTCTAAGGATAAGTTTTTAGTTGTTATATAACCCTTCATTGATCCATGGTCTCTAAGAATTTTCGTAAGGGCCCTTGTATCAATACCTTCTAGTCCAAAAATCTTGTTTTCTATAAGATATCCATCTAACTCCATCTCACATCTGAAGTTTGAAGGATTATTAGATTTTTCTCTTACAATAAACCCCTTAACTTTTGGAGAAGAAGATTCTAAATCCTCTAAATTAATTCCATAATTTCCAATTAAGGGATAGGTCATAGTTACAATTTGACCATAATAAGATGGATCAGTAAGAGTTTCCTGATACCCAGTCATAGATGTATTAAATACTACTTCTCCAACGGTATCATCAATGTATCCAAAGGCTTTACCTTTGAATTCCATTCCGTTTTCTAATATAAGTTTTGCTTCAATATTTTTTGTTTTCAAGAAAAACCCTCCAATCAAAATAATTAATGTACAACAAAAAGGACAACAAACAAAGCAAATTATTAGATGCTCTATTTATTATCCTATGGGTTTCTCTTTAAAATAATTATAATTCTAGCCATTATTCCTGTCTCCCTTCTTGGCCTCTCTGGACCAACTTAAAAGTAGATTTATCTTTTTGATTTTATAAAAAATTTTTTCAAATGTCAATAATAAAATAAATATATTATTATAAAATATAATTTTTAATGAAGTATATAGCAAATATTTGTTGAATAAATCTAATAAAATTACTAACAATAAATTCAGGAGGTGATAACAAATGAGTGAAAACAATAATTTTAAAAATAATGGTTTGAAAAATGATAATAATCTCCAAGGATTAAATTCAAAGGCTATTGGTAATTATACTAAAGGGGCCGTAGAAAATTTTGAAAATAAAATTGTTAGTGAAACAAATTATTTAGAGAAAGTAAATGAAAATTTAGATAAATAAAAATATTTATAAATAAGCTTAGGTAAATTTAATTTTATCTAAGCTTATTTTTGTTAATTTTTATTAAATTCCATTGCAAATATAAATTAATTATATATTATATTAATTATTAGAAGTATTTAAGGAGTATATTATGAGTTGTTTAGGAAATATTATTTGGTTTGTATTTGGAGGATTAGTTGCAGGGTTGCAATGGTTTTTAACAGGTCTTTTATGGTGTATAACTATTGTGGGAATACCAGTTGGTATTCAGTGTTTTAAGTTAGCTAAACTACAATTTGCACCTTTCGGAAAAGAAGTTATTACAACAAATGATAGTAGTATGGGATTTTTTCTGAATATATTATGGGTAATATTTGGAGGTTTGCTCCTTGCAATAACCAATATAATAAGTGCATTTTTACTGTCTATAACTATAATAGGGATACCTTTTGCTGCTCAATCATTAAAAATGGCAAAATTATCTTTAGCACCATTTGGAAAAGATGTAATATAAGAATTGATTTAATAGGTTATATTTATGATTATTGTAGTATTAAAGTAATTATATAGGAGGAGTTATGAGAGATATATCAGAATTAAAGGGGAAGATTTTTAGACACTTCAAAGGGGATTTATATTTACTTGAGGATTTTGTAATAAATTCAGAAACGCAAGAAAAGATGGTGCTATATAGAGCATTATATGGGGAGTGTGGATTGTTTGTAAGACCATATAAGATGTTTATAGAAGAAGTACCTAAAAATAAGGTTAATCCAACAGGACAAAGGTATAGATTTCAAGAGATAATAGTAGAAAGTAAAAATATTTGAAGTAAAGAATAGTATAAAATATAAATCTATGTTATAATAGTAATCGTATGTTTTAAAGAAAAGTTCAAGAGGTTTTACCCAATGGGTAAGACTTTTTTAATGATAATTGGAGGTAACGTTATGATTAGTACTACAGGAGTTAGTTTAAGATACGGAGGACGTAAACTTTTTGAGGATGTTAATATTAAGTTCACAGAAGGTAATTGTTATGGATTAATAGGAGCAAATGGTGCAGGGAAGTCTACATTTCTTAAAATATTATCCGGAGATATAGAACCTAATACAGGCGAAGTTAATATAACACCAGGACAAAGATTAGCAGTTTTAAAGCAAGATCACTTTGCTTATGATGAAGAAGAAGTACTAAGAACTGTAATTATGGGTCATCCTAGATTAATTGAAATTATGAATGAAAAGGATGCTCTTTATGCTAAAGAAGATTTTAGTGATGAAGATGGTATAAGAGCCTCTGAGCTTGAAGGTGAGTTTGCAGATCTTAATGGTTGGGAAGCTGAAAGTGAAGCAGCTACATTACTTCAAGGACTTGGGATAACAGAAGATTTACATTACAAGTTAATGAAGGATTTAAATGGTTCAGAGAAGGTTAAAGTCTTACTTGCACAAGCCTTATTTGGTCATCCAGATATTCTTTTACTTGACGAGCCTACCAACCACTTAGATATTAAATCTATAGCTTGGCTTGAAAATTTCTTAATGGATTTTGAGGGAACTGTTATTGTGGTATCCCACGATAGACACTTCCTAAATAAAGTATGTACTAATATGGCTGATGTAGACTTTGGAAAAATTCAAATGTATGTTGGTAACTATGATTTCTGGTATGAATCAAGTCAATTAGCATTACAAATGTCTAAGGATCAGAATAAAAAGAAAGAAGAAAAAATTAAAGAGCTTCAAAACTTTATAGCTCGTTTTAGTTCTAATGCATCAAAAGCTAAGCAAGCAACTAGTAGAAAGAAGCAATTAGATAAATTAACTCTTGATGATATTAAGCCATCTTCAAGAAGATATCCATTTGTAGGATTTAAAGCGGATAGAGAAGCTGGTAATGATTTGTTAGTTGTTGAGAATCTATGTAAGACTATTGATGGTGTTAAAGTTTTAGATAATGTAAGTTTTATGATATATAAGAATGATAAGGTAGCATTTTTAGGAGATGGTATTGCTAAAACCACTTTATTTAAAATATTGATGGGTGAAATGGAACCAGATAGTGGAAGCTATAAATGGGGGATAACTACATCTCAATCGTATTTCCCATCTGATAACTCTGAGTTCTTTGAGAGTTGCGATCTAAATCTTGTGGATTGGTTAAGACAATTTTCAGAAGAAAAGGCGGAAAGTTTTATAAGAGGATTCCTTGGAAGAATGTTATTCTCAGGAGAAGAAGCATTAAAGCAAGCATCTGTGCTATCTGGAGGGGAAAAAGTTCGTTGTATGCTATCAAAGATGATGTTAAGTGGAGCTAACGTATTAATCTTAGATGAGCCTACAAACCACCTAGATCTTGAATCCATAACAGCAGTTAATAATGGATTAATTAACTTTGCTGGAACTATATTATTTACATCCCATGACCATCAGTTTATTAATACTGTTGCAAATAGAATAATAGAAATTATTCCTGGTGGTGTAATTGATAAGAATATGACTTATGATGAGTATTTAGAATTAAAATAGAGCTTAGGTTGATATAAAAATTACTTTTGTAGTAGATAGGCATTAAATGAATAAATTAACATTTAACTTGTATAAATATTAATTTATTTAGTTGACAATTTACCATTATTTATTTATAATACAAATAATATAAAATTTAATATGGAAATTCTATGAAAAGGACAGTACTTTCTTTATTAATTCTTAAAGCGAGTGAAGGTTGGTGTGAGCTTCACAAGAATAAAAGAATCTTAACAAGTAATTGTAGGGAAATTTATTTATAATAAATTAGGAAGAGAACCTTGGAGAAGCTGCCCCAAAGGATTACTTAGTAGGGTTAGTCGTGAAAAGCGTTAAAATTATGAGTGGACTTTTTAAAAAAGTCAATTAGAGTGGTACCACGGGTATATAACCGTCTCTTTCCAATGGAAAGAGACGGTTTTTTATATGCATTTTGAAATTTTAATAAATAAAAGAGTTAGAAATAAAAAGGAGGATTTATTATGGAGTATAAAAATATAATAGCAGAAAATTTATGTAAGCATATAGATATGGAAAAGGAAACAATAGAAAGACTTGTTGAAAACCCACCAAAACCAGAAATGGGGGACTTTGCATTCCCGTGTTTTCAGTTAGCAAAATCTATGAAGAAAGCACCAAATATGATAGCTCAAGATCTAAAAGGATTACTTGGTAATTTAGATGGATTTGAAAAAATAGAAGCTTTTGGTCCTTATATAAACTTTTTTGTAGCTAAAAATGATTTTATGAAAGAAATTATTGAAAAAGTATTAAATGAGAAAGAGAATTATGGAAGTACAAAAGAAGGAGTAGGCAAAAATGTAATTGTTGAATATTGTTCAGCTAATATTGCAAAGCCATTTCACGTAGGACATTTATATACTACTATGATTGGTAATTCTCTTTATAAAATATTTAATTCTCAGGGATATAACGCTATAGGGATAAACCACTTAGGAGACTGGGGAACACAATTTGGTAAACTTATATATGCATATAATCATTGGGGTGATGAGAAAGCTTTAGAGGAAGAACCGATTAAAGAAATGTTAAGGGTTTATGTAAAATTTCATGATGAAGCAGAAAAAAATCCTGCTCTTGATGATGAAGGAAGAAAGCATTTTAAACTTCTAGAGGATGGTAATGAAGAAGAAGTTAAGCTGTGGACTAAATTTAAAGACTTAAGCTTAAAGGAATTTGATAAATTATTTAATATGTTAAATGTGAAATTCGATTCTTTTGCTGGTGAAAGCTTCTATCAAGATAAAATGGATGCTGTCATTGATGAAATAGAATCTAAAGGGTTATTAACGGAAAGTAATGGTGCTAAGGTTGTTATGTTAGAGGAGCTTAATATTCCACCTTGTATAATAAAGAAGGCAGATGGAGCTACAATATATGCCACTCGTGATTTAGCAGCTATGTTCTATAGAAAGAAAACCTATGATTTTTATAAGAATATATATGTAGTTGCAAAGGATCAATCCCTTCACTTTAAACAAGTATTTAGCACAGTTAAAAAGATGGGCTATGATTGGGCTGATGATTGTATACATGTACCATTTGGCTTAGTTCGTTTCCCAGATAAGAAGCTTTCTACAAGAAAAGGCGATGTAGTATTCCTTGAGGATTTGTTAAACGAAGCTGTAGTTAAAACAGAAGAAATAATAAATGAGAAAAATCCTACATTAGAAAATAAAAAAGAAGTAGCTAAGAAGGTAGGAATTGGAGCAGTTGTCTTTGCTTATCTTAAAAACTCAAGAGAGAGAGACATAATCTTTGATTGGGATGAAATGCTTAGCTTTGAAGGAGAAACTGGACCATATGTTCAATACACTTATGCTAGAGGAAAGAGTATTTTAAGAAAATTAGGAGAAGGTACTGGAGAAGTTGATTATGGTAAGCTTATTTCAGAGGAAGAGTTTGAACTAGTTAAAACTTTATCTGGGTTTAATAATTCTATTAAGCAGGCTTTGGATAAACTACAACCAAGTATAGTTACAAGATTTACTATAGATGTAGCTAAAGCTTTTAATAAATTCTATAATTCTATAAATATATCTAATTCAGAGGACGAAGTAACAAAGAATACCAGATTAGCTTTAGTTAAAGCTACTCTTCAAGTAATAGAAAGTGGATTACATCTTATAGGTCTTGAAACAGTAGATGAAATGTAATAAAAGATTAATATAAAGAAAATCCCTTGGACAATTTATCATCCAAGGGATTTTCTTTACTTATTATGTTGTTTATCATCCTCATATTTTTTTATTGTATTAACGTAATTAGGACACTTAGAGGTACAACTACCACAATTACATCCTTTAGATTTTTTCTTTAAATTTTTAAATAGAATAAAGATCGCTAATATAGCAATAATTATAGTTATAAGTATTTCCATAGTATTATCACCTCTTTAAAATATCAGTGAAGCTATATGATATATTCCAAATGAAAAAATCCATGCCACAATAAATTGATATACAACTGAGAATACAGCAAGTTTTCCGCTGAATTCTTTTTTAAAGGTAGCTACAACAGAAACACATGGTGTGTATAACAAAGTAAATACTAAGAAAGAAAGACCACTAGCTATTGTAAATGTCGTAGCTATGCTATTAGCTAAATCACCTGTATAAAGTACCCCTAGAGTTCCTATAACTACTTCTTTAGCCATAAGTCCAGTTAAAAGTGCCACAGAGTTTTCCCATGTACCAAAGCCTAATGGAACAAAAATCGGGGATATGAAGTTACCTATAGATGCAAGGAAACTTTCGTTAATTTCAGACATTCCACTCATATTAAAGTTTGATAAGAACCATACTAGAACAGATATAGAGAATATCAAAGTTCCAGCCTTTTTTAAAAATCCTTTACCTTTTTCCCAAGTATGAAGTATTAAACTTTTAAACTCAGGAAGTTTGTATTCAGGTAATTCTATTATAAAGGGTTCTTCGTCTTTTTTAAATAAAGTATTTTTAAATATAAACGCCATTATAAAGGCTACTATAAGTCCTAAGAAATATAATCCGAAAATGACTAATGATTCATAACCTGCAAAGAGTGCACCAGCAAATAGGGCATATACAGGTAATCTGGCATTACAAGACATAAAAGGAATAATCAGAGCTGTTAACTTTCTATCTTTTTCACTTTCTAAAGTTCTTGCAGACATTATTCCTGGTACTGAACATCCAAAGCCCATTATTAAAGGTATAAAAGCCTTTCCTGAAAGTCCTAATTTTCTCATTAACTTGTCCATAATAAATGCTGTTCTAGCCATATAACCGCTATCTTCAAGGAAGCTAATCCCTACAAATAGAGTTAATATAATTGGAAGAAACACAATTACTGAACCAACACCACCAATGATACCATCAATTATTAATGATTTAAACCAAGGGTATGTATTAGCTAGAGGTATTTCTATTAAAGATACAAAGTCTTCATTGACTAGTTTATCAGCTAATTCTTGCAGTGGCCCACCAACCCAATCAAAGGTAAATTTAAATATAATAAACATAATTCCTAAAAATATAGGGTAAGCCAAAAACTTATTAAGCACAATAGAATCTAATTTTTCAGTAATAGTATTAATGTTTGTTTTTTTTCCTTCTACACATCTGTTCAGAATGTTTTCTATATATCCATAGGTTTCTTTTTCGTTCATTTTATTAAACTCATGTTTAGAATTAATAGTTTTATCTATAGAGTTAAAGGAAGAGTTATTAATAAGAAAGTCTTTAACCTCTTTTACACCTTCACCTTTTGAAGCAGATATAGCCATAATATTAACACCTAATTCTTTAGATAAATCGGAATAATTAATGTGAATTCCATTACTTTCTGCTACATCTATCATATTTACCACTAATAAAATAGGCTTATTAAATTCGGTTAATTGAGAGGTTAAGTAAAGGTTTCTCTCAAGATTAGAACCGTCTATTATATTTACAATTAAATCTACTTCATCAGTATACAAAAAGTTTTTAGACACTTTTTCTTCATTAGAAAAGGTATCCATTGCATATATACCTGGTAGGTCAACAATTTTTATTTCCTTTGACAAATATCCTTCTTTTTTATCTACAGTTACACCTGCCCAGTTACCTACATATTGGTTAGAACCTGTTAGTGCATTAAATAAAGTTGTTTTTCCTACATTAGGATTACCAATAAGGGCAATGGTTTTCATATTACACTGCCTCCTTAATAAAAATTAATTCAGCATCTTTTTTTCTGATTGCAAGGTCTGTCCCTCTTAAGTTTATAATAATTGGATCCCCTAAAGGAGCGGTTTTCTTAACTAAAACCTCTGTTCCTTCAACAAACCCTAAAGCTAATAATCTTTTAGCTAATCTATCATCACATGCAAGTTCTTTAATTAAACCTTTATCACCAGGTTTTAAATTAAAAACATTCATGAATATCACTCCTTTATGAAAATAATTATCAATATCTATGGTAATATTATATTCTAAATGATAACCAATGTCAACTTAAAATATGTATTAATAAAATGCATAAAACGGATGTATAATATAGATAAAAGGGATTTATTTATGGTATAATATAATTATATATTTTTATAGTACATATAATTATATATAGGTTTATTTGAAGTACAATACCTATTAAAGAAATGAGTGGTAAGGTGATAGTTAAAGAAAGTACTATAGACATTGAAAAAGATAAATTTAAACAAAGTCTAAATATTAGCGGAGATAATGAACTTTATAAAAAATCAGTTTTCTTTGACTTAGAACATTATGTTTATAAGAAACCTATATGCATAGGGGTCTTTGGAGCAGGATATTATGACGAAGAAAATAATAAGTTGGTAATTACTCAGTATATGATTGAAAATAAGCATGAACTTGAGAAAATTCTTGCCTTGGCTAAAGAGTATTTTGAAAATATGAGAAATACATTAAAAAAAGAATATGTTGTTACTTTTTCAGGTAATAATGATTATCTAGTAATTGATTATCTGTTTAAAAAATATAAGTTAAATTATACTGTAGAAGAATATTTTAAAAGTATAGATTTGCAAAAAAAATATGAACAAGTTAAACAGAAGTCAATAGGACTTAAAGCACTAGAGAGTGAATGTGACATTGTTAGGGAAAGTGAAGTCATAAGTGGCTCAACATTAGCTAAAACCTTTGGTAAGATAATGAAAGATGATATGTATTTTTCAAGAATGCCTATGGAAAAGAAAGAGAAAATTCTTTTGTATAATATGCAGGATGTAGTTAGTTTATTTCATATATATACTCAATGGAATAAGTATATTAGACCAGAGTAATTAAAAACTATCTCATAGAAGAATATAAATTTGTATTTTTCTATGAGATAATTTTATATATATTGTATTTGGTATTCACAAATTTAGAATGTGGGAAATAATAGTTAAATTGTATAGAATGAATTAATATATTAAACATGATACCACATAAATTCATAATAACATACAAAATACATATAATTCTAAAAATTTAGGGGGTATTATGGAAATATTAATAAAAGGAAAAGGCGCTACTATAGGGAATGATAAGTGTGATTTAGTACTTAAAAATAGTAAATTTATTAATGTATTTACTGAAGAAATAGAAGAGGGAGATATAGGAATTATTGATGACACAATTATAGGAATAGGTTCATATGAAGGGCTTAAGGAAATTGATTGTAGTTCTAAAGTTATATGTCCAGGGTTTATGGATGGACACATTCATGTGGAATCTTCCATGACAACTCCAGAATCTTATGGAAATGTAGCTTTAGCCAATGGGGTTACTACAGTAGTAGCTGATCCGCACGAAATTGCCAATGTACTTGGAATTGATGGAATATCTTTCATGCTAGATAGTGCACAAAGAAGCCCTTTGGATATATATTTTATGATGCCTTCCTGTGTACCAGCAGTATCCTTCGAAGAGAACGGTGCTATTTTAAGTGCAGAAGATTTATCTAAGTTTATTGATAAACCAGAAGTAATAGGGCTTGGTGAGGTAATGGATATACCTTCTGTAATAGAGCAAGCACCGTCCATGATGAATAAGTTGAATGTATTTAGAGATAAAATTATAGATGGGCATGCACCTCAAATTTCTTATAAACATCTTAATCAATACATTTTATCAGGTGTAAGAACTGACCACGAATGTTCTTCAAAAGAAGAAGCTTTAGAAAAAGTAAAATTAGGTATGTATATTCTTATAAGGGAAGGTTCTGCTGCTAAAAATTTAAAGGATTTGATTTCTGCAGTTAATAATAAGAATTTTCGAAGGTTTTTATTTTGTACTGATGATAGACATCTAGAGGATTTGGTGGAAGAGGGATCTATAAATAATGCTATTAAACTCAGTATACAAAGTGGTATTGATCCTATAAAAGCATATATAATGGGGAGTTATAATGGGTACACATGTTATGGCATAAAAGATAAAGGAGCTATAGCACCAGGATATAAGGCTGATCTGGTTATTTTAAATGATTTAAATGAGGTAGATATTTATAAAGTAATTAAGTCAGGTCGAGAAATAGATGACTATAATAAATTATCTTACATTGTTAAAAGTGAAAACACTATGAAAATAGAAAAGCTGAAAGAGGAGGACTTTAGAATACTATCTAATGGAAACAAAGTAAATGTAATTGGTGTAACTCCAGGATCTCTTGAAACTAAGTTGTTAGTGAAATCTAGTAAAACTATAGATGGATATTTAGATATGAGTGAATATGAAGATGTTTTAAAAATAGGAGTTTTCGAAAGACATAAAAATACAAATCATTATTCCTTAGGATATTTATCGGGATTAGGTATTAAAAACTGTGCTATAGCTCAAAGTATAGCACATGATTCTCATAATATTATAGTTATAGGAGATAATGATAAGGATATGTGTAAGGCGGTAAATAAGCTAATTGACATAGGTGGAGGAATTACTATAGTCAGTGAAGGTGTACTAATTGATAGTCTACCCTTAGAAATAGGAGGATTGATGACTAATTCACCTATAGATTATGTATATAATAAGTTGAAAAATTTAAATAGATTAGTAAAGAACTATGGATTAAAACCTGATATGGATGCGTTTATAACCTTATCTTTTATGAGTCTACCTGTTATTCCAAAGGTGAAGCTTACAAGTAAAGGATTATTTTCCTATGATTTATTTAAATTTATTGAACTTTCTTTTAATTAATTACAACACAATATTACAAGTTATATAATATTAATAATACTTTTTATATAATTAAAAAATGAACAACATTAATTAAGGAGATTGTAATCTTGAAGAACTTAAACTCTATATATAAATTTAAGAAATATATCGGTATGAGAAATATAAAAACTGCTCTAGCCGCAGTAATAAGTGTAATTGTAGCTGAATTGTTTCATCTTCAATCACCATTTTTTGTGGTTACAGGTGCCTTGATTTCTATGGAAACCACAGTGAAGAAGGGAATTAATGCTGGAATTGCAAGGGTGCTTGGTACTATAATGGGAGGAATAATAGGCATTATAACTGTTCTAATAGATCCAGGTAACATATTTCTGCTCTTTTTAGGAATGGTGCTTTTGATTACATTACTTAATATATTAAAATGGCAAGACTCTATATCTATGGCTTGTGTTGTATTTTGTGTAATTATGATTACTATGACTAGTGAAAATATAGTTCTATACGCTTTTCAAAGAACCGTTGATACTATTGTTGGAATTGTAATATCGATAATAATTAATTACATTATATCTCCACCCTCAGATTCTAAATTTGCTAAGGGTAAATCGGAGCATGAGGATGATGAAGATATAGAAAATTTTATTATGAAAGTTCCTGAAAAAATAGATATAAAAGAGTAAAAATAGTAAAAACTACTGATTAATTTATCAATTAATCAGTAGTTTTTATTTTCGAAAATTTTATTAATTAAATGTTATAGATTAAATACATACCTATAAATGAAGTAATAATGAGTAAAACTTCCAAGTAGAACAAAAATATGAAATATTTCATGAGCACCAAAAGTTCTGTGTTTACCTTTTCTTTCTAAGCAATATATAATTCCACCGATGGTGTATAATACTCCGCCTATCACTAGTATTGAAAGACCTCTACTAGATACAACTTTTGAAAGTGGATTAAAAATGAATATAGCCATCCATCCCATAGCAATATAAATAGAGGAAGATAACCAGGAAGGACAATTAATCCAATACAATTTAAAAAGAATTCCAATTATAGCTACAGTCCATATTATAGCAAGCATATAGTACCTAATTGGTGTCTCTAATAGAACTAAGCATATAGGTGTATAAGTTCCAGCAATTAATACAAATATCATAGCATGATCAATCTTTCTAAGGATATTAATCATGGAATCTTTAGCTACGGTAAGGTGATATACACTGCTAGCTGTATACAGTAGAATTAAACTTATTCCAAATATAACAGTTGATATTAAAGTGTATATGTTGTAATTGTTACTATGAAGTTGAGCAAATAATAAGAAACATAAACCAAGTAAAGAAATTATAGCTCCCACCATATGGGAAAATCCACTAAAGGGCTCTCTAAATTTTGAATTAGTCATAATATACCTCCTAAGATTTATTGTAACATATAGTTATCAATACTATGTATTATTATATGTATATTATATCACATTGATTATATAAATATATATAATAATTATTAAAAATGTGTTAATTATAATTATTAATTAAGTTTAAGTTTCTATAAAATAATTTTAATATGTATATTTATATCTAATATTATTTACTACTATTAATAATAATATTATAATAAAAGAAAATATACATAAGAGGTGATTATGTGAACTTTAATATAGAAAATTTAGAAGAGCTTTTAATTAATATGAACTTAGATGATAGGATTAATATTAATAAAATACCAGATATTGATTTATATATGGATCAAGTAATTCAATTATTTGAAAATAACTTAGAGCATATAAAAAGAAACCCTACGGACAAGATTTTAACCAAAACTATGATAAATAACTACTCTAAAGACAAATTGCTTTTTCAAAATAAAAATAAAAAATATTCTAAAGATCATATTCTTTTAATGATTTTAATTTATGATTTAAAGCAAACTTTGTCTATAGCTGATATAAAAAAATTATTTACCCCTATGGTAAAAATATTATCAGAAGAAAAATCAAATTTTGATTTAAGTAATATATATAATGAATATCTTTCATTAAAGAAAAATCAAATTGATAAAGAAAAAGAATTCTTAACTTCAATTGTCAATGATACAACTAATTTATGTGAAAAAGAAACTACTAAAAATTATGAGGATTATAAAAAAATATTATTGATTATATTAACACTTTTAAATTCAGCGTCCTTAAATAAAAGAATTGCAGAAAAGATGATAGATACTTATTTTAATGAATAAATTTAAAATCAATGAATAAATAAAATGACTGCCTTAATAGATAGTCATTTTATTTTTAGGTGTAAATTTATAATTAATGCTTATATTATAAATTA
This sequence comes from Clostridium sp. UBA871, assembly GCF_002295255.1. Classification (NCBI taxonomy): domain Bacteria; kingdom Bacillati; phylum Bacillota; class Clostridia; order Eubacteriales; family Clostridiaceae; genus Clostridium; species Clostridium sp. UBA871. The sequence goes on along the minus strand of NZ_DBFV01000004.1, from coordinate 379,399 downwards.
TATGAAATATTTAATTAAATATATTGTTTGAAAAGTATTGACAAAAAAAAGAAATGAGCATAGTATAAACGTATGAACAAGTGTTCACATGAAAGGGGTATGTAATATATGTATAAAGAAGAGGTTTGTATGCAAGTTTGCATACATGATGAAATTACTGAGAAATTAAAAGATAAAACTTTAAATGATACTACAGTAGAGGAACTGTCAAATTTATTTAAGTCCATGGCAGATCCTACTAGGGTTAAAATATTAAATATTTTGTTAAATACAGAAGCTTGTGTTTGCGACATAGCAGCTTTAACTAATATGACACAATCTGCAATATCTCATCAATTAAGAGTACTAAAGCTAGCTAGGATTGTAAAATCAAGAAAAGATGGAAAAGTTGTATATTATTCTTTAGATGATGATCATGTTAAAGATATTTTCTATAAAGGACTTAGCCACGTTAATGAATAAACTAGTTATAGGGGGAGTAAAATAATGGGACAAACAAAAAGGCTTTATGAAATTCAAGGATTGCATTGCGCAAATTGTGCTTTGAAAATCGAACGTGAACTAAATCAATTATCTTACGTACAAAGTGCTGTAGTCAACTCTGTGACATCAAAAGCTATTTTAGAGGTTGATGAGAACACTAATAGAGAAATAATATTTGATGATGTGGAAAGCATATCTACTAGAATTGAACATGGAGTTAGAGTTAAAGAAATTGAAAAAAATATTATAAATAAAAAAAATGTTAAGGTTCAGGGAAATATAAAAAGTATTAATTCTAATTCAAATGATAATAAAGTTAAGGAAGAAAAGGTTACCTACAAGGATTCTCATAGTGATGATCATGTTCATAACCATAGCCATGATCATGGAGAAGGGTTTAAAAAGAAACAAATAATAAAATTTATTATAGGAATTTCTTTGGCAGTTGCTGGAGTATTAACTAAGGATAGGATAAGTTTATGTTTATTTATAGCTTCTTATCTAGTAATTGGTGGAGATATTCTGCTTATTGCCGGCAAAAATATAATAAAAGGTCAAGTTTTTGATGAGAACTTCTTAATGAGTATAGCTACAATTGGTGCATTTTTAATTGGTGAATATCCAGAAGCTATTGGAGTAATGCTATTTTATCAAGTAGGAGAGTTTTTTCAAGAATTGGCAGTTAATAAATCTAGAAATTCTATATCAGAGTTAATGGATATTCGTCCAGACCATGCAAATTTAAAATTAAGTAACGGGGATATATCTTCTGTCTCTCCAGAAGAGGTAGGTATTGGTGATATAATAGTTGTTAAGCCAGGTGAAAAAATTCCTTTAGATGGAGTTGTAGTAAGGGGAGATTCTCAAATAGATACTTCTGCTTTAACAGGAGAATCTGTTCCAAGAGTAGTTAAGGAAAGAGCTGAAGTTTTAGCTGGATCGATAAATAAAACTTCTCTTATTGAAGTTAAAATAACTAAGGAATTTAGTGAATCTACAGTATCAAAGATTCTTGAATTAGTAGAAAATGCTTCAAATAAAAAAGCACCAACAGAAAAGTTTATAACAAAGTTTGCTAGATACTATACTCCTATTGTGGTTATATTAGCTATTCTACTAGCTTTCTTACCACCGTTAGCTATGGGTGAAGATTTATATACCTGGTTATATAGAGGACTATCATTTTTAGTTGTATCTTGTCCTTGTGCCCTTGTGATATCAATACCTTTAAGCTTCTTTGGTGGGATTGGAGGAGCATCTAGAAGTGGGGTGCTTGTCAAAGGAGGAAACTATCTTGAAGCATTGAGCAAAGCAGAAGTGGTAATTTTTGATAAAACAGGTACATTAACAGAAGGAAGCTTTGAAGTTACAAAAATTACTCCTTATGGATTCATTACTGAGGACATGTTAATGGAATATGCGGCATATGCTGAAATATATTCTAATCATCCTATTGCAAAATCTATTGTAGAATCCTATAAAAAAATTAGTACGAAGGCTATTATTGATAAAAGTAGAATAAAGAGTTATGAAGAGATTCCAGGTAAAGGTGTAAAAATATACTTTGGTGATAGATATATATATGCAGGAAATTATAAACTGATGGAAGAACTTGAAATTAGGTATGTAAAATCAAATGAAGTGGGTACTATTATATATGTTGCAGTAAATAATAATTTTGTAGGAAGTTTAGTGATTTCTGATAGAATAAAAAATACTTCACCTATGGCTATTGCAAAGTTAAAAGAACTAGGGATTAAGAAAACTGTTATGCTTACTGGAGATAATAAAACAATTGCTGAATATGTTGCAAAGGTTATTTCTATTGATGAGGTTAGGGCCGAATTAATGCCACATGAAAAAGTAAGTGAAGTAGAAAAAATATATAATGGCCTTTCTAAGAAGGGAAGATTAATATTTGTTGGAGATGGAATAAATGATGCTCCCGTATTAGCTAGAGCAGATATAGGGATAGCAATGGGGGGAATAGGCTCAGATGCAGCTATAGAAGCTTCTGATGTTGTTATTATGACTGACGATCCTGAAAAAATATCTACATCTATAAAAATAGCTAGGAAGACACAAAAAATTGTAGTTCAAAATATTGCATTTTCCTTATTGATAAAAGCTATAGTCTTAGTATTAACAGCTCTAGGGATTACCAATATGTGGATGGCGGTATTTGCAGATGTAGGAGTTACAATAATAGCTGTATTAAATGCTATGAGAGCTATGAAGATGGAAGAATAAATAAAAGTTTAACTTAAAAATACTAAAATACAGAATTAAAATATATTAAAACCCTTTAATGTTTTTAGCATTAAAGGGTTTTTAAACTTAAGTGATAATTATTAACTTATTTTTGACATAGTTTTAAATTCGCTAAACTCATCACTATTATCTACCTCAAATAATTTCTTATAACAATATGATATTATATCTCCTCTTTTTATAATTCCAATGAATATATTTGAGTCATCAACTACTGGAACGAAATTTTGTGATTTAGCAACAAGTATTAAACTTTCAATATCAGAATTAATTGATACGGGTTTATCTTTAAAATGTCTTGGTATATCCTTTATTAAAACATTTTCTGTATCCTTTAAGCTTAATTCGGAAGAATTTTTTAATTTCCAAAGAAGATCACCTTCTGTTAAAGTACCTACATATTTTCCTTTATCATCCACTAAAGGTATAGAAGTATATCTATGATATTCCATTCTCTCCATTGCTCTTCGCATAGTAGAACTAACCTTTTCAAAAATTACTTCGCTTTTAGGAGTTAGAAAAAAGGCAATGTTCATATTTTATCATCCTCCAATAAATCAATATTCAATAAGTATACTAAAAAGCTATACTTTAATTATAACATAGTTTTTAGACTAAAAGAGAGTAAAGTTTTTAATAATTTAAGAACATGTAATGCTATAAATTGATTCTATAATTAATTAAACACAAAAACATATGAGCAATAAACTCTTTAGGAAATGTAATTGCTAAAGTGTTTCTAAAGGCTATTGTGGATTTAGATGTATCTAGAAGATTGCAATTTTTAAAAATTAAATAATCTTTTAGTGAAAGTTCCTTACAATTTATATTTTTTTTATATACATTTACTTTTTGTAAAATTTTATTTAAAAGTTCATCATATCTATATACAATATTTCTTTCAATTTCTAAAATTTCTGCAGTGATTTCCATAGCCATGATAATATTAACACGGCTTTTTGTTATTATGCCTGAAAAGTTATCAATTTTTTTTATAGTTCTTAATAGTTTTAAATGATTGTATAGGGAATTATTAAAATTTAAGGAATCAGTTATAAGTTTAAACTCAATGGCATTAATATTTACTAATAATCCCTTAGGGAACTCATCTTTGAAAAAATAATAGTTTTGTCCTGTTAATTGCTTAAAGGTTTTTAATGTATCTAAATATCCTATACTTATATTTCTTTTAATTCTTTCACTATCAAAACTAATAATTGGACCAAGATTTTCACTACATTTTATTTCTATTATAGGTATATCATTTATATTATTAATTTTTTGACTGAATCCAGGTCCATCTATATCCACTTGGATTATAGCAGAACAAGGGCTATTTAAAAGCATGCTGGTTGGAATATTATTATACATACCTCCATCAACAAAACTGACACCATCAATAACCATATGCTTTAGGCCAGGCAGAGAGCAACTTGCCATTATATAGTCAATAATTTTTCCGTAAGGAATATCAGTCTTAAATATTTCTATAGGTTTTAGGGGATACATAGTAAGGGTAACAATACCAAAATCTATAGGTGAATTCCTTATTATATCTTCATTTAAATAGCGTTGTAGTAATCTTTTTAAAGGTGTATGATCTAACCCTCTATTAGATATAATATTTTTCATGAATTTAGGAAGATTTTTAAATGATAGATTTTCATCTATAGAAAAATTATCATCAATATTGAAGCAAGTTGAAAAATCTATTGATAGCCATAACTCTTCTAAGTCATTATAATTATTGCTACATATAAAAGCGCTATTAATAGCTCCAATAGAAGTTCCAACTACCGAAGATATATCTATATTTAATTCTATTAAAGCTTTCCACACTCCAACTTCATAAGCACCCCTAGAACCACCACCACCTAATACTAATCCATAACTATTCAAGCGTTATAACACCCCTTCGGTAAGTAAAATTAACTTAAATATAATTCTACTTAATATTATATTATACTAAATGAGTTAAATTTGATAATTATTATAATGATTATATTATATATACTAATAATTACTATTTATACGTTGAACTTTTATGTAAAAAACTATATAATTAGTATATACTAACAATAGAATTATAGTATAGTAAACTATTTTAAATGATATAATTTAAAAATGTCGGAAGATTTCAATAATAACCAAGATGAGAAGGAGATTAGTTATGGAAATAAGTTTAAATTTAATAGAAGAAGCAGTTAAATCCAATAGTATTGAGGAAGTAAGAAAAGCATTAATTGAATACATAAGAGTTGAACCAGAAAATTCAGAAAAAATTATAAATGCATTAAATTATGCTAAAGAAAACATTAAGGGATTATTTGAAATTCATGATGGAGCAAAACTAGAAGAGGATAATAAGTGGACTAAAGAATATTTTTTGAAAACTCTTCAAGATTTATCGAATAACTTTTCAGAAGAAAGATTTAATCATTTGTGCTTAGTAGGAGCTTTTATATATCCAAATGAAGATATTATAGAACAGGATACAGTTATAATTAACAATGTGAAACCTATTTCAGATGCTGAAATTAAATTTGAAAAAGTAAAGTCTGCTCTTGCATTAGGAACTGGACTTTTAATAGGATACATCATTGGTAAAAAGATTAATAAAAAAAGATAATATATATTAAAATGCCCTATTAGTATTTTATTGAATTAATACTAATAGGGCATTTTAATGTTTTTAGGAATTATAATGTATTGAAATTATTTTACAATTTTTATTGAAAACTACCACTATATAATTCATATCTTTCAATATGATTAATATGTTTTTGATAATCTTTATTCATTAAATTTATAGTAGTATAGCTTTCACGATTAATAAAATTAGGATCTGATATTAATTTACAACCTAAATTTAATACATTATTTGCAGCTTCACAAGTTTTTTTTAAAAGCTCTTTGTCAATAACTGTAGCATCAATATTAATATATGAATTTATATCAACACAATTATCAATTTCTATAGGATTACCACCTAAATCAGTTATTATATTACATATTCTATATGCATGTTTTTGGTAGTCATTTCGAACTTTAGATATTTGAGAAATAACATCTTCATTTTTAGAGTGCTTTATATAATCTTCAAAAAGGTTTATATCAATATATATGCCCTGTAATAATTCATTTAAACTATTAACTATATATTTTTTATCCAAGAAAATCAACTCCTTGCAATAATATTCATTATATTATTGCCTAAGTGGTATTGACATTATTCATATTAGAAAATATTATAAAAGGATAAAAAGGCCATTTAATATATGATCTTTTCAAAGCATACTAGGATTTGATAACTGGTTTGTCTAGTTTTTCTGGGTCTTCTAGTTTTTCCATTGAGAATCCTGTGTATCCATAAACTATTGATATTATAGGATTTATATAGTTCAAGAAGCAGAATGGTGCATATAAGAAACAAGAAACACCAAGAGTAGTAGACATAAATGCTCCACAGGTGTTCCATGGAATAAATGGTGATGTTAATGTTCCAGAATCTTCTAGAGCTCTAGATAAATTCTTAGGTGCTAAGCCACGTTTAGCATACTCATCTTTATACATTCTACCTGGAATAACTATAGATAAATATTGATCTCCAGCAAGTATATTAACAACAATGCAAGAAATTATAGTAATTAGTACAAGAGAACCTGTATTAACGGCAAGTCTAAGTAATTTTTCAGCAAGTACATTTAAGAATCCAGCTTTCTCCATTATACCACCAAAGGTCATCGCACATATAATTAAAGAAACGGTATACATCATACCTTGAAGGCCGCCTCGAGTTAATAGTTCATCTACAATTTCAACTCCAGTTTCACTTACATATCCATCATTTAAAATGTTAACTATATCACCATAATTAGAACCTTGTACTAAAATAGCTAAAAGAACTCCCGTAGCAACACCTATTAGTAGTCCTGGAATTGCAGGCATTTTTTTTATAACAAGTATTATTACTATTATTGGAGGTAGCAATAGAATTGGGTTAATTACACCGGAGGCTTTTAGTCCATCAAATATTATATTCAACTTTGATACATCCAATTCTTGGCCTGCATATTTCATCCCAAGTATAGCGAATAGTATAAGAGATATTATTAAACTTGGCGTTGTAGTATAAAACATATGCTTAATGTGATCAAATAAAGTAGAACCAGCCATAGCAGGAGCTAAGTTAGTTGTATCAGAAAGCGGTGACATTTTATCTCCAAAATATGCACCAGATATTATAGCACCAGCTATCATTGGAGTAGGGATTCCTAAACCAATACCTACGCCTATAAGTGCAATACCTACAGTACCAGCAGTTGTCCACGAACTTCCAGTAGCTAATGAAACTATAGCGCAGATTATACATGTAGCAACTAAGAATATACCAGGAGATAAAATTTTAAGTCCGTAATAAATCATTGTTGGTACAGTACCACTTAATATCCAAGCACCAATTAAAACTCCAATTATCATAAGTATTATAATTGCTTGCATTGACATTTGAATAGTATCGATAAATCCTTTTTCGAGATCTTCCCATTTAAATCCAATACATAAAGCTGTAATAGTTGCAGCTGCAGCTGCAATTATTAAAGGAATATGTGGACTTGATTCATAGAATATAATTGCAATAGATAGAGAAATAATGAGAACTAAAATAGGTATAAGAGCTTGCCAAACTTTTGGCTTTCTAGGGGGGGAAGCTATCTTACTAGATTTTTGTTTTTTTTCTTTCATTAACAACACACTCCTATATTAAATTCCAATTTAAGTAATTAAATAAATTATATATCAGTATAATTATAATTGCAATACTATTCAGAAAATTTATGAATTAAAAAGCCGTATTTAATATTATGCATTTTTATGAAAAATAATTGATATAAACAGCTATTATAATTAGTTTATGAAACTTGATAAATTATTATATTCATTTTATTGTAATAAAAAAAGAGTACAAAAAAACTTTGTACCCCAAGTTATTATAAATGTTATAATTATACACTTATATATTAAATGATTTATAGGCTGTAAGAAATTTATTTATATCATCTTCGCTATGAGAAATTGATAGGAACATTGCTTCAAATTGTGACGGTGGTAAATTAATTCCTTTGTCTAACATATGCATAAAATATTTTCTAAATATGTTTGTATTACAACTTTTAGCATCTTCGTAATTATTAATTTCATTTAAGTCTGTAAAAAATACAGTCATCATACCACAAACTCTATTAATTACTACATTTATATTTTTTTCTTTTGAAATTTCTTTAATACCATTTTCTAATCTTGTTCCTATGGTTTCTATATGGGTATATATATCTTGTTTTTCATGTAATTCTTTAACTGTTGCTATTCCAGCAGCCATAACAAGAGGATTACCTGACATGGTTCCTGCCTGATACACAGGGCCTAATGGAGCAAGTAGTTCCATGATTTCACGTCTTCCGCCATAAGCCCCACAAGGTAAGCCGCCTCCAATAATTTTACCATAGGTAATAAGATCAGGTTTAACATTTGGGAATAGCTCTCTTGCGCCTTTATATGCAATTCTGAAACCACACATTACTTCATCAAATATTAATAAAGTACCATTATCTTTACAAAGTTTATCTAAGTTCTCCATGAACTCCATAGAAGGTTTAACAACTCCCATGTTTCCAGCAATAGGTTCAATAATAACACAGGCTATATCATTACTATAAGCAGTAAATATTTCTTTTAAATTATCTATATCGTTATAATTAGCAACAATTGTATGCTCTATGTGTTCTTTAGGTATACCAGCGCTGCCAGGTATTCCACAAGTCATAACACCAGAACCTGCACTTACTAAAAATCCATCATAATGGCCGTGATAACAACCAGCAAATTTAACAATTTTATTTCTCTTAGTATAGCCTCTGGCTAATTTAATTGCACTCATAGTAGCTTCAGTGCCAGAGTTAACCATTCTAATCATATCAATTGAGGCAGTTTCACATAAAAGTTTTGCTAAGTCTAATTCTAATTTTGTTGGTGCACCAAAGGCTATAGCAGTTTCTGAAGTATTTTTTATAGCATCAACAACTCTGGAGTTACAATGCCCTAAAATCATAGGTCCCCAAGCTCCAACAAAATCTATGTATTCTTTATTTTCTTCGTCATATATTTTAGAACCCATACCAGATTTTATAATAGGAGGGGTGATACCCATATCCTTAAGTGCTCTTACTGGACTATTAACTCCTCCGGGAATATACTTTTTGCTTTCTTCAAATATAGTTTTATTGTTCATTAAGCTCTTCCTCCTAATTAAATTTATTTAGAAAAATACGTTCAATTAACTCATAGGCGTCCTTATTATTTCCTTTTAAAGTTTCTTCTTTTAAAACTTCAATGGCACGATTTATATATGTGTTAGCACTACTTTTTAAAAGGGTAGCTACAAGCTTGTCATTATCTTTAGTGTACTTTTTATTTTTAAAAGTTTTAAGATTATTTTCCACAAGTAATTTACCTTCTTCTTTTACATCTTTAATTATACCACTTAAGGACATTAACTTTAAAAAATTATTATATTCACCATAGTATTTCTTTATTATATATTTATTTGAATTCATAATATTTCTTCGCTGAATCTTATTTTCTTTATCTACATTTTGAAGATTATCTAAATTAAATAAACATATATTTTTTAATTCACTACAAGAATCTTCAACATTAATTGGTAAGGAAAGATCAAAAATTAAAATTGGTTGTGAAGGGAGATCTTTCTTTAGTACAATTGGAGTAGGGGAAGAAGTACAGCATATTAAAGCATCTATATATTTATAAGTATCTACCATATTATCAATGGGTATAATTTCAATCTTTTTATTTTCCATTAATTTTATATTTTTTATTATAGTACTATGATTAATAACCTTATCTGTATTTCTTACTACAATATATATTTTATCTAAGATATCTTGTTTTCCTATAAGATAATTTAAAGTTAATTGAGCCATTTTACCAAAACCTAATATTAATATATTTTTACAACCTTGGTCTATAGCTTTTTTAGCAGCAATAGATGAATAGGACACAGGTGTCTTATATAGTTTACTTTCGGTTTTAAACTCTTTACCACAACTAATAGCCATTGTAAATAGCTTATCAAAAGAAGCTTTTATAACTTTTAACTCTTTACTTTTTAAGTAGGCATCCTTTACTTGACCTAAGATTTGATCTTCACCTAAAATTTTTGAATGAAACCCACAACTAACTTCCAGTAAGTGAGTTATAGCCTTGCTATCATTAGAGTAAAATATATATTTAATAAACTCTTCATCCCAATTAAGTGTATTGAATACTTCTTGTATTATGATATTTTGAGATAGGGAAGATTTTAAGTATATTTCTGTTCTATTACAGGTATTAATTATAACAACTTCTTCGCATAGAGTTTCTTTCATTTTTAGTAATATTCCATCTATATTATCTTGGGATATTGCTAGTTTAGCTCTTAAAATTAAGTCAAGTTCTTTCTTTATTCCAATTAAATGAATCATCTTTACCCCCAAATCTATGAAACTACTAAATTTTATTTAATCAAATTTAAAACCCACTACAAGTGGGCACATTATAACTCATATATTGTAACATGAAAATTATACTATATGAAAATTTTTTTGACAATGATAAAATAGGATAATAAAATTGTATTGTATAGATTACTAATTTCTAACAAATAAAAGGTGAGGTAATACTATGAAAAAGTTTATTCTAAATGTCCTTATTTCTATTACAGGTTTTGTTTTAATTATTCTTATTTCTACTTTAATAGTAACAAGCATTAAACCTATTTATACTTACAGTATTAATAAATTTAATATGGAAGAGAGAACAAGCTTATCTATTGCGGAGATGAAAAAAAATTATTCTTATGTAATAGACTATTTGTTATATAATAACAACGACAAATTTGAACTACCATCTTTAGAATCATCAGAGGCTGGTGCTTTTCATTTTAAAGAAGTAAAGGAATTATTTAAACTAGCTAAGATTACTATATTAAGTTTAATAATTACGTTAGCAATATTGTCTGTACTGTATACTAGCAGTTATAAGAGCTATATTTATATAAAATATATTTCCATTATATCAATTATTACTCCAGTTATATTCTCAATAGTTGTAAGTATTAACTTTAATTTTTTCTTTACAATATTCCATAAAATTTTTTTTAATAATGATAAATGGATTTTTGATCCCAACACAGATCCTATTATAAACATATTACCTGAAGAGTTTTTTGCATTATGTACTGGTACTATTGGAATTCTTTGCATAGTCATTGGAATAGTACTATATGTGGTGTATTACAATTATAATAAAAAGAATTTAAAAAGATATTAGAAAAAATCTAATATCTTTTTGAAATTAAAGATAATTTACATTGACTTTTTTACCTAATGCAGTTAGTAATCTGGCTATGTCTTTAACAATTTTAATTTTTAAATTAAATTCATCTGGAAAAGATGGATTTTGATGAGCTGGATTAACTGCTTGCCCTATATATATATCTATGGATGTACCTTCATTAATTAACATATTAGTAATTCTAGAGGCTCCATCAGAGCCATTTATAGCACAGGGTATAGCATTCTTTTTAATGGAATTTAGATAATTTTTTAATAATTCTTTTACTTTATTTAAAGTTAGTATACCTTCTGTAACCAAGTCTATCCCTTTCATAAATCCCATAGGCGGGACTTCCGAAGTATAATGCTTTAAGTCTATCTCTATCGGGGTGTGTAATGTATTAGATATTATATTAGCAGTAGTGCCACCACATACAATTTTTTTACCTGTAGCATTTTTCACAAGATTTATAAGAATATCATCGTCATCCTTATTTTTAGGTGGCCCTGTAAAGAGAGAGATGTTTTGTTCCTTTCTTATCTTAATAGTTACTACTGTTGTATCATCCCCAGGTTTATTATCATATAAGTCTTTACAAACCTCTAATAGTTGTCTACATATGTTTTGAGCAATCACCTCTTTATGGAGTACATTAGTTAGATATCTATTTATATGAGGCCATTCCCAACCTAAATTTAAGAGTCCACCTACACCAGCATGTACAACTCCGTCACTTATAATAACTAGAGCATCAGATTCATTCATATAAAATCTACTTTCAAAAATAACTTTACCATTCACTATACGTCGATTCTTCTTGATGTCACAACTACGATTATTTCTAAAAAGAAAAACAGGTGGATTATCGTACTCTACCATATATACCTCGCCACTGTTTTTAATTTTCACAATTGTAAAAGTGGAGTAGGCTAACTTTCTAACTTGACATTCAGGCAATGTATTAATTATAGTATCTATAGTCTCATCTATAGTAGCTCCTTCTTTTAACATAGTAACTGCAATCTTAGATGTTAAAGTTCCTAGTATATTAGCTTTAACACCACTGCCAAGACCATCTGACATCACTACGATAATTCCATCTTCTGTATTAGCAATTTCAACGTTGTCACCACAAAGTTCTTCACCGTGTTTATTCATACTCATATTAGCTACATCTAAGTAATATTTTCTCATATTAGTCTTCCTCTTCTAATACTTTTTTTAACTCTAGGATAGCAACTTTAGTTTCTGCAGTAGTTTCACCAAGTAAGCTAGCAATTTCTTGAGCAACCATCATTTGCTTGTTTATAATTGTTTGGGTAACATCAATAGATTTACGCTTCAATTCAGTCAATTCTAATTTCCTATTTTCTTCCTCAGTTATGTCTGTAAATGTTATCAATAAAGATGAGTGATTTTTAATATAAATTACACTTTTATACCCATGAAAATCTAACTTACTGTAGAATACTTTTTTACCTAAAATATTCTTTTTTGTGTCGGCTACTTTTTTAAAGTCTAAGTCGTGTATAATTTCTGTTATAGGAACTCCTATTATACTTTCTTTTTCACAATTTAAAAACATTCTTCTTCCAGAGGGATTAATGTCCTTAATTAATAAGTTATCATCAATTATAATTAAAGCATTAGGTGAATTTTTAAATATTTCACTATTCATATTTTCTGCTAATGATCTCATATAAGGTACACACATCTCAACCTCAGACATTCCATTGTAAACAGCAATTGCCTTTTCAACACAAGTGTTGTATCCACAAGCGCCACAGTTTAATTCATCTTCTTTAGTGTATTTTCCCATTTGTTTAAGAAGAACTTTAATTTCATCGTCTTTAGGTGTTAGCATATGGATTTTTTTATTTTCAAAGTTTCTTGTAAGATTAAGATTATCCTTATTTATATTAATAACTTTTGAATTATTATTTTTTGTTTTTAAGTAATCTTGAATTCTTTGTAGTCTAGTGTATACAGATTCATTATCAGATAATGTGCCTGGACCGCCAAGACAACTTTCATTACAGGCACTTAATTCTATACACACATTCTTTAAAGTGTTATTTTTAAGTTCCTCTAAAATAACTTTACAATTTTCCAGACCATGAACCCTAATTACATTTAAATCTTTTTTATCAATAGTAGGTCTTATGGCATTTAATATTCCACCAACTACAGGATAGCGATCACCTCTTGTAGTACCGCTAAAATCTACTTCTCCATCTTCTAGTTCAGAATATTCAATACCATTTTCTTTTATATAGTCGATGATTTCGTCAAAGGTTAACACAGAATCAACAAATCCTAAATTAGATTCAGATAAAGCTTCATATTTTTTAGATACACATGGACCTATAAAAACAGTATAAGATTCCTCATATCTATTTTTTATGCTTTTTCCATGGGCGACCATAGGAGAGGATACTGGTAAAACTAATGGAATTAATTCAGGATAATATTTTTCTATTAACATTACTATGGAAGGACAGCAACTTGTGATAAATTCACTACTTGAACTACAATCAATCCTACATTCATATTCTTGAGTTACTAGTTCTGCACCTATGGAAACCTCTTCAATATAAGAAAAACCTAATCTTCTTAGAGCAGTTATCAATTTAGAAGGATGAGAGAATACTCCTCTAAAAGCAGGTGCTAATTGAGCAACAACTGTTTTATTGCTATTTAATGCTGCTTTGACATCATCAATATCTGAAAGCACATGACGAGCGTTTTGAGGACATACGACTAAACAATGACCACAAAAAATACATCTATCTTCTTGGATTTTAGCTTGATCATTTAAGACTTCTATAGCTTTAACTGTACAAGTACGTACACATTTGTAGCAATTTTTACAGTTAGCGGAGGAAAAATTCATTACTTGCATAGATTCACCTTCTTAACTATATATTCTTCAAAGAATTTATCTACTTCATCTTCATTTACAGTATAAATGTTATCATCGACAGTAACACATACCGAATCAGTACAATGACCAAGACAAAATGAAGCTTTTAATTCTATTTTATCTGTTAAATTATTTAATTCTATTAAGCTCTTAATTCGGTTTATAACATTGTGAGAACCTCTTACATAACAAGCACTTCCAACACAAACTTTAACAATCAAAATAAAACCCCTCCTTAATCTGTATATATGTTATATAATAAATTATAGAACTTTGGTAAAACACCGTCAATCACATGTTGTTATACATTTGACAATGTTATAAAAGTAATGTAAATAATAAGTATAAAATTTATTATGGGAGGATATAAAATGAGATTAGTAGTTATTTCTGATATTCATGGTTCTTCAAAATACACAAAAAAAGCTATAGAAGTATTTAATAGAGAACAGGGTGATTATTTATTAATTCTTGGAGATATACTTTATCACGGGCCAAGAAATCCATTACCGGAAGAGTATGATCCTAAAGAGGTAGCAAAGATACTAAATGAATATAGATATAAGATAATTGCAGTACGTGGAAACTGTGATTCGGAAGTTGATCAAATGTTATTGGATTTTCCATGCATGGGAGATTATTCTGTAGTTTTATATAATAACAAAAGATTTTTTTTAACTCATGGACACAAATATAATGAGAATAATATGCCTAATATATCTACAGAAGATATAATGCTACATGGTCATACACATATATTAGGTATTAATAAAAAAGATGGCATTTCTATAATTAATCCAGGTTCTATTTCTTATCCAAAGGAAAATAATCCTCATAGCTATGGAGTTGTAGATGGAGATGTATTCTATATAAAAACATTAGAGGGAACTATAATTCAAGAAATAGTATTGAACTAAATAATGTTCTATATTAAAAAGTAGAGGGTATTTCCTCTACTTTTTAATTATTTTATCAATTATATTAGATTCAATTAATTCACTTTTACTAAATCCGTTTCTAAAGTATCTCACTTGCTTATACTTAACTCCACCCATTTCAAAATCAAGGATATCAATTCTATCTCCCTTAAAAATTTCAGCTTCTTTCTTGCCTTTTAGAAATATATGAATTTCCATATCATTCCTCCTTGTAGTTATTAATTAAATAGATTATATAACAACGTAGATGATTTATTCAATAATATAGCTAAAGGAATTATTAAATTATGTTAAATAGTATTTTAAAAAATTAAATATATAGAAACTATTTAAGGGTGTTTTTGTACACATAAAGTCATATAATTAAAAAATTTCAAGAATAATTAAAAAATTGAGTATGTTAACATGAAAATAAATGTTATAATAATATGTAAAGGTTCTGGTGGTTATATTGTTGCTATCTGTGCTGCAAAACTAAGTACTAAAGCTTTACTAACGCAAAAGAAAAAAACTTGTTAAAAAGCTATTCACATGGTTCCACCAAAAACAACTAATTTTAATTGCAGGAGGAGTATGTATGAACTTAGAACATGTTAAAAACATTGATACGGAAATTTATGAAGCAATTTGTCTTGAGACTGCTAGACAGGAAAGTAAAATCGAACTTATCGCTTCAGAAAACTTTACAAGTGAGGCCGTGAGAGAGGCTATGGGATCCACTCTTACAAATAAATATGCAGAAGGATATCCAGGAAAAAGATATTATGGTGGTTGCGAATGCGTAGATGTTGCTGAAAATATTGCTAGAGATAGAATGTGTAAACTATTTGGAGCAGACCATGCCAATGTTCAACCTCATTCAGGTTCTCAAGCTAACATGGCAGTTTATATGAGTGTATTAGAACCAGGAGATAAAGTATTAGGAATGAATTTATCTGATGGTGGACACTTAACCCATGGAAGTCCAGTTAATTTTTCTGGAAAGTTATATAAATTTATATCTTATGGAGTAGGTGAAGATGGATTTATAGATTATGATGCATTAAGAACTGTAGCTTTAGAGGAAAGGCCTAAAATGATAGTTGCGGGGGCTAGTGCTTACCCAAGAATAATAGAATTTGATAAAATAAGATCAATATGTGATGAGATAGGTGCATATATGATGGTAGATATGGCTCATATAGCTGGACTTATTGCCGCAGGTGTACATCCTAGTCCAGCTCCATATGCAGACTTTATTACAACAACAACTCATAAAACTTTAAGAGGACCAAGGGGTGGGGCAATACTTTGTAAAGAAAAGTATGCAAAACTAGTAGATAAAACTATATTCCCTGGAATACAGGGTGGTCCATTAATGCATACTATTGCAGCTAAAGCTATCTGCTTTAAAGAAGCTCTAGACCCATCTTTTAAAGAGTATCAGCAAAAAGTTTTAGAAAATGCTAAATCTCTTGCAAGTGCATTAAAAGAAAAAGGATTTAAATTAGTGTCTGATGGTACCGATAATCATTTAATTCTTGTGGATTTAAGAAATAAAGATATTACAGGAAAAGCAGCGGAGCATCTATTAGACGAAGTTGGAATCACTGTAAATAAAAATACAATACCTTTTGAATCCCAAAGCCCATTTGTAACTAGTGGTATTAGAATAGGTACTCCTGCTACTACTACTAGAGGTTTTGGAAAAGAAGAAATGATTGAAATTGCTGATATAATGAATTGGGCAATTGATAACAGAGATGCTGATTTATCACCTGCTAAGGAAAGAGTTAAAGCTCTTTGCAATAAAATTCCATTATATAAGTAAAGTATTTTTAATAACTAAGGACCTAGCATTTTCACTGCTAGGTCTTTACATTTTTTATAGAATATAAGAATGAATGCAAAGTAAAATTCACATTATATTGACTTATGTGTTTAAACCTCTTATAATTATGGGTGAAAATTAAATAGTATTTTAGGTGCTTTTTAAAAGTGAAAAGGGAATATGGTTAAAATCCATAGCAGCCCCCGCTACTGTAAATGATGACGACCCTCAAATACCACTCTTAATAGGGGAAGGTGAGGTTAGAATGATTCATAAGCCAGGAGACCTGCCTAAATATGAGCTTTCGGAGGGAAATGAGCTATTTTAGTGACTAAGTTAATATGTATAAGTAAAATTAAAGATTTTGGTAAGTTTATCTTACTTAGATTTAAACTTATATTTTTTATTTTACTAAGATGGAAATTTTAATTATTTGGCAAGGGAGCTTTTCTTCCTTGCTTTTTTATTTTATTTAAATTGAAACTCGACTCACTGCGTTCGCTGAGTAAGTGATTCACCCCAAATCAAAGATTTGGGTTCTCTACTTAATAGAAAGAAGGTATTATAAATGGCTAAAATAATGATTCAAGGTACAGCTTCTTCTGTAGGAAAAAGTATACTAGTTACTGCATTATGTAGAATATTTAAACAAGATGGATATTTGGTATGTCCATATAAGTCACAAAATATGTCTCTTAATTCATATATAACTTTGGATGGAAAAGAGATGGGGCGTGCTCAAGTTTTGCAAGCTTATGCTGCAGGGCTTGAACCTGAGGTATATATGAATCCTATTCTACTAAAACCTACTACAGATAAAAATTGTCAAATAATTTTTAATGGAGAAGTATATGGTTACTCCAATGCAAAGGAATACCACAATTTAAAAGTTAAATTTAAGGATGATTTAAAGTCTGCTTTTGAAAAATTAGAAAATCAATTTGATATTATTGTTATGGAAGGGGCAGGAAGTCCAGCAGAAATAAACTTAAGAGACAACGATATTGTTAACATGGGGATGGCTGAACTAATAGATGCACCTGTTTTACTTGTAGGTGATATCGATAAGGGCGGCGTATTTGCTTCTTTATTAGGTACTATTATGCTCCTTAGTGATAGTGAAAAGGACAGAGTTAAAGGAACTATTATAAATAAGTTTAGAGGAGATATATCCTTACTTAAACCTGGAGTAGATAGTTTAGAGGAGTTAACTCATAGGGATTGCTTAGGGGTTGTTCCATATTTTAAATTAGACTTAGAGGATGAAGATGGAGCTGTTGACCTTAATAAAAATATCACAGATAAAATTGATATAGCCATTATAAGGTTACCGCATATATCAAACTTTACTGATTTTGATGCGTTATCTATAGAACCAGATGTTTCTGTAAGATATGTTGAAACTGTAACTGAATTTAAAACTCCTGATTTAGTTATAATTCCTGGAACTAAAAATACCTTAGGGGATTTAGAATATTTAAAAAAATCAGGCTTATATAACAAAATTAGAGAATATGAAGTTAATGGGAAAATCATAGGTATTTGTGGAGGATATCAAATGCTAGGGAAGATATTAGAGGATCCTTATGGAGTTGAAACTACACTAGAGTCTATGGAAGGATTAGATATTTTACCTATAAAAACAGTTTTTGAAGAGAAAAAGATTACTACTAGAGTTAATGGTATCATAGCAAAGGATTTAATAAACAATGATACACCTTTAAGTATTTATGGATATGAAATACACATGGGAAAAACTACGATTTTAGATGAAGGTAAAAGCCTTATTAACATAAATAAGAGCAATAATGAAGAAGCTAATCATTTAGATGGAGTAGTAAATAATAAAGGAAATGTTATGGGAACGTATATTCATGGTATTTTTGATGGGGTTGAGTTTAGACAACACATTATTAATGAATTAAGAAGAGACAAGGGAATTGAAGAGAAGGTTTCTATGGCTTATGAGCACTTAAGAGAAAAGGAATTAGATAAACTAGCTGACCTTGTAAGAGCCTCTATAGATATGAATAAAATATATAAAATAATGGGCTTAAATAGATAGTGGGAGAAGTTATCATGATTAATTTTCATATATCCTTAAATATACTTTGTGTATCTTTAGCAGTTATTTTAGACTTTATTTTAGGTGATCCTAATTGGCTACCACATCCGATTATATATATAGGAAAACTTATTGGAGCTATAGAAAAGTGGCTAAGAAAACATTTCCCTAATAATATTAAATTGAAGTGGGCTTCTTTATTTATGGTGTTTATGGTTTGTATAATTACATACACTATTCCATATTTATTACTTAAGCTATCTATAATAAATAATATTGTTTTTATAGTAGTTAATACTTTAATAATATGGACAACGCTTGCTGCTAAGAGTCTTCATACAGCCGGAATTCAGGTCTATAATGCTCTTGTTCAGGATGATATAAAAGAAGCTAGAGTTAAGCTTTCATATATTGTAGGTCGAGATACAACTTCTTTAAGTAAGGATGAAATAATTCGAGGTGATGTAGAAACTATAGCTGAAAATACTTCTGATGGTATAATTGCACCTATAATTTATGCCATCATAGGAGGGGCACCACTTGCTATGATGTATAAAGGAATTAACACTATGGATTCTATGGTAGGGTACTTAAATGAAAAATATAAGAATATAGGTTTTTTTCCAGCAAATGTTGATGATATATTTAATTTTATTCCTGCTAGACTAACTGGAGTATTAATGTGTCTTACAGCATGGGTAGTTAAGGGAAGGATAATTGAATCCTTTAAGATTATGATTAGAGACAGAAAGAATCATAAAAGTCCTAATTGTGCCTATCCTGAGGGAGCTACTGCTGGAGCCTTATCTATTCAATTAGGTGGTGCTAATACCTACTTTGGAGAAATAGTAGAAAAACCAACTATTGGAGATGCTACAGAAGCTTTAAGTCATCAACACATTAAGAAATCTATAATACTAATGTATAGTAGTGAAATTTTACTAATAATATTAAGTTTAACATCTATAATTATACTTTAGTTAAAGGTGAGTGTTTTTATATACTTGCACATATTAAGATGAAAGGTGGTATATATATTTTGAAACATGGAGGAGATATATATACTGAAGGTACTTTAATTGGAAGAAAACTTTTAGACTTTAGCTCAAATGTAAATCCTATATCCATATCTAAGGATTTTAAGGGAAATATAGGAGAAGCTTTAGAAAAGGTACCTCTGTATCCAGATATAAAATATAGAGAATTAAAAAATAACCTATTAAATTATTTATTTAAAAGTAATGAGTATTTTAATGGAAATGCCTATGGTAAAGAGTATTTTAATAGCATAGGTATTGAAAATATTATAGTAGGAAATGGAGCAGCTGAAATTTTAGATTTAGTTATAAGCTACTTGAATTCTATAACCATAGTTGTTCCTTCCTTTGTAGAATACGAAGATTTTAGTAAAAAACATAAATTGGATATCAATTATTCTTTTTTAAATGAGTTTATGGAATATGATTATGAAGATATTTTTACACAGATACAAAATACTGAGGGGTTAATAATGGCTAATCCTAATAATCCAAATGGTTGTATTATTGATCATTGTAAATTTAAAAACATATTAGATTATTGTGAAGCCCATAATAAATTAGTGATTATTGATGAAGCGTTTATAGAGTTTGTATTAGATAATAATAAGAGTATAATTAATTATATACATAATTATAGTTGTATTGTAATTGTTAGAGCTATAACAAAATTTTTCTCCATGGCAGGAGTTCGTTTGGGCTATGCCATAAGTAGAAATAATAAATTACTAGATTTCATTATTTGTAATCAAAATCCTTGGACAGTGAATTGTTTTGCAGAAGTTGCTGCTAAGTATGCATTATTTGATGAAAAGTTTATAGATGAAAGTAAAAATTGGTTGATATCCGAAAGAGCATTTATGAAAAAATCTTTGAATGATATAAAGATTATACAAAAGGTGTATGAAAGCAAGGCTAATTATTTTCTTTGTAAGATAAAAGGAATTACAAGCTCAGAACTTTTAAAACAGCTTATGGAAAAGGGTATTTTAATTAGAAATTGTAATAACTATACTGGTCTTAATGATAGTTTTGTAAGGTTAGCTATAAAAACTAGAGATATGAATGAAACTATTATAAAAGCTTTAAGTGAAGTTAGTAGCTAAATAAATATTAAAATAAAGGATAGGATTCTCATGGATAGTTTTAATGATTCCGTATTTATTTCATTGAATGGTATGAATACTAAAGTTTTAATATTAGGAGGAGGAAAAAGTGCTTTAATAAAAGCTAAAACTCTTTTAAATAGTAGGTTTGTGGTTCATTGCATCTCAGAACAGTTTACAGATGAATTTAAGTTGTTAGATGGTGCTTATGATAATTTGAAACTTCTAGATAAAACTTTTACTAATGAGTTATTGGAGGATTATCATTTAATTGTAATTTGTACAAATGATTCTAAATTCAACGAAAATATTAGGAATATATGTAACAGTAAAAATAAAATTTTTATTGATACTACCCTTCCGGAGAATTCTAAAGCTATTCTTTGTGCTACAGGAAGAAGTGAAAATATTGCTTTGGGGCTTCGAATTAAAGGAAAAAATCCTAAAGCATCGGTATTTTTATGCAATAAGGCAAAGGAGTATCTTCAGAACTTTGACAATTATATAGAATTTATAACTCATATTAGAAATAATGTAACAACTTTAAATAATAAAAGTGAAATTCTAAATTTTATATGTTCTGAAGATTTTCTTTTCTTCTTTAACAATGGATACCATATTGAGATTTTGCAATTATTTTATTCGGATTTAATAAATGAATGGGTATAGATTTAAATTATACAATGAATGGAGGAGTAGAATTGAATTTAAAATTAGCTACACGAAAAAGTAAGCTTGCTCAAGTTCAAACTGATTATGTAATGGATTTGGTTGAAGAGCTACATAATATAAAATGTGAAAAGGTTCTTACAGATACTTTAGGAGATAAAAGACTTGATGTAACGTTAGATAAAATAGGTGGAAAGGGAGTCTTTATAAAAGAGTTAGAAAAATTAATGATTGATGGAAAAGCACATGGAGGAGTCCATAGTATGAAGGATGTGCCATATGAGCTACCAGATGGTTTCTCTATTGCTGCTACGCCAATAAGGGAAGATGTAAGGGATGCCTTTGTTTCTATGAATGGTGTTTCATTTTTTAATTTACCTAAGGGGGCTAGAGTTGGTACTAGTAGTAAAAGAAGAAGTGAGCAAATTCTCCTTTTAAGACCAGACATTGAAATAGTTCCTGTAAGAGGTAATGTTCAAACAAGAATTGATAAGATTGAAAATGAAAACTTAGACGGAATAGTATTAGCAGCTGCTGGATTAAAGAGATTGGGATTAGAAGGAATTATTACCAATTATTTTGAAACAAATGAAATAATTCCTGCTATTGCACAAGGAGCTTTAGGTATAGAAATTCATGAGAGTTGTGAGTATGCAGATGAATTAAGGGCTCTAGATAATGAGGAAGTTAGAATTTGCGTAGAAGCTGAAAGAAGTTTTATGAGAGAGTTAAAGGGTGATTGTCATTCTACTATTGGTGCATATGCTTCTATAGAAGATGATGTAATGACTATTATGGGTATATATGAAGTCAATGGTAATTTAGTAAAAGACACTATAATAGGAAATAAAGAAGAATATTTAAACTTAGGAAAAAAATTATCACAAGTTATCTTAAATAAGTAGATATTTAATAGGAGGATTTATGGGAAAGGTTTATTTAATTGGAGGTGGTCCAGGATCACCAGACTTAATAACATTAAGAGCTATAAAGGTTTTAAGAGAATGTACAGCTATACTTTATGACAGATTATCTGGTTCTGAAATATTAAAATATGTAAATAGAGATGCAAAACTTTATTATTGTGGAAAAGAGCCAGGATGTCACTATAAAACTCAGGAAGAGATTAATGATACCTTAGTTAAATTAGCAAAAGAAGGACATATTGTTGGAAGAATTAAAGGTGGAGATCCATACATATTTGGTCGTGGTGGTGAAGAAGCTTTAGCTCTAATAGATGAAAATATTGATTTTGAAGTAGTGCCAGGTATAACTTCACCTATTGCAGCACTCAATTATGGTGGCATACCTGTAACCCATAGGAAAATTGCCCAAAGTTTTCATGTCTTTACTGCTAAAAGTGCAGCTGGTTTAAACTTAGATTTTGAAACTATAGCTAAATTAAAGGGTACTTTAATTTTTATGATGGGTTATGAACAATTAGGAGGCATTTGCAACGGTCTTATTACTGCTGGATTAGGAGAAGAAACTCCAGTAGCTCTTGTAATGAGTGGAACTACCTCTAATCAAAAGAAAGCAGTAGGAACTTTAAAAGATATAACTGAAATAGCAAAGGAAAAGGGCATATCAAATCCATCTATCATTGTAGTGGGAGAAGTAGTCAAATTCAATGATAAGTTGAATTGGTTTGAGAAGTTACCTCTATTCGGAAGAAATATTTGCATAACTAGGAGTAAAGCACAAAGCAGGGAAATTGGCGATGAATTATCTAAATTAGGAGCTTCAGTTACAGAAATAAATTCTATTGCAATAGAACCTAATCCTGAAAGTATTAAAGCTATTGAAAATAAATTAGAAGACTATAAGTATATATTATTAACTAGTATTAATGGAGTTGAAATGCTATTTAATGCATTATACCATAACAGTATAGATATAAGAAAAATTAAAGGTGAGTTTGTTTCTATAGGAGATGCTACTACTAAAGCTTTAAAAGCTAAGGGAATAATTCCAACTTTAACAGCAGAGGAATTTACAGGTGAAGGTTTATTTAAAGCTATAGAACTAAAGGTTTCATCAGGAGATAAAATATTAATTCCACGCTCAAAAAAGGGGAGAAACTATATTGTAAATGAACTTCGAAATATTGGAGCTGAGGTAGATGATATACCAGTATATGACACAGTTATTGGTGAAAATCCTAATATAGTTTCTTTTGATAATTGTGATACAGTTGTATTTACTAGTCCTAGCACCGTAGAAAATATGATTACTTTAGTTGGAATAGATAAGATAAAAGAAAAATCAATTATATCAATAGGGCCTATTACTTCAAAGGCTTTAAATATTCATCAATTATCCTATACACAATGTGATAAAATTGGAACTCAAGGTATTATAGATACCTTAATAAAATAAATTTTTTTAAAGACTGAAAGGTAGGTGTATCATGGCCTTGCATTAATAGGCCATGTTTATTATGTTCAAAAGATATAGAAGATTAAGAGAAACTAGTGCAATAAGAGATATGGTACGTGAAACTATTTTAAATAGTAATGATTTTATATACCCAATTTTTGTGGTTGAAGGAGAAAATATTAAAGAAGAGATTCCATCTCTGGTAGGGAATTACCACTGGTCTTTAGATAGATTACCAGAAGTTATAGATGAAGTTATTGCTGCAGGAGTAAAAGGTATAATCTTATTTGGACTTCCGGATGAGAAGGATGAAATTGCTTCTTCAGCTTTCTGTGAAGAGGGTATAGTTCAAAGAGCAATAAGAAAAGTCAAAGAAATCTCTAAGGAATTATTTGTTATTACCGATGTATGCATGTGTCAATACACTTCTCACGGTCATTGTGGAGTTATTAAAAATGAGAGAGTAGATAATGATGAAAGCTTAAAGTACTTAGCTAAGATTGCACTTTCTCATGCTAAAGCTGGAGCTGACATGATTGCACCTTCAGATATGATGGATGGTAGAGTTAAAGCCATAAGAGATATCTTAGATGAAAACGGATTTAAGCATATATCTATAATGAGTTATAGTGCAAAATATAGTTCTGCTATGTATGGTCCTTTTAGAGCAGCTGCAAATTCAGCTCCTCAATTTGGAGATAGAAGCAGCTATCAAATGGATCCTGCTAATGGTAAGGAAGCTATGAGAGAAATCGCAGCTGATATTGAAGAAGGTGCTGATATAGTAATGGTTAAACCAGCTATATTATATTTAGACATAATAAAAGAGGCCAGTATGACTTTTAATATGCCTATAGCTGCCTACAATGTCAGTGGAGAATATGCTATGATAAAAAATGCAGGAGAAAATGGATTAATTGATGAAAAAAGAGCTGCTCTTGAAATGTTAATTTCAATAAAAAGAGCTGGTGCTAAATTAATTATCACTTACTATGCATTAGAAGCAAGTAAATGGATTAAAGAATAAATAGATTTAACATAAAAACTCATTGTAATAAAGCAATGAGTTTTTTTATACCATAATAATTAGAAATCAGAATTTAGATATTTGGTATAATGAATAATTTTAAAACGAAATTCATATTTATAAATTATATCATTGATTGTATAAAATTTTAGCAGTATAATAGGTTTAGATGTTTATTAGTAGAAAATAGGGGTGAATATGGATGAATGTTAAAGAAAAAATTGAAAGCCTAAGAAGGGCTATGAAGGAAAATCAATTATCAGCTTACATTATTCCTAGTTTTGATTCTCATCAAAGTGAATATGTAGCTGAATACTTCAAAGCTAGAGCATGGATTTCTGGCTTTACAGGTTCAGCAGGAACTGTAGTGGTAACTCTTAATAGAGCAATACTATGGGCAGATGGTCGTTATTATATTCAAGCTGAAAAGCAACTATCTGGTACGGGAATAGAGCTTTTTAAAATGGGACAACCTAAGGTTCCTACCTTCACAGAATTTCTAAAAAAAGAGCTTAATCCAGGAGATATAGTTGGTTTTGATGGTTCTGTAATGCCTATTGGAATATATAAAACTATGACAGAAACATTTAAAAGCAGAAAAATAAAAATAAATCCAGAAAAGGATTTAATATCTCCAATTTGGAGTGATAGACCAGCTATGCCTAATACAAAGGTGTTTCTTCATGATGTTAAATTTGCAGGTAAATCAGCATCAGAAAAACTTGCTATTATTCGTGAAAAGATGAAGGAAATAGGGGCTGAATATTACGTATTAAGTTCCTTAGATGATATCGCTTGGACATTAAATATTAGGGGAAATGATGTAGAAAGCAGTCCTGTAACAATATCTTATTTATTAATTAGCATGGATTATGTTAAGTTTTTCATAGATAATAATAAATTAACTGATGAAGTTATAACCAATCTAAAGGCTTCTTCTGTTGATATATTAAAGTATAATGAGATATTCAATAACTTAAAAGAACTTAAAGATACATCTATATTATTTGATCCAAATAAAACTAATGTGAAAATTCTTACCTCATTAAATGAATCTATTTCTAAAATCGAAAAAAGAAATATAACTACAGATTTAAAAGCAATAAAGAATGAAGTTGAAAGAAGTAACTTTAGAAACTGTACTATAAAAGATGGAGTTGCTATGGTTAAGTTCATAAAGTACTTAAAAGAAAATGTAGATAAAGAAGAAATATCTGAGATGTCAGCCACAGATACTCTAATTAAATTAAGAAGTGAACAAGAGTATTTTGTTGAACCAAGTTTTTCAACCATAGCTGCATATAAAGAGCATGCTGCCATGATGCATTATTCTGCTACGCCAGAAAGTAATTATATTTTAAAGCCAGAAGGATTATTCTTAGTGGATTCAGGTGGGCAATATTATGATGGAACTACAGATATAACAAGAACCATAGTTCTAGGTGAATTGACCGAAGAAGAAAGAAGAGACTTTACTCTTGTAGTTAAGAGTAATTTAGCTTTAACTATGGCTAAGTTCTTATATGGAGCTACTGGATCTAATTTAGATGTTATTGCAAGAACACCACTTTGGGAAGCAGGAATTGACTATAAATGTGGAACTGGTCATGGAGTTGGATTTTTCCTTAATGTTCATGAAGGACCACAAAACTTCTCACAAGTTCCTAATACAGTAGTATTTGAAGAAGGAATGAATGTTACAAATGAACCTGGTGTATATAAAGAAGGTAAGCATGGTATTAGAATAGAGAATTTACTATTTGTTACTAAAGACAATGAAACAGAATATGGGGGACAATTTATGAAGTTTGATGTAGCTACCTATTGTCCTATAGATTTAGATGGTATAAAAATAGATATGCTTACAGAAAAGGAAAAATTATTCTTAAATAATTATCATAAAGAAGTATATAAATTGTTATCACCTTATCTAAATACAGAAGAAAAAGAATTTTTGAAGAAAGAAACTAGAGAAGTTTAACCTTATATTACAAATTATTGTTTCATAACAAAACAAAAATCATCTCTACATAATAGGGATGATTTTTATTATAGCATTTTAATATTATAGCATTTTAAATATTCCGGATATTATAATTAGTAACATACCTATAAACAAATAACTGAACATATTAGAATCACGGTTCATGGCAATACCTCCAAACTTACTGGTGTTTATATGTACACTTATAATATATACGCTATATAGGTGGAAAAAATACCTGATTAAATAATATAAAAAAATATAATATTTTACTATAATGTGATATAATTATACTTAATACACAAGCATATAATAATTTATATATGCTTGTTAATATTATTTAAATTTGAGAGGTGATATTTAATGGATTTAAACTGGATTTGGTTTGGATTACTTATTTTTGTAATAATTGTAGATATAACTACAAGTAGTTTTACCTTTTCATGGTTAGGGTTAGGATTTATTCCTGCTTTTATTGCAGGATATTTTGTAGACTTTACTACACAAATATGGATTGCTTTAATACTAGGAACTATTGCAATTATATTTGGATTAAAGGTGTCTAAAAAATATATTAACGTAAATCTACCAACTGAAAAACCATTGGTTGGCAAGTATGAAGATAGAGAGTTTGTATCTGAAGTTAAATTAGAAAGTAATAGGGAATGTAGAATAAAAGTTAACGAAGTTTATTGGACAGCTAGAAATATAGGTGAAGATATAAATATTGGTGATACTTTTAAGGTGTTAAAAATTGAAAATAATAAATTGATAATTAAAAAAGGAGTGATTTAAATGGAATTAGTAATTGGTGTTTTAGTCATACTATTTGTAGTTCTAGTCATCATAATTTCATCAGTTAAAGTAGTTAACACTGGTTCTAACTATGTTATGGAGAGGTTTGGTCAATTTTATAAGGTATTAGAACCTGGCTGGCACTTAACAATACCTTTTGTGGACTTTATTAGAAAGAAGGTATCTGTTAAACAACAAATACTTGATATACCACCACAAAACGTAATAACTAAAGATAATGTTAATATTTCTGTAGATAACGTTATATTTTATCAAGTTTTAAGTGCAAAGGATGCAGTTTATAACATAGAAAACTATGTTCAAGGTATAATGTATTCCACTATAACTAATATGAGAAATATTTTAGGTGATATGACTCTAGATGAAGTATTAGCAGGAAGGGACCTTATAAACTCAAAATTATTACAAATCGTTGATAATGTTACTGATGCTTATGGAATTAAGTTATTGTCTGTAGAAATTAAAAATATTGTACCTCCATCAGAAATTCAGCAGGCTATGGAAAAACAAATGAGAGCTGAAAGAGATAAGAGGGCCATGATTCTTCAAGCAGAAGGATCAAGACAATCAGAAATTGAAAAAGCTGAAGGCGAAAAGAGAAGTAAAATACTTGCTGCTGAAGCGGAAAAAGAAGCAAATATTAGAAGAGCAGAAGGATTAAAAGAATCTCAATTACTAGAGGCAGAAGGTAAAGCAAAAGCTATTGAAAAAATTTCAGAAGCAGAAGCAGAAGCGATAAGAAGAGTAAATGAAGCTATAATTCAATCAGGAACTAATGAAACTGTTATAGCTTTAAAACAAGTTGAAGCTCTTAAAGAAATGGCTAATAATCCTGCTAACAAGCTTATATTACCAAATGAAACACTATCTTCCCTTGGAAGTATAGCAGCTATTGGTGAAATGCTAAAAAATAATAAATAGTAATAAAACAAAGCATTAGGACACAACCTAATGCTTTATTTTATACATAAATAATTACAATATCTATATTAAAATGTTGAATTTATTAAATAAATATTGTAAAAAATTCTATATTAGCATATACTCTTAATACAGTGAAATGAGAAAGTTTATATAAATATATAATTTAAAAGGTAGGTGAAAATTTTATGAATAATTTAAACATTGATTTAGACTTAATGTTAGAGCTTAGCTTATCAGAAACAAGAGGTGAAGGGGAATGTTATTTAAACTTAAATGATGGTGAATTTTCTTACATTCCTCAAAGTATTATAGAAGCATTAAAGGATGAATCCAAATTTGATAAACTTGAAAGTTGGGAAAAGGAATTAGCTACGGAAGCAGAAGATGTTACTATGAACTATAGTGATAATTATCTTTATATTCCACTAATAGATGAAAGTATATTAGTGAATTCCATGAAAAGCTACTTAGATACTTTAAATCCTAATGACAAAAATGAAATTTATAGTAAGGTTGATTGGTCAAATCCTCTATTAACTTTTAATAGAGTTTTAATTAATAAAGACAAATTAGATGAATTTTATACCTTTAGAGATGAATTTTTAATTAATCATTTAATTGATTGGTTAAAAGAGAACAACATAAGTGTAGTTAAATAGTTTTATAATACAAATAAAAAGACGTAGAATTCTTATTAGAGTTCTACGTCTTTAATCTTAATCTAGAAAAGGAGTTTCTCTTTCTATATATACTTTATGCCAAATTAAGAATATAAGTATTGTCCAAATCTTTCTACTTAAGTCAAATGGACCCTTTCTATGATCTTCTACTAATTTAATAGCAGCAGCTTTATTTACAAATTCATCAGCATTACTATTTTTTATTATGTCCATAGCCCATTGATAAAGTTCATCCTTAAGCCATAATCTTATTGGAACTGGGTATCCCAGTTTTTTTCTATCTAGAGCAGTTAAGAATGGTAATTCTGATTTAAAAGACTCTCTTAATAAGTATTTTGTTACATGACCATTGATTTTTTCATCTGCAGTGAGCTTTGAAGCAACTTTAAACACTTCTTTATCTAGGAAAGGTACCCTAAGCTCTAAAGAATGAGCCATAGTCATTCTATCAGCTTTAACAAGGATATCTCCAGTAAGCCATGTATTAAAATCTACAAACTGCATTTGAGTAATAGGGTCATACTGAGCAGCTCTATCATAGATATCATTCATAGATCGCTTAATTGTATATTTTGACTCATACTTATTAAGTATTCCTTCTTTTTCATCATCTAAGAAGATTTTTGCATTACCAACATAACGCTCTCTCATAGGAGTACAGCCTCTATCAATAAAGCTTTTTCCTCTTGTTCCTTCTGGTATAAGGGATGCACCAGATTTTAAGGCTTTCTTTAAGAAGCCAGGTACATAATCAAACATTTTTAACGAATTAGGTTCATGGTAAATAGTATATCCACCAAATACCTCGTCAGCGCCTTCTCCAGATAAAATAACTGTAACATGCTTAGCTGCTTCTTTTGCTATAAAATAAAGTGGTATAGCTGCAGGGTCTGCTACGGGTTCATCCATATGCCAAATTATTTTAGGTAATTCATTGGCAAATTCTTCATAAGAAACTATTTTACTTATGTTTTCTAGCCCTAGTTTATCAGCTGATTCTCTAGCTAAATCAATTTCACTATATCCATTTCGGTCAAAACCTATGGTAAAGGTCTTTAGGTCCGGCATGTGTTTTTTTGCTAAAGCAGTTACTACAGTAGAATCAATCCCACCTGATAAGAAAGATGCAACAGGAACCTCAGATTGCATATGCAGTTCAACGGAATCTTCTATGGCCTTACGAATTTCTTCCATCTTTTCATCTTTAGGTCCTGGAGTAGGGTTAAACTTGATCGAATAATAGCAACTTATTTCATGAGCTTTACCTAATTCTTTCTTTATAATATGACCTGGTTTTAAAACCTTTATATCCTTTAGTAGAGTTTTAGGTTCAGGTACAAATTGGAATGTAAGATAGTCATGAAGTGCTCCATTATCAATATCAACACAGTCGCTATCTGGATTAGCATGAAAACTCTTAAGCTCAGAAGCTACATAAAGTCCAGTTTCATTTTCTGTATAA
Organism: Clostridium sp. UBA871; assembly: GCF_002295255.1. Lineage (NCBI taxonomy): Bacteria > Bacillati > Bacillota > Clostridia > Eubacteriales > Clostridiaceae > Clostridium > Clostridium sp. UBA871. The sequence goes on along the minus strand of NZ_DBFV01000004.1, from coordinate 348,431 downwards.
TAAAATGGCTTTATTCCAAATGGATCTCTTCCACCTAAGAATACTTTTTTCTTTCTATCCCAAATAATAAATGAGAACATTCCTCTAAGTTTCTCAACAAACTTATCTCCTAAATGAGTATATAATGTAGCTATTACTTCTACCTCTGAGTTAGTAGTAAAACTATAGCCTTCTTTTATTAATTCATCTCTTAAAGATATATAATTATATATTTCTCCATTAAAAACTATTTCTAATTCATCCTTATAAGAGTAGGGTTGAATTCCGTTTGCCAAATCAAGAATACTTAGTCTTTTAAAACCTAAATAAACATTTTCGTCCATATACTCTCCATCTTGAGTTGGGCCTCTATGTTTAATAACTTCTCTCATATCACGAAGAGTTTCTTTCTTTTCTTCTAGTATTTTAGAATTGCTAAAAAACGTTACAAATCCGCACATCGATAATCCTCCTTAGTGTTTATACACATAAAAATATTTTACAATATATATCTATCTTAATCAATATATTCATTATTATATAATTAGTAGTACATAACTATTATTTCTATCACATAGTATACCATATTTCTACATGAAAAGTTATATAAGTTGGATAACTTTTCAACCAGGATAAGAACTTTAAAATGGTTGTAATAAAATGTAAAAATAATCAGATAATTATTTTATGGAAAAAAAAGGTAATTAAACATTGTAATAGAATAATAATAATAATAGAATCAATATGGTATTAATTAAGGGGAGAGAGATTATGAGTAATTGTTGCGGTAAAAATATCTGTTTTTATTATTATGGAGAGGATCATTTGGTGATTAATCTATATAAATACATAAAACAGCAAATAGAAAATAATAACTATGTTTATCTTTATGTAGATGAAGATATATATAAATTACTTACTAATAATTTAGATTCAAATGAAAGATTAATGATAGAAAATATTAAGATGAGTAGTATATTAATGTCATCCTATAATGAAAATATAAACTCTACGATGATTTCAAAGTTTTTTAGAGATCTTAAAGCCAAAGCCTCAAATTCAGGATTTTGGGGAGGTTGCTTTATAATAGATGGTGCTAAGATATTAAATAATACATGCAATACAATATTTCAAGAATTTATTAAAGCTTTATCTAATATATGCGAAGAGGAACGTATAGATATATTGACATCCTATGACTTTTTAGATTATGTAAATAGAGGAAAAACTATTACTGAAGACATTATGAGAGGCTCCTATAAATACCATGATTATAGGATGTTTGGAAATGAAATTTTACCAATAGAATCCTTTCAAGTAGAGAGTAATATAGTATAGAAAAATTTGGCTATTACATTCTCTTATAGGTAATAAAGTTCTATAGAAAAGAGTGATAAATAAGTCTATTGACACACATAACGGCTATGATATTATATAAATATAAATGACATTGAAATTATTTATATTTAATGTCATAAAGATTTAATTATATCGAGATAATAGTTAGTATATATAGAAAAGAGGAAGAAAAATATGTCAATAGTTAATATAAGTGATAAAGCTACTACTGAATTCTTACAATTTTTAAAGGATAATGAAGTTACCACAGATACAGTAAGAATTCATTTTGCAGGTATGGGTTGTGGTGGTGCTGTATTTAATCTAGTTTTAGATGAGAAAAAAGATACTGATAACATAGAAGTAGTAGAAGGACTTACATTTTTAGTAGATAAGGGAGTTACTGAGCAATTTGGTGAATTAACAATTCTTTCTGCAGACGAAAATGGTAGAGGTGGGTTCTCAATAGAACCAGAAAAAAAACCAGAAGGTGGCGGTTGTGCTGGTTGCACAAGTTGCGGTTAAATTTAATAAATAATAATTATATTACTGAAAGTGCAGTGTTAAACTTGTTTAATATTGCACTTTTTTTAGTATGTATATTTATTTCAAATAAAATCTATTAATAAATCCAATGATAAATACAATTGACATTCATAGTAATATTTATTAGTGTAATAAATATGTAGATTCATTGACACAATAGTAATGTATCTATAAAACTGAAAAGGAAAAGAGGTAAAGATTATGTCAACAGTTAAAATAAGTGATAAAGCTACCGTTGAATTCTTACAATTTTTAAAAGATAATGAAGTTACAGCAGATACAGTAAGAATTCATTTTGCAGGTATGGGATGAGGCGGCCCATCATTTAATCTAGTTTTAGATGAAAAAAAAGATACTGATAACACAGAAGTAGTAGACGGACTTACATTCTTAGTAGATAAGTCTGTTACTGAGCAATTTGGAGCTCTTACTATTCTTTCAGGCGAAGAGAATGGTAGAGGTGGATTTTCTATAGAGCCTGAAAAGCAAGCTGAAGGTGGCGGATGCTCAAGTTGTAGTAGCTGCGGCTAATGAATAAGTAAAATCTTATATTAAAATAAAAGTGCAATGTTAATTTTATTTAGCATTGTACTTTTATTTTAATATACTTATTTCCATCTATAGAAAACATAATTGAGTATAAAACTTTTCATATTGTTTAAACTAATGGTGACAAATAAGTAGGAGGGAAATATTATGGCAAAAGCAGGAATGAGAAGACCAGATCCAAAAGATTCACATGGTACAGAAAGTAATAAACATAATCACTTTCCTAAAAATGAAGTTCATCCAGTACCAGAACTTCAAGGAAGGGCTAAAACTTCAGATAAAAAATCTAAGCCAATTAGCTATGATGGAAAATGGTAAAATAATGTGAGAATAAAAATAAAGTACACATTATGGTAGCAATTTAAACTAAAAGAAGTAATAAGCAGCACTTACTTAAATAAAGAGTAGGTGCTTTTATTATGATTAGATTACATGGTTTAAAGGATCAATACCTTATATGCGATAAATATAGTAATAGTCGTGTAAGTTGGCCTTTAGCCCCACTTAATACTGTTTGTACATCCAGTAGTAGTGACGGTCAAATAGGTTTTAACTTTTTAATTGGCACCTATACAATAGCAACATGGAAAGACGAGTTACAGGCTAATCCAATCACAGTTTATCACCAGTTAGTAACACCAGTAGAAGAACCTATAGATGTTACTCAATACATGAAGTAATTCAAGGACGGACATTTCTTAACTGAGGGTAGTCTAATTAATCCAACTGTAGATTTAACTTACTCTACAAGCTTGGCAAGTGCATTGTCTACAATGAAGGAAGTTACAGAAAGTAATACTATATCCTTAAACATTCAACAAGGTCAAATATCTACTTTAATAAGCAATACGACAATAGTTAAAGATGGGCAGACCATACAACTTAAAGATTCTTATAACTCCACAGTAGACTCTATCAATAGTGTAATTAGTAGCCACACTAGTACTATAGATGCTTTGACAGGTCAAATAACTGGTGTGGATACAAGAGTTAATGATGTTAAAAGGACATTAGATGGTACAGTAGCAACTATTAGTAATCATACTATACAGATTAGTGGACTTAATTCTACAGTTAGTACACAAAGTAGCAGTATTACACAGTTGCAAAATCAGATAACATTAAAGGTTAGTCAGACTGAATTAACACTATAAGTGTATCATTTGAAGAGAATTTTCAAGACCAAATAATCATTACTAATAGTAAAGTGTCTACAATAGAAACTAGCTTAACAGGAATCACCAGCAGAGTTGGAACTGTAGAACAGATTACTACAACTATAGATGGCAAAGTAACTTCTTTTAGCACAAGAATGAATACCGCAGAGTAGAAAATTACTGATACTGCAATTGTATCTACAGTTCGAAGTTCAACTTCCTATATAAACGACTTAGGAGCAAAGGTTTCAACTAATGCTATTATTTCTAGTATTAATCAAACTGCTGAATCCATAAAAATAAGTGCCAGTAAAATAAATCTTACTGGATATGTTACAATGACTAACCTAAGCACAGCTGGGCAAACGACTATTGACGGAGGAAACATCAAAACAAGTACAATATCCTTAGAACGTTTAAAATCTGCAACTAACAATCCTATTATAAAAATGTTTGGATAGTGCAGTATAGATGCAACTGCAAATAACGAATTAGGCGTAGGCTCAGCAGTAAGACTTAAGTGGAATGAAAACACTTATATTCGTATAGCTGCAGATGTAACAGACATATATCTAAATGGTATTGCTAGGTTTAGATTTTATCCTAATTACTTGGATTGCAAACCGCCAACCATTTACTTTGCAGACCAATGTAAAATAAATGCTAGTGCTGGTACGTTTAGATTTTATATATCAAAGTCGGTTGATACAGGAATAAGAATATCTCCGGATGGTACTATTAGTTTTATGGTTGCCGGAACACCTAGACATGTATTTAACACAAACGGAACGAAAGCTGGAGGAACTATAGTTGTAGATGGTGCTACACTTGGAATGTCTCCAATAGATAGTCCAAAGGTATTACTAGAAGATGTGTTGTTCGATGTAGATATACAAGAGGAAGGAACTACAGTACTTTTAGATAGTACATTTCTTAAGACTATATCTACTTATGCAGTATTCTGTAGTAATCCAGGGGTAATTATAGTTTCTAAGGATAGAACTAGATTTACAGTAAGAGGATATAATGGAAAAGTTTATTTTAGAGTGATAGGCTACAGAATAGGATACGAAGAACAATATTATTAAGTTGTTGGTTAAGCGATTAGAGAAATCTAGTCTCTTTTATTATGTAAAAAGGAAGGTGTAATATGGATAAAATATTAAACTACATTAAAGTAATAGTATTGCGATAAAAATTGATTATTTTGGAATGTATTATGTGGTATAATTTAACATAAGTTATATTGTTATAAGATAATCTAGGGGGGGAATTAAGAGTGAAGCAATTTCTTAAAAAGTATATTCGATTAGTTATAGTGATAGTATTATTATTTATTATTTATATGGGATATCTCACTTCCAAACAATCAGTTAATGTAGATGAAAAACTAGATAAGGCAATATCAGATTATATTATAGAACATAATAAATCTGGTTATGAGGAGTCTAGTTATAAGGCATTTGAAGCACATAAAATCTATGGAGTTGAAGATAAGGATGATCTAATTAATGTTTATATGTATTCATTACAAGAAGTATACTCATTCGTTGATAAAAAATTTAAGCTACAAGGGAGTTGGTCAGAACCAGCATTTATGGCTTTTAAAAATTATAATGGCAAATATAGTGTTATTGAGTATAAAGAAGCTGAGGTAGGTTCGAAAGATTTAGAATCTATGATGGAAATATTCCCAAGAGAGTATGCTAAAAAAGCTATATACGACGATGCTCAATCTACTGGATTATATTTTGATATAAGAAAACAAGCTAAGAAGTGGTTAAAGGAAGAAGGAAAAGGTGACTTTTCTCTGGAATAAACTATATTTATATATACCGTACTATTCAGAAATGAATATGCGGTATTTTATTATGCAAAAGGAAGGTGTAGAATGGAGAATGAAATAGTTAAAATGGTTACTAGTCAAGGAGTGTTTGCAGTGTTTTTTGCATACCTCCTTTTTTATGTGCTTAAAGAAAACTCTAGGAGAGAAGGGAAGTACCAGGAGATAATATCAGATTTAACACAAAGATTTAATATTTTAGATGATGTTAAAAAAAGTGTAGATAAGATAGAGGAAAAGTTAGAAAGGTAGGTTTTAACTATGGAATTACTAAAAGGTTTATTACAGATTAAAAAGCTTATAGCATTACTATTAACTATAATATTTGCGATATTAAGCCTAAGAGGTTTTATAAGTTCTTCAGAGTTTCTAACCATATTTAGCATGGTAATTGCTTTTTATTTTGGACAGTCTAGTGCAAGACAGACCATTAAAGAAAATAAGATCGATTTAGAGTAAGGGAAACCTTACTCTTTTATATTTAAGGAGGAATGTTTTATGAAAATAGGATTAAGATATGGACACTCTATTAATTGTAGAGGTGCTAGAGGAAAAATCGACGAAGTAGATAGTTGTAGGATTCTTTATGGTAAGATTAAAGATTTACTAGAAGCACAAGGCCATACAGTACAGGTTAACATGATTTAAATGCCAGTAGTATGGAATCTATAATAGTAGAAAGTTTATTCTGTGATAGTAGTCAAGATGCCGAATTATTTAATAAGAAAACTGATGAATTAGCAAGAGCTATTGCCAATGGAATTGATAGTAGAGTGAGTTTAAATATATCTAAGCCACAAAAGCCAATTAATAAGGAGGAATATGATATGAAAAAAATAGTAACTTATTTAGGAGATGCAGATCTATTTGCTGCAGTAATGGTGGCTCAAAAATTATCTTGCCCATTAATGCGAGTTAATGATTTTAAAGCTAGTGGATTAAAGGCAGAGCAAGTAATTCAGATAGGTGGAAATGCTAATGATACTAATAGATTTTCAACAATGAAAAATGCAGCTAATAAGTATCTATAGGAGATAATATATTGAATTTACTTATAATCTAATCCATAATATCAGTATAAGATTTTATAAGGGGGATTAGATATGATAGGTTTACTATTAGCAATTGGTGCTGTTTGTATAATAGTTTTTTTCAACAATTTTGTATCTATATTAAAAAAGATACGAATAGATGGACATACAAGTGAAAATACATCTTGGTGTATAATTTCAATAATAGTATTATGGGGAATTTCAATATTTCTCTGTTCTATTTGAAGATATATTAGGCTAATAGAAGGGGTAGTGAGATAAAACTCGCTACCATTATTTTTTTAGTTTGCCATGCATGGGGATAATCTAACGGGTGAAAGTCCCTAATGCAGCTTAGTAGTAGCAAGCATACAGCTGAACACCAATGGTGTCAACCGTGAGGTAGAATATGAAGGAAGATGTAGGTAAATCTCTGGTCTGACGGACAGAAATCACATATAAGGCATGTTGCACTGGGTAAGATTGCTAAACAAACTGAAGCCCTATACTACTCGAAAGTGTAACGTGTAAATGTGGCAGATATATGGAGTGAAGGATTATACTCTTAACTGGGGAGGTCTGAATGGTAAGCTATGCATGAAAATGAACTTTTTTACTTAGTAAGCTATACCGAGAGGTATAGCTGAACGTTCAGAAGTCAGTTCAAGTCATAGTACTGAATGAACCTTTCGAAAGTTGAGGTTAGGGAAGGACTTGACAATAATTAGTTGAGAGTCGTGAGAATGGCAATTCATGTTTGAAAGCAGACAACCGTTGTACAGACTATCTAATTGAAGATAGAGTAGAACTCGAAAACAAATGTTAGAAGTGCTTAGTGGAGCATACGCTCAATGCATGAACAAGATTCACTTAATTAATTGCTGAACCACCGTGTACCGAACGGTACGCACGGCGGTTAGTCACCGCCTCCTACTCGATTTTTTATAATTTATATTCTAAAATAAATTAATAAGGATCAGGCACTGTTCCATTTCCCTGTATAAACCATAGTCCTAATTTTGATTTATACAGGGAAATTGGTCCAATATTTTTATCTCCATATGAGAAATAAATTGCTACATTATTAGGGTTAGGCGAATATTTTTGCTCAGTCACAGTTCCCTTTATTGCAAAATTAAAATGTGCCTTAAAAAAAACATAAGCCCTTGCATTTCTTAGTTCATCCGTTTTTATGAATATAAATGTTGGCAAAAACAAAAATATAATAATAAACAAACAAACAAATTTTACTTTTGGCTTTTTCATAATCAAAATCCTTTCGTATTTACATACTGTAATACATATATTTATAGCATGTATTACCAATATGTGCAAATAAATTGTTTGCTTATTTACAATACAGTTATTTATTGTTAAACTGTATGAGGAATTAAAAAAAAGGGGGGGGATACATAATGAAGAAAAAAGTCATATCATTTTTATTGGTACTTTTAGTACTTTTATCGAATTTTCTAATTGCTTTTGGAGACGAAGTAACAACATCTTCAAAAGCAGATGAGGTCGTATCTACAGATAATTTAATTATACCTACTGAAGGTGAGAATTTAGAAAATGGAATAGTAGATATGAACGATGTAACTGATGATTTTGAAAAAACTAACAAAAAGTTTCAAAATGCAGAGGAATATGTCCAAGATAAGCTTGAGAATCTTGGAATTGATATGAACGATGTTGTTTCTAAAAATGCTAGTGATGAGCTTAGTTCTAACAGTTTGAATGATAATAGAATTATGGCTAGGTCAATTGGAGCCGGTAACTCAAAAATATTAAGATATGATGGTTCAATGTCTCCAGAAGTTCAAAGATGGGGCTGGTGGTGTGGACCTGCAGCAGCTTTGAATGCTATAGACTGCCATTCTTATCATACTACAGGGAAGAATACTCGATTCAATCAAGGCAACATGGCAACAGCTCTTGCAACTACTTCACACACAGGTTTAAGTGTAAGGTGGACAGCAACATTAAATGATTATATGCCAGGAAATAGATATAGTTTAGCATTTGGGAGAAATTATGGATCTGAATGGACAAAAAAGTTACTGGGAGGTATAGTATGTGATATCGACAACAACTTTCCAGTAATTGTAGATGTGAAACAAAATCCATCCCTTGGATTTTTAACAACAAATTATCGTAATAGATATAATTCAAATGGAAATAAAGATATTTATCACTATATTACGATTATCGGATATATGTTTAAATCCGATGGTTCTTGTTATATAAGATACATGGATTCATGTTCTTATAATCATGGTGTTTACACTGTTCCTTTATCTACATTAGCTAACATAAGCAAGGAACTAGGTATGGTGTTTTAAAAAAATTTTTTGATAATATTTTATGTAAAAGAGTGTTTTTATATAATCTTGAATATCAAACACAAGTGAAGCTAATGTTTGAACCAACTAATTTATTGCACATACTTGGAGCTTAACATATATCGGGATAAAAGTATAAAGCTACAAAATTTAATAACGATTTATCAAGATTGGGATTTACCAATTAATAATGGACTGGGGAAACTAGTCTTTTTTACTTGAAGGAAATTTATGGTATATGTAGAATAGTATATTGTAGGGGTGGTGTTATGGTTAAGAAAGGATATGAAAGAATAGATGTAACTTTTTCTAAGACTTCTGATATAGAAATGCAATTGTATAAATATGATGTAGCATTTCACAAAATTTATAGTATTTTTGATACAACATAATATCACAATGAAAAAGTAAGTGAGAATAGCCATTTAATGTCTAATTTACTTACTTTTTTGATGTATTTTTATATTGAATATAAGTCTACATACACTATATAATTTGGGTAGATAGAACAAAACTTTGACATAAAAATAAGTGTAAGATCTACATATCTGTATTGGGGGATTAAGAGATGACGGATAATGAAAAAGAGTTTTACAATTTATTATCAGAACTTATTTTAAAAGAAGAGAAAAAGGCCAAGGGTAATCCTTAGCCTTTCTTTTCGTGTATTGTATATGCTATAATACTATAGAAATTTAATAAATATATTGGATATTGGAGGAACATCAACAATGAGTAATAATGTAAAAAATATAAATAAATTAAACGAACCTAAAACCTTCTGGATTTGTACATGGGGTTGTCAAATGAATGAAGAGGACTCCGAAAAATTATCTGGTGGATTAAAACCATTAGGATATGTAAGAACTGACTCTAAAGAAGAAGCGGATATAATAATCTTTAATACATGTTGTGTTAGGGAAAATGCTGAGCAAAAGGTAGATGGAAACTTAGGGGCTTTAAAAAAACTAAAAAAAGAGAACCCTAATAAGGTTATTGCTGTTACAGGTTGCATGATGCAACAAGAGGGAATGGCAGACAAAATAATAGGTAAGTTTCCTTTTGTAGACATAATTATAGGAACTCATAATGCTTATAAGTTTACAGAATATCTTGGAAGAGCTTTAGGTGGCGAAAGACCTATAGTAGAAATTTGGGATAAAGAAGCAGATATAATAGAAGGAGCTCCTATTGATAGAGCAAGTACTATAAAAGGCTTTGTTACAATAATGTATGGTTGTAACAACTTCTGTACTTATTGTATAGTTCCCCATGTAAGAGGACGTGAAAGAAGTAGAAACTCTGCTGAAATAATAAAAGAGATAGAGAATATGGTTAAAGAGGGATATAAAGAAATCACCCTTCTTGGACAAAATGTTAACTCCTATGGTAAGGGATTAGACGAAAATATTAACTTTGCGGAACTTTTAAGAAGAATAAATAAAGTAGATGGTATTGAGAGAGTGAAATTTATGACTTCTCATCCAAAGGACTTAAGTGATGAAGTAATTGATGTAATTGCAGCTGGAGATAAGTTATGTGAATCTATTCATCTTCCAGTACAATCTGGATCATCAAGAATATTAAAAAAGATGAATAGACACTATACTAGAGAGCAGTATTTAGAATCAATTAGAAAAATTAAAGAAAGAATTCCTAATGTAGCATTAACTACGGATATAATTGTAGGATTCCCAGGAGAAACTGAAGAGGATTTTGAAGATACTTTAAGTCTAGTTAAAGAAGTTGAGTATGATTCTGCCTTTACCTTCTTATATTCTAGAAGGGGTGGTACTCCTGCAGACTTAATGTTTGACCAAGTAGATGAAAAAGTTAAAAAAGAGAGATTTAATAGATTAGTTGAAGTCGTTAATGAAATTTCTGCTAAGAAAAATAAGCTTTATGATGGAAAAATTGTTGAAGTTCTTGTAGAAGGTGAAAGTAAAAGTGATGATACAAAATTAACCGGAAGGACAAGAACAAGTAAACTAGTTAATTTTACTGGTAATAAAGAAAATATAGGTAAGTTAGTTAATGTTAGAATCACTAAAGCAAATTCTTTTTCATTAATAGGAGAAGAAGTATAAAAGCGACTTTGTCGCTTTTTTAAAATAATTATGAAGGAGAGATATATATGGCATTAACTCCAATGATGCAACAATATTTTCAAATTAAAGATAAATATAAAGAATGTATCTTATTTTTCAGACTAGGCGATTTCTATGAAATGTTCTTTGATGATGCTAAGGTTGCATCAAAGGAGTTAGAGTTAACACTAACGGGAAGAGATTGCGGTCTTGAAGAAAGAGCTCCTATGTGTGGGATTCCTTTCCATGCAGCTAAGAATTATATTGGAGCCTTAATATCAAAAGGGTTTAAGGTAGCTATTTGTGAGCAGGTAGAAGATCCAGCAGTGGCTAAGGGAATTGTAAAGCGGGATGTAGTAAAAATTTATACCCCAGGAACTTACACAGAAGCTTCCTATTTAGATGAGAGTAAAAATAGCTATACAGCTAGTTTATATGTGAAAGAAAATTACATTGCATTGGCCTTTTGTGATGTGTCTACAGGGGATTTCTATACTACTGAATTTAAATATAATATTAATGTACTTATAGATGAGCTGTGTAAATTTAATCCTCGAGAGATAATTATTACAGAAAACTTTAACCAAGAGATTATGGATGAAATTATAAGTAGAACATCCTTTTATATATCCCACTTCCAAGACGATAATTTTAATATGGAAGAAGAAGATCTTAAAGAACAGTTCTTGAACATAGAAATAGATAAATTGTCAGAAATAGTAACTAAAACTTGTAATGGATTAATTAGATATATAAAAGAAACTCAAAAGGTTTCCTTGACTCATATAAACCATATAGAGATATATGATATCTGCACCTATATGACCATAGATGTTAACTCAAGAAGAAACCTTGAACTGGTAGAGAATATCAGAGATAAAGGAAAAACAGGAACTCTTTTATGGGTTATAGATAAAACAAATACATCTATGGGTGGAAGAAGAATTAGAAAGTGGTTAGAAGAGCCTCTAATTATTAAGGAAGATATTTTAAATAGACAAGATGCCATTGAAGAGTTTACTAAGGATATAATCTTAATGGAAGATTTAAAGGAAGCTTTAAATAGCATTTATGATATTGAGAGATTGGTTGGTAAAATAAGCTCTACTGCAATAAATGCAAAGGAACTTATATCATTAAAGCATTCCATTGCTAAAGTTCCAAGGATTAAAGAACTTATTTCTAATCTTACAAGTCCTTTAATGAAGGATGTTTATTCTAACTTAGATGAGCTAAGAGATATTTGGACTTTTCTCGAAAGCTCTATTATGGATGAACCTTCTTTGTCTGTTAAGGAAGGTAATATTATTAAAACTGGTTATAATTCATTAGTAGATGAATTAAGAGAAAGTAAAACTAATGGAAAGCTTTGGCTTGCAAATTTAGAAAATGAAGAGAGAATAGCTACAGGTATAAAATCCCTTAAGATTTCTTATAATAAGGTTTTTGGATATTATATAGAAGTTACAAAATCTAATCTTTCCTCAGTGCCAGAAGGAAGATATATTAGAAAACAAACTTTGTCTAATGCTGAAAGATATATAACTCCTGAGCTTAAGGAGATGGAAGATAAAATCTTAGGAGCAGAAGAGAAATTAATTGCTCTTGAATATTCTATATTTACAGAGATTAGAGAGAAATTAGAAGAAAATATAGAGAGAATGAAAAATACAGCTAAGCTTATATCTGAAATTGACTGTATATGGGCTTTGGCTATGGTTGCTAGAGAACATAATTATGTGAAACCTGTAATTAATACTGAGGGAATCATAGAAATTCAAGAGGGCAGACACCCAGTTGTAGAAGTTATTACAAAGGCAAATAGCTTTATATCTAATGATACTACCTTAGACCTTGAAGACAATAGACTTATGTTAATTACTGGTCCTAATATGGCTGGTAAGTCTACATATATGAGACAGGTAGCTTTAATTACATTATTAGCTCAAATGGGAAGTTTTGTTCCTGCCAAAGAAGCAAATGTTTCTATTTGTGATAAAATATTTACTAGAATAGGAGCTTCTGATGACTTAGCTGGTGGTAAGAGTACCTTCATGGTAGAAATGTGGGAAGTATCAAATATTCTTAATAATGCTACCAATAAGAGTTTGGTTCTTCTTGATGAAGTTGGTAGAGGTACTAGTACCTACGATGGACTTAGTATTGCATGGGCAGTTATAGAGTATATATGTAAAAATTTAAATATTAAATGCAAAACCCTATTTGCCACACATTATCATGAATTAACTAAGCTAGAAGGAGAAATTCCAGGAGTGAAAAATTACTCTATTTCAGCAAAAAAAGTAGATAATAATATTATATTCTTACGTAAAATTATAAAGGGTGGAGCAGATGAATCTTATGGTATAGAGGTTGCTAAACTTGCTGGATTACCTTCAGCAGTAATTTCTAGAGCAAGAGAAATTTTAGAAACTTTAGAAGATGGCACTTCAAAAGATATAATCAAAGAAGAAGCGAAAACTGTAATTCCATCTACAGAGAAATTAGAAAAAATAGAAAAAGAAATTTGTTTAACTCAGCAAATAGCTTTTGAAGATGTAGCTATGCAAAACTTAATTGACGAAATTAAATCTATAGATGTACTTAATCTTACACCTATGGATGGATTTAATAAATTATACGATATTATAAAAAAAGCTAAGAATATATAGATAAAATAATTATTTAAGGTGGGTGTATTATGAGAAGAATCAATTTATTATCTGAAAACACTGCCAATAAAATTGCAGCAGGAGAGGTTGTTGAAAGAGCTAGTTCTGTTGTTAAGGAATTAGTGGAAAACAGCCTTGATGCTGATAGTAAAAACATAACTATTGAAATAGAAGATAGTGGCAATAAGCTTATAAGAATCACAGATGATGGACGTGGTATTCATCCTGAAGATATAAAAATAGCTTTTTTGCCTCATGGTACAAGTAAGATAAGTTCCGTGGAGGATATTTACGATATTCAATCCTTTGGATTTCGTGGAGAAGCTCTTGCTAGTATAGCTGCTGTTTCAAAGGTAAGACTGAAATCAAGGATGGAAGCTTTTGATTATGGTAGAGAGATCTATATTGAAGGTGGAAAAGTAATCTATGAGAAAGATGTAGGTTGTAATTTAGGAACGGAAATTGAAGTTAAAGATTTATTCTTCAATACTCCAGGGAGACAAAAGTTTCTAAAATCACCTCAAAGAGAAAAATCTATAATAAATGACTTGGTATTAAAGCTAGCTCTAGGAAATTATAAGACTTCTATAACCTTAATTAATGATGGAAAACAAACCCTTAGAACCTTTAGTGAAGATGAACTAGATAAAACCCTTAGAATTTTATATGGAAAAGAAGTATATGAAAATGTAATACCAATAGAAAACCATAGCGATATTTTATCTGTATATGGATATATTGGAAAAGAGAGTATTAGTAGAGGTAGTAGAAATAGACAAAGCATTTTTGTAAATAAGAGACTTATAAAAAGTTCTTTAATAACTGCTGCGGTAGAGAATGCATTTAAATCCTTTATTATGGTAAATAAATTTCCCTTCTTTGTTATACACATTGATATATTTCCAGAATTTATAGATCCCAATGTACATCCAACTAAAAATGAAGTTAAGTTTTTAGAGGAAAGAGTTTTATTTAAAACTATATTTGATGGAGTTCATAGTGCATTAAAAGAAAGCTTAAAGAAGAGTTTTATTATACCAGAAGAAATAGAGGATTTAGCTATAGTTCAAGAGGATAAACTACATAAAAGCTATACTTCTTCAGAACCTAGTCAAATTGGATATTTAAATGATAATCACTATACTAGTGAGGATAATAATTTAGGTTATAATAAGGATTTGGGATTTAATAAAGAAGTAAATTATAATGACAAACCTTCTTATATAAGAGAAATTCCTATTGAAAATCAAGTTGAACCTAAAGGAGATAATATATATTCTAATAAGGAAATATCAAGGATTCCTAAAATTCCACCAATTAAACTTATTGGACAGTGTTTTAATAGTTATATAATTGGTGAATATTTAGATGAATTGTATTTAATCGATCAGCATGCTGCTCATGAGAAGATATTATTTGAAAAGTATAGAAAAAATATAGGTAATTTCAATGTGGTAAGTCAGATTTTAGCTGTACCTACAATCATTCCATTAACCTTTGATGAATATGCAATTTATAAAGATAATGAAGAAATTTTCTTAAATGCAGGATTTGTGGTTGAAAGTTTTGGTGAAAATGACGTATTAGTTAGAGAAGTTCCAGTGTTTTTGGGGAAACCTCATATAAACAATTTATTTCATGATATGATAGAAAATATAAAATCCATGGGCAGTGGTTTAACCATAGATATAAAATATGATAAAATAGCTTCTCTTGCTTGTAAGGCAGCTGTAAAAGCTAATGATAAATTATCAGATGTAGAGATTTTATCCCTTCTTGAAGAGTTAAGGTATATAGATGAACCATTTACATGTCCACATGGTAGACCTACTATAATTAAATATTCATTAAAGGAAATAGAAAAAAGTTTTAAAAGAATTTAGTATGAAGGGATTAAAGCAATGAAAGATTTATTTATATTAGCAGGACCTACTGGTATTGGTAAAACAAAGATTTCAATTCATATTGCCAAAGAACTTAATGGGGAAATAATATCTGCTGATTCTATGCAGATATATAAGAAGATGGATATTGGATCTGCTAAGATATCCAAAGAAGAGATGAATGGTGTGAAGCATCATCTCATTGATTTTTTAGATCCTAGTGAAAACTTCAGTGTGGCAGAGTTTAGTTCTTTGGCAAAGGAAACCATTGAAGAAATAAGCATTGAAAATAAGCTTCCCATGCTGGTAGGTGGCACTGGGCTTTATATTAATTCTCTTATTTATAATTATAGTTTTGCTGAAACTAATAAAGATGAAGCTTATCGCAAAGAACTAGAACAGTTAGCCTTAGAAAATGGAGTAGAATATGTTCATGAGCTGTTAAAAGCCGTTGATGAAGTGAGTTATAACAAGTTATATCCCAATGATCTTAAAAGGGTAATTAGAGCTTTAGAGGTTTATAAGGTAACAGGAATTCCTATATCTGAAGCAGCTAAAAATGATGAGATTTTTGATATACCTTACAAAGTTTATTATTATGTATTAAATATGAATAGAGATAAGCTTTATGAAAGAATTAATCATCGTGTTGACTTAATGTTAGACGCTGGTCTTCTAGAAGAAGTAATAAGGTTAGAAAAAGAAGGATATACCACAGATATGCAATCTATGAAGGGAATAGGTTATAAAGAACTATTACAACATCTTCATGGTGAAGTTTCTAAAGAGAAGGCTATAGAAAATATAAAGCAATTTAGTAGAAATTATGCAAAACGTCAGCTTACTTGGTTTAGAAAAGATCCAAGGGTTAAGTGGATAGACAAGGATGATTTTTCTAATGATGAGGATGTAGCAAAATTTATTATTAATGATTATAAAGAGAAAAAATATAAAGACTAAGTTAATTTTAAATATTGTATAAGATATATAGATAGCTATAAATATTAAGGAATTATTTGCTTAATATTTATAGCTATGTTAGTATTAGAATGTTATTTTATGTTTAAGGAGCGATTTTTTATGATAGAAAAAACTAAAGAGTTTTTAATAAATAACTTTAAAATAAATGAAGAAGTTTTTAATGTATCAGAAGAAGCTTTAAAGGATATTCAAGAGCAATTTTCTATGATGGATGATATTCGAGAATATAATCAATTAAAAGTTCTTAGTGCCTTGCAAGCTGAAAGAGTTAGTGATATGCATTTTACTAATTCTAGTGGATATGGTTATGGTGATGTTGGTAGAGATACTTTAGATAAGGTTTTCGCTAGAGTATTTAATACAGAAGCAGCCCTAGTTAGGCCACACTTTGTAAATGGAACTCATGCTATTGGATGTGCTTTATTTGGCAACCTACGACCAGGAGATACAATGCTGAGTATATGTGGTTCACCTTATGATACCTTACATAACATTATAGGAATAACTAAGGATGTAAATATAGGCTCTTTAAAGGAATATGGGGTAAACTATAAGCAATTAGAGTTGACAAGTGCAGGTAAAGTTAATATTGAAGAGGTTGAAAAGACTTTAAAAGAAGACCATAGCATAAAACTTGTACATATTCAAAGATCTACAGGATATGGGTGGAGAAATGCACTGTTAGTAGAGGAAATCGGTAAAATAATAAAGTCAATTAAAGGGATCAAGCCAGAAGTAATTTGCTTTGTTGATAACTGTTATGGCGAATTTATAGATACTATAGAGCCAACAGATGTAGGAGCTGATCTTATAGCTGGTTCCTTAATAAAAAATATTGGTGGAGGAATTGCTCCAACAGGAGGGTACATAGCAGGTAAAGAAGCCTATGTAACTCAAGCAGCATATAGATTGACCATTCCAGGTATAGGTGGAGAGTGTGGTTCTACCTTTGGTGTAATGAGAAGTTTATATCAAGGATTATTTTTAGCTCCTCACGTGGCTATGGAAGCTGTAAAGACAGCTATATTCTGTTCAAGGGTAATGGAACTTTTAGGTTTTGAGGTACTCCCAAAATATGATACTAAGAGAAGTGATATCATACAAGCTGTTAAATTTAATGATAAAGATAAATTAATTCAGTTTTGCAAGGGTATTCAAGCGGGTTCTCCAATAGATTCATTTGTAGAATGTGAACCTTGGGCTATGCCTGGTTATGAAGATGAAGTAATTATGGCTGCGGGTGCATTTATACAAGGTTCTTCCATTGAACTTTCTGCTGACGCTCCAATAAGAGAGCCATATATAGCATATCTTCAAGGTGGATTGACCTTTGATCATGGAAAAGTTGGAGTTTTAATGGCTATATCTAGAATATTATCTTAATTAGGAGTTAAATTAATAGATATATAATAAATTTATTTTATTATATAAAAAATATTAAGAAGCTATAATAGCTTCTTAATATTTTCTATAGATTCCTGATAGTTTACCTAAGATTTTGCAATCGTCAACAATTATTGGCTCCATGGTGGAGTTTTCTGGTTGTAGTCTAATATGCCCATCTTCTTTAAAAAAAGTTTTTATAGTGGCTTCATTTTCTATTAGAGCAACTACAATATCTCCGTTAGATGCAATAGAAGTTTTTTCTATTATAGCTAAGTCTTTATCATGGATTCCAGCTTCTATCATACTGTCACCTTGAACTTTAAGTATAAATAATTCATTTGTACTGTTTACAAAGTCAAGGGGGATAGTTAGATAATCTTCTATACTTTCTTGGGCAAGTATAGGAATTCCAGCTGTAACTTTACCTATAATAGGAATATTAATCATTTCTTTTTTATTATGAGGTTCTTGCAGTAATTCTATTGCCCTTGGTTTAGTTGGGTCACGTCTTATTAAGCCTTTTTTCTCAAGTCTAGTAAGATGACCATGAACTGTAGATGTTGAACTTAAATTTACAGCTTCACAAATTTCTCTTACTGAAGGGGGATACCCTTTAGTATTAACTTGATTTTTAATAAACTCATAAATTTCTGATTGTTTACCACTTTTAATTTCAATCATGAAAACACCTCTCAATCTAGATAATTATACCATAAGAAATAAAGAATATCAAACCTTTGTTCTCATATAGGAAAATTATTGTAGTAAATTTAAATAAAAACTGGAGATGAAAAAATGGAAAATTTTTTAGAATTAAATATAAATGCGGAAATAATAAAGGTATTGGAGAAATTAAAAATAACAAAGCCAACTCTAATACAAGAATTATCAATTCCTAAAATATCAGAAAATATGGATGTGATAATGCAAAGTGAAACAGGCAGTGGTAAAACCTTGGCTTATTTGCTACCACTAATTGAGAGAATAGATTATGAAAAAAGAGAAAATCAATTTATAGTCTTAGTTCCTACCCATGAATTAGCCCTTCAAGTAAATGAAGTTTTAAGTACTTTGGGAGATAAATCTTCTTTGAATATAAAGTCTACGGTTATCATGGGGGATGTAAATATAAAAAGACAGGTTGAAAAACTAAAGGAAAAACCTCAATTTGTAATAGGTTCTCCAGGAAGAATACTAGAGCTAATAAAAATGAAAAAAATAAGTGCTCATACAGTTAAAACTATAGTAATTGATGAGTGTGATAAACTTTTAGACAAAAATAATTTAAATATAGTTAAGGATGTTATAAAAACTACACTTAGAGATAGACAATTAGTAATGACTTCTGCCACTTTAACAGAGGAAGCTTTAAGTATTGGGGAAAGCTTAATGAAATCCCCTAAAATCATAAAGTGTAATGATGATTCAACTATAAACCCTAACATAAACAATTTATATATAGTTTGTGATAGGAGGGATAAGATACTTATTCTTAGAAAATTAATGGCAAGTATAAATCCTAGAAAAGCTATTGCCTTTATTAATAAAAGTGATGAAATAGAAATATTAACTACTAAGCTAAAATACCATGGACTAAAGGTGGATGGAATACATGGTAGTTTTGTTAAAAATCAAAGACAAAAAACCATGTTAGACTTTAAATCGGAGCGTATAAACCTTTTGGTATCTTCAGACTTATCTGCAAGGGGATTGGATATAGAGGACGTTACTCATATATTCAATGTAGACTTACCAGAAGATATAAATACTTATGTGCATAGAAGTGGTAGAACAGCTCGTGGAGATAAAAGTGGTACTGTTATATCTATTATTTCACCTAAGGAGATAGCGCAATTAAAAGCTTATAGTAAAAAACTGAATTTTAATCTTACTGAGAAGACTATATCTCACGGAAATATTGAAGATGTAGCTGTTGTGGTTAAAAACTATAAGAAGAGTAATGCACCTTCAGATAAAAGGTCAAAACCATCTGAGAAATCATCAAAACCTAGGAAGAATACTGCTAAAAAGGACAAAAGAGATAAAAGATAGGTATAAGGATAATATAAAGTATATCTTATGCATATAATCTAATAGAGTTCTATCTAGGGAGGAATTATGTCTAGACATTTTACAAATGCAATTTACTTAAGTGATGAAGTGGAGAACATTATAAGGAGTTCTAAATTTCTAGGAAAGGGTAATAATGGAGTGGTATATAGAATTGATAATGAGAGAATTATAAAAATATTTAATGATAAAAAAGTTTGCGAAACAGAGTATGTAATTCTTAAATCATCTATGCATCATCCATCCTTTCCTAAGGTTTTTGACTATGGAGATTTTTTTATTGTAAGAGAGTTTGTAGATGGGATAAGACTTGATAAGTATCTAAATCATAACCCTCTAAATCAGAAACTAGTAAGAAGCCTAGTAGATTTAATAAATGATTTTAAAGAACTTGGTTATAAAAAGTTAGATATACGTTGCAAGGATCTTTATGTACAAGAGGACTTTTCTATTAAAGTTATAGATCCAAAGGATAACTTTGATAGGGAGATGCCTTTTCCACGGCATCTGATGAGAGGTATACTAAAGAGAGATAGTATAGGTGAATTTTTCTATTATCTACAAAGAATAGATAGGAATCTATACGAATCTTGGAGAGGTCAATTTAAAGAATATCTAAAAAGATTAGCTGAGAAAGATAAAAAGCTCTAAGAATGACAGTCTTAGAGCTTTTGTGTTTAATTGGATAATTTTAATCAAAAATTAACTAATTATAGGTTTTATTTTAAAAGATACAATGGTAAACTTATCTAGTAAAACATATAAACCTATGAAAGGAGACGTTTTAAATGAAAAAAAGTACATTAGGAACTTTGATTATTACAGCAATACTTTCCCTTGCATTAATAGGATGCAGTACCTCTAATAAGACTAGTAAAGAGGAAACTAATACTGGAAGTAATGATAATAAAGAAATATATCTTTCAAAGGAAACGGAGAAGAAGGAGGGGGATAAAAATCCAGTAGCTACCATAGAAATGGAAGACGGAAAAATTATAAAGCTGGAGCTTTATCCCGAAATAGCACCAAATACCGTTAGAAACTTTATAAGTCTTGCTAATAGTAAATTTTATGATGGTCTAATATTTCACAGAGTAATTTCAGGCTTTATGATTCAAGGTGGAGATCCTGAAGGAACTGGAATGGGTGGACCTGACTACTCCATATATGGTGAATTTACAAATAATCAGTTTGAAAATACTCTTTTACATACTAAGGGTGTTATATCTATGGCTAGATCAAATGATAAGAATTCTGCTGGATCTCAATTTTTTATTATGAGCAAAGACGCCACTCATTTAGATGGAGACTATGCAGCCTTTGGTAAGGTTATAGAAGGTATGGATGTAGTAGACTCTATAGAACAAGTAGAAACTGGCAATGATGATAGACCTAAGAAGGATATAAAAATTAAATCCATTTCAGTAGATACCTTTGGAGTTACTTATAATGAACCTGTAAAATATACAAAATAATTTTAAATAAACCTAGCTGTGTTATGGCTAGGTTTATTTTTTTATAAACTGAGTTCTTTGCTTCAGAGAGATTTTCGAACTGAAGCTTACTAACAGACTTCTTAGTATCAGTATTTTTAATACTAAGAAGTCGTTGTCTTTTAGGAGAAAACGTAGCTGCTCGTTGTTCTCATCGGATAAATACACTGCTACCTCTTTTTGAAGTGTTTAAATTTCCTACGTATACACATTTTTCATCTACTTCCTCTTTTATTACTACTTAATTATTTCAATATAACTACCATTCAATATAATGTTAGTTATATTGAATGGTTGCTATAATAATTTATAATAAAAATATGTTTACATAATGTATACGTAGTGTAAACATGGATAAAGTGCTTGTTTACAAGGATGAAATAATGTATACTTAAATCAAGGTGTAATTTTATAAATTTTAAGGATGTGTAATTAATGGATTCAATTTTAAGTGTAAGGATAAGTGAGGAACTAAAAGAGAAATTTCAAAGTTTAGCTGAGGTAGAGGGGATAAATAATAAGGAATTCATGGATCTTATAATAAGGAACTACGAATTAAACAAAGCTTCAACGAGTACAGACTTTATTAAAAGCGATGTAGAAGAGTTACAGAGCATAACAAAAAGAATTTTAGATATATACATAAATATGATAGAAAAGAGCAAGGTTAAGAACTCTGAAGTTATTAATAGTTTTAAAGGAACTTTAGAGGAAGAGACTAATAGAAGTGAAAAATTAAAGGGGAATATAGAAAGTTTAAAAAAAGAACTAGAAGATTTAAAGTCTCATAATAAAGAACTGAAGGATTCGTTAAAGGAATATAAAGAACTTTTAGAAAAAGAGAGAGAAGATATCAAGGGATATAAAGAGTTAAACCTCATGTTAAAGGATAAGGTAAATGAGTTAAATGCCTATAAAAATGAAGCAGAAAGTTTAAGAGCAATAAACCGAAACATTGAAGAAAACTTAAAAAACCTAGAGAGAGAAAAGGAAAGCCTTACTAATAAATTAAATGAAGAATTAAATCATAGTATTGCATTAGAAGATGAAATTCAGGATATGAAGAGTTCTTATGAAAATAAGATTAAGCAGATCTCAGAGGAGTTTAGCAGAGAATTAAGATTAAAAGATGATGAAATAAGGATTTCTATGCAAAAAGAAGTGTTGCAAAAAGAGGAAGAGTACAGAAAAGAAATTTGGTCTATGAAATCTCATTATGATGATAAAATCTCTAAATTGATGGACGATAAAGAACAATTACTACTGAAAATAAGAGATGATATAAACAACAATAAATAATATAAAAAATAGTATAAAAAATGCTGAAGTATTTCTAATTTTTAAATTAGGCTCCAGCATTTTTGTTATTTACCTTCTGTATAAGCATGTTCTAGTATATCTAAATATTCAGTAAAACTATCCTTGTCTTCTTTAGAAACGTTTTCTAAGGAATAATCGAGAAATTTACATCTTTCCATAATTACTGCTTCTAATATGTTATGTCCCTTTTCTAAACCTTCTATTCTAACTATTCGTCTATCTTTTGAATCTCTAACTCTCTTAACAAGATCCTTGCTTTCCATCCTATCAACTAAATCAGTGATGGTGCTAGGGGCTTGATACAGTTTATTGCTAAGTTCACTAATGGTTACTTCTTTATGATTTACTATAATTTGTAAAGCTTCAAATTGTGCAGGAGTAATATCATAATCTTCTAATATAGTTCTTCCTTTTTTCTTTATATAAAAGCATACTCTTCTTAATAGTTTCTCTATCTTTTCTATTTGTGGATCTTCATAAATTTTCAAAAAATCACTCCTAAATTATATTATAAAAAACATTAAAGTTTATTATACTTCTGTATTATTATACACTTTTTTTCGAATATAGTCAATTAATTACAATTCAATGATAAAATTCAATAAAAAACAGCATCTTGAATTAAAATCAAAATGCTGTTTTTGTATTTTAAATTAATTATGTAAGAATTTATTATTCTTGCATTTTAGCAATACTATCAAGACATTCTTCACAAATATTTTTACCTTTGTAGTTTTTAACGTCTCTAGCATTACCACAGAATAAACATGCTGGCTCATATTTTTTTAATATGATTTGATCTCTATCTACATAAATTTCTAAAGCATCTTTTATCTCGATGTCTAAAGTTCTTCTTAACTCTATTGGAATTACTATTCTTCCTAATTCGTCTACTTTTCTTACTATACCTGTTGATTTCATAATATTTTCCTCCTAAATGTTTGTTATTTATTTTTTCATAAGTATAAGTGGGATTATATATAACTATTATATATAATTATTGTAATTTGTATACATTATTAAATTATCCAATTCCCATTAAATTATACATTAATAGTTAATATATATCTATTATAACTTATTCTTTTAAATTTTAACAGAGATTTTTTGCATTTGTCATATTTTACAAATGTAAACCTTACCTATAGTTAGTGAATTGTACATCTATACCATAGTCTTTAGATTTTAATAGCTGCATTGTTTCTTGTAAATCATCCTTATTCTTTCCAGATATCCTTAACTGATCATCCATTATTTGAGGCTGAACTTTTATTTTACTAGCCTTAATATCTGCCACCATAGCTTTAGCTTTCTCAGTAGAGATACCTTTTATTAATTTACAAGTAACTTTAGCTGTACCTAGAGAACCTGAATCAATTTTACCAACTTCAAGAGCTTTGGAAGAGACACCTCTTTTAATAAGTTTCCCCTTGAGTATGTCGATTACAGTATCTAACTTAAACTCATCATCAGATATGAGCTTAACTTCATCTTTTAGTAAAGTTATTTCTGTCTTAGTACCTTTAAAGTCATATCTTTGTTTAATTTCCTTTAGGGCTTGATTAATAGCATTATCAACTTCTTGCATATTAATTTCAGAAACCACATCAAAGGAATATGAACTTGCCATACTTAGAACCTCCTTAAAATAATCTATATGTAAAAAACATATAAATATATAATAATTTATATATTTAAAAATGTCTATATAAATTTTAAAAAATTTAGATTTATTTTTAGTTGATGTTTTTTAATAGTTTTGTTAAAATAGTCTAATGATTTAATAAAGATAAAACAGGAAGTGATGATAATGAAATACTGTATTTTTGATGAAAAAAAAGTATGTAATGATTGTGGAGAGTGCAATGTATGTGAATACAATAGAGATAAGATCTGTGATAACTGTGGTAAATGTCTAGAGATTGAAGGATATGATGTTAAGGCTGTAAAAATAGATGAGGTATTTGAAAAGAATAAAGAAGAAGAAATTAAAATCGATTTGGAAGACTTTAGTGATTTTGATACAATTGAAGAAGAGGATAGCTTTCAAGAAGATGTAGTACCATTAGAAGAAGATGAAATACCATATATAGATGCTCTCGATGATGAATCTAATTGGGATTATATATCTGATGTAGAAGGAATGGATGAACTTATGGAAGAAACGGGTACAGATGGACTGCTACATGAAGAATATCCAGGTTTATATGTAGTAAATAATAAAAGATAGCTACATAAAACTATTATATATGATATAATAGTTTTATAATATTTTACTACGGAGGTACAGAAGAATGAGCATTACTATTCTTAATTAATTTTATAAGCATAACAAAATAAATATTTATTACAATTTAAATATAGTTTTATGTTTTTTGTTGTGCAATTAATTAGGCAGTGGTAATCTATTCTTTTAATTCTAATCATATAATAATGTTTTGATAGGTGAAGGTATGTAACTATAGTTTACTATAATTAATTTATTTTAATAGTTTCTATTTACCATTAACCAGTTTATATTATATGAATTAATAATAGAGTTGTAAGTTTGGTTTTAATTGCTTATTGTGATTAAAACCTTTTTGTTTCTTAAAATTGAAGTACCACCATTGCCTTTTGATAGACTTTATTAAAAGGAGTGTTATAAATGGGTAAGATAATTATAAAAAATATTTCTAAATCCTTTCAAAATCGCACAATTTTAAATAATATAAGTTTTGAAATAGGAGATAATTTTAAGATAGGTCTGGTAGGAGAAAATGGCGTAGGTAAAAGTACCTTAAAACAAATAATAACTAAGGAGATTTCCTACGATGAAGGAAGTATCAATTATATTCCTTCAAATATTCTTATCGGAATTATAGATGAAAACTTATATAATAATAATACTTTTTTAAGTGGTGGTGAAGCTACTAAAAAAGAAATTCTTAATATATTTCATAGTAACTATGATTTGTTTATACTAGATGAGCCTACAAATCATTTAGATTTAAGTGGTGTTCAATGGTTAGAAAGGATTATAAACTCTATAAACAAACCTATGATTATAATAAGTCATGATAGGTTTTTCTTGGATGAAGTTACAAATAAGACCTTCGTTTTAAGCAATAACGGAATAAAAACCTATGAAGGTAATTATTCTTCCTATGAAAAACAGTTATTTATGGAAAAGATAACTAATGAAAATTTATATAACAAACAACAACAGGAAATAAGGGCTTTGAAAGAAAATATCAGTCAAAGAAAACAATGGTTTAACAAAGCACACAAAATGGCGGGTACTAATGATCACTTAAGGGCATTAAGTAAAAAGCATGTTTCTATAATGAGATCAAAAGAAAAAAAGTTAGAAAAATTAAAAGAAAATGGAGTTGAAAGAATAAAGGATAATTCTTCAATTAAACTTATACTTAATAATAATAATAGTTTTAAAACAGCCATAAGAGTTGAAAATCTTAGTAAATCCTTCGATAAGAAATTATTATTTAAAGATGGGAATTTTACTATAAACGGTGGAGATAAAGTCGGCATCATTGGCAATAATGGTAGTGGGAAGACTACATTACTAAATATTCTTCTAGGTGAAGATAAGAATTACATTGGTGATGTTTATTTAAACCCAAATATGAAAATTAGCAGTTTATCTCAATATCTAGAAGTAGTAAATGAAGAAATAACTATATTAGACTATTTATTAACCACCAATGAAACTGAAAATATAATTCGGTTATATTTAGGAAGTGTATTTATAAAAGGGGATAGAGTAAATACATTAATTAAAAACTTAAGTATGGGCGAAAAATGCAGAGTAATATTTACTAAAATAATCATTGAAAATCCTGATTTAATAATTCTTGATGAGCCAACTAATTATATGGATATCTTATCTAAAGAAAGTGTAAGTTTGCTTTTAAAAAGTTATTCTGGAACAGCTTTGGTAGTTTCTCATGATAGACATTTAATTTCTACAGTATGTAATAGAATTCTAAAAATAGAAAATAACAAAATTATTAATTTTACAGGAAATAATACTGAGATAATTGAGTTTTTCACTTGTAATAAGACTAGTAATAGTAAATTAAAGGTTAATAAAGATGAAATATTAATGCTTCAGTGTCGACTTTCTCAGCTAAGTGGTTTACTAGATGATCCTTCATTAGAAAAGGATGCTAAGTTAAATTATGAAAAAGAATTTTTGAATACGAGCAGGCGTATATCTGAATTGAGAGATATAAAATATAAAAAGTAATAAAAAGAAGGATAGCAGCCATAGATTTCATAGCTGCTATCCTTCTTTATTATTCATCCCCTAAGGGGTGAGTGTTAATAGCCTCTCTTAGGGTTTCATCATCAACATGAACATATATTTGAGTAGTACTTACATTTTCATGACCTAATATCTCTTGGAGAGTTTTAACATCTACACCACCATGTTTATGAAGTAATGTTGCAGAGGTATGCCTTAATTTATGAGGTGTGTATTTATCAGTATCAAGACCTGCTGCACCTACATATTTTTTTATTATTCTTTCTACAGTGCGTTTATTAATTCTTCTATACTTTCCACTTATGAATAGAGCCTCTCTATCCTCACTATGAACTTTATCTGCAATATCATTTCTTACAACAAGATACTTATTTATAGCCTTAATTGATGCTTTATTAAGATAAATAGTCCTTTCTTTATTTCCTTTACCAATGACAGTAAGGGTATCACCTTTAATATTGGCAATATTGATGCTGCAAAGCTCTGATAGTCTCACACCACAGTTTAAAAATAGGGTAATTATACATAAATCCCTAGGTGAATTTTTATCTCTATTATTAGCTACAGCTAATAAGTCTCTACTTTCATCTAAAGTTAAGTAAATGGGGGAGCGCTTTCCTATTTTAGGACTTTCTAAGTCTAAAGTAGGATCTGTAGGTATAATTTTAGCTTTAGAACATAAATAGTGAAAAAAGGACTTTAGAGAGGCAACTTTTCTTGCCTTTGCATAGGTTCCATTTTCTCTCATATTCTCTAAAAAGGATAGATAGGTGTAAAAATCAACCAATTCTAAATTTTTAAGATAATCAGAAGAGATGTTATCAATAGGAATATTTTCAAAAATTACATCCTGTGATAAAGTTACTTCATTATTATGTACTTTAAGAAATTTAAAGAATAAAGTTAGATCATAAGCGTAGGCAACTAAAGTATTGCTAGAAACACCTTTAACAGAAGAAAGATAACTTAAATAATCCTTTAGTATTTTGGGTAGAGAATTATCTTGCATATAATTTAATTTCGAATCCATAAAATCCATTCCCCTTTAATTTTTATAGCATAATGTCGCGAAACTTACATTTCACGACATTAATTATTCTATGAAGAGAGGTAAAAATCCTTTAATTTAAAAAAACTTTTCTATTTTAATTTTTTCTTCTAAAATTTTATAATCCATATTACTCACATAATCGATCAAATGTATTTTTAAAGATCCACTTCCCTGAAACTTTTCTACTATTTTATTATAAGCAAGTTCACCATATACTCCCATAATACAGAAAGCAGTTACCGTTGCATCAAAGATTCTATGAGGATTAGCACCAACTAAAACTCCTATAATTGATGAAAGCATACATCCTGTTCCGGTGACATTTCTCATAGATGGATGCCCATTTCTAATAATATATACTAAATCTTTATCTGCAACTACATCTATAGCCCCTGTAATGGCTATAATTGCCCCTAGATCCTTAGAAAGCTCCGTAGCTAGAGTAAGTGCACCTTCTATATTATCTTCCGTTATAGACTCAATTTCACTGGCATCTACACCCTTACATATAGTTTTTTTCTTTCCTATAGTTTTTATTTCAGATATATTACCTTTTATAACTTGAAAATCTACAGTGTTTAAAAGTTCCTTTGCAGCCTGTTGTCTAAAGGATGATGCACCAATACCCACAGGATCCAATATTACAGGATGCTTTAATTTATTAGCTCTCCTACCTGCCTTAATCATGGCTTCTAACTTTCTTGGATTTAAAGTACCTAAATTCATTACTAAAGCATTACATAAGGTGGTTATCTCCTCTACTTCCTCTGGATCATCTGACATAATAGGAGAACCACCACAAGCTAAGGTTATATTAGCACAATCATTAGCTGCTACATAATTAGTTATATTGTGCACAAGAGGGTTGGTTTTTCTTGCTGAATCTAAAATATCTTTAATCATTTTATATCCTCTCCCTAAGATCTATTTTAAAATACTAAGATGTTAAGCTCTAATTACCTTTATTAGAAACTTTATCTAATACTCCTGTTTTTTTAAGAGCTATTAAAAATAGTATAGCAATTAGTGTGCCACCAATAGAGCTTATGCTAAATGGCACCACAAAGCCCCATAGAGCCGCTTCCTTTGATAGGATGAACTTTGCTACCGGATAGGCTATTAAAGCTCCTATTACCCCTGTGCCGAAGATTTCTCCTATGGATGCCATAGTTATTTTTTTATTATATTTATATAGGATTCCAGCTAAAAGAGCTCCACACATACTTCCAGGAAAAGCTAGGAAGGTACCTGTACCAATAAGCACTCTAATTGTGGAAGTAAGGAAAGCTATAGCTACTCCATAAAAAGGACCTAAAATAACAGCTGATAAAACATTTATCAAATGCTGAACTGGAGCACATTTTGCAATTCCTACTGGTATAACTATAACTGTAGATAAAATAACTCCCATGGCAATGAAAATTCCAGCTAAAGTTAGTTTTTTTGTTTTTAACATTACATATCATCCCCTCAAAATCAATATTTTTAAATTACTTACCCTCCCCTATATGAAGAAAAATAAAAGGCATACCAACTAAGTGGTATACCTATAATTATATAAATCTACTTCCTACGTTGGCATTATCCAAATCAGGTACGGTCGAAGTTTACACTCCCTCTCAGCCTGTACACAAGCTCCCGAATATTAAGTTAACTAAATATTATCATAATGAATTACTATAGTCAATTAAGGATATACTTGTTATTTTAGAAAAATAATATGCTATAATTATTTTAAAGCCTTGAGTCATTATTTAAAGCTATATACATAAAATTTTCAAGGAGGATGATCTATGGAAAATAAACAAGCCACTCTATCTATTATTTTAGTAGTAGTATTAGGTTGTATTATTATGGCCTTAGTGGAAATTTTAATTGTACCTAATTATTTTACAAAGTCTTTAATAAAAATATGTATCTTTTTACTATTGCCCTTAATTGTATGTATAAAAGAGAGAGCTATTTCCTTTAAAGCACTTTTTAAAGGAAGTAAAAAAAGCATATTTTTTGCACTTATATTTGGTATAGTTGTATATGTATTTATACTAGGAGCTTATTTTATTCTAGGTCCATTTTTTGATTTTTCTATGATCACTACTAATTTAGAGAATAATTTAGGAGTAACTAAAGAAAACTTTTTATTTGTAGCACTATATATTACATTAGTTAATTCCCTTTTGGAAGAGTTTTTCTTCCGTGGTTTTTCCTTCTTATCTTTAAAACAGGTAAGTTCAAGAAAAGCTGCTTATATTTTTAGTGCTTTAGCCTTTGCAATTTATCATGTGGCTATTATGAATAATTGGTTTACTCCCCCACTGTTCATTTTGCTTATAGTTTCACTATTTATAGCTGGACTTCTTTTTAATTACCTTAATGAAAGATTTAATAATATTTATGTCTCTTGGATAGTTCATATGTCTGCTAATTTAGCTATAAACACTGTGGGATTTATCCTCTTTGGCATCATAAAAATAAGCTGAAATGCATTATTAGCATTCCAGCTTATTTTATTATACGTTTATTTCTACTTCTTCACCTAATTCATTTTTATGAGCTTCTAATATAGGGTTTATATATTCCTCTATAAAATCAACTACCTGACCACTAGATCTTCCAGTGAACTTACTTGGATCTATTATAGATAGAATTTCTTCTTTTGATAATCCAAAGGATTCATCAGCTAATATTCTTTCTATTAAATCATTCTTTTCTCCAAATTCTTTTACTTGTCTTGCAGCAGCTAAAGAATGTACTCTTATTTTTTCATGAAGTTCTTGTCTATCCCCTCCACGCTTAACAGCTTCCATCATAATATTTTCTGTAGCCATAAATGGTAACTCACTATTAACATGGGCAGCTATTACCTTTTCATATACCACCATATTAGAAGTTATGTTTATATATAGGTTAAGCACTCCATCAAGAGCTAAGAAAGCTTCTGCAACGGATATACGTTTATTAGCAGAATCATCTAGTGTTCTTTCAAACCATTGAGTTGCAGCAGTAATTGCTGGGTTAAGAGAGTTTACAATTATATATCTTGAAAGTGCACTAATTCTTTCACTTCTCATAGGATTTCTCTTATATGCCATAGCTGAAGATCCTATCTGATGATTTTCAAAAGGTTCTTCCATTTCCTTCATGTTTTGAAGAAGTCTCATATCATTACTAAATTTGTATGCACTTTGTGCTACTTCAGATAATGTATTTAATATTATAGAATCTAATTTTCTAGAGTAAGTTTGGCCAGTAACAGGATATGCTTTTTCAAAGCCCATTTTTTTACATACAATTTTATCAAGTTCTTTAACTTTTTCTTCATCATTGTTAAATAAAGACATAAAGCTAGCTTGAGTTCCTGTTGTTCCCTTAACTCCTCTAAATTTCATTTTATCAATTGCAAAATCAAGGTTTTCTAAATCCATTAATAACTCTTGCATCCAAAGAGTAGCTCTCTTTCCTACAGTTGTAAGCTGAGCTGGTTGAAGATGAGTAAATCCAAGAGCTGGAACGTCTTTATATTTTAAAGCAAACTTGCTTAGTTGATCTAACACATTTATTACTTTTTTTCTAATTAATATAAGAGCATCTCTCATAATGAGTAGGTCCGTATTGTCACCTACATAACAGCTAGTAGCTCCTAGATGTATTATTCCTTTAGCTGATGGAGCTACAACCCCATAAGCATATACATGACTCATTACATCATGTCTAACTTCTTTTTCTCTAGCAGCAGCTAATTCATAGTCAATATTTTCAATATTGTCTCTAAGCTCTTTGATTTGTTCATCAGTAATATTTAATCCTAATTCTTGTTCTCCCTCAGCTAATGCAACCCAAAGTTTTCTCCAAGTTTTAAATTTCATTTCCTCAGAAAAAATATAGCTCATTTCCTTAGATGCATATCTAGAATTTAATGGTGAATTATATGTATCTCTCATAGTAACCTCCGTACAAAAATGTTTTTTTATCTAATATCATTCACTATTATAACATATTATATAAATATAAGTCCAATTAAAATTCGTGTTATTTGTAATAATAGGTTATTCTCATTGTTCTATTTTATCCAAATATATCATATATATTAAACATAAAATATATTAATGGATTTAAACATATCATAATATAATTAAAATGGGGGGAAGTTTTTATGTGCAAAATTAATTTATTAGACAAAATATCATTTGTACTTGTTATTATAGGCGCAATTAATTGGGGAATATTTGGACTCTTCAATTTTGATCTTGTTCATTTCATCTTTAGCTTTTCAGATATGCTAGTTAGAGCAATATATATATTAGTAGGACTAGCAGGTATAAATATGATTAGATTTTTATATTGTCTCAATAAAAAATAGTAGCTCTAATATTAAGAAATAGTTCTATATGTAAATATTTATATATGGAACTATTTCTATTTTTCTGTAGGAAACTATTAAACTATGAAAAAATAGAAATAGTTAAATAGTTGTACTGTTCGTGGGGATTTCAGAGGATATGTTATTGGAACATTAGAATAAAATAGACTCATTTATCCTCTATACCAAAGAATAATGGTATAATATTTTACGGAAATATATACTTATTGGAGGGATAACATGAAAATTGCTTTTGTTGGTGATACTCATCATAATGAAAGAGCTTTAAAAGTAGCTTCAAAATATATAAATGATTTAAAATCTGATATAGTTATTCATTTGGGAGATTGCATAGAAGACGTAAAACTCTTAGAAAAAACTTTCAAAGGTGAAATATTTGCAGTGGCTGGAAACTGTGATTTTTCTAATACATATCCTAAAGAAAATACTATTACTATTAATGGAGTAAAAATTTTCTTTACCCATGGAGATTTATATAAGGTGAAAAGTACCATGAATAGTATAGCTATAAAAGCAGAGAGCATTGGTGCAGATGTGGTACTCTTTGGTCATACCCATATACCTTTTAAAGAAGAATATAGAAATATTATATTTATGAATCCTGGCAGTATCCCTAAGCCTTCTCCATGGGCTAAAGGAAAATATATAGGCTTTATAGAAATTGATGATGATGGAGTTATAGTTACTGCTGAATTAAAGGCTGTAGAATTATAAAATAAAAGCCATCTTTTCGAAGATGGTTTTTATTTGTATATGAACTTTTTACTTAAATTCTATCCAATATTTTTGAGTTATTTCATTTTCATTAATAACTTCATTTTCTAGAATTCCACCATTATTAATAATGGTTTTAGCTGAACCTACATTACTTTTGTCACAAGTAATTAATGCCTTATTTATGCCTAATTCTTTAGCTATGGGTAGCGCTAAAGATAACATTTGAGAAGCATAACCTTTTCTCCTCTGAGAAGGTCTTATTCCATATCCAATATGTCCTCCATATCGTAATAAGTAATCATTTAGCTCATGCCTAATATCTATAGCTCCATAAATTTTTTTGTCTTCATCCATTAAAAAATATATGGAAGAAGGTACTAATCCTTTCTCATACATATTTTCTGATTCATATTCTTCCCACTTATTTACTAACTCTTTGAAACTCATGCTATCTCGTTTAGCTGCATTTGGAACAATCTTCTCTTCAGTAGCTTCCCATTCAGTAACATAGTCTATATATTCTTTCTCCATAGATAATGTGGGTTTAACTAATTTAAACAACTATCTCACTCCTTCTCATATTATATATTTATTAAAGCTTTAATCTATATTTTAATGCCCTTCTCTTTTAAATAATTTAATATACGTTCTTTATCTTTTAATCCTTTGAATAATATTGCCTCATAAATGTAATATCCACTGGTAAATGGAGTTCTTCCTTCTTCATTTATAATGGAGTTTTTTACATTTAAGATTAAGCTCCTGTTTTCTTCATTTAAATTTTTAATTACTTTAGAGATATAGTTTTTATTAAATTCAAAACTTTCTTTATCTACAATCCACAAATCCATTTTCCAAGTTTTATCGGTGATCTTACTTTCATATTGGATTCCCCAATAAAATCCCTTTGGAAGTCCTTTCTTAGGGTAATTAACAAAGTCTTGAAATTTCATTAGTTTAATGTTCTTTATCTTTGCAAGTTCACTCCCCATTTTAAAGAAATTATCTAAAGAAAATTCTTCTCCATTCATTACCATGTTCATATCAATATCTTCCCAGGCCATTAAATTAAATCTATAACTACCAGTATAATTAACTTGTCCATATTTCTTTAGAATAGAGTCAATACCTTCTTTATAAATTATATCTTCAGCTTCTTTGTGTAATTCTATAGCATGACTTAAATAATTCATTATTTCACTATTTAAATAATTATCTATATTGTTCATAATAAAATCTGCAAAGTTAACTAGATCTTTTTCGTTAAAATTACCTTTTTCTCCTTTTTCATAACAGTTTAAAGCTTTTTCCACAGTCTTTATATACTCCTTCGGAAGATTAGAGTATGCCCATTGTCCACCCTCTTTTTTTGAACAAATAACGTCTTCTTTAAGATAATATAGAACTCTACAAAGATTAAGAATAGTATACATAGGCAACTTTATAATTTCTTCTCTAGAATTTGCTATGTCAAAATAAATTGATTTTAAATAGTCTTTTCTTGGTACAGGTGAAAATATATCTTCTATGGAGCTACCATATATACAAATCCCTCTAGCTCTTGTTATTGTAATATGAGCAGCTAAATCTGGATCTTCTCCATCTTCACATAAATAGCTATGATTAGCTTCATAAGTTATTTTATATGCATTAGAATAGTGAAGTATATATGGAGTTGGATGCTTAAAGTTCTTAACATCCTTTTCTAAAAGCACACTCATTTCCAAACCTTTTCCTGGTCCATCTTTAGATAGTTCTAATAAAATATCTACAAGCTTTCTTTTATCATTGGCATTTAGGTTTTCTTTTACTACTACTAAAAAATCTATATCACTTATATCAGGGTTAAAACAATCCATAGCTAAAGAACCATGAATATAGATTCCTATTAGGTTATCCTTTAATATGGTCTTATAGCTTTCTACTATACTATCTAATATGGTTTTTATATTTTGCATTTTATACAATTCCTTTCCTATAACTTATACTTTTCATTACAGATATCTATAATAAATTTGATGAAGTCTTTAACTGAGTGTTCTCTTTCAAATGTTGATCTGTAAAAGGATGAATCAGAATTTCGCTTCCTAAGTCTTAAACATTCTTTTATAATTAAACTATACTCCTTAGGTATAGTAGTTATTGCATATTCTAAAGCTTTGTCTTTAGAAGTTATAGCTTTATTTTCTAAGGTATATAGTATTCTACATAGGGTTGCAACTGCGAATTCAATCCATTCATCCTGGAGAAATATATAATTTTCACTTAATTTATCCTTCCAATAATTATTTAAATTGAAGTTCATATTTTCTATAATACTACACCAATCTACTTCTATAGATAAACTGTTAACATCAGAGCAATTTATAGGTATGCCAAAATACTTTAGTGTCCACCAAGTAATATAATTAATATCGTAATAGCCATAGTAATGAAGAATATTATCACAAAAGTATATATAAGGGCTTATTTCTGAATTAAGCTTACCTACTTTATCCTTAGTTATATACATGCCTTCCATCCTATTACCATATTCAAAAGTTTTACTTATTTTCCTATGAACTTTTTCTACGGTACCAATATCTTCATTTTCAAATTCCTCATTTAATATTGTTATAAAATCTATATCGCTTGTTTTCTCACTAAAACAACCTAGTGCTACTGAATTATAAATATATATACCAAATATCTTATTAGGAAAGTTATCTCTTAGGGATTTATCATATTCATTTAACATAGAAATTAAAATCTCTGGAATGGGCGTGTTTTTTACCTTCTTCTCATAGCAATAAAAGTGAACTTCTCTATTAGGAAAATATAATTTACCTACTCTTTTATAT
Source organism: Clostridium sp. UBA871 (assembly GCF_002295255.1). NCBI lineage: Bacteria > Bacillati > Bacillota > Clostridia > Eubacteriales > Clostridiaceae > Clostridium > Clostridium sp. UBA871. The sequence continues at coordinate 312,498 of NZ_DBFV01000004.1, read as the reverse complement.
CCATGATTCTCATATAATTTAAGTGCTTTTCTATTTTCGCTATAAGCATCCAATCTTATAGATGTGTATTTATTTTCATCAGCAAACTCTTCAATGAATTTTAATATTTTCTTTGCAATTCCCATACCTTGATATTCAGGAAGTACAGCTAACCTATGAATAACCAATACTTTTTCACCTTGAGTAATCCAATTTATGTTATTGTACTCTGAGGGTTGCTCTTCATCTATGGCGAAATATGCTATAGATAGTCCGTTGTCTTTTAACAAATAGCAATTACCACTAATAATATCAGTTTCTATAATATCTAAGCTAGGATAAAATTCATTCCATTGATAGATGTTATGGCTTTCCATATGAGTTTTACACTTAGAAATTATATCAAAAATACTTGATAGATCTTGTTTTTGGCATTTAATAATATTCATAACCTATTTCCTTTTTAATCATATTTTTTATTGAATATATTTTAAAATAGTAGTTATATTATACCATTTATATAAATATAATTCATAAATTTATAATAATAATATTGAAGTTAGTGTATAATATTCATATATTTTCAAATTAATTATTTTCATAGAGGTTGTGATTTTTTGAAAAGCCTTTAGGTATATTATTTGACTTAGGAGATACTGTACTAGAGTATTATTATAATAACCCTATAGAAGGAACTAAAAAGATATTAGAAAACTCAATAAATCCTTATAATACAACAGCAGAAGAAATTCAGGAGCTAGCAGTAAGGTTAACCCAAGAAAACTTTGGAAAAAGATAAGTGACAGATATAGAGCTTATAGAAGTTGGCTATACATATGAAATAGAAAAGTTAATTAAGGAGATAAAATAATGGATATTTTAATTAATAATGTGGATGAGAATATGAGCTATGAAAAATCATGTGGAGCAGTAGTATATAAAACCTCAAATAAAGGAATTCAATATTTACTTTTAAAAAGTATTGGCCTTGATAGTTATTGGGGATTCCCTAAAGGTCATATGGAATATTCAGAAACAGAAGAAGAAACAGCTTTAAGAGAAGTTTTTGAGGAATGTGGACTGAAAGTTAACTTAATAGATGGATTTCGAGCTACAGATAAATATAATATTGATAATTTTATTGAAAAAGAAGTGGTATTGTTTTTAGGAGAAGCTGATAATAGTTTAATTAAAATTCAAGTAGAAGAAATTGAGGATTATAGATGGTGTAATTATGAGGAAGCTAAGAGCTTATTAACCTATGAAAGTGGGCGAAGAATCCTTAGTGAGACTAACCAATTTTTATGTGAGTGAATTTAAGTAAACAGAAATTAAAATAAGAGGTAACCCGGAGGTTACCTCTTTTACATCTGCTCAGCTGCAGCCTGTGCTTTTTCCATCATATCTTTTACCTTCATTAGACGGCTTAAAGCACCTCTTTCATTTTCATCCAGCTTCATTTTAATATACTTAATTGTTTCTTGAAGCTGAGGAATTGTCATATATTCTAGAGCGTTTACCCTTCTTCTTGTCTTCTCAATCTCATCGGCCATAAGCTGACAAGACTTTTCTACTTCTGCAAGTTCTAGAAGCTTAGGAAGAATTAAATAAAGCTGTTCTATAGAATTATCAAGTTCTGAGGAAGTACTGTAAAATCCATAAGGATATATACTACCTGAATCTCCTTCTAGCTTACGTACAAAGTTCATAACAGGTACATTTACACTCATTATGTTTTTTTCTGCTAGCTCTAAAGATATGCTTTCCTTAGGATAAGAAATAGCTTCTTCCAAGAACTCAGGTGATATAGCTGCTGACGCCATAAGAAAATCCTTAAAGGCACCTTGAAGTTTCTCTTCAACTTCACCACGTAGCTTATTGTTGTATTTTATTAGATCTATGAACCTTCTCATTAATTCATCTTGTTTATCTTTAAGAAGTTTATGCCCTCTAGTTGCAGTAGCTAGTCTTTTCTTTAATTTGGATAGCTCCATTCTAGTAGGATTGACATTTAATCTTGCCATATGCTATGCCTCATCTCCCTTAGGCATATACTTTTCAAGGTATTCATCTCTAATTCTCTTAAGCTCTGTAGTAGGAAGTATGGTTAGAAGCTTCCATCCAAGAGATAAAGTTTCTTCTATGCTTCTATTTGTATTAAATCCTTGAGAAACATATTCATTTTCAAAAGCCTCAGCAAACTTAGCATATTTTTTATCTGCATCTGAAAGAGCAGATTCACCTAGAATTGCTGATAATTCTTTTGCTTGCTTACCTTGTGCATATGCTGAAAATAATTGGTTCATAGTATCTGCATGGTCTTCTCTAGTTTTACCCTTACCTATTCCTTTATCTTTAAGTCTTGATAGTGAAGGTAATACATCTATTGGAGGCATTATACCCTTTTGATATAATTCTCTAGATAGAATAATTTGTCCTTCTGTTATATATCCAGTTAAGTCTGGAATTGGGTGAGTTTTATCATCCTCTGGCATTGTAAGAATCGGAATTTGAGTGATAGATCCTTCTATACCTTTTAATCTTCCAGCTCTTTCATAAAGAGTAGATAGGTCCGTATAAAGATATCCTGGATATCCACGTCTACCTGGAACTTCCTTTCTAGCAGCGGATACTTCTCTTAAAGCTTCTGCATAGTTTGTTATATCAGTCAATATAACAAGTACGTGCATTCCTTTTTCATAAGCTAAATACTCAGCTGTAGTAAGAGCCATTCTTGGGGTAGCTATTCTTTCGATAGCTGGGTCAGAAGCTAAGTTCATGAATAGTACTGATTTATCTATAGCACCAGTCTTTTTAAACTCATCTACGAAGAATTGAGCTTCTTCAAAAGTTATACCTATAGCTCCAAATACAACGGCAAACTTAGAATCTGAGTTAAGAACTTGAGCTTGACGTGCTATTTGAGCAGCCAATTGTGCATGTGGAAGTCCTGAACCTGAAAATACAGGTAGTTTTTGACCTCTAACTAATGTATTAAGCCCATCTATAGCAGAAATTCCAGTTTGAATAAATTCAGATGGATAATCCCTTGATACTGGGTTAATTGGCTCACCGTTTATATCTACTCTTTTTTCAGCTATAATACTAGGACCATCATCGTTTGGATTTCCCATACCATCAAATATTCTTCCTAACATATCCTCAGATACACCAAGTTCTAGAGGTCTTCCTAGAAATTTAGCTTTAGTACCTTTTAAGTTTATTCCAGATGAACCTTCGAAAAGTTGAACCATTGCTTTAGAACCATTAACTTCTAGAACTTTACCTCTTCTCTTTTCTCCAGTTTGTAATTCTATTTCAACTAATTCGTCATATTTAACGCCTTCAACACCTTCAACAACCATCAAAGGTCCTACAACTTCTGTAACAGTTCTGTATTCTTTAAGCATCTAGAACCCCTCCTTCGCTAATTAATCTATTAATTTCTACTACTAATTCCTCAGCGATGTTATTGATAGTGTCAATATTATCTTCGGCAATATATTTACTTCTTGCAATTTTATCTCTCATAGGTAAATTTAATATATTGTTTAGATAAACTCCAGCTTCTAAAGCACGTTCAGCTTCTTTTCTAAATAATAGAATTAATTTTAGCATTTTATGTTGTTTGCCAAGTGAAGCATAAGTGTCTATTTCATGGAAAGCATTTTGTTGTAAATAGTCTTCTCTAAGAGACTTTGCAACTTCTAATTTTAATCTATCTTTTTCAGATAGTGCATCTATACCTACTAATCTAACAATTTCATCAAGGCTAGCTTCTTCTTGTAGTAGTGTCATAGCTTCAATTCTTAATTGAGACCAATCTGATGCTACTTCATCATCCATCCATTGACCTATACTATCTAAGTATAATGAGTATGAACTTAACCAGTTTATTGAAGGGAAGTGACGCTTATAAGATAATTGAGCATCTAGTCCCCAGAAAACCTTAACTATTCTTAAAGTAGATTGAGTAACTGGTTCAGATAAGTCTCCACCTGGAGGAGATACGGCTCCAATAGCAGTAACTGCTCCTTGTCTACCATCTTTTCCTAAACATACAACCTTACCAGCTCTTTCATAATAATCTGCAAGTCTTGATCCTAGGTAAGCTGGATATCCTTCATCACCAGGCATCTCTTCAAGTCTACCGGACATTTCTCTTAGAGCCTCAGCCCATCTTGAAGTAGAGTCTGCCATTATAGAAACTGAGTATCCCATATCTCTAAAGTATTCTGCTATAGTTATACCAGTGTAGATACAAGCTTCACGGGCTGCAACTGGCATATTTGAAGTATTAGCAATAAGTACTGTTCTCTTCATTAAGCTTTCACCAGTTTTTGGGTCTTTAAGTTCTGGGAATTCATTAAGAACGTCTGTCATTTCATTACCACGTTCACCACATCCAACATAAACAACAATTTCAGTATCTCCCCATTTAGCTATCTGGTGTTGAACTACTGTTTTACCAGCTCCGAAAGGTCCTGGTACCGCTGCAGCTCCACCTTTAGCTACTGGGAAAAATGTATCTATAACTCTTTGTCCTGTAATCATTGGCTCAATAGGTTTTAACTTGCTAGCATAAGGTCTTCCTTTTCTAGCTGGCCATTTTTGCATTAGGGTTAACTCTTTATCACCCTTTTCGGTTTCTACGATACAAACAGTTTCAACTATAGTAAAGTTACCTGATTTTATTTCTTTAATCTTTCCTTTTACTCCATAAGGAACCATTATCTTGTGAAGAACTACGGCAGTTTCTTGAACTGTTCCAATAATATCTCCAGCTTCTACCTCATCTCCAACCTTTGCTGTAGCATTAAATTCCCAAACTCTTGTTCTGTCTAGAGATTTAACTGCAACACCTTTTTTAAGGAAATGAGAATTTGCAGCTTCTTGCAAAGCATTAAGTGGTCTTTGAATACCATCAAACATAGCTTCGATTAATCCTGGTCCAAGTTCTATACTTAGTGGCTCTCCTGTTGTAATTACTGGGTCTCCAGGTCCTATACCAGAGGTTTCCTCATAAACCTGAATGGAAGCTTTATCGCCTCTCATTTCAATGATTTCACCAATAAGTCCCTTTTCACCAACTTTTACAACGTCAAATATATTAGCATTATCCATGTCCTTAGCAACTACTAATGGACCTGAAACTTTAACAATAGTACCATTCTTCAAGTTTTTTACCTACCTTTCTATAAGATATTTACTCCAACAGCTTTTTCTACATAATCGCTGATTTTTTGTTTACCAATATTTAGTGTGCCTTGATTGCTTGGTATAAGTATAATTGCAGGTATAAGCTTCTTATTATACCTTTCAATAGTTTCTTCTAAATGCTGAGCTAATTGCTCAGTTAAAAATATTACAGCATAATTTTCAAAAGCCATTTTATCTACAATTTTTCTTGCTTCTTCAGCTTCAACTGCTGGATAAACATCAATTCCTAAGGCCTTAAATGCTAGTATTGAATCTTTATCTCCAACTACACCTATCTTATACATATAGTTCACGCAACCTTTCTCTGATAACTTCAGTAGCAACCTTATTAATCTTTCCTACCATAATAATTCTAATTATTTTAATTTCAGTTTCTTTAGCAATTATATATGCAATGATAGGCTCTGGTCCGAAGTTAACTCTCTTAGCTTCCTTTGCATGATCCATAATATAATTATCATAGAGTACATCTAAGGATGAAATGCTACCTGTAGCCATGTATTCTTCTAAGATGGTATGTAGTACCTTTGAGTAAGGGGTTCTAGATATTTTACTAGTAAAGATTTCTAGGGATTCATTTATTCCTTCTATAAAAAAGTTATGCTTTATAGTTCCACCAGGTATTAATACACCTTCAAGGAATCTACCATCTTTATTTTGCTTTTTAACTCTAAGCATAGTCTTTATATTAGTAATATCTATAGACTCATTTACATATCTAGTTATATACTGAACATCTATATTCCTTGCTTTTTCTATCATACCTTCAAACATGTATTTATCTAAAAGAGTGTCTATTACTTGAGGATCTGAATTAACCTCAAACTCTTTTTCTACCTTAATGATAACTTTTTGAATTTGCTTATCTAAGGATTTTAGCTCATCAGATAAAATACAGTTTTTAAGAGTATCTAAAGGAATTGTTCCTATTGGTATTAGAATATTAGATAAATCCTTGCCCAAGGCTTTTGCCTTTAATAAAACTTTAATATTATGATAATCATATCTTAAACTCATAATATCTATAATTTCTTTTACAGGAGATATTTTATATAAAGTGCTGTAAAGATTCACTAGCTCTTCCTTAAGGATTTTTTCATAATCATAAACTGAATCTATATTATTAATAAGTTCACCATAAGTAGTTTCTTGTAATATCTTTAAAACTTCCTGTGGTCCATCACTATCCAATAATCTTTCAATTTTATTTTTATCAAGGAGTCTTTTTTCCATTACCCTTAATCGAGCTACAGCATGGGTAAAATCCATTCTGTCCATTTAAATACCTCCTCACTATTCTGTAAACAATATTTTCCCAACTTCATACTCTAATTCATATTTAAGTGAGTTCACAAGTTCATCAAAGGAATTATTTATCTCAATTCCATTTTTACTAAGGATAAACCCACCATCAATTTCATGAGTTTTAACGTTGAATTTTAAATTTCCTAATTTGCCCTTAGATATTAAGGCCTTATTTACCTCGGCTAAGAACTTTTCAGGAAGCTTATCTCTATCTACTGGGTTTATAATTATTTCTTCATCTCCATGGATGTCTAAAGCCATAATAGAGTTCTTTATAAATTTAGTGAATTCTTCTGCATTCATAGCTTTTAGTTTTTCCTTAGCTGCTTCAAACACTTTCTCAATAACTTGTTGCTTTGCTAATAATTTTTTATTTCTTATTTCTAAATCAGTTTTTGAGATAATTCTTTCTTTTATAGTTTTACTTTCCATTTCAGCTTTTTGTAAAATAGAAGAAGCTTTTTTATTGGCATCTTCTGTTTTCTTTTTAATTATTTCATCAGTTTTAACGGTAGCTTCATTTAAAATTTCAATTTTTTTTACTTCTGCATCCTTTATAATTTTAGAAGTAAGATTATCCAAATTAGACATATTATTCACTTCCTTAATTAAAAGTTACCACTCATTACTAGTAGAAGAGACATTACAAATCCTAAAAGTGCATAAGTTTCAACCATAACAGTTAATATAATACCTTTTGTGTTGTGCTCTGGTCTCTTAGCTAAAATTTGAACTGCTGAAGCTGCTGTTTTCGCTTGAGATATAGCTGATTTCCATCCTGCTATAGCTATTGGAAGACAAGCTGCAAATAGATAAAACCCTTGACCAAAAGACATATCTGGTGATAATTGTAAAGATACTAAAAGTGCTATAACAAATCCATATAATCCTTGAGTACCTGGAAGTAATTCAAGAATTAAGGCTTTACCAAACTTCTCTGGTTCTTCTGCTAAAAGTCCACTTGCTGCTTCACCAACTATACCAACACCCTTTGCTGATCCTATCCCTGGTAATGCTGCTGCAAGAGCAACTCCTATAGCTGCTATAATTATTCCACCGTTTCCCATTAAAAAATCCATCATAATATTTTTTCCTCCTAATTTATCTATTTTGATATTTTAAAATATTTAGAATTATATTTTAAAGGCTCAAAGGATGTACCTCCACCTTCATAAAATTTTCCGAAATATTCAAGGTATTGTAATCTACAGGTGTGAACATAGGCACCTAATGCGTTGATAAATAAGTTAAATACATGGCCCACTACGAATATTGCTATACCAAATATAATTGTAGCCCATGAAGTTGATACCATACTTACCATAATATTAAATGCATAAGCGATAAATCCTGTTGCAAGTCCTAAAGCTGCAAGTCTAGTATAAGAAACCAAATCACCTACATAGGATGTTATTCCATATAGAGCATAGAATCCTTGGCCTAACTTACCACCTATAGAACTTTCTTGGCGTCCGTTAGTAAGTACAATTCCTACCATTCCAGCAATAGTACCATATTTTGCTATAGCAATTATTACAGCTGGAACTCCAAGAGAAGCTAAATCTACAAAAGCACTTAATGCCCAAATAATAGCACCAGTTAAGGTAATATACCATAATCCAACGTCTGCAAAGGCTCCAAAGTAATCTTTATCTCTTATTTGCATGTATGCTTTAATTCCAAGACCTACATAAATTTGAATTAGTCCCATTACTACAGAGACAATCATTAGTAATCCTACATTACTATCCGGTTTCATCCATAGAGGAGCTATCTTGATAAAATCCCCAAAATAACTACCATACATGATGCCCCAGAATATAGTAGAAATACTTAATAAGAAAAACATCTTTATAGATTTTCTCGTGTCCTCATCTAAATTAAAAGTAGTAAGTGCAATTAAAGTACCTACAAACATCACAAGGCCATATCCAGCATCTGATAGCATCATTCCAAAGAAGAATATGTAAAAAGGTGCTAACAGTGGTGTTGGATCAATCTCCTTATACTTAGGTACACTGTACATAGAAGTAATATTTTCAAAGGATTCAAAGACTTTATTGTTTTTTAATTTAACAGGTACATCGTCACCTTCTGCGGATTCTGATTCTAAATAATAATCATCACCTAAAATACTTTTCAATGTGCTTTGAAAGTCATTATGCAATTCGGAAGGATAGTATCCTTCTATAGCCACAATGTTTTTACTCTTCAGGAAATTTTCGGTAGATTTTAATCTTAATAATAAAGAACTGTAGTATTCGTAAACTACTTTATATTCTTCTAGTTTATTAACATGTTCTTTCATACCTTCTTGAATAAAATTATTTTCTGTATTTATTGATTCAATGGTTTTTTTGTACTCTTTTATAACTTCTTTAGGTACCCCATCACATTGAATATCAATCTTACTGAAACTTGAAGATTTGAGCAGTTGTTCTATATCAGCTAAGTCATCATTGTGAGCTATCACCATTATGTAGCTGTTTCTACCTATGCTGCTAATAACTTCAAAGTAGTAGTTTTTAGTTGTTTCCTCTAACTTAAGCCTTAAAGAATCTACATTCCCTTGTGGAATTTCCCCTAGTATAGCCTTAGATTTTTTTAGTACATTTATGCTTTCTACTGAGGTGTCTAAAGATTCCCATGGTTTTAGCTCTTCTATATTGGCCTTTAATTTAGTTATATAATTATGATTCATGTTTATTTTATTATCTTTTTGTTTTAGGTCACTATATACCTCATGCCAATGAGAGGTACTTGTAATCTGCTCTAACACATCATAGCTATAGCTCTTTTTTCCTTCCTTTAGGTCTTTTAGTAGTTTAGGCTTTTCACTAAATGTGCTCAAAAGCTCAATGATAAATTTTACTTTTGATAATTCACCTTCTACTTCAGAAATTTCACTGCTTGCACTATCACTTTTTAATTGATTCAATTCACTACTTTCATTTTTACTTAAATCTAGGAATTGTACATTTTGGAAGGATTGCAGTTTCTCAAGCAAAGATTTTTTTTGATTTTCAAAGGCTAAGAGCATAAATTTATTCATTTTAACTATTGCCATTGAACTTCACTATCCTCTCAATTACTAAATTAATAGCTAAATCAATCTTTTCCTTAGAAGTATTAATTATATTTTTAACTTCTTCATCCCCTTTAGCTAAGGTTGGTTGTGACTCCTCATTTCCTTTATTAAGAGCATCTTCTTTCATTTTTTTTGCTTTTTCTGTAGCATCTTCAATGATAGCATGGTACTCTTCATTGCCTTTAACTTGAGCATCACTAATTATTTGTTTGCTATTTTCTACTGCTTTATCTAATATATTCTTTGCAGTAGATTCGGCTTGTTGAATTTTACTAATTGCTTCTAGCGCCAAAATATCACCACCTTTTAAGTATTAATTATATATATAACCACTTATATTAAGTCTGCTTTCTGTACTTATGTAAACATAATAATTAAGTGGTATTGGATAACTTATAACATGGATTAGCTCAACTCTTTAAAAGATATATTAAAATCTATTATATCAGTTTTCTTAAAAAGTACAATATATCAATACAAAAAATTAATATATTGTACTTTTTAAAATAACAAAGATTTTACTTGACATTTTATTGAACTTTTAATTCACTTTCCTGTATAAATATTCTTTCCTTAACGTGATTATTTATAAAGGCAACATAATTTAGGGTTTTCTTTATTTCTCCACATTCAATAAAACTTTGTATATTATGATTGAATTTAAACACACTTATTTTATTTATATTATCTATAGAATTTTTATTCATAATGTATTCTTTTATATTTCTCTCTTCAGCTTTACTCATTTCTATTCTTAGAAAGTCAGGTATCCACTTTGTGTTATTATATGAGAAATACTCATATCTTATTATGTCTAATAATAATTCTTTCTCACCAGCTTTGATAAAGTCATTAAATTCAACAAAGAGAGAGTAATAATCTACAGATGCTATGCTGCGTCTAAAGTATCCCTTGACATCATAAAATTTAGATAGTTCATAGTAGAATTCGAATATATCTTTGAATTTATTACTTTTTTTAAAGAAATTTAATATAGTATAAAACTTACCACTATTTAAATACTTATCGACCATATGCTCAATTTTCTTTAGTATAATTAATTCATCATAACTTATATTTTTTGTTTTTAGAATTTCATAAGGTGGATAAGGTGAATAAACCATCCCCCATTTTTCACTTTCTTCCCTCATTTGAGAACCTTTTAAAAGCTTTAAAAATCCTAATTGTAACTCTTCTGGACTAATCTCATATACTTCATTAAAGGATTTTCTGAAGGAGTTAAAATCTTCACCAGGTAACCCTGCAATTAAATCTAGATGTTGCTTAATATTCTTTAGTTTATTTAGCTCTAATACTTTTTCTTTAATAGTTGAAAATTCTATAGTTCTATTAATATTTCTTAATATTTCATTATTGGTGGTTTGAACACCTACCTCAAATTGAAACATGCCACTAGGTGCTTTACTAAGTATATCTATTGATTCACTACTAAATAGATCTGCAGATACTTCAAAGTGGAAACAGGTATTCTCTCCATTTTCAATTAGATAACTCCATATAGCATTTGCAAAAGCTTTATTACAATTAAAGGTTCTATCAACAAATTTAACTAATTTAACTTTTTTATCTATAAAATATTGTAGTTCTTTTAACACTCTATCTATGTTTAAGAATCTTACTCCATGGGTAGTTGAAGATAAACAGTACTTACAATTAAAAGGACATCCTCTAGAAGCTTCATAATATACAATTTTATTTTTTAAGTCGTCATCAGTCTCATAAGGAAATACTATATTGTTCATATCCATTAATGGTCTATTACCTCCATATATAATGCCTTCCTTACTTTTGTAGTATAATCCCTTAATATTTTCACAATTATTATTATCTCCATTAACTTCAATATTTATTTTAAAATTAATTAATTCTCTATAGGTTTCTTCACCTTCTCCTTCAATTAAATATTCACCTACATTTTCTGTTAAAAACTCAATAGGATTATAAGAAGTTTCTGGGCCTCCATATATAATTTCAATATTACTGTCTATAAGCTTTATTAAAGTTGATACCTTTTTAACAAACTCAATATTCCAAATATAACAGGAAAATCCTATTATATTTGGTTTTTCATATAGTATTTCTTCAACTATTCTTTCTTCTCTATCATTTATAGAAAACTCCATAGTGTGACAATTATAATCTAAATCCTTTGTATATGCTTTTAAATATCTTACTGCTAAATTGCTGTGTATATACTTTGAATTTACTGCAACTAAAACTACTTTCATTTTTATTAACATCCTTTCTTTCTGCCCACAATCCTAAAGGTACCATTGGAAGATACTGCTTCTACAATATCAAAATAATTCTTTAGTCCGTCTATAATTTTTGATGAAGTATTATCAGTAAATAGGTTAAGTAAGTTTATTTGAAAATTCTTCATACTTTTATCAGGTAATGATACCCTTATATTTTTTTGTAATGTCTTTAATGGCTCCTTTTCCACATCCCAAATATAAACATATCCATTATTTTTCATTAATCTATATATATTATCAAAAAGCTTTAGCTTTTGTCTATGGGTTTTAATTTTATTTAAGGTAAAAAATACTATACAGCTATCATAATACCCTTCATTATCACAGGATTTAGAAGGTGCATTCTCCAAATAATTAACATCTATAAAATTATCATAATATTTATTAGCCTTATATATTATACCCTGGTTTCCATAAGTAATATCCAATACGTTACCTCTAAAAACCTCTTTTTCTAAACTTACAAATAAGCTCTCCATTTCACACCTCCATATTTTTATATTATTGATAATATTCTTTTTAATTTTGTAAATTCCTTTATTTTTACTATTGCATAAGAAAAAATAAGATTATGTTGAAAATTACAGTTATAGTACCCAAAAAAAAGAACTACCAATATATTTTCGTGGTAGTTCTTACATTATATATAGCTCTAATCTTCACTTTTAGATTCTATAATCTTTAAGGTGTTATAAAAATCAATGAGTAATCCTGCTGTTGTTGTGCAAGCTCTAAGTAATATCACATCTGCAATTTCATTAAACCGATTTTCTTTGATTCTTATACTTTCAAAGGACTTAGCGGTTTTAACAGCAAACTTTGTGTTTTCAATAACATATTTTTCAGGACTTCCATAAGTGATTATAGGATCTTTTAAAGGAATTTTATATCCATTAATAACTTTATCTATTATGAAACTTTCCAGAGGTTTATGTTTTTTCAAGTTTTTCATAGCATGAGCTGGCACTGTGGAGTCTTGTACTAAATGACAAGCAGCACCTAATAAAAATAGAGCTTTATTCATATCAGAATTTGCACCGTAAAACACAGATGCCTTATAATACTTTACACATTCTACTTTAGCATTTGAAAATCCATATAGACCGATTCCCTTCTCATGATGATAGAAATGATTAGTACTTTTCAAATCTGCATCAGCCCATTTTACACCTTTATTCAAATCTAACAAATGTTTAACAAAAAAATGATATTCATCAATATAGCCCTCCTGCTTTAATAAACGTAGAGCTTCTTTATTTATAAATTTATGGACTATACATTCAGTCTTTTTTATTCTCTTTTTTATAGGATTTGCAACTTTTATAAAGGCTGTCATAGTTCTATTATAAGTTCTTTCCATTTTCTTCATGTAATACACCTACGATTCTTTAAGAATAATAAAATAATCATTGAGATATATATTATTATACTCCAATTTAACCATATTATTTTATTATCTATTAAATTTAACGTAGTATTTATATGGAAATTATATATAGTAGCCTATTTTCTAATAGCTAAGGTAAATATAAATCCATGGTTACCATCTAATATATATAGCTCATCTTTTAAAACCTTCATATTAGATACCGTGCAATTTTCCTTTAAAGTTATTAATTTATTTGGAACACCATTTACAGCGCTACACATTATATTATTTTTATTACAATCATAAAAATATAGTTGCAAGGTATTTTGTCCATTAATTTTCCCTGTATCATCTATTGCAATCCATTTTAAACTATTTAAATCATTATGTTGATAAGCAGGTGCTGGTGGTGACATAGGATGTTTTTTTAACAATGGAGGATTTTTTATATTAGATTCACCTTGAAATCTTGGTGAATCTAGAGGATCCCCTCCAGAAAAATCTGGGAATCCATACCAATAACCTTTTTTTAGTTCATAGATATAATCACTGTCATTTTCTACTGGTCTTAATCCTCTGTTTTCATAGCCTCCTATGGTAGCAAAGATTCTACCATCAAGAGTTATATCTAGTCCCTCAATATTTCTTATTCCCCATGCATAGGTTTCAATAGCTTTGGTGTTAATATTATAAATTAGCAGAGATGAATTGCCTATGGACTCACCCTTTATAACCTCGTTGTCTTCATTAGAAGCTCCCTGTGGTACAAAGGCTCCTTTTTCATTTTTATTTAATACTATATTAAAAGGTGATATATCATAACCAGTTGGATTTTTATCTATCCATTGGTTATCACTTCCAACTACAGCTGAATTAGTTGCAGCTCCAATTGAAATAAATAAATAGTCCTTATATCCTCTTATTAAAACATTGCTATAATCTCCTTTATTAGGTATGTTTGATAAGCATTGTTCTAACTTCCCATTGTTTATATCCAAGCTGAGTATTTCATTATTAGTAAGGAAGTATAGTTTATCTCCATTACATTCAAGGGTGGTAATGTTATAGTTTTTGTCTTCAATTAAAGTATAGGGCTCTCCAGTTGATGGAATAGCCATTATTTTATTTTCAAAGGCAACATATAATCCTTTATCATTACTAGTAAAATCTATGGCATTCTTTAATCCCTTATATCTAATTTTCATCTCAACTTCTGAGTCTTTAACCCCTATATTATATATATTATTTTTATCTTTTACTATTAATAAAGAACTAATAGCTAATATTATAAGCAGAATCCATCCAATTATTTTTTTCATAGTTCCTCCATTTAAATATTATTTACACTAATATATATTTAAATATTCTTAATTAAATTACATTAAATGAAATATAAGATAAAAATATATGGTTAGAGAATAATCTTTAATCTACCTTCATAAGTATTATTATATTAAGGCATCTTCAAAAAATAANNTATACTGCGTCAACAGAACCCTTAGATAGTGCTACTATCTGCGGAACCTGTTTCCTTGTCTAACTCAAAATATACTTCTCATCTTTGATTTGTTATTTATTTTCAGATGCCTAATTGGAGGTAATAAAGATGAGTAAAGATACTTTTTATAGAGATACCTTTGTGTTAACTCTTTCTAATTTAGCCATGGGTGTATTGAGATTTATGTTTTCTATTATACTATCAAGACAGTTAGGACCAGAGGGAGTTGGACTTTATGGTTTGATAATGCCTATATATGATTTATTTTGTTGTTTAGTATGTGGAGGAATAATTGCTGCAATTTCACGAGAAACTTCTGCTTACCTGGGTACTAGTAGATTTGAAGATTTACATAAAACTGTTAATGCTTCCCTAGTTTTTATAGTACTTTGGTCAATTTTTATAGCAGGTATTATGTTTATACTTAGTCCGATAATCTGTAATTATATTATTAAAGACCCTAGAGCCATACGTTCCTTATGGATAGCTTCTCCTGCTATTGTTTTTATTGCTATATCCTGCGTATATAAAGGTTATTTCTATGGAGTAAGTCAAGTAATAACCCCTTCAGTTATAGATATATTAGAAAAAGCTGTTAGAATGGTGATATTAGTAGGAGTAATCTACTATTTATCTCTTAAAACCATCGAAAATACAGTAGCGGCAACCTATCTTTCATTTACTATTGGTGAAATAATAAGTTTCGTATTTCTATATATTTTCTATAAAAGAAGTATTAAAAAGATTCCTTATACCAATAGTGTAAGACCAGATAACAGCTTTCAATTGTTATTTAACATACTAATTATTGCTGTCCCTTTAGCTATAAATGGTTTTTTAACTACAGCGCTTCAAAGTGTATCTACACTTTTAGTACCCATAAGGTTAGTCGCTGCGGGTTTTGATCACATAGGTGCCCTTGAGATAATAGGTAAATTTAATGGTATGGCTCTTGCTATCGTGTACTTCCCATTAGTTATAGTTGTATCTTTGTCTACAGTAATAATTCCAGATATATCTAAAAAGATAAGTCAAAAGGATTTTTCTAATATAAATTCTAGAGTAAATGAAGTAATTAAAATTTGTTTTATGTTAGGGGTTTCTACAGTAATTATTTGCTATGTATGTCCTAATTTATTAGGTGAAGTATTCTTTGATAGAAGTGACTTAGGTAGCTTTATAAAGATAGCTTCCCTTGCAGCTCCATTTATGTATTGTCACTACTGTACCTATAGTATTTTAAATGGTATAGGGAAACAAAAAGTTATCCTTTTAAGCTCCATTGCTACAGCTTTGATTGAGTTAGTTCTAATATTTATACTTATAGGTATTCCTAGCATAAATATCTATGGATATGGAATTTCCTTAATTGTAACCTCTATTATAGGCCTTTTAATAAATCTGTATTATATTGGACAAGTGATAGAGCTATCTTTTCCTATTTGGGAAATATTAATCCTAGTGTTACTAACTGTTTTAGTATATTTAGTAACAACCATCATAAGTTCTATAATTCCTAATACCTTTATCATTCCTAAAATCATAACTATCATTGTAGTTGCTTTCTCCTTATTCTTTGTATCAAGTTTTTTAATACGCAAAAGTTCATAAAATAGAACCTAGGACTTAGTTTTTTAGATACTAAGTTCTAGGTTCTATTTTAAAATAAATTAATAATATTTACTTTAACTTTTTATATATTCTTCTAGGTATAAGTTTTGTAATTTTATTTGGCAGTGAATTTAAATCAGACTTTTTAACACCACCTATAGTTACTAGCACTAATCCGTAGGCTCCAGCAGATAATGCTATACTTATTAATGATGCAAATAAGTTTAATATGTAACCACTGAAAATTAATCCTAGAACTCCATTAAATATCTTATATGAGAAAAATGTTACTATCCCCATAGCTAATCCAGCTATTAAAGGTTTTATATAACAAGGAATCAAGTGTATCCTTCCATCAATAGAGTCATTTATTTGCCACTGGAATAATATAAGCATTACTAAATAACAGGCTGCATTACCCCAAATAGCTCCAAGGATTCCAAAGGAAGGCATTGCTATCAGTATATAATTCACAACAACTTTAGCCAAAATTCCAACTACAGAAAATATAGTTACTACGTTTACCTTACCCATTCCCTGTAAAATAGAAGTTTGAACTAATGTGATAGCATATAAGATTAAAACCCAAGCTCCCCATACTAATAAGGGTGATACTTCTTTATCATAGCCTAGGATTCTTAAAATAGGCATAGATAGAACTCCTAATCCCACAGCACAAGGTATAGCTATCATAAAAGTAACCCTATAGGAAGATTTAATATTAAATCTAAGACCTTTTTTATTATCTAGGGCATGGATTCTAGATATGGCAGGAACAAGAGCAATAGCTAAAGCTCCAATAATTGCCATAGGAATTGACATAAGAGTGTTGTAAAGACCTAAATATCCCCATTGAATATCAACAGTTTTCTGACTTAATCCTGTAGATAAAAGTCTAGACTTTACAATTTTTAAGTCTACTATAGTTCCTGAGTTTTGCAGTGCAGAAGCTATAGTTATTGGAAATGCATATTTTAATATGGATTTAATAATAGTTTTATTACTTAGTCTACTTACCCCTACTTTGTTCTTTTTTGGGGCGTGATTAGATCCATACATTTTATATGCTAATATAAAGTATAAAGATGCTCCAATAGCTCCAACCACTGTACCTATAGTTCCTCCAGCAGCTCCATAGGATACACCTTTTCCCATGAGTAGATAAGCAAATAATAAACTAAATATTATATTTAGAATTTGTTCGCCTACTTGGGATACTGCAGTGGTAGTCATATTTCCAATACCCTGAAAATAACCTTTGTATGCACCCATTATTGAAGTAAATAATAATGCCGGTGCAAGCCATCTAGTAGCTAATATTGATTCAGGACTATTAAAAGCCATACTTAAGGGTTTTGCCCATATAAACATAAATACGGATAGGATTAACCCTAAGATTATAAGTAAAGTCCTAGATGCTCTAAAGGTTTTTATTGCATCTTTGTAGTTTCCCTTTGCTTCAAGTTCCGATACTAACTTTGCAATGGCTACAGGTATACCCGCATTAGCTATAATGTATATATAAGAAAAAATTGTATATGTAGAATAGTATACTGACCAACCCGTTGATCCTAAAATCTGCCTAAGTAAAGGTGTATAAACTACAGATAACACCTTTACTGACATCATAGATATGGTGAGTACCATAAAGCCTTTAGCTACAGAGTGCTGAGCCCCCTCAGTTCTGTCATTCATATTACCCCTCCATTAAAACTTAAACACATCATTCTTTATCTTCTTTAATACTGGTGGTAAAGATTCTGCTATAGTTTTATTTTTCATATATTCAAGCTCCTCTGAGTTTGATTTAAATATTACTTTATATGCATATAGGAATTGAAAATCTAAACCATATCTATTTACAAAGAAGCTATTAAGCTTTTTATCTCCATATTTAGAATCTCCAACTATAGGATTTCCTAGCTCTGATAAGTGAGCTCTTAATTGATGACTTCTTCCAGTAAGTAAGTTAATTTCTATTAGGGAAAAAGTACCACAACTTTGAATAGTTTTAACCTCCATAGCAATTTCTTTACTGTTTGGAACTTCAGTCCTATATACCTTAGAAATATTTGCATCTTCATTTTTTAAGATATATCCTGTATAGGTTCCGTCCTTTATTCTTCCTTGTACTAGAGCCATATAGTATTTTTCAATACTTCTTTCTCTTATAGCTTCATTAAGAGCCTTTAGATATTTGAAATTTTTTCCGAATATAACTACCCCAGAGGTATTTCTATCCAACCTATTACATGGAGCAGGAGTAAAAGTTACTTCTTTTTCGGGTTCATAATCACCCTTATCATAGAGATAAGATAAGGCATAGTCTGTTAAAGTCGGTTCTCCATTTTTTGTATCACTATGAACTAATAAATTAGGCCATTTTTCTACCATAAGTATATTTTCATCTTCATAGGTAATTTTAAGATTATTTTCTATTCTTTCAAATTTCTTTTTTTCACCACTAGTTTTTATATATCTTATTTCTATGGTGTCTTCCTCTTCTAAAACATATTGTTCTTTTATTTTTTTACCATTTACTCTAATGTCACCTTTTCTAAATGCCTTATATATAGCGCTTAATGGTACATCCTTCAGTAACTTTCTAAGGAATTTATCGCATCTTTGACCGGCTTCATTTGAACCTATTTGTATATTATTCATATTGTCCTCCAATATTTCTTTCTTATAGTTTGTTAAGATAGTTTACAGCCATATTACAATGAACTGCTACTCCTATTTGTAGACATTCCTCATCTATATCAAATTTACTACTATGCAGAGGATATATTATTCCTTTTTCAAGGTTTCCACATCCTAATTGATAAAACATAGCTGGAACCTTAAGGGAAAAGTATGCAAAACTTTCTACACCCATAGTAGGTTCTCTTAATATTTTAACCTTATCTTTTCCTAATAGAGTTACACTATTATCATAAAATATATTATACATAGCGTCGTCATTATATAAACATGGATAACTCTCATCAATATTAATTTCACAGGTACCTCTTAAACTTTCTACCTGCATGGTTACCAATTCTTTTAATCTTTTTTTCATGTATTCCCTATCTTCTAGGTTCATAGTTCTAATTATACCAGTTATAGTAACCTTATCTGGTATAATATTGGCTGCTGTACCTCCATTTATAGTTCCTATAGTTATTACCCCTGGTGATACTGGACTAGTCTCTCTACTTACTAACAATTGTAAAGCATTTATAACCTGAGCTGCAATTACTATAGGGTCTATCCCTTTATGAGGACTTGCACCATGAGAACTTTTACCACAAATAGTAATGGTAAAAGGATTAGAAGCAGCATAAGCTACCCCTTGCTTAAGTCCAATAGTTCCAACCTCAAGACTTTCATCTACGTGACACCCAATTATTGCATCCACATGAGGAGCTTCTAATGCTCCTTCTTCTATCATAATCTTAGCTCCACCAGTAGTTTCTTCAGCGGGTTCAAAAATAAACTTTACATTTCCTTTTAACTCTTTTCTATGGTTATTTAAGAGTTTAGCTGCTCCAAGTACCATTGTCATATGAGCATCATGGCCACAGGCATGCATTTTTCCATCCATCTTAGAAATATAGCAGTGACTATTTTTTTCATGGAGAGGTAGTGCATCCATATCACACCTTATAGCTATAGTTTTTCCATTACTATTACCTGCTTCCCCATATATAGTAGCTACAACACCTGTACCTGCGCAAGAATAAAATTCTATATTCTCATTCCTCAAGAAATTTTTTATTCTATCAGAAGTTTTATATAAATCAAAATCTAACTCTGGATTTTCATGGAATTCTCTTCTTATATAAATTAATTCTTCACTTATTTGTTTAGCTTCATGGATAAAGTTCATCTGAAACCTCCTTACTGATAATTATATATTATATACAAATATACAAAAAAATAATAGACTTGAAGTCTATTTAAGAGAAGTCTTAACTATATTGTACTTCAAACCATTATATAACAGAAAAGCTTTCCTTTCAATATTATAGTCAAATATGTTTCAGCTGTGTAAAACCTCCTAGGTGATTCTTCACAATATTTGTAATCTTTCTTATAGTCTATAACTATGAATATATGTAACATTTTATATATATGTCTATAGATAATTTTCACTAGGAAACTAGTTAAATATATATCTATACTAATATTAAACTATAGAACTATTTAACTAGTTAACTAGTTGTACTCATAGTGAGGCTTTGGGGTGCATTAAGTATTTAATAAGGTTTAATTTAAGTCATTAAATATCATTTTCTTTAAATTAAATCTATAAACACTCTTACCCATAATATCATCTATTTTAATAGCTCCAATACTTCTGCTATCTAAACTATTTTCTCTATTGTCTCCCATGACAAATATAGAATCACTAGGTATTTTAATAGTCATATCAGGATATGTTTTTACACTATCATCTAAATAAGGTTCTTCAAGTAGTTCACCATTTATATATACATCACTATTCTTAATCTCGATTGATTCATTAGGCAATCCGATTACTCTCTTAATAATATTTCTGTCCTCCATTTTTATAACTACAATATCACCTCTGTCATAATCATCAGTAAATTGTTTGTATTTTTCTAATATAACCTTATCATGGTATTCATTTAATGTTGGGTACATTGATATTCCTTCTACTGTTATTACATCAATGACAAAGACTCTTATCATAATTACTAAAACAAATACAAGAAATATCTTTAGGTAATCCTTATAATCTTTTTTCATATACATATAATATATCACTCCTTATATATTATATATATTTTACTATATAGAATATATATAATATGCAAAATACATAAAATTATACAATTAACACATTAAATTACAAATGGTGAAGCATTTAGAGTTGAAATAGTTATAGTTTTAATTCCATTCTTAAATCTGATTCTAGATACTTACTGTCTAGAAAAGGGGTTTCTAT
This sequence comes from Clostridium sp. UBA871, assembly GCF_002295255.1. NCBI lineage: Bacteria > Bacillati > Bacillota > Clostridia > Eubacteriales > Clostridiaceae > Clostridium > Clostridium sp. UBA871. The sequence goes on along the minus strand of NZ_DBFV01000004.1, from coordinate 291,195 downwards.
AAAACCAAATTTCTTATATAACCCTATGGCTGAAGTTAATTTGTGATTTGAAAAAAGAATTATTCTTTTAACATTTTTTTGTTTTGCAATATAAAGACATTTTTCCATTAATATTTTTCCTATATTTAATCCTTGATATTTTTCAGTAACAGCAAGTTTTGCCAATTCCAAAGTATTATCATCAACTCTTATTAAAGACATAGTTCCTACTATTTCTTCACCGTGTTTAGAAAAAAATATAAAACCACCTTTATCTAGTACGATTTCTTTAGGATTATTTAAAATCTTCTCATCTTCCGGCTCTAATAATTCATACTTTTCAAGCCATTCATAAGAGAGCCTCTTTAAATCATCATGGTATTTTTCTTCATATTCAACAATTATTATTTTCTCCATATTAAATTCCCTTCCCTTTCAAATTGAACTTACATTTTAAATTATACTATATTATATATATCTTGGAAAAAATATAAAAAATAGAAAAGTTTAAAACTATACTTTAACTTATAGACACTAGGGTACTCTTAAGAGTACCTTCTCTTTGACCTACACTTTTACAATAATCCATATACTTCAATAATATTTAGAATATCATCTGCAATTTTTGTGAAATCTACTTTCTTTTGTTCAACATTATAAAAATCATCAGCAATAAAGTAGAGGTCAGCTTTGGGAGCAATACCTATATTTCTTCCAACTGCAATAGAAGCCATTGCTACTCCATGCATTTCTGCTATGTCTTTTTCACTACTAAAAGCTTTATAAAATTTCAAGTTATCTTTTATTTCCACATGGTCAACAAGCAAGGTAGCATCTATCATAGCTATCCCAATACCCTCACTATCATATCCTTTATCATGCAAATTGCCCAATTCAAGCTTTTTCTTTTTACCTTCTTCAATAAGTTTCCATGGTTCAAAGTCTTTCGGTAAATCCTCTGACCACTCTGTTACGGTATCAAATTGAGTAACATTTGTTAAATCTCCTACAGATATTTTTTTCAACTGTTCACTATCTATTTTTGTACCTCTTAAATCTATAATACCGTCTTGGTTTTTTTCATATTTAACATCATCACTTCTATCATTTAGAATTGTTGAAGATATTGGAATTGGATGATTTTAAATATATCCTCTTTCCCATGTATCATTATTAGAGCATGATATTAAAAAACATGCTGCTATTATTAAGCTTAGATTAATGTTAATGATAGTAACTTTTTCATATGCCCCCCCTAATAAAAAAATAATAGTAATGAACAGACAATTAAAATTGTTCATAAAATCTAATTGATAATTGTATTTACATTATCACTGGAAATCATGTAGTTCACCTCGAATTGCTAAAGATCGCCCTAGTACAAAATTCCTATTTTCCTTTTAGTTTATATATAATAAAATTTCGCTCACTTAACTAATCTCCCAAATTATTGGAGTTTATTTAATCCTATTGAACATTGGATGATTTACATTAAACTCAACTAAATCCCACAAGTTACCGTATAAATCTTTAAATACTGCAACTGTTCCATACTCCTGTTCTTTAGGCTCTCTAACAAACTCTATACCTATATTTTTCATTTCTTTATAATCACGCCAGAAATCATCAGTTCCTAAGAAAAGAAAAACTCTTCCACCTGCTTGATTTCCTATGAAAGGCTCTTGTTCTACCTTAGATGCTCTTGCAAGTAATATTGTTGTTGAATTTGAACCAGATGGAGATAATACTACCCATCTTTTATCTTGCTCTGATTGATAAGTATCTTCTAATAATTCAAAATGAAGTTTATTTGTATAGAAATCAATTGCTTCATCATAATCTCTTACTACTAAAGCAATATGTACCACCGATTGAATCATAACGTTCATCCTTTCTGTATTAGGATTTATCTCCCCGACAATTTGGAATTTTATAATATCTAAAGATTTTTATTAATTCTAACATATTATTGTTTGCTTTGTAATTTATTTATTAGTGCAATTGGATCTATTATCGTACCAAGTTCATAGGTTCCATTTTCACCAACAAAGGCAATTTTTTCATTAGCTTTTATTTCGAAACGCTATGAAAGTAATACATATAAAATATTAATATATATCAACACTTAATAGGTATATATTAATATGAATATAATTTATTGTAAATATATTGTGTTATTTTTTTCTTATGCAAGGTGTTTGATATAACACCACTTTACAAGTAATCAAATTTAAATTACCCAAAAATACAACGAACCAAACGACCTAACCCTGTACAAACTAATCATAGCAATACAAACAATCTGAAAGGGTGTGTTTGGTTCTATGAATAGTATTAATAGTAAATCAATAATTAAAACATTAAATAGTTATCTTTATTCATATAAAGATATATTTTATGAAAGAGGTTTTAAAACTTCACTATGATAATCATGGCAATGCTTTCTATTCAAGAGGTTCGCTCAATTAAATTCCTCTACGAGAAATTTATAAAAAAGCATTTAGAGATAGCTAATATAATATGATATGATATGATATAAAGTGGATTAAGAAAGATTAATATATGAAATTTTATATGTTAACTATAATGTAGAGGGGGATTTCTTGTGAGTAGAGTGCCATTTCAAATAGTAGATGAAAACTTTTATGAATGCGTAGATACAAGTAAAGAAATTTTTTGGATGTATAATGATATAGCATCTAACTGGGGTATTGTACATAATATTGATTTTGAGCATGTTGATTATGATAAATATATTATGTGTGAGATTGTTGAAGAAAGACTCAAAAGCCCTGATTTGCAACGTATTGTAGATATAGTTAATCAAGGTTGCTTTACCGCATTAAGCTGTTATGTTCTAAATCTAATGGATGAAGATTTACGGGATAGTAATGTTATTATTCTTATCGATGATTTATTAGCAGACCGAAGAATAGATAGTATGAAATTTGAAAAAGAGTTATTGATAATTATGCGTGATGCACTTAATCAAGAGTTAACATATAATATTGATGATAATAAATATTGGACTGAATTTCCTGCTGGTAAACACTTGTATGATAAGCTAAAAGAAGTATATGCAAAATATGTAATTGGTTATTATCAATCTATGATAGAAATAGCTCGAACTGATGTATATTATATATAAAGTTATTATCACGTTTTATACCTAAGTAGTATGTGTAGATGAAGACTAAGGCTGTCCCCAAAATGGTACGGTCTTTTTCTTCACAATAAAAAAGAGAGCTTTTAAACTCTCTTAATCATTTTTATATTCATTTATTAATTCGCGAATTGTTTTATTAAATGGCATTCTTTTCAATTCTTTTATATCTTTATCTCTAATCTTGTTAATTGAAAAATTATTTTTATAACTAAAAATCTTATACACACTTCCCTTAATTCTTTCTTTAATAATACCTTCAAACTTCATAATTATATTGAAGTTAGTTAATAAATAAAAATCAGCATTTGTAACAGAATTAAATGTTGTTATTGTATATTTTTTTATTATCTTTTCTTTAGTACTATTAATCTCTATTTCTATCTCTAGAGATAATTCAATGGTATTTGTATTATATATAATTTTTTTATTTGGTATGTATAGAATATCGTCAATTAATATATTTGTAAAATCTAAATATGTAATCCTATTATATCTTTTTAAAAATTCCAACGTGAGTCCACGTAATATACAATTATCTTTTTTATCAAAAGATAATTTCTCCGTTTCTATGCACTCAATATATTTAACATCAATAAAAATTTTACCATTGTAATTAAAGTTTACTATGCGGAAACACAATCCATATTCTAAATTTCTATTATTGGAAGTAACTCCTAATCTATAATGGTAATCTAAATTATTCACCAATGTATCCAGAGACATAAATTTCAAGATATGTCTAATGCTAAAATATATTTCATCATAATACGTTGATTTCATATCATGAGAAAATAACTTATCTCTAGATAATTCTTTTAATTTATAACTATATAAAATGCTTCTAACTTTATTTATTGGTATATTTTCTTCTACTTTAACATTTAATTCTTTTCCAAAATTAAAATCAAATTCATCTATATATATATCCCCAACTATATTATTATCATCATCTATATATGCTCTATAAGAAAATGTTTTCTTCCGATTTAATTTATAAGATACTTCTATGCAATTTCCGTTTATTTTTATATCTTTTATATCAATATCGCTCAAATCAATGAATATATATATCCAGAACTTTTCTTTTTTATTATAGTACTCTCTACTATGTTCTATTTTAGGAATTATCGAACTCTCAATAATATCCAAATTAAATATAATTAATTCAATATTAGAATTTTTTCTAATTTCTTCATAAATTAGTGGCTCTTTATTATTGCAACTTCCACCAAATAATATTCCTTTCATCGGTTTACCAATATTGTTGTTCTTAATAATATAATCTAAATTCCAGTAATCATCTTCCTCTATATCTTGATATTTAACCTCAATCACATAGTAATAATTTTCATCTTTAGCTAATAAATCTATTGCTTTTAACTGCTCCAAGAAATTTACTTCATTTTGTAATATATAACTTCCTCTTCCATTTAATAATTTTTCAATATGTGGATAAAGTATTATTTCTTTTTGTATATTAATCACCCTCCTATTTCTCTATTACTTATTCGGCTTTTAAAACTGCATAATTTCAATGTTTCCAACCCTTAATATATACCTCTTAGTGTAGTACAATTTTATAGGTATAATTTAAATTATATAAATCTTTTATTTAAGCATAAAAAAGAAGTGCTAATTAAACACTTCTAATACCTTTAAATTATGAGGTTTTATTTGGTTAATTCACCCTCTAGCATCATTATCAATTTATATCCCATTAAACAATCTCTCATTAAAATTAAATCTATATATAGCTTTACCTAGCACATCTTCTATTTTAACTACTCCTATGTGTCTACTATCTTTACTATTCCCTCTATTATCACCTAGTACAAATATATGACCTTCTGGAACAATAACTTTCATATCAGGATATGTTCTAATGTCCTTATCTAAATATTCTTCCTTAAGTAACTCTCCATTTATATAAATATAACCATTCTTAATTTCAACTGTTTCATTAGGTAACCCGATTACTCTTTTAATTATCCTTTTATCAAGAATTTCTTCATTGATAACAATTATATCCGACCTATTATAATCATCTGTAAACTGCTTATATTTCTCAAGTATAACCTTATCATGGGATTCATTTAAAGTTGGATACATAGAACAACCTTGAACACTTATAACATCTATTACAAACAACCTTATAGCTAATACAAATATTATTATTAATGCATATTGACCATACTCTTTAAATTTACTATTCATATAACAAACCACCTACTACTCTATTTTTATATTCATCACTTACTGATAAATATAAAAGATATTTGACTGGATATTTTTCTTTTTCAATTTCAATTTCAATTTTCATTTTTATACCCCCAATATTTATAATTACATAATAATATTAACATGTTTTCAAATATTAGTATATAACTGTATATATTCCTCTGTAGCTTTCTGTGTAAGACTTTTAATCTTATCTCTACCTAAGTCCTCTATAAGTTTAGATTGTTCTTCTTGGCTTAATTTAGACCATACAGAGAGTGCTGTAGTGTACTTTACCGTACCATCTGATATTAATTCTTGTAGGTCAGGGGATAAGGTTTGAAGTTGCTTAAGTCTTTGAAGTGTTCTAACATCCACTCCTAATCCTTTAGCCATTTGTTCTTGGGTTGGAGCGACATTTTGTCGTTCTAAACTTATTTTTCCTGCACTACCCTGTCTTACCCCACATAATTTTTCATATTCTCCAAATACTCTCCCTTGTTTAACTGGGTCATTTTTCAATCTTCCAAAGTTTGTTGCAAGAAGTTTTTAAGTTTTTCATCTTCTTCAATTAAATCTTCTTTTATAATTACTGGAATTAATTGAATACCTAAATCCTTACTTGCTTGATATCTTTGATGTCCACTTATTATTGTCATATCAGGACTTACTATTAAAGGTGTTAGAATTCCATCTTCTTCTATTGATTTTTTAAATTTTTCATACTGTTCTCCTTCAATATCAACATATACAAATATTTTTAAAATGGTATAATCATATTATATATTACAAATATTGGAGGAATTGTAATGAATGAGATGAAGGCTAAAATTAATCATTTATGGAAAACGAACAGAAAAGAATGTAAAATTGCTATTTTTATTCTAGTTGTAGTTATTGTTTTCATTATTGGTATAAGTACAACTAATCAAGGTGGTATAACTGATAATGTTGTAGTAAATATTGGAGAGTCTTCTAAGTTTACTGAAGAAGAAATAAATAAAGCAGTAGATTGTGTAAAGAAGGATTTTGATTCCGGTTATACAGGATGTACTCTTACTAAAATATGGTATGACGAAGAAAAATCTAATTCTGCTGTTGAAGAATATTTACAATATGGAGGAGGTTCAGTAAATGGAGTTAGTCCCGAAAATGTTATTATTTTGTTATCTAATTTTGATGTCGATGATTCAGGTGATAGTCTTGCTTTAAATCCAAATTCAACTTATACAAATTATAATTGGGTTTTAATAAGAACTAGCAAAAGAAGTAAGTGGAGAATTGATGACCGTGGCTATGGACTTTAACAAATTAAATGAAAAGAAATTTCACACTAAAAAATATTTAAATGAGGTTGTCTTTTTATAGTGAACTTCATTTAATGTAGTAAATCAACAATTTTAAATACAATGCCATTTAAAAGCTCATATCGAACCATATACGAGACGATACTTTGAACTTAAACAATAAAGGAGAGAATGCTACAATAGTATCAAGGTTATTGAGTGGCTCTTAATTTTATATTTATATATGTTGACTGTAGCTATATAGCTTATTAGTTTTTTATTATTAACCTTTTAATTATTAGTGCTACATTGATGTCATATGTAGTTAAAATATCATTGTCTTAGGGATATGACATATAACTCATACATCCTATTAAAAAGTGAAAAAAATAGGTTATATTTTTTAAAATCTGAACATGACAAATAAACCTATTGCATACTAATTTTTAAAAATGATATAATAGATTCAACAATTATTTTATTTATTCAGTTCTTGAGTCTTATGCTATCGTTACTAGCAGGGACTCCTTTTTATGTCCACCCTAAAAGTTTCTTCTCTAATTCTTCCATATTATAATCTCGTTGTTCATAACTATGGAATTTATTTTTCTTTTTATTATAAGTGCTTTTGACTTTATTCATAGCAGTTTTTACAGTTGTAACTGTTCTATCTATTACAGGTTTTAATAGAGTGTATATATTAACACTACCTAGTTTTCGCTCTATTGTTATATAACCTTCAGAAATAAGCCTTTTTAAACTCCTCTGGACTGTTCTAACGCATATATTAAGCATCTCAGCAACTTTTCTTTGAGAAGGGAAACATTTATCACTGTTGAAGCAAAAGGTCGAGAATGCACAAAATACAGCTTTGTCGGTAGTAAATAAAGACTTATTATACATTACTTCATTATAAAATGTAGTGAATCCTTTACTCATGATTATTTTCCTCCCTTTCTGCTTTTTCTATCAATTTTTAGCTTTTTATTATCTTTGGAAAGCACATCAAGGGGATTATATTTCAATAAATCTTCTGAGAAATCTAATGGTAATAAATTAACATATCTTTCTGTGGTTTTTATATTATTATGAGCGAGTAAAACATTAAGCCTATAAATATCTCCACCATTTTTAATAAATAAAGTTGCAAATGTATTTCTAAAAGTATTGACACCTCTCATTTTTACTTTGCAATGCTTAAAATAATTTACTAGATTTTGATGTAGTGTATCATAACTCATTTTATTTCCATCTAATTTTGGGAATAAATAATCGTCTTCTTTTAATCCCATTATAGCAATATACTACTTTAAGAGTTTTAGATAGGATTACAGTAACTTGCTTTTTTGTTTTCATATGTCTAAAAAGAATACTTTCATTAAGAAAATCGATATCTTTTACTTTTACATTTAATAATGTTGTACTCCTGCATCCTGTGCCTAATAGAAAGTTAACAGTTGTCCAACTTCTATAATCGCCTACAACACATGTATTTAAATTAGGTTTTTTAAGTAATTTATTTATTTCAGCCTCAGTATAAACTTCTTTTTTCGCTAAAATGATATTGGGAATTTTAACTTCAAACTTTTCTAAATACTCCCTAGTAAAGCAGTATGTTAAAAATGCTCTAATTTTTATAACATAAGTTTGATAGTAATTACCCTTATATCCTTTATCTATCATATAGTTTATATGTTTTTGTATTTTATCTTTAGTCAATGTGTTAATATTGTCATCCAAATTTACTATTTTACTTAATTGATATCTCTTAAATCTTTCTTTACTGCTTAAAGTTCCTTCTCTTTGACCTATACTTTTACAGTAATCCATGTATTCTTCATAACACTCTTTAATAGTTTTTTTGCATTTCTGTCAGCTCTTATTGTTTTTAGTTTTAATTTTGACATAAAAAATCGCTCCATTCATGTATCTGTTTTTTAATCAAACAATGAATGGAACGAATCTACATAACTTTTCTATTCCTCCAAAACCTCTATAAGCCCATTGGTTACAAGGACATCAAAGTCAAATTTTCTCTCCAAATCAGAAAATTTAATAGAGATATTACTTTCTTCTAAGGCTGTTATAGTTCCTGTTCCATAGAATTTATGGGTTACAGTTGTTCCAACCTTAAATTTAACTCTTTCTAGTATCTCTTCTTCTAGCTGGCACTCACATAGAAATTGAGATTTATTTTTCTTTTCACCTCTTATAAATTGAGGGAAAAGAAATATTAAGTTGTTAATAGCTCTAGTAACTCCTACATAAAATAGTCTTCTCTCTTCCTCTATATCATTATTTTTATAGGGAATAGCTCCATCTACTGTGTTAATCATAAATACCGTATCAAATTCCATTCCCTTAACACCGTGAATAGTACTAAGAATTACGCCTTCATTTTTATCCTTATTTCTAGAGCTAGCTTTCTTTGTTTCCTCTTCTACAGTATTTACATGTTCTAAGAAGTCTTTAATAGTTTTAAATCCCTTCACGCTTTCTTTAAACTCATTTAACACATTTTCTAAATCTTCTATGGAAAATTTATATTTCTGTGCATATTCCACCAGATGTTTATGATACATTAAGTCTCCTATAATAAATTCTACGGCAGAAGGTAGTGAAATTCTATTTAAGCTAGAAATATCCCTTTCGAGTTTATCTAATATTTTTAATTGAAACACTGGAGTACTATCTAAGTTTTTTAATTTAGTAAAGATACTGCCTAAGCTATTGCTCTTTTTAACTTCTTCTATACTATTTTTACTTATATACCTATAGGGTTTATTTATTATTCTAGTAAAGCTATCCATGTTTAGAGGATATATGCTTAACTTTAGATAAGCTAATATGTCTTGGCATATGAAGTGAGAGAAAAAATTATATTGTCTATCTAGTAAGGTAAAGGGAATTTTTTTTCTAATAAAACTATCAATTATACTTCTACTTTCTATATTAGTTCTATAAAGCACTGCAAAGTTATTAAAGTTATTATCTTCACTTTCCCTTACCTTAAGAATATAATCACTTATATATGTACCTTGAGCTGTTTCATCACGAACCCCTTGAGCCTTTATTATTCCATCATCAGTTTTACTGGCTCTGATATTCTTTGAAGTTCTAATCTTATTATTTTTTATAGACTTCATAGATAATCTTACTATATTCTGCTTTGACCTATAATTTGTAGATAGATATAAGGTTTTACCTTCTTTAAATATATCTTTAAAGTTTACTATATAGGTTGGATTAGCTCCTCTAAAACTATAGATGCATTGATCCTCATCCCCTACTACAAATAAGTTATTCCCCTTATTTAAAAGCTTTAATATGTCCACTTGTACATCATCACTATCTTGAAATTCATCAACTAATATATGTTTAAATTGATTTTGATATGAATTTAATATGGAGCTATTCTTAATAAATAAATCTCTACACATTAACTGTAGATCTTCAAAGTCAAGGAGGGATTTTTCCTTTTTATAGGATTCATAGAAATTTACACAGTTTTTTAAAAGTTCTTTATCGATTTGATTATTTCCATCTCTATTATATTCTCCCTTGCATTTATAGATGGATATGGCATTTACATATTCCTTAACTCTATCTTCACTAACATCCTCCACATAGGCAGTTAAAAAGTTTTTTACTACTCTATAGCTTTCAAAGGGCTCTATTATATTAATTTCTCCATAATAGGACTTTAGTATTTTATAGCAAAGTCCATGAAAGGTTCCAAAGAAAGGACTTACCTTATTCTTATCTATGGCTAGGAACCTATTTCTCATATTAGTTGCTGCTGCCTTGGTGAAGGTTATTATAACTATATTTTTAGGTGATATGTTTTTATGCTTTATAAGCTCATAAACTCTATTTACAATAACTACAGTTTTCCCACTTCCAGGACCTGCACTGACTATTATATTTTCATTTGAACAGTTAATGGCTATTAACTGTTCTTCACTTAAAGTGTTATTTTTGTTTCTTATCATAATATAAATCTTTCCTTTTACATACTTTCAATTTAATAATATTACCATATTATTTGTCCATATACTATAGAAATGAAAGTTTTCTTATGGTACGATATATAGGATGTAAATGTTAACCTATGGAGATTTTATAAAATTTTATGGTTTATATAAGTGAGGAGAACTAAAAATGGATACAATTACTAGACTTGACCTAAGAAGCCAAAGAAATCTTACCATGTTAGTAGATTTTTATGAGCTTACAATGGCTAATGGTTATTTAAATACTGAAGCAGATGATACCATAGCTTATTTTGACATGTTTTTTAGGAAAATTCCTGATGGTGGTGGCTACTGCATAATGGCAGGAGTTCAACAATTGATTGAATATTTAACTAATCTTAAATTTACTGATGAAGATATAGAATATCTAAGAAGTAAAGATTTATTTAGTAAAGAATTTTTAAATTATTTAGCTAACTTTAAGTTTAGTTGTGATGTATGGGCTATTCCAGAAGGTACCCCAGTATTCCCTAATGAACCACTTGTAACTGTAAGGGGTCCAGTTATGGAAGCTCAGTTTATAGAAACTATGATACTACTAACAATAAATCATCAAACTCTAATTGCTACTAAAGCTGCAAGAATTTGTGAAGCTGCTAGTGGTAGACCTGTAATGGAGTTTGGTTCTAGACGAGCTCAAGGCTATGATGGTGCCTTGTATGGAGCTAGAGCTGCAATTATTGGTGGATGTAATGCTACTGCTTGTACTATGGCAGATGAATTATTCAATGTGCCTGTAACTGGAACTATGGCACACTCTTGGATTCAGCTTTTTGATAGTGAATATGAAGCTTTTGCAGCATGGGCTAAAACTTATCCAGATAATACTGTACTTTTAGTAGATACATATAATGTTCTAAAATCAGGTATTCCAAATGCTATAAAGGTTTTTGATGAAATCTTAAAACCTATGGGTAAAAGACCTAAGGCTGTAAGAATTGATAGTGGCGATATTGCATATCTTTCTATAGAAACTAGAAAAATGCTAGATGAAGCTGGCTATGAGGATGTAAAAATCACAATTTCTAACTCTTTAGATGAATTTATAATTAAAGCTGTTCTAGAAAATGGTGCTAAAATAGATAGTTTTGGTGTTGGTGAAAGATTGATCACTGCAAGAAGTGAGCCTGTATTTGGTGGTGTTTATAAGCTTGTTGCTATAGAAAAAAATGGAACAATTATCCCTAAAATTAAGATAAGTGAAAATGTAGAAAAAATCACAAATCCAGGGTTTAAATCTCTTTATAGAGTTTATGATAAGAAAACCAATAAAGCTATTGCAGATTTAATTGCTTTAAATGATGAGAATTTCGATAATAATAAGCCTTTGCAGTTGTTTGACCCTAACTACACTTGGAAGAAAAAAAGAATTAAAAATTATAATATAAAAAATCTCATGGTACAAATATTTGATAAGGGTAAATGTACTTATGAAAGTCCTTCTGTAATGGAGATAAGAGAATTTTGTGGTAAGGAAAAAGCTAGTCTATGGTCAGAGATAAGAAGATTACAAAATCCTCATCAATACTATGTAGACTTATCTAAAAACTTATGGAATTTAAAAGAATCATTATTACACGAATACTCTTCAATATATGAAGAATAATATTAATATACTATCTATGAAGGGTATGATATCTATTGAATAAGAAACTTAAAATAAAAATTTCTAATGATGCCTTTGATTTTATTATTAAACTACTGGAATTTCATGATGAATATGATTGTATAGCATTAAAGGAACCTGAAAATGGTGGATGTTGTAAAAATTCTAAGGTTGATATAATTTTAGATAATACCATTAACTACAATGTTATTGAAGATATACAGGGGTTAAATATTGCTTATAGTGAAGATTTATCTAGTAATTTTAATGAAATAATTATTGTACTAAAGAAAGATTCTCTCTACCTAAAGGCAACACCTTCGTTTACTAATAAATCTAAGGGATGCGGTGGATGTGGTGGATGTGGATCAAAGTCAAAGGATTGCACATCATGTTCAGGATGTAGCATGAAATCAAAATAGTTAATAAAAAATCTCCTAGCCTAGGCTAGGAGATTTATATGTTTACTGAAATATACTAAATAACACACTTGGATTAGTTTAATTTGGTTGGAGCTTAATATAGATATTATGTTATAAAAAATCTATATTAAAAACAATTTAATTATAAGTAGCTGTCTTTGTATAAAAGAGATATAGGCAACGACTTATCCTCCTTGTACAAATCATAATCATAGAGATTTTTTATTTTGCTCCCCTTGCTACTAAGCTCTTTAAAGGGGCACTTATTATTATTTTCAGCCCAATTATAAAGGGCACAGTCCTTTGAACACTCTACATACTCATCATAAGTTGATAAAAAATCACACTTAACCAAGCATACCACCCCCAATAAATACACATTTAATACCCTAAATTATAAATGAGAATTTTCACAAAATAAAGTATTTTTAGTGGATTTATTGAGGGGTTTTCTATATTTAAGAATTTTCCAATATTTTTTAAATATAATTTTAGTATTTTAAAAAATATTGGAGTTATACTACAACTACTAAAATATATATATAAATTTATCCTATGAAAACTACACTTATGTCAATATTTATATTTTTATGTCCTACATTTCTTTGAGTATTATGGATATTCAAATTACTATCTTCTTTTTTTGCTATATGATTTTTAAGGTTAATAATCTTTTCACTATCAATATTCATTATTTTTTCATATATAGGAAGTAGCTCATTAGGAATCTTATTATTTAAGCCTATATTAATGACTGCTATTTTTTTTATTCCATAAATACAACTTAACAAATCTTCATTGTCAGTGATATAATGAGAAAATTCAGTAAACTCGTCCAACAAGTGGCTACAACCATATAAATCTAGTTCGGAAATAGTTGAGGGTCTTTTTTTACCCTCTTTGAAATCTAAATTTCCTACTTCATTATTTAGTATGGTACCACCTTTTTCTATGACAGCTCTTTCTAAGTTTAAATCATTTAACTCTAAACAATCATCTATTCTTACTTGAGTTCCAATATCTATATGATACATAATAAAATTTTTAGCTTCTTCCTTAGATCTGACAAGAATACTGTGAATACCAATTTCCTCAAGTTTATTCATCATATCTTGTATTAATATGCTTACAGAAGTTCTATTTACCATACATATTACACCTCCTAAGGCAGTTAAATATTTTCTTTACTTATTTATATGGATGTAATTACTATTTTATGATATCAATGAAAGATTTTATAATATGAGCTGTAAAACCCCAAATTACATAATTATTCCACTGATAAAAGTATTCATCTAATACCCCCTTTGAAAATTTATAATCCTTACCTCCGTTTATTAAATGAAAGGGAAATCCATCTTGATTTATTGGGCCAATATCCATTTTATATAGTAATGGTTCTGTATCAATAAAAAATTTTATTGGTACCTTAAATATATGATCAACTTCACTTGTATTAAACTTAATATTATTTGTATTAAGTTTAGCGATATAGGGACGCATTATCATGAGGTATGGTGATAAGAAATAATCCATTTCACCAATAACTTCAAAATCTTCTTTTTTAATATTCATCTCTTCCATGGTTTCTCTTATTGCAGCATCTCTAAAAGACTCTCCTTCTTCAACCTTTCCACCAGGTAGACAAACATCTCCAGGCTGACTATTTAATTTTTTAGCTCTAACTTGAAAAATTATATAAACCTCATCATCTATAACCTGTAAAAGAATCATCACTGCTGCTTTTTTCATAGGTTTTATAGATGTGGACTCCCTATCTTTAAAAATATCATTTATTCTATCAATATTTATATTTGTCATCAGTTCACTGCTCCTTCTAAATATCTTATATATAGCATACCACAATATTAGATAATAAAAATATAACATATTATTAATAACATATTTTTTCTTTGTCCTTGTTGAAAATTACAGTAAATGTTATACTAGATAGGACTTATTTAATTCTAAAATATAAAATTGGAGAGATGACTTGTGAAAAAGAGAATTTTATCATTATGGGTATTTTTTACTTTAGTATTTACCTTTTCTTTCTCAACTATAGCCATTGCAGAAACTCAACCTGAAATCGTTGGTACTTCTGCTATTGTTATGGACTTAGAAACAAAGGAAATAATCTATTCTAAAAATATCGATGAAAAGAAACAACCAGCCAGTATTACTAAGCTGATGACTGCTTTACTATTAGCTGAAAATAAAAGTAAAACTGATTTACTTACTTATCCAGCTGCAGCCTTAAAAGAAGAGCCTTATTCTTATGGACTTAATGTTCATCCAGTAACTCCTGGAGATACATTTACCGGTAAAGATGCTATGGACATACTACTTCTTTATTCAGGTAATGATATTGCTTATATGGTTGCTGAAAATATTGGTGGAACAAAGGAAAAGTTCATTACAATGATGAATGAAAAAGCTAAAGCTTTAGGTATGACCAATACTAATTTTGTAACACCTAATGGCCTTGATGATAACACTGATGATCACTATACTACAGCATATGATTTATCCCTATTATTAAATGCAGCTTACGGTAATGAGTGGATTAGAGAAACTATGTCTAAAAAGGAATCAGAAGTAAAATCTACTAATGGACCATCATCAATAGTTGAAAATAGAAATAAACTTATAGGTGTAGATGGAAACATTGGCGGAAAAACTGGTTATACAGAAAAGTCTGGAAGATGCTTAGCAGCTTTATATCAAAGGAATGGACATACTTTAGCAACGGTGGTATTAGGCTCAGATTATAATTTTCCAGTAGACACTCAGGTTTTTGAAGATACTACAAACTTAGCCAATTATGGCTTCAATGCAGAAAAAAAAGTCTTCAAAGCTAAGAACACTGAAATTTCAGAAGTTACTATGGAATATAAAATTTTACCTCTTATAGGACCTAAAAAAGCAATTAAAGTTCCAGTTACTATTCATGAGGATATTTCATTATATCCAACAGACTTAGAACCAGAATTTAATTCTGAAGTAGGTAAGATAAATATTTGGACTTTAAGTAAAGATAAATCTATTGGTAAAGCTACTGTTAATATAAAGGGATATGAAAAACAATATGATATATATTCTGGACTATCCAATATGGATATAATAAAAAGTAATATCCTTTATTATGTATTAGCTCTATTAGTATTAATAATAATAGCATCTTTAGTAATACTAATAATATCTAAAATAAACAAAAAACGTAGAAAAAAAAGAAATCGTATATATAGATAGCTTTAAAGATTCCCTATGTTAATATTAATCATAGGGAATCTTTTTTTTGTGTAAATATTTGTAATTTTATGTATAGTATGTTTTTCTACTTCTAATTAACTTTATTTATCATAATAAATTAAATTTAAATTTTACACTTTTTTATTTTATTATTTTCAATTATGACAATGATACTTATGATAATTTTTGAGGTAAACACCTAAAATACTAAATAAACTTTATAATGTCTTCAATTTTATCTATTATATAATCAGGATTATGTGCTTTAATCTTTTCTATATTTAGTGCAGTATAATTTACTAGACAAGTTTTTGCTCCTGCATTCTTTCCGCATAATATATCATTATGGCTATCTCCTACCATTATAGTTTCATTAGGATTAACTTTTAAGACTTCACAAGCTTTTAACACTGGTTCACCATCTGGTTTATGTTTCCTACTATCTTCTGGAGTAATTATTACATCAAAATATTTCTCTAAGTCAAAACAATTAAGTCCTCTTAAAGCCGTTCCCCTTTTCTTAGATGTAACTATTGCTAATTTTAGTCCCTTATCTTTTAGCTTTAGTAGTCCATCTTCCACGTGATCATAAGATTTTATGTATTTATCATGGCAATTAAGACAGTATCTTATGTATTCATCAACTAATTCATCAGCTCTCTCCTTATCATATTCACTCAATACATCCTTAAGTGGTATGCCAAAGGATTCTACAATTTCCTCCTTTCCTATATTTAATCCTAAATAATTATTTAATACATAATTAAAGGAAGTTAATATTAATTCATTGGTATCTATTATTGTACCATCTAGGTCAAACAGTATTGCTTTAATCATATCTTTCTACTCCTTATTTATAAGTAATTTTAGCGGTATGTACCACTTTGAATAACTCAATCCATGGTTATCTCTATATGTACCCTTTATATCCTTCACCATCACTGTAGCTCTTTTATTAATATTGCTAATTATTCCTTCATACAATATACCTTTGTATTTAAATTGAACAACTTGTCCTTTAACAAATGAGTTATTTATGGTTTTATTGAAGGCATCTTTACTCTTTAATATTTCATGATAACTACTCGTATGTCCAAATAAATTAAAGGCTATATTCTTAAATCTATTACCTTTACAATTAGAGTTTCCATACTCACTAAATTCTATGACATGGCAAAGCTCATGCTCTAAAATAAGCATAAGAGCTTCTAGTGCATCCTTAGCTTCTATTCCACATACAACTTTACTTCTATTATCTTCTATATATTCTTTTATGACTCTATTACTTATTCTAATCTCATAGGTACATTCTCTTCCTCTTTTTGAAAAGATAGTCTTTCCACCACTTGAAGTCATCCTATTGGATAAGGATACTTTAATACCCTTTGGTATAGCATTTACTAAATACCCCTTTAATACATAACCATCGTATATATCTATAAGGTTAGAAATGTTTTCTAATGTCAAAATATCTAGAGAATTTAGCACATTAAGTTTATGTCTTCTGCAAAAATCTTTCTTTATAAAATCTCTCATATTCACTTTATCATTTTTGTTAACTTCAGCGTCAATCATTAGGTATGTACTACCTTCCTTAAATAGATTTTTTCTATAAAAACGCTGAGCATGCATTTTAATTATATTACATGCTCAGTGCTTATTTAATATTTAGAGCATTTTAACACAGACTAACTTAATATTTTATTGATTTATATATAAGTCTGCTTAATTGATCTTTTTCTTTTGCGCCTTCTATACTACTTAAAATTTCCTCATTAATCTTACTTATATCAATATTTAATTCTTCAATATGACTTTCTAAGGAATTTATTGCATTTAAAAGCCTTGTCTTTTTATTATCTTTAACTATTACCTTATCTGCAAAAGATTTAAGAGCAACATATGTGGAGATTAGCACATCTTCATTCTCTACAAATTCTTCATAATTTTCCACAAGATATACTACAGCTTTAGTTAATAGATTTTTATACATTTCTATACCTTCACCGTGGTGAGTAAAGGCTACTATACTTCTAGCAGTATATATAACCTTATCTATTTTATCATCTTCTACAGATTTACCAAAGGCACCACTTGCTAATTGCTGTGTTGCTAGCACACGTAAGAACTCTGATTTATCTATACCCTCATCCATTAAATTTTCTAACTGCAATTCATCTAGACTTTGACTATAATAAAACTTTGGAGAGATTATATTTGTATCACCCTTATTGAAATCTATGTTAACTGGTAAGAATTTTCTCATAACTCCTCCCAGTACAGGTTCATAAATTTCTTCTATTAAAATAAATGATGTCTCATCACTTATAATTCCAATGTCAGTAGATAACTCTATAATCTTATTTTTCATAGCCTCATGAACTTCTCCACGTTCATAGACGATTCTATTCTCTAAAGATTCTATCCTTTTCTTATACCAAACCTTTTCAATTAAATTTGCATTAACCTCTAAGTCTAATTTAGTTAGAACTATTCTTCGTTGTATTCTTCTATCTCCAACCATACCATTAAGAGTAACAATACCTTCTAGATTCCCATCCATCTTAGCAAATATTGAAAATGGTTCTCCATCATACATATATTCTATGGTTCTAGGGTAAGTTTTCTCAACCTTCATTCCACCCCAATCAATTTCAATATCTGTTATTTGTAGTCCTCTTATTCTATTGAACTGATTTAAGATTACATCTTCTATTCTAATACTTCTATTAATAAATTCTGCTTTTCCAAAGGTAATTCTTGCTATTTTATTGATGAAATAGGTATTAACAGAGGCATCTATTCCAAAAGGAAAAATTCTGCTTCCTACGCAAGTTTTTTCTACATAATCAAGGATATCTTTCTCATCATCCACTACGTCATCAGTAAATAAAATTATAGTATTTTCTTCTCCCTTATCTTCATTTAAAAAGGCATATTTTATTCCATCAAATATATTAGCATCATTTTCACAAGTTAACTTATCTATCCACTTAGATGCTTCCTTTAAATTTTCATCATTAAATTCAACTCTTCTACTCTCTGAAAAATGCTTTAGGGTGTCACCCATAGCAACTATGTTAAAGGTATCACCTTTATATAAATTTCTAAGACATAAGTGTAAAGCAGTTTTAGCCTCCTTTAACTTATCTCCTTCCATAGATTCTGATATGTCTATAAGGAATATATAGTTACCACTTTTCTCTTCTACATCCTCTTCAATTTCAGGTAGAAACCTCAAATAAACAATTCCATTGTCTTCGCTATAATTCTCATATATAATTCCACTTGTTTCGCTGGAATTTTCTTCTAAATAAATTGTCATAGCACTATCCAGGATTTGCTCTTCACCATGAAGGGTTATTTTGTATAAATTGCTCTCATCATCCTCTTCTTCTTCTACCTGAATTTTATGGGTATTACAAGAAAATTTAGCACTTTCAAAGGTCTCTACTAATAGATTTAAAGATAATTTATAGTCTTCTTGTTGACTTTGTTCTTCATTATATGGATTTTCCGGAAGTACAATCTTAGGAATAATTAACTTAAGCTTAGAATGTTCATATACTAGCTCTTCAATATAAGAAATCTTTATAACTACAGTTTCACCTTTTAAGATTGTTCCAATTGACATTTTAAAATAGTTGTTATTTAGTTCTTCTAATATAAGTTTACTTCCTGAATCTTCTCCAATATTTTCATAAATTTTCTCTATTTCTTTTTTATCTTCTACTTTACCTTTTATAACACTGCCACCTATATTAGCTTCAAAACCTGATATAACAGCAGTATCTGGTATAGGGAAGGTATAAATTCCTTTTACATCATCTTCACCAATATTTTCATAAACATGGCTAATTGTAAATTCAACAAACTCTCCACAAATATTACCGTCTATATCTACCTTTTTTAACAATATTTCTCCCTTAGAAATATTGTTCTGTAACTTTTCATATTCCATAACCTCACTCCTTTTATGTTATCTACATTTGCTTCAGAAGGAGTTTTACCTCCCTCTGAAGGATAAATTATTATCTAGGTACTTAGCCATAGTCATATAATTTAATATAAAGGTTTCTATAAATTATATTGTACTACATAACTTCTTTTATTACTCTCAAAGCATTCCTATATAATATTTTTTCTATATGACTTTCATGATATCCTTCTTTTTGTAATGCAGTTATGAGTTTATCTATCTCTCCCATGTTACTAATTTCTAGATTTTTAGGGTTTATTCCATCAAAATCACTACCAAGGGATAATACATCTATACCCCCAACATTACAGATATGATTTATATGTTTAACCATATCTGTAACAGCACTTTTACTTCCGCCTTCTATTAAGAAAGATTTTTCAAAGTTGATGCCAGTTATGCCCCCCTTTTCACTGAGAGTTCTAATCATATCATCAGTTAAATTTCTGCTGTGATTACATACAGCTCTACTGTTTGAATGTGATGCTACAAAAGGTTTCTTACTATATCTTGCCACATCATAGAACCCTCCATCGGATAGGTGTGAAACGTCAATAATCATGCCTAGCCTATTCATTTCTTCGAGGGTTTCTAATCCAAAGATTTTTAACCCTTTATTTCGAAACTCTTCTCTGCAATTTGGATAACCTATACTATTTTCATAATTCCAGGTTAATGTCATAAGTCTAACTCCTAGGTCATAAAAATTTCTTAAATTCTTAAGAGAGCCTTCTATAGCTTCACCTTCTTCAATGGTCAAGAAAGCTGATATTTTATCCTCCTCCTTATTCACTTCAAAATCCTCATAATTTTTTGCTACAGATATTTCATGATTATTTTTTTCTAACTCTTCATAAAATTTATTAAGCATATCCATGGCTCTATTAAATGCCTTAGGATGCTCATTAAGATCAATAAACAAGGCAAAAAATTGTGCTAAGGAATTACCTTTTGTTAACTTTTCTAAATCAATAGCTAGATGATTTCTCTTTAATTCCATATCCTTATTATCTATTAAATGACAAATTGTATCACAATGCAAATCAATTATACTCATACTATATCCCCCTTAATTCTAAGACTATATCTTCTATTAAATTACGAATTTACAAGTTATTTATAACCATAAATATTAAAATTCTATCCCTATTATCTATATTATAAATTCTCCTTCTTTATTTATATATCCTTCTTTTTCATCTATTATAACCTTACATATTCCATTATAAAAGTTATCTACTTCATGAAATTTAGGTTCTATAACTATATGACCTTTTAAATCTACAAAACCCCACTTCTCGTTAATTTCAACAGAAAATAAACCTTCACTGTACTCTAAAACATTATCATACTCTATAGGTATTATTATGTTCCCACTTCTATCTATAAATCCATATTTATCTTCTATGGAAACTGCTGCATAATCTGTATTGAAATTATCTGCCCAGCTATATGTTTTTTCAATAACAAAGTCACCAGAATTATTAATATATCCCCATATATTATCTTGGGATACAGCTGCAAGTCCATTAAGAAATTCGCTAGTAAAATCAAAATTTCCTTCAATCTTTATATTAAAGGTTTCATCCACATATACATTTTTACCTTCTAATCCCACATTGGCTAAACCCTCATTAAAATTGTTAGCATATTCATATATAAATCCGCTAATACACTGACCTTCCCCATTTATATATCCATAGTTCTCACCTTTTCTAACTATAGCGAGGCCATTCTCTTCAAACTCATTAGCTTCATCAAAGGTAGGTGATATAATCATTTTGCCATGTCTATTGATATATCCCCACTTTCCTAATATTTTCACTGCTGCAAGTCCTTCAGTGAATCCTTTTCCTTCTTCATATTTTACTTTTATTACCTCATTGCCTTGTAAGTCTATATATCCATATCTATGGTTTAACTCAACTAAAGCCATGCCTTCATTAAAATAATTTATATCATCATATTTAGGAGCTATTATGTAATCTCCTTGTCTATTGATAAAACCACATAATCCATCCACCTCTATAAAGCCCATTTCATCCTCAAATTCATCGGCAAAATCAAAAATAAAAGGAACTATAGTTTTTCCATTTTCATCTATATAACCATATTTATTATCTAATTCAACGGGATACATTTTCATAATCTTTTCTCCTTTGCTTTTTAAATATATGAATATTATACCATTTATACGAATAAAAAGTCTTATATTAACCTAATTAAAGATAACCTATTCTATATATTTAACTATTTAAAAACTATTATCTCATACCTTATATATTATTAATACAATGTCTATTTAATTATACTAATTGTTAGTAATTATAATTTATATTATAATTAAAAAGATGTAATAATAAGTGTAGGTATCTCTACACAATACAAAGGAGTGTTAAATATATGAAAAATTGTATAGTAGCTCAATCTGGTGGTCCTACATCTGTAATAAATGCCAGCGCTATGGGAGTATTTAAAGCAAATGAAGAACTACACTATTTTGACAATGTATATGCAGGAATTAACGGTATTGAGGGAATTTTAAATGAAAATATAATAAATCTTTCTCAGATTGACAGTGAAGTTATTGACAGATTAATTTATACACCATCTTCAGGACTTGGATCTTGCAGATACAAATTAAAAACCTATGAAGATAACAAAGAAGAATACATAAAACTTTTTGAGATTTTTAAAAAGTATGAAATTGATACTTTCTTTTACATTGGTGGAAATGATTCTATGGATACAGTTCATAAACTAAGTAACTATGCAAAGGAGCATAACCTTCCTGTAAAATTCTTTGGAGTTCCTAAAACTATAGATAATGACCTTCCAGTAATGGATCATACTCCTGGTTTTGGAAGTGCTGCTAAGTTTATATCAACTATAGCTCTAGAAAACAAACTAGATGCTAGTGTTTATACTGCAAAAAATGTATTTGTTATGGAGGCAATGGGACGTGATACAGGATGGCTAGCTGCTAGTTCTTGTATTGCTACATTAAATGGAGAACCAGTGGTAGATTTAATTTATCTTCCTGAAGTTGCCTTTGATGAAGCTAAGTTTTTAAAAGATGTGGCTAAAAAATTAGAAGAAAAAAATTCTGTAATTATAGTAGTTTCTGAAGGAATAAGAACTGCAGATGGTACTTTCCTTGGTGAAATGGGTGGTACTGGTCTAGATAAATTTGGTCACGCTCAATTAGGTGGTGTTTGTAGTTATATCAAAAATGTAATCACTGAAAATGGAGTTTGCAAAAAAGTAAGAGCTATAGAACTTTCAACTATGCAACGTTGCGCAATGCACTTTGCTTCTCAAACTGATATTGATGAAGCCTTTAATTGTGGATTTGCTGCATTAAAATACTCTGCAGAAGGTGAAAGCGGTTATATGATAGGTATTGAGAGAGTTTCTAATGCTCCATATAAATCAGAAACCTTTGCAGTGCACACTTCAAAAGTAGCAAACTCAATAAAATATTTCCCTAAGGAATGGATCAATGAAGAAGGTAACAATGTAACTAAAGAAGCTTATGAGTATACACTACCTCTAATCATTGGAGAACCAAAAATTCAATACGAAAACGGTCTTCCAAAATATGCTTTCATAACAAAATAGTATTAACAATTTAATTTGCCTATATTAAAAGGAGTGATTTTAAATAAAAAATCACTCCTTTTATAAATTAAATTTTCGCCTTTTTTTCAATGGTAGAAAGAGCATCTTTATCTGCGATAACAGTTAAATTAGGATGTAATTGTAATATTGAAGCAGGAACTTTTGGTGTAATTGCTCCTAAAAGAGCTTCATACAAAATGTCCGCCTTACTAATTCCATTTACTACTAAAAGAATTCCTTTTGACTGCATAATAGCCTTTATTCCCATAGTAATAGCATACTTAGGCACTTCTTCAATACTATTAAAGAATCTTGAATTAGCATCAATAGTCCTTTTATTTAACTTAACCTTATAAGTGTTCTTTTCAAAGACTTCTCCCGGTTCATTAAACCCTATATGTCCATTATGACCTATACCTAAAAGTTGAAGATCAATGCCTCCAAAATCTGAAATTAATTTATCATATCTACTACACTCTAAATCAATATTAGAAGCGAGTCCATTAGGTATATTAATATTATTTGACGGCATATTAATATGTTTAAAGAAATTTTCCTTCATATAAGAATGGTAACTTTGATTATGGTCTGGTGCCAAACCATAGTATTCATCTAAATTTACACTATGTACCTTTGAAAAATCCAATTCTCTATCATTATATATATCAATTAACTGCTTGTATACTCCTAATGGAGTAGAACCAGTGGCAAGTCCTAATACAGAGTTTGGGTAAAGTATAACTTGAGCAGAAATTATATTGGCAGCTTTTCTACTCATACTTTCATAATCTTCTGCTTTAATAACATTCATTTTTATTCCTCCTCTGTGCTTAAGTTCAATTACAAATAGGTTGTTTGCTTTCCTTAAGTTTAATATATGTTATAATAGAATATATATTTTATTATAACATATATTAGATAAGTAAATTTTAATATAAAGATTTAATTTCGTAACTTATGCCAATAAAAAAAGAGTAGAAGATAATTGCATTCACCTTCCTATGAACTACTTTCAAGAATAGTTAATAGGAAAAATGTTTAAATTCCACTCTCTTATATTTTATATATTATAGAAGTTTGTAAAATATATCGTTTTATTAGGCTCAGATCATTAATTATGTATTATCTAGATATATTTTAAGATTAATTTACTAGGTTATATATCTATTATTCTGTATCTTTATCATCCGCTCCTAATATATACTCAGGGTAAAATTGTGTTCCTTTTCCAGCTGTAACAGTAATTACATTATTAGTTAAAGCTACAGTAAAATTAGTTTTTAAAGATTGTGATGTTGGAAATTTACCATCAAAATATTTATTACCTATTTCCGTTATATCACTTTCATCAATAGGTCCTGAAGCTTTTATATCTCCCTCTATTATCTCGGTTTTAACTGCCATAGCTATGGCATTAGCATTTGAAACATCTGTTTTTTCTTTAGCTTCACTAACCTTAGACACCATTGTTGGTGCTACTGCTAAGGCTAATACACCTATTATCCCTAAAACTACTAGTAACTCAATTAAGGTAAATCCCTTTTTCTTAGCTCTATTAATTTTCTTATTCACACTATTCCTCCTTTCCTTTTTGATTTAAGAATTTATGTAACAATTTATGCACATAAACTATGTTATCCATTAAATCCATTTTTATACATTATTTTATATTTTTTATAACTATAAAATATTTTCTTCATAAATAAAAACACCTAGGCTTTATTTTAATCCTAGGTGTTTACAATATTTACATACTAATTATCAGTTAATTTTTCATTACATTTTTCTTTTATAAGAAACGCTTCATCATAATGATCGTCAATAACTATAGCTTCTTCTGCACACTTTAATGCTTCTTTAAACTTTCCATCTTTAAAATATATTTTAGCTTTAAGCAAGTAGTATCTTTCATCATCAGACACCTCTATAGCATTATTAATAAAGGTTAAGGCTTTGTCATATTGAAAATCAACTATAGCATAAAAATAATAAGCTATTATATAGTAAATTTTATCTTGTCTTGTATATAAATTAAATATACCCATTAAGAAACTAAGAATTTCCTTTCTTGAAAGAAAAGTTTTTCTTACGGTACCTCTGTTCATATCTTTATAGGACATCTTAAATAAATAATCCACTGCTTCTGTGTACTTATATCTTCTAATATAAATACACACCTTATTTAAATTCATATATAAATCATTAGGTGCTAGGGTAAGTGCTTGTTCCATATATCCCATGGATTTCTCATATTCTCCAATCTCAAAATGGGTTCTTGCTAAAAGGTTAAAGTATTTACCATTGTCACTTTTCAAACTAATAGCCTTATTAAGATTGTATATAACCTCTGAATAAGAAAAACAGTCTAAATTATGAACTCCAACTAAATCCTTTAAGGAGGTTTTAGAACTATTTAAAAGTCGCAATACTAATACAATTGCCCTTCCTTTTCTATAGTACCCATGGGGACCATCACTTTTCACCTCAATGAGCCTATCATATATATTTATGGCTTTATTATAATTTTGTATCACTTTATATACTGATTGGTTTTTTACAATAACTTCATATTCCTCACCTAATTCTAAAGATAACACTTCTATATAATCATACCAAAAGTCATTATCTAGTTCTAAATTAATAGCCCTCTTGCAGTTGTGTATTATTCTGTCACATCTATCATCTAAAGTTAAATATTCATCTTCCTTTATCCTATGAATTTCATCTCTAAGTAGATCTGACATACTTTTTTTATACTCATCATAATTTCCCTTATATATATCTTCAGCTTCATACATTTTTTTAATTATACACTCATAGCTTTGAACTTTTATATTATAAGGTGAATTCTTATCTCTAGTTATGCCATCTAATACCTCTAATGCCTCATCATATCTTTTTAGTTTCATAAAAATAAAACCTTTATGATACAAGTAGTCATAGTAATCTCTATTTTTAATGCCTATAACTTCATTTAAAACCTTTAAAATTATATCTACATCCTTAGTAAGTGAAGTTCTTTCCATAACAGCATCAATAAAGTCCCTCACCTTATTGTCTATATAGATTTTATTAATATACTCCCTATCCTCATACTCTGAATTATTTTCTATTTGATATAGAATTTTATAAATATTAATCATCTCTAAAAAGTAATCATTATCAATTAAAATATATTTTCCTTCTTCAACTAACTCTAGATATTTTACACTTACATATTCAGAACTACTATGATAGTGATCGTTTTCTTCTTCCTTAAGAATAACTTGAAGAAGTTTCATATAGTTTTCATAAAGATTATAATAATCTCTTAAATTTATAAATTTCTTTATGTTATCTAAATATTGATTTTTTAAAATTCCACCTAGTCTAGCTAAGTTTTCACCAAATATCTCTACATCTCCATAACTACTATAACTAGAGAGAGCATAATTAAGTCCTTCATAATAGGCTTCAAAAGCTTCTTCAAACCTATCTAATCTTTCTAAAGTTTTTCCTTTATGATTATAAATATATTCATCTACTGTTATTCCAAAGGATAAATTTATATAATAAAGTGCTTTTTCATAATCTTCTTCCTCATAATAGGCAAAGGATAAAAGGTCATATACTTCATCAGTTTTATTAAAGGTCATAGCCTTTTCTAAGGCATGAAAAGCATCCTTCATTCTATCCAGCTTAAGGAGCATCTTTCCCTTTAATATGTAATAATCATATCCTTTATCATGATCTATCACACTATCTAATTTTAACAGTATCTTTTCAGCTTCTACCTTGGTTATATTATTATAATTGTCATACTTTTCTTCTATGTTAAATTTGTTGTAATCCATATTTCCTCCTAAACATAAGATAAGCCCTACGCATCCATATTCAATTTTACCATATATGGATATAAATCTAAATTAATAAATGATTAACTTTCATATATTGTCATATTGTTTATATTTTATATGGACTATAATTACTATATATTTCTTTAAAATATGGTAATATATAATTAAAAACAAAATTTAGGAGGCAATTGAAAATGCAGAATATTAATAGTGAAAATTACAAAACTGCTATATTTGCTGGTGGCTGCTTTTGGTGCATGGTATCCCCTTTTGATGTATTAGATGGAATTATAAGTGTTACTTCTGGGTATACTGGGGGTGAACTAAAAAGTCCTACCTATAAAGATGTAAAATCTCAAGGTACAGGTCATTATGAAGCTATTAAAATTATATATGATTCTACTATCATCTCCTATGAAAAGCTCCTGGATGCCTTTTGGAGACAGATAGATCCAACGGATGATGAAGGTCAATTTCAAGATAGAGGTTCTTCCTACATTGCTGCTATCTTCTACATGGATGAGAATCAAAGAATAGTTGCTGAAAAATCTAAAAAAGCTCTAAACCATTCAGGTAGATTCCCTAAAGAAGTAGTTACTAGGATTCTTCCAGCATCAAACTTCTATGAAGCAGAAGAATATCATCAAGAATTTTATAAAACCCATCCTACAGAATATAAAAAGGATAGAAGTATATCTGGAAGAGATGAGTTTATAGCAAAATATTGGGGTGATGATTATTATAAAATATATGAAGAATAAAATATTTTAAGATTGGATGTGCTGTTATGAAAAAACAACATAGTGAATTATTTAAAACCCTTATCAATGCCTACTATAATGATAAATTAGAGAATGTTATTGAAGAATTATTAAAGGATAACACAGTTGATAAAGTAGTCTTAGCTGCGGAAATTTCTTCTCTCTGTGGAGTGAATTTGTCCTTTAATAATAATTACATAGAAGATTTAAAAAAAGCCATAAATAATTATGAATCAGATCATAAAATTGTTAATAAAATTAAACTATGTAAAATGGAGTGTAAGGTAGATTGTGATGGAAAGACAAAATGTCAAGAAAGCTGCCCTTTTGATGCCATTTTATATGATGAAAAAACTAAGTGTACTTATATAGATAATGATAAATGTACTGATTGTGGGTTCTGCGTGGAAGGATGTCCAACTGGAAGCATTCTAGATACTGTTGAATTTATGCCTCTTGCTAAACTTTTAAAGGAAAATACTCCTGTAGTAGCTGCTGTAGCCCCTGCTATAATGGGTCAATTCGGGGATAGTACCATTGAACAGCTTAGAACTGCTTTTAAATCTCTTGGATTTACTGATATGGTGGAAGTAGCATTCTTTGCAGATATGCTTACCCTTAAAGAAACCATTGAATTTGATGCTCACGTTAAAACTAAATCAGATTTTATGATTACATCTTGCTGCTGTCCTATGTGGGTTGGCATGATAAAAAAAGTATATAAGGATTTATTGCCACATACATCTCCTACTGTATCTCCAATGATTGCAGCTGGTAGGGTGTTAAAAAAATTAAACCCAGATGTAAAGGTAGTATTTATAGGACCATGTGTAGCAAAAAAGGCAGAAGTTAAATCTCCTGACTTGATTGGTGACATTGATTTTGTTCTTACTTTTGCAGAATTACAAGAAATTTTTGAAGCCTTTAATGTAGTTCCAGAAACCCTTGAAGGCACTACTTCCATGGAATATGCCTCACGAGGTGGAAGGCTTTATGCACGTACCGGTGGAGTTTCAATTGCCATTGAAGATTGCATAGAAAGAATGTTCCCTGAAAAATATAAACTTGTAACTCCTATTCAAGGTAACGGAATAAAAGAATGTAAGGAAATATTACAAGATCTTCAAAAAGGTATTATAAAAGGAAACTTCATTGAAGGGATGGGATGTGTAGGTGGATGCGTTGGTGGGCCAAAAGCTATTGTCCCTAAAGATAATTCTAAAATAGCCGTAGATACCTTTGCAGATAACTCTAAATATAAAGTTGCCTACGATAGCCCAGTAATGAATGGAATCTTAGATGCCATTGGCATATTCACCATAGAAGATTACAAAGATGAAAACAAAACTGAAATATTCCATAGAGACTTTTAAAAAGACTCTCTCTATGAAACTTCCTACTAGATTAATTTATCTCTCACAAAAATTGAGCATGCACTTTAATATAAGTGGATGCTCAATTTTTTTATTTATATAATTCCTTCATTTTTTCAAAGGCTTCATTACTTAGAATGTGTTCTATGCGGCAGGCATCTCCATCAGCTACTTCTTTAGATACTTTTAAAGTGTCCATGAGATATTTAGTGATGAGAGTATGTCTTTCATATATTTCACTGGCCTTTTTCATGCCTTTTTCTGTGAGAGTTATCTCCCCTCCTTGTTCCATGGTTATAAACTCAGCTTTTTTCAGTATGCCCATGGCTCTGCTAATGCTAGCCTTTGTATAACCTAATTCATTTGCTATATCTATAGAACGTACAGAGCCCTTTTTTCTCTGAAGCAATAAAATAGTTTCTAAATAATTTTCTCCGGATTCATGTATTTTCATAATAATCTCCTGTATAGTTTCTTTTAACCTATTTTATCATAGGTTAAATTTTCATTCAACTTTCCAAAATTATTCTTTACTTATTTAAAATAACCCAATATATGAAAATTATTCTCATTTTCAGTTGACATCATAAATCATTTATAGTAAACTCAAAATATAGGTTAGTTAAAGCTAACTTATGTTTTTCAATATTAGTTAGCTTGTGCATACTTAAAGGAGGGATTTATATGCCACTTACTATGGCCAAATCTGGAGAAAAAGTTTTTATAAAGAAAATTAATGGTAAAGAAGAAACGGTGAGATTTTTAAAAAGCCTAGGATTTATTGTAGGCGAAAGTATTACTCTTATTTCAGAGTTAGGTGGAAATATAATTATTAATGTTAAAGATAGCCGTATTGCTATAGATAAATCTATGGCAAATAGGATTATTATATAGGAATTATTTTAGGAGGTAATTATGAATACATTAAAGGATGTAAAGCCAGGACAGACTGTTACAGTACTTAAAATTCAAGGTGAAGGTGCTGTAAAACGTAGGATTATGGATATGGGAGTTACTAAAGGCTCTTCTATTCATCTTAGGAAGATAGCTCCCTTAGGAGATCCTATTGAGATAACTATTCGAGGATATGAACTTTCTATTAGAAAATCTGATGCTGAAAAAATATTAGTTGAATAGTTTTTAATCTAAAATTTTCACAGAGTTAAATCTCTGTATATTTTTCATTAGTAAGTTAGCATTAGCTAACATTTAGGGGGGATTAAAATGGGTATAAAAATAGCTCTCGCTGGAAACCCAAACTGTGGTAAGACCACAATTTTCAATGAACTTACAGGGAGTTCCCAATATGTAGGAAACTGGCCTGGGGTAACTGTAGAAAAGAAAGAAGGAAAATTAAAAGGACATAAGGATGTAACTATCGTTGATTTACCAGGGATTTATTCCCTATCACCTTATACCTTAGAAGAAGTTGTAACTCGTAATTTCTTGATTGATGAAAGACCAGATGTGATTATTAATATAGTTGATGGATCAAATATTGAAAGAAATCTTTATTTAACAACTCAACTCGTAGAACTTGGAATTCCTGTAGTTATAGCCTTAAATATGATGGACGTAGTAAATAAAAATGGAGACATAATAAACACTTCAAAGCTTTCTAAGTCACTTGGATGTGAAGTATTAGAAACCTCTGCCCTTAAGGGAAAAGGTCTAAAGGAATTATCTGATAAGGCTGTAGAAATTGGTAAAAGTACTCCAAATGTTACCTTATTAAATACCTTTAGTAAGGATACAGAAGAAGTTATAAGTAACATAGAAAAACTATTAAAAGGAAATTCTTTAATAAAAAATCCACGTTGGTTTTATATTAAACTCTTTGAAAGAGATGAAAAAGTTCTAGAATATTTAAAACTAGATAACAATACAAAAGATAAATTAGATAATTTAATTAATAACTATGAGGAATCTCTTGATGACGATGCGGAAAGTATTATTACCACTGAACGTTATGACTACATAGGTAAAATAATTACCTCCTGTGTTAAGAAGAAAAATAATTCTAATTTATCTACTTCAGATAAAATAGACAAAGTTGTTACTAACAGATGGCTTGCCCTTCCGATTTTTGCACTAGTAATGCTAGGTATATATTATATTGCCGTTACTACCATTGGAACCATAGCCACTGATTGGGTAAATGACACCCTTTTTGCCGAGCTCATTCAAGGAAATGTTTCTAACTGGTTAATGAATATGCAGGTAGCTGACTGGTTACATGGACTAATTGTAGATGGTATTATCGGTGGTGTTGGTGCAGTTCTCGGATTTGTACCACAAATAATGGTATTATTCTTCTTAATATCTTTACTAGAAGACTGTGGATATATGGCTCGTGTAGCTTTTATCATGGACAGGATCTTCCGTAGGTTTGGACTTTCCGGTAAATCTTTTATACCTATGTTAATAGGTTCTGGTTGTAGTGTTCCTGCTGTTATGGCAAGTAGAACCATTGAAAATGATAGAGATAGAAAAATGACTATAATGCTTACTCCATTTATTCCATGTAGTGCTAAACTACCAGTATTTGCACTACTAGCTGGTGCCTTCTTCCCTAGTCAACCTTGGGCAGCACCATCAATGTACTTCTTAGGTATAGCCATGGTTATACTTTCAGGAATAATCCTTAAGAAAACTAAGCTATTCAAAGGTGATCCAGCTCCTTTTGTTATGGAACTGCCACAATACAGAATACCTAGCTTAAAAGGACTTCTTATCCACATGTGGGACAGAGGAAAAGCCTTTATCATAAAAGCTGGTACCATTATCTTTGTAGCTTCAGGTCTTATCTGGTTTTTACAATCCTTTAGCTGGTCTTTACAAATGGTAGACGCACAAGATAGTATATTAGCTTCCATTGGAAATGTAATAGCTCCGATATTTGCACCTCTAGGCTTTGGTAACTGGCAATCTGCCGTTGCTACTGTAACAGGATTCTTAGCTAAAGAAAATGTAGTTGCTACCTTTGGTGTCCTATTCGGACTTGGTGCTGAACTAACAGAAAGTGACCCTAACCTAGTTTCAACTATGGGACAACTATTTAATGTAGTTAGTGCTTACTCTTTCATGGCATTCACCCTACTAGCTGCTCCATGCTTTGCGGCTATAGGCGCTATTAAACGTGAAATGGGTTCTTGGAAATGGACATTTATCGCTATAGGATATCAAACAGGTTTAGCCTATGTGGTTTCCTTAATAATATATCAAGTTGGACGCTTAATCTTTTTATAAAGGAGGTGTTACTATGGCAACATTTTTAATAGGTGCTGTAGTTATAGGTGCTATGATATTAGTATCAGTAAAACAATTAAAAAAACACTCTAAAGGTGACGGTTGTGGCTGTGGTTGCTCAGGCTGCTCCCAGGCTAGCAAGTGTCATAGATAAAATAAAGGGGCTTTCGCAAAATAGATAACTCTATTTTGTGATTGTCCTATCAAAAAAACTGAAATCAAGATTTGATTTCAGTTTTTTTATTGAAAATATTTCTGAAAATATAATCTTTTATTTAAATTATGGTTTAAACTAATCTTATTGTTGTATCTTCCTTCAACTCTTCTTTTAATCGCTTTCTTAAGTTTTCTAATAATAATTCTATGTCCTCATGATTTTTTATAGCCTTTTCATCCTTAACCAATTCCATCACACTAAGTACTTTAGCAATGTTTTCTCTTCCAGTTTCTAAAGTAATTTCATTTAACCACCTTAACTTTAGTTTCTCTCCAAGTTTATACATTGATAATATAACTGGAAAACTCTTTGAACATAGAGTTTTCTTAGTAAGGTTTTCAAAGTCTTCATTAATTTTAGCTTCAATTTCATTATAGAAATCATAGCCCTTCAAGTTTTCTATAACTTCATCCTTACAAGCTTTAATAAATTCTATTGCTGGAGTTATATCTTTATTTAATAGATCTAACACCCTATTATTATACTTTTCTATAAGTGTTGGTAGCTGAGGAATCCTGTTATATGGCTCTTTCATCCTTAAAATACCATATAGTTCTTCTACTAGTCCTTCTATTTCAGAATCATATATAAATTCCTTATTTTCTTCAAAGGAATTAAGGATGTCTGTAGCCGCATCAAAGATTATTCTCTGCTCTCCTCTTACATTTAAGTCAACTGTATTGTTTTCTTTTATATAAAAAAATCCCTTTATATTATCAACATAATCTATATAGTCTAGGAATTCTTCTTCTAAATCATAGACATACTTAAAAAATTCTTGGATGTCATCTATATTAAGTAGACCTTCAAATAACTTTTCACCTAGAAATACTATTTCTTTTCCAGGATAATCTTTATTTATTGAATAATTAAAATTCATATCCTTAATTTTCTTAAGTTCTTCTTTGCCTAATTCTTTGAAATACTTCATTAGAAGTTCTTCATCATTAGGTATAGAGCCTCCTCCAAAGAGTTCTTTAATTAACTCCCTAGCTGCATCTATATATTTACTAGGTACCTTTTCTCTACTAATAACTATAACCTTTTCTTCATACTCTCCCTTAACTAGGTAATCTACTATATCATTGCTATTAGAAGACACTACCTCATTAGCATATATAATACTTATATATTGCTTTTTAAATAGCTTCAGGAGTATCCCTTGAATATCTAGGTCCTTCCAACCATAGGGTGGACTTGTAAATCTAGCTAATATGCTTTTCACCGTTAATTTAATACTTCTCATGGTACTAGTTAATATATAATTATTTACTTCCTCCAAGGCTAATTTATTTGCCTCATTATCTTCTATACTTCTTTGACGAGTATCAGCTTCCACTATATTATATAGTTCCCTACTATTATATATAAACTCTGTAATGTAGTTTATTTTGTTAAACCTTGAATCTACAAGGGTTCTTAATCCCTCATTGATTCTAATCACTAAACCTTTTACCTTAATGTTTAAAAGAGAGCCACTTACATATATATCTGACCACCTTAAAGCTTCCTCTATTAAGAATTTAGCCCTTTTTAACCTGAGTTCTCTTTCCTTAGTTTTTTTTATCTTAATATCCTCCATGTGAATAGTTGATATTAGGGTACCTTTAAGCCTTATATAACCCTCTATTTTAAGTATATTTTCAATTTCCTCTATATAATTATCCTGGTTTGATATATCAATTATCACATTATTTTCTCTATCAGATAATTCCTTAAGATAATTTTTACTAACCCCTTCTACTAAATTATAATTAGCAGTTATAATCCTAATTCCTACAGGATTTTTTTTAGACCCTCTTACCTTTTCATCTATTAACTTATTAAAACTAAAAGAATAAATTTTAGAATAGGCAAACTTAGAATTTTCATATATATGTTCAAAAACTATCTCACCTATCCTTTGAGCAATCTCTCCACTATCAATTGTCATATTTTTTATCTCTTTATTTACCTCTTGTTCCTGAATTGTTAAAAATACAAATTCATCACCATTTTTTTCAACCAGAGTTTCTCTGATAAGTTTACTTAATGACTCTTGCACCTGCTCCTTAACTTCTTTCTTTGAGGCTTCTATATTATCTATTAAAAGAGTAGATAAGTTCTCAATATTACCCTTTATTCCCCTAGCATATTTTATAAGGAATAGTAATTTAAGGACTTTAACATCATAGCTATTTAGCTTTTCATTATTTTCAGCATAACCAATAACTGTTCTAATAGAAGGGTCTAAAAAAGTCTCTATAGTATTATAAAAAGCTGAGAATGGAACTAAGGTTCCTATGTTTTTGTCCATATACTCAACTGCCACTTGCTTATACGCTCCCAGTAAACTTCTCTCGCCTTTAGACAAGCTTCTTCCAGCTACTCCATGGCTTCTTATGCCATTAAAAACATGTTGTAATAAGTTAAACTGATAAGGTACAAAGGGATAAACCTGTGCAAAATTATCCATGTCCTTATATAATTTCATGTCCACAGTATCTGTGGTGAAGGTTAAAAGATTTCTAATAAAAGATTCTCTCTCCTCATATAGACTTTGTAGCATCTCCATTGCCTGAGTTTTTTTTCTCAAAATACGTTTTTTAATTACTTCATCCACATTAGCAGAAGATAATGACAATCTTGTATTAAACCTTCCTTGAATCTTAGAAAAGTCATTGCCTTTACCTAAAGTAAACACATCTAAATCCTCTTGAGATGTAACAATAACCCAGCATCTACCTTCACATTTGCTACCTAAATCCTCCACCACTGTCTGAAGATTTAGCATAAGCTGAGTATCTTCTCCTAAATATTGGCCAATTTCATCTATTAAAAATACCACATGATGATTATTTCCCTTTAAATCACAATACTCCCTAACCCTAGAAGAAAACTTATCTATAGTTAAGGAATAATTTTCTTCACATTTACTATACCAGTTTCTTGCAGCATCTTCACTCATCTTAGTAGCCTTTGATAAAGCCTCTATTAAGGCATCCTCTTCATAATAAAAATCTTCCCTACCCTGAGTCCAAGGTTTTCCTGATATATGATGAAACACTTCTTTAAAATCTTCATATACCCCATCTTCAGTCATCTGTCTTTCCATATCAGCAATCCAAGGCATAGATCCACAAAAACCCTGCATTTCATTGAAAACCCTATTAAGTACATTAACAATAGCATCCCTATGGGATTCTGAAGCCCGGTCAGACTTAGAATCTATATTAAAAAGGATAGTATCTGTAGATTGGTTATTTATAAGCTCCATATTCCTTAGGGTAGAATCCTGTAGTTCCTTACTATAAAAATAGTCTAAAGTACTTTTATTTCCTATGGTTTCATTAGATAAAACATAGGATAAAATCTTTAAAAAATGAGATTTACCGCTACCGAAAAATCCTGAAATCCATACTCCAATCCTATCAGTACTATCTAATATGTCTCTGCTGTATGCCTCAAAAAACTCATTAAAATTACTACGTAGCTCATCCGTAATCACGTATTCTTCAAGTTCCTGCTTTATATTCTCCTGGTCACATTGACCTACCTTAATTACACCTTTTATATCTCTATTAATTTCTTTCTCAAATAAATCCTTTAACTTTATGTTCATTTTGTTCCCCCTGGTTACTATTAACTTATTCCTAGACCTAGGTTATAAACAGGCTTTTCACTTAAGCCTTATGTAAACTTGCTTTAATATTATACCATATTACAACTAGCTGTAGACATTAATATAAAGCATATACGAATTCTATGGTTAATAATGTAATCTTAAACATTATTTACATACTATATTGCATATGATTTAATATAAGTAAGAGAATATTTCCATATGCTTATGGAAATAGAAAGGGGTACAGCTATAGTTAATAAGAAATAATAAGGGGTGCATAAAATGATAGAAAAGGGATTAAATAATTTTTTTTGGGGATTCTTGTTTATATCTTTAAACTTTAGAATTTGTGGTTTTGATATACTCCCCGATGTAATTGGATTTATACTATTTGCTATGGCATTTAGTCAGCTTAAAGAGCATAGCGAGCATTTTTCAAAGGCTTCAACATTAAATATCTTTACCCTAATACTTTCTATTTTTTCAATATATGAAGTTAAAAACAATAACGGTGGTATCACCTTTGGAATTTTAGGACCATTTGGTATTCTAGTAGGATTAGCTTCCTTAATATTAACCTTATATGTAATATACAATTTATTCATGGGTATGAAAGAAATGCTTAACAATCATGATAAACATATGTTAGCTGAAGAAGCTGATGATAGGTGGAATCAATATAAAGCATTAACTATTGCAAGTATATTAGCTTTTATAGTAATATTTATACCTGTAATAAATATCTTATATGTGTTAGGGTTATTTATTTTTGGTATAGTTTTCTTAGTAAAAACCATGCAATATTTTAGTAGTTGTAAAGATAGCTTTATTACCTCATAAAATTTCTTAATAAAAAAGTATTTGTTAACACCTTGATATCTGTAAACAACTTATATATTTAGTCTTAAAATCATTCACTATTCTTTATAAAGTGTTGAGCATGTAATTTAGTATTATTGCTAGTACATGCTCAATATTTATTAAAATCCTATGATTTTCTTCGCACATTCTTAATTACAAATCCACTTTTAGGTAATGTAGGCATTCTTACTAAACTATAAGTTAAATCTTGATCAGGAGTTTCAAACTCAATTTTGTTAACAAGAAAATCAAGGTATGCTTTCATTATTTCCATAGTGATATTCTCCCCAGGGCAGCGATGTCCCTTAAAGGGATTACCTCCACCTTGAGGTATGAAATTAAATAAGTTATCCTCCCATTCCTTAAAACGCTCTGGGCAAAACTCATAGGGTTTATCCCAAATTCTAGAATCGTGATTCGTGCCATATACATCAAGTAATACAAGCATTCCTTCTTTAAATTCATAATTACTCCAATTGAAATCCTTTTTTACTATCCCACCAAGAAAAGGTGTAAATGGATAGTAGCGGCGCACTTCTTGTATGAACATTTCAAGATAATCACTACCACCTTTTAATAGCTTTTCTTTATATTCTGGATGTTTATATAGAGCTAAAGCTGTAAATGTAATAAAAGTTGAAATAGCAACAATGGGTCTTAGTACGTTTATAAGTTCTATTGCTGCCATTTCGTCACTAAGTTCTTTACCATGAAGATCTTTATGAAAAGCCATTGAATAAAGTGCTGAATCTTCTTCTACCTTTAGCTTGTAAGATCGTACATCTTTTATTATACCAACTATCCACTCTTCAGATTTGTTTCTTGCAATTCTGCCTTTCCAGTGACGTGGTCCAACTGCTCCAAATGCATCAACCATTGCACTAAAATCCTCAGCTCTCTCTTTAACATCAGATTCTATTAGCGGAACTCCAGCCCACTTGCATGCAACTCTACATAAAATCTCTTTAGATTCTTGAAAAAGTATGACTTCATCATTGACTTTCCACTTATCAATACTAGCTTCCAAATCCTCTGATACAAGTTTTGCTAATTGTTCCCCATGGAATGGTGTCATTAAGGCCATGAAAAGTTTCTTTCTATGAAGATGTTCTCCTCCATCCATTGTTTGAATGGCATTCATACCAAATAATGTTTTTTGTACTCGTTTGGGTAATGCATTATTTTTTTTAAATCGTTCTTGGTCATAAAATATTTTTGCTCCTTCTCCCCCACTAATGCAAATAACTTTTTTCCCTAATAGTCGAGTCTCAAAAATATTAGTCTTAAACTGATCCATTCTATTTTTTATAAACATATATCCTTCCCGAGATAAATTAAAAAAACTCTCTATATCTTTATCTTTTTTATCAACTTCATCTATTATCATCTACTATCTACCCCTTTCTATCCACCTATATTTCCCACACTATCTAAAAATATTCGTGAAACTCAAATTCAATAGATTTTTATTTAAAAATTATAAAGCCAATGCTTAATTTAAAATCATAAGCACTGGCTTTTTACTATAACTATTAGTGTACATTAAAGATAAATATAAAGATATACACCTATGTAGTTTGGGTGGGTATCTTTATATATTCCTATTCATTTATTTCTTCTGAAATATGAGTTTTCTTTCTATATTCTTTTGTAGCTAAAAATGGCAAATAAATAATACTAAAAATCACAAAGGACAAAAGGACATCTTGCCACCTAATAACAGTATTTGAACCATCTGCACCAAAGAGTAGAAAACCAAGATTATTGTTTAAATAATGTATCATGGACACAGCCCAAATATTTTCCGTCTTAAGATATACATAGCCAAAGAAAACAGAGTAACATATACAAACTATAAGCTGAGTAACTATGCTATAAAAAGAGGTCTCTGGACTATAATAAAATAAATTTATTGGGAAATGCCAAAGTCCCCAAATTACTCCAAGTAAAAGTACACCCCATCTTTTACCAAACTTGTCCTGAAGTACTGGTTGTAAGAAATACCTCCATCCGTATTCCTCTCCAAAGAAAAGAAAATAAGTAAATAAAAAATTTAATGGTAAAAGCAGAAGTAATTTTAAAATAGTCGGATACTTAAGGTATGTAAAAAAATCATCAAGGGATCCACTTATAGCACAGGATATTAAATTTGCTAATAAGTAAAGTACAACAAAAATAAGAATATAGAATAATGATTTCTTACCATTCTTTTTTATGCTAAGTCCAAACTCTTCCCTGGTTTTGCTATCTTCAATACCTAGCATAATAAGTCCCAGAAAACTTCCTGCTGTGACTAATATTCCAGCTACAATCTCTGGCTCACCATATCCAGTAAAGGTCTGTATAGAAAGTATAATTACTGATACCATTGAGAAAATCAAAAATACTCCAAAAAACTTTTTAGGTGCCCTTGTTCTTATTTCCTTGTTACATAAGAATGCAAACATAACTCCTATGGATGGGTAATACATTTGTACGAGGGGAAATGCACCTACAGCCCCTTTAGAATATGCAAAAGCCATTAAAAAT
This sequence comes from Clostridium sp. UBA871, assembly GCF_002295255.1. Taxonomy (NCBI): domain Bacteria; kingdom Bacillati; phylum Bacillota; class Clostridia; order Eubacteriales; family Clostridiaceae; genus Clostridium; species Clostridium sp. UBA871. The sequence continues at coordinate 251,203 of NZ_DBFV01000004.1, read as the reverse complement.
CCCATTAGTGCTGTCATTCCAAAACATACTATAAAGAATATAATAACAGTACCTTTGCCACTGTGTTGCTTATCCAAATTTTCCATAAATACTCTCCTTATATTTATTACTGTTATACTAAGACAAGTTATATGAATATTTATGTAATTTCATTATATAACTAAGTTTTTACCTCATATAACTAAGTTGCTACCTTAAAATATAATAAATAAAAAACATAAATATTCAACAATTTCATTATATCAAAATTACTAAATATATACAAATCATGGTATTTACGTTAAATTAAAGTAAAACATCAAAGGATTAATTTACCATAAAAAAATATATTGTACATTAAACTAAAATATGATATTATAATCTCACACCAAGGAAATGACTAATAAATAAAAAGTTAAATTTCTGGAATATGCGTTAAGCTCTTATTTTGAACCTACATTTAATTTTAGGGAGTTCAATATTTAAATGAGGAAATGTACCTTCTTGTGAGTCCTTTTCACGGCATTGAGGGCGATTGAGACATCTGTGAGGACACCCACCTATCGTGAGATAGGCTTCAAAATTAGAGTACCGGTATTTTGGATTTTATATTAAAATTTAAGCCAAGCTTATAGTCTTAAGCATTGGCTTTTTGTTTTATCCGATGAATATCAGCTCTAATACTCCCATCTTCTTCAAAATGGTAGTAAAGAGAAGTTACGTCCCTAGATAACGATTTCTACAACTTTCCACTAATCTAATTACAGTTACCCATAGGTATTAATTTAAACTTACCCACAATTCCATAGCTTCATCACGCTTACTACTTAACTCTTCTTTTTTGCAGTATAACTTATTAAGATTTTCATAATCCAACTTTTCATCAGTCATGGCAACATCAATATCCTTTATTTCATTTTCAAGGACTTCAATGATTCTTTCAACCTTAGCCTTTTCCACTTCCTTCTGTTTATCCTCATCAACCTTTTTAGGTTTCTTAACTTTTTCCTGTTTTATCACGGGCTCTTTAATCTCTTGTAGCTTAAGCTGTTCTTTTACATTTTTATAATAATCATAATTTCCAGGATAGCTTTTAAAACCATTATCTTCAATGGCAATTACTCTTTCACTTATTTTATTAATAAAATATCTATCGTGGGATATGAAAAATATAGTTCCTTTAAAATCTTCTAGAGCTTCTTCGAAGTTTTCTATGGAATCAATATCAAGATGATTAGTAGGCTCATCCAATATCAATAAATTCACGTCTTTATATAATAGCTTACCTAGTTTTAGTCTTATTCTCTCTCCCCCAGATAAATGCTTTACTTTTTTAAATACACTATTCCCATAAAACATGAATTTTGATAGATATTCACGTGCTTGACCTTCAAGTATTGAAATATCTTCTCTAAAGCACTCTAGTACAGTAAACTCCTCATTTTTAAAGGTGATTTTCTGTGGTAAATATGCAGCCATTACATTAGCACCTAATTCCACTACACCAGAATCTGGCTTTTCTTCATCTAAAAGCATTTTCAAGAAAGTAGTTTTACCACTACCGTTTGGGCCTATTAATGCTGCTCTTTCACCGAAATGAATCAATAAATCTACATCTCTTAAAATAACCTTATCATCAAAAGATTTAGAAAGCCCTTTAGCCTTAATTGTCTCATTACCAGATCGTTCACCATCTTTAAAGTTAAGCTTCATATTCTTTCTTTCAAACTTTGGTTTTTCAGTTCTTACATATTGACCCCTGGTTCGATAAAATTTATCACTTTCAGTATCACTACTTTTCATTTTATCAAGCTTTTTTTGTAGACTAGCAGCTCGTTTAAAGAATTTATTATTATCTACCCTAGCTGCCCAATCCCTTAACTCCTTTATAGCGTTCTGTACATTCTTAATCTCCTTTTGCTGCTCCTTATATTGGTGAAATTGTTCAAGGATATTCTCTTCTTTTTGCTTTGAAAAATCAGAATAATTTCCTTTATAAGTCTTACTTTCCATATCCTCTATTTCTATAATCTTTGTTACCACATTATCTAAAAAGTATCTATCATGAGATACAATAATTACAATACCATTGTAGCTTTTAAGATAAGCTTCAAGCCATTCAGTTGACTCCATATCCAGATGATTTGTAGGCTCATCTAGTAGTAATATATCTGGGTTATCTATGAGCAGTTTGCCAAGGACAACCGTAGTTTTTTCGCCACCACTTAATAAATTAAATTCTTTATTTAAAAAGCTTTCATCTAATTTTAACCCAGTACAAATCCTACTTAATTTTTCTTCTGTATTGTATCCATCTTTAACTTCATATAATTCAACTAATTGGCTATACTGCTTCAGAGCTTTTTCTAAATTATTATCTTCTAAAAACTTCATTCTATCTTCTAATTCACGCATTTTATTCTCTATGCTATAAACTTCTTCAAAAGCTAATTTTAGAACATCAATAACCTTTATGCCATCTTCATACTTAGGAATTTGCTCAAGGTATGCACAAGTAGCTTCTCTAGGCTTACAAATGAAACCTTCATCATATCCTGGACTTGTAGCTCCCGGATACCCAATACAATAATTCATTGGTAACACTCCTGCTATTAACTTAAGAACAGTACTCTTTCCACTTCCATTAACCCCTACTATACCAACTTTTTCTCCTGAAAAAATCTGAAAGGATATATTTTTAAGAACAAGAGTTGCATCCATATATTTTTTTACACCATTTAATGTTAATTCGAACATAAAAATTCCTTCTTCCATCAATAATTCTAATTATGCATTTCATGGATAGGCACAAAAACACCTTAATTATTATAACTTTTTATTATTTAAAAATAAAAAACTGTAAGAAGATGGTTTCTTCTTACAGTCAGAAATACTCTAATACTATTATAATTTACTTAAATAAGATATAGGTTAAAAACATATCATTATGCTATATATCCCATTATATACTCTTCAAAGCTTTTTCTCCAATAGTTAAAGCTTTTTGAAATATTATAAATTATAGTATCAATTTCAATAAAGTAAGTTACCTTCTAAATGCCTTATTCCATAAAGAGCACAACAATAAAACCTAAATATAATTAGGTAAATTAAAACTCATTATAAAATATATTAATTATTAAATTAATATTAGCAAATAGCTGGTTTCATAACTTACTTCCTCCTCTTGGCGTTTTTTTTATTATACCATTTTTAATATATTATGTAAATACATTTAAAAACTGTATCAACATAGCTATTTAAATCCACCAATTTAAGACCTATACTATGATTTTCTGTGCATTTTCATGGGTATCATCATATTCTTCTCTAAGTAGTGAACACATATATCTATCAACTAGTTTCCCCTTATTTTTAACACTTTTTCTCATTAATCCTTCTACTTGAAATCCTAAACTGGTTAATAAAGCTAAAGAGCCTGTATTCTCCTTTTGTAAAGTTGCATATATCCTAGCTAACTTTAGTTCCTGAAATGCATACCTAATAAGCATTTGTGCTGCTTCTTTGGTATAACCCTTATTCCAAAATTTTTTTCTTATCCAATATCCAATTTCTCCATTTTCATATTGATAATTAATATTACTTAAGGAAACAACTCCTATAAAGTCATCTGTATTTCTATTGAAAATACCCAGTTCTATGCAAGAATCATCTTTTATAGAATTTAAGTACTTTATATAGCTTTCAGCATCTTCTAAAGTATATGGGTATGGAACTTCATGCATATATTTTGTCTGTTCAAAATCATTTATGTTTTCTTGAAGGGTCTTTGCATTAACTTTGGTTGTAAGCGTTTCCAAATAAATTCTTTCACCTATTAACAAAAGCTTTCTCACAACAACTACTCCTTTTAAAATTATATTTTTAGGTAAATTACAACTTTACCTAATTATAACTCAATATATAAAAAGTTCAATGATAATTTTATAGGGTGAATAAAAATTCACCCTATAAGTCACTGTTATTTATTCTAAAAAACTAAGCTTCATTCTTATGAGCTATTTTTTCTTTCGTTCTTTGGTCAATTTCTTTCTTCAGCTCTCTTAAATAAGGAGAGAATTCCACCTTATCCGCACCATAAGTAAGTTGCAAGTCATATTCTAGCGGAATCCAAGTACTAATATCCGCCTCGTTATGCTGAATGACTGCTTCTAAATTGTCTAAAGCTTTATAAAGCTTTGCTTCATCAGTCTCAAGTTCATTCATTTCCTTTAAAAGTTCTGTGAATTCCTCACGATAAGGAGTATGGAAGGTTGCGATCCATTTGAAAAACATCTCATCCTCTTTTTCACTATCTTCTTCTTTCTTCTCAAATGTAGGAATATCACCAGTAAAGGCTTCACCTAAATCATGAATCAAACACATACGAATTACCTTGTTCATATCAATCTCTGGAAATTCATCACGCATTAATAATGCCATTAATGCAGTACGCCAGCTATGTTCTGCTACACTTTCATGGCGTCCGCTCGATGTCCATGAGTGCCTAGTATTGCATTTTAGTTTTTCTGCTACTGTTAATATTTCTAGAAATGTTGCTGTATTCATACGAAGGTCCCCCTAGAATTTTTATTTGTGGAATATTATAACAAATACATATAAATAAGACCACGCCTATTTGGCTAAAAGTAAATAAATGAAGTTAATTTAAATTATAGATTTCCTAAAATATAATGAAAAAAATCTAAAATATGGAACTTCATTAAGGTGTAGTTCACCTTATTTTATTTTCTTTTATTACTAAACCATTCAATTGTTGCTTTTTCCACATCTTTTGGAAGCTTTTTATTATACACCTCATCATATAGCCATGCCAATGTCTTATTATTTAAATATTTTTTCATTTCATCTTCTGCTTCTAACATTACAACTTTTATTAAACAAGGACATTTGGTATGTGTATCTGGCAAATTCTCTTTATCTAATAATATATTTTTTTGTCTAATTTCTGCACATTGAAAAAATGATTCAGTTCCTTCTACTGCTTCAACAACATCCCAAAATGTTATTTCTCCTGCACTACGAGCTAGTGCATAACCACCTTTTACACCTGGTATAGATTTTACAATTCCTGACTTACTTAATTTTGCATATACTTTTGATAAGTAAGTTTCTGAGATACCTTGAAATGCCGCCAAATCCTTTATTCCCACAGATTTACCTTCTTCTAAATTTACCATATATAATAAACAATGTATTGCATATTCTACTCCTACTGAAAATTTCATTTTTCATACTCCTTTGATATATATAGTCTTTTATTAATAATATCCTATTATTTATTCTTCTTCAAGATAATCATGTTCCATTAAATATATACTCTCTTACAAAATATCTCCATTGACAAAAGGGAAAAAAAATTATATTCTTATTAAAGACAACTATTGTCCACGATAATTCTTATCCATAATTTATAAGAAAGAAGGAATGTGAAATGTTTACAGATAAATTTTTTGAGGTACTAAATCATAAAGGAGTAGTTTCTATTGTTACTTGTGCAAATAATACAGCTCATGTCGCTAATACATGGAACAGTTATTTAATTGTTGTAGAAGAAAATAAAATCTTAATTCCTGCAGCAGCTATGATTAAAACAGAAGAAAATATTAATGCTAACCCTAAAGTTAAATTGACTCTTGGTAGTAAAGAAGTAATGGGTTACAAATATATGGGAACTGGATTTTTACTTGAAGGAACTGCCAAATTCCTAAAAGATGGAGATAACTTTAAGATGATGAAAGAAAAGTGCCCATTCCTTACAAGAACATTAGAAGTTACAGTTACCTCATGCAAACAAACACTGTAAAGAATATTAAACTCAATCAGAGAAACTATGCTAAGAAAAATAAGGCCTAGAATTAGTTCTAGGTCTTATTTTTTATATCTTCTTTCTAACTTTTTAATTCAAAAATAAAAAAATGCTTCATAAAAAATATTATCTAATTAAAATTGAACCTCTACCAAAACTAAATACTACTTGGGCTGTCAAATGAGCAATAGCTAACTATTGGCATTTTTTATCAAATAGAAATTAGTGTTTTACACCCTTTTCATAATAAATGCTACCCTCTATTTGTCAAATATTCTCCTTTACTTTCACCGAATCTAATGTCTTCATCTGTATAAGCAAGTCTTCTAACCTCTATGATATTATGAGCATCTTCAATTTTAACCTTTTCAAGATGTAACATAGATTAATCTCCAACATTTTATATTTTTCATTTTTAGGTATATTAAATCCCACTTTCAAAATATGAAAACCTCTGAAACCAACATGGCGACAACAACTAGTTTAATAGTTAAATATTTTTATAGTTAACTATGTTTATATATTTATAGTTAAATAGTTCTCTATATACATTTTTACCTATGTAAATAGTTATGTATATACCTAGATGTGTTCTAAATTAGGTAAAAGTATAATTTTTTTTATTTTAATATATCAATTGACTTATAGACAAGATAAGAAAAATATGAAGTAATTAGATTTTAACTTGTCATTTGAAAACCGAGCAATACTGTGAAATAGTTATCTGATATATAGTTTAAAAATATTCTTTTAGTATTAGTTTATTTTAGTCCAAATTAAACACTACACATATAAGTAATCCTATTTCACAAATCGAAAATAATTGAGCACAAAAATAAGTTTTATAGAAATCATCGGACTGTCGTTTTTCAAGTAAATATATAAAAAATATCATTAATGAAAATATAATTCCTATAATTAAACCAAATATGCCTTCATTTTTAAACGAAAACCAAATACCATTTTGTATTCCATATTTTGTAAAATAATAAGCAAATGTCGGAATGGCAATTATATTTGTTGGTATGAATACTTTCAATTTAATAAATTGTGAAATAAAAGCTAAAAAGAATATTGCACCTAGTATAGCAAGGAACAACAAGATATCTTTAAAAGGAAACCCTATAACTTTTCCTGCCTTTTCATTATTACTGCCCAAAACGATTTTCTCACAATAAATTGCTTTATGGGTATGGGTTAGATATCCTATTTTATAAAAATCATATTTACTTACACCAGATGAAAAGAAAAATTCAACCTCTTCTCCTGTAGACAGATAAACATAGTCTGTTGGGTCTTTGCTATAATGTTTTATTTCTACTACTTTCCCAGTGACATAATTTAGTTTTCCAGTTATTAATTGAGGAATATCAAGAAAGTTCGGTTTAAGAAAGTAAATTGTTATGCCCATAACGATTATAAACCAAATAACTTTCCATGGACTAACCTTACTTATATCCCATCTTTTTCTTTTAGAAAAACTTTCTAAATAATTATATCTATGTTTTTCTTTCGTTGCATTTTTTTTAATGCCTAAAAGCCAATTAGAATTTAATGCTATTATAAGTCCTATTATTAACCAGAATATGATTCCAATTATAAAAAACATGTTTGAAACATCCTCATTCTTTTACCACCTTAAAATTTTCAATATATATTAGGGTTTATTCAATGTATATCGCTCTTATTTAATTGAATAATGTTCGTACTAATTTACAATTTTCATTTATAAATATAGTTATACAAACTTATTGTAACATAATTACAATATTTAGTTTGTTATATTAGAACTATGTTAGTGATAAAAGCTATCTGCCAGCTCTATTCTCTTAAGAATGTCCGTTAAATCGTCTGTATCAACTACATACATCGCACTCTCTTTAACTTTCGGTGAGCTGTTTATTGCGATAGAGCCTCCACAGTATTGAAAAATTGGAATATCTGTTGAACCATCACCTACAGCAATGCATTCTTCGGGTTTAATACTATTGTTACTACAAAAATCTTGTAAACACTCAATTTTTTGTTCCGCCCCAATATAATTAAGGATTTTTCCAGTAAATACTCCTTCAACTACTTCATAATCACTACCATAATAATAATCAAATCCCCAAATATCACATACAACTTTGGCTACTTGCTTTGGACCGACAGTAATAACAATACATTTAATATTTTGTTCATGTAATGCTTCAACTACACTCTTGATATTTTTTAAAGGTTTTGCAATCTCTAAAAAAGATTGAGCGATTTTACGTTCTTCAAGACCTAAAAGCAATTCTGATCTAAGGTAATCTGCTGATATATAGTCAAGCAGTCCTTTTTCTTCCTGTTCTTGAATGAGAGAGTGCTCTTTTTCTTTCCCATTTAAAATGCATGGCAACATAACGGAATGAATTTCTCTAATGAGAGTATCATCCAAGTCAAAACAAACAAGTTTCAAATTTTTCACTCTAAATACACCATCCTAAAATATAAGTTATACAATTGTAAACTTATTATAACATAATTACAATAATATGTATGACTATATATTAAAAAGCACCTCCTTTAAGAGATGCTTTAATTCAGTATCTATTAAAATTATTCATTAATATTGTTATGATATAGCCATACTTATAACTTCTAATTCCCATTGACCATTTTTATAGACCGCTTTATATTTTGGGAAAACTGCTCCTAAGTTGCCAAACCAGGAAGTAGATTCAACCACAGCTTTATTATTCTTAAATTGCTCTACTTTAATTGAAAGCATTGTTCCATTTAAAGTTCTTGACATCATGCCATTGTCATCAAATTCAAAAAGTGATTTATCATCTTTAACATCTTCATACCAATATACATTTTCTGTTAGACTTTTAAGTCCTTCAAGTACATCTTCCTTTGCCTTTTCTTCTATAAGTCCGTCTAATGTGTCTTTTTGTACAGCAATGAAGCCGTTTCCTCCATTCTCTATTTGAAAGGCTGCACTCATAACTGCAACATACAATTTAACCCGTTTAACCTCTTCTTCAGTGTACTGATTATTATCATTCTGTATTGGGTTAGTAGTCTCCTTATAAATAGAAATATTTGTCTTTGTATGTGATACATATATAGCTACGGCTATAGCTCCAATAATGCATAGAGCTAAAATTCCTATAATAATTTTTTTCATTGATTTGACCCCTTTCATATATCTAATATTTAAACTTATACCATAAATAAATATAAAATATATACGAATTTAAAAGGTCACTAGTTCTCAATAGGTTACAATATAACTTCAAATCTTTTCTTCCACGTTATTTATATTATTTTTTTCATCTTAATAAACTCAAACTCTCCACCATTTGTTTTTTGCATATATTTCTCTACAAACTGGAAGCCTATGTTCTCATATACTTTTATTGCTCGCTTATTAAATGAGGCAACTGCCAACATAATATAATCTTTCTTATACTCAAATTCTTTTATCCCAAAGTTAATACCAGCAACTACAAATTCAGCCCCGATCCCTCTTCCAGTTAATTCAGGCTTTAGACCAAACCCTATCCACAGAATACCACATTCAAAGTAGTATGAGTAATAAGCAATTAACTCACATTCATCATTAAGAACTGCGAAATAATGTCCTTCCCAATTAGCTTCATTAAGAAATTCTTTTAAATCTTCTTCGTCAGCTATCATGTCATAGAATGAATATACTCCATTATATTTCCAATTATATGCAATCTCATTTGCATATTCTTTATTCATAGGAATAAAAACATAATTCAAAATATCCCCTCCTCCTTTGCAAATTGTTATATATTGTCTTAAAACGGTTAATTTGTAGTTTTAACACTACAAACTTATTGTAACATAATTACAATAAAGTGTTTGTTTATATATAAAAAGCACCTCATTAAAGAGATGCTTAAGAATCAAATATAATTACCGTTTCTGTATAAAAGCATAATAAATAACTATTTTAAAATCCATTCATATATGCACTCTTGTCGTTCTCCCTCTAGATACAGTTCATTATATGGTGGCAAATCTACTATCTCTTTAAGTTTAAGTCCTGCTTTTTCGCAGGTTTTTCGAGATGGGTAGTTCTCTGGATTGCAAGTTATTATAAGTCTATTCATTCCATGTGCAATGGCTACATATTTGATAATTTTACAAGCCTTTGAAGCATAATTATTTCCCCTATAGTTTTCTTCAACTCTATAACCAATATGACCACCATAATATAAATTTTCATTATACCCAATTCGTATATCAATAGCACCTATACTATCATCTGAATCATGTAGCGTAATTCTATATTTATATGCAGGTACATAACCTTTTTCCTCATTAGCTGGAGTTTTTTCAACAATTTTTAAATCAATCTCGCCATCAGTTAAGTAATCAAAATCTTTGAACTCAAACATCTATATTCCTCCTTTATTTTAATCAATTTTAGCCTTATGTATTATAAGATTATTAATGTTCCAATAATCAAAATTTCCATTTTTAACTCCAATCACTATAAAATAAGTTCATATTTTTGTACAATAGATACTTATATTTGATTTTATATCCTATATTGTAACATATTTTACAACATATATTAATATATTATAAAAGAACAATTATATAAGAACTCACGGTTGGTATGTCTCTTGGTTATCATATTATTTATTTCAAATGCGACGTAAAAAACACTGTAAAATTCAAATTTGAATAATACAGTGTTTTAATGAATCGCTCGTCTTTTCAGTTGTTACGTTAAATAAGAATGGTGTAAATTAGTTCACCTCTATCACTTCAATCATTTTGAATTATTTTCTACTGCTGCTACTGCTTCAATTTCTACCAATTGATTTGTATATCCTAATACTGTAACTCCAAATAAGGTGCTTGGAACATCATGATCACCAAACTCTTTTATTATTTTTTCCCATGCAGTTACCAAATCTGACTGATTTTGAGATGCTACAAGAACTCTGGTATATACAACGTCTTCCAAAGTGGCCCTACAGTCCTTCAGTGCTTCCTTCAAATTCTCTACACAAAGTTTTGCCTGAAGCTCATAATCACTCAAATTAGGTACTTCTCCATCTCTATTAATGGGACATGCACCCGCCAAAAATAATAAGTCCATTCCTGAAGGTATACGTCCAGCATAAGCATAATCTACTGGAGCTAAATTTGTAGAATGAATTAATGATATTTTTTTATTCATTTTGACTCTCTCCTTTTGTTCTAATATATACGAGAATAATTAAAAATTCATTTTTAAAATGAATTTTATGTTCAATATCATTTTAAAGCTTCTATATTTTTTATGAAAGATAATAATCGTTTCTATATCATCTTTTATACAAAAGCTACCACACATTACAAGAGTGGTAGCTTTTTACTAGTTATCTTTTTTATATACAATTTTCTTAATACTACTATGTGAAAGGAAGAATTCTTCAGCAAGATTGCTAATTGATTGCCCACCTATATATTGGTTTAATATCTTTGCATTTCTAGCTTTTATATAATCTCGGCTTTTAGATTTTTCACCCCATCTTTTTCTCTTTTCAGGAGGGGAAGGGACATATATATATTCACCTTGAATATACTTTTGAATTTCTTTAACTAAATCATCTGGTAATATTCTATCAATTCTTACATATTTCATAAAGCTCACTTCCTTAAATTTATTATTTAATTAAGGAAACAAAGCCTGTATATGTATGAATTTATTTATGAAAAGCGACTAAAATCTATCTCTGTGCAAATTGTCGCCCAAACTCATACTTACAGACTTTGCACAGAGTATTTTAAGCATTTTTCTATCCATGAGATTAATATTCATGATATCACACTCCCTATTTATATTAAGTCAATTATATTATTTATTAAGACGATACGCAATTTTTTACTAATTTAACTTAATTAATGGTAATTATATTATTATATCATATTTACGCTGCCTTATATGGTTATTTTTGTAACAAAAATCAAATATCTTACTTCTTAACACTGTATTATTCAATTCTCAAAGAACATAATTTATTGTCTAGTTCGCATTTTCTACAAATTGCATAATATATTTGAATTACAAAACAAAAATACCGCATATTCATATTGAATAATACGGTATTTTACATACGTTATTTAATTAAATATTTGTTACGCTATTTAAGAATATTGAGATCTAAGAATTAATTTATTGCGCTGTTTTCATTGCTCTCATAGAGTTTAATACTGCAATTAGTGTTACACCTACATCACCAAATACAGCCTCCCACATAGTTCCTAATCCAAGAGCTACAAGTACTAATATTATTGCTTTAATACCTAAAGCAAAGACAATATTTTGCATAACTATTGCTCTTGTTTTCTTAGCTATTTTTATTGCAGATGCAATCTTTGAAGGTTCATCAGTCATTATTACAACGTCAGCAGCTTCTATTGCTGCATCTGAACCGACACCACCCATAGCTATCCCAATATTTGCTCTTGCTAAAACTGGAGCATCATTTATTCCATCACCAACAAATATTAACTTGCCTTTAGAGGATTTTTCTTTATCTAATGCTTCTACTTTTTCAACCTTTTGATCTGGTAATAACTCTGAATATACTTCATCTAACCCTAATTGCTTGGCAACTTTAGTTCCAACAACTTTATTATCTCCTGTAAGCATAACAGTTTTTCTAACACCAATTTCTTTTAAAGCTTTAATTGCCTTAGCTGAATCTTCTTTCACTTCATCTGAGATAACTATATATCCTGCATACTCTTTATTAACAGCAACATGCACTACAGTACCTATTGTTTCAACTTGTGCATAGGATATATTTTCTTTACTCATTAACTTGTAATTACCTGCTAAAACTTCTTTACCTAAAACAGTAGCTTTTATACCATGTCCTGAAATCTCTTCATAATTTTCAATTGATTCATTATCTATTTCCTTACTATATGCTTTAACAATAGAAGTTGCTATTGGATGATTAGAAAAGCTCTCAGCAAAGGCTGCATAAGTGATAAGTTCGTCCCTTGATACATTGCCTTGAGGTTGTATTTCTGTCACCTTAAATACACCCTTAGTTAATGTTCCAGTTTTATCAAATACTACAACTTCTACATTATTTAATGCCTCAAGATAGTTTCCACCTTTAACAAGTATTCCATTTTTTGAAGCTCCACCTATACCACCAAAGAAACCAAGAGGAATAGATACAACTAAAGCACATGGGCAAGATACTACTAAAAAGGCTAATGCTCTATATATCCACTCTGAGAAGGTAGCTCCACTTATAAATAGTGGTGGTAATATAGCTAATGCTAATGCAGAGAAAACCACAGCAGGTGTATAATATCTTGCAAATTTTGTTATAAAGTTTTCTGTGGGAGCTTTTTTACTACTTGCATTTTGAACTAAATCAAGTATCTTAGCAATAGTAGAATCTCCAAATTCTTTTTCTACTTCTATAGTTAATAGTCCATTTTTATTAATAACTCCGCCTAGTACAGCATCTCCTATTTCTACCTCTCTAGGAACTGATTCACCAGTAAGTGCAGAAGTATCTACCATAGAAATTCCTTCAATTACTTTACCATCTAGAGGAACCTTTTCCCCAGGTCTTACAACTATAATGTCACCTATATTAACCTCTTCTGGTGATACCTTTTTAATATCACTACCAATTTTTAAGTTCGCAAAATCTGGTCTTATATCCATTAATTCTGCTATGGATTTTCTTGAGCGATTTACAGCCATACCTTGGAATATTTCACCTAATTGATAGAATAGCATAACTGCTACACCTTCTGGGAACTCACCAATAGCAAAAGCTCCTATAGTAGCTATACTCATAAGGAAGTTTTCATCAAAAATTTGACCTCCTCTAATATTTTTCAATGCTCTTAACACAACTTCTCCACCAACAAGGAGATAACTAACTAAAAACAATGATAACTCAACATAAAAATTAAATTTAAAAGCTGTAGCAATGGCAAAAATTGCTGCGCCAACTCCAAGTCTTACAAATTCCTTTTTGCTATTTTCATGCTCATGATCATGATTATGAGCATGGGATCTTTGCTTTCTGTTCTGATTTCCTTCTTCAACATATACTTTTACATCAGGTTCAATCGTTTTAACAATTTGTTTAACCAATTCAACAATGTTATCTTTATCGCTATTGTTTTCCACTTCTAGAATAAGTTTTTGAGCTACAAAATCAACTACAGCACTACTAACATTAGTAATATTTTGAGATTCTTTTTCAATTTTTGATGCACAATTTGCACAGCATAACCCTTCAAGAATTATCACTAATTTGTTTGACTTTCCTACAGACTTTTCTTTGACTTTTACATGTGATTCTATTTTGTTTATTGACTCTATAGATGAAGCAACTAATTCATTAACTCTACTTATTTCTTCTAACTCCATAGTTAAAGTTTTAGTGATAAAATTTACTGATGCATTGGCAATTCCATCAATACTATTTAGTTTTGTCTCTATTTTTGATGCACAATGTGCGCAGTCTAACCCTTCCAAAATGAATTGCTTTCTTACTTTTCCAGGGTTTTTCTTTGTCGTTGTTCTCAATTCCATAATAGTATTTGATTTATTATTTGATTGAGATTTTATTTGTAATGACTTATCTTCTTTAACGTCAGGTTTTAAAACTTTATTACTCATTCCCATGCCCCCTAAATTCCTTATTTCTCATATAAATGTTCTAATCCTTGATCAAATATCCCCTTAACATGATCATCATCCAAGGAATAGTATACAACCTTACCTTCTTTTCTATTCTTTACCAACCTAGTCTGTTTAAGAACTCTCAACTGATGGGATATTGCTGATTGGTTCATTCCAAGTAGTGCCGCAATATCACAAACACACATTTCTGCTTGGAATAATGCACAAATAATTTTTATTCTTGTACTATCTCCAAAAACCTTAAATAAATCTGCTAATTCATATAAATCTTCTTCATCTGGAATAGTTTCCTTTACTCTCTTAATCACATCTTCATGGATAGTATTACAATTACAGGTACTAATTGTTTCATTTTCGTTATTCATTTATATATCACCTCATTAGAATGTATGCACACATGTTCATATGTTTATATATTCAGTATATGTATCTTTTTCATATTTGTCAAATATTTTTATTATAATTTTAAAAATATTTTTCAAAATAAAAGTGGCTGTATATTTATGTTATATGAAAGATTTCTAATACAGCATTATTCAATTTATAAAGATCATATTTTACTAATTGATTTGCATTATCTGCAAATTCAATAATATATCAAATTGAGAAATAAAAAAACTACCGTAAAATTCAATTTTGAATAATACGGTAGTTTAGGGAATCATAAAAGTACTATATATCCTTTAATGAAGATACTCTTGGTAGTATAGAACGACCATTCCACCTATCACCAATGCCCAAGTCTTTTGGGATGACATTTTGGTAGTTTCCATTGATACCTTGTATATGTATGCCCCCATCTTTGTTAATTGTAACAATGGCATATAGCCCCTCATTATATAATACTAAGTCTTTTATAAAGGGGTAATCTTCATGTATTTCCTTTGAGTAAGAGAAATGCTCATATTCAGGCCCAACCCATATATATGACATAGCATTAAGACCAAAGTAATATGTTTGTCCTATTTTTTCAAGAGAATCTCCATGGTCATGACCATTTACGGATAAAAGCACCTTTTTTCCTGTATCATTTACTCTGTTTATCAAATCTCTAACTTCACCCTTGTTATATACTCCTCTTTTAGCAAATTTATTTTCAAAACTATGGTGTGAAAAAATAATGTAATACTCACTATCATCATTGAACTGCTCTGCCAGCCAATTAAATTCATAATCTGGAAGAATTGGATATATGTCCTTTGACTTATCATAGTTTCTCTTACAATAGGGTATATATCCATTATCAGTTTTTATAAAACATGTATCTAATACAATGAACTTAATCTTATCCATTTTAAATGAATAGTAACTATTGTCCATTTTTAAAAACTTCATAACTTCTTCTCTTGGGAATGAATCAGAATCATGATTTCCAATGGTATGATAATAAGGCTTCCCTATACTATCAAGGATATCAAGTAAAAATCGATTTTCTTCTTTAGGCATACAAAAATCCCCAAGTTGAATAACAAAATCCATATCTAAACTTTTTACATTGGTAATGAAGTTTTCAAGTCTTTCATAACCATCATGGATATGATCATAATGTAAATCAGTAAATACTGCAAATTTAACGCTATCCATCAATATATCCTCCTTCATACCTCAATATAGAGTTATGTGATAATCGCCAGGTGAAATTCCTTGCAATTATTCATTTACAGTTACTATACTTTCAATGTGTAGTTAAAATTTATATTTAAAATATTCTCTAATGAAGTTAGCCATAGGATTTTCTTCATCTTCATCTCCTATGTAGTCTAAATCCGAATCATAAAAATATAAATAAGCTATACTTTTTTTATCTTCAGACACTCCAATCATTCCAAAAGATTTAGGGAATTCCGTATTTGAAGTATCATTTTCGTCTACAACTCTAAAATCATAGCTTTTCAAAGAAAACTCATATTCTGGAATATAATATTTACTTTCATCAAAACTAGACTTGATTTTTTTATCTAAAAAAGTATATTGCTCGTCTATTTTCTTCTTTTCACTCTCAAAAGTATTGTCATCATATTTTACAATTAATGCAACAGAGTCAGATTCAAAAATCAATAGGGATTTATGTGTATATCTATATTTGATATCCTCATATTTAGGCAAGTCATCTAGCTCTGGCATAATATCTTTCGCATTTGAATCTATTGTTTTCCCAGTATTGAGATAATTATCAATTTTTGAACTTGAATTACTACAACCAGTAATACAAAGAATAAAAGCAATTATCATAACAATTAAATATTTTTTTCTCATTTAAAATCACCTCTCTAAAAATAAATAGTCCTGAATTCTTAAAATGTCATTTGCTAAATTTTAGTTCCTAAAACTTACAATTGCTTACCTACTGCATAAAGGTAGCCAATTTACCCCATGACTATCAGTTTCTAATACTCCTATCTCCTTCAAAGTGGAGCAAAGAACCCATTTATTATAACATAATTAGTATAAATTGTATATTAAAGCAAAAATGGCCTTGATTTTTAATCAAAGCCATTAAATAATTTATTTCTTAAGTACCCCAACTTTAGGTAATTTATTAAGTTTAGTCATTGTATGACAAGACTTAAATTCACTTGTTAAATCTTGACCTGCAGTATTACCAAAGTGTTTTCCACCTGCCCACTCTGCTACTTTGCTCACATCATATACTATACCTTCAATTGCCACATAGGTAGGTTTTCCGTTACTTCCATCATACTGTGCTAACTCTTCTAATGTAAATTCTTTCTGTTGTCTATAGTAATTATGCCCTATAAGTTCTTCAATGGTTTTTAAATCAAAATAAAGTGCCATATATACCTCTAAAATATTTATATATATAGCATATGATTATACTTGAGAAGTTGTTCAATTAATTGCTTTTTAAATATATTGATCAATAGATTGAAACCTAACCATCTAATATACCTTTATTTCTTATTTATCTAATGAAACAGCTGTAGACATTTATTTATGGGAATCATTTCTACAAACAATATTTGAATAATAATTAGCCTATTACAAATAATAAATTTTGTACTATAAAACTATTTTAGGAGGACTATATAATGGGAATAGTAACTAATTCAACAGACAAATTTCAACCATGTATTGATGAATGTAACAAATGTGCACAGGCATGTCATGAGTGCTTTACAGCATGTTTAAACGAGCCTGATGTTGCAGCAAGAAAGAAATGTATAAGCATTCTTACTGAATGTGCATGTATGTGCCAAATGTCATCAGCAATGATGTCTATGAATGGCCAATTTACAAAAGAACACTGTCAACTTTGTGCTACTGTTTGTGATAAATGTGCTCAAGAATGTGAAATGTTTAAAGATGACCATTGTCAAAAATGTGCTCAAGAATGTAAAAAATGTGCTACTGAATGTAAAAACATGGCTAGTATGTAATAACCTATAATATAGAAGCCAATAGTGTTATACTACTGGCTTTTGTACTATTTTAAATTACCTTTAGTGTAAAAGGCTAATTAGTACTATACTAATTACACTTCTTAACTCCATCTTACAAATAGTACATCATTTAAGAAAATTGTGAACTAAATATTAATTGTTTTATTTCATCTCGTAATGGAGTTCAACAAATTGATTGAATCTCCTTATCCCCTTTAACTTTAGTTCTAACTCAAAATCATTTTTTTTAAATAAAGGTATTCCATGACCTATTAGTGTAGGTGATATAGTAATAATAAATTCGTCAACTAACCTTTCTTTAATAAAAGAATTTAGAAGAACACCACCGCCAACAAGCCATATGTTTCCTCCATCCAGTCTTTTTATTTTATTTGTAAATTCCACTACATCTTGATTAATAAATTCTACATTTTCATTCTTACCTTTTTCTGATTTAGAAAATACATAACACTTTTTATTCTTGTAAGGAAATTTACCTTTTTCTTTTTCAATTATCCAGTCATAAGTTCTTTTACCAATTAGAATAGTATCAACTGTATTGTAGAATTCAGAATATCCATTATCTCCTTCGCCTTCAGTTTTAAACAACCATTCCAAGGAATCATCTTCTGTCGCTATGTAACCATCTAAACTTGTTGCAATATATAGAACTAGTTTTCTATTGTTGTACATCTATAAACCTCCATATTATAAAATTCAATCTAATTTTAAAACACAATTAGTGAACAATATTCTACAATTATTCATTTGAAAAATCAACCTATTAATATCTCACATGACTTATAAGCAATATCAGAAGAATACGAATTAAAGTTTATAGTTATGCTAATCAGATATTACAGCTCAAATTGCTCTTTTATTATCTGTGCAACAATTTCCGCCGAAAGATTTGTATTGTCGATTTTTATATAGTTATCATAAGGAATCTCACCATCATTACTTACACAACGATACTTGTTATCATCATTTATAAGCCTTTGATTTGACAGTTCTATATCTCGTTTTGAGATTTTATTTTTCAGACGATTTTCAGTAGCATTTCTTTCTAATCTGATTGCTTGAGGAGCAACAAGCTCCACATAACATATATCTGCATTATATTTTCTGAAAATATCACAAACATATTCAACATAATCCCAATCAGATTGCTGATTAAATGCCCACATATATGTGAAAATTAATCCATAGTGTTCGGATTTTGCAAACTCTTCAAAAATAACTTCTCTCATGCCAGAGATAGCTTTTCCATTAAAATATCCGAATATCTCCAGTACAGGTTCAATCATCATATGATTATGGAATAAACGTAAATCCGTAATTTTAGCTAGTTCTTGCCCCACTGTCATTTTGCCAACAGCACTGTCTCCGATTATAAGTACTAATTTCAAAATATCACCTCTTTTATCAAATATAAATAATCTTTTTTCATCCTATTTTACTTCTGTTCCACCCCATTCAATAACGGTAAATCCCTTTCTTTCAAAAGATTTAATTTCTTGTTCTTCTATTTCTATAGGTTTATCTAATGATTTAAAGAGCATCATTACCCTTAATATCGAATCTGGCTTTGGAGTTATATTAAGCTTAGCTAGATTTTCATACTCTTCCCCTGCAAAAGTAATCAAGTTGTATTTATTCTCTTGCATAATTGGTAACCAATACACTATAAATTCGTTATATTCCCTTGGAGTTAATCCCATGTATTCAAGCTTTTCTTGCAGAAATTCTTCAGTATCTTCTCCTTTTACTACAAACCCTTTTGACATATCCCATTGATTTTGTGAAATCCCTTCCCAATATAAATAAGAATACTTCCTCTTATCTCCAATATTAGTTAATGTACCATCAGGCTCTGCTATTACATTCCAACCATCTTTGTATTCTGGATAAGTACAAGTAAGCTCTCCATTATAATCTAGTTTAACGCTAACTGATTGCTCTGAAGTTGGATACAAATAAATTACAGGTTTCTTAGTCATATCTTTATTTGTACAACCTGTAAATGTTATTAAAATAAGAGATAGTAATATAATAAGAAATTTTGCTTTATTTGTTTTCATATTAACCCCCTAAAAACTTTTTTAATTATATTATTATTAATCTTTAAGATATGGTAAGAATATGTCATTACACCAACGTTCCATTGATTTCTCAATCATGGCTGATTATAAATTTCTATTCAGCTTTCATTATTAAGTAAAATATCACAAATAGTTTTTAAATCCTCAATATAATGCAAAAGTGTTATAGAATATTCTTTGAGTTTTTCAGGGTTTTTTTCATATCCTTGTAGCAATGTATATTGTCGCTTATAATATTCCATCAATTTTTGAAAATTAGATGAATAGGTGCTTATCTCTTGAATCTTTTTATTAATAACAACGTATTCAATGTGTTGCATAATTTCAAGAAACTGGTCAGCAGAATATCCTACTGTTTTCTTAAAGTCACGCAATACCCATTGACGTTCAAAAACATTTCTTTTCATCCAACCATAATATTGTTCTTTATAAACTTTTACCACATTCAGAACAGTTGGAATAATGTTTTGATAATCATTACTTTTTGTGTTTTCACTACTATCTAATTTTTGTAGTAAGCCAGAATCAGACAAAACCTGTATAGCACCAATTTCTTGACCGTTATATCTATCAGCCATTAAAATTGATATAGCAAATCCAGTGCCAGCCTCTTCAACTCCAAGTATGTGATCTTCATTCATTTCATAAAATTCTTCTGTTGTTATTCCCATATGAGATGACACAAGCTCTATTCCCTTCATTGCCGTTTCTGTTTTAACAAGTCCTGGACCGATAGTATATACTTTTATATTTGTACTTTCCAATTCTCCATATAGTGTATTAGACAACTCCACTTGTGTTGTTTTAAATACTTCATATGCTCCCATAAAAGGTGCTGCACCAGATGATGAAACAAAAACAATTGTTCCAGAATTTTTTTGTTTCATCAGTGGTAAAACTAATTGTGTTAATAGTAATGGGGCTTTGAAATTAACGGCATAACTCTTATCCCATACATCAATAGAAACTTCTTCTACTGTTCCCATAGCAGCTATGGTCGCATTATTAAATAAAACATCTATGCGTCCATATTTATCTTTCACATGAGAAACTAGAGCATATATCTGATTTTCATTAGATAAATCAATTTCATAAAATTCTACAGAGTTTTTACCAAATATACTATCTAAAGTGCTTTGTGCGCATAATACTTTTCGTTTATCGATTTCGGCCACAATAACCTTTGCTCCCATATAAACCAATGCTTTTGCAGTTTCAAAACCTATCCCACCCCCTGCACCAGTTAAAAGTATAACTTTACCTTCCAATTTATTCTTAAAGGATATATTCTTTTCTATAAACATCATAATCTCCTTCTTTATAATTGTTAGCCAATTTCATTTTTGGTTTTAAATACTTATCTTTATAATAAGAAAGAAACTTAACTCGACTTCATATTATGTTTACCAATGAGTCCATATTTTAATACAATCAAATCCAAATAGCATTCATTCTCGTGGATTTGATACATAATCCAGCCAACCTTATTGCCCGTTTCGATATCAGAGATTATATAGTTTTCCTTACGTGATAAAAGTTCGAATCGTTCTTTCCATTCGTCTTCAGACGTATTGTTTTCAGCAAAATATAGTTCATACTCCTCATTCGTAAATAAAGAACGTATAAATTCAATATCACTCACCGTAGTTACACTAAATATAATACACATTAACTTCCCCCTCATAAAATATAAATAATTTTCACCTTAGTTTACATATACGATTTAAACCCCTATCGTTATATCTTCAAATACCTTAAATGCCATATAACTACCTGCATCACGATTGCATAAAACAGTACACACACTTTTGTTTTGTGGATAATAAGCACTTCTGAAAGAGACTCCAGGGTCGCCACCCATAACATGAATTTTTATAACCATGTTATTACATGTATCTAACCATACACCATATCCATAGGCACTACCATTTTCTCCAGTTTTTATTTGTGGAGTACACATAGCTTGTACATTCTGAACCGATAGCAGTTTTCCATTTATAAAAGCATCCCAGAATAAATACATATCACTTGCAGTAGTATATGCCCCTCCATCTCCACCGCCAATGATAGGCATGGAATAAATATTAGACTTTAAGCCTCCCTTTCCATTATCTGTATAACCAATTGCAGTATCACATGGAAGATTGTCCATCGAAAAATAACCGCTATTACTCATTCCACATATGTCAAAAATGTATTTCTGGATAAAAAGTGAAAAATCCACTCCTGAAACTTTTTCTATAATCATAGAAAGTATTACAAATCCACCGTTATTATATTTGAAGCGAGAACCAGGTTCAAACTCCATTTTTTTATTTTTAAGCAATCTCAAAAAATCACTTGGTGATTTCATGACATACATCGGAATATTTCCCCATACCTTAGCATAGTAAACATCAGATTCATTTTCTTCTTCATCAAAATAGTCGCTAAATCCTGATGTATGGGTAAGTAGATGGCGAATTGTCACCGAATTATCCATATATGGGAAAAAGTTCGGCAAACAATCTGTAACCGAATCATCTAATGACAATTTTCCCATTTCAATTAATTTTAATATGGCAATAGCGGTAAAAATCTTACATCCAGATGCTGTTGGAAATCTCGTATTTATATGATTTTTAATGTGTTCACTTATATTAGCTTCACCCATAGCTTCTTGTATAATTTTTTTTCCACTAATCGAGAGGAATATGACTCCAGAAAAGTCAGGGTTCTTGTTTAATATTTGTGATTTAATAATATGAGCATCCAATATTTTCACACTCCACTTCAAATTTTACAATTATATTCATAATATTTTACAACTCAACCTCACCTATCCATATATAAATTTTACCATTGAATTTATACCATGACAAACAATTTATGTTAATATAAATATTTCCTAATAATGTATCATCCAGTTTAAAAATAAGGATTTTCAATTTTATTAGTTCTGAAGGTACTTGAATTGTGAAATGAAAAATACCGTAAAATCCATTTCTGAATAATACGGCATTTAGAAAAATTATTCGATTTTATATTTTAGTTGTTAAATATAAATATTGTGCAAGAAACTTATTATAGATTATGCTTATACTGTACGCGACCATGACCTTGACTGTTGCAGAAGTTTTGCATAAAGAAATTAATTTAGTTAAACCATCATAGCCACTCACCACAACTAAAGCGTCTCATCTAACTTTTGAATCTTTGAGTGAGAAATTAAATATACATTGCCTAAAATGTCGATTTTGTTTCCTTTTACACGTACAGCACAATCTTTGTTCGACGCGTAAATATTCATTTTTTCTGATAATGGAGATAATTCGCTTTGAATTTGTGCAATGTTATTTTCAAGATCAAAATGAGACAGCACAGAAAAATCGTCAAGACCGATACCGTTGTAAATAGAACTTCTGTCACATTCATAGCCAGTATATTTCGAGCATACCCATTTAGCGGACATGTTTATCGCACCCGCACTTGTTCCCATCACAACTGCTTTGCCTTTTTTAATTAAATCCGATAATTGATATTCAATCAAAAGGGCATTTTGTTCAACAGTATTTCCACCTAACAAGAAAATGACCGAAGCATTTTGAATTAATTTTTGGGCCTCTTCCTTCTGTACGCTATAATCAATTAAATGATATTCATCAAATATAATGTTGGCCTGGTCAAGCCACGAACGTTCAGTAGCACCAACTTCCTTATCTTCATGAAGAAATGGATTGGCGCTAATCATAACAAGCATTTTTCTATCAGTTATATCCTCATACAATAACTTGACCAGTTTTTCAAGAAAAACATCGTTAAACCAACCTAAATAATAGTGAGTTTTCATAAGTACCTCCGTATTAAAGTTTATATAATATAAACCATTTGTTATTCGCATTACAATACAATTATAACACATTTTGTAAATACCGCATTATTCAATTTTTAAAGATCAATATGTCTTAATTAGTTCGCACTATCCACAAATTGTAACGTAACTAATATATAACTAATTTTATGCTTTTACATATTACTGAATAATACGGTATCTAAATTTTTTAAGAATTTATAATTTTTCACCAAAGGCATATAAAACAGACTTTGTATGTGGTATGCCTCCTGCTTCTTTCATTTCTCTAAGTTTTTCAAAAACTTCTGATTTAAAGTCTTCAAGCATATCTTTTGGTATCTTTTCTAGTGTGCTTATAGCACCATGAGTCCAAAGTTTATCCCACCATTCTTGTTCATCTTTGTATATAAAAACTTTTTCTTCACTTATAACTCGTATATTTTTAAATCCAGCTTGATTCAAAATTTTATATAAACCTTCTTCTGTATCAAATTCAGGGATATCCTCTGATTGATACTCATCTAATTCATCTTCAAATACAGGTAAATATTTATCAAATAATTCATTTAGCCACATAAATTTTTCATCTTTTTTTCTAAGAAATGTAGTTAATGAGAATCGACCACCACTTTTTAGAACTCTCATGAATTCATGAAAGGCAACTTTATAATTTGGTAAGAAGAATACTCCAAATCCACAGAGTATATGCTGAAAAGTTTCATTTGCAAATTCTAATTTTTCAGCATCCATTACCATTGCATGTACATTTTTTACACCTCGGCGTTGCATTTCTAAATCAATTTCATTAACCATTCCTTCAGCTATATCAATACCTGTAACAACTCCACTCTTTCCAACTTTCTCTGCTGCTGAAAAAAGTGAAGCTCCTTTTCCTGATGCAACATCTAAAACTCTTTCGCCTTCCTTTACATCTGCAAATTCAACCAATCTCTCTCCAAAGTATGTAAAGTATCTTGGACCACTACCATCAAAAACTGCTGATACCTTATTAAATATATTAGTTATATCTTTTTTTATTTCTATACTTTTGTCTTCCATAAATTTCTCTCCTACCAAATAAGTTAATCAATTATTTTTTAATACTAAATATAATGAACTCATACTATATGTTAACCCAATATATTCAAGCTTTTCTTGCAGAAATTCTTCAGTATCTTCTCCTTTTACCACAAACCCTTTTATATAATTATTAATCTTTAAGATATGGTAAAAATATATCATTACACCAACGTTCCATTGATTTCTCAATCCATGGCTGATTATAAATTTTTTCATGTTGACAGATGATAAATAATAGTACCTGTAAGCTTAAACATGTTTGAATAGCTTTTTCATCAACCTTTATACTGCAATAGGATTCATAACCCTTCAAAATTTCTTTATTTAACTTGTCATTATTGATATGACTGAATATTGATGCTAAATCCATTTCTGGAAGACAATATCCTGATAATGAGAAATCAGTTGGAACTATTGCTTCATTACATAAAAGGAGATTTGATTTTCCAAGATCAGCATGAACAAAAGAAAATCTATTTTTATCTTTATCCATCTTCATCTTAATTTTTAATAAAGTATCTATAATAATTGCCCCATGCTCCTTATCATAATGCTTAGCTACTATTGCATACCTGGCCTCTTCCAATAATTTATCAATCATTTCTGCTCCATATATATATCTATTTTCTATCTTTACCTTACTCATAGATTTATGAACACTACCAATCATCCTTCCTAGCCTCAAGGCTAATTCATTGGTAATTTCCACATTTTCTAAAGTCTTACCCTTTATCCATTCCAAAGCAGTAACCAGACTTCCATCCCTTAAAGTGGTAATAGGTTCTCCACTTTTGTTTCTAAATACTTTTTGTGTCCCTAATTGAGAAGTGTTTTCCAGATAAGTAAGTACTTCCATTTCACTTTCTACAAACTTATTCTGTGCAACTCCAAGACGCAAAAAATCCACTGAAAAACCCTTTGATGGTTTATGTATCCTGAGAACAAATTGTCCATTATCATCAGTAATACAATATGTCATATTTTCATTATGACGCACAAATCTTGATGTGGGATTTACAAAATTGTATTTTTCTATTGCTTCTTCAATCATAATTTTTTCTCCTGAATATTCAGTATTTAAGGACGTTAATTATTTTTTAATTGGTTAATGATGTATGAATATTGCTAATCTTTATTAAATAATAATTTAGTAAACTAAAGTATACATCTATAGCATCTATATCTTTCTTTAATTTCAAAACCTGCATTCAACACAAAATTTAGTTCGTCACTATTATCTTCATCAACAAAATATAATATTTCTTTTACGGAACCAAATTCATTATATAATTCCATGAGCATTTCATTGATTAAAATACTTTCAATACCTTTATTTTTATATTCATTATCAATAAATAAACCAACAACGTCTGATAAGTCTTTGTTACCCTTAGTAAAAATGCTTCCATGAATCTCTTCGTCTTTTCTAAAGACAAGTACTTGAAAATAATCCATATCATTTTTCAAATTTGTGCTATTGTAATAAATACCTAATGGAATAGCATGTTTATCATGAAATATAGCATATTCTTCAAAATTATCTTTAGTAATTTTATCTACGTTATCATGCCTTTGATTCCAATGAGTTTTTAAATTATATAAGTTTGCCACAATACTAGATTCGATACATTCTATATTCTTTTTCTTAAAATATTGGTTTGCATTTTCGTTAGAAAATGGTACACCTATAAATAGCTTATATCCAGACAATTCCTTACTTATGTAATGAATCATTTCTTCTGCAACTTGTTGATAATCGTCTCTTATTAAAAACTGTAGTGTTTGTGCATATTTTTCATCAGGTATCCAAAAATAAGTGCATACGCCCCATAATACATCATTTTGATAATAGGCTATTATATTACGATTCTTCTCATTTAGAGTCTTTTCAAGTTCTCCTTTAAGCTCCTCTATTGAGTTTATCCTTGGATAACTTGCATGTATATTGTCCTGACTTAATTCCCATATAAAATCAATTACTTCCTCAGATGTATAAACGTTTTTTATCATTTTTATCCCCCATTATTAATTATTTTGAAATCCTATTTAAATATATTTATTAATCTAAACTCTAATTTCCTATTAAAATGTCACATAAAAAATTGAGGTGTAAATTGCTTGTTACTTCACTTGTAATATTAATATAATAGTTTCACTAATTCATTATAAGATGAACTACCATCAAGTATATTCTTATATGTGCTTATCCAGTAAGGTATCAACCCAGCTCTATGAGCTACTGCTTGTGAGGCAATATTAGATGATGATGCACAGTATATGGGTAAAATGTTTTTGCTTAATATTTTATGCATTAAATGATTTACAAGTACTGTAGCCAAACCACCTGTTCTATAATTACCTTTTACATCCATACCCATTTCCCACATATTATTGTATTCCTTAGATGCACCAGCAAGTCCTATGATTTCTCCATCCTTCATAGCAAAAAATACAATTGCAGTAGATGCATTTCCACATTCATCAAACTCTAATGAATTATTAAATCCTTTAATTTCTCTTAATTTATTTATCTCATTTCCTTCTAAATAGAAATATTTGTATTGTGGTAATAAATCACATAACTTCATTTCTTTCATATCAGGAATATAATAAATTGATTGACCATATATTAAAGGGCATTCAAATACCTCATCTCTTGATTTCCCAACTAATAAAGTCTTCACATTTTCCATAATTTCATCTGAAGCTGATACAATAATTGTTTTTTCAATGCTCGTAATTTCCAAAAATGGATTTTGTTGAAATTCATTTAATTTAATTGGTTTATGAAAAATTAATCCGTTATGATCAAAGATTTCTTGTTCACAATTTAAGTGTTCTCCAAGATTTTCTTTCACAATTTTTTTAATTTGCATCTTATTCATTTATCCATCTCCTAAGTTTTATCTATCCATGTATTATTTAATAATCTTATTTATATTAGAAACAAAAACTGATACTACTCAACTATTGGATTTAATAAAACCATATGCAAATGGTCCTCCCATTTCCCATTTATCTTTTGATATTTTTCAGATAAACCTTCGTTTTTGAAGTTAAGTTTTTCTAAAACTTTTAATGAAGATATATTTTTAGGCATTACTGTAGCTTCAATACGATGAAGTTTATATTCATCAAACATAACAGCTATTCCTTTCTTTAATACCTCTGTTATGTATCCTTTATTTGCTTCACTACAATCAATGCTATAACCTACATAACATGATAAGAAAAACCCTTTAGTTATATTACTAAAACAAATTGTTCCAATTATCCTTTCATATCCTATATCTTCTTTTTTAAAAATCCATAGTCTTAATTGTTTACCATCAATTATTTCAATTAATTCCTGTTCAACTGCATTTTTACGATTTTCTAATTTATAAAAATTCTCACTTCTTAATGGATCAAACTCTCTCATATATTCTCTATTTCTATTAAAATATTCTAATACTAGTTCAGCAAATGAACCATCTATAACTTTTAAAATAAGCCTTTCTGTTTCATATACTTGATATATAGTAATCCCCCTTATTTTTTTGCATACTCCATAGATTCTTATGGTTTTCATAGTTATCTTTGGGTTAAATATTAATAATTTTCAAATTTTTCAACATAGATATATTCTGATTTTTTTCATCTATAACTTCATATTCTAAACTTTTATATAGTGAATAAGCAGGTTTATTGTATTTAAAAACATTGAGTAATATTTTATTAAACCCCTTTTCTATTGCTTCTTTTTCAAGCATAAGCAAGGTCTGTTTTCCATAACCTTGTTTACGGTACTTTTCAAGTATTAAAAAATCGCAAATGAACCCTATATCTTCCTTATACTTTTGATACCAGATAAATCCCAAACTTTCATTGTCCTTATTTACAATCACATAAATATAATTATCTTTTGTTCCCTTTCCTTGTGGGAGCAATTCATTAAAACTTTTTTTTGCATCCTCAAGTGCATTTTCTTCACTAGATAGACCCGCCTTTATTAAATCTTTGGAATAATTTAAAATATCCCACTGAGCAAATCTATCAAATTCAGCATCACTCATTTCTCTAAATTGTATATTGAAGTCTTCCATGTTCTTCCTCCTTAAGTATAGCTTTAATTATACTAATTATAACATGATTTACAATATATTAAATTTATATTTCAAATAATAAAAAATTCAATAAAATTACAGAGCAAAAATACCGCATATCTAATGTGAATAATACGGTATCATAAATAAACTATTTAATTATATATTTGTCTTTTCATTAAAATCTCCTAATATGAAAATGTCTGCAGTAGTAGTAGTCCCAAAATCACTACTCCTGCTATACCAGAAAATCTATAGAAAAAAACTTTAGGATCATCCTTATCTAATTCTTGTAGAATAAACATAACTCTAATTGTGTTCATAATTTTCAAAGGTTTTATAATTATAAATATACTTATTACTATCAATATAATACAAAGAATTTGCTCAAATAACATAAATATACCACCTATAATTTTCCAAGCATATAAAATGTGGTGAAGATCATTAAAGCAATAGCAAGTACAATTCCTACAATAATATTCCACATTAAATCTTCACTGGCTGTTTTAGATTTCTTTGCTATATAAATACAAATATAATTTGTTATAAATACTACTACTAAAACAACTAACGCAAATGGTAAAAACTCATTAAAGCTAAATAATAATTTTGTACCCATTTCATTCATTAATCTTATTTGCATAAATCCATTGAATCCTATTAAAACAGTCAATATATAATAACCTATTATAGTTGTAATTCTCTTTTTTCTAATGAAGTCTCTGCCTTTTTCTTTGTATGCATTATATAACTTTGGGTTTACTAGTACTAAATACTTATCATAGTATTCTGCTTTAAAAGTAAATAATATAGCCAATGCAAATAACATTATTGCTAATATTAGTAAAGTTATGCCTGGTCCTATGGTGCAGTACAATAAAGATATAATTAATAGTAGTAATATAAAAATGCTAACTTGCTTTACACTCATTTAAATCCATCCCTCTCGATTTTCAAGTCTATTCTTTCACTTTTTTTATCCCCATTGTATTATACGGTCTGCTTACTTAAATAATCTTGTTTAGTTAATTCAACAATTTCATCTGAAACTCTTTTAAACCCTACTTTATTAAACACTTTATCTGCTGATATTCTGGATTTTGGAAAATCATCGAATACCTTATCTGCTCCTAACTCATTGAATGCAACATCAACTAATAATCTTAATGCTTGTTCACTAAATCCATTGCCCCTATGTCTTGCTTCGACTAATATATTAACACAGTAAGACTTTTTTTCACTGACATATCTTAGAGCGACCTCTCCAACAGGTATATTTTCATCAATCTTAATAATATATGCATAATATCTTTCTGGAATATTATCAACCCATCGGAAAAACCAGTCTCTCCAAGTATTTTCTTTAAAATCTATACATCCTGTTCCATCAATGTCTCCATATCCTATATTGTAAGTCATTGTTTATCTATCTGATAAAAGTTTCCTTCTATAATCTAACTCTTCAAACTTAGGTATCTTTAATTCCACTTTGTTATTTTCCATTTATGCTCCCCCATATTAGATAAATTAGTGTAAAGTTTTATGCACTTTTAATTTTATAAATTATTTGCATATTAAGGTTTCTAGAGTGTTTTGTATGGTGTGAAAATTATACTTCTCTATTACTTCTTACAGACAGTACATCCTTAAAGAATATTGTGTATTAAGTTCAAAGTGAATCATATTTAAACTTATGCTTTTAAGAAATTATTTTCTATAAGCCAAATTATTGAACTTTCCATATCATTTATATTTGTTTCTATTCCCCAAATTGAGTTTGGAGCATATTCCTCTAAAGCGTTACAAATTTCTAAAAAATCAATTGTACCTTTTTTAAACCCTAAGTGCTCATCTTCTTGTCCATAATTGTTGTGTAAATGAACAAATCCTATTTGTTTATTAAGTTTTTTAACCCAATCTAAAACAGATGTTTTTGAATTGCAATGAGCATGACCTATATCAAGACATATATTCAAACGACTATCATTTACTGTTGATACTACTTCAGAAATCAAATCAGGAGTATGCTCAAGCAAATTTTCTATATAAAAAACTGTTTCATCATCTTTATTTCTTAAAAAGTCATCCCAAAATATTTTACTTCTTTTAACCCAATTAGGGGGATAACTTGTTCCAGGTACATAACCATGATGAAGAACTATGTTTTTACAACCTAATTTACGAGATATTTCATATGAATATTCAAATCTGTTTTTTGTAGCCTCTCTTATAAGACTATCTTTACTTCCAAAACATAAATCGGTAAAAGAACCATGTATTGAGCAGACTTTTATATTTTTATACCTTTCTAATTGTTTTTCTATTTCATTTGGATAAGTATTAAAATATTCAGAGTCACTAAATGCATCAATATTTACATTAACATTAAATTTTTCACATAAATCAGCAACTCTTAAATATTCGCCATTGTCACATAATAATATTTCTTTCATTGTAATTACCTCCTGTGAGAAAATGATTGTAATTGCTTTTCATAAAAGCATTTTCATTAGGTTTTTTAATTTTAATGTCTGTAATATCTCTAATGTCACCTTCGTTCATGCAACCACCACCTCATAAGAAATAAGTATCCATTTCACAATATTTTATAATTTTCCATTTGCAAACATAGTTTTATATACTTATTGTAGCATAATTACAATAAAATGTATGTATATAAAAAAGCACCCCTACATAGAGATGCTCTAAATATTACCTTTTACTATTTTTTATATTAAATAACTATTCCCCAAATGATTTTTTTCTTATTCACAAATAATCCTCCTAATTTTATAAGGTAGTTTAAAGATGTTTCACTTATATTTTATAGTTTCAATATTATATACTTATTATAGCATAAATTCTATATAATGTATGTTTATATTTATAAAAGTTACTACTATAAATAACACTTTCTATCTCACAATTAGGCACTTCAATTTCTACACTTCTAATGTCGGTTGCAGTATTCCAATTAAACATTTTAACGTAGTACTCTTACCAGCATCATTAGGTCCAATATGGATTAGCAAATATTTATTCCATACTCTCATTTCCAAGATATACTACCGTTTCTTCATCATTATATAAATTCATTATCTGTTTTCTTAATTTTGAAGGATATAGTGGCTCATTCATAAGATTTTCAATAGGTAACCAATCAAATCCAATTTGATTATAATCACCAGTAATTTGAGCATCAGGTATTTCTTTGATATACTCGCACAAAAATACTAAATCAACTCTATGAAATGATTCCCCTGTTACTCCTTCAATTACAAATTCAAGAGTTTTTGGTTCAACAATCAATCCAAACTCTTCTTTAACTTCTCTTCTAACAGCCTCTTCCAAAGTTTCTTCAGATTCTTGACCACCTCCAGGCATTATATAAAAAATATCACCGTTATCATTGATTTTTGATGCTAACATTTTCCCATCTTTAATAATCAATGCCTTTGCAGAATTACGTATTTTTCTTTCCATTCTCTTACTCCTTTTATATCTACAAATATAAATAATATTTACTTCGTTCTATCCTATAATTTTTCATTCACAAACATGGTTTCA
Source organism: Clostridium sp. UBA871 (assembly GCF_002295255.1). Lineage (NCBI taxonomy): Bacteria > Bacillati > Bacillota > Clostridia > Eubacteriales > Clostridiaceae > Clostridium > Clostridium sp. UBA871. The sequence goes on along the minus strand of NZ_DBFV01000004.1, from coordinate 218,638 downwards.
TATACTTATTGCAGCAGAATTACAATAAAATGTATGTATTTAAAGCATCCTATCAACTATTTCATTTATAGCATCAATTACTATCTGAGGCTTATCCTTCTGTATATAATGACCACATTCTTTAACCATGATGTGTTTACTATAATCCGATAATGTTACTAGGTCATTTTGATAGCTTAACCAGGTTTCTTCCGAAATGGCAGCAGACTCTTCACCTTTATGGTCAGCAGTAAGTACAATTATTGGAATATTCCTTAAAGCATCCTTTTTTCTTATTTCTTTTACTTGCTTAGCACTCATTAATAATTTATCAAAAGTTTGCTCTTCTCCAATCAATTGTTTTCTCACCATTTCTATTTCTTCAGCAGAAGAACGGTTTACCCTATCTTCAAATTGATTTTCATGTGAACAGTCAATAAATATAATACCAGCTAATTCTTTAGGGTATGTAACTCGTGAACTTGCTCTAAACTTGTTCTTGATAAATCACCTGTAGCACTATTTCTCAGCTGTGCTCTATCATAAGAAAATGTTATTGTAGTTTTTGAAATTTCTTGCTGAACTAACTTCCAAACTCCATTATCATCGCCTAAACCTGATTCAAATATCACAGTTGGCATTCCTTTCACCTCACATTTATGTTTATTTCTTTATCTTCAACATTCCAGTGACATTGATTCTGTTTCCAGTTAATATCATGACTTACAAAATCTATATTCACATTCCCATCACTTAATACTTTTACTCTATCATCCATATTAGATCTATTTCATAAATTCATATTTTAAAGTAATTTTAATAAAAGCACCCCTACATAGAGATGCTCTAAATATTACCTTTTACTATTCTTTATATTAAATAACTATTCCCAATTTAATCATTCTATTCTCCTTCATTTTTAAAATATTAAAAGTAAGAGTAGAATACACTCATGAAGTTCACCCTTTCTATTGCTTTTCTAATAATATATTTTATACTATTAGAAAACTCTATTAAGCTAAATTAATCCTTGTATTTCATGAAATATGTCTTCTAAAATAGTATTCCTATTTTCATTATTTATTGAATAAATTTTAATTCCAGGAAGTTTTTTTATCTCATCTATATCAGGATGTTTCTCATTAAAAATTGTTCCTATAACACAATTAGTACCACTTAGAATATTACATATTTGCTGTTTGAATTTTGTTGATAATAATTGAATAGGACCTATTTCATCAATAATGATTATTTTATTTCTATTAGAATAATTGCTAATAGTTTGTAATGCAAAATCCTCAAATACTTTTATATTGATACCATATCTGCCTATTCTAACATCACTTGGCATATCAACATCCGCTATTCTTTGCCGTTTACCATCTAAACTTACGCAATCAAATCCAATTCTATCAAAATCATTTTTTACTTCCTCAGTATAAAAACCTATACAATTGCATTCTCCTATCATTTGAATAATCTTTTTTAATATTGTAGTTTTTCCGATTCTAGGTTCACCTGATAATAATACTTTAGTCCCCATTTTATTCTCCTTATTATTAAAAATAATAGTTCTCAAATAGTTTACTGTAATTTGGGTAATTATCAGCTTTACAACTAAGTGTAAATACTCCATTTGTACTTTTGGGTTACTTTTTTATATTATATTTTTTAATATAATAGTTAACGCTTAATTTAATACTATTAGGATGTAATTATAACATATTTTGCAAATACCGTACTATTCAATTTTCAAAGATAATTATATAAGAATGTAGTGTGGTACCACCAATTGGTTATTTCGCTATTTCCTTGAATTGCGAATTAAAATTTATAATACTTTTCATAAGTATCTGGATAAACTTATTTTATTCCTTTTATAAAATCTTCATCTGAATACCCATTATTAATAAGCCACATTTTAAATTCGCCAACTGTTTTTATTTCATCTTTCCCTTTTTTAATTGAGTTAACGAATTGTGGACATCCTTGTACATGTCTAAATTCCTCAATTTCATAAGTATTGTTAATATGATTATTAGTCAATACTATTAGCTTTCCATTCCCTAAACCATAATCATCAAGCCAATAAGGATTAACTGTTGCACCTATATATTCAATACCATCTTTACCTATATTACTTGCTTTAATATATTCAAACATTCACATATCCTCCTTCGCATTTTTATCACATTGCGAAATAAAGCCTATGCTAATTTTTGATATGAGATTTGTATTTAAAATATTTAACTATAAGGGGGGATTAGCCAGTAGGTTTTGGTGCATCATGATTATTAAAATAAGACCAACCAATTATCGTAGCACTATCTCTACCTTTTTGTTTATGCACCTCATTAAAAACTCTTGATATATTTTGGGATATACTACTATCAAATGTTAGCATTTCACATAATTGTTTGCCATTTTCAAATGTTCTATTTCCACATTCTAATACTCCGTCAGTAAGTAAATATATGTAGTTCTGACCTTCTCTTAATAATCTCGTTCCTGTTGTATAGCAAGGAATATCTAAGTCAAAAGTATTTACTTTTCCAACCCACTCATAGAATTGTCTTTGGTTAAGTGCGAATTGATTTAATTCTATAAGTTCTGGATGAAATAAATATACAAGATTATCTCCTATAGACATCCACCAAAGATATTGTTCTTTTTGAGCTACTATTAGGCATGCAGTCTCGCCTTTTATATACTTACACTTTTCTTTAAATTCTTTACTGTTAAATATATTAAAAAAGAATTTATGCAATTGTGTAAAAACATTCTGAATTGGCATATCTAAAATTTGCTCTAAATGATATTGTTCTTTTTTTATTGTTTCAAGAACTAAGTTAGCACTTTCGCTTGTTGCATGTGCATCAAGTAGCAGGGCAAATCGCCAAGCATTGTCACTGCTACAAAGCATCAATGCACCATCCTCATTTTTATATGCACCACTATCAGAATTACCTCCATAGTACCCAAGAGTTATTTCTCCACATATTCTAATTGTATGTTTATTGAGAGACATATCTTCATTTCCAAGCCAATAAAGCCTATTGTTATCAGTCACAAGTCCACCCCCTAAAAGAGAATACATAAATTATTTAGTATGTAATATTTTACAATTTTTCATTTGCAAACATAGTTGCATATACTTATTGTAGCATAATTACAATAAAATGTATGTATGTAAAAAAGCACCCCTACATAGAGGTGCTCTAAATATTATCTTTTACTATTTTTTATATTAAATAATTATTTTAACTCTTCCATAACTTTCCTAATATCAAAATCCTTATCTAGGATTTTATAATATTTTTCCTTATATTGATCTTGTTCTTGAAAACCAATTACGTTATCATCATAAAATGTAATATAAAATACACCTTCAGTATAAGTAGTATATTCATCTTCATCATAGCTTGCTACAAATTCAAGACTATACTTAGACCAATCCTTAGGCCTCCTAGCTTTTTTATAAGACAACTCATCAATTATACTGACTAACTTATCTACTTCGCCATCTTTAGTATTATCTATACAAGTAAAATTATCTAGCAAATCTGAATCTATTTCATTTTCTAGTATATAGGTATAGTCATACGCACGTACTTGTTTATAGGTGTAGTCATAGTTGGTTTTTGACATTAAGTTATTTTTAGGAAAAATATATGGTATGTCAATCCATACAATTGTAGCAAAGAAAATTAAAATAACTATTCCCCAAATGATTTTTTTCTTATTCACAAATAATCCTCCTAATTTAAAAGCGTGTTGCAGAATTTTTTTTGCAATACGCTTTCTTATGTTGATTATATATTAAACTATTTTTCACCAAAAGACATAGTATACTCTATCTCTTTTGTGTCCTCATGAACACGTTCATCTACAACTATAAAATTGTTTTTATCATAGAAGTTTATTGCTCTTTTGTTTTCTCTAAAGACATCTAATAGGAGATATGGATACCTAGATTTACAATGATCTATCAGTTTCTGTCCTACACCTTCTTTTTGATATTCTTTTTTCACAAAAATTCCTGCTATATAATTTTGTTCTACAATTCCTATAAAACCCTTTATAATATTATTTTCTTCATAAACATAAATATCAGCAGATGGCAACATTTGTTTCACCATATCATAATTTTTAATCCAGTATTCTTCCGGTATAAAACTGTGAGCATTAATGTTAGTTTCAAGCCAGATTGCCATTACATCATCTAATTTACTTATATCAAATTTTTTAATCATTCTATTCTCCTTCATTTTTTAAAATATTAAAAGTAAGAGTAGAATACACTCATGAAGTTCACCCTTTCTATTGCTTTTCTAAATTTATGTTGTTCTATTGATATACATTCTTGTCAGATTTTTTTCACCCTCGGCTTGGACCATACACAGAAACTCCCAACCATGACGCTCATAAAAAGACGTGTGGTCTGTAACAAGATAAAGTGTATCAATATTTTTTTCTCTCATATCATCACATACATAGTTCAGCATTTTACCAGCAATTCCTTGACAGCGATAATCATCTTCCACATAAACAGCACATACATTAGGAGTTAAATCTTTTCTGTTATGAAAATCATTTTCTATTACACCAAGTCCACCTACAATTTTATCTCCTATTATTACTATATACCATTGTGGAACAGGAGTTTTATTTTTCATACATTCATCTATGCTTTCAATATATGCTTCAAGGGGAATATTCCACTTTTCATGAAACCAATTTGCCGCGTAGTTTTTCAATTCAGGGTATTCCTGTATTTTTATAATTCTATAATTGCTCATTTTTCACTCCTTAAAAATTAATATTATTACAAGATATTTTTAAATACCGCATTATTCAATTTTCAAAAAAGAACTCTTGTCATATATTTTCTCAGATATTTTCCTGTATAGGATTCATCACACATTACAATATCCTCAGGGGTTCCCACTGTTACTATCTGACCACCATTTTCTCCTGCATCTGGTCCCATATCTATTATATAGTCTGTGGTTTTTATCAAATCCAAATTATGTTCAATTATCTTTTTTAGTGGCATATTATCTTATACTCATAGCTTATGTCAACATTACCTTTTACCATGTTCCAAACAGGGCATAACGACTCTTCCATCAGTTTTATAGTCCTCTCAATCTCATCAGTCTGTACGTCCTTTGATGCAATTTCAAATATTAAATGTATACTTTTAAAATATGTAGGATAGGTTTCTCTTCTTTCACCTGAAGCAATTACTTTTAATTCAGATACAGTTTTGTTCATCTTCCTAAGCAATAAAGCTAAGGTCATCCCACTACAGGTTGCCAGACTCATAAGAAATAGCTCAAGTGGAGTATACCCATCGCCTTCCACGGAATCAATAATTATCTCCTTATTATAACGTGATACCCCTGAAAATTTCACCTTGTCATTTATAAGATCTGCTGTTACTGTCAAATTATTACTCACAATAAAACCTCCTAAAATTACGTTTATACTATTTGAGAATATTTCGAATTACCTCAACGATAAATTTGGAATTTATTGTTGTAAATATCCTTTTTGATTGAAATAGTTTAAATAGCGTTTCTTCTGTGTTTCTATCATTTCTCCAGAGTTTACAAAAGAAATGAAATCTATATCATTTAACCATTTATACGACATAGTTTCCCCCTTTTGAAGTGTTATAGATGTTTTATCACAATCCGTAACGCACAAGAAAGTATAGAAAATACACTTATCATCATCGAAAACAAAATGGTCAACCTCTTCAAAATTTTCTGAAACAATCCCTGTTTCTTCAAGCAATTCTCTTTTTATACACGCCATCTTATCCTCACCTTTAAGTGCAGAACCTCCTGCTGTAGCTTCGTAATATCCACCATAATTACGTTTAGATAAGTCACGCTTCATAAGCAAATAATCGCCATCCTTATGCTGAACAAGAACTTCGCATACCAGATGATATAAACCATCTGGCAATACATCTCCACGAATTAAGTCTATATTGGCACGTGTTCCATCTCTAAAATATCCATCCCAAAATTCCATCATAAGTCCCCCTACAAATTCCTATTTATCTATGCTTTTTTTAATAATCTTTATTCCACCTTAATCTATTATTGAGCATCAATTTATAACCTTCTGTAAATTCAACCTCTTTATTTACATTGGTTCAGTAACTACAAACTTTAATTACAGCATATTCTAAAAATATTTATAATTTTAAGTTCGCACTTTTCTTACAAATTTCTATTTACAAACATGGTTTAATATGATTATTATAGCATAATTACAATAAAATGTATGTATATAAAAAGCACCCCTATAAAGAGATGCTATGTTAAATTATCTAGTAAATCTGAATCTATTTCATTTTCTTGTCTATAGGTATAGTCAAATGCACGTACTTGTTTATAGGTGTAATCATATTTGGTTTTTGACATTAAGTTATTTGTAGGAATAATATATTGTATGTCAATCCATACAATTGTAGCAAAGAAAATGAAAATAACTATTTCCAAAATGATTTTTTTCTTATTCACAAATAATCCTCCTAATTTAAAAGCGTGTTGCAGAATTTTTTTGCAATACGCTTTCTTTATGTTGATTATATATTAAACTTGTCTACTTTTGTTTTAAATTTCTTTATCAAGCATTATTTTTAAATCTTTGGCAATCTCTTGTGAAAAATTATGTTTTTTATCACTAAATGTCCACCCAAATCCGTCTCCCTTATATCTTGGAAAAACATGCATATGGTAATGTCCAATATCATTAAATTCTCCACCATTTTGCATTACACTATAGCCATCAGGAGAATACTTTTCTTTAATTACCTTAACAATTCTTTTAGATAATACCATCATAGAAGTTACTACCTCAGTTGGAATTTCATCAGTATCTAAATAGTGGCTTTTAGGAATTATAAGTACATGACCTTCATTTATTGGCTCTATAGTTAAAAAACACATAATTAAATCATTCTCATATACTAAGTTACATGGTAAGTCACCTTTTACAATTTTACAAAATATACAATCCATAGTTACCTCCTTAATTATTCTTAAACTTTCGTATTATTCTACTATTGTTCATTATTACTCTCCATCTTTATTTTCTATTTCAATGATAGTCATGATAGCGTATCAATAATGCTCTCATCTTTTACCTCGGCGCCCTGCTTAATTAATTGCTTATATCTTCGTAATTTATCTTCCAATCTTATTGCAGGCATAGTCAAACCATACTCTTGAAATCCTTTTGTAAAACTATCTCCATAATCTTTATTCTTTGCGGTATATATTTCATTTAATTCTCCACATATTTTCTTATGTTGATCAATTTTTTCCATATAAAACACTCCTTTCATATGATTCGTAATTTCATGCTATTATAATGTAATTATAACATATTTTTCAAAAACCTTACTATTCAATTTTCAAAGAACAAATCTCAATACTGTTTCACTTTATCCTTGAATTGCGAAATAAAAAATACCGTATATTCAGTTTGAATCGTACGGCATTTTCATAAATTATTCGATTTTATTTTTAGTGAGCTATTTATATTTTTCACAGCTTTACATTTCAATTACTTCACTATATTGAATATCATTTTTATAATTATCAAGAGCTATTTTTCTAATATCAATAATTTCATTTGGAAGATCATCTATTTTAAACCATCTCAATTCTGAGCACTTATCTGGTTCTATGACTTTAGGTATACCATGATACTTATTAACGACAAAATAAATATCATAATAAGTTCTTCCTCCAGTATTGCTAACACGATGAGATAGATGAACAAAAGATAAATCTTTAATTTTCACATCAATCCCTAACTCTTCTGCACACTCTCTTACAACAGCCATTTTAGCCGTTTCACCTTCATCCACATGTCCACTTGCTGCTATATCCCACTTCCCGTCTTGATAACCAGTATTTTTTCTACGATGCAATAAAATTTGTATAGTATCATCCTTCGCTTGTAAAATAATTGGAAATATCGCTGAAAATGACTTAAAATGTTTTCCCATTTTTCACCTCTTCAAATTATTTATTAAAATTTATTTTTCTTATACTCGTCAATTCTTGATTTATTATCATAAGCAAGTAAATACTCATTATATTTAGAAGCATCATAGTTTTCTCCTAATTTTTCTTTTGCTTCATTTGCTGAAAGTCCTTGCCTTTGATTAAAAGTGGAACAGGGATATTTGTTACATTCTCCACAATGATTTAAATTTTCTTCTATAACGCATTTTCTTACAGGACAATTGGTATCAATAAGTTTTCGATTTTCTTTTTCACATCTACATCCATCACAATGTATATCTTCTGCTAAAATATCAAGGCCATAATAATCCTTCCATGCTTTTGAAAGTTCTTTTCGCTGATCATTTTCTTTTATATTTGGTTCAAATGCTTTGCATAAGTCGCAACAATATCCACATCTTGTTATATTCATGATAGTTACGCTCTCTTTCTATTTGGTTTTTTCTTTATAAATAATAATCTTTCTATATCTGCAATTACTGTGTTATTTATTACATCTAAATATAACCATTTCCCATCATGATACTGGCGAGTATTATCATAGAAATTATTAATATATTCAGAGAAGTCTTTCCTTGAAGTTTCAAACTTTTCTCGTTCATTCTTTCCCAATATAATTAAAACTATCATACCTTTTTCTCTTGGATACAACGCACAAAATGTTTTTCCACTCTTACGATATTTTAATTCAAAAACACCTGTTTTCCCACCATTATCCCATAGCATATCCGTATCGTAATTATCCTTAATGAAGTTATTGATAGCACACCAAGTTTTAAATACATCTTCTTCCATTAATTGATTCAATTCCTCTTCTGTTGGTACTTTTTCAAGCATAAGTATATCCCCCTTTTTATAAATTCAAATAATTGAAACTTATATAATCATCATTGTCTCCTATAGATAAGTATGTATATTTATTACCTTGATAGGTTCATAATATCTTACAATTTTTCATTTGCAAACATAGTCACATATACTTATTGAAGCATAATTACAATAAAATGTAATATAAAACACACCTTCAGTATAAGTAGTATATTCATCTTCATCATAGCTTGATATAAATTCAATTTGAATAATACGGTACTGTAAATAAATTGTTTAATTGTATATTAGTTTGTCCATTTAAGAACGGTACGACATAACTGAATAAAAAATATGTTATATCCACCCTACAAATTGGAATTTGATGAACTTCTCATTATACTCATATCTCTTTTTGATAATAAACAGATTCCTTATCTCTGTACATTTCCAAATATCCAAGCTTTTTATAAAATGAATTTGTTCTTATATTCCAAACCGGAGTTTCTAAGCGCCATGTTGTAATCTTTGGAAACATCTTTTCAATATATTTCATTGATTCTAATCCGAAACCTTTTTTATACTCTTTTGGATCTATGAATATTCTTCCCACATACATAATCTCCTTATTTCTTTTATCCTGAAATAAAACGGCTCCGCCAATGAGATAATCCTCCTGCTTTATAGTGTATAAATTATGACTTAACATCATTTTTTTATGCCATTTTTCAGAATCATAATTGGGTGGCCCTCCTACCTCATCGGCACCTACCATTACGTCTGTATCGAAAGCTCTCTTTGAAATATTGGTTACTATTTTGATTTCTTCTGGACTCGCTAACTTAATATCCAATTCACTCACCATCTTTCTTAAAAATCTAATATTATCCAATTCTATAACTCTTTTTATTTAGTACATCTATATATTCACGCCCATTATTATTCCAACACTCAACTTCAGTAATATCCACTTCAATGAGTACCATATTTTTATATTTAGCCCAATACATAAATTCCTTATCAAGATGCTCACATCTCTCTAAAATTTCTTTATTTTCATCACTTAATGGATGTCCTAATATGACTGCTCTTCCTTGTATTTGTACATTATTAAAACACATTGCCACTAAAGGATTTTTAATAATTTGTTTATATTTCGCATAAGCTTTCGAAGTCATAAAATATATTTTCAATTCATTTGATGTGCAGTAAACAGTTCTAGCAGTAACTTTTCCATTTTCGCAGGTTGCTAATACAACATTTTTTTGTTCTTTCAATCGATCAATTATTTTAGCCCTCATCTCTGTATATTCAAGACTCCTCATTACTTTTCACCTCACAAAATATAAATAATCTTCTCTACAAATTACACACTAACATCACTTCAAATTATCATTACTCTACATGGTAGGTATCGTCATTACCTGAACATATTTCAATAAGGTTTCCTTCTGGATCTGCAACATAACAAATTCGCATACCATAAGATTCAGTAGTAGGTTTATAAACTGGCTTTGCTCCTGCATTTATAACACGTTGAAATTCTATATCTACATCAGAATAGTTAGGAACATCAAAACAAAGCTCCATATTGCCATTTATGCCTTTATTCCAATGGTATACCTCAGGTATAGATTCTTCAAAACCTTCTCTTGTGCATAAAATAAAATGATGAATTTGTCCTTCCATTTCAATAGCTGTAAATCCACTGCCATCCCAATTTATATTTAATCCCATTACATCTTTATAAAATTTAACCATGGTTTCCATGTTATTGACATATAATCCAATTGCTCCAAATCTCATTGTTATACCTCCGTTAATTCAAATAATCTTTTAGTTCACCACAAATTATAATTATTCACTTACATTTACAGTTTTATATACTTATTGTAGCATAAATACTATATATTGTATTTTAATATTTGAAAAAATCACTTCTATAAAGAGGTGCTCTAAGTAGCGTATGATTAATTTTTCATATTATTTAAGTCACAAAATAAAAAATACCGCATAATTCACTTCTGAATAAGACGGTATTTAAAATAATATTATCTTCTAGGGTTTTCAAAGGAAGGTGGTGTTGGGTTTGGAGCTTCATGGGAAGGGCCTGGAGTTGATAAATCAAAATATAACTTAGAATCTTCAGTAACTCCAAAATCCTTATTTGAACCGCTCTTTTGAACTTTATTTAAAGCCTCTCTAAATAATGCGTTATGAGCTTCTTCTCTATTAAGTAAAAAATCTATTGTTGCTCTTACTTCTTTATCCTCTATCTGTCTATAGAGATATTCATAAACAACCTTTGCTCTTTGTTCAGATGCTATATTAGATAGTAAATCTGCAACTAAGTCTCCCGTAACAGTTACATAATCTGCTGTCCATGGAGCACCTGATGAGTTAATAAGTACAGGTGATAAACCACATTGTACATGTGTTTGAATTTCTCCATTACATACTTCAGTATTATTAACATCATGACCATTCAAAAGATTTATAGTCTGTGCAACCATTTCCATATGGCTAAGTTCCTCAGCTCCTATATCTAAGAATAAGTCCTTTATTTCAGGATCTTTTATTCTAAAGCTCTGAGAAATATACTGCATAGCTGCTTTTAACTCACCATTTCCTCCTCCTAGTTGTTCTTGCATTAGTACTGCATACTGAGGATTTGGTCTCTCTACTTTAACTTCATGCAACAATTGCTTTTTATGTTCAAACATTCTACTTCCTCCTAATAATATATTTTTATTAAATTTATTATTAGCAAAGTTTCAGTGTAATATTCTACACCTTTACCATAATACGGTATTAAAAATAATAATATTTGATTATATCTTTATTCATCATTGAAAGTATCTACTTTCGAAACCTAAACTACCTATAGAAATAGATGATTTATTAATTGGAAGGATGGTCAATGGCTTGAACATCTAATTCCAATGATTTCATTCTTCTTTCTCAAATTGGTCTTTGCCATTTAAAATGATATCAGCTAAAGCCTCTGCATTTTTATAATAATAAGTGAAACCTTCATCTCTTTCAAGAGATTCATCATTTAATTCTCTTTCAATAAATTCAATACATTCATTTAGCCGTGAAAGTGTCACATCCCAAAGAAACTGTTTGTAATCAGGTTTATATACCAATTTATCATATATGCTTTTTAGGAAAATCTCTCTATATTCATCTGTCATATAAAATGGAAAAGGAAAAAACTTCTCTGATCCGTGGGATATTAAACGCGCAATATCCAAAGAATAAGGCATAATACCTGCAAAGGCCCAGTCTATTAAAACAATACCTTCATTGCTTTCTATTGCATTACACTGCAAGAAATCCCCATTACATAAGGTGCGTGGACATACTAACTGTCTATCTAAAAAAACACCATATGCAGAAGATAGTTTCTGCTCATTTATAAGACATTTTGACCTTTTATTTATTCTTGTCCAATATCTTTCAAATCGGTTGTCCAACTCATTATCTTTAAAGTCATTTTCCTGCCAGTACATATTAAAAATACGAGAAAGACTGTCAGCACATCCATAGGCCATGTCTTCATCAAACATTCGTAAATCCCTTCCAGCAATATGTTCAATTAATATCCACTTCACGTTGTTAATATAAGCCCACCCCTCAAGTTTTGGCACAGGTAAATTTTTATTCTCAAGAAATTTTTCATAAACTTCTACCTCATATTTATCTGACTTTTTCAAAATATATGTCTTATCATCTGACATTATTTTATAGACATTATATGCCCTGTCTACACCTTCTCCGTTATCGTGAAAACGTTCAATATTAATTTTATGTGAAGGTGTTACATTAATTACATCAAGAACACTCTTCAACATGTTTATATGGTTTATATCTCTTATTTTTTCTGTATATACCCCTTTCATTGGATATCCCCCTTTTGTATGGTGAACAATTTCTTACAATAGACATTTATATTTATTTTGCCTAGTTATTTATGATTTTTGTTACAATTTTATTTAATCTATACAACAAATATTATCAGTAATTATTCATTAATAAGGCCTTTTTCTTCCATGAATTGAATCTATAAAACCTAAACTACCTATAGAAATAGCTGATTTATTCATTGGAATAATGGTCAATGGCTTGAATAGCTAACTCCAATGATTTAATTCTTCTTTCTAAAAGTGTTCTTTGAGGACTTCCTACCTTAGATTTAGCATAAACTCTTTCAATTGATGGGAGTAAACCAGTAAGAACATTTCCAGCTTCAACTAATTCTTTCTCATTGTAATGGTGGGGTATTTTATTCCAAACTTTTTCTAGCATTGCCAACCCAATGTGAAGAGCTTTAAGTCGTTTCTTTATTAAGGTAGTATTTGACCTTTTTTCTGTCATCTGAGCCAAGGCCTTTTCAGATTTACTGATAGTTGACTGGAAGGATTTTATTGATTCCAATTTACATTCATCTGATACATTTTCCATGTTAGTGCTCTCCTTTATTCGTCTATTAATTATTTTGATTCACGAGGTTAAACCATATTTGGTAATTTCCATAATATGTATTTATATTTGATTATATTAGCTAATATATTTAAAATACGGCTTAACTACCTCTTATTTATACTTCATAATCTTAGTATTTACTCATAATCTGCAAATATCAGCTAAAGCATTAGTAAATAGTTTCGGTTGATCAAGCATCATAAAGTGACCAGCTTCTTTTATAATAAACATTTTTTTGTTTGGTGCATTAATTGAATCAAAATAACGACTTGCTATTGTATGCGGGGCTTGAAAATCTCTGTCTCCAAGAATATAAAAAACAGGTATTTCATAATCACGACTTTCTTCATATAAACTATGTGAAAATAAAAAATCCCAAAGTTTTTTATTACTACTCATCCCTTTAAATAAACTCACAATATCTGACAACCTGAAAATTGGGCTTTTAAGTAATGTTTTTATTATAGGAATAAAATTCATTCCAACCTTATACTTTCCTTGCAGTATTCTAATTCTTTGTAATTTCTTTATCATAGGCTTTTCGTAATTTTTTTCGGGATAAACCCCTATTTTTTCAAGACTGTCTAAATCCTTTTTATTGCCCGCTTTTATTATTAATTCCCTTACTTTTTCGTAACCAATCTTTTCATTCTCCACTATATCTATTACTTGTCCTGCACCGATGTAGTATAATACCTCTTGAGGATATTTCAGCACAAATAATGTTCCCAGTACACTTCCCCAAGAATGACCTAATATAACAATCTTCTCCTTGTTATATTTCTTTTTCAAATAATTAACTATTTCAAATAAATCATCTATTAATTCTTCACAAGAAGGATAGTTACTATTTCTTTTCGATTTGGTTAATGTTTTTCCTGCACCTCTTTGATCCCAATGAACAATGTTAAAAAAACTTGATAATTCTTTTTGAAAAGCATATGCGAATGTTGACTCTGGCATTCCTGGACCACCATGTAAAAACAAAAGGACAGGAAGTTCAGCACTGATGGTATGGTGTAACAAGTATTGCTCTATTCCATTGATTTTGATATATTCTGAAGAATAATCGTTTTGTTTTTTCATAACTTACACCTCCTCTATAAAAATAATCTCTATTTCTGAACATACTGGTATTTCAACATTATTACTTATAGTTGTACAAATTTTATTTTACTACCTCACCATTATATCCACCAGTAATTTCAATAATGTTATTATCAGGGTCTTTTAATTGAAAATAATAATATGGTGTTCTGGAATAAAAATATTTTATATTAGTAATCTTCGTTGATATATTTAAACTTATAATCCTATCGTATTCCTTTTGCAAATCTTCAATCCAAAAATTTAAAACAAACTTATTTTTATTAGGTGCACTTGTTACACCAGTGAAATCAAATTCTTTATCATATTTGCCTATACTTATTATCTTATCAGGATTTTCTTCATCGAAGTGTGGATTAAGCATAGATATGTTGTGTCCTTCAAAGTGAAATTCTGCAAACCTATTTTGATTTCTACAACTTACTTCTATATCAAGCAATTTACTGTAGAAATCTATAGATTTATTAATATCTGCTACAACAAGATAAATGGAACCTAAATGTAACATAAAAAAATCCTCCTTTACTTCTTTTTCCAACGTTTCAAATTTGGCATATACTTCATCATTTTAGCTCGTGCAGTTTCTGCATCTGGACAATCGTCGCTTATTCTAAACGGAATACAGCTTTCAATCATTTCTTCCAAAGTTTCATCTTTTATAAATCTACCATTAAAAAAACAATAACAGCAATAGTCTTCATTACTTGAACTATCTGAATTTTTTCCAAGCTCCTTCTCATCTTCTAAAGACATACCACAACTTTGACATATTTTTTTCTCCATAGTTAATCTCTCCTATCAATATTTAAATTGTTAATTTTGTCTTATTATACCATTTTAAAATTGACACCTGTATGTCAACTTTAAAAATAATTTTCATAAGCTTCTTTAAATCTATTTGCAACTTCACTTTTTAATGATTCAGGAGAAATAACTTTAGCATGATTCCCAAATGACATAATCATCCCATAAAGCCACTCATCTTTAGGATAATTCAATGATACAGTAAAAGTTCCATCCTCATTAGATTTTATTTCATGTTCTTCAAAATAATCAAATACTTGATATGCCATACATTTATCTATTTTCATAGAAAACGAAATTTTATTTTGCGGAGAATCTATATATTTATCAATTTCTTCTTTATCCTCTATGTTAAGCTCCTTCTTTTTAAAAGACTCATCAAGACATTCAACTCTTTTCATTCTTGACAATTTAAATACTCTAATAGCCTGTTTTTCTTGACAGTACCCTCTTAAATACCATGCATGTCCTTTAAACCAAAGCTGTATTGGCTCCACTTTACGAGTTGAAATATCTCCAATTCTACCGTAATAATCAAATTTTAAAACACGTGTTTTCACTATTACAAATTTTACTCTTTGAAATAATTCTTGATGTTGATTACTCCAATCAGAAAAATCTATCGAAATCCAATTTGGATTTTTTATTTGAAATAGCCCAGATAATTTAACTAATAAATCATTAATAGCGCCTTTTTCTACCTCTTGTATACTTTGAATGGCTGCTAAAATTTGAATCTGTTCATCTTCAGATACAATACTTTTTTCAAAAACAAAATTATCAAGTATTGCAATTCCTCCATACTTTCCTTTTTTAGCGTATATAGGAATTCCAGCCATACTTAACGTTTCCACATCACGATAAATAGTTCGTACAGATACTTCAAAATGTTCTGCTAATTCACTAGCTTTTATACATTTTTTTTCTGATAGCAAATACATTATTTCAAATAATCGCTTCAATCAATCTCCCCCCAAAATGGTGTACAACTAATCAATTATCAACATTAAATCCTCTCCTGCAGGATATCTATATTGTACATATATTGAATAAAACTTACCACAATAGAATTGTATGGTAAGCTTTGTATAAGGTATCTTCTCTATATATTTTGTCATAACAAAAATATTTTAACCGTGATTATAAGCTATATGTTCTGAACCGAAAAATTTAGGATTCTCACTACTTATCATTTCAAAAATATTATCATTTAAAAAACTAGGTAATAAATATATTTCCTTTAAATTATTTATATCAATCCATTCACTTTTAAGTTGCATATCATCTATTTCTGTAGGATTAATAGTTTTGTCATTTTTTAATTTACATATAAAAATATGATATATTTTATGAATATAATCAGGATATAACTCTCGTGTTTTAGGGCTATCACATATTTCTTCATATAAAGCAGAAAATCTTATTGGTACAACATTGTATCCTGTTTCTTCAAGACATTCTCTTATAACAGCCTCATGTAAAGTTTCATATATATCTTGTCCTCCACCTGGCAACGAATAATAATTCCCATTATTCTCATCAAAGCACTTGTTTAATAAAATTTTATTGTTATCTATAATAATTGCTTTTGCTGCACTTCTAATGCTCATTTTTACCTCCATAAAAAACTAACCGGTTGTTAAAATACTCTTTGTCTGACACTTAAAAAGAACTTCATCTTTTCATTTTAATATCTCGCATGACTTATAAGCAATATAAGAAAAATACGAATTACTTAATTTTAGATTACGCCAAAAATCTATTCATCATCATTAAAAAACAATGCTAAATTCTTTGAACTTTCCATTGCTTTTATATCATCTTTAGATGATATATTATTTGTATTATGGCTATAAATAATTGGTGCAATGTCCCTAGAGTTCATATGATGTAAAATTGTACATGCTGTAGTGTAGGCATCTTCAATACGTCCATCCCCACCTCCAACAATTATAACTCCACCTTTTTTTTCTTTCTTAATAGGTTTTATATTTTGAAAATGTCTTGCACAAAAATATGTTTGTAACCTGCTTGTAATAGCAAGTAACTGACCTGTTAATTGAGAAAAGTAAAGTGGTGATGCAATTAATATGTTGTCACATTCTTGAATATATTTATAAACTTCTTGCATCTCATCGTTTATACAGCAGCCATCATTTTGCCAACAGTATCTACAATCAATACAAGGATGAATATGGCAATCATATGCATCTACTATTTTATATTCACCATCTAAATATTTAATAAACTCGTTTATCAAAGCCATAGTATCACCATTTTTTCTAGGTGTGCCACTAAAAATAAGAGTTTTCATTAATCAATACTCCTCGTATAATAAGTTTATAGTCAGTTAAATGACTGCTATAAACTTATTTATTTTTATATTTTAGTATAGATAAGAATGTGTCTGTGTTTTTCTGTGGGGATTCTCCTACAATTATTCATTTGTAAATTCAATCTACTAACTTATTGATAAACAATTTCATGTCGCTTTCAAAAATAGATAACCCCTGAAACCCGCATGAACACAACAACTAGTTTTATAGTTAAATATATCCATAGTTAAATAGGTTCATATTTTTATATTTAAATAGTTCTCTATATCCATATTTATATTTAAAACTAGACAAGGATATTTTTTTCATTTTAATATCTCACATAACTTATAGGCAATATAAGAATATTGTGTATTAATATAACTTCTGATTATGATTATAATTATTTTGCGAGTGTTAGAGGAAACTTATTCATTGATGTATATTTTGATACTCGAAATCCGAGATTTTCATATAATGGTTTCCCTTTTTCAGTCGCCATTAAATCAACTGCGGCAACGCCTAATAGCTTTGCTTCCGATAAAAGTTCAGTCATAACTTTCGTTGCAATGCCTTTTCCTCTATATTGAGGGTATGTAAAAACATTGTATACCGTACCTACAAGATATGATGAAAACGCTATCATCGGAGGTCTTTCCACGATTGACATAAATGCAGTTGCTAATACTTCATTTTCATTCTCGGCAATGATAGCAATAAATCCATTGTTAAGGTGTTGAGTAAAATATTCTTCTAACTTCGTTCTAATATCTTGCACCTCTTCCGAAGAATACACACCTTTTTCTGCAAACAGGTAATCCATACGAATATTTATGAGGAGGTCAATATCCTCTTTAACCATTTTTCTTACTTTCATGTTTTGCACCACCTTATATTTATAATCTTCAGTTCGCACTTTCCTTTGAATTGCGACATAAAAAATACCGCGTATTCAGTTTTGAATAGTACGGTATCTACGTTATATTTAATTTTTATAATACTTTAACATTGTGACTTAATTATCTGACTAAGGACTTCTTAAAATTCAATGGAACATCAACTTCTTCATACCCTAATGATTTATGAGCGATTGGGCTAATAGGATACCTTTCAGTGGTATCTGACCCAATTTCTATGCACCCATTTTCTACAGCCCAAGTTTCACCTTTTTCCACTAATAATTTTCCAACACCTTTTTGCCTATATTCTGGTTTTACATACCATCCCTCTATAAATCCTACGTTCTTTGTTTTACATCCCAATGCAGTTTCACGTATTGATACCTCTATAAACCCTACTATATTCCCATTATCTTCTGCTATATAAAACATATAATCTAATTTGAATCGCTTATATATTTCTTTCATCTCTTTTTCTAATTCTTCCAAAGTATGATAAGACCATAACAAATATCTTAGTTTTAGCCATTCATCAAAATCTTGTATTGATACTTCTCTTATTTTCATATTTTCACCTCAAATTAATTCGTACTATTTTACTATCATGAAGCAATTATAACATATATTGTAAATACCCTACTATTCAATTTTTAAAGAACAAATTTATAATTTAGTTCGCCATATCTACAAAATACGAATTAAAACACAGTAAAATTCACTTCTGAATTAATACGATATCCTGGTTCCTTGACTTTATTTTCTCTCTACAATTTCACCAGTACTTTTCAAAATACTATTCTCTGGAATATAACCTCTTACAGAACTTAATGGATAAACAATACTATCTTTTCCTATTATTGTCCCTGGGTTTAAAACTGAGTTACATCCTACTTCAGCTGAATCGCCTAGAATTGCACCAAATTTCCTTAAACCAGTTTCAACAATATCTGTACCATATTTTACTTTTACTAATGTTCCATCAGACTTTAAATTAGAGGTTATTGCACCTGCCCCCAAATGCGCTTTATACCCTAATATTGAATCACCAACATAATTGTAATGGGGAACCTGCACTTTATTAAAGAGGATTGAATTTTTAATTTCAGTTGAGTTTCCAATTACAACATCATTACCAATAATAACATTGTCTCTAATGTAAGCAGAATGCCTGATTTCACAATTGTAACCGATAATCGCTGGACCGTTTATAAGAACACTTTTTTCTATAGTAGTGCCTTTGCCAACCCATACAAATTCCTTTATTCTTTCAAAATCGCTTGGCAGATTTTTTGCATATTCAAAAATGAAATCCTTAATTTCTGTAAGAGCTTCCCAAGGATACTTAACCCCACAAAATATTGCTTGTGCATATAATTCACTCAATGTAAAAAGTTCATCAACAGAAATCCCCATAATAATCCTCCTTAATGTATTTTATAATAATTAATTGATTTCACATCAAATCCACTAGGATATTCATTATTTTTAGGAATTCTAATACCTAACGGCAATTTATATAAAGCCATCTTTTACCCCTTTCTCATAATAATGATACATATTATATATTTTAAAATATCATACTATTCAGAAATTAATATCCATATTTTAAGTAATTGTAACTTTTATTAAGTTGCTAGATATTTAAAGAAATTTGTCCAGATATATAGAAATGAAAATAAATAAGTACTAAAAATATTACAGTTACACCTATTAGATATATAATTTTTATTAATTTTATTTGTATTGGACTTGCTTTCTTTAAACTTTTTTGAAGTTTGGGTGTTAGTAATAAGAAATAAAATGCTAATGCTACAATGTAATAAATACATGCAATAATTATAAATAAATATTTCTCAATCATGTATATTCTCCCCCCCTGTAATATTAATATAAATACAATTTATATGGCTTAGAATCAATTTAAGAAAATTATACCACATCATATTGAATATTCATCCATAAATCTCACAAATTTAGTAATTAATATTTCAAATACTATACTATTCAATTTTCAAAGATCAAACTTTCTTAATTAGTTAGCAATACTGATATACTTTTCATGTTAGTGATCTCCTTTTTTCATCTATTAATTATTTTTATTGGTCACCTCACTCTTTATAATTATATTTTTTTTACCATACTATATGATCTATAGCCTCTTGGATCATTCTCTTTTACCAAAACTACCTTGTATCCTAATTTTTCGTAGAATTTTTCTGCTTGAAACTCTACTGTACCTAAATTAATGCTATAAACATTTAGCTCTTTTGCTTTTTCCTCTATTTTACACATAAGATTTTTACCAATTCCATTTCCATTACATTCTTCATCAACTACAAGCCAACCTATATACATTGAATCTTCAGTAATGCTCCCATGAACTCCTCCAACAAATTTATCATTATCTAATGCAACAAACATTATATTTCTTTCTTCCATTGGATAAATATTATTATCTCTATTAAACTTTTCTATTCGATTTAATAAAATAGAATTATATTTATCTACTTTTGCAGTCACAACCATAACTTGTATCTGTAAATTACTTTTTATATCAAAATCAATATTCTTCAAATAAAAATATCTAGTTGTTCTTGGTGTCCTTTCTGTAGTTCCTCCAATATCAAAACCAATAGACTTAAAATCTTCTACTCTAGATTCAACTTCTGTATATAATTTCATGCCTATTGCTTTATTTTTATAATAATCACTAACTTCTGAAATCAACTTTTTTAAAACATCAATGTTCTCATAAAACATACTACCAATACTTACCCAATCCCAAGAATAATTTGTATATATACTTCCAACCAGTTTTTCACCATCAATAGCATAAAAATATTCAGTTGATGAATCTTTTTCGCCAGTATGTTTTAAATTATAAGCTCTTAATTCTTTTATCAGTTCATCTTTATATTTAAAATTTTTATCTTCTATATACCTCATTTTACCCCTCCAAAAGTCCATAAATTTCTTGTATCGGACAATTAAAATAATAATACAAAATTTATCTCATATTTATAGAAAAAACTACGGCTACTTATGGTACGGTTCTCGTAACAGTTCTATCGGCGTGCTTAAGCAAAATTTATTATTTATCATAACCATGAATCTGTCTTGAAGATATAATAAGCATCATCTACCACAAATTACCATTTGGCGTTTTGCATTTTTAAAAATGAAAATATAAATATAAATGTATGTAACAACTATACTCCTAATATAACTAATTGTTTACAAAGTCAATAATCAACTTATTAACCATATCTGGATTATCTTGATTTGAGTTATGCCCTGCATGATGAATAAAATAAAATGTACAATTGCTATCATCTTTTGCCCATGCCTCAGCAATTTTTTTAATATTGCCTGTTTTGTCATCTGAACCACAAAGTAACAACACAGGTTTTTTAAACTTAAATTCCGAATCATAGTGAAGACATCCTGTTAAATCTGTTATTATATCAATAAAGGTTTTTTTATCTATCCTTTCAAAGCAATCCCTAACGTATTTCTTTACACTAGCTTTGTTTCCACAAGCATTCGCACTCTGTTTTATAAGTAACTTCCATGGATAGCAGTTAAATATAAACTTAGTACATTTCAGTGAACACTTTTCCATAAATGTGAGCTTACCTGTGTTTTTGGTACAATCAATCAACACTGATTTCTCTACTAGTTCTGGATAATAATAAGATATTTCCTGAGCCAGATTGCCCCCCATTGATTGTCCTATAAGAATCGCTTTATCAATATTATAAATTTCATATAATTTTTTGCAGTCGCTAATCATTTCTTTAAACTGAAATTTTTTCCCTTGCTCCAATTTAGATAAACCGTGCCCTCTAGAATCCCATGCAATTAAATTGTAAGTATCATCAAATGCCTTAAATTGTTCATTGAACATTTCATGATTAACACCTGCTCCATGAAAAAATAGCACCCATTTATTTGCTGTTCCCTTTCTATACCAGTAATGAATCTCACAATTCAAATTTTGAAATACCAAATGTGTGACTTTATCCTCCATAATGAACTCCCCTTTATAGTTTAATCAAGAATTCTTCCTTGTAATAATATTTTTTCAAAGAATTCATCATACCCTTAAACTCACTTACCTTCTGCTGCATTTTTGAAATATCCAAATCTTCCAGTCCACGCATTAACCCTTCTGCCGCAGAAAGAACTATATCAAGCAATATCTTTACATCACTTGGATTTTTAAATTTATCATAATCGATAATCTTTAATATCTCCTCTTCCCCAGTTTGCAGCATTATTTTTTTCCTCTTATCTAGCTCAAGCTTTATCTCTTCAAAGCTTTCATAATACGCTTTTGTGACAAACTTATACAAATATGGATAGTCATTAATCATTTTCATTCTACGCTCCACAGTTTTATTGATTAGTTGAAAAAAATCATTTATTTTTTTATTAACACTCTCTTCCTTCTGTTCATCAAGAAAGTTAATTGCGGTATTAAATAAAAATAAGTAGTATTCCTTTTTGTCTTTAAAATAATAAAACAATAACGACTTGGAGATATCGGCTTCACTAGCAATTGCATTCATTGAAGCTTTCTTATATGGATATAATGCGAATAGCTTGTATCCAGAATTGAGCAAATTTTTTTGTTTATATGATGGTAACTGAAAATATGATTGATTCATAGTATTCTCCTTTATAGACCAAAACGGTCAGTAGATTAATTTTATTTTAACCCTACTGACCGTTTTTTAGAAGACCTAAAATTTAATATTCAATAAATTTGTAAACTAACTATAAATACCTGCTACTCATTTATCGAAATTTTGCTACTACTTGCTGTTGCCCATGCTGGGCGCACAATAACAAAACCCTCAACAACAACTTGTTGAGGGTTTCATTGGTGGAGGTGAAACATGTCATCCCAAATCCACGATTGCTAATTAGTTTACAAAAAAACTTAGATACTATTTATTTTTACTCTACTTCAATTCTAACTGTGAACTTATCTCTAATTATTTTCTAACGTAGTATAACCATTCCACTATCTAAGTTGTAACCCATTTTCATTAAGATAATTAATAAAAAGCTCTTTTACCTTAGTAATCTCTTCAATTTGTAAAGTTCTATTACTATCACCAATAATCATTCTAATAGTAGTACTCTTCATGTTATCTGGAACATTTTTTCCTGAATAAGTGTCTATATAATTAGTTTGTATTATTAATGGGTGGATGAATCTATTCACTAGGGATTCTATATCATCATAAAGCGTATTCATTGGAGTTAAAATACTGAAATCAAGATAAGTTTCAGGATATTTGGAAATTGCTTCATATTTAATTAGATTTTTTTCTACAGTACTAAGAATCTGCAAATTAATGTCTATTACCTTTATAGTATGCTTGCTGCTGAATAATTTCAGTGTAGAGGACGGTATAGAATATACATATCCTAATTTCACATCTTTATAGCTTATGCTAAGGCAATGCTCCTTATAGTCATCCTTTATTTGAATATACTTTCCATCAATATTTTTCGCAGTTTTTAATAAATAGCTGCTAATTCCCTTTGTATAGCGATATAATTGTTCCTCATCTTTGCTGCTGTAAATTGCAGCTGTCAAATGCTTAGGTTGAGCTAATTTACCATCATCCATTTTGAATACTCTTCCTATTTCAAAGATTTTAATTTCCTCGAAGCTTTTTCTATTGTCATAAATTATTTTGAGTAAATTAGGCAGTATATCGCTTCTAAGGCTTTCATACTGCTTTACTCCAGAATTCACTATCTTCAAGGTATTTTTATATTCATAGCCAAGTCTCTTAAGCCAATTGTTATCGTACCATGAGTAGGAGTGAACCTCGTTGAAGTCAAATTTTTTCACTAATATATCATTCAATAAATACTCCATGTCCTTTATAGGATCTTTTATACCAGCAGTTACTTCTGCTTTATTAGGACTGCCTTTTATATTATCATAGCCATACACTCTAAGAATTTCTTCTATTATATCTGCTTTGCAGGTGATATCCTTTGTTGCCCTGAAGGTGGGCACTTTTATATAATATACATTCTCTTTCTCTTCTATCTCAAACTCCAAACTCTTTAGTATATTCATCACAACAGTCTTATCAATGTTGTTTCCTAAATAAGTTTCTATATATTTACGGTCAATGCTAATATCTATAGACTTTACTTCATTAATAACATTATCGTACAGCGATGTTTCTACTTCTATTTCAGGCTGATACTTCTGAAGCAGTTTCAAGAATCTCCCAATGGCAACAATAGTAATTGCGGTATCTAAGAACTTTTCATATCTCACGCTTGCATCTGTTCTAATACCTAAGGATGAGGCAGTTTTTCTTACAGCTATCCCATCAAAAGTAGCAGATTCAAGGATTATTCCTTCTGTATTTTCACATACCTCTGATTCATATCCTCCTATTATGCCTGCTATGGCTAAAGGCTTATCCTCATAGCATATCATTAATGTATCTTTAGGAATATCTCTTTGTGAATTATCTAAAGTATCGAACTGTATTGACTGCTTTAAGCTAGCTGCTCTAATAGAATGGATATCTCTACTATTAAAAGTATGAAGAGGTTGACCTATATCAAGCATAACATAGTTTGCAATATCTACTATAATATTAATTGGTCTAATGCCGCAGTTACTTAATCTATCAGCAATAAGCTCTGGCGATTTATTTGCCTTCACATTACCAATTTTAATTGCAGAATATCTCAAAACCTTTTCTTTATCTTCAATATCGACCTCTAAAGTCTTTTTACTACTGTCTCTTAGCTGCTCTTCCTTTATATAATCTATACTTTTTAATTTTCTACCTGTGATTGCTGAAATTTCTCTTGCTATTCCATAATGGCACCATAAATCTGGCCTATTGGTTAAAGATTTATTATCTATTTCAATTATCACGTCATTCTCTATATAATTTACTTCTTCTATCTCTGCAGTAGTGATTGTGAATTTACTTACAAGCCAATCAACATCTATATCTTTTATTTCCACATAATCATTTATCCAATCTAATGATATCTTCATTTTTCTTACCCCCATTACTTATTTAAATTGCCTCATAATTTTCAAATTGCCAGAGTTGAAAACTCTGATATCTGGTACTCCGTATTTCATCATTGCAAGTCTTGTAAGTCCAAGACCAAATGCAAAGCCTGTGTATTTTTCGCTGTCAATGCCACCATACTTTAATACATTTGGATGAACCATTCCACATGGCAGTAATTCTACCCATCCAGAATGTTTGCAGGTAGGACATCCTTTTCCTCCGCAAATTTCACATTTTATATCAAGTTCAAAGCCTGGCTCTACAAACGGGAAATATCCTGGTCTAAGTCTCACCGTAATCTGCTTTTCAAATATTTTACTTAACATTGTTTCCATAGTATAAATGAGGTTTGCCACAGATATTCCCTCATCTATTACAATACCTTCAAGCTGGAAGAATGTATTTTCATGGGACGCATCAATATCTTCATTTCTGAAGCATCTTCCAGGAATAATAGCCTTGATTGGAGGAGAATACTGCTCCATTATATGCTGCTGTCCTGCTGAAGTCTGAGTCCTTAATACCATACCATTTTCTAGCCAATAGGTATCCTGCATATCTCTAGCTGGATGATATTTAGGAATATTTAAAGCTTCAAAGTTGTAGTAGTCTGTTTCAACCTCATTGGTATCAGCTATGATGAAACCCATTCCCTTAAAAATTTCTTCAATATCCCTTTGAACAATTGTTATTGGATGATAAGTTCCCTCCTCAAATTCCATGCCAGGGAGGGTTATATCAAATTTATTTTCCATGCTGCTGTTTTCAAGGTCAGTTTTTAGTTCTGATATTCTTTCTGTAATGTAGTTTTTAAGCTTATTTCCTTCAACACCTATAGCCTTTCTTTCTTCAATACTAAAGCTGCTTAGTGACTTTAATATATTTGTTAATTCTCCATTCTTACCTAAAAATCTTATTCTCAATGATTCCAGCTCTTCCATAATTTTAACTTCTTCAAAAGCTCTCACTACCACTTCTTTTAATTGGTTAATTGACTCTGCCATTTTAATCCTCTCCTTTTAACTTTTTGAAAATTAAAAAACCCCTCATCCTAAAAAGGACGAGAGGTTAAACTCACGCTGTACCACCTTATTTATCAATCATATTTGATATTCTAATACTGTTTACAGAACACCTAATACAATTGACATCTCAAACAGATACGGGAATGAAATCCGATATCCTCTTTCTTATAACGGTGAAAGCTCCGTTTTACCTAATAAAATTTCAGCTTAAAACTCCAGAGGGAACTTCAAAGTAACTTCCACTGCAGGTTTCTCAGCATCCCCTACTCTCTGTAAGCTTTAGATAAATTTACTTTCCTCTATCATCGTCATATCAATATTCATTTTCAAATATATTAACATAATAATATTTTAAAGTCAATATTTTTTTAAAATTCTGATTAATTCGCATCAATTACTAAATTGTATATTTTAAACTCATAATGTTTATAATGATTAAATTTATTGCTGGAACTACCCTCATCATTCAAAAAACACAACCGACTGTAAGCAGCTTTTTAAGCCACCTACATGCGGTCGAGGGTTTCACTGGTGGAGGCGAACCTTATTTAACTCCTATACAAAAATTCCAAGTCATTTAAGGTATGGTTCTACATAAAGTTCTTTAAAAAAATCTACGTGATTTATGGTAAGGTTCATCTGGAGTTTCTCAAATCATGTTATGTATCATAATTTTGGATGACATCAGTGATTTATAATTAACTACCAATTTTAGTAAAAACCTCATTCACTTATGGTACGGTTCATCTTATCGAAAGTAATCATTCTAACTTGTGTGTAACATATACCCCAATTTTACCTTTATCAAATTATATTGTTAAATAAAATGAATACTTTGACCCCCTCTGAAAGAACTTCATCTAACATTTCATTCCCCACAGTTACACAAAACTAATGTTGGGATATCTGATTTTTACTAGTATTCCCGTCGTTGATATCCGATAATATTATTCTAGCTGACAATTGACTAGTACGTCTTCTCCTACAATTATTCATTTGTAAAATCAACCTACTAACTCATTGATAGACAATTTCATGTCGCTTTCAAAAATAGATAACCCCTGAAACCCGCATGAACACAACAACTAGTTTTACAGTTAAATATATCCATAGTTAAATAGGTTCATATTTTTATATTTAAATAGTTCTCTATATCCATTTTTCCCTATATAAATAGGTAAAAATATACCTATTTATATTTAAAACTAGGCAAGGATATTTTTTTCATTTTAATATCTCACATGACTTATAACTAATATAAAAATATTGTAACCAAATTATAAAAATACAAGAATATATTACAGTTTTTTAGCCATTATTATGAATTCCGTATATCCATCAGAAGTTTCCAATACATTTCTTTCAGTTTCTTTAAAACCTAACTTTTTATATATCTTTATTGCTCTTTCATTGAAGGATGCTACCATTAGCTTAACATTATTTCCTTTATAGTTTAGTCTTTTAATACCAAACTCAATGCATGCTCTGGTAAATTCTTTGCCTAAGCCTTGTCCCGTTAACTCAGGTTTGATCCCTAACCCTATGGTCATTTGTCCATCCTCTAACCAGTGGCAATAAAATCCTATCATATCTTCTCCATTAAAACAGGCAAAATATCTTACCTCGCTATCTGGTGCTAAAAATTCCTTTAAACCATCTTCTGATGGCATATCATAAAATGAATAAATTCCATCATAGTGCCACTTGTTAACTTCACGTATATGTTCTATTGTAAATTCCTTAAATTTTAGATTCATTTTTTATCCCCCCATTTTGGTAAAGCATATTTATTATTAAATATTATAAAATCATTAATTTCACCTCTTAATTATAAAAAGACTATGGGATATTACTCTCCCCTCAGTACTTGTCTTTATAAGATAATCATACTTATAATTTTTTACAGTAGTTATTTATATTAAATTTTATTACCTAATCTATTAAGATTACGATTTTAAATATTATGTTTATTGCTTTACATTATTTGTTTCTATTTACTGACGCTTCAACTATTCTTTTGTTAATAGAATAATTACATCCAAAATTAGAATCATCAAACAATTCTATTCTCGATAGTAAATCAATATCTTTTATATTACTCCAGTTAATTTCGCTGCTTAATTCTTTTAATATAATTTCTGAATCAAAACCAAGATAACCCCTACTATAATAGTTTATAATTTTAGGTTCTACATAACTTGTTAAGCCTATAGAATTATGTTTCTCTATTATCTTAATGTATAAGTTACATAAAGCTGCTTCCCGTTCTTTTCTTTCAGGTGAAGCTATCGCCGTCTCTATTAAATCAGATATAGCACTCGATATTTCAAGCCTTTTGAAAGCAACTACGAACCACTTGCTATAGGGATAATATTTTTTTTCATAATAAAAACATATCTTCATTAGCTTATTTATTATTCTATTCGTAATAATACTTTCACCTATTCTATCATCCTTTTCTGCACATCTACCTATAAAAGCTTGTTCCTCATTAATTGATTTCCATAGTATAAATAAACGTAAGAGCAAAACATTCCTTGGGAAAAATTGAATAGCTTGTCTTGCTTTAGTTAAATCTCCAATTCCATCATAAAATACTTCTCCACTTGTTAGTTCTAGTAGATGCTGTATTGGGAAGGATATCCAGTCCTTAAAATCTATTTCTCTATGTTGATTAACAACTATATCATTGTTAAAAAAAGAATTTACCGTATTTATTTCTACAAAATGGTTAATAGGATATGTATTCTTATATTGCATATAACCATTATTAGTCCATCCTTCGACAGCCTTGTAGTTAGTTGGAAACCCCTTATATTCAAAGGGTAGGTTATATTTGAAGAGGGTATCTAACTTAGTTTTTACATCATTAAAGTTTTCTTCCTCTAAAAAAATTTGTAATCTGGGCCCCCAAACATGGTCAGTGGA
Source organism: Clostridium sp. UBA871 (assembly GCF_002295255.1). NCBI lineage: Bacteria > Bacillati > Bacillota > Clostridia > Eubacteriales > Clostridiaceae > Clostridium > Clostridium sp. UBA871. The sequence goes on along the minus strand of NZ_DBFV01000004.1, from coordinate 189,156 downwards.
TTTATAGTCATCAAACCCCAATACATCTGAGCAATGTCCAACGAGCGCTGCTGCATATCGAAGATCCGGATATTGCTTATCTATTAGTGGTTTTATAATATCAAAGTAAAATCCTTTATTTAATTTTAGTCCTGGAATAAATTCATTCTCACTTTTACATACAAAGATATCACTCATATTCCTACTCCTTTTATCAATTAGTGAATAATATCTTACAATTATTCATATACAATCATAATTGTAATACTTATTATAGAACAATTACAATAAAATGTTTTAAAATACAAAAAGCACCTCTATAAAGAGATGCTCTAGTCAGTGTATGAATAACGTTTATTATAATTTGAGTTATTAAATAAAAAATACTGTCGTGATATATTAACCTTCTTTATAATTATTATGATATTCTCGATCCAGCATACTAAAATAGAATTGGTCGACCCACTTACCTCCACATAGATACTCTTCCCTAAATACACCCTGCTTTGACATACCTGCTTTTTCCATTATTGATGCAGATTTTTTATTTTCGCAATGGCACATACCTAATACCTTATGAGCTTTCAATTCATTAAATGCAAAGGATAGCAAAATCTGTACACTCTCTAAACAATAACCATTACCTTGAAACTCAGGCAAGATAACATATCCAATTTCCCAGCTCTTACGTGAAGTAATACATTCCCATATATAAACTACTCCCATCTGTACCCCATCTGAACTTCGTTTAACTATAAAATCAAAAACATCATTTTCTTCAATTCGCTTAATAAACTTCTTTCGAATACGATTTTTGTCAGTCTCAACATGTTCCTCATAACACCATAATTCTTCATCACTTTCTTCATTACATATAAACTCCATATGTTCTTCAGTTACAGGTACAAGTTCTATAGATTTTCCTTTTAATAGATGTTGTATTTGTTTTTCTATATTTATATTTTCCATTCTTATCCCCCACTTTTTCATTTTCCTCTGCTAATCTAATTTCATATAATATTCTAATACCTCTTTATATTTCATATATAGGTGCAGACCTCTTTGCTTTTATTGAATAATCATCAAGGTAATCTGGTAATCTTTCCTCTATACTACATCCATCTAATGAATACCAAGTTATTTTTTCAATGACATCACACAAACTTTTGCCATGAAATACTTTGGAATTTAAAATATCCTCTAATTTAGCATAATCATAGGCTTGTAAGCCATTTGATGTTAATCCATACCAGTATACTTCTTTACCTGGATTATCTCTATCTGGCATTTTCCCAAGCCAGCAATCTTCATATTCTGTGTCATCATCAATACAAAAGTTAATTTCAATACATGAATTATACTTTACTACATCACTTTTTAGTACTGTTATTAAGTCTTGCAATTTGATTTTCGCCAACATTCTCACCCCCAATACTTGTTTTCATAAGATAACCCATCTTTGTAATTTCTACTCCGCAATTTATACATAATTAGAATAGCTCATCTAATAAAATATAGTATTTTATTTTTACATAATCAGGTTTTATTTCTAATTCTTCAAACAACATATCTGTATATCTTGAATCAAAATCCATTAATTCACGAACACATAATGCAATATCTTGATATAGATCGCCAACTCCCCCTCGTCCTAAATCTATAAAGGATGTAATATCTTTACCATCTGTAAAATAATTGTTAAAACAATAGTCTCCATGTGTAAACACTAATTGTTCTACTGGCTTATTCCTTACGAGATAATTAAATACATCCCTAGATGTTTCAAGGCCTTCCGTATATTTATTTCTATCCACTCTTCCTATCAAATTATGTTCAATCCTGTATTTTGCTTTTTCTAATTTTTCCTCTATTCTACTGTTTAAATTACATTCTGTGATATCAACACTCTGCAATTTCTTTATACCAATAGCTGCTAAATGAACTAATCTTTCTGGAGCTTTTCTATATGTTTCATCTTCTAGCATCTGACCTTTTGCATTCTCTATTAGCATATAAGAAATGTCATCTTCTATCACACGATAAATCACTTTTGGTACTGATAGTTTTCCATACAACCACTGGTACATCTCATATTCTCTGATCACTTCATCATTAACCTTTTCTATCTTTAAATAATAAGATTTTTCCATATCAAAGCACTTAATTACTTTTGCTTTAGACATACCTTCTTTATCTACTTCAAAGTGCATACCTGCAAGTATTTTTTCTAACTTATTTGGTAAATACATATATTTTCCCACCAATCCTTTTTCTATATAAATATCTGGTTTTCTATATTCATTTAAATCTATCCTTGTGATTCTGTTGATCTATTTATTTTTTCATCTCTCCATAGTTTTAACAACTTTTTCATTTTTTTTCTGCTATCAATAACCCAAAACGGTTTATTAGGATATTTTTTATGTAAATTCATTATAGTATGTTTACGTGTTTTAGAGAAACTCCATAAGCCTTTACAAAGACGTAAAAACTCCTTATCAAGTTTTTCTTCAAGATATTGGGGTATATCCGAACGCTTTTTACCATTTCTTGTTAATACACTAACCAAACATATGAAACGATTTATATCAAGAAATATTATTAAATCTGCTGCTTTAAATCGCAATTCCATTGTGTCAGTATGATTTCCCTCAATTATCCATTTTACCTTTGATGTAAGTTCCATTTGCTTCTTTATCCATTCTTCTCTCGGAGGTTGTTCCCAATTAGGACGCCAAAACTCAACATCAAGATGAATAAGTGGCAAACCCGTGATAACAGACAATTCTTTAGATAAAAAACTTTTTCCACTACCATTATTACCAACAATAATAATGCGATTGTATCCTAATATACTCAATACTATCACTTCCTAAAATATAAATAATTTAATACCTATTATTAATGGGGCATGTCTAAAGAAATTATTCAGTTTCATATTTCTTAATCTCCTTCGATCAATTTATTATAATTACACATAGCCTATAAAATAATTATACATGAATATAAGCAAGTATAATCTAATTCTTCAAAATATCAGTATTAATAAATTTATTAAATATTTCAATCAGAATCATTTTAATTTTAAAGTGAAATTTACCCTCGTCATATGTAGATATTGGGAACTAATTAAGAAAGTTTGATCTTTGAAAATTGAATAGTACTTTATTGGTAAGATATGTTATAATAGTATCGAATTGTACTGGATAAATGGGAGTCATTGGGCTAGAAGTAAGGAGGATTGGTAATGAGGAAAAACGCATTATTAACTTGCTTTATATTAATTGTGTGTGCCATGATAACAGCATGTTCATCTGTAAGCAAAGATTATTCATCAAATATATCTGTAGATAATTCAGAATTAATATATGAATCGAAAGAATCTCCAAACGAAAACTATGTTAGTTTGGAGAAAGATAAAGTATTTTTTGTGGTACAAGTATTTCAAAAATCAGATAATTCTATCATTGTAAATTCAAGTTCAAATTCACAGTTTTTTGATGATATGCAATATATAATTAAATATGATAAGAAAATTTCTAAATCAGATATAGATATAAAATGGTTGACTCTAATGGGTTCTGAGGATGCTACGAAAGAAAATCAAATAGCCATATCTGATATAATAATATCCTATAGCGGAGAAGTAATTAGTGAAAGAAAAATAAATTTTGTTAAGAAAGCAATAGAAATAGTTGTAGATACTGTCAAAAATTAATTGTAATGCGGGATAAGTCCCCATTTTATAGTATATAGAGGAGTAATTTCAAATAAATACAATTCATTATAATTACACATCACCTATAAAATAATTATACATGAATATAAGCAAGTGTAACCTAATTTTTCAAAATATCATTATTAATAAATTCATTAAATATTTCAAGTAGAATCATCCATCCATTAAAATTCAATGGATACTTCAAAATGTGAGGTGAAGAAATCATGACAGATAAAAAAATTATAGTACAATTTACGATGCTGACATTTTGCATAGCCTATATTGTGTCAGGTGCTTTGATTATTCTTGGGCAGTTCGGATACTCGGTTTACAATTGGGTTCACTCGTTACAGCAATTCGGTATGAACATTCCTTTTGCAATCTATATTTTGTCACCCGCTATTGCTTCATATATCGTTCTGAAGAAGAATAACAAAATAGCAGATTTTAAGGAATGGTTGAAAACTGTTTTTTATTTTAAAAATAAAATTTCCCTCTATTTGTTCGTTGTTGCAGGGCTTGCACTGTATTTTTTGATACATATTGCAGTTTCAGGCCATACGGAAATGGTGCTTCCGTTTTATACGTTCTTCCTTTCTCTACCTGGGGGGCTTATTATCGGTGGCTTGGAAGAAGCTGGCTGGATGTACATATTGCAGCCTGAGCTTGACAAAGATTATGGCTTTGTTTTTTCTTCCATTTTTACAGGTATAGTTTGGATTTTTTGGCATATTCCTCTCTTTTTTATTCCGGGGACTAATCATGGAGAGGGACTCATTAACTTTTGGATGTTTGCAGTTCAACTCATGGCGTTTCGTTTTTTTAATGGAGCAATCTACAAAATATCAGGAAAAGGCTGTGTGTTTATGTGTGTATTATTCCATACCATGTTTAATGCAGCATCCCCCATCTTTGGCACCATGACTATGACTTGGTTAGGAACTGTTGTGGCAAATACTATGATTATTGTTGTTTCAATTGTAACTGTTGTGATGTACAACAAAAGTATAGTGTAATAGTACAACCCTGCATCCTTATACAAACTTTTCTTTGAAAATTGAATAGTACGGTGTTGGGAAATATGTTATAATATGGTCAAAGTAAGCGTGTTTAAATCAGTTGATAAAAAATAACGGGAGGTATTTTTATGGATTTTAGGATAATATCATTGCCACCATTCAAAGCAGCATCATCTGGGATAGATAAAGAATTTAACTTTTCCCCTGACGGTATTTTAGGAAAGTTCAATAAGTATTTTTCTGCAATTAATCTATGTGAACGAGATAGTTTTATGCCCAGAGACTTTTTATGTTTTGATGAAGAAAAACAAGGCCTAGTATGGTGGTGGGCATTGAGTGATGATATGGATGATGGCAGTAACGAAATTGTTGATTTTGAAGGCGGGTACTATGTAACTTATTTCTTCAAAGATGGAGATGAAGAAACACGTGGTAAGTTATATAATCAAGCCTTGGAATATATTAAGAATTCTGATATTTTCGAACTGGATATCCGTCAAAATCATTATGGTATGGGACATATTATTACACCACCAGAGATTATAAAAGCACAAGGATGGGCACAAATGGAAGCGTTTATACCCATTAAATTAAAATCAACCTCCAACTTGTAATGAAAGTTACAGTGAAGTAATTGAAATGTAAAGCTGTAAAAGATATAAATAGCTCACTAAAAATAAAATCAAATATTTTATGAAAATACCGTACTATTAAAACTGAATATACGGTATTTTTAGTTCGCAATATAATTAAAATCCAATTTATTATTTTATGAAAAATCAGCAAATATTGAATTAACCATTTAATATAGTTTTTCTATTATTCTATAGATTCTATTAATCTTACATAATTTACCACTTCATTTAATTCGTATTCATTGTTGTTATTTAATACTTTAATTATATCTCCAGTTTCAAGTGCTGTTGACCAAAAATATCCGGGGTGATGTATTAACCTTACTTATAATTATTATAATATTCTCGCGCCAGAATACTAAAATAGAATTGATCAATACACTTATTGTAAATTGTTTAATGGAAATGTATATTTAAAAACACTAATCATATAATCTTTTTCTTGAAAATCTCCGCAATAATCAAATCCCGCTTTAGAATAATAGTTTTTTAATTTTACATTTCCAGCCCAACAGTCTAAATATAGTGTTTTTCTTAAATTTCTTGAAATCTTAAAGGCATAATTAACAATTTTAAGTCCTATATCTTTTCCTTGATACCCTGGTAATATTGCTATTCTGTAAAGATATAAATTATTGGGTTTGTTGATGTGAAGTACAGCATTAACATCCATGTCTTTTATAGAAAATGTTCCAACTATTAGCTTGTCTATTGTCATCATATAGATGTTTTTATTTTTTACGTCTATGTTTATTTCTTCAATATCCCAAGGATATGTCCATTGATTAATACTTTTTTGATGTAAGTTTAACGTTACTTTATTTAGTAACTCAACTATTATCCTTATATCATCTTCCTCTGCTAATCTAATTTCATATAACATTCTAATACCTCTTTTATATTTCATTTATAGGTGCAGACCTTTTTGCTTTTATTGCATAATCCTCAAGTAATCTGGCAATCTTTCCTCTATACTACAGTTCCTTCTTATTGAAAATTTAATATTAAAGTTATTTTTGATAAACTTTTGCATTTCCTAACAATGATAGGTTATAACCGTCAACAATTATTGCACTTTGTTGTTGTGTAGTATATACCATCTTTCCATTTTCTCTTATATATTTTTCAATACTTTTATTTTGTGAATCAGTATTTTTATAGTGTACTTCAACTGCAAAATTGTCTATACATCTTAGTCCTTTTTCATAAATAAACTCTGGATAATCTTTATCTGGAGAAATATAATACTGCGAGCATTGCATCATAGCACCAGCACTCCATCCCATTATTATTCCACTATGCTGTTCTACGGTATTAATCAATCCTAACTCCGATAGCCTACTCATTATTTTATCTGGGAATCCACCTGTAAAAAAAACTATATCCGCTGAATTAATTTTTGCTTTAGCACTTTCTGAATTGTCTGTAAAGTAATTAATCAATGTTATATTATTATCCTCTATTCCATAAGTGTAAAATGGAGCAGCTATATTTTTGTAATGCTCACCACTTATTTTATTATAGGATTTTTCCCACTCAGCCTCATTTTTTATCCAATCCTCATGAAAAGCAAAAGGAATCACACAAATTTTGTACTCAGGTCTAATTATATTCTTTAATGTTTTATATGCCCATGATTCGTTAAAATCTAATCCATCTAATAAAATATTCATAATACTCCCCCTCAATGAAACTTTTTAAAATTCATAATGCTTCACAATTTAATATAACCGTTTTTATTTTCTGCTACAAACATAAATTCCATTATGTATTCCTTACTAAAGAGCGTGTCAATCCACTTCTTCTTTTACCTTTTTTAATACAGAATTAATAAATTCATTCTTTGCATTTGTATATGAACCTCTATCATTAGTATACTTTGAAGCTAAATTCTTCTTTAGCCTTGAATATTCCTCAACGGCTTCCTTATTTAGCCTAAGGTAATCACGAAAATAGATGTGATTTTTCCACAGTTCTCCGTTAATTATTTCTATATGCAAATAATGAGTTCTTAAATCTTCCCTTCCTTTAGCAAACATTACACGACCTTCAATCCCTGCATTATCTCTAAATTGATATCCATTTGCTTCTAATAAGTTTCTATGCTTATCTACATCATCCAATGATTTAACTCCTACAGCAATATCTATAATTGGTTTTGAATCAAGTCCTTCTATTGATGTACTTCCTACATGTTGTATGTCTATAGCAGTTTTGCCTAACAAATGATACAATAGTTTTTCTTCTTCCTTATAAATCTCTTTCCAATTAAAGCTATATGGAACAATCTTAACGGTTCCCCTTGCTAATCCAATCATTTATTTAACCTCCTTAAAGAGATGCACTAAATATTCTAGTTTAATAGTTAAATATATCTATAGTTAAACTGGTTCATGTTTTTATATTTAAATAGGTCTCTATATGCATTTTTACCTATATTAGATAGTTAAGTATATACCTATATGTATTTTAAACTAGGTAAGGGTATAGTTTTTAAATTTTAATATCTTACATAACTTATAGACAATATATTGAATTTGTAAATTGATTAATCTAAAATAAGTTTGTTTCAATTCTACTATTTAGTTCAAATAGTGCAACTTTATTACTTTCCCAATATAACTTTTTAAAAACCTCTTGATATGTCCCCCAGAAATATTCAGTATGTTCTAATGATAATTCTATATGGTTATTGTTAATATTAACTGCAAAACAATATTCAGGTATTACAAATACATTCTTATCCCAATATTGTCTACATTTCTCTGATATGCAGTTAGCAGGCACATAAAATGTAGATACTAATTGATAAAATTTATTTAAACTTTCTATACCAGACTCTTCAAATGATTCTCTCTTTGCAGCCTCTAAAGGAGTTTCATCGTCTTCAGCTCCGCCAGCAATAAATTGCCAATAATCTCCATTATTTCTCTTAAAAATACAATATAATGGGATTTCATTAACTAATTTATATGGTATTACTAATACCTGTATAGGCGCTCTCATAATATAAACTTCCCTTTTACATTTATTTGTATTTAACGAATAATAAATTACATTTTTTCATTTACAACCATAAATATAATACTTATTATAGCACGATTACAATAAAATGTATGTATATGAAAAAAGCACCTCCATAAAGAGATGCTCTAAAATAAATGGCTCTGATTTTTAATCAAAGCCATTAAATTCAATATTATGCTTATACTATTCGTCTTAATATTGCTTCTCATATTCTATAAGCATAATCCTCAAGATTATTTTGAGCTTCAAATCCTTCTGGCATTTTTTATGCTAACTCAATACTTTCAATGGTTATATTCCCCTTATTCCTTTTAGTCTTCATTAAGGGCAAAAAAGTTAAAGTTAATATATCATCTACGGTAAATTTAAAATTATTTTATTTTTCATTATTTTGTAGTAAACTATTCATAGTATAATTAATCCATAAATTGATTTTTTAGTATTTTTTTCTAATTTGAGTTATGACATTAATTATGAGGAGAGTAAGTAGATGAAAAAAAGAACAAAGATTATATTTAATGCAGAAGGAGAAAATTCAACTCAAAAGAAAGAACATGAGGAATCTATGGAAAGATGGAAAAAGGAAATACAAGAAGATAATAGATCAGATTGATTAACTTTAATATATATTGGGAGGTGTATCATGAATAAGATAGAAAATTTACTAAAAATTCGTAAAATTTCTTTGGCCTGCTTATTTTTATCTGTTCCTCTATGCTTTATAGGATGTTTTTTTCCTTTTACCTTATTTACAATTATTGGTATAAGTTTATTGCCAGTATTTATAGTATTATCTCTTTTGTTTTGGAAATGTCCTTATTGTAATTACAGGTTACCAATGAAATTTGACAAAGATAGTGATATTGATTTGGTATATCAATGTCCATATTGTAATAAGAAGTTTAATTGAAGTAAATATATATTTATAGACAATATCCAGATATGAAAGACAATATGTAAAATGAAATATAAAAACAAATGGAAGAGCAATCTTCCATTTGTTTTTTACCCCTAATATAAATTAAAATTTAAATATCTAGTCACTTTATGCCTCAATATTGTACTTTCCTAAGGCTGATTGTAAAATAAAATTCTATAAACTACAATAGTCTTTATTAGGAATTCTATTAAGAAGAGTGCTCATAAAATTCCATTCTAACAAATTCTCCATAACCAAGAGGCGTATCTTTCCTATAAGTATCTACTACATTAAACCCTGCACTTTTATAACATTTAATCGCCCTTTCATTGAAAGACCGAACTTCTAAAGCAATCTTTTTATCTGTATATATCTTCTTGCATTGTTCTTTTACTATTTCCATTAAGACCTTTCCTAATCCTTGTCCACATAGAGATGGTTTTAAACCAATTCCAATAAAAACACACTCATTTTTATCCAGTAACCTTATGTATCCACATAAGCAATTGCAATGATCAATCACAGCATTAAATTCACTCTTTCTCTTTTCTTCTATTGTAATCCCCCATTTTTCATTAGATACTTTATCCCATCCTGGATAATTATATATAGAATATATATCGTCATATTTCCAATCGCAAACTTCTTTTGCATATAGCTCTGTAAGACCTGCCAATCTCAAATTCATTTCGTACACCTCTAGAAAATTTTCCATTTACATTACAATATGATACTTTCATGAATAAATTCACCACATCCACCACAAGGTGGCATATTTTTCTTACTTATTTTACACTATTGCTATTTACTCTCTGGTTTCGTGATTAACTCTATTGCTTTTTCTATAACCTCATCCTTACCCTCTGCAATTCCTTTCACAGTTTGTTTTACAGTTATGTCAGGTTTAAGACCTATTCTTTGTGTCTGGCTTCCATCCATATATGTTACTGCTAGCCCTGATATAGATGTCTGTATACACCCTGGGAGTGTAATGTCCATTTTATTACCATTAGCTCCTGCAGAAGGAGTTCCTATTACCGTTGCATTTGGTGCATCCATAAAAGACATAACCATTGTCTCCAAGACGCTTTGTGTACATTCATTCATCAGTATTATTACCTTCCCATTATACTGATATCTATCTTTTACTTTTCCTAATGAGGTTCTAATAATGCCGTTATCAAATATTTTGCTAAATGTAGTTGAATCTATACCTTTGTCCAATTGTTCCGCTATGAATCCTCTTCCTGAACTATTACTGGTTGATTTGATAAATTTCCCTGGTTCGAAACTATTACTTGAATAAAATTGTTGATATTCAGAAACTTTAGGTTTTATATATTCCCCTATAGGATAATTAATAAATTTTAAATATTCACTCATTTTTACATTATCGAATCGCGCATCAATAATCAACCCTTCTGTCCCTTTAAATTTTTTCATTAATTTATCTAAATCTCCACTTTCAAGTGTAGCTATATTAATATAACCTATTTTTTTGTCTCCCATAAAGCAACTTTTCTCATCTTGGCCCAGTCTTTTTACATCATACTTGCTATTATAATAGCATGGAACATTCAAGCTTAACTTTTCACCATTTCTTATTACCTCTATTTCAGCTATTTCTTTTGTAGAACGCAAAAGGTAATAGTCAAAAGCATTTGTAAAACGATTTTTATCTGATACTGATATATATTTGTTGCACTCCTCTATTATCTTTTCTATAGTAGTTCCATCAATAGCTACCACAATATCTCCTACCTTTAAAGGGGACTTATCTTCCCTGCCAGCAATGACAATCTGACCATCTATATTAAATATTGATGCTTTTGCTTTGTATGCTCCAAAGTGTTGTTGTAGCACCTTAAAGTTATCATTAAAAAAGCCATGAGAGTCATGAATATATGTGGTAAGATTTGCAATGGATAATACATATGATTCCTTATCACCTTGAAGTGCTAACTCAGGAATCTTGTCATAAAGTACTTGATCCCAATCTTCATCCATGAGATTTTTATATGGATAGAAATATTCTATAATATTCCAATAACGAAACAACCCGAGCAATCTCATTCCTGTGTCTTCATAGTTAATAGAATTGTCCATAAAAGAATCTGAAGATACATTAACAATATCCCCTTCTTCAAAAACAGCATATCCATTGTCATTATCAGTTACTTTTACCTCTGATAAATTTTCAAGATAGTCAGCAAGGTTATTTCCAAGGACTTGTCTATTCTTTATCCATGAATATTCTACATCTAAGTATACTTTCTCTTTTACTTGACGATATAGATCTTCCTGTTCTTTACTAAGTGTATTAACCTGAAATGGAAACTGGTTTAACCATGTAGCCATGATATCTCCAGCTTCTTCCTTGGTGGTTGCCTCAAGCACCTTTGGCATAACTCTAAATAATTCTGCATCCCAATTAACATTCCCTGCTGTAATCTCTGGATGACGATACTTAGTAAATCCCCAGACCTTTGCTAAAGTATGCAAATTCTTCTGTTGAACTTCACTTAATTTTTCTATTCTAACTTCACTATCCGATGCAAACTCTGTATCTTGGGATCTTTTAAGATTCTTTTCTTCAGTTTTATCTGAACTAGTACAAGACACAAATGTTAGAACCATAATTATAAGTATAAAACTAATTACTATTTTTTTACTAAATACATTGATTTTAACTTCTCTTTTTTTCATACTTTCCACCTACATTCTTTAGTACTTTAAAATCTTTTTCAATAAGATCTTATCTTTGATAAAGTACAATTATATACAATATTGTCTATAATATTATAAATATACCATAAAAACACTATACCACATAGTAACTAATGTGAAAACCATTTATGGAATATATTATAATTTTTGTTAGGTGATTTGAAATATGCTCACTTTAAAAAATCAACAGTTAACTTATCATTGATGAAAAATACTCTTTAATTATATGTCTATGTGTTTCAGCGATATTTACTTTTTCTAGCTCTTGGTAAGTAAAATACTTCAATTCTTCTGATTCGTCACTGCATACCAATTTATGATTCTCTGTTAAATTTACTATATAAGCAGCAGATATTATTCTAACAATATTTCCATCTGGATATGCAGCGATTCTTGATGGGTCTGAAAACATTTTCCAAAAGAACAAAGACTCTTCTGATATTATAATTCCTGTTTCTTCATTAATTTCTCTAATTATTCCTTCTTCTAAACTTTCATCAATTTTCAAACCTCCGCCTATAAGTGCCCAACGGTTACTATCTGCTCTTTTTTCTAATAATATTTTATTATTATACTTAATAATTGCACAGGCACCTATATGGTTTTGCTTATTAGGTTTTGGCGCATTTTCATTTTTATAATAAAATTTTGCTTCAATCATATTGTTCCATCCTCCAATATTTAAAATCTACAATTTTATGAACTATAACACAATTATTCATTTACAATCATAATTATAATACTTATCATAACATAATTTAAATAAATTACAATTTATTTACACTGGTTAATTTATTCTCCTAAATCACAAATCTGCATATTATTAGCTCCATTACACAAACTAAAGGTGAAAGGAGGCTTTGATATGAAAAAGTTTACTGTTATATTGTTAATTTTAATTACATTGGTATTAAGTACTTTTACTTCTACACGTGTATTTGCTGAAAATATATTTACAGAGGGTGTTTATAAGGCGACTGATTTCAATATATCCCCAAATGAATCTTATCTAGTTCAAAATGTTTCAGCAAACGATAGTGTTTTTCTTACTCTTTATGATGAAAATCAAGTTATAATACAATCTATTCGTCTTGAACCTAAGTCTGCTAAGTATAATTTAATTCCTCTTAAGCCTGAATATAGAATTGTTATAGTTGGTAATGGTCAAATATTTATTGATAAAGGGACACAATAAGGTGTCCTTTTATTGTAATAATCATTTATTATTTGCTCCAAGTATATTATTCAGTTATTAATATGCAGTAAACTATGCTGAATGCTGAAGAGTTATAATATATTTTTTTCATTTGTAAGCATAACTCTTCTAGTCATTACAATGGTAACTACCGCTTTTATATACAAAAAATAAGAGGTGCTGTCCCACCTAGAAATTACTTTCTATTGTGTAACAGCCCCTTACAATTAATTATAATAGATTTTTAAGTTATTATTCAGTTTGATCAGTTACAGTTTTTGATTCATTATAGGTATCAGTCAATTGTTGCATAGGTGAATTATAAGGTTTAGCCCAACCTTTGTTTACAGCTAGTTCTGTAAGAGCGGTGTGCCCTCCAACTATTTGACTTAAACCAGAAGAATATATGGATCTTAACTCTGGAGTACTGCTTGTTAATGTAGCATTAAGATAAGCGTCAGCTGCAGCTTTTCCAGAAGAAAGCATATTTGTAGATATAACCTCATCATTGATATTAATGTTATTTTTAATTAGGTTTCCAACTAAATTTGCCATTCCATTATACCTCCCTTGGAACTGTTACTTGATTTTCGGTAATAAATTGTTGTAATCCTTTTATCCTACCCTCGCATGCTAGCGTGCTAGATTCACCTTGTCTTTTTAGATTTTCATCTGTTATTAGTGCATTCACTGCTCTTTGTACAATTAATCCATCTTGTTCCATCTTCAAAAGTGATGTTAAAGATAGTACTTCTGCTTCTGAAAGTTTTCTCATGTTCTTACCTCCTAAATATAAATTATAAGCACTTATATTATGTGATTTTAAGAAGGTTAATAACCATGTTATATCTATCCATTTCATTTTCAAATAAGTATCATTTGCTTTTTTATGAGGTAGGTTTGTTAATATAATACTTATTATAGCTCAACTACAATAAGATATATTAAAATACAAAAAGCACCTCTAAAAAGAGATGCTCAAATCAAGGTTTATTAAATACTAATCTATAGATTTATTAAATGTCTTAATAGAATCATATATTAATATAATTTCTTAATTTCTTCAAAATATGAATTATTAATTACTTTAGTTATAGCTTTACTTACGTAAGAATAATTAAAATCTTTTAAATGAATATTTCCAACATAATATTCATTTTCCCTTTCTTCTAAACAGAATAAATCATAGTACTGATTTAAGTCATTGAGCAATTCTTTCAAATCATCCATACTAGGATAACCATAAACTTCTTCAGCATCTATATTAATACTCCAATCCCTTACTATTTGAGCGTATTTCCTAAAAACCTCTACAAATGAATTGCAATATTCATCATTTTCATTATCACTAAATATAATTTTTGATTTATCATTATTAATGATTATTGGTAATATTTCTTCTATGCTAGTAAGTTCTAGTTCGTAATTAGCTAGATTTTCATAATCTTTTATTATTTGCTTCTAGTATTCCCCTTATTTCCTAACACTATCTTCCACATCCTCATCTATGTCCTTCTAATTTAGCCTTAATATATCCCATATATATCATTGATGAACTATCAGATATTTGAGGAATCTCAAATCTACATTTCTTATAGAAATCATAATTTTCTGGAGTAGTATGCACCCACCAATTTCCATGGGGTAACTTTTCTAAACACAAGTCTATAAGTTTTTTACCTATGCCTTTTCCTCTATACTCTTCTTTCACAGCCAGGTCTTGGATTGTTGCTGTCATGACTCTATCTGATACAACCCTTACCATAGCTATCATATCTTCCTTATCCCAGACAGTGAAAACCCATGATGAATTTTTAAAGCAGATTTCATACTTTTCATCTAGCCATAACGGTTGATTTACAGACACCCAACCAACTTCATTGTACATTTTTTTAATGATATCCCCCTTAATCCCATCTGCACCTTCTCTAATAATCAATCCTTTATAATATTGATACATTAAATCCCCCCCTAAAATTAATTTGAACACAATTTCCTAATTTTTTTCATTTGCAATCATAAATATAATACCTATTATAACATTAGTACAATAAAATGTATGCAAATAAGCACCTCTATATAGAGATGCTCTAAAATAAATAGCTTTGATTTCAAATCAAAGCCATTTAATGATAAGTATACTTATTTTATAATAACTAGTTAAAAAATATAAGATCTAATTATTTTATACCTGCATCAATATGTACTTCACCGTCACCAACTATTACGATTTTATATTCAGATTTAAGAGAAACTAAATAATGTCTTGGTGATTTAGGTTCTAGATATAAGACTTGTGTTTTAATATTATTTTCATTAAAAACAATAACAGAAATACTATATGCTGATATATTTTGAACATGATAAGAACCATCTTTTGAATGATTAAAATCCGATACTTTATAAAAACCCTCTTTATACATATTTCGTGAAGATGCATAAGTTGTAATAGATGTACCAAATATAATAGTTACTAAAATTAGTAAGATCATAATAAATTTTTTCATATAATATCCACCTCTCAGTGATATTTTATGTATTATTAATAATAATATACAATTATTCACTTATATCATTTTGCACTATAAAATAGGAGCAATATAAAATGTACTCTATAAGGTGGACAAATTAAGAAGAAGGCAAGGCTTAGGTATTAACTAAACAACTTATGAAAAAATTCAAAATGAAAAGAGTGTCAATTATCCTAACTAATAATTATTATCGTTAGCTTTATGATTATCCTCTTTTTCTACCTAAGTAATAATAACCGTTTGATTTATTTCCATTCATAGTTGTATATACCACCTGATTTAAAATCAATTTATCAAATGGCTGCAAACATTGATCAATCCATTTTATATCGTGATGCCTAACTATAGCACCTTCAGGTAATTCAAATACACCATATCTTTGGTATTTATCTTGAAATAACTTATAACGTTCTATATTGCGTTCATCTGTGTTTAGTAAGAAATCATTAATATACAGAATCCCATTAGGTTTCAAAACACGCTCTATTTCTTTTAGCAATGCTGCCTGTTCTTTATCGTTAACAATACACGTTAGCACTGCAAATAAAATAACCGCATCACAACTTTCACTATCTAATTCAATATTATCTCCTTGCATTACCCTCAAATCTAAATGAGGATATTTTACATTGCCTCGTTGTATCATTTTCTCTGAGAAGTCAATTCCTATTAAATTGCTGTACCCTTCTAAATTTAGCTGTTCTAATGTTCTTCCATAACCACAACCCACATCTAGAATAATACCTTCCTTATTAACAAACTTAGCAAACTCTTCAAAGTGAAAAGGTGTTGTAAATTCTTTGTTTTCTGCGACTGTATTCCAATATTTCTTCTGTGTCATGACAAACCTCCTAGTTTCTTTTTATTGAATTATAATTTATGATGAAATATTATATAAATAACCTTTACTTAGTCTTATGTTATATAAGATTGTGTTTATAATGTCCTTAATGATTTGTTCCATTCAATATAAAAATCAACCATTGAATTATATCTTTTAGACCTATCAATATTTATGGATTTAATTACGATATCATATAGGTTTTTATTCAATTGCTTATTATTTATTAATTTCATTACCTAATTTAAGAAACTTTCAACTTAATGCAATTTATAATTGCAACTACTTTTCCATTAAGTATGCTGAACATGAAACACTAAAATCACATTGTTCATATAATTTTTTTGCACTAATATTATCAACATCTACGTATAGCCTAATGCCTGTAGCATTCTTTTCTTGCCTTAATATCTCTGCTTTTTTCATTAATTCATAGGCAAACCCATTTCTGCGATATGAAGGATGAATCCATAATTCATCAACATAAACATGTCCAAAACCATTATATTTACCAACTTTAGGCATATAAATTAATGAAATCCAACCAACATATCGTCTTTCCACTTCAACCACATATATAAACAAATTAGGATTTGACAATTCATTTATAATACTTTGCTTAATTGCTTCTTTCAATGGTAATCTTTCACTACCGTTCATTCTCCAATATATCATATCATCAAATAATGAATAATTCCGTGCATCTATTTTCACAATTTTATAGTTCATACAATCACCCTCATATACAATATAATTAGTTATCTTTTTATCTAGTAAATCCATATTTTTTGACATTCTCTTTAAAGCATTATTCACTCTTGCTTATATATCATTATCAGTCATCCTACAATTTGTCTAACATGCCTATTTTTATCTAATTATCTCTAATAATTCATTTAGGGAATTAATCTCAATAAAATTTTTGTTATTAATATGGGTATCATGTTTACGGTTTATAAAAACAGGTGTAAAACCAAATTTTTCAGCCCCTAGAACATCAGCTTCAAAGTTATCTCCAATGAAGTAAACTTGTTCCATTTCGATGGTAGTATCATACTTTTTAATATCATCAAATACAATTTTAAATAAATCTTTATGGGGCTTCCTTATCTTATAATCCGCACTGAAATGTATATTAGCAAAATATTTTTCTAAATCATATTGGTTAATGAATCTTTTCATTACATTCTTTTTAAATATGGAGTTACTTAATAAATATACTGGGATTCCTAATAACTTAAGTTGCTCTAAGGTAGAAATAGTGTCATTAAACAATTCAGTAGTATTTATTTCAAGTGCACAATTAAATAAAATTTTTTCTAGGGAATAATTCACTTTAAAACCATATTTATTTTTAAAATCTAAAAGTTCATCTTCAAATGCCAGTTCTGAATTATCCTCGCTTCTTTTATCATAAAGTTCTTTCCAATATGTAGCTGCATAATCTAGAAATTCAGCTTTAACAGTGTCTTTTGATAAAATATTTTTATGTAGATAAGATAAACCCGAATTAAAATCAAATTTAATATCATGAAGCAATGTGTCAAATAAATCAAAGACAATAGCTCTAACTTTAGCCATAAAACCCCTCCGCAAATTATTATTTATCTAGCCTTGATAATATTTTTTGTATCCTAACCGTACAGTCAATCTTTCTATTAACATGGTCTCTCCATGAATTAGATAAAGGAAAATTAAAAGATATCTAGGTATCGGGTCTAAATCGAAATTTAGAAGTTCCTCCACTTTTAGCATGCTTCAATCCTCCTTTTAGCTCCGTTGCTTAAATGCATTTGTATATATGCTTTTTGCACAACCATCGCTGATCGCTTTATGGTAATATATTCTATAAAATACCATAAATTCCTCTAAAGCAAAAGAAGTCTTGTTAGTAGAGTTTGGATTTTATAATAGACTAAAATAAGCTAAAATTAAACCATTAATAAGTTTTCAAATTATTCAATGTAAATTAATACCCCAATTATTCTCAAAACTATTACTGTAATAAATCCAATTATAATTAATCTATTTGCTACCTTAAGTTCTTCTAGCGTTTCCTTACTAACTATTTCTGTATCATCATGCCTCTTTAGTTTTTTAGATATCTTTATATGCTTTATATATCCCCAAAGTATTATACAATAAGGAATCAAAGAAAGTAGTTCTAGAATAACAGGAAATTCTCTTAATATATCTCTCAAATATATACCCCCTTATATGATAGTGCGTAACAATTTATAATTATTCCTTCACATTCTTATTCATATACTTATTATAACACAATTTCAATAAAATGTATAAAAGCACCTCTATATAGAGATGCTTTAAAATAAACAGCTTTGATTTTTAATCAAAGCCATTAAAACCTGATCAATCTATGCCTCAAAATTGTATTTAACAAATGTAATTCCTTCAAGTTCACATGATGTGGACATACCACTTTTCTTATAAAAGGCTTTAGTTTTTTCTGTATTATCAGTCATCAGTACAATTTGTCTAATATGCTTATATTTATCTAATACTGATTGTAAAAGATAATTTCCTATGCCTTGTCTTTGATACTCTTCTTTTACTAAGATATCTTGTATATAAATAATAGAAGCATCATCACCAACAACCCTAATTAATCCAATCAACTCTTCCCCATCAAAAGCTCCAATATTGAATAAGGAATTTTTTACTGCCTTAAATAGTTTATCAGGTTTATCTGAATATACTGTCCACCCAACATTTTTATATAATTCTATCAATTGTTTTAATTCAAACGTTCCATTTTCTTTATATTTTATATTCATTTTTATTCTCCATTTCATATATATTTGAACTAGCTACTTTATGTGGAGAATTAATTTCTACCACTCACTAATAATTTCTTATTTTCCGTTTTAAGAAAAGGACAACCATCAAAATTCCTTTAATTCAATAAAATCAACACCATTTTCACTTGCAATTCCTGCATACAACTTATTATTATCTTTACCTATAGACAAATAATGCCTCAAACATTCTTTAGCAGTAAAAGGCATTTCTCTATCTAAAACTTCATTCATATTAACCCACTCCAATATGCCTTCATCACATTCATTAATGTCTATTTCAGTGTTTTGTAGTTCAGTGAAATAGTAATAGTTTTGCCTAATCTCATTATTCTTCATACGAAGTGTAACATATTTTAAATCTACAGTTCCAATATCGTTTTCTGTAATACCTGTTTCTTCAAACAGTTCCCTTAAAACACATGCCTTTGGATTATTTAGTTCGCCTTTTTCAAAATGACCACCTATACCACACCAAGAAGGTTGCACAACTCTTGAACCAACTCTATAAAGCAGTAACATTTTATTTTTAAATATAATATAAATTGTAGTCATATTCCTTAACATATCTAAAACACCTCATTTAAGTTTCTTTTAGACTTTAAGTTCACTTTCTTATACCCCTATGCGAAACTTATCAATATAATTTCTTAATTATAGAAGATTACGAACTAATTAAACTCCTATATTTATTTTGCAGCCTCAATAATCCAGTCAACTATATAATTAAATCTTTCTGATGTAAGTGCATGACCACCTTCATATTGTTTAATACTAATTTGATTTCCTGCATTACATTTTTTATATTCCTTTTCTGCCTTTTTATAGATATCCATTGCATCTTTCGAGTATTTATCTTCTATTGCTGATACAATTAGAAATTTAGTTGGGCAAATCTCGCATACTACATCGTCAATATCATAATATCTCATAAAATTTGGTATAACACTTGCCATTTCAATGCCAACATTATTCTTAATTCTATTTCTAAATGTTGCTGCACTACCGCTAGCACAAGCATAATGTATTCTTTTATCAAATGCAGTAAGATAAATAGTTGTATTACCTCCATATGAATGTCCTAAACAACCTATTTTATTATAATCAACGCAATCCAATCCATTTAACACACTGATTGCTCCCATTGCATCTTCAATTACTGTTTTTGCCAGAGTCTGACCTGTGAGTATTCCGTAGCACATTGTAAGAAAATGCTGCCAGTCATCATCTTCATCATTTTTATTGATTCCCGAGGCATTAACTCTTCTATCCTCAAAACACAATGAATCTGGTGCTATGACAACAAATCCCCTCTCTGCAAGTGCAGGACCAAAGGCTTGAAGATGATTCCCAGCAAGACCACAAACTTCACTTTTGCCAAGATTTCTTTCTCTGTTATGTTGATGATTTATTAAAACTGCTGGATGCTTTCCTTCTCCATCTGGCAAAAGCAAAAAGGCAGTGTTTTTACGTCCATGTATGAAATATTGAATAAGTTCCCTTGTGTATCCATTACATTGGAATGTTTCTAAAACCTCATAATTTATTCTGCTACTCACAGGCTTCAAGTCAATAAGTTTTAACATCTCTATACTGTTTGTACTCATACTACCTCCTTCTAATAAATACAAATTTATACTTTTGCAATATACGTATTTTATTTACTTCGTAATTTAACACAATTATTCCTTAACATACTTATTATAGCACAATTGAAATAAACTGTATGAGCATATTAAAAGCACCTCCATATAGAGATACTCTAAAATAAACAGTATTACTAATAAGTTATTTAATTATATATCAATTTCACCATATAAAAAGATGAGATTTTAAAACATAAAAGCTCTCCGACTCCACCTTGCTTAAACAATCATTTTAAATTGTATACTTAAATATAAGTTCTCCATTAACATCCTTTTCATTTATATACTCAAATCCAATGCTTTTATATAAACTATAAGCTAATGTATTTTGCTCAACTATACTTAAGTAGATAGTATTAACATCATATTTTTTCGAAACTATATCAATAAGGTTGGTCATTGCAATTCTTCCAAATCCTTTTCCCTGGTATCTTTCATCTATCATTATTCTATCAATCCAAGTATCTTTATTAGGCCCAAAGGATCCGTACATTGCAAATCCAATTACTGCCTCCTTATGATATATAGCTACAGGATTCCATTGACTACAAGTTCTTGCTTCTTCTAAGCATTCATCTACAGTTTCAATAAATTTCTCTTGGTCTGACTTTAATTTTATTTTCCTAACAATATTTTCATTAGTATTATCTATATCTTTAAAATATATATTATTCATATAATTACTTATCCCCCAAATTCAAAACATTTAAATTCATGCATCTTAACCAATGAATTACTTGATTAATCTTCTTTCTTATCTTAATTCAATCTGTTTATAATATTATTTTTCCTTCTTAAAAACAAAAGATTTGCATTCATCATTATATATGTTTTCCTTTAAAAATGTAAATCCACATTTTTTAGTATAAAATCTATGGTTTCTTATTGAATAATCCGGCGTTTCAACTGTCCATATCTTAGCATTTATATATTTTTGCTCTATGTCATTCCAAACTATAGTTCCAAGATGATGTCCTCTGTAATTTGGATCAATAAAGAGCATTTCCAAACTATATTCATTATTGGGCTTAATTCCAACTGTGTAAGCACCAACTGTATTTCCTTCATAAATAACTTTATAACTTTCAAAATCTGTGTGCTCATTGAGCCATTTAATCAAACTGCCATCATTATATCCTTTAGGTCCATCCTCTTTTATATCCGTGTGCATTGATGTATCTTCATTAAATGCAGAAGTCATGATTTTTGTTAATTCTTTATAGTCATCAGTATATATCTTTTGATACAAAATCTTGTTATTCATTATAACTTCTCCTTCTTATTGTTTAGTACTTTGACACGTTTTTCCTACAATTATTCACTTATATTATAAACTTATTGTAACATAATTTCTATAAAGTGTATGTTTATGTACAAAAAGCATCCAATTAAAGAAAAGGTCATAAAATTAAGTGGCTACTTTTTTCTAGAAGCAACCACTTTTTAGTTTAAGTAAATGAAACTACCCTACCAACAGTTAAGATAAAAATTATAAATCCTGTCATTATAATGGTTATGGCTACTGTAAAGACTCCTCTAAATAATTGAAACCAGCTGATGGCTGCCGAAAATCCAAGTAGCCCTAGTAATAGTGTGATTATAGAAAGTATCATAACTATAACTAATGGATGCACTTGCAATAGATCCATTGTAAAGTTAATTACCTTATTTGATTCTATTGATAAAAAGAATAATATTACACATATCAATGATAAAATGAATGAGTAAATATTTAACCTTAATTTCATACTGAACCTCCTAGATATTCCATGGTAATGCAAGGTGCTTATTTAGCACGCTGCAATATTCTATTATAATTTACAATTTTACCATATTGTACGACCAATGGTATTAACTTAAATTTAAATTTCTATATACATTCAGTAAAACCTTATAAATAGAGTTTTTAGCTTCTCTGAAGCTTACTAACAGAATTCTTTCCATCGGTGTTTCTGCCCATGTAAATTAGACCTTCAAGGTTGTTTTTTATAGCTATAGCTACATGACATGGGAAGTGACCTTTGGTTATATCATAGCCATGGACTGCTTTATATAGGGCAATAATACCCACTTGAATTAGGTCATCTATGTCATAGCCCTTTACACTTATAGCCACAGCTTGGCTAGATATAAAAGCCTTGAAATTTTTTATTAGCTCTTCAAGGGCAGTATCCTCCCCTGCTTTTGCCTTTGTCACCAATTCTTGAATTTTAGCACAATTATCCATAACAAAAATCCTTTCTCTTAGGCTATTTCCTCCTGTGTCCATGTGTCCATTTTTTCCCCTATATATACATATATAGTATATATATATATTATTTATATTATAAATATGCTCTAATAGAATATCATGGACATAATAGATACATAGGGGATTAGCCCTTATTATTACTAGGTTTGAGGCATGTCCTTAACTGTGTCTTTCCCTGTGTCTTTGGAATCAGGGATACAGCTTTTAAGTGTTTTCATAATTATTCTTTCTTATAAAGGCTCTTTGACATCCATAATTTTTACCAAATCTCAGCTTTCCTGTGCCCATGTTATAGGGTTCCCAATCCTCAAGGACACGGAGCACATCATTAATTTCTCTAGAATTCATAGGTTTCATGTACTTAGGATCTCCTTGTAATAGCTCCACCCATATCTCCATGGCACATATTTTATCTCTTTTTTTAGTGGGTATTATATTTTCCTTAAAGTTAGTTCCATGAATATAACTTCTTCTAGCTGCCACATCAAGGTCCTCCCAATTTTCAGGAAGAGGCATTTCAAGGTATTCATGAATCAATCCCTCTATGGAACTTCTCTCTGTATGCTTCTCTTGGATTTTAACTGCTTGCTTTTCTAGTTCTAGCTCTAAGTATAACCCTTCTCCTATCTTCCAAAGCTCCACAGCTTCTGCCCAAATCTGGTGGATTTCAGCCTTTATATCCTCTCTCCATAAATTCTTTTTAATTCTATGTTTCTCTACCATTACAGGCCAAAACCTTCTGTTCCCTGTTTTATCCTTTAAGAAGTCCATTTCATTGGTGGTGCCAAAGAATACACACTGCATTGGAAACTTTGTAACCCTCTTTCCATAGGCAACTCTATAGATATCTTCCCTCTTAGATATAAAGTGTTTAACTGCCTCCGTCTCTGCTTTTTTTGCAGCAGTAAGCTCTGCCATTTCTATAATCCAAGCATCTTGAAGTTGTTCATAGGCTTCTTTCCCTTGCACTGTGTTAAAGGAATCTGAGTACCAGTTTTGCCCAAGAAGGCTTAAAATATGACTCTTGCCTACACCTTGTTTTCCAACCAAAACCAGCATATAATCAAACTTCACTCCTGGATTAAAAATCCTAGCCACCCCAGCAACTAAAGCTTTTCTTGTAACCATTCTGTTATATTTAGTATCACTAGCTCCTAGATAATCTATAAATAGGTTGTCCACTCTTTTAACTCCATCCCACACTAAGGAGTTAAAGTAATCTCTAATGGGATGAAACTTATTTTTCTCCTCTACAATTAAAAGACCATCATTAATCTCCATGGGACTAGTTATCCTATAAACCTTTTCTATATAATGCCTTAAAGATGAATCGTCACTGTCCTTCCACTGATCCCCTTCTTTTTTATTAAGAAGCCTATGCCAGGGTAGATTACCCTTAATCATAGTTCTATGGGAAAATTCATTTAAAGCTATTTTCCCCTTTAGATTTTCTTCATTAGTTATTGGCTCCTTAAAATTCTCAGATGCCTTTTCTTTCTTAGCATCCTTTTCCTCACTTTCCCCCTTAACATCCTCTAACTTCCAAATCAGTCCCTCTTCCTGATCCTTAGGTAATTCACCGTCAGCACCTAAAGCCTCAGACTCCCTCTCATCCAAAGCTTTAAAAAACCTAGCTGACAATGTTAAAACCTTGATAAGTTCCCTGCAATTAAAGTTCACATTAATATTAATATCCATAAATAAACCTCCTTCAAAAAAATACCCTCTATATATAAAGCCTTCGTAGCAATTAATTCGTAGCTATTTTTGAAAATTTCTTAAAGTTTTTTTAAAAGGATTATTATTTCCTTATATATGAGCTTAAGAATCCTTCTTATATTTCCCTCACTAACCCCTCTCTCTTTGGCAATGGACACAATGGTTTTCCTTTGAAAAAACACTAGGTAAATTAACTTTCTCTCATCGAAAGATAATTTACCTAGTGCTTTATAAAGACTCTCATTAATTAATATTTCTTCTACATTCTCAATAACTTCAATATCATTAGATCTAAATTGAAAACCATGCTCCTCCATTTCCTCAAGAGAATTGTGTTTGCGTCTCTCCTTGCGATTATTATTATGAACCTGCCTTTCTATCTCCATGACAACTTTAATAAGCTCATCAGGGATATCTACCTTCTGAACTTCACCTGTAATAAATTCATACTTAATTTTCATATTCATCTCTCCTAGCTTCAAATTATTTTGAAACTTTTATGAAGCTATTCAAAGCCTAGGTGGAGATGCTTATAAAGGGATAAAAAAAGCCTTCCACAATGAAAGGCTTTAAAAACTAACCCTAGATGGATTAAATTCTGTTAAAATAAAAAAATAGCCGATGACTGCTAATTTAGCAACCATCCGGCTATTCGGTAGTTAATCACTCCATTGCTCGGTATGTTTTATTATACTTTAACCTATATCTTAACTCATTGTATATGAAAATTCTATTTTTCTTAATTTAATATTATTTTTTACCCCCAGAAGTTTTCTACACTTATTACACTTTATCTCTATAATTCCAACGTAGCTATTTTCCACATCGAATAATCTATTATTGCAAATTGGGCATCTCACCTGAATCAATTACATCTAATCCCCCTCTCTATACTAATTTCCCCTTTAAATTACTTAATCATAATATAGATAATATATCATTTACCTACATTTCCCCTTAATATAACCTAACATATCCTTTTATTTATGTCTTTTCTACCAAATACTTTTATCATTAACCCGAATTCCATAAAAGTATAGTTACATTATATGACATTTTTAAGGGAAGGTCAAGGAATTATTTGAATTATTTTGAAAATTTATTGTTTTTATCCATAAAAGTGTTTTTCAAATATGTTGCTATATACGTGTATATATTTTACAATTAGTAGGAGTAACTGGATAGTTACAATAAAATTAAAGTATATAATATTTTAATTTTATTCTTTTAGGAGGTTATAGAATGGTAGTGGAGCCTTTAAATGATGTTATGTCTCATTTTAGATTTGTATTTTCCGCCTATGTAGTATTGTTTATAATTATAGTTTTGAATTTTTATAAATCCCTACATATTAGAAAGAATTTACAGAGAGATAATTCAGTTGGCAAGTTAATTCAAAGATTTGATTTGGTTATTGATATTTTTTGTGGACTAGCAATGGCTGCAGGTTTAATGTTTCAAGGGGTATTGGCAGATAATAATGCATTAGGGCACAATACTTGGTTTATGGCACTTTTAGTCATATCCATTGTGAGTTTTATCATTTTTGTATTAACTGTAATTGTGGTTAGGAAAGATAAAAAATAGGCATATTAAAATCAACTTTCACTTATTATTTATTTTCAGATGCCTTAATGGATGTAGAGATTAGAAGTTTGTGAGTATAAATAATTTAATGAAAATATATCTCTATAAGAATTATTTTAAAGGCATGGAGATCATAAGATGGTCCCATGCCTTAATTTCGATACAATAAATAATTTAATCCATTAATCATTATAGGACATACTACCTGACAATTATTGGTGTTAGTAACATTTATTTATTTATCGTTACCTGTCTTTTTAAATCCTCTATCTCTTTATCCTTAAGATCTATAATCTTTTCATACTTTTGTTCCATTTCCATCAAGTTTTTGCTTAACATATTTATAAAGGATGCCATCTCATCGGAACTTCCTGCTATACGGTTAAATAGCAAAAGATTTAATTTTAAGACCTCTGGGATCTCTTTGTGAGAATATCTAAGTTGATGGTCAATCTCTCCATAACCTTCTTCAAATATGGTTCTTACTTGAATTTCCGCTATAACCTTTTGATTAGTTGGAAAAAATTCTATAAGATAATGGACAGAACGGTATCCTGATTTTCTAGAATTAATTTGTATATTTAATTCCTCAAATATTTTTGTATCATCCCCTTCTCGTACATTAGCAGTTATCTCAACAACCTTCCAAGTTCCCAGAATATAATTATGTATATCTTCCCAATCATCCTTGAATATATGTATGGCTCTAATACCTATCAAATCATTTATCTCTTCTTTATAGTTAGAAACGGAAAATTGAAAATCCTCTCCATACTTTGATTTTCTATCCTCTGTCTTTCTAATAATCTTTTCAATAAGCCTTTCAGAATCCTTTACTCTAGATTTTACCGTATGTATTTTCTTATGTGCCCTAAGTGTATTTGCTATAAATTCTGCTTGTGTCTCATAAGTCTCTTTATACATATTGAAATCCATATATATTTCTTCTAAAGTGTCCCAAACTATTCCACTCTTTATAATCTCTTCATTCTTAAGATGATATTTACTTAAAAAAGTTTCTTTATCTAAAATCATAAATCTTGCCACCTTCAGTTTTACTTATTTTGTCCATAATAAATATATTTTATGATATTTTAAACTTATTGTAACGCAAAGTGATAAAAGATAGCAAATTGTATTGCCCATAGAAAAACGTAAAAAATAGCATTATCACGTCCCTACTAAAACAAACTTTACTTTAGTAGGGACTTTAGGTTAGTTTTAGAGGGATTGCTCATAATAAGAACTATCATGATGCATCCATATTTTTAAATATATCCTTTGATGTAAGGGAGATGGCTGCAGATAGAATTCCAACCACTAGCAGAATAATCCCTGTATGATTTGAAAATTGATCAAAAGCTACCCCATATATGGCTTGCCCAATCGGTTGTGCACACATGGAGAGAGAAATCATCACTGCGATTACTTTTCCCACAAGCTCTGGCGGTGTTTCACTTTGAACTGCTGCAATCATCTGTACACTGAACATTGTGGCAAGTGCCATGATGACAAAGCTTGTGGCTGTAATTACTACATAACTGACCATATTTGCCATGCCTAGTAGCAGTGGAATTGCCATGACCCCCACAGATAGGCTGCAAAGAAACATCAAAATGTGTGAACTTGTAAGCTTTAGTTTTTTGCTGAATACAGCGGTTAAGATTCCTCCGCAAAGTCCGCCAAGTGCCATGGCTCCCTGTGAAAACCCAAGCAGCTCATCACTCATTTTAAGTATGCCAATAATTAGAATAGGCATGCCAACAATCAGCATTGATGATAGTACCAGATTGAAAATAGTAGCCAGACCAATGATATTAATGAGGACCGGTTTTTCTTTTTTCATATAATTTGTGCTGTCAAGAAAGTCACTTTTTATAATTGCAGATATTTTCATTGCATTATTTCTTTTTTCAAAGGGTATGTGTATAAAAATCTCCATTATAGCAGAGGCAGCAAAGCAAGCAATACTAATGAGAAGGATGGGTACAATGCCAAAAGCACCAAATAACATACCACCAATAATAGGCCCCAAAAGCCCTGCCAGTGCACCAACCTGGTTGACTACCGCACCTGCTGATAAAATTTTATCTCCTGAAACCAGCAATGGAATACTTGCTTGCACTGTTGGCTGATAGGTGCCACTAATGCCATAAAGCAACATTAAAACAGCAATAAACAGTGGAACTATGGGCAGTTTTCCAAGAGCCATAAAGAACAGAAAAACAATGCTTGCCGTTAAAAAATCAAGTGCTACCATGATATTTCGCTTGTTCACTCTGTCAGCCAAAATACCTCCTAAAAATGAGAGAAAAATCATGGGAAGAAAGGAGGACGCTGTTACAATTCCGAAAAGAGATGCTGAGCCTGTTTCTCGCAAAAGATAGAGAGGAAGCGCAAATCGCAAGATTGCATTACCAAACATTGAAATGATTTGTCCGATTACTACAAGTGTAAAGTTCCTATTAAATAGTTTTGTTTGTTCCATATTACAATGCCTCCATCTTATTTACCTTTGACAACAGCTCCATAAATACTACAAGACCTAACACTAGTAAAACAACCATTCCTATTAGCCTGATTTGCAAAGAATTTTCAGGTACAAACGACATCATATTGCCAAATGGAATAATTAACAGAAAGGATGTTACTACAGTAGCTACCAATGACTTCCTCCAAAATCCTATACGCATTGCTATAAGACCTATTGAAGCTGCCAGCAGTGCTGAAACTCCTGTTGTAACAAGTAGGTTTGGCCACATTTCACCTGTAAACATATTGGGTAAAATGTGAAAAGTATTTGATAAAAAAGCAACCATACTGATTGCAACAATATTACATATAGATACCGCAATGGCAATAAAGAAAAACACAAAGCTGCATTTCGCAAAGAGAATTTTGCTTCGCTTTATTGGGTATGAGAACAATAGAATTGCTCTTTTCCCAGTATATTCTTCAACTGTAAATTTAGCGTGCATGATAGCAGATAAGACACCGAATGCAGCAACAAACAGTATGGAAATCAAAGATATAAAATTATTCCATTGACTAAACATACTCAAATCTGTAGGCAGGGAAACGCCTCCTCTAATTTGGATCATCTGCTGTGATTGTTCAATTTGTGGTATATATGCTGTTAAAAAGCAAAATCCAAATCCAAAAATCAAGATAAGAAAGGATGCCACAATATAAGATCTAATTTTGTTTCTTTCAAGTTCTAAATTTATAAGTTTTATCATTATAATTTCCCTCCTCTCATTTTTTCAATTAAGAAATCTTCAAGATTGTTTTCATGCTCTACAATTAAGTCCTTCACATTAGCTTCAAGGGTTAACGTGCCATTTGCAATGATCGCAACTCTTTCAACGGTTTGTATAACTTCGCTTAAAATATGACTTGAAAGTAAAATTGTCATCCCTTGATTTTTAAGGGAAATAAATAAATCTCTCATTTCCTTAATTGCAACAGGATCAAGTCCATTAATGGGCTCATCAAGGAGCAATACCTTGGGACTATGTATCATACTTCTAGCAATGCCTAAACGCTGACGCATGCCAAGAGAAAACTTTGATACTGGTTTATCGCCCACATCACCAAGACCGACACGTTCAAGGGCTTTTGATATATCTGCATCCATCCCCATATATCTAAGATGAATGGACAAATTGTGAGTAGCATTCAGATGCTCATAAAAATATGGTACCTCAATAAGACTACCGATGTTACCGAGTACCTGGTCTCGTTGGGCCCAAGCATTTTTTGCCAGAACATATGCACCACCCTCAGTTGGCTCAAGCAGCCCAGCCATAAGCTTTAAGAGGGTTGTTTTCCCCGCTCCATTTACACCTAATATGCCATAAATCTCACCCTGTTTAACTTTCATTTCTAGACGATTTAATACGGTCTTGCCATAAAATTCCTTGCATAGTCTGTTTGTATGCACTGCAAATTGATGTTCCATATACTTCTCCTTATTCATATACCGACGTTCGGTATGTATTTTACCAAAAATATTCTGCCCCCTGAGGAGCAGTTATTTCTACCCATTGTAGCGACTACTGTACTCAACATATTGTAAGATAGTCTCTGTATCTAAAATATCAATTCCTATTCCATTCAAAATCACACTGAAAAATTCCATTTTCCTACGCATTTCTTCAGGTGTAGATTTTGCAATGGCAGGGTTTACCCAAATGTTCATTAGTGTAATGATCACCTCAGCAAGTTCCTTTGGATAAGCGGTTTCAATTGAACCATCACTTATTCCCTCGTTGATGATAGGCTCTATATAGCATGGGACAATCAATTCATAGATTTCTATAACTTGTTTCATCACAAATTTAGGATCATTCATAATTTTGTTTGACATTGCTATAATCGCATTACTACCCGGATTAGCGTAGCCGGCTTTAATCATCATTTTTAGCTTTTCATAGCCAGTCATTGTCTTGTCATCACGGAGTTTATTGAAATAAGCTGTGTTTTCATTGCCAATTTTCTCACATACTGATTGAAAAATTTCCTCCTTGGATTTAAAATGATGATAGATTGCCCCCTTGGAAAGCCCCCCTAAATTATTGATGATATCTTGAATTGAAGTGTGTTCATAACCTTTTTCTATAAAGAGCTTTAAGGCTGCCTCTAAGATTAGGTTAACTGTTTCTTCTGGATATTTATTTCGTGCCATACAGCATCCACCTCCATACCTACCGTTGGTATCTATGTTATCATTGATGATTTTTCTTGTCAAGCACTAATATACTATTAATCTAAATATAATAAACTATAGTATTTGTCATTCAATATGGTTCTATGAAATTTGTAGATTGCACCTAATAAGAAATTATTCTTTTTCTGCTGCAAACATTTCTGCATAAATACCTTGTTTTTTAATCAAACTCTCATGATTACCGCACTCCATTATAGTTCCACTTGAAATCACAATGATTTTATCGAATCGCTTAACTAAATTTGCTTTATGCGATACTAATATACATGGAATTGATTTTTTTAAGAGATTATCAATTATTTTAGTTTCTGATAAAGAATCAAGGGCACTGGTTGGTTCATCTAATAGTAGCATCTTAGTGTTTCTAAATAATATTCTGGCCAGTATTATTTTTTGTTTTTGACCTCCAGATAAATTCATTCCTTGATCTGATATGGTAGTAGATAATCCCATTGGTAATTCTTTTATCAATGTATCTAAAGTTGAATCACAAATAACTCGTTGTAAAAAATCAGGATCATAATTTTCTTCTCCAAGGGTAATATTGTAAAGAATGCTTTCATTAAATATAATAGGATTTTGATTAACCATTCCTATAGCATCTTTAATAGCCTCTTTAGAGTATTTATCTATAGTTAGATTATTAATATAGATCTCACCTTCAGTAGGTTCTAATAAATTATCAAGAATTTTTAATAATGTGCTCTTCCCAGAACCACTTGAACCTACCACAGCAATTTTATCATTTTTATGGATGGATAGATTAATATTATTTAGTATTAGCCTATCAAATATTGAATGTTTAAAAGATATATTTTCTAACCTATAAGAATCAATGTGATCAATTCTTTCTAGCATGTGTGTATCTGAATTAAGATGTTTTGTAGAGTTTATAGCAAATATTTCATTTATCTTTTTAAACTGTATCTTAATAACAGTCATCTGTATAAATGTACTCATAACCCCATTCAAGGGTGAGAGAAAAGATTGAGATAAAGTTATAAACCCTATTAATTTTCCAAGGGTTATTGAAAATACTCCTTGTCCATAAATTAATGTTGTACCAATCAATATTAAAATAATAGGAGTAAAGTAATATATTGAACTTATAAAACTACCTAAGACAGAAATTTTTATATCCTTCTTTAAAGTAAGATCGCGTTCTAGCTTGAATTTTTCTGACCATCTCTTTAGAAAAATATTTTCTAGGTTTAGAGATTTTATTGTTTCCATTCCTTCAAAAAGTTCAATAATAATATTTTGAGTTTGATTCTGCAAAATCATTTCTTTGCTATTAAAATTAAATAGCATTTTTGTGTAGAATAAGGATGAAAAAATGATAATAGCACCTATTCCAACAGTTATGAAAGTAAGAATTGGAGAATAAGAATACATTATAAAGAGATATACAACTACTAAAATAATTTCAATTATTGATTTTAAAAATTGTTGGCTTAGTAATTGCTGAATGTAACTTATTAAATTTGCTCGATAAATCCAATCACCAGAGGCACGATTTATAAAATACTTAAATTGGATTTCCGAAATCTTCTTAATTAGCTTATCTATCATCTTTCCATTAAAATTATATTTTAATTCTGCCAGCAATAAGTCATTTAAAAATTGCATCAGAGTATAAATTATAAAAATTATAATAAACCCAGGCACTATTAATAAAGTTCTTTGAAGTAGTGATCTTACAACATTGTTGCCATCAATGAGAAGTCTAATAAAGGTAGGCACAATTATTGAAAATAACTGTAAAATTATCATTGATACAAGTAAGAATATTAGTGATTTTTTTTGCTTTACAAAGAAATTCATAATGATTTTTTGCAAAGTCTCTACATGTGATTGTTTCTGTTTTTTCCCCGTATCAATAATCATATCAGTTGGTTCAAAACTAAGAATAACCTGGCTAAATGATTCTTCAAATTCCATTTTTGAAACCTTCAAAATTCCCTTATCAGGATCAAATAATGTTACTTTATTTTTAATACTTTTAACCACAACAAAATGATTATTATTCCATAGAATAATAATTGGATGTTTAATTTTTGACGACATCAAATCATCTGAGTTAATTTTATAGGCTTTACCTTTTATCCCATGATCAGATATGATCTCAATTAAATTGTATAGACTCAAACCTCCCCTAGGAACCCCATAATGATCCCTTATTTCATTTAATGTAGATTTAATGCCCCAATAATTTAATATCATTGTTATACAAGCAATACCACATTCACTATGTTCAGATTGTTCTACTAAACTTAACTTTCCCATATTTGTGTCCATCCCTTTCCATTAACTTAAAGAGCTAAATAAATAAAAAAGCACCCTTATTTATTTAAAAATTATGGTTGTATTATCCCAAATATATGTAAAATTGTCAATGTAATCTTCTTTTGCTGTAAATAATATATACTGTACTTTTTACATGTTGTGTACTTGTTAAAAATTAAACATTGCTCTGATGAGAAATAAATAATTTAATTTACAAGATTTATATGGCTATTATTTGGGAAACCTTGTAAATACAATAATTCAATTTTAATATATCATATTATATATAAAAACAAAAATGTAAAATATTTAATAATATGTAAACAATATTGAAATTATAAAATCTTCGTGATATATTTAACATGTAAATTCAAAAGTACATGCATGTTAGATGAATTTAACAAATTAAAAGGGGGGGAAATAAAAATGCAAAAAATGTCAAATGAAATTTGTGGAAAGAGCTTAAGGGAAATGTCACAAAATGAAATGCAAGATATATATGGTGCTTCATCTGAAACAAATGGTACACCAGCTACTGTTGTTAGTGCAATATCAAAATTTGTAACAAAAAGCTCAAAGGCGTGCATATCTGCATCTGCATCTGCTATAAGTGGTATTCTTTCATATAACAAAGACTGCTTAGGCTAATAAAAAATAAGGAGACTGGTTATGGAAATGAAACAAGATAAAATTGTTGGAAAGAGTTTAAAGGAATTGTCAGAAAAAGAATTAATGGACGTTTATGGTGGACGTGGAATGTCAGAACCTCAATCTACCATGGTATGCTCTGCATTAATAACTTTTGTAGGCTCATACCTTGGTTCTGCAGTGACTAAATGCGGTAAGGACAATAAATAATAATTAAAATATAGAATAATCATAAGTAAGAGGTGTTGGCTCACCATCACCTCTTACTTATGTAATAATATAAAATTTATAACTAAATAAAAGTACCCACTTTTAGCATTGTGTAGGTTGTGGAAGTACGTAACTAAATAGGTAGAGGAGAAAATATTATGTACTATAATTTTTATAATGCACTTACTATAAAAGAAAGATATTCAATAATAGAAAATCAATTAAAATATAAAAATAACTTTAATAAAGAAGCTTTTATGCTTTGGCGAAATGATATGTCTATATTAAGTAATGCTGAATTTTCAAAGATGCTAGAAATAAATAAGTATAACCAAAATATTTTTTCATTTGCTGTTGAGAAAAATCCAAATCAGGAATTAAAAGAATTATACATAGACTATACAAAAAATTCTGATTGGTATAATAAGCTCATTGAAATACATGAATTATCCAACTCATGTATTGATTTTGATAACACAAAACTTTCATATTTATTAAGATATTATATAATATATGCTGATAAAGAAATCAGAAGTAAGCTTAAACCAGAAATAATCAAATTTATTA
Organism: Clostridium sp. UBA871; assembly: GCF_002295255.1. Taxonomy (NCBI): domain Bacteria; kingdom Bacillati; phylum Bacillota; class Clostridia; order Eubacteriales; family Clostridiaceae; genus Clostridium; species Clostridium sp. UBA871. The sequence continues at coordinate 154,103 of NZ_DBFV01000004.1, read as the reverse complement.
AACAAGAATCAATTCAGTCTATTTTATTATCCTTTTTTTCACAAATTAGTGACATAGGAATAAAGGCTATTACCCTTGAAATTAATATGCAAAGAGAAAAAGGCCTTCTTCTTGGAGATACTACTGAGGACAGATATAAATATTTTATTAGCAAATATGAAAATCCAGAAGACATTCTAAATTTCTTTGATAAATATCCAGTATTAGCTCGTGTTCTTGTAGAAATGACCACAATGTTTATTAAGAATACCATTGAAGTATTTGACCATATTAATGAAGATAAAATAAAGCTAAAGAGCCATTTTCATATAGATGAAAAAGATTTTATTATTGATACAATATATTACGGACTCGGTGATTCACATAATGGAAATAAAACGGTAATGACATTAGCTTTTGAAAATAATAGAAAAATATTGTATAAGCCAAAGAATTTACATGTAAATATTGCATTTTCTAAGTTATGTGATTATCTTAACGATAGAGCTCCAATTCTGCCTTTGAAAACTGTAAATTCTCTTGCTGTCAATGATCATGGCTATGAAGATTTTATTGATCATATAGATTGTCAATCAGAAGAGGAAGTAAAAAGATATTATACAAGATTTGGTTATTTATTAGGTCTTATGTATCTTCTTAACGGCACTGATATGCATATGGAAAATTTAATTGCCCATGGCGAACATCCAGTTATTATTGACTTAGAAACAATAGTGCAGCAACCTACATTATTCAATGGTAAGGATAATGATAAAACTACACAGCTAATCAAACGAAAAGTGTTTGAAAATATTGATAGAATAATGCTATTAACTAGCAGACTTAAAAATAGTGATAACAGTAAGGGAATAGACATTAGTGCTTTATCTGGAGCAGAGAAAACCCTTGATGAAAAGGTACTACAAATCACTAATCTTAATACTGATGAGATTAGATTTGTAGAAGAAACTGCTGTACTACCAGGAAGCCAAAATCTCCCATTAAAACAGATTGATTTTAAAAAATATAAAAATAACGTAATTGATGGCTTTACTACTATATGTAATTATTTTATAAATAATAGAGAAGAAATTTTAAATTCAGATGTGTTTAAAAGCTTTAAAGGGTTAAAGGTAAGGCAATTATTACGAAATACTAATCAATATGCTAAGATATTGGGTCACTCCTATCATCCTGACTTTTTATCTGATATGTTAGATAGAGAAAAAATATTAGAAAACATGTGGAGCATTGAATTTAACAATTCAACATTTATTATTAGTGAAATTGAAGATATGATGTTTAATGATGTTCCTTATTTTTCTTATTACACCCATGGATTAGAAATATATAGCTCAAATAGAAATCTGGGAGAGTTTACTTCAAAAACTTCATATGAGTATCTTATAGAGCATATTATAAGGATTAGTAATGAAGATATCTTGAAACAAGTTTCCTTAATAGAATTAGCATATGGAAACTATGATATACCTAATAAAATTAAGGAATATGAAATGACAGTACAATCCCTTAAAGAAAATTCTTCAACTGAAAACACTTTCTTAGAATGTGCTATTAATCTTAGCAAAAAAATATTATCTGAGCGAATTAAAAGTGAGGATCTCCTTCTATGGATGACAGTAAACACAAGTAAATATGAAGAAGACTCCTATAATGTTATATCAGCAGACTTTTATGACGGTGTTTATGGAATTGCATTAGCTATGTACTATTTATATAAAGTAACAAATGAGACCAAATATTATAGCTATTTTGAAAAAATAATTGATGAGTGTAATACGGAAGATCAAATAATATATGTTGAAAAAAATATTGGATATACCAGCACCTTTAGTTTTATACACATGGCATCCTTCTTAGAAAAAGAAGATTTACAAAAAAGTAAAGTTAAAGGTTATATAAATAAGTATTTAAAAAAATTAGAGAATAATATTGAAATTGATGTTGATTATCTTAATGGAGCAACTTCCCTTGTAAATTCTTTAATTAGATTATATGATAACTCTCATGATACAACATACTTATCCCATATTATCACCTATGCTGAAAAAATATTAGCATGCTTTAAAAAAGATGAGGTAAAGGATTTTCAGGCTGGTTTTGCACATGGCTTAGGACCTATTTCTTTAATATTCTATAAATTGTATAGTATTACAAAGTCAATAAAGTACCTTAATTTTGCAGCCGATATATTAGATAAGGACAAGCATCTCTACTCCAATTATGAAGAAATGCCACTATCATGGTGTAGAGGTTTAACTGGTCTGGCAATTTCTCGTATTGAAATTTGCAAAACTATGAAAAAAGCAAATTTAGATTATACTGAAGTTTTAGAAGAAATTGAAAAAATCAATGACCATATTATGAAGTCAGCCATGTTCCAAAATGATTGTTTATGCCATGGTAATTCAGGTTTAGTAGAATATTTCTTGACTAGATATTCTTTAACATTGGATTTACATGATTATGACATGGCAAAAACAATAATGAACAAGATTATGACAACCCAAAAGGCAAAGGGTAAATTCCATTTGAAACAACTTGAGCATATTTCTTCAATAGGATTATTCACTGGAGAAACTGGTATTTTATTTGAGCTAATTCGTTTGATTAATCCTGAAATTGTTCCTTCAGTATTAAGTTAGAGAGGTGATATTATATGAAAAATATTGTAACACTAATAGGTACACGTAATTTAAATACTCGAACCTATAAATATGTTGAAGAGATTTTCAATGAACTCAATGTAGAAAGTGAATACAATAATACTATTTTAGACCCAACAAAATATTGCCTTAATCCTTGCTCTGGATGTAAAAATTGTTTTAGTAATGGTATTTGTATTTTTGATAATCTTAAAGATGATAAAGGTAGTGAACTTAAACAACTACTTTTATCTGCAGATTTAATAATTATTAGTTCACCAGTGTATGCCCATAATGTAACCTCTGATGTTAAACTAATTTTTGACAGACTTTCTTATTGGTTGCACATTTTTAAATTGTTAGGAAAGCCAGTTATAATACTAACCACAACAGATACAAATGGTGAAAGCTTTGTTAATGATTATTTAACTAAAATGTTTCAGTATATGGGAGCAGTAATTATTTCAAATGAAACTTTCTTTGCATATGATACACAGGAGGAGATTTTTCATAAGCTCCAATCAATAAGAAGTATCATAAAAGATGCTCTTGAAGGAAATATTGTTTTAGAATCCTCTCCAATGCAAGAGGCTATGTTTCAGCAATTAAAGTATACTTATTTGTTTTTCCCTAAAGAACATTACGAATATAAATATTGGGATAGTCACGGATATTTTAATGCAAACAGTTTTTCAGAACTTTTAATTAAGGATAACAGCCATAATGAATAAATTTTTCAACTATACAAGTTTTCTTTTAATACTAATATTATTAAATTTAATTAGTTTTTTTCTACGGATAACAATAATAAATGAAATAACCCTTTACTATTTGTTATTTTTAATCGCCGTTACTTTCCACGAACTTGGACATTTTGCCTTTGGTAAAATCATAGGAATGAAGCTGGAATCCCTTTATGCTGGGCCCATAAAAATTTGTGTTGTGAATAACAAGGTTAAACTTAAAGAAAATAGCATTTTTTCCTTAAGTAATGGCTTATGTCAAATGTTTAAATGCATTGATAAAAACCAGGTATCAAGGAATTTTTCACTCTATTATTTAGGGGGCATATTTACTAATTTATTATTATTTATTCCTGCCATTCTTATAAGTAGAATAGAAACTGAATTTTACTTTAAAACAGTTATTACCACCTTTGGTATAATCAATTTTGTTATTGCATTAGCAACGTCACTGCCCTTTGAAGGAAACGATGGATGGATGGCACTTTTATTACTAAAAAATGATAAGGGCATTAAAAATAAAGTTTGGCTCCAAAATATATATTTAAGTGATATTGATGCTAGTGAGTTAACAGAGGCTGAAATAGATAATTTATTTCAAGTATTTAATAACCATGAAGACATAAGTGATATTTTCACTTGCGGTAGTCTATTAGCATTACACTATATAAAAAACAGTAATTATGACTTAGGAAAAGATTACTTTATGGAAATTATCAATATTATGAAAAAGCAAAATAAAACTAACAGGATGGAAGCAAAGAGTTATATTGAAGTCGTAGATTTTCAATTAAAATTGCTTACTTTACTAGAGAAAAATGCAGATATAGAAAACTTCAATGATTTTGACAAATCACAATTAATAAAAACAGCAAAAGAATATCAAAGAGCGACTATAGACAATCGATTTAGAGAGTACATTGATACTATTCTGTCTAGGATAAGGTAGCTTTAGAGTATTTATTGTATAAGCCGATGGTAATTTAATATCATTGGCTTAATTTCAGTCTTTTAAATCTATTCCAGGAATCGTAGTAATAGAGTGTGAAATTATTTCTGTAAATAGCTTTCCATGATAATGATTTTAAAGGCATGGTGATTATCCTATAATCCCATGCCTTAAATTTAGTAGAAGTATTTTCTATTGATTAAACACTAGTTACTTCCTTTATATATTTATTTTTACTTATTTTATAGAATATAAACTGAATTAAAATTTCTAAAAGAAGAGTAATAATTGACTTCTTCATTAACAGTTCAGTCATCCCACTATTAAATACCATAATATATAAGAAATATACCCCTAACATTCCTCCTATAAATATGGGAACAAAGAAAATTATTCTTAACTCCTTCTTAATTACCGATTTTACTTCATTCTCCAAAATTCCAACTTTAAATAGGATACTGTTTCTTTTTCTCTCTTCATTAACATCAGAAATTACTTTATAATATAACACTACTCCATTAGTTATAAGAAATAGTATTCCTATAAAAATTGTGGTGAATAATAACATACCATTATCATCTAATTGCATTCTGATTAACTCTTCTCTATAAAGTGGCCTATATGCTTCCAAGGTTCCTCTTTTATCCTCAGATATCTTACCACCCCATAGCTGCCCTTCATTCCAATAGGTGCTATCTAAATCGTTAACACCTTTTAAATAGTTTAGTAACCCTTTAAAGGCAACATCTTTATTTCTTACATTCATTAAATGTAAGTTTTTAATTGCTCCTTCTTTTACATTTTTCTTTATCATATTATAGTCATTATCGTTAAGAATAAATGCGAATCCTGAATCATATTCTCCACCATACCTAAAATTAGTGAATTGCACACCTTTTTCTTTTCTAATTTTATCAGCGTTTATTTTCAAAGTGTGAGATTCATTAACAAGGTCATCAAATTGTTCTTTCTCTATCAAAGTCCCATGTTTTAGTGCTAACTTATTCACTATTTCTAGATTATTATCCTTAAGAGTTAAAAAAATCAGATTTGGAATCTTATAGTCTTTACTTTCATTTTCAACACTAACATATAATGCCTCATTAGGTTTAATATTAATATTTATTCCCATATGTTTATTATAGTTTGACTGGCTAATTACTGAATGTCTAGTATTTAAGACACTAAGATTACCCGATTCTTCCTTAAAAAGAGGTACTTCAATATATTCTAATTCTTTGTATTCATTTACGCTTCCACCATTATCTTTAACAACATTTATAACATCTTCTCTATTTACACTGTTATACTTATTACTTTCAACAAACATAATATCATATGGATTTTCATTTGAAATATATTCTCTAGTTGAAACATAAATTGAATAACTATATCCTACAAATAGCATAGCTCCAGCTAATAGTAGAGAAGTAATAAACAATATGTTTTTATATGCTAAAAATCTATGAGATAAATTGCTTAAAACCAACAAGTTCTTATTATATATATTAGGAAACTTCTTTAAAATAGCTTTGATCAAGGTAATGATTGCACCAATTATTATATATGGACAAATTATAATTACTAAAAATAATCCTAATATTATAGGTGCAACATCCTCAATATTTCCCTTTAGGATAATAATAGGTAAATAATATAAAGCTGCCACAAAAATCAATATAGTTACTACGCCAATAAATACATTAGTATGTCCAACTTCCTTTTTTACATCAGCTTTAATTCCTTCAACAATAGATATACTTCTAAGGTAAAATATGTTGAATATTACATTTCCTAAAAATATTATTGCAAATACACCAGCACTTAATAAAAAGCTCTCATAATTCAATGTGTACTGGATATTAGCTCCACTAACCATTTTATTTAGAGCCATATAGAACATTCTCCCCAAAACTGTGCCACTAACAATTCCCGTAACTAGAGAAGCTATCATAACCCCGATGTTTTCCATAATAACCATTTTAGTTAAATCTTTGTATGTCATTCCTAATGTTAAATACACACCAAATTCTTTACCTCTATTTTTCAAAAAGTATACATTGGTATAAGTAATAAAAACTATAGAAAATATGATAATTCCCACTAATGCCAACTTTACTATGTCATATGTTGATGTTTTCCCAACACCTCTGATTATGTCAGAATTGTACATTAAACTTCCATACATAAATAGCATTGCGCATATTAAGGAATTAACAAAATAGAAGGATATATATTTATAAAAATTATAGAAAAAGTTCTTTTTTATGATAGCATGAAAGGTCATTAATTATCTCCTCCTATAAGACTTTGAACTTCTAGAATTTTATCAAATAATTTCTTTCGGTTCCCATCAGAGGTAATTTCCATTTTTATTTTTCCATCTTTTATAAATATAATTCTTTTACAGAAAGAAGCTGCAAAGGGATCATGGGTTACCATTAACACTGTACTACTTTTTTCATCATTCATTTTGGCTATAGTTGTCATAACATCATTTGCCGATTTTGAATCTAAATTTCCTGTTGGCTCATCTGCAAAGATTATACTAGGATTATTAATTAGTGCTCTTGCAGCAGCAACTCTTTGCCTTTGACCACCTGAAATATTATAAGGATACTTTTTCTTTAAATCTAATATATTAAAATACTTCATAAGATCATTTAAACGATTTTCTATTTCACTTTGATCTTTCTTATCTAATATAAGAGGTAATGATATATTCTCTTCAACAGTTAAACTATCTAATAAATTAAACTCTTGAAAAATATATCCAATATTTTTTCTTCTAAATAAAGCAAGTTTGTCCTTTTTCATTTCACTAATATCATTATTATTAATAATCACATTACCTGAAGTACCCTTATCTACACCTGAGAGAATGTTAAGTAAAGTACTCTTTCCACTTCCACTTGGCCCCATTATGCCTACAAATTCACCACTATTAATAGTGAAATTTAACCCATTTAAAGCACTAACTTCTTTAGCTCCCTTAAATGAAGCATATACTTTAGTTAACCCATTAACTTTTAATATTTCCATACACCATACCCCGCTAAAAAATAAAATTATCTCTTTTCTTTATTCTTTCTTCTAATAACTTCTAACACATATCCTATTCCCATACCTATAAAAGTCCCTGCAGTTCCCCACATAAAATTCCCTGTAATCACACCAACACCTGTCCCGATTATAAAACCTCCAAGCATTAAATTTACTGAATCTTCATCCTCATCCTCTTCATCATAACTATCACTATTATCACTAGATACATGCTCTTCTTGATTTATGCTTTTTTCTTTATCTGCCTTTTCATTAACTATCAACTCATCTAAACTAACATTAAATATATCCCTTAATAATATAAGGTTATCTATATCTGGATATGCTTTACCTGATTCCCACTTTGAAATTGCTTGACGTGATATATTTAACTTTTCTGCAAGTTGTTCTTGTGATATATTTTTTTCTTTCCTTAATTTTTTTAGATTTTCTTTAAAATTCAAAGTAATCACCTCATGTATAATTATCTCTATCTATTTGCTATTATACAAGCATATATTAGTTACTTTTGCTGTAAACCAGTGGTTGCATCAATTAAAAATTAAGCTTAGATTCCTTAGTCTTGATATAGAAGTTAAAAGCAAAGAAAAAAAGTGCCCCTCCTGCAAAGAACAACTCTTTTAATCAATTAATAATCTATTCTAATAAATTTGCCAGTGAAGGACTTCAAATAATAGGTAAAGAGCGGAGATTAAATTTAGTATTACTTTACAACAGGCTTCTTTTTAAAAGCTAATAATCTTATTATCTCTTCTATATCTTCCTTTGTTTTAGGTCTGTAATTAATCCATCCACCATCACTACAAGGATATTTATTCTTCCATAATTCTTTAGTTAAAGATAAACCCCCATTAATTACTTCATTGAGTTTTTCCTTATCTTTTGAACTTATTTGCATCATTACATCTATATCGCCACTTTCAAAAAAGATATAACATAAGTGCTTGGTTTTATGGGAATACTTATATCCCCAACCGTAATTATTTCCAAATGGGAACTTTAATTCCTTTTGCATATCATATTGTTTATCAAAGGTTTCTTCAAATTGCTTCAATAACTTTTTCGTATCATTTCCAATGAATTCAAAAATCTCTTTTTCCGTAGGTATATTATTTTTATCTAACATCCTATTACTCATATCAACTTCTCCAATCATATATTATATAAAGAGAGTTATAAGCTTCTCTAAAGCTTTACTAACAGAATTCTCAGTATCAGTATTTTTGATACTTAGAAGTCGTTGTCCTTTAGGGGAAATCCTTATCCAGGGACGTAACAGCTCTTTACTCCAACCTTGAAGAAAAGCAGAGAGCCCAAATCTCTGATTTGGTGCTAATCGCTTTCACAGAGTGCGATAGGAGTATTAGAGCTGATAGTCATCGGATTAAAATTAAATAGCATAATTTTTTACTATTATGTATTATCATATATATATTATACGTAAGTTGTCAATAACTTGTCGCATAAATACTTATAGCTATTCATTATAGTGTTTCTCTTTTTGAGTTAAATAAAGGTTCATAAGTTTCTAGTCTTCAAAGGATTGTTTTCCTCTTGCTGTATAAGGGATATATTTCAATATTTTATAATAATTTGTATTACATTTACTATAATGATACACTAATAAATAGGTCGTATATGTAAACCATAACAAATCAAAATAACATCTAGAGATTTATTTGATTTTATTATCTCAAATCTAAAAATAGGGAGGAAACTCTATGGGAATTATGCTAAAACAAGTAACAAAAGAAAATTGGTATGAATGTAATAATTTAGAGGTTTATAAAGAACAAGAAGGAATTGTTGCACCAAATTATAACTCAATCATTTTAAGTTTATTATATGAAAATTGGAATGCAAAATGCATTTATGATGATGATATGCTAATTGGACTTCTTTTATATGGAATTGAAGAAGATACGAGTAAACCAATGTTACTTAGGTTTATGATTGATAAAAAGTTTCAAGGTAAAGGATTAGGAAAAAAATCAATGCTAAAATTGCTTGACTTAATAAAAGTTGAATATGGCAATATAAAATTCTATACAACAGTTTCTCCCCAAAATATATCTGCAAAGAAGTTATATGAAAGTGTTGGTTTTAAAGAAACTGATGAAATAATATGGGATGAAAATGTAATGATAGTACAATTATAAATAAAACCATGAGCAAGTGACTCCAACAAGACACGTCATCACTAAAATGTTACCCATTCCCCAAATTAGGAACAAAATGAATAAATTTTGTTCCTATTAAATTATTAAAATACATATAAAAAATATTCAAAAAACTCGCAAACCCTCACAGCGCCAACAACTAGTTAACTAGTTATATAGTTAACTAGGTTCATATTTAACTAGTTTCCTAGGTAAAATTTTAAATATATCCCTATTAAACTATATAAAATTTTCTATATTTAACTAGGGATATATTTAAATATGTATATATTTTAGGGGGTGATGTGGGAGGATTTTTTTGATTAAAATTTTTTTGATGTAAGTTATTTACAGCTTATATCATATTTACTTGAATATATTTAAGCTTTTTTCTTAAAATATTTATAATAATCTGTTTTACTTCTTTTTTAATTTTTTAAAAAGTCACAAATTTAATATCTACATAGTTAATGAAAAACTAGGGAAATAAGTAGAGCAGAACAGGCTGTAATTAAATTTACATACCACATAGTTAATGAAAAACGAATCCTTCTGCATAGTACCACGCTCCATTTTTATGTATTTACATACCACATAGTTAATGAAAAACTATGCTTCAATGTCAACTAAATTAGGATTACAAGCAAATTTACATACCACATAGTTAATGAAAAACTATAACCGGTATATTCACTAACTATTTTTTCTTCAAATTTACATACCACATAGTTAATGAAAAACTTTCATTCTCATTTACCCCTTTCATTTTAAGTTGCATTTACATACCACATAGTTAATGAAAAACGTCTTTTCTTGTTATAGGCTTTCGTATTACCTACACATTTACATACCACATAGTTAATGAAAAACAATAAAAACTCCACATTTCAATATTGTCCACCCCAAATTTACATACCACATAGTTAATGAAAAACCTAACATATTCGTTCATTGTTATTACCCTCTCATTCTATTTACATACCACATAGTTAATGAAAAACCTAGTATATACGCCTGGTTATTCCTAACGCCTTTTCCATTTACATACCACATAGTTAATGAAAAACTAGTCAGTGACATAAATAATTTGTTTGGAATATCTCTATTTACATACCACATAGTTAATGAAAAACTTTTTAAAGGGGTAGAATTTAAATTAACTAGTTTAATTTACATACCACATAGTTAATGAAAAACGCTTTTAATTTTGCTTTAGCTCCATTTATAAACCCTATTTACATACCACATAGTTAATGAAAAACTTAAGTTCATTAATCATATTTTTAAATGTTTTAGTATATTTACATACCACATAGTTAATGAAAAACAAGTAATATTACTGAGGACAATGGGACTGTATCCGAATTTACATACCACATAGTTAATGAAAAACTAAGTCATAACAATAAGTTTCTGTACCTGTAGCCTTATTTACATACCACATAGTTAATGAAAAACCCATTTTAGTTTATTAAATCAAATAGACTTCAACTCTATTTACATACCACATAGTTAATGAAAAACTTCCCAATCTTTATATAGATGACTCTCTTCTGTATCATTTACATACCACATAGTTAATGAAAAACTTCTGCCCTTCGGAGTTCTTCTGCGGTTGGTGCTCCATTTACATACCACATAGTTAATGAAAAACACTATTGCTTATACTAACCAACTTAATAAAGTATTGATTTACATACCACATAGTTAATGAAAAACGGATATGCAGCCTTTAGCTTTTCAGCGTGATAATTTAATTTACATACCACATAGTTAATGAAAAACCTTTATCCATTAATTCATCACATTCAATATTAAATAGATTTACATACCACATAGTTAATGAAAAACCATACGTATCTGCATTTCTTACTAGGCTTGGTGCTACATTTACATACCACATAGTTAATGAAAAACAGACTCTAATTCCTTTATTTTGTCTATGTTATTCATATTTACATACCACATAGTTAATGAAAAACGCATATGGTGCATTGTAGGTAATTTTATCTGTACTTAATTTACATACCACATAGTTAATGAAAAACTCCATAACAGATAAATCACTTTCGCTTTTCATTTTTGATTTACATACCACATAGTTAATGAAAAACTTTATCTGTAAACAAACTTAGTCAAATTGCTAAAGTATTTACATACCACATAGTTAATGAAAAACATATAAATATTGATACTAAATTCTTTAATCTAGATCCATTTACATACCACATAGTTAATGAAAAACGAGTGTAAGGTTTTGAATTGAAGGGTCTTTAAATCAAATTTACATACCACATAGTTAATGAAAAACTTGCTTCCTCCTGCTGCTGCATCCATCTGTCCAACTAGATTTACATACCACATAGTTAATGAAAAACCTATCGTTTATATCTCTATCCCAGAAATCAATCTCTATTTACATACCACATAGTTAATGAAAAACTTAGAATATAACTCAATACAAACATATTGTACTGCTTATTTACATACCACATAGTTAATGAAAAACGTTCAAGCTATTTTAGAAGGTAGAAAGACAGTAACAATTTACATACCACATAGTTAATGAAAAACTTTTAGTTTTAGGATTATATATAAGCACTCTTCCATATTTACATACCACATAGTTAATGAAAAACTCAAAATAACGAATGTTAAACGGATAAAAAAGTTAATTTACATACCACATAGTTAATGAAAAACCCTAAATAATAATATCTCTTCTTCCCTCTATTTTACATGTATTTAGCCTGGTCAGCAATATGTTAAAATTACGATTTTTGCAGTTAACCCTTAGTAAGTTTTTTTATATTCTAGTTTTTTCTTTATTCTTGGCATTATTACTATGTTTGATGGTAGTTTGATAATTTCTAGGTTTACTGCAAATCAAAATATCACATAAAAATATCCATTACATTTCTATCTATTCCAACTACTTCTTTCTTTATATTATTTGAATTTTTAACCCGATAAACATATAATGAGTCTTCATGTTTATCCATTGTCTTTCTAAGTTCCTCAACACATTTGGTTAGTGCACCTTGAGTTATTTCACCCTCAAATACTGAATTTTGTGTCCATATCAAATATTTTCTTAATATCTTTCTAACTCTATTAACTCTTTTTTCATTAACATCATAGGTCAATATTACAAACATATACATATACCTCCTTACCACCAAACTTTTAGTGGCTTATAAATTTCATCACCTATAAGATGTTTTATTATCTTATAACATTCTAGCTTTATAAAAGTTCTGTATGATACACTTCTATTTAAGCTTCTATGTTTTATTGTAGTATCTAACTTTTTCTCAAATTCTCGTATAAATTTCTTCTTACCTATTTCATTTAAATAGCAAATTTCATCCATATAATCAAAATCACTTTCTTTAATCATATTGTTATTTACCATGCTAAATATTATAGAATCTACAATTATAGGTTTAAATATTTCTGAAATATCTAGTGTTAATGAAAATCTTTTTGTTGAAGGCTCATGCAAGTAACTTACTGTTGGATCCAACTGTGTTTTATAAAGTTCACACAATACAGTTGAATACATCATTCCATTTCCAAATGATATTAAAGCATTTATTGGATCAGTTGGTGGTCTCTTTTGCCTTTTTTCTAGCTTAAACCCATTTTTCAATATCACATTAAAAGTTTTATAATATGTTTTTCTAATTCTACCTTCTACACCCATAAGTTCCTCTATAGTTTGTACTTCTTTTAAATTTTTTCTTTCTATTTCAATACAATCAATAATATCACTGGTAGTATCTTTATGTTTTCTAAGATTTCGTAATATATTAAAAACAGCACCTTCAATAAATTTCTTTGCCAACTCTATTCTTTTTTCATAAATAAAATAGTGCTGTGATTGCTTTACTACTAAAAGTCCTGATACATTTTTCTTTCTTGGACAAAAACTTCCTGAATAGAACCCATAATAATTAAAGAAGTTTAATATTACTCCATTACTTCCAGCAAAGTTTATCATTTTGGTGTTTAAATCTATTTCTCCAAATAGGCTAATGCTATCCACTTGCTCTACTGGTATATATTTCTTACCTGTTTCATCTGAATCAAAGCATATAGTGTTATCCTTTCTTTTTAATCTACCACTGGAGAACATAAAATAATCTCTATTCACCTAATTCACCTTCCTTTACATAACAGAATTCATAATAAGAACACTTTTTACATATGGAACTATTTATGGGTTTAGGAATTTTATCTGAACTTTCTATTTTTCTAATATTTACAAGTGTTTCTTCGATTTCTACTATATCTTCAGGTGTTAGCTCTACCTCTTCTATACGTTTTTCTAATGTATAGTTTATTTTTCCCTTTTTTTCTATATCTAAGTTCTTTAAATAATAAAGATAGTACATTAACTGCTTTCTATCTGATTCTGGCATCCTTGATGATAGCTTTATTTCTCTAATATATTTGCTATTTAATATATCTAATTTTATATTTTCATCTACCGTCACTTCTTTATTTTTTTCTTTGTTATAAGCTTTTTCATGTAAAACCTTTCCTTGAATCACTCTATCATTTTCTTCTTCAAAGCATATATTTTTAGAGAACAGCCAAAGTTTTCTTTTGCAAATATAATAATAGTTTACTTTTGTACCACTGGTTTTATAATCTTCAAAATTATATTGTAACATTATAGAAACTGCTCCTCCTCATCAAATCCTTTTTTTTCTTTCTCTATTCTTGTCCCTTTTTCATAGGTATATTCAGTATCTCCAATAATGATTTCATTGTATTTGTTAATTACAATTCTATTTTTAATTCTTCCTGCTCTTTCTAAAACTTTATACTTCCTAATATCTATGGAGACTGTTAAATCCATAATCTTATCTTTTAGCTTTATAGAATCCGATACAGTATATTTACTATTTTTATCACTTAGCATCTCAATAATTTCTTTTATTTCTTCTTTATTAGCATCATAGATTGCTTTAGGCATTATAGTTTTACTGTCTATTCCTCTTAAGTCTATGTTGCTTTTTTCTATACTATAGTCCTCTATGTGTTTTAAGTCTTCTAAAGTTTCTTTAATAATTTTGAAGTAATTTGATTTCTTCAAATTACTAACAGTATAAATATCTTCTACTAGTTTCATTTTATACTCTTCAAAAATTTCTTTATGGCTCCATCCAGCTATAGCTTCTTTAGATAACTTAAAAATATCATAGTCTATTATGCCTTTTCCTACCTTTTCTGAAACTCCTGATGGTTTTACATCCCCACCTGTATAAATATATATATTAGATTGTTCACTGTTATAATCTCTACCTCTATACACTCTTCCCATTCTTTGAAATAATCCACAAATATCGGACAACTCCGTAAATAATATGTCGAAGTCTATGTCTACACTAGCTTCTACAACTTGAGTTGTTATCCATATTCCAGTATCATCATTATCTTTTTCTCCCATATATAATATCTCAGACTCTTTTTTTCTTCTGTCTCTTTTTATAAATTGAGAATGAAATAAGTTCACATTACATTGAATATTTCTATTTACAATTTCATCGTATAAATCTTGAGCTGTTTTAACTGTATTAACAATTACTAAAACCTTCTTGTTATGATGTTTATCTATTATATCATCTACATCTATGGGTTTTTCTAAAACACTTGCTCTATGTCTTAATATTGATTTACCTTTACTATTAAGCTTAATAAATGATTTTTCTGCCTTAATATATGCTTTTTCCCCTAACTCTCTTTTTATAAAATACTCGAATATTGGTGGGAATGTAGCTGTTAATATTGCAAACTTACCACCTACATCATTTATGTATCTTAAAGCTGTTATTAAAAACGCTACCAGTTGTGGTGAAAACATTTGAATTTCATCAATTACTATTTTGGAATATGATAATGTTGCTAGTTTTAGTTCATACCCTTCATACTTAAAAATAAAATCTACTAACTGATCTAAGGTACATATTGTTAAAGGCAAGCTTAGTTGTTTTGTTCTTTCCACATAATCTAAATCTACTTCAACGTCTGACATTTTTACATACTCCGATAAAGTTTCAGAATGAAGTAACCCTGTTAATTCTTTAGGAAATTTAATTTTCTCTAATATCCTTTTATATATTGCATTTATAGAAACTCTTAAAGGAAGAATAAAGAACCCTTTATTATCTCCAATCCATAAGAGTCCAGCTTCTGTTTTTCCTATTCCTGTAGATGCTACTGATATTATGTTTTTATTATTATTCTTATACATAAATTCTTGTAATTTATTCATTGTGCCAAAGCCTTCTATTAATTCTTTAACTCTTAATTCCAGTTCTTTATTTTCTAATTCAACAATTACATCTTTATTAGAACTTGCTGCAAAATCTATCTTATTTAATAATCCTTTATTTACAACATATTTATAGGCTAAATTTAATTTCTCTTGTTCTTCATTGTCATCCTCTAAGTTATCAAAATCAATGTCACCCATAGAAATTCTATTACTGGTGTATCTTGAATTTGAAGGATACATTTCTCTACCTTCAGGCAATTTATCATATTGGAATTCTTTAAAGTAATTTATTAATTCACCTTTAACTGTAGCTTTTATATTATCTTCATTTTTTTCTTTTTCTCTTACATGATGATAGTAAATACTTTGATATAGTATTTTAAGCTCATCCTCATCATAAATCCTCTTTAATTCTTTTCTTTGTAAAAAAGCAACGCTCAGATATCCATGAGTCACTTCATCACTAACGCCTGTTAAATCTTCTAGTTTTTTATTAAACTTTTGAGCTTTCATTATTTTATTCTGAAACTTTGAGTTCATCTTTCCTAAGTCGTGGTATATACAAGAAAGTCTTAATATCTCCCAATCTATAAACTTAACTTTATCACCATATATAAATTTTAGAACTTTTAATTGATTTAGTAACTCATCTGTATGCTCTTGTATAGTTTGAATCGGGTTACTTTTTGCTATATACATATTCTCCATGGAAACACCTCACATTAAAATAAAAGATAGGGTAAAACCCTACCTTAAGCTAGAAATACTATATTGCCATCCTCATCTACTTCTATTTCTCCATCATCAATATCTCTACCTTTGTTACTATGGATAACTTCTACTTTTCTCCATTTTCTAAATTCAGTACTTTTTTTAATCTCTACTTTTTCATAACATTTTGTTATATTATAGATACTTCCACCAGTCTTATCATTTATAATATTTTCATTCTTTTCTAAAGGTATAAATGCGTCCAATGCTAGAGTTGAAGATTCGTCTCTATCTTCAGTTCTTATTGTTACTATTTTCACCTCATCAACTCTTGCTAAGTCTTCTCTTCTTCCTAAAGAAATGTATTCTCTGGGGTTTAAAAGTGAATTATAGATTTTATCTACTAAGGTTTTATCCTCTGGAACTATGTGTATAAGTAAATTTACATCTGTTAAAAGTTCTGCTGTTGTAACTCCTCTTGTAACTCCATAAGCAACTTCCTTGCCATTTTCAATTGTATTTATTTTAACTTGATGTCTATCTGATTCATATTTTGCCCCTGCAAACTCATATCTTGTATACAAGTCATTTACTTTTGAATGGTATTCTCCCTGAACAGAAATGTCCATAGGTTTATATTCTTTGAAATCGCATATATAGTGTATCATTCCAATTATTGTTGAATAAGGTGGTAATGGATAAGTTTCCTTTAACTGAAAGCTTGTAGGTTTTTTATAATTTACAAGGTTTTGGTTAAGCCTTATTCTTATAGCTTTTTTCTCCATTATAATCACCTATCTATTATAATAGCTTGTTACTTCTGAGTTTAATTCATTAAAGAATTCTCCCATGCCCATAGCATTTAATCTTTCCATTATATTATTATCATTATTAAAGATTCCTTTTATTAATCCTACCCTTGTATTATCTTTAATAGCATTATCTAATGATAATACACCCTCTAAAGCTTCAGTTACTATCTTATTATTTTTGATTACTAATTTATTTTCAAAGAATGGATTTTTCCTACTATAAATACCACCTATTGCAAATATAGGAGATAGAGTTTCTCTTCTTCCTTTTATATCTCTATATAAAAATTTTATAGTGTCTAATAACAAGTTAACTCTTTTACACTTTTCTTCATTGCTAACTTCATACTCTCCATCAATTCCTACCTTATCTAAGTCAATAGTTATTGTGTAAGCATAGTATGATTTATGAATTTCAGTTTGAGCAATGTTTCCTCCATCTTTTTTCTTCTCTGCTGTTTCATTATATCTATCTAATAACCCTTTATTAGTTAAAAAATCCAAATCTGAATTAAAACTTTCTAAGGATACTGCATTTGATAATCTACATACTGCAGCTCTTGTTCTTACTGGCTTTTTAGTTTTCATATATCCAAATAAATCAATTTCTGCACTGTCCATTATTGTTGCATCAACTGAAAATTGTATAACCTCTTTATCTAAATCTAACTTAGTCGTATCAATACCCATTTGATTAACCATGTTATACCTCATAGCTTGACGTGATATATATGTGTAGCTTTCTCCATTTCCCCTTGTTAATTTTTTAAGAGAAGTTACATTTCCTACACCTTCACCATAGTTAGCACTTTGTGCTTCAAATATCATACTTATAGTTAATCCCTTTGCTTCCATTACTTGCTCTCCTCCTCACTATTTTCCTTATAATTTTTACCCTGTAATCCAACCATGAAGGCATATCCTGCTGACTTAAACTCATCATCATTTAACAATACATTACTAAATTCTGTTGGTATCTCCATTCCTATATACATGTATGAGTTTATTAAAGTATCCATAAATTTATCTGAGTTGTTCACCTTTAAGGCATTTAATAATCTATATGATATGCCTGCTAATTTATTTTCTGAATTCTTATCCTCATATTCCTTTTTAACCTTTTGACCGTACTTAGTAAATCTATCAATTTTGTAATAATTTGCCATAGCTCGTTCTCCTCCCCTTTCATTTAATGTTAAGTTCAATCTTAGAATATTTTTTATCACATATGTGTAATCTGATGTCTTACTTCCATGTTCTTTCTTAAGCAATAAATATATTAAGTCATACATGTTTCTATTTTCATATAATCTCTTTAACACTTCCCTGTAAAGATTTATATAATAGCCATCTATCTCTACATACATATTTATAAGTCTAGATAAAATATCTTTATATTTGTATATTACCTCTAGCTTACTTTTTGAAAGTATATTGAATGTGTATGGTCTTGATGAATTTTCAGAGTCATATCTAACAACTTGAATATTATCTATTTCAAACCTATTCTTTTCTATAGCATCCTGCTCCATATCATCTAAAATATTAAAATATGATTGTTCTTCCACATCATCCACTGTACTTATCTTTCCAGCTGTCTTATTAGCATTTAATAATTTTTTCACACTTGAATTATTATTTATAAATATTCCCTTACCAAGTACAAAATTAAATCCTAGCGGTATACATGAGTAAACTAAATTACATATTGGACATATATAACTATCACCATTTAAATTCCAAAAATGAGAACTCTTTTTATTCATGTCTGCCCCCATTTTTTCAAGCCAGCTTAAATTATAACTCTCTGAAAGACTTTTTAATGGATTATTACATGTCATACACCAATATTTACCTTTATTATCCTTATTATAAACTTTTGCACTATTCAAAAAATAATCTTGATAAACCTTGTACATATCATCATTATTTTTGGTCTTATGTAAAATTCCTACTCCACTCCAAAACTTATCTATGATGTCGTACATAACATTTTTAGCTTTAACATATTTTTCTGTATTTTCTCTTGTTAATATATCTTTAATTTTATAAAGAGTGATTATTTGTGAATAAACTTCATCTTTAACAGAATCAACACATTGTTTTTTTGATATTTTTATCACCTTTAACTCTTTAACAATTAACTCTACTTCATTCGTAACACCGACTAGGTTAAAAGCACTCTTATAGCTATTAGAGTTAATTTTATCCTTAGTGTATTTGATTAATTCATTAATACTCTCAATATCTTTTTCAGTTAAACTAACATTTTTAAATCTTTCTAAACTTAAAATTCTATCAACTATTTTAGAGCTAGTTAAATTATCATTGTTCTTACTCATCAAATAATTAAAGTAATCCTCTTCAAATCCTACTAATTCTTCTTCTTCGAACTCAATATAGTTATTTTTGAGCTTAACATTCTTATCGCCATGCTTCAGAGCATTATATAAACCTAAAATTCCAGCATTATATAGCCAATCTGATAAATAAATTCTCAAATTATCACCCCCTTATTATACTTTTTCTATCATGCCAAACCCTTGACTTCTTCTAAACCCTACTCCACTTTTCAATAATAGATTTAAATCATCTCTATGTCCCTTTAATTTGAAAATTCCCTTATATGAGTTAACATATAAAAATTTCTTATCACCTGAATATCCTCTTATGTCTTCTTTAACAACCATCTTCTTCATCAACACAGGTTCAAATTGTATATGTTCTATGCTTTCTCTTCCTAAGTTTGCTTTGATTATCTCATTGCAAATATAACTAAACTCATCATTAAAATTAACATCATCTATTTTTAAGAAAGTTCCATTTAAATCTTTTATACAAATAGGAGATTGAGTTTTAAAAACCTCCTCTGTACTTGTTATATCTTTCTCTTTTATATTACTTACTTTTTTTCTTTCTAAAATATATCCCTTATAATTAAAACTTGAGCTCTTTAATAATCCATTGTACAGATTCATACCAAATTTATAATCACAAGTTGATATATTAAACACTATATTACCATTGGTTATTATCTCATTATCATTTAACTCGTATTTATCTAGATAATATGAAAATGTGAATGGCTTAACCTTTTTATTACTTCTATCTTCATATGTGTATAAGTCATTATAGTAATCTTTATTAGCAACCTTAATAGCTTCCTTTATTATACTTACAAACATCATATTAGGTTGCCTTGGTATTTTATCACCGCATAAAACACATGTTATTCTCATAATCATCCTCCACTCTCAATATTAACCACAATATACCATATTAAAGAAAAAATTTCAAACCATCCCCATGCATTTTTCTTTAAATTATTACATGATAAAACAATATAAACTCTTAAAAATACAAAAATAGCCATCAGAATGCTAGTTGCAATCATATGGCTATTATATATTTTTTATTTTGATAGAGTGATCTTATAGAGTAACTTACTCATCATTTTTATCATAAACATCAGTAATAGAATTATTATAGATTTCATCTTATTATATCGTCGACTAATGTTGAACAGGAAAATATAAAAAAGATACGAAATTCGTATTCCTTTGTGCGGAGATTTACCGATGATTTCCTTCTAATTACAATTTCCTATTGCCACCCTTGTGTTATGGTTACCTCTACTACTGATTTTGAATAGGTTCAATTCATTTTCAAAAAACTAATTTACTTATGGTAAGGTTCTCCGTAACAGTACAATCAGAGATTTTTGTTTTTATATACTGTAGTATTTATTAATTATTCCTAACGACTGAGTTAAAAGAGACTACCTTTTTTAATTGTCTTAAAGTAAACTCCGAATGTTCAATTCATTATTATATGGATAATGAAAAGTTAATCACTATAGATATTATCTATATTTCCAATACAGACAATGTTACAAATTTAAGAAAATATACATTAACCAAACCACATATTAAGCTAGTTTTGTTCAATCAAACAAATACTCTTTACTTCACAGTTTTTTACATTAACGACACTTTTTAAATAAAATCTTTATATACTTTGACTTCTTTTTATTATCCCAATACGTATGTCAAAAACAATAGTTTCTTAATTTAAATAAACGTGATTAAATATACTAGAAACACTCATATCACCAAGGTGTCTTACTTACGTGCTCTTTCCTATGAAGTTTACAAGCTTTTTTGTTAAAATTTATTTAAAACCATAAAGCTATATGCAATACTCTTTCACTTCAACACAGTCCATCCAAAGCCAGATACCTGCAAGCATAATTTTTTTCTTTTTAAATTTGATTCTATCTTTCTGGTACTTTATAGCCATCGGACACTCCATATATTTTTCAAAATCAGCTATAGTCAATGTGCGACCTATATTTTCTAAATATTCATAACCATTTAGATATTTCGAATAAAAAATTGCTTCTTTTTTTTCTTTGGAAATTTTATACTGCCTTATAGGAGTTCTTGCAAAAAAATTATAAATATCTATTTCAGAAGTAACCAGTGCCTGTTTGCTTTTGATTATTGTACCTATGTAACAACTATATATTAATATTGGTTGTACTTTTTTAGGAAGCCAATCTGATCTTCCTACTAATTCTTTTGCCATACCCTTTAAATGTTTAGATTCAGAATAATGATTAGCAATCCTTTCTAACTGCTTTAAGTTTTCTTGAGTCTTTATATAAAACCTATGCCAATCATGTAGTGAATTGGGCTGTAACAAATTTTTTATCTCACAAATAAATAAATCTTCATCAAAAATAAATGCCATGTCACAGTCAAACACGTCTCCTAGAATTTTTTCTTTCTTTTTGACATTTTTAATTCCACTTTTTCTCCATTTTTCTCTAATAAACTCTTCATAATAGTTACCTTTAAATTGGAGATTATTCTCTAAATCTTCGAATATTGAGATCAGAACCCGTACAATATCTGAATAACATATAATTCCTGGGATTGTATAAATATTATTCTCTATTACTATAAAAGGATATTTTTCAATATTTCTTTTACCATGACTACATCTTGTGAAAGAAATTGCTTTAAAAATGCAAGAATGATATCTCTCTTCAATCCCCCCATCAATAAATATCTCCTCCCATTCGATCCTACTTTTCATGCATAATAAACTCTCTTTATCTTGGATACACTTCCAATTTTCTTTATAGATTAATAAAAAAGTTTTTAACCAGTATTTGATTGGTATTCCTTGTATCTGTTCATCTAAAAATAAAAATTTATTTAATGGAAAAGCTTTCAGTAATTCTTCTTCAACAATTTCCAAATACTTACTTGGCGGCAAATAAAACAAATTCCCTTCATCATTTAAATGTAAAATAAGATTTTGCCATTGTGATAAAACCTCATTATCTAAATTAGCGATATTTATAGCATTCAAATCATAACTTGGATTATTTATAACACTGACATTATTATCAATAAATCGAAAATCAATGAAATCATATTCAAATAACTCGATCAATCGATTAGTGATTTTATACTGGTTATAACTCCGAAAGCATTCAGTTATTTGCATTTGTTTACTCTTTTTTAAATTTTTTGCTTTATAGATACCTCTTTTAAATTTTGATACAGGAACTTTTCTATCATCATAATTAAAGATTTCATTAATAAAATTAATTATATTCTGAGTATTTTCACCATACTGTATTAACATCTTATTTAACTCATTGAATAGTATTAATGAATCCAATTCTTGCAGATAACTCAGTATACAAAAATACTCTTTTTTTAAACTATCTCTCAATCTAAAGTAAAATTCGAAACTTTCCCAAGTACTAACCGGATATTGACTAGATTTTAATATCTGTATAACCTCATTGAAGTACTTAGTATCATACGTTTCTCTTAGGGAATACTTTAGTAATTTTATACTTTCTGATTTATTTTCATTTTTTAGTAATTCAATTACATTTTGTACTCTCTTATTAATTAAATCATCCTTAATAGCTCTAGATTTTTCAAGAAATTTGTAATATAAACTCTTTTTATTGCTCATTTTATCTCCTATTATTAATAAATTTTTTCTTAATAACTTTTCACATAATATTCCTTATTACTTTAAATATAAATTCTGATTCAATATATTAATATATTAAGTTAATTCCATAAAGGTTGGATTTAATCTTAAAAATAAATATATTAGTGTTTAATTAAAAATTTAAATTTTAAAAATTCTTCATTCCATAATCTAAACTTCCCATTATAGACATAATTATGCTTAATAATACTTTATTTTTTATTAACAGCAGTTATTTATGTTATTATAGTTCCTACCATTAATTTTACTAAGTTTCATCATAAACTCTTTTTATATCTTATAATCTTTCCCAAATTCCATACCCCTGATTATAAGCAATCTGATACAGTGGTTCTATATTTGCTTTTAACTTCTGGTTAAATTCTTCTTTTTCAATTTTTCTTTCATTGTTTGCAGCTATCTTTATGGATAAATATCCTTCTAAGTGGTTCTTATATCTTTTAGGATTTCTCTGCATTATATCAAAGCTTCTGTATTGAATTTCACAGAACTTGTCCATGTATAAGCTAAGGTCAGGTAGTTTATTACTCTTTTGACTATTTACATTTTTAAAGGTAGGTGCTAAATTCCATAGTTCATCATGTAGTACAAAGCTCCAGGGAATAAAGTGGTCTATGCTTAGATTCCCATAATTAGAGAAGTTTTCTTCTGTTAGTTCCTTTCCTGTGTAAATATCACTAACAGTTTTATCTCTATTTATCTCTTTCCAAAGCTTAGTTGCTTTACTTAGATCTCTTTTACCTGGTGCTGTGATTTTAAATGGAATTGCTGGCACATTAGGATTTCTCTTTTGAAGATAACAAACTAGGTTATAATGCATCCATCCACATATTATAGTTTGATTAGCGCTTATGTACTTATACCAAGAGTCATTAATTTCTATAATCTTATTATCAATATCTATTTTATATATAGCTCTCTCTTCTAGATTGGTCAGCTCAGCTATAAACTTATTTCTCTTAGTACCATTCTTCTTAAATATATCCTTTGTTAATGCTAATTCCTTAGCAAAGAAGGGAGTTAAAAGTCTATAAGGTACATAATCACGAAGTTTTTTAATCCTTTTTTCAACTTCAACATCTTCTATATTTTCTATAACCTCTAATAGTTTATTTTTATTCATATCACAAGGTATATTATATTTTTCATGGATTAATATAACTAAGTCAAAGAGCCTGTCTTGAATTCCTAAACTAAGTTTATATTGAGTAACGGGATACCATGCTCCCACTATCATTCTACATACAAGTTTTCTAAAGGATATGTACTTATTTCCCTTAATTATTTCTTCATAGATTCCAAAGAACCAAAATATTTTATAGCTACTGCTTAATTTATCTTCCAATATTCGTGAAAAGCTATTTAAATCTACACTACCATCATAGGGTAAGGTAATAGCACCATATGGGTTAGTAATAATTGAAGATGTAATATCCTTAACACCAATTTGATTGTCCTCAAAGTCTTCTATTAATGAATTATTTTCATTTATAATATCCTTGTTACTCATGCTCTACCTCTTCCCTAGGGACTCTTTATTTCTTATATATTAAAGATGCATTAACCCATACACCAATATATTACACGTTACACATATATTGTACCACCTCCATCTCCACCACTCAATAAATTCATACCATATTCAACAAATATTTCCTTTGTTTAACCTGTAACTACATAAAAAAACAGCAGAATTCTGAAATTCTACTGTTACTATGTGCTCCTATTTAACTATAGTTTTATATTGAATATATCCATAGTTAAAGGTACTTCTTTAACTTCTCTAAAGATTCTATATCAAACACATCTCCATTAATTTTTCCTATCTTTTCTAAAGATAATTTAAGTATAGACTCTATTATATTCTCTGAAATATCCTTAAATTTTTTCCTTAAAAGTTTAGCTATGTTTAATAACAGTATTGATAATATGTTACTTTTTAAAACTCATTACTCATATGATGGCTGTCACCTTAAGTTGATAATTCATGGCAGCATCACTTTAAAGTTACATATATTATTCTATGATTGGCGATGAATCCGGATTTTTCCAATGTTTTTCTTGATGCTATATTTTTAGGGCTGCAGCAAGCCATGGGCTTTAAATTATTCCTATAGCAATGTTCCTTTAGCTGAGTTATAATATATGCTCCGATACCTTTTTTACGGTATTCCTCTGCCACAATCATTCCTATATCACCATATTGTTCATTTGATTTAAATATTCTAAATTCACCTATTCCTAGTAGAATGTCACCACTGTATAGTACGAATAGTTGATTGTTTTCTATTAAATCTTCATAATAACCTTCAAATGCAGGGTCACATTTTGCTTTTATAGTGACTATATCATCGCTTTTAGCTAATTTGAAGGACACATCTTTAAAATTAGCCAATTCATATTTTATATTTTTATTATCAGTAAAAAGATAACAATCTATAGATATATTCTTCTGATAATCAAGACACAAAGATAGAAATTCTGTCTCTTTAGTAGAAACAGTAGCATTTTCGGCAATATTATTCGCAATAATATATTCAAAAATCTCTGGTGCATGTATAAAATACTCTGTAAAAGTATAGAATTGTACTAAAGTTTTTTTGGAATCGACGAAAAAATGACCTGCTTTCTTTCCATTATAAATAATTATATAGCACTGGGAATTCCCTATAATTACATTTTCCCAGTAACCATCTATTGGCGATGCTAAAGTCTTAATATACTCTTTATTCAAAATAAATCTTTCTTCTGGTGATGTTACGTTCTCTACTTGTATCATCAAATTCCCCCTTTTAATATCTTTTCTTAATTATATATGCTTAATAAGCTAACTAAATTAATTATTTTTAAGTGCTTTTGTTATCGCATTTTTATATATTCCACCTTCTTAGGCTCTACAAAATGTTTTAAGAAAATACAAAGTCAAATCATCATTATTTTCACATTTTGCATAATGTTCTAATTGACTTCCATTATACCAAACCCCTGTACCATCTGGAATATATCCTCGTTTTACATACATTCTTTGAGCAGAGCCATAACCATAATGTAGTCCTACCGATAGAGAAACAAAATCACTTTTCTCTTTTGCAAGGCTCTCTACTACATCCATAATCTTATTACCTATACCTCTTTTTTGATATTTAATAAGGACATTAAAATCAACAATTTCAGGTATATTTTTATGTGCAAAAGGACCAACTTTGGTACATGGAAGTAATGTAACATATCCAGCAACATCACCCTTTATTTCAGCAATAATCACTAACCTTTCAATATTCTCTTGCTGATTATAATAGTCATTAAATAGTTCATATGGTTTATGCCAATTTTGTTCTGCAAAACCATGAACCAAATTTTCAATATCGCTCTTTATCATAGAGCGTATAAGTAAATTATCATTATTATAATAAATCATTGTAACCCCCCCTATTTAGTTCATTAATAATTTTTGAATCACTAGTGCTTCTAATCTCCCCAATGCCACAGATACTAGAATACAATTGATCATTGTTCCTTTTGTCTTTTACTAATGGTTAAATCCTCATATGAATATTAACTATAAATATATGCCCCCACTAATTGAAGATTGAATATTCTGCTTAAATTACTTAAATATCGCCTCTTTATTTCTTATATCTTAAAGATGCATTAACCCATCCACCAATATATTACACGTTACACATATATTGTACCACCTCACTGTCCACTACTCAATAAATTCATACCATATAAAGCATATTTTTCCTTTGTTTAATGTATAACTACATAAAAAACAGCAGAATTCTGAAATTCTACTGTTTCTAATTACTTAGTTTTATAGGAATTACATCATTATAATTTTTAATCTCAAAATTATCTACTGTAAGTTTATCACCTATATAAACCATAAAATTTGAACAAATTATACTTATTTAGTTAAACTATAATTTATATTATTATTTTAATTTCATATGCAGTATAGGGAATGGATTTCCCTGTTCGTCTAACTCAGATTTTTTAAAGATTTTAAACCCAAGATGTTTGTAAAAGCCTACTGATTGTGGATTTTGCTCATTTACATCCACATAATTTACATTTAACACTTTTATTGCATGTTCTACAAGTCTTTTTCCAACTCCATTTCCTCTACTTTCATTACTTACAAATAACATTTCAATTTTAAAATCATGAATTCCCATAAAAGCTTTTATAATACCATTTTTGTCTCTTACACATAAAAGTTTACTAACATATTTAGCACCTTCTATAACTTGAGGTTTTATTAAGATTATATCTTCTTCACTTAAAAAGTCATGTGTTGCTCTTACTGATGATTCCCATGTGTCTAGTATTTCTTCCATATCCTTATCATTAATATTATTTAAATTTTCAATTTTCATCATTTAATAAATCCTCCCAAGTAAATATGTTACTTAATATTATATATTAAATATGATTTGAAAAGCTTATTAAGAATATTTCTGTACTAACTATAATCAATTAAATATATTTATTTATTTTTATAGATATATAATATTCTCCTAATACTACTTTCAGATAGAAAATAATCTGTAGACAATTGTTTAATTGATATTCCTTGTAAGTACTTAATATATATTTCAAAATTTCTTGATTTCAGTTCAGTTTTTATCCCACTAACCTCACCCCAAGATTTTTTGTTGTTATCTTTCTTTGGAATGTATATATAATCACCATCGATGTATTTCTGAACTAAATCTAAAACATCTCTAGGTAATATATCTTGTGCTTTTTTATACTTCATAAACATTTCTCCTACTATTATTAGAGCAAATATTTAATCAAAAACTGCACAAAACATCTACTTTATCGCTCCTTACAAACTATGCTTTGATATCATTGCAGTTTTTGCTTGGAGCTAAATTAATTAATCTAATTTTACAAAACATAATGACACCTACCTTCTTGCTTAATTATATTATTATATCATTAATAAAAATGCTAGCTCTCCTATCTCGTATTGGGCTGACTATTTGAAAATAAATCTACATTTAGGATAATTGCTGCACCCTTTAAACTCACCATATTTACCTTTTCTCAAAACTAACTTGCCTCCACACCTAGGACATATATCATTACTTATTTTATTCTTATTATCAGTTAGTCGATTCTGAATTTGTGCTACATGGGCTTTGCTATTTTTTTTACCATCAATGCTCAAAGAAATCAACTTTGAGTATATTTGTTTTTTTACAGAATCTCTTAATGTCTGTTTATTGTATTTTTTAATTGTCTTCAATAAATTTATTGTATATATAACATCTGTTTTGCATTTAACTTTTAAATCCGCATTAGTAGTGAAAACTACAATTGGAATGTAATTCACATCTGGGAAGTCACCTAGTATCTTTTTTAGAGCTTGTATATGGCCGTAATTCTGCCTAATTGGATTATACATACTTTTCTCAGGTTTATAATTTTTCTGTTTCCAATATTCATCAAATTCATTCCCTATAATCCATCCCTTATAGTTTTTAGTTTCAATAACAAAAACACCATAATTAGATACAACAACATGATCAATCTGGGTTGTCTTACTTCCCACCTGTAGCATTATATCATTTATAACCATATACTTATTTTCATCAAGTCTTGATAAGAAAAATGATACTGATTTTTCTCCAAAGAAACCCTTTATTCTTGGCCTAAAAAGATCTAGTATTCCTACTGCAATTACCAACACCCATAAATACCAAAATCTAATTAAAAATTCAACAATTATTTCCACTTATTTCACTCACCTTTAATGCTATTTCTAAATTGAATATTATTTTACCTCATCCTTATTATTTAAATTTAATCAACAATATCCTTATTGTACCATCTCCCTGTCCACTGCTCAATAAATTCATACCATATAAAGCATATTTTTCCTTTGTTTAATGTATAACTACATAAAAAACAGCAGAATTCTGAAATTCTACTGTTTCTAATTACTTAGTTTTATAGGTAATACATCCCTAATTAAATATACTTCCTTAACTCCTCAATGGACTCTATATCAAACAAATCTCCATTAATCTTTTCTATCTTTTCTAAAGATAATTTAAGTATAGACTCTATTATATTCTCTGGAATATCCTTAAATTTTTTCCTTAAAAGTTTTATAGTACTTTTAGCTAAAGCATCTTTTGCTCCTTGCTTTATCCCTTCATCTCTAGCACCTTGAAGTCTACTTTTCTCATCCCTTATAGCTTTATCTCTCATCTCAGCTAGTTGTATTAACTCTTTATCACCACTGATATTGTATAGAACATCCATTGCTTCCTTGATTTCAGTATCTTCTTTTTTCATTATATCTATCTCCTCTCCCTCTGGATTTATTAAAAAGCTTAACCATCTATGGATTCTAATTAGGCACAGCATTAATTGAAATATGGGTTCTCTATCCTAGTTGGAATATACGGTGTTGGAATATCTATTATTATTTCACTTTCATTTGTACTTTGTGTATCTTCTTGATTATTTATTTCCCCTTGAGTTTGAGTTTCTGCTTCCACTTGAGCTTTTGATGCAGCTTCTGCTTCTACCTTTGCCCTTGCTTCAGCTTCAGCTTGAGCTTTTGCCTCTGCTTCTGCCTTTGCTCTTGCTTCGGCTTCAGCTTTTGCCTTTTCTTCCTCTTGCCTTTTGATTTCTAATTTATCATTTATTTCTGCTTTTAAGGCTTTTAGCTTTTCATTTCCATCAACAAATTCTTTTTTATCTCTTAAACTTTTTAGTTCTTCAATTTTATTTATAATTAAATCTTTGTCCTTAAGCTTGCTTATATCAATAGCTTCAAGTTCTGAAATGCCTTTATTTATTAATTCTATATTACTATTTGTTAGATTATCTTTAAACTGATTTAACTCTTCTTTTAGTCCTTCAACTTTTTTATATTCTTTATTTACAATAATCTGATCACATTTATTAATTAGCGCTTGGTATTTTTCCTCATTTGAGTTTAAAAGAAACTTACTAATGCCATCTTTATATTCCACTACATAATTACTAAAATCATTTATTATTCTATTTCCTTTCAAATATGTATAACTAACAACTCCAGTTATAGCAAATATAGCCACTATTAAAATTATTATATATTTTTTATTATTTTTCATTTTATCCCCCTACATAAGAAACGTGTTTAATACTATTTTTCTATACCTATCCTATTTTATCATGTTTATACATTTTTTTCATTATACGTTTATTACGTTTTATTTTAAAATTTATGTCTTTATATATAATTATTTAGAGAAATTTTTTAATAAGTCCTTTTGTTCGTACAAATAGCTACTCTCCACATTCACAGTCTATGAGAACATATAACAACTTCTTCTTAATTAAAAAAAGTGTAAAATTATATACACCCTCCATAAATTTAATTATGATATGGTTCAGTAATTATCACTCAAAAATCTCATTACTTATGGTACGTCTCACATTACCCTAAGTAAAAAAATCTAGATTTCTCCATATATAATATAAGTAATATTATTTAAAGTTCAAGTTTTAATTATACTTTTCATGAAAAAAAGATAGGATTTTAAGCCTATCCTATCCCTTTGAGTATCTTCACCTGAACAAATTGTAATTTGTAAAACTTTGGATTAGCCTCATAATCTCACTGATAAATTAATATATACTATACACAATTCTCAAATATTGGTTCAATATAATCTTTAATAAGTTTTAAACTATCCTTCGCATATGGCTTTAAAATAGAAGCAATAGAAACTACCATTTTTTTCTTTGTATTAACATAAATCGCATTTCCTCCCTGTCCCAAAGCTGCATATATATGTTCTTTATCATCAATAATCCACCACAGATAGCCATAGGCCAGCTTTCCTCCTCGGCTATGCTCCTTTATACTCTCATCTATCCACCACGCCGGTATAATTTGTTTATCTTTCCATATTCCATTACTTAAGTACAATTGACCTATTTTTGCCATATCCATTGGGGTTAAGGTAAGACCCCAGCCTGCTGTATTTATACCTTCAGGGTCAACAACCCAACCGCTAACATTTTTATCTTTGGGAAAGGCAAGATGTTCTTCTTTATTTGGTAATACCACATTGTGTCCAACATTAATTTCCAATGGCGAAAACAAATTTTCTCTTGCAAAATTAAGTACTGATTGTCCTGTTGCTTTTACAAGAATTCCTGATAAAATATGTGTTCCTACAATAGGAGAATACCTAAACTCTCCATTCTGCCTCTTCCCTCCTAATAAATCAAGCCCAGCTTTTATCCAGTTATCGCTTGCAAAAACCTTCGCATATGGTTCTGACTTACATTTATATGGGGCTGTCATAGTCAGCATGTCCTTAATGGTAACACTCTGTATCGTTTTTTCTCCTCTTTTAACTGTGTAATCCGGGAAAAAATCCAATACTTTCTGGTTAATATTTTTGATGTACCCTTTATCTATGGCAATACCAATCAATATGGAAATAATACTTTTTGTCACTGAAAAAACATGGCTGGTGTTATTAGCTGTATAACCATTATAGTAATTTTCATATAATGTTTCACCGTTTTTTAATACAATTATGCCAATAATATTGTTATAGCTACTGTTTATTATCTTTTCTAACCATATCTTTTTTCTTTGATTTATATGATTCATATAAGATACCCTCCTGTTCTGGAATTTGGATTATCTTTCAGTTGCTCTGGTATTCCTTTGGCAATAATCTCACCGCCCTTGTCCCCACCTTCCGGACCAAGTTCAATAATATAGTCACAGCTCTTTAATACCTCTACATTGTGTTCAATTACAATCACCGAATTGCCATTTACAACGAGTTGATCTAATAGTTTTAATAACAATGCCGTATCATACAAGCTAAGTCCAGTGGTTGGTTCATCTAACACATATAGTATATTGCCCTTTCGATGCCGTCCTAACTCTTTGGCAAGCTTCACTCTCTGTGCCTCACCACCACTTAAAGAAGAAGATGGTTGACCAAGGGCTAAGTACCCCATGCCCATTTGATCTAGAATACGTAGTGGTCTCACAATGCTATTCTGATCTTCAAAGAATGAAATGGCTTCGGTAACACTCATCTCTAACACATCGGCAATGTTTTTTCCTTTATAGTCTACAGAAAGACTTTCTTCATGAAACCGCTTGCCATGACACATCTGGCAAAGCTTATCTACGGAAAAATTGGAGGTCAGAAAGATTCTTTCATAACCACTACCACCACAGTCTGGACATGCCCCTTTAGAATAAAAGGAAAAATGTCCACCACTCATGTTTCTTATTTTTGCTTCAGGCTGTTTTGCAAAAAGTTCCCTGATTTTATCCCAGATACCAATATAAGAGACTGGCGTAGAACTGGAATTTCTTCCAATAGGCTCCTGAGATATCTTTGCAAAGCCACTAATCAGTTCTACTCCTGCTATATCAGTTGCAATACCATATTTTCTGGCACTAGCAAGACGTTTCAAAAGCGTCTCCTCAATGAGTGAACTCTTCCCACTTCCGGATAATCCAGCAATACCAACCATGACATGAAGTGGAAATGCTACAGTTAAGTCCTTTAAATAGTGGGTATTTGCATGCTCTAAGATTAGACAGTCTTCCTTATCAAAGGCATGCTTTCTAACCGTCCTTTCCGGCATCAAACATTTGCCTGAAAGATACTGACTAAGCATAGTATTTACATTTTCATATCCTTCATAATTTCCCTGGTAGACAACCCTTCCACCTTCTATGCCTGCTTTTGGACCAATCTCAATAATATGGTCGGCATGACGAATCATCTCTCTATCATGCTCCACCATAATCACTGTATTACCAATGTCTCTTAATTCCTTTACCGCTTCGATCATGCTTTCCTTCTCAGATGAATGTAATCCTGCCATGGGTTCATCAAAGACATAAATCAGAGAATTCAGTTTAGACTCCAAATGGAGATGGAGAAAGATTCGCTGTACCTCACCACCGCTTAAAGAAGACATCTCCCTGTAAAGAGTCAGATGTCCTAAGCGAAACTGAATCAGATGCTTCAATTTTTCCACTAAATTCTTTACCAGGTTCTTACCAAAATGAGATAATTCTTCCTCTGGTATTTCCTTTAGGAAATCAAGAAGACCTGTCAGTGTCATCTGTCCCAGTTCACCAATGCGCTTTCCATGAAGGAAGACTTCTCTTGCTTCTTCGCCGATTCGCTGTCCATGACAATCTGGACAAAGGGTCTTTAAATAAACTTCCTCCACATCCTCGCCCTTTTCATACGCATTTCTTAGTATACGCTCCAGACAGTAGCTTTGCTTGCCATTATCATATGTCCCATAGATGACTTCATTACTGATATCTTCTGGAAGTTCCCAGAATGGAGTTGCAAAATATACGCCGTATTTCTTCTTTAAAATTCGTAAGAAACCAGCTGTTACCTGCAGACTCTCATAGACCTCCAATAAGGTTGTTGTTTTATCTTGAATCAACTTCTCCAGATTAATATCATAATAAGAACCTCTGCCCTGGCAGCTAATACACATACCATCGGCCGTTGTATATAGAAAGAAGCCTAGGGAGAGATGTCCACTACGCTCATCCATAGCCTTTCCGTCACTGGTATATAACATGGCTAACTGGTTTAGAATTCCAGTCTTTGAGCCAACTGTAGAACGGGGATTGCTCTGCCTTATTGTATTTTGGCATACCGCCACCGTTGGGCCGATTCCTTCCATAGTATCGAATCTGTCCTCGTTATCAAGTCCAGTCAGAATTCCAATGGACCTTAGATACTTGTTCTTGCCTTCTTCAAACAGGATATCAAATGCAAGACTGGACTTACCGGAACCACTGATCCCGGTAATGACCACTAGTTGATGCTTTGGAATCGCTAGATTAATATTTTTTAGATTATGGATTCGTGCTCCTTGAATCTTGATTTCTTCCATATGCTCACCTCTGAATCGATTTGCAGCATCTTAGAAATGAATGGGCTCTATGGGAAGGTAGATGTCAACCCTAATTGCCTAAATCGTAGATTACTTCACATAATTCATTGGCTCAATAGGAACGTATATATCTACCTCATGGATAGGACTTCCATTGGCATAAGGTTCGTTTCGATACACTTCGAATGGATATGAGTTTCTTGGAACATAACCACTGCTGGTTATCCACTGTTGATACATGTAATTCCAAGCATCGCTATACTGTTCCTGCTGAATCTGAAAATGTCCCACCGCATACAGTCCGCCTTCTAGTTTCATCCTCCCAAGAATACCGTCTTCCTGAACTCGTATATCCTCTGGCACCGTGAGACACAGGCTGGTACGGAATTGATTCTCCTCTCCGAATTCCGGATTATCATGATACATGGCAATCACCCAGTTTTGACCCTTCACAAGAAGATGCTGCTTCTTTGCATGATCAAATAAAATCTGAATAAGATTGACATACTTCTTTGCTAATGTGTCATAGGTACCTATATGTCTCACATAAGCCACCTGTTTTTCCTCTAAATTTGCTATGGTAATCTTCCCTGTGACAGGAAGCAGATTGTCTGCCCATTCTTTCTTCACTGTGTCCTTATTATACTCTGACAGTAAAAAAGAATCTTTGCAATTCTTGCTATATTCATTCCGGTATTCTCTTGGACTAGTGCCATAATAATTCTTAAATGCCCGGGAAAATACGGCTGAATCAGTATATCCAAGTTCATAGGAAATATCCGTAATATTTTTATCTGCCCGGTGTGCAAGCAAAAAAAGTGCATTCTCCATGCGAATCCGGTTCACATAATGGACTAAAGGCTCGTTTAATATGCCCTGAAATATCCGGCTGAAATGATATTTTGAAAACCCAGCAGCACTGGAAAGTTCCTCAATAGACAGTGATTGCCCTAAATGACCTTCAATATAGTCCTGCACCTTATGAATTTTTCGTATGTATTCATCTTGACACTTCTGATCTGGCATATGATACCCTCCTGTTCTTGATAAATATAGGATAAGGTATTTAATAAATCTTTTCAACCCACCCTCAGAAGAGTTGCTTTGAACTGCTTTCATACCACGTTACGCTAATATAAATAATCTCCAGTACAAATAGAAATAGTTATAACACAAGCCAATGATACTTTTTATATCATTGGCTTGAATTTAATATATAACCCCTATAACAGTTAAAAATTATTTTTTCTTAAATTCCTTATTATCTAAAATAATAACCTCTGACTTATCTTCCTTTGATGCCTGCTTTGTGTGATTTACAAGTTTTATAACGTTCTTATATGATTGTTTTGCTCCCTTTACAAGCAAGGGTACTCCTAGAAAATCAATTTTTAGCCACCTAGAAAGTAATCCGCCAAAGGTCATTGGTAATGGAACCGTTGGTGATGTATTAGAAAATATAATTTTCTCATCTAATAGCTTTTCTTTATGAAGCATAGAAGTTAAATTATATAATCCTGGAATTAAAACCTTTGAACGTCCTCTACCTACAACATAGACTTTATTTCCATCTTCATCACTTCCATAATAAAAAAGTTCTCCACGATTTCCATATACTAACTTATTAAAGTTAGGTAATTTCAATATTTCATCCTTAGTTGGTTCTCGAGTTTCATCCAGCATTTTTAAGTGATAAGCAATTGCTAGAATAGACGAGTGGGTTCCTCCATAACAATTATATATGTATATCATTTAAATCACCTAATTTCTTCTTTTTTTACTTTATTTTAATAATTGTAGTATATGCAATAAACATTTATATTAAACATTCTTTGAACACATTTTATCCAAGTTCCTCAATGTTCTACAATTCTTTATACATAAAATAAATATGTTACAATCCGTTACCACTACCAAACTTAAGCTCTTAATAATTTCATTAATTTATGTGCATCTCCATCAGCATTAATAATATCATCATCTGTAAGACCTGCCTCAGCTGCAATATTATATGCTTTACCAAAATCCCCTACATCCTCTGATTTGTGTGCATCACTTCCTAATGAAAATTTAACGCCCATGTTCTTTAACTTTTTTATTGTTTCAATATCCATATTCTTATGAGATCTGTTAATTTCTAAAGCAGTATTTCTTTCAATAGCGACCTTTCCAATTTCAATAATATCTGGATTAACATGCTCTAATGGATGATTTAATATTGTAATTTCATATTTTTTAATAGCATTAATCGCAGCTTCTGTATAATTTCTCAATAAAAGTGGATTTTGTACCGCTCCAGGATGATAACCCACACAAATTATGTCCAGGTAATCAATTATTTCATCTTTAATATCTATATCACCCTTTTTAGTAACAATGTTACATTCTACACCAAGAAGAATCTTAAAGTCATTCTCCTTCAATAATGAACTCTTATTAAAATCATCAATTACTTTACGTACTTCTTTATATTGATTTAGTTTCATCCCGTAGATACTATGCCTATAACCATGGTCTGTTATTGCTATTTCTTTTAATCCTTTTTTTATTCCAGTTTTAACATTTGATTCAATACTTCCTTTTGCATGTTCTCCAAAAATAATGTTAAATAAGGGAATATGCCCCTTTGCAATATTAGTATGAGTATGATAGTCTGCAATAATCTTAAAACTCATTTTATCTCCTCCATAGTTTTATTTTGCCCATATTGCTGGATAATTCTTACCATATATCACAATTCTACACAAACAATATATATCATTACTTCTGCATAGTATTTGTTTTTTACCATAAAAAAAACCTTCATTATTTATGGTACGGTTCACCGTAACTATTTGAAGTGAAGTTTTTCCATCTTTTTCTTATTTAAAAGCAAACAAAAAGATGCTCCATCCCGAAAAGATTAGCATCCTTTTAGTTAATATACATCTTTAGAAAAAATTGTAGTTTATTGGGGTACAGGTTATGCTCAATTTACATAACACAGGTATCATTTTAACTTTATAGGTAAAAGTAAATCAATATGACCATCTATTCCATTTTCAGGCCAACCCATATGGGAAGAATAAATCCAATTTAAATGCTCCTCTAGGCATCCGCCCATAATCTCTTCTCCTTGCTCTCTGTAGTTGGAATCATATTTATCACTTTCTTCTACCCATTTGCTTAAAAGCTTCCATTCGTGGAAGTCAGGGAATACAATAGTATGGGCTGCGTACATTCCACCCTCAAACCTCTTTTTTACGAGTGGCGCTGGGACTTCCATGTCATCAGGAATGGTTACCCAATCCTCATATCCGTGATGTGGTCTATTATGCGATGGATTTGGATGATTAAACCCAAACATTCTTGCATCGGGTTTCTTTTCGTACAGATTGCTCTCACGAATAAATTTATCTACCACACCTCCAACTACTTCCTCTGGATTCTCACCAATAAAGTGATACGAAGCGACAGTACATGGAGACATCACAACAATTCGAACATTTTGTAACTTACCCAATACCTCATTTGCCTTGTTTAATTCTTCCATTGAACGTTCCTCCTTAAAATTAATTCTAGAAAGGGTTAGCGGTTCAATGACTTTTATGATATCAGCATCTTGTAATAAATCAAGTTTAATTGTTGTTCCCGTGCTTTTATTCAAGCGTGATACAAAAATCTCCAACACATACCGAATGATATCAAGTGCAGTTATCTCATCATTAATCTCAACTATGTTTCTTTGGAATATTTCGATAATGTTAGTCAATTCAGGAGTTTTGAAAATCAACGCAATTTGTTTTATTGGAATCCGCAGCTTGCGTAATACAATGATATACTGAAGACGTAGAATAGCATTTTCATCATAAACGCGATATGCGTAATCTTCTTTGCGTTGACTGAATAATAGCCCCATTTGTTCATAGTACCGAAGCATTCGTGTAGAAACATTAAAGACCTTTGTTACTTCACTTATAGTCATCAATCCCATATGCTCAACTCCTTTCTGTAATCAGAATAATGGACGACACGATGTCAGAGTCAATAGACTTTTAAAATATTTTCCGAGGATTATATAAATTTTCTCATACTGCATATCTAATCTCAAATAAGCAGGTAGATAAATTACTATTTGTATATTAATCATATTTGTTAATAATATAATTGTACCATACTATGTAAACGCGTTATTGCTTATAATACGGTATTTTTACCTTTAGAAATTTAGTTACTTTATTTAGCTCCCTTTTCTGGTGTTGTGATTTTAAATAAAATTGCTGGTACATTAGGATTTAACTAGTTCTATGTACAATAAATATACCTTTGTTTAAGGCACAACTACATAAAAAAACAGCAGAATTCTGAAATTCTACTGTTCCTATGTTTATCTCCTACATAAAAATACTCTTATCCATACTTTATATAATTTATAGAGACTTTTTATATTTCTTAAAGTAGACTAAACTTGAAAAAATAAAAAAAGCACCAAAAATTATAAAAAATACTGCAGAAAAATATAGTTTCCCAGTTAAATGCCATATTCCTATAGCCAACCATAGAACCCCTGAAATTGCATATAATATCCATGAACTTTTATTATTTATTGCTTTACTATTACACGTACCATCTTTTTTTATTTGCTTAATTCTAGAGCTATATGCTAAATAAGGCATAAAATTAAAGACAAATACAAATATATCAATTATCAACAATCCAACAATAATCAAAAATATAGGCTTAATGGCGACTAAAGAAACAAATAGCAACCCAATTATTGCTATAGCTAGTATTAAAGAATATAAAGTCCCTTTTCTTGTTAGATTTCTTATACTTGTATATTTATCTATTTCTGAATCACAATCACTATAAATAGGTTTAGTTCCAGCTTGTGCTGAAAAAATGTGCATATAATTTTCTATAGAAACAATACGATTCCATCCTGCTTCTTTAAATATAGTGAAGTATTCTTCATTTGCCTCTGTTTGGTAATCTAAGTTATATATTATATCTTGAGATTTATCTTTTCTTAGTTTATAGAAAAACCCTCCTACTATATCTTCTAATATCCAACCTTGCCTTGCATATTCTTTTAATTTTTCCATATCACTTTCTTCACTAAATGCAAACCCATTAATCATTACATATTTACTTTTCAAAAATATCCCCCTTTTCTAACCCAAAAAATTTTCAGCGAATTTGATCATCTGCTTTTTACGTTCAATCTCTTTTATAAGCATCTCTCGTCCTTTATTGGTTATTTTATATATTTTTTTATTTTCATCTGTGTCACAATTTAACTCCACTAAATCTGCTGCTAAAAGCTTTTTCAATGTTGTATAAAGTGATGCAGGACCAATAGTAACTTCATTATTAGTAAACTTCTCAATAGTTTTCATAATTAGGTATCCATGCTTTTCATCAACAACACTAGATAAAATATAAAAAGCAGAATCTGTTAATTCCCCTATATCAATAAAATCTTTTCTTGGCATAAAATTCTCCTTCATATTATATTTAATGATATATTATTAAATGATATATCATTAAATATAATATATCCATAAATGATATACTTGTCAAGTTTTTCTTTATTGCTTTCGTTATTTATATATTTTTATTAAAATAT
Source organism: Clostridium sp. UBA871 (assembly GCF_002295255.1). NCBI lineage: Bacteria > Bacillati > Bacillota > Clostridia > Eubacteriales > Clostridiaceae > Clostridium > Clostridium sp. UBA871. Next base: position 114,162 of record NZ_DBFV01000004.1, on the reverse strand, counting down.
ATAAATATACTGATAAAAAAGGCTTCTTCCATAAACTAAATATTAATTAATAAAAAATATAACCACCTGTAAAGTAGCTATTTAATCTACTTACAGGTGGCTGTGAATATGTATGTTTAAATTTATCATTCATAGTATTTTTATATCACAATGGAAAACTTATAAACTAAAGGATATGATTGAATTAATATTTTAGTGTAGATGAATTTTAGATTTCTTCATAATGATTTAGAATTTTTTTGATCTTTTCATAAATAATAGATTTTAACCGTTGTGGCTTTACTGACTTAATACAAGTGCCATATCTAAGAAAATAATCAGATATAAAATCTTCTTCACCTACATTATAAAATCCTTTTATAATTGTCTTTGTTCCTGTTTCTATTTTCATAGAAGGATAATGTTCCTTGTAGAAAATATCCGATGCACCATCTAAAATCTCTACTTCAAAATTAATACTTTTATCAGATTGGTAAAATTCTATGGGAGAGTTTATAACATCATCAATTAGAAATTCTAGCTTCTCACTACTAAAATCTAATGAGGTTATTTTATCACATCTAAGAACTTTGTATTTATTACTATTAAGCTCTATTCCACTAGCGTACCACTGTCCAAATTTAGATAAAATTTTAAAAAACTGTATATGGTAATTTATAGTTTTATCGTTTTTCAAATACTTTGTGGTGCAACTAACTTCATTAATAATACTTTCTAAAATCCTATCTAAGAATTTACTTACATTATTATGTTTAGAGGCTTCAAATTGTAAGGACTTTTTCATCTTATTAATTTTTTCTATTTGTTCTTCCGATAGACAGTTTTCAAATTTTTCATTTAGTTTATTTACACTTAAATGAAAGGGTGTAGACTCGTAGGCATTTAGTGTGAGCATTGCAAAATACAGCGCGTATACTTCGTCTATGGTAAATATAATAGGTGACAATAATCTATTTTTCAATATAACATATTTACCGTATCTACCTTGCTCTGTATAAATAGGCATTCCCAATTCTTCTAATGAACTAATATCACGCAAAGCTGTACTTTTTGAAATGTTATATTTATTCATTAAGTCACTTAAATTGAAGCAATCCAGGTCATTTAGGTACATTATCATATGGTTTAATCTTTCTGATTTTTTCATATATCCTCCGTTTTTAAATTATCTTAAGTAAAGGTTTCACATTTTGACACCTTTAAATATTATAATGTATTTATATCAATAATATAATCATTGATATATAATTTACTACAAAAAGGAGATTAATATTATGAGTAAAACCTTAGAAACAGCTATTTTCCTTTCAATGAATGGAAAAGCACAAGATGCTATTAATTTTTATAAGAAACACTTTAACGCAGAACAGTTAATGATTGTAACATATGCAGATATGTTAAAGATGGGTGATAAATCACGAGAAATTAATGATGAAAATAAAGATTATATTTCTCACTCTGTTTTAAAAATTGGCAATACTAAGGTTATGATTGCTGAAGATACAATGGATGCCAATGAAGAGTACAAAGTTGGTAATAATACCTCTCTATGTGTTCAAAGTGCTGATTTGGAGGAAATCCATCAATTCTATGATAGCTTAATCGCAGATAAGAGAGTTAGAATAATTGTACCATTAGCTAGTAATATATTTAGTAAAGCATATGGAATCATTGAAGATCCATTTGGTATTAAAATTCAATTATCTTTCGATGAAAGATTAAAGTAAAAATAAATAAATTTATGTAATTAGATTAATTCTAAAACATAATTTTTTTATACATTACTTAGGAAACTCGACTCACATTCGCTCACTGAGTAAGTCCTGCTAACTAAATCAAAGATTTAGAGCATCACTTAAAAATTATGATTAAATTTCTTGGTCTTGATATAGAAGTTAAAAGTACTGAAAAAGTGCTACATCCCGTAAAGATTAGCACTTTTTCTAAGATTCGTAATTTATAACATAAATCTAATCCAATAACCCTAAAACAAAATAAATGTTCTAAGACTTAGCTTAGTGTTGACGCACTAAGCTTTTCTTACTAGAATTCTTAGAAACCTGTTTCTTTAGAATTCTGTACTCCTCAGCTCGACTGAGTGAGTTTCCTATCTATATTCCATATTATTACTTGTAATATATACTATTTTATGTGTATAACATATTAATAATACAAACTTTTGATTTTTTACTCTATTATAGCAATATCATTATCTGTAATTATTATGGCTTGACTGTCCATTAATTTAATATTAGGACAATCACTTGTATTTAAATATCCACATTCTGTACCTTCTTCTGCGTGAACATTGAGCGTACAATTGATATAACCTAAATTGTTAGGTAAATTTTTTGATAAAACAACACTCCCTGCACTTACTCCTACATATACCCCTCCGTTATGTAAAAATTTTTTCAATGGAATATTGAAATTAGTTTCGTTCATTTTGTTCAATAAATGTTGTGTAGTTCCACCGCAAACGTATATAACATTAAAATTACAAATTTCATCACAACTCATAATTCTATCTAAATCATATGTAACTATGTTATCTTCTAAAATACCAGCATCTAAAAGGTCGTTTTTACACTCTGGAATCCATACCTTTGCATCTTCTGTTATTGCAGCAGTTGGAATAAAAATAGCTCTAATTTTATCCTTAGGCATATTTACTAATTCTAAAAACTTTTCTTTAATATTTCTATTAGTAAATCCAGTAGATGTTAATATCAAATTTTGCATAATTAAAAATCTCCTCTACAAAATACTATTTGCCTGTCACTAAAAAATTTCTTACTTATTTTTTACATTTTATCAATAAAAACTTCATTGGAGGTTTATCTTTATTATCACTATCTATTTCATCAATTTCAGAAAATTCTACAAGTCCATATTTTTGAAAATCTTTTTTTATTGATTCTGAATCATAAAAAAAGATTTTTACTCCGTCTTTAGTTTCATAATAACTTTCATTAAGTTTTTTTCCTTTTCCAAACATAGGAGCTTTCTTTGAAACAGCTGTAAAAATCATATATCCGTCTTGTTTTAATTGATTATAACAATCACTAATAAATTTTTCCCTCTCACTTTCATTTAATAAATGAATAAGTGCATAGCTAAATATCCCTTCATAGAGTTTATTTTCAAAAGGCATATCTCCTACTGAACCATGATAAATATTAATATCAATCCCATGTTGCCTTGCTAAATCAATAGCTGTTTTTGAGATTTCGATTCCTGTAACATTTATATTATTATCAATAAATACCTTTGCATTTCTTCCATAACCAATACCAGGTATTAATATATCTTTTATATTATTTTCAATAAAGCAATCCTTGGCAATAATGGCTGATTCTGATGGTTTAAATCCCCACATTGTTTGTTTTTCTATAAAACTTTTTTCCCAAAACTCCGTCATATTTTCGCTCTCCTTAAAATATATTTTTTGAATCTGTAACAATAATAACCCCTAAAGCAAATGGATAAGTAATGTTAAAGTTTTTATTACTATTCACTTAGATCTCTTATATAATGCATAAATTTAATTTCCCATTGTGAATCTGAACTATATGCTTCATATTTATTATCTAAATAGTGTTTAATAATATAAATCTCTTCCTTTGAAAGTGTTTTAAATAATTCTAAAGCTTCATCTTCCCAAAAACACAGGTTTAGGACTTCCACTAGGTCACTTAAGCTATTAACCTCTTCTTTTACCATTGCAATCTTATCTGAAATAAATCTACAATCATTTATTTCATTGATTAAATTGCGTAACCTTTCATTATCCATAGTATCATTATCTATAAACTCACTTTCTTTTAAATCATCTTCATACTTAAAGGATAAAAATATATTATCAATATTTCCTGTGGATAATCCTACTTCAATTCTAGGATAAATATTCACAGCTGTTTTTTGGATATATTCTATCTTTTCATTATCAACTATCCCTAAAACATTACAAATGCTCTTTGCTGAGCTCTCTAATTTTACTAAAATTTCAGTTTTGGACAAGTTTCTAAAAATCCCTAACAATGTTTCTCTTTGCAATGCCGAAATCTCTAATGTTAATATATCCACGCCTAAAATATCAAGCCCTATGGCATTTGTTAGTATTGGTTCAAAAATATTAATTAATAGCTCTTTATAATCAGAACAATAGCTATTTAGAATATAAATAATATTATCCTTATCAAAACATAAGCAAAACTCATTTTCTATAAGTAGCGCTTTTAAGTATTCATTTATATATTCAATTCCCTGCAACTTTTCTGATATGGCATTAGAAAGTTGATAATCTATGCTACAGTCTATCTTATGAGCAAAAAATCTATAGTCATATTTATTAAAAAATCTATCTATTTCATTTATTGTATCCTTATATGATATGTTTTCTATATTAGATGAACTTTTTCTAACTTCTTCTAATAATTTCTTTCCGCTCTCCATCAAAGAGGCTATTTTACTCCAAGAAGCTTTTAACAAGTCACTTATATCTTCTTCCATAAATACTTCCTTTGCGTTCATTAATTCTAATCCTAATGAAAAACAAATTGAATTAAGTAACTCTTCCGCTATTTCTATTGGAACTGATGTGCTATCACCCATTGTATATCGCTCAGTGTGCTTGCCAAGTAAATTCCATATTTTAAACTCAATAAGCATTTTATCTTCTTCACTTATATTTTTATCTATTTGAATATTATCTGAAAACGCCATTAAACTCTTGTTGCTTTCTTCCATAATACCTCCTAAAATTCATGTCCGTACATATCTATATCATCCACTTCATGTCCGTATCTTGTATTTCTACAAAGCTCTTCTAAAGTAGTTCCTCTTAAATACTCTAAAGAACCTTGACATTTTCCATCAAAATGTCTTTTCATAAACTCAATAAGTTCATCATCAGCTATCTGATCCATGGCTTCATTTTTAAAAAAATAGAACGACTCTTGAATCTCCGTTAATGTCTCTTTATAATTCTGTTGCATTATATAAGGAGAATCACAAAAAACCTCTACTATCTTTTTTAAAATTCCTTCAGAAAACTCAATTCTTCCTGTATCTTTTAATGACCTAAAACGATTCTCCACCAGCTCATTAATTTCTCCATCACATAAAGCTAACCCATATTTTATTGTTATTTCATTACACCCTTTTAACTCAATTGCAGCTTGTTTTTTCTGGAAATCTTGAAATGCTAAAGTCATATTTTTATCCACCATAATCACCTCTAGATACACAGTACTCCTAAGTCTGATCCAATACAAGACTTGAAATTTTAGTAATTTTGTGGTAATATAAACTTAGAAAATACTTCCCAGTTTGAAAATCAATCTGGGAAGTATTTCTTATATTATAATAGATTTTTCTTATATTACTGAGGTATATATTTCGGCTTCTCTTCAAACTGAGCACAATAAAATCAAAACTAATCAAAAAACTTTCCTTTATAAAAATTCTCATTGTCAAGTTTCTTTGCCGTAAGCCTGAACATGACACAGCCATCTGGGCATACAATATCCTTGCTATATTTGCTACTGCCACCAATGTTCTCTAAATCTCCGCCACTTCTCACCGACTCCATGATTGGGAACATAATCATCATAACCTTGGAACAGATACCCTGTCCATCCGAATTTATGGGACAGCCATAAGTGCAGGTATACTTATCACCCACCTCTTCGCCGTTTCTGCAGTACCGCTCTGTATGGTCACTGCGAAGAAACCCAGTTACCTCAATTTCAAATTCGTACTCCTCATCATACCATTTTTTCATAATCAACCTCCAAATTCTTGTTTATCTATATATAATTTTCCAATAGCTTAATAACATAATTATAACACAAGCCAATGACACTTTTAATATCATTGGCTTAATTTAAATACTTTACAAATTCCTTTTAAGTTTGGTTATACACAGATACCCTTCACCGCACCACAAGTAAAAAGTTTAAACTTCTCCACCTACAGATTAACTTATTGCTAAACTCCCTCATATTATAATAATAAAAAAATATAGGAGTAGATAAACATGTCTATTTTTGCTTATGTTGCAAATGACAATAATAAAATTTCAGTTATAGATACAAGTACAAATACGGTAATAAATACCATTCCAATTTTATCTCCAAGTGATATAACAAAATTTATTGCACTAACACCAGATGGTAGCTTTGCCTATGTTACAAACCTTTCAAACCTGGTAGCAGTTATAAATACTTGCACCAATACGTTAGTAGATACAATAACAGTTGGCACTTCCCCAACAGGCATTGCGGTAACCCCAAATGGTAAATATGTCTATGTAGTAAACTCTGGACTTGCAACCTCTCCCTCAGGAACAGTATCAATCATAGATACCAATACTAATACAATTGTGAATACTATAACTGTTGGTAGAAATCCCATTGCTGTGGCAATATCACCAAATGGCAACTTTGCTTATGTTACAAACTCAAAATCAGATAATGTATCAGTTATAGATACCACTACAAATACCATAGTAAACACCATAACTGTAGGAGATTTTCCTCAAGGCATAGCAATAACTCCAAATGGTACCCTTGCCTATGTTGCAAATCAAGGACAAAGTGCCTTCTCAAACACTATATCTGTAATAAATCTAACCAATAATACATTGGTAGATACCATAACTGTTGGTACTGGCCCTAGTTATGTTGCAATAACACCAGATGGAAATTATGCTTATGTCACAAATGTCTTTACTAATAACGTCTCTGTAATTAATACCAATACAAATACAGTAGTAAATACTATCCCTGTTGGAAATTGCCCTTTTGATATAGCAATTACACCCGATGGAAGATTTGCCTATGTTACAAACTCCTGTACTAATGATATTTCTATAATTGATATAAATACAAATACAGTGGTAAATACCATCCCTAATATTCCTTTACCACTAGGTATAGCAATAGCAAATGTTGATTTTCCATGCCCAACCCCTTTAAATAGAATGTGCATTGAAACAACAAGAATATTTGATTCAAATAAGTTTGAAGAAGAACTTAAAGAGACCTTTAAACTTCCACCATTATATAATACTGAACACATCCAATGTGATGTTGGAGAAACTAGATGTAATATATTAAATATAACTACAATAAACAAACAAACTAATTTAGTAAATGTAAAGTTGCAAATAAAAGTAATTATTAATTTTACAAGTAACTATCCAGATTGTTATTTATTTAAAAAAGTAGTATGCTTTTATAAAAATGTTAATCTTATAAAACCTGAAGGTGCTGATGTATATTGCTCTATTAATAATGTAACTTGTTCATGCATGCAACCAAGTAACTACTCAATTGGGTGCCATAATAAAAATTTATGCTGTACTATAAAGGTAACTGCTACTGTTAAATCTCAAAAGCTTGTTCAAATTGAAGTACCAGTTTTAAGATCTTGTGAACCAAATTAATGTTATTCTAATAACTGCATAACTAAAAATATATAAAATTCAACCATCTATATTTTTATGCAAAGTAGCTAGTAAAACTTATCATATTTTTACTAGCTACAATTCCATCACTTATTTGTTTTAATTGCTTAGACTATCACTATTTCTTTATCAGTTTCAAACTATTCCCACCTAAAAAACTTAATAGATACCCAAATGCATATCACAGAAAGTATACTTATAACTAAAATTGGTATCATTACATTATCTATGCTTAAGTTAAGTGATGCGCTTTTTAAAAGCTTTATTCCCTGAGTTAATGGTAAGATATCTGCCACTTTTTGAAGGGATGTTGGCATAACCTCATAGGGTAATGTTGCTCCTGAAAATATAAGCATAGGAAAGTATAAAATACTTGCAATAACACTTGCCATTTTATTATTTTTCGCTATTCCACCCACCATAAATCCAATGCTGAACATTGATGCCATTACTAATGTATAAGCTCCTAAAAAGTTTATCCATGAGCCTCTAAATTGAAACTTGAAAAATATTTTTGCTGTTAAATAAATAATTATTAATGAAACAATGGCATATAAAGTATAAATCATTCCTTGAACTACTAAAATCATAGCTGGGCTAACTGGTGTTACTCTAAATCTTTTTAATATCTTTCTATGACGATACTCAGATAATACTAATGGTAATCCCATGAAACCACCTGCACATATTGCAATAGTTGATACAGCTGCAAAGGATTGTTCCATGAATGTAAAGTCTGCTTCAGGAAACGCGGGTTTATTTCCATAAATAATACCTAAAATAATAGTTATAACCACTGGCATACAGATTGCAAAGATGAACATATCCATGCCTCTTAGTGATAATTTTAATTCAGTTTTTAACATTGCTTTAAATACTCTCATCATCCAAATCCTCCTCATCTACAAACCATAAATAGGCATCCTCAAATTTTTCATATGGACTCAGTTCCACTGCTTCTTCAACTGTTCCATAAAAATCTATTGCTCCATTTTTCAAAATACATATTTTATCGCACAGAACCTCAACCTCATCCATGAAATGAGATGTTAAAAAGATTGTGAGTCCTTGCTTCTTTAATTTTAATAAGCACTTCCACACATCTCTTCTAGCCTTTACATCTAATCCTGTTGTAAGCTCGTCAAGGAATACTACCTCTGGGTTAGGAATTAAAGCTAGGATAATAAATAATCGTTGTCTTTCACCTCCTGATAATTCACTTACTAAATTTTTCCCCTTATCTTGAAGGTCAAATTCTTCTAATAATTTATTGCAATCTAATGGATTTTTATAAAGAACCTCAGTTATTTCACACAACTCTTTCACTGTTATTTTATCTTGATAATTAGATTCTTGAAACTGAACCCCAACCCTTTGAAATAGCTGTTTTCTTTCTTTTTGAGGATTCATGCCTAGGATAGATACCTGACCATGATCAAAATTCTTTGTACCTAAAATACACTCTATGGTAGTACTTTTCCCTGCCCCATTGGCACCTATCAATCCAAATACCTCACCTTTCTTTACTGTTAAACTAACACTCTTCACCACTTGAGCATCCCCATAGGATTTATAGAGATTATGAACTTTTATTACTTCCATGTGTTATTCCCTCCTTTTGATAAAAGAATAACACCAGCACAAAGTCTGGTGTTAAAGTGTAGAGTTTGTATTAAATTTGTTTTTCATAAATTGTAATTGCCTTAATATAATTTTTGCATTTTTTTCTGCATCACTTAAGGAAGTAAGAAGCTTATCACATGCTGTAACAATGTCCTCATCTTCTTTTGGTTTATCAATTACCTCTCTAATATCAATTTCTATACTTTCTGACATTGAATTAATCATTCTTAAAATTGCTGAAAGAGAATAATTAGCACAACGTAAAGTACGTATTATTTTAAGTCTATTAATATCACTTTCAGTATAAACTCGATATCCATTATGCCTTCTCTTAACAGTAAGTAAACCATTCATCTCCCAATTTCTTAATGTGTCCATTGTGACCTTAAGATAGTCTGCTGTTTGCTTTCTCGTAAAAAATATATAATTATCTTGAGCATCCGTATCTAATAAAAGCTTCTTTGAAAGGTCTATAGCTTCCTCTGCATTTTTTTGTTCTTGCTTTATCTGACTTATATAATCATTTGTACAGTTAATTGCTTCTTGAAACTCCCCCTTGGCAGATAACTTAACAACATTGATTATCTTTTTTCTTAGCCCATTTTGTAGAACCTCTACTTTAAAGGCAGTTCTAGCAAGATTAAATTGCTCTATGTGATAGTCAGTAAATACTCTATAACCATTTTGTAATCTATTCACCTTTGGTATTAATTCAAGCTTTTCGTACAAACGTACAGTGTTGGAATGTACACCAACTCTTTTAGCTACTTCTGATGTTTTATATACCTTATCCATACTATGTGCACCTCCATGTTATTATAATAACACTTATGGAAAGTCTGGTGATATAGTGTAGAGTTCTATTTAATTCTTATTTAGTTTTTGCTATCTCATTTTCATCTTCTAATATTACAGGATAAATTCAATATGTTAGTATTTAAATAGCTCCTTTTGAGGAAATATTCCAAAAGCCCCACCAGTATGGATAAATAAAATATTTTCATTGTTTTTAAAGTTTCCTTTTTTTATTTCTTCACTTAATCCATACATAGCTTTACCTGTATAAACAGGATCTAAAATTATTCCTTCTAATTTTGCAAATTCCTTAATGAAATTTATTTCTTCTTCTCTACTTAAAGCATATCCATTTCCTACATATCCATCTATAATTCTTATTTCATCTTTAGACAATTCCAAATCTACATTAATATACTTCATGGTATCTTGTACTATTTCGTAGATTCGATTTTTAAAATATTCACTGTCATCACAAACATTAACACCTAAAATATCACACTTGTTTTCTGATATTTTATTTGCTAAAAAAGTTCCTGCGTAAGTACCTCCAGATCCCACGGCGAGTATAACTTTGTCAAAATGAACACCTAACTGCTGTTCCTGCTCAATAATTTCTTTCATTGCATTATAATATCCAAATGTGCCTATTACATTTGAAGCACCTTCTGGAATAATATAGGACATATAACCTTTTTTATCATATTCCGTCTTAATCTGTTCCATAATTTCTAATCTTGAATTTTTATATTCTTCTGCGGTAATAAAACGAATATCTGCACCTAAAAGCTTATCTATAAATAAATTTCCATCAGATTCAATACTGCTGCTTCCTCTTAAAACAAGTACTGATTTTATCCCAAGCCTCGCTGCTACTGCTGCCGTTGCTCTACAATGGTTTGATTGGATTCCACCGCAAGTTATAAGCACATTAGCCCCTTTATTAATAGCATCTTTTACTGTAAATTCTAATTTTCTAATTTTGTTTCCTGATACTTCAAGTCCAGTTTGATCATCTCTCTTTATATAAATATTGGGTCCACCTAACATTTTAGAAAACCTCTCAAGTTTTTCAATTTTAGTTGGCATATTTGAAAGTTCTATTCTTTCTGGAATTTGAATTTTGTTTAAAATATTATTCATATTTTGTTCATCTCCTTTAGTAATTATAAGATTGGAACGTAATTATACATAAACCCAGGGTATAATATTTCATTCCATATATTTTCTCAGATATTTTCCTGTATAGGATTTATCACACATTATAATATCTTCAGGACTTCCCTCTGCTACAATGTGACCACCATTTTCTCCTGCATCAGGGCCCATATCTATTATATAGTCTGCGGTTTTTATCAAATCCAAATTATGTTCAATTACCAGCACAGTATTTCCTAAATCAACAAGTTCATTAAGAGATAGCAACAATTTCTCAATATCTTTAATATGGAGACCTGTAGTTGGCTCATCTAAGATATATAGATTATCCTTCTCTTTTTTAATTTTCCCCAGTTCTCTTCCTAGCTTCAACCTTTGAGCTTCTCCCCCAGACAATGTAGATGAGGATTGTCCTAATTTTAGGTATCCTAATCCTAGCTTGTTTAATACATTCAATTTAGAGTGTATTAGGTTTACATCCTTGAAAAATTCCACTCCTTCTTCAATTGTTAGTTCAAGAATATCAGCTATGTTTTTTTCTTTATATTTGATCTCTAATATCTCGCTTCTATACCTTTTACCCTTGCATACTGGGCATATGGTTATGATATCTTGCATAAATTGCAACTCAGTTACAATATTTCCTTCTCCCATACAAGTCTCACATCTACCGCCCTTATTATTGAAACTGAAACTTGAAATGTCATACCCTCTAGCTTTTGCTTCTTCTGTTCCTGCAAATATATCTCTTATTTTATCATAAATATTAATATAGGTTGCTGGATTTGAACGTGAACTTCTTCCAATTGGTGATTGATCAATATATCTAACATCACTAATATTCTCAATACCCTCAACTCCATCATTGAGTCCTGGCTTAATTCTAGAATCATGCAACTTTGAGTATATGCTCTTGTATAATATCTCATTTACCAAACTGCTTTTTCCAGACCCTGATACACCTGTAATGCAAATAAAGGTTCCTAATGGTATGCTTAGGTTAAGATTCTTAAGATTATTTTCTCTTGCACCATGTATTCTTATATGTTTTCCTATGCCTAAGCGTCTTCCTTTAGGAATAACAATTTTCTTCTTTCCAGCCAAATATTGTCCTGTTATAGATCTTTCTGTATTAATAATCTCTTTAATATTTCCACTTGCAATTATCTCGCCGCCATTTGCTCCTGCACCTGGTCCTAATTCTACTATATAATCTGCGTTCCCAATAGTCTCCATATCGTGTTCAACTACAACTACAGTATTACCCATATCTCTTAGCTTTTTTAATGTATTAATTATTTTAAATGTATCCTTCTCATGAAGTCCTATACTTGGTTCATCTAATATATACATCATCCCCATTAGATTTGATCCGATTTGTGAAGATAAACGTATTCTTTGAGTTTCTCCTCCAGAGAGAGTATCCGAACTTCTCCCCAAGCTCAAATATTCAAGTCCTATTTCTTCCAGAAGCTCTAGTTTTATTATCATTTCATTAATAATCTGCTGTGCAACTTCCCTTTTAGACTCAACTACTTCTAGGTATGATATAAATTTCTTTAATTTCTGTATCTGCATTTTCCCAAACTCATTTATGTCTATTTCGTTTATCTTTACTAATAATCTTTCTTTTTTTAGCTTTTTACCCTTACATTCTGGACAAATGTGACTGACAAAGAGTTTTTCGTTATCTCTGTTCTTTGTTCCTTTATCTAAATTATCTTTATAAAGACGTGTTATATAGTTCACTAGCCCTTCATAACTTACGTACCTTCGTCTTCCTTCTGTTTCTCTCTCTCCTGTTGGCTTCAGCAGCTCATAACGTTCACCTTTAGTTCCATAGAAAAAAATATCTTTTATTTTCTCTGGGAGCTCATTAAAAGGAGTATCAATACTAAAATTATAATGTGCTGCAAGGCTATGCAATCTTGCTGCACCATTTTTATCACTCAAACTGAACTGAGATACATAAAGAGGGTCCATTCTCATGCTCTTCTTTTCATCCTTAATCAAAAGATATGGTTCTGTCATTTTATAGGTTCCAAGTCCCTGACATGTAGGACATGCTCCACTGACATCATTTGGTGAAAAATATTTAGGGAGGAATTTCCCTGTAATAATATTATGTTCACAGTTAATAAACCCCTTAGTAAACTTTCTTACTTCCTCTTCTGAAAGCTCCTTGTTTAGGATCTGTAATCTTATAAAATTCTGCCCTACTTCCAATCCTCTTTCTATTGCGCTAACTATTTGTTCATAATTCTTTTTATATACTGAAACCTCATCTACTATTACTTCAATTTTATAAGTTCCAGTCTCATCTAAGTTTATATTATTTTTAATATCAAATACTTTATTGTTGATCACAAATCTTCTATAGCCTCTACTTCTAAGTTCAGTTAATAAATAATCATAGCTTTTATCAAATATTTTATTAACAGGGGCTTGTACTTCAATTCTAGTACCTTCTGGGAGACTCAATATATGTTCAGCTATTTGACTGGTTGACAAACACTGAATTTCCTTATGGCATATAGGACAATGTGGAGTTCCTAAAACTGTATATAATAGTCTAATATGGTTTGACAAGTCAGCCATAGTTGCAACTGATGAACGGGGATTCTTAATACCTCTCTTCTGTGGAATTGATATTACTGGGGATAACCCTGTGACCATATCTACATCAGGTTTTTCCATATTCATTATATTAGATCTAGAAGATGATGATAGAGACTGTAAAAATCTTCTTTGTCCTTCTGCATATAATACGTTATAAGCAATAGACGATTTTCCTGAACCGCTTACCCCAGTAATTACAGTGAGAGCATCTCTAGGTATCTCTAAATCAATATTTTTTAGGTTGTTCTCTCTTGCTCCTTTTACACTTATACTTTTTCTAACCAATTGTATTCTCCTTTACTTTCTAAATAGCTTCTAAGTTATATATCACTGTCAAAATTATAATAATATGCCGCTTCTTCAAAGGTAACCTTGCTTTTATCCATAAGTTTTATTGATTCACTAACCTTAATTAGTACATCTCTTTCTGCAAGCCAATTATAAGTATCTGTAAGTTCATTGCCATCATTACTAATATTATATTTCTTTTTCAAGTATTCATTAATCATTGATACGCCTCTTATTTCACCTTCTTCTTTCATCCATCTGACAATAGGATGAAAAAGAACATCTTTTCTCTCTTCTATATACTCTTTACACAATTCTAATATTTTAACTAAACTTAAAATAGTTACTTCATTTTTAATCAAAGTCATATAGGTGCAATTAAAAAAATCAGGATTGAGATTTAATCCTTGACTTATTACTTCTCTGCCCCTAAACTCATTATTTAATGCTATTTCTATACATGCTATATGGCATACTAGTTTTTGAATTAAACTGAATCCATCAACAAGCTCTTCTTCAACCAGTAATAGCTTTTCTGCTTTTTTTACACATATAATTCCATAGATGGCCGACTTTAACAAATTCTCCTCTTTGTCTCTATCACCTAAGAATTTATCTCCATTAAAAAGCTTTTCTATTGTTTCATCAGTTGAAAATAATAAATTACTTTCATTTAAAACTGTTCTAAAAAAGTTTTGATTTTGGGGACTATCTACCAATTCAATAAAATAATTTCTGCTATATAGTTCCACTTGGAAGTCTATATCATCCTCTACAAGTGAATACTGCTTATATACCTTCTTGCTGTTTTCCTTTAATATTAACCATATATCTATATCAGACTTTCCCCATAAATTATCACTTGTAATACTTCCATAGGAAAATGCAGCAATAATGTTACTGTCCCTTCTTACCTTTTCAATAAATTTCTCTAAGGCACTGTTATATCTTTTTTTAATATATGACATATTTGTATTCATAATTGCTAAATCTCTTCCTCTCTTAGAATATTAACCTCTAAACTCATACTTTAAATTATATACTTTATTTCCAAACTGAACAATAATATTAAATATTTTACATTTTACTCATAATATTGTTTACACATTCAATAATAACTACAAAAAACAGTAGAATCCTGAAATTCTACTGCTTCTATGTGTTTTAAATTTGCTAATCTTATAGAAGATATTGCCTTAATTAAAGATACTGCTTAACTTTTCTAATGCTCTAAGCTACTATAGAATAATACTTGGGTTATTAAAGTTTGCCCATGCTATATTATTGTCAATATTTCTAATCATTCTGTAAGCTATTGGCTTAAATCCACACTTAGGCCAAAAATTTGAACCACCAAGGTTTGTTATTTTCCAATCTGTTATTATGCTACTATATCCCTTTTTCTTCATAATCCTATAGCCTTCATTCATTAACTTTTTACCAACACCTCTTCCCCTTTGGGAATGGTGAGTGCCCGCAATATGCAGCTCTACCCCATTATCAGGTGCCATCAAATCTGGAGTAATAGGCTCATATACTTGAAATCCTAATTCCTTCATATCCTTTTCTGCAATAAGAATCGTTGAATCATTATCCTCTACTAAACTTTTATACCCGGCATTTATATTCTTTACAAGTTCAGGTTTTACAGGTAAAAAAGTAGGTGCTGAATTGAGGCATGATAAGATTATACTGGACATATTACCCATTATTTCACTATCATTTTTGTTAGCTAATCTAATTTCTGCATCAGATGAATTTTCAAAAGCCTTGTAATCCTCCATATTCATTATTCCATATACATGATCAATAAAAAAACTTAGTCTTTGGAAGGCTTCATAGTACACCTGATTTCCTAGAGGTACAAATGTATGGTGACTAAAGTAGCCATGTTCAAGCCATATAACAGAAACCTTTGTATAGAGCTCCCTTATAAGCTCAGAGGATTGATCCATTCTGATTGCAATTCCCTCATAGGGCACCCATATATGTCTGCCTCTATGGTCAATTTTCATCTCACCAAATAAATAACCTACTAGTTCATCATTATCAAAAGCTCCTATTCCAATTACTTTTCTATTAACAAATAAATCCTCAAGTAAACCCGTAATATATTTTGAATTAAGACAACTGTTCTTCAAGGACGGAAATGACTTACTCTCAAGGTTTTGCCTGCATATTAACAAATCAGACATTGCAGGTATATTATCAATAGTGATTTTTCTAAATTCGCATTTCTTCATTCCTGTACCTCCTAATATAATAATGATATGGCCACTAAGGGCTATCCTTTTCTCAATAAATTTATATTACATATTCTAACATAGTAAGTTATCATTAAATATGTAAAAAACAATTCTGTATTATTCATTACATAGATTCCCAGCATCTATTAATAAGCAACTTCTCCTAAAGCATTTACCTATGTAACATATCCAGCAACTTCACTCTTTATTTCAGCAACAATCACTAATCTTTCATTACATTTACGATAATTCAGCAAGTGTAACCATGTATTCAAGAGCTCCAATATCTTTTAAGGTATATCAAAATATCAAAAGGGTATAATAAAAATACTTTTTTAATTAACTATAAGTTACACAGAATTAAATATTAAATAGTAAGGAGAATATGAATATGTCTGTCATACTTTCAATCGAAGACGGTGCACCTTGGTATCTTAGTCCTAGCATTTGGGTTGTTCCTGGTGATGATCCAAATGGTAGCCCTGGATTCCCAACTTTTAATAGTAAAAATTATGTTTGGTCGAGGGTATACAATAGTGGTACAACTACTGCCTATAATGCAATTGTCAACTTTTACTGGACAGAACCATCATCATTAATTACTAGAAAAACAGCAAAAAAAATTGGTTCAAGTAGTGTTATCCTTGGTCCTGGAGAATCAAAAGATGTCCTTTGTCTAACACCTTGGTATCCAAATTGGGGAAATGATAAGCATATATGCCTTATCACAGAAGTATTTTCTTACTCTGATCCACTTCCTCCACATGGAGATAATGATCCATTCAATCCACCAGCAGATAGACATGTAGCCCAACGGAACATTATTGTTGAAAGCATCACCCCTAATAAGAAAACAATAGTAATACCATTTATAGCTGGTAATTCTGCCCGTATGTGCTCTGATGAAATTTCACTACAAGCTAGACGTGCACCCATAAAAGATTTATCTGAGTTAAAAACAGTTATCGGATTAGAAGAATTACCGAAAGAGATGGAATATGTAGAAGAATTTGGAATAACATCATATCGATGTGGGGATCAAATCACTAATATAGGGAAACCCTCCCTTACACTTAGTATAAATAAAGAGGATCAAACTGGAATGGCTCTTGTTGTAAGATTACCAAAAGAATACGACACCAATACTGGTTCTTTCTTTTTAGTTGAACAATTAATTTGTGATGAAGTAGTAGGTGGAATTGGGTTTTTAGTAATGCTTGAAAATAATGAGTGAGAAAATAAAGTTCAAGGAAAGAAAGGAGCTAAATAAATGTCTACTTTAACTGTGCCTGTAACAATTCCCTTTAGACCTTTTGCAATCTGTTCACAAACAAATATGATGAATACCGATGGTTTTTTTATTGTAAATATAGGAAAACAAATTATACAAACTTCTATTGTCAACGAAAGTAATACAACTCTAAAAAATGTACGTGTATATATTGAAGGAATTTCAGATCCTGGTATCCCTCTTCCTACATCATTTGATTATGTGGGAGATGTTCCTCCAAATGCATCTTTTTCTGTAAGATTTATAACAAGTTTTATCACAGCTAATCCTGGAATTGCAAATATCAGCTTCATCATTGAAAGTGATGGTTTTTCCTTTAATCGGATAATTAAGAAGATATTCATAACAAGAATAGATTATCATAAACCAACTAAGACATACAGTGTTGTCATGCCTGAAGGCTCAATGAAAATAAATATTCATAATGCTATTGTGGGCCTTGGAGAAAAAGATCCATGCAATCCCGAGAAAACAAAACCATTCATTGTACTACCAACTGATGTGACCTATGATTGGGTTCCAAATCCACCATATGAAGGGATCAGAGGCCCTTTCCCTTACAATGATCCTTGGTGGAAGATTGCTTTAGGAATCTTAGCTGGAGCATTTGCACTTGGTGCGCTTCTCTACGATTATTTTAGTGATGGAGAGCTTGATGGAGGTGTTGTGTCTGTTAAAGGTACCTTCGAGGAAACTACTCCATCGGTTTGCTGTCCTTCAGTAACTACATCAGCCACTAATACAGATGATTGGTTTGAGAGAGGTCTATATAGTGCTGCTGGGGCAATTGCAACTGCAGCAATTGCTTCAGATGGACCGGATTTACATTATCGTGGTCAGGAACAAACCCCTCCAGTTTCTGGAGAATTAACTATTAGTGAATCTGTCCAACTAAAAATTAATTATCCTGTAGCTCCTAGTCCCGGTAAAGATTATCCAATAGAAGGTGACTGGGAATATACTCGAACTACTACTAATAAAACCTATACATTCAATACATCTGATCAACGACAAAACATACATTTTTTGAACTCGTATGAAGTAAAATCACCTAATATTCATCACCGAGGTGATCCACTTAAAATTTGTGCAAGTTTTGAAAAATCCGATGGAAGTTATTATTCAGGTAACGAGCTTTACGTAAATGCAGTATTAATTTCTACACAGGGTGAAGTTCTTCGTTTCGAGCTTTGTGATAATGGCATAGGATTAGATGAGAAAGAAAACGATACTTTGTACTGTGGTGGCTCATATAATGAAGAAGAGCTTAAACCAGGAAATTGGTATCTATTCGTTTTTGCACAAGATGTAAATACCGTAAAAGAAGGTACTCCACCATTCGATGCAGCACATACAATCGGAGGTTTTTTACTTACTTCTCAATTAGAACTGAATTTTAATGGACCACCATGTCAACTTAATCATGATTCGGTTATCAAAGTGGTTTAAATATTCAAAACATATTTTTTAGTTACAAAGACTAGACCTTACTATAAAATGGTCTAGTCTATTTTTAAACCAGCAATTTCAGATATATTTTTATGTGCAAATGGATTGCTATGACTGCATCAAAGTTTTTACCATCAGCAGTTGTAATATTAAAATTGTCACAGGTTTTAAATTCCATTTGTAAAATATATTTCCTTTATTTAACCTATAATTACATAAAAAACAGCAGAATTCTGAAATTCTGCTGTTTCTAGGTATTCCTATTTATCTAACTTACTTCTATAAGTTCCCCTATTATTCTATTCATAATATCCATTTTACCTTCAATATCACTAACTAGCTTAAACTGTGTTCTTGCTCTATGAAGATTGTGTTTCTCCTTGTGAATTTTAAAATAGGTATCTCCATTTAAATAATCCGTTAAAAATCTTATACCGCATTCAAAGGTCATAAGTTTCACAGAAAAAGCCATAAGTTCAATCTCTTTTGGCACAAGTATAGGTAATACTTCATGAAAATACCCCTTTGTAAAATACTTAAACAGATTCATATCAAACCATATTTTTGATAAATCTGTTTCATCTTCCCTTCCGCTAGAAGCTCCATATCTAAGTGCATCACCGTAGTCATATAGAATTGACCCTGGCATTACTGTATCCAAATCAATTACACATACCCCTTCACCTGTGTCTATATCTATCATAACATTATTCAGCTTAGTGTCATTATGTGTTACCCTTAGAGGAATGCTTCCATCTTTCATTGCATCTAATATGATGCTCACATCTCTTCTGCGTTTTTTTGCAAATTCAATTTCTTTTCCCACTTCTTCTAATCTGCCACATTTATTATCTTCAATTGCTTTTAACAGATCCTCAAACCTGGTGGCTGTATTATGAAAATTAGGTATTGTGTCATATAATTTATCAGCAGGAAAATCAGATAACATATTTTGAAACTTACCAAAGGCCTTGGCACCATAATAAAATTGCATAGGATCTTCAACCTGATCGTAGGTCACTGCATTATCTATAAATTTATATACCCTGAAATAATCATTTTCATTGGTTTTATAGTATTTTTCACCATCCTTAGTATTTATTATTGTTAGTGTTTCTCTGTCAGGATTTCCTCCACTAAGAAGGATTTTTTTTCTAAGATGCTCTGTTATAGCTGCAATATTCTCCATTAAACCCTCAGGATTTTTAAACACATTACTATTGATTCTTTGCAATATATATGGTTTTGCAATATATGTATCATTTATATATCCGTTCCCATAAGAGCTCATTTCAGCATTAATATTAAACTGTTTTAAAACCTGATGCAGTTTATATTCCATGGTATAATCCCTCTCTAATCATTTGGTTTATAGCATTTTTAACTGTAGGCAAGTCTTCTTTGTATGTAACTCCATACCACTTATCTAATGTCTCAAGGACTTTCACCTTTGCACTTTGTGTTTTAATCATATTATCAACTACTGAAGGAAGATAAAATTCATCCTTTAATGGATTTTTTAAATTCTTTAAAAACAGAGTAAAATCCTCTTCAAGCACATGAAATATATCAGTGTCAAACCCCCACATGTTCATAGATACCATAGAATCAAGAGGTATTCCACTATTCTTATCAATAGATGTATGTTCCACCACACTTTTTAAATACCCTTTTTCTATTTCGCATAATCCTCGACTTACTGTGCCATTTTCAGTTAGTGTATTTTTTAGTCTAAACCCAGCCATGCACATCCCTTTATTTTGGGATAAATAATCCCCAACTATTTTGTAGGAATGGCTACCATAATAATCATCTGCGTTTATTACCATAAAGGGAGTGGTAACTGCACTTTTAGCACACATCACAGCATGCCCTGTTCCCCATGGCTTAAATCTATTGTCTGGGACAAAACACCCCTGAGGAATTTTGTCTAGTGTTTGAAAAGCATAATCAACATCTATTATCTTTTCAATTCTTTTGCCGATAACATGTCGAAAATCCTTTTCCATTTCTTTTTTTATAATAAAAACCACTTTTGAAAAGCCTGCTTTTACTGCATCATATATAGAAAAACCAAGTATTATTTCCCCATTAGGACCCACAGGCTCCAGCTGTTTAAGACTCCCAAAACGACTTCCCATACCAGCTGCCATTACTACTAATGTTGTTTTATTCATATTGCCACCTATATTTAAATACTTTCTTTATATTAATCTAGATTAAATACATTACTTAATTACTAAATCCCATTTTATTTTCTTAGAGTATCCAAATCAATCGCCACTCCATCTGCCAGCCTGGATTGTTCTGCTGCCATTGCGCAATAATGACTTTCTACGGATTTATCTACTGATGTTATGGCATTAGTTGGTTCTCCACCCTCTGCAATCATGTCAATGAATTCTTCCACCATACGATTGTCTCCCCCTGCATGACCAGAAAAATCCGTTGATAGTTTTGATATATCCATTACTTCAGTTTCTTTTCCAAATTGTGTGACTTTAATAGTTTTTTCAGTCAAGTCTGCAACAATTTCTCCTTGTGTCCCCATAATCTTCTGATAACGTGAACCTGTAGCAGTGAATGCACACATTGTCAATGAAATGGTGGCACCATCTGTCATATTTAGGTTTACAACCTGATGATCTACTACGTTATTATCACAGTAATATACACATCTTCCATAAGGTCCACTTTGAATTGCTTCTGTAATACTTTCTACAGTGGGATGAAGAGTCAATACATCAACAGGCCACTTTGTATTCCCCTTTGCCACACCAGTTTTTTCATTTGTTATATAAATCTTTTCTGCATCAAAGGGACAATTTGCTTTTGCTTTGCATCCATCCATACAACGCTTCGTTGCTCCTTCCGGTGCATTTTCTTTTTTGAATAAATAGGTGCTTCCAAAGGAAGATACAGACTTACAAGTTTTACCTGTGAGCCATAATAACAAGTCCATATCATGACAACATTTCTGTAATATCATAGGACTAGTAGTATTTGAGTTTCTCCAGTTTCCACGTACAAAACTGTGTGCTTGATGCCAATATCCCACATTTTCAATTGCCATAACAGAAACTACTTCTCCAATTATACCGCTGTCAATTACTTCTTTTAATTTTGTATAGAATGGTGTATAACGCAACACATGACATACAACCACTTTTCTTTCACATTCATTTGCTACTTTTACAATTTCCCTACACTCATCAAGGTCTGGTGAAATTGGCTTTTCCAATAACAGATGATAGCCTTTTCTAAGGGCCGGGATTGCTTGTCTTACATGTTCCTTGTCCTGAGTAGTAATAAACATAACATCTGCTAGCTTATCCTGAGCAATTAGTTCTTCTGCACTGTAAAAGCATGCCCTTTTCGGAATGTTATACTCCCTTGCCACATCTTCTACCTTTGCAGGATCAATGTCTGCAATTGCTACAATTTCAATTTTCTCTGGGAATAATTTAGCAGTTAATGCATAGGTGTCTTTTCCTCTACTACCAAGTCCAGCTAATGCTACCTTTAATTTTTTACTCATTTTATTTCCTCCTATTTACTTCTATTTTCTCCATTCATATTTTAAAAGGTATTTCTATGTGCATAGAGAAGACCTTTTCTATAACTTCCATACTGTTACATATATTGTATAGGTTTTTTTAAAATTTAGCTTATACAATCATCCAGTATAATTGTTATATCATCCAAAATATCTATTTGTTAAATTGTATTCTTTTGTTATATTTGCTAAAATAAATTGATAATAATGCATAAGCAAGGAGTTGGTTGTATGGCTTATATCAGTACTAGATTAAAAGAAGAATTTGAAATCACTGAAATCATCACCATTCACTATTTTGAATACTTGAAAGACTTTGTTTTCCATGGTGAGTCTCATGATTTTTGGGAATTCCTATATGTAGACAAAGGAACAGTTATGGTACAAGCAGCCTCTGAGCATTATCAGCTCTATGCTGGAGATATGATTTTTCATAGACCAAATGAATTTCACGCTGTGAAGGCAATAGGAAGGAAATCGCCTAATTTAGTGGCAATTTCATTTTTGTGCAATTCCCCATCAATGGATTTTTTTACTGGTAAAGTTACCACTCTGTCTTCTATAGAAAAAACTTTAATTGCAAAAATTATTTCAGAAGCGCGCGCTGCATTTTCAACTCCACTCCATATCCCTTCCATTGAACAAGTAAAACTCTCTACTAGTGCACCTTTTGGCTCACAACAATTGATTTTGTTATATCTGGAACAATTTCTAATTCATATAAAGAGGCATCATTGTGATGATGAAAAAGTTAAAAACCTATCTTCTGTTACAAAACAGTCTTGGGATAGCTCTAATAAATCCTATGTATTTGAACAAATTTTGCATTATTTGCAGCTACACATTTGTGAGCAAATTAAAATTTCAGATATTTGCAATGAATTTTCTATCAGCCGTTCTACCTTACATTCACTCTTCCACAAAAATAAAAACTGTGGAGTAATTGATTATTTCATATATATGAAGATTGAGCGCGCAAAGGAAATTATTCGTGATGGGAATATGAATATCACTGAAATCGCATATTTTCTTTCTTATAATTCTTTGCAGCATTTTTCCAAACAATTTAAAAAGTTAACTGGAATGTCACCAACGGAATACATCTCATCTGTAAAGGGGATTTCTCAAACTTATAAGTGGTAGCCATAATGTGGCTGCCATTCCTTATTTGACAGTATATAAATATGACATAGTGATGTCATATTCATGTGTTATAATATGATAGAGGTGAAGATATGCAAATCAACCGAATGTTTGAAATAATATACATACTTCTTGATAAAAAAAACGTTACAGCAAGAGAACTTGCAGAGAAGTTTGAAGTTTCTAGTAGAACCATTTATCGTGATATTGAAACATTATCATCAGCAGGTATTCCTGTTTATATGACCAAAGGCAAAGGTGGCGGAATATCTATTTTAGATGAATTTGTGCTGAACAAAGCTGTATTAACCGAAGAAGAAAAGTCTGATATTTTATCCTCACTACAAGCAGTTGGTGCAATCAATTTTAATGAAACAGATTCTGCATTACAAAAATTAGGCAGCCTATTTGGAGAGAATAACTCCGATTGGATTGAAGTGGATTTTTCATCTTGGTACAATTCAGAGAACGAATCTAAATCCTTTAATGATATTAAATCAGCAATCCTATCTAAGAAAATAATGAGTTTTACTTATTCAAGCGGAAAAGGCGAAAGAACTACACGAGATGTAGAACCTTTAAAGCTTTGTTTTAAAGGTATGGCACGTTATTTATATGCCTATTGTACTTTAAGGCAGGATTTTCGATTTTTCAAACTAAGTCGTATAAAGGATATTGTGGTTACAGATAAACATTTTCATCGAAAAGTTATGGAACCTATATTTAAGAAGGACAACATGTTTAATGAGCAATATATCACTTTGAAATTAAAACTGTCTCCCCAAATGGCTTTTCGAGTATATGACGAGTTTGATAATTATACTAAAGAAGTTGACGGCAGTTTTATAACTGAAACAATTTATCCTATGGGTGAATGGCTATTTCCTTATATAGCTTCTTTTGGTAGCCATTGCGAGGTATTAGAACCATTGGACATAAGAAACTCCATAAAAGAAGAAATACAAAAAATGATGAACAATTATTTATAATATGACATACTGTTGACATATTATTTGATTTATTATAAATATATCAAATATATGGAGGTAGTTAAAATGAACTATGAAATTGTAAATCTTGAAGAAAAAATTATTGTTGGTGTAAGTGTGACAACGAGCAACGAAGACCCTAAAATGGGTGAGAAAATCGGCAAGCTTTGGGTTGATTTATATCAAAGTGGCATCAATGCAAACATCAAGAATAAGGTAAATGAATATGCAATTGGACTTTATTCCGATTATACAGAAAACAGTTATCTTGTTACCGCAGGCAACGAAGTATCAAAATCAGAAAACAGTGAGTTTACAACAAAAATCATTCCTGCGGGGAAATATGCAAAATTCTCTGTACATGGACACATGGAAACAGCAGTAGCAAAAGCTTGGGACGAAATTTGGAAATTGGACTTAGACAGAAGCTTTACAGGTGACTTTGAGGAATACCTAAATAGTGACTTTGAAAATGCAGATATTGATATTTATATAGCATTAAAATAACAGTGATAAGATTCATCATATTTAGCTAATTAAGTTAATTCTACTGAGTTGCAACATTCCAGTGATCTAAATAAACTAAGTATCGTAACTTTAACATATTCTAAACATATATTATAATATTATAAAAATTATAAATTTGTAAATACTATAGTATAGATATATAAAAAAGAAGGTGTAGATATGTGTACAGCGTTTACTTTAAAATCTTTACAGATGGAAAATTTGTTTTGTAGGACTATGGATTTTTCTTACGATATAGAACCTGGATTTTTTATAATACCTAGAAATAACCCATGGTATAATCCTATTACCATGAAAAAGCATAATGATTGCTATAGCTTTATAGGTATCGGGCAAGAAGCTGATAATGTGCTAGGCTTTTTTGATGGGGTAAATGAAAGAGGCTTTGCTGCCGCAGCTCTATACTTTGCGGGTTATGCCGATTATGATATACCAGTAGAGGATAAGAATAAAGAGCCTATTGCATCATTGGATTTTCTACATTATATTTTAGGACTCTGTGCTTCAGTAGATGAACTAGATATGATACTGAAAAATATATGTGTCATAGGTCTTCCCGATCCTGTTACTAAAACGGCTGCTCCTCTTCATTGGATTGCAACTGATAAAAGTGGTAAATGTGTAGTTATTGAGCAAACAAGAAATGGGCTTGAGATATTTGATAATCCTATAGGAGTTATGACTAATAGTCCAGATTTTATGTGGCATATGACTAATCTAAGAAATTATATGGAATTATCTACAATCCAAGAAAAGAAAACCTGTTGGGAAAATGTTGAGTTAACACCCTTTGGTCAGGCTGGTGGAACAATGTTATTACCTGGTGGATACACCTCTCCAGAACGATTTGTTAGAACAGCCTTTCTAAAAACCCATAGTCAAGTACCTAAAGATAGAGTCGATGCAATAATGACTTGTTTCCACATTGTGGAGAGTGTTTCAATTCCAATGGGAATTGTTCTTACAGATAAAGGTACTTTTGATTACACTAAATATACTGCATTTATAAACACAAACACCTGTGAGTATTACTTTAAAACCTATGATAACAGTCAAATAGCGACTACAAGACTAATTAGTGATTATAAGAATTGTACACATCCTATCTACCTTGGTAATTTAAAACGTCCTGTTACCTTTGAAAAGCTCTAGAATTTACTTTTTTGCCCTACCTAATACCTTTGTTAGATTAGGTTCTTCCTAAACT
This sequence comes from Clostridium sp. UBA871, assembly GCF_002295255.1. Lineage (NCBI taxonomy): Bacteria > Bacillati > Bacillota > Clostridia > Eubacteriales > Clostridiaceae > Clostridium > Clostridium sp. UBA871. The sequence continues at coordinate 87,799 of NZ_DBFV01000004.1, read as the reverse complement.
TGAAAGGTCTAAACCTATCCCATTAAGGGAGTAAGTTTAGACCTCTTTCCTTTTCTAATTAATAGCGCTCTTACTATTCCCTTTCATCTGCACCACCATACAATTCCAAATTGTGTAAACTACTATGAACTTTCCTTTTATAACAGTTAGTTTTTATTAAAGTTTCAGATAAATAACAGCTTAAACTAACTAACAATATATCAATACCAAGTCTTAGAAGTGTATCAATAAACGTCCCCGAAAATATAATTGGTACAAAAATAAGAAAGGCAAACCAATTAATTCCAAATATTGTAATTCCAAATTTTATTGCACTTAAAGCCTTTGATTGTGATTTAGTAGTATTACCTAATAATAGATATACGATACCTATACATGTACCCATTAATAAAGTCCAAATAAAAGTAAAATAAGGTCTTTTCTCATAACCTGAATCTATAATTTTTGTAAAATAGAAAAAGTAACGTCCAAATAAAAAGGTTATAGAAAAAATGAAAATAGATAAAAATATGTTACTACTATTAAAAGGTCTCTTCTTTTGTTTAATATGACTGGAGTCACTTGTAAATTTACCTAATAATGATCCCATCAATACTATCGGTCCAGCATCACAAATTCCCATTACAATTTCATGTGTTAAAGTATTACCCGATAAAGAAACACCTTCCATCATACCCCATAACCACAATAAGCCTATTGCACTACCATATCGCAGCCCTTTTCCACTCTTTATTCCTAGAATTTTATCTTCATATCTATAAAACACATAGGCTACACTGGAAAAGGCAACCAGAATCCATACCGTAGCTGCTCCAACAGCTCCAATAGTTTTAACAAGAAAACTGAAGTTTGCAATTTTAGGAAAAGGACTAATCTCCGAAGTTATTCCATGAAGTGTCATATCAAGTATAGAACAAATAATAACTATAGCTATATATTTTATTAATTTAACAATTTTCATTTAAGCTCCTCCTTTATTATAATTGATATTTATAATATTACTCCTTCATCTTTTTCAATTTTATTATTCTATTTATAACAATGTACCTTTTGTCTTGATATTGCTTTACCTTATCCTTATTATTTAAATTTAATCAATAACATCTTTATTGTATCACCTCACTCTCCACTGCTCAATAAATCTATACCATATTAAGAAAATATTCCCTTTATTTATCATGTACCTACAATAAAAAAACAGCAGAATTCTAAAATTCTACTGCTTCTACATATTCCTTATTATCCGCTTGGATATCCCTCCTTGATTTTAGATGTGGTTGGCAAACCTACTTCTATTTATCAAAGAGGGTTCTTTTTTTCTACTTATAGCTAAAAGCTTTTTGAACCACCAGTATAACCAGTGGTATTCATTAAACAATCACTTGCCATTCTTCTATTAACTTATCAAGACTATATCTTGCATTTGCAGGACTAGTTGATGGAAGTTTAATAGCTTCTATTCCTGTTTTTTTTAATGAATATTTATTATAAAGTTGATATGCCTTGCCACCATTAACATATATCTTTTTAATATTGCTATTATCTAAAATACTAGTTAAATCTGATGGGACTACATTTTTAATACTGGAATCACTTGAACCTATGATATCACAAGAAGCTATTGTATCCCATATTGCAATATTATTTTCTAATAACATTTTCTTTTTTTCCTCAATAGTTCTATATTCAGAGCATCGAGTTATTGCTCCAATAACTTTCCAAAATCTATTTTGTGGATGACCATAATAAAAATCCGCCTCTCTTGATTTAACAGATGGCAATGTTCCTAAAATAAGAATTTTTGAATTTTTATCAAATACAGCTTCAAAGGTATGCTCTACATGCTTCATAACTCTCTCCTTTATAATTAACTTTTAAAATTATTATTATCAATTTTACTTAAAAGCTATTTATCATTATTTAATCTTATTAATTGTTCTTTTCCCCACTTAAATAACATTTCCATTATAGGTATTAATGATTTTCCATATTCAGTTAAAGTATATTCTACCTTTGGCGGAATCTCTTCATAAACTTCCTTATGTATTATGTTATCACTAACTAACTCTTTCAACTGATTACTTAACATTTTATCTGTAATTCCACTTACAGCTCTTTTTAATTCACCATATCTCATAACTTCACTATCATAAATATGCCATAAAATAACTAGTTTCCATTTCCCTGATATCTGAGTCATTGCAAATTCCATAGGGCACAGTTCACTACAATTTTTTATTTCTATTTCTTTATTATTCATACAACTCTCCTTTTTGATATCACTATCCTTTTAGATAGTACTTACTTTTAAGTGCATACTTGTTCATATAACAGTATGTTGATATTATTATAGCATACAAGGGCGGCAAACAAGTAAGCCTTTGAAAATTTATAAAATTAATATAAACTATTTTTGAATTAAAAGGAGATATATAATATGAACTTAATAGAAATAATGGAAAGACGTTACTCAACTAAAAAATTTGATAATACAAGAAAAATTTCAGCAGAAGATATGAAACAAATTAAAGAACTTTTAAGACTTAGTGCTTCAAGCGTTAATACTCAACCATGGCATTTTATAATAGCTTCAAGTGAAGAAGGGAAAAAACAAATAAGCAAAAGTACTCAAGGATTCTACGCTTTTAATGATGAAAAAGTACTTACTGCATCAGATATAGTTGTACTTTGTGCAAGAACTTCAATGGATGAAGATTACTTACAACATATCTTAGAAAAAGAAGATCAAGATGGACGTTTTGCTAACGAAGAAATCAAAAATGGTATGCATGGAGGACGTAGTACATTTGTTAACTTCCATAAAAATGACTACAATGACTTACAATATTGGATGGATAAACAAGTTTACTTAAATATGGGTAGCTTATTACTTGGTTCTGCTGCTCTTGGAATAGATGCAGTACCTATGGAAGGATTTGATGTTAAAGTTTTAAATGAAGAATTAGGATTAACTGAAAAAGGATTCACCGCTGTAGCATTAGTTCCTTTAGGATACAAAGCTAATGATGATTTCAATGCACAATTACCTAAATCAAGACTTTCTGAAGAAGAAGTATTTACTACAATTTAATTAATTATCCCCTCATTAATATAACTTACTCTAGATTTAAAGAAAGCTAATACAAAAGATTCCCCATTATTTTATTAGCTTTCTTTTATAATAGATTTCATTTTACGTTTCTTTTCCTACAGGCTTTTATCACATGATCTATCTAGCAATTATTTCTATTCCATCTTCAGTTACAAGAATTGTGTGCTCCCATTGTGCTGAAAGAGAATCGTCATCGGTAAGAACAGTCCACCCGTCATCTTCATCTATAAATATTTCATTACTTCCAGCATTTATCATTGGTTCAATGGTAAATACCATACCAGGTACTAAAACCATACCTATTCCTCTTTTTCCCAAATGAGAAACAAATGGTTCTTCATGAATATCTAAACCTACTCCATGTCCACCGAATTCTCTAACTACTGAATAACCATTACTTTCTGCATATTCTTGAATTGCAGCTCCAATATCTCCTAAGAACCCCCAAGGTTTAACTGCTTCTAAGCCTTTATTCAAACATTCTTTAGTTACTTCAACCAATTTCTTAGCTTCTTCATCTACTTCACCAATCATAAACATCCTTGATGCATCTGAGTAATATCCATTAAGTATAGTTGTTGCATCAACATTTACAATATCACCATTCTTTAGAATTACATCTTTACTAGGTATTCCATGGCATACAACATTATTTATTGATACACAAATACTTTTAGGAAATCCATCATAATTAAGAGTAGCTGGAATTCCACCTTTGGATATTGTATAGTCATGTGCCAATTTATTTATTTCTTCTGTTGCCATGCCTTCCTTAATGTTTTCACTAATTAAGTCTAGAAGACCATTATTAATCTCAGCACTCTTTCTTATTCCTTCAATTTGCTCTTTTGTTTTTATGAGGTTTCTAGTTGGTACTATATGACCTTTTCTTTTTAAATCACTTAACTTTTCATCAGATTCTAAATGACAGTTTTTATATTTTAATCCACTTTTGCACCAACATAAATTATTTCTGTTTAATTTCATAATCTTTTCCTCTCTCATATATTCATTTTAATTATTTAACTGATCCTCCATGGAAATGACATTCATAAACCTTAATATGGTCAAAATATATTTCCTCATGTCCTTGAAACCACTTAAATTCTCCATTTATTATACAATGATATTTATACTGCCCATTTTGATAAATAATAGGACCTCTATATGGATTCTCCTTAGTTACTAAACTCAAAACTTCCTTCAAAAAACTCCCTGAAAATCTTTCATCTAAAATTCTTCCAATATAATTCATTGACCAAAATGGAATATCATCTTGCCATATTGCTTCCTCTCCTACAAACTTCTCTCCACCTATATATGTATCTATATATTTTAAAGTTCCTTCTGTATATTCTAAATCATGAGAATTTGGTCTTGAAGATTCACTCTCTGTCCCCTCCCCAGCATATGTAGCTTTTTTAGCCCTACATAAGAAATCAATTATATTTTCATTTATATGATTATCGCTATGCTCTTCTATACATAAGCGGCAATTTTCTTCATAATCATTAACTAGTTTATCAATGCTTACTTTAAAATAATCACTTAGTGCAATCAGTCTAGCTATATCGGGATAAGATTGACCCACTTCCCATTTTGCAACTGCTTGCCTTGATATCCCTAAAACTTCAGCTAACTTTTCTTGTGATAGACCCTTTGCTTTTCTAAGTGTTTGCAATTGTTCTTGAAAACTCATTGTTTAATCACCTCTTGTATAAGTATACTGATAATATTATCATGTTTCTACCAATTAAGTATAACAAATTTGACAACCTAAAGTTGCTTTAAATAAAAAGGTAATTTTAATACTGTTAAATCATATCTTTCCTATTACTTTTATAATATATATTTAGTTTCTATAATATATATTTATTTTCTATGATTTACCAATTATTTTAACTATATTGTAAAAAAATTAAATTAGTGTTAGTATAGTTATTACTAAAACAAATATAGTAAATATAGTAAATTATAAAAACGGATTCATAATATAGTCGCAATTTTTTCGTATTAATCAATTTAAATCCAACTACTAGGTTATAGAAATCTACAGCTATATATTCATAACTTAAATATATTTAAGATTATAGGAGGAAAATAATATGATTTTTTATAGTAAAGAGAGCGAAAAAGAGGAAATTTCAAAAGACACACCCAATATAGTCATGGAAAAATTATTGAAATCAAGAACTATAGTTATTTCTGGTGAGATTAATCAATCTTTAGCAGAAAAAGTAGTTACTCAACTTTTAATCCTTGAAGAAATGGGAAATGACCCTATTAAAATATTTATAAATAGTCAAGGAGGGCATGTTGAAGCTGGAGATACAATACATGATATGATAAAGTTCATTACACCAAAAGTTATAATGATAGGTACAGGTTGGGTAGCAAGTGCTGGTATAACAATTTATCTTGCAGCTGATAAAGAAAATAGATATTCTCTTCCTAATACAAGATATATGATTCATCAACCATTAGGAGGATTTAATGGTCCAGCTACAGACATCGGTATTGAAGCTGAAGAAATATTAAGAGTTCGTAAAAGAATTAATAAAATTATAAGTGAAGCTACTGGTCAACCACTAGAAAGAGTTGAAAAAGACACTGATAGAAACTATTGGTTAAGTTCTGATGATGCTATAACATATGGTATAGTCAATAAAATAATATCAAATCATTCTGATTTGAAGTAATTTACAGAGTTTTTTTCACAGGCTCCACAGATCCTTTAGAAGTTTAATTTAAAAATTATAAAAACCTCAGTTATATCTGAGGTTTTTGCTTTATATTCCATTATTCTTCTCAACATATTGAACTAACTTAATTCCTTTATTCATTTCTGCCAATCTACCTTTTGTATTAATATTATTTTGCCTTATCCTTTAATATTTAATCAATCCCATTGACCTGGAAATCTTAATTTTTGTAGCTTTGGGAATTTTTTATTATATTCTTCAACTTCTACCTTAGGTAGATTTTCAAAAACTTCCGATTCGTAGAATTTACCTTTTATATCTTTCATACTATCTTCTGCTAATTCAATTCCCATAAATGCATCAAAGTTTTTACCATCAGCAGTGGTAATATTAAAATTATCACAGGTTTTAAATCCTATTCGAGGATAATAATCTGGTTCTCCAAAAATTACAATACCTTTATACCCTTTATTTGTAGCTAGCTTCATTGTTTCCCTTAATAACAGCTCACCAACTCCACTTCCTTGCCATTTAGGCTCTACACAAAGAGGACCAAAGGTTATAATTTCATGGGTATCTACACCATCAACAATCTTTGCCTTTGAATACATTATACATCCTATTACTTTACCATCCTTTACTGCTATTCTGCTGAGCTCTGGAAGATAGTCTTTATGCTTACGTAATTTATGCACTAGGTAATGTTCGTCACAGCCAAGATGATGTTTGTTCCAAAAAGCATGCTGTGTCATCAGCTCCACATTGTACCAATCATCCTCTGTTTCCATTCTAATTTCTACCTCTTCACCATTTAACTTTTTCTTTTCTTCTGGAAACCATCCAAATTCTAATCTAACTTCTTTTCTTTGTAAATCATTATTCCTATAGCAGCAAGCATCCATACCAATCAAAGTAAATCCTTCATGCTGATAAAAATCCACTGCATTAACATTGCAAGACTGTGTTTCTAGTATAATAGCTCTACGACGTTCTCTTCTTGCTTGTTCCTTTACAACCTGAATTAATGCATGACCTATTCCATTCTTTTGATATTCTTCTGCTACCCAAAGTTCTGTAATTCTTAGACGATTAGACCATAGTTCTTGATCTGTTTCAATTGCAGCAATTAATTTATCTTTAACTAACACTCCCCAAGCATAAGCATTCTCCCAGTGGTCTTCATATAACTTATCTGGAAAATCATACTCTTCTGGTGTATGGGTTACTGGCTCGCTAAAGTCTTTCTTTTCTATATCAATAGTAAAGCCTTTATCCGTTTCATTTACTACAACATCATAATATTTATCTGTAGTATAACCTATCGGGATTATAGTTTCCTTCCATTTATCCTTTGCTAAATGTATAATTTCATATTCCATAGTATTTACCCCCAACTTTTCATACTTTCAATTATATTTATTTTCTATGTTTTTTTAAGTCCTATTCTTCTAATTAATTCAACAATCGCTGTATAACATATTATTAACATGTACATTAATCGTACTGCTAAGTGTAGGTTTGGGAGAAAAATTACTATAAATCCTAGAACACATACGACATACATAGAAATTATAATATTATTCATAATCCACATAAAATATATCAATGCTATTATGCTAATTAAACTTAATATATAAAATAAAATTCTCAATTTCGTATATTCTTTCTTGGTTAAAGTATTTAGTAAAATATTAATAAACCTTGATGTTTCCACATCAGGATTATTTTTTTCTTTATAGTGTACCTGTAACAATAAATCCATTAACCCTACCCCTTATAATGTATTATATGTAAACTATATACATATACAATTATGTTGTCAAGAAAATTTTTAAGGTAGCAAAACATATTGTGTTCCTAATTACCTAGTTTTATAGTACTTTTAGCTAGAGCAATTTTTCATTCTAGCTAAAAAACAGATTTACCTATAGTACACGCTTCTCCCTAACAGTTATAAGACATACTATTTAAAATATAATACCTATGCATAGAGTGCATAGGTATTATATTTATTTATTTAGATATAAATTATTTCTACTCCTGAAAAATCTATACATCCACATATAGTTAGAATATTATCTGCTGTTCCTTCATTTCTATTTTTTTCAGTTATTGCACTAAAAGATGTAGTAGATATATTTTCAACAGTCCAATTTCTAGGTATATATAACTCTACACCAGAAAAAAAAGCTTCTATATTAACATATCCTTTTCCTTCATAAAGAACAGCATTATCAAAATACACTTTCATTGCTCCAAAGCTACACTTTAAATCTGCTTGTTCAAATTTATCTGTATTTATATACTTAATACTTCCAGCAAATGAGGTCTTTAACTTTATATGACTTTCATCTTCCGTATCAATAGTATTAAATTTAGAAGAATCCCAATTACTTTTTCTGCGAGACCACTTAGGATGTTTATTAAAAACCATAGAAAGACCGACACTTCCAAGTAATGCTGCTATTAATACTGTCCATGGAGTGATAGCTGTTATACCAAGCTGTTCATCATAATCAATACAAATGAGTGCTATTGGGAATAAAATGCCTGCGAAATTAGCTTTTAATACACTCTTTATAATGATACCAACTAAGAAAATTGTAAATAAAATTGTAAAAATATTTGTATCTGAAAAATATCCAAGTTTATAGATAATTAAAGCAATTCCACATAGTATAAGAGAAAGTCCTCCCGAAAGTCTACTGTTATCCATTTTATCTCCTCTTTTCTAATAATTTATTTTTTAGTGGTTTATAATAATATCTTGAAACATACACCTGTTTGTGAGTATTTTGAAATTCGACCTTACTTGATGATGATAGACTATGTGTTATGGAGTAAATATGATTTGTATTTAGAATTGTTGATTTTGAAACTCGCATAAAATATCCTGGCAAAAACTCTTCAAGTTCGTAAAGCTTGTATTTCACGTTATATATATTGTCTATAGTATGTGCACAAACCCTATTTCCTTCAGTTTCAAAAAATATTATTTCTTCCAAAGAAAGATAATATTCGGTATCACCTCTATAAAAAGTTATACATTTCTTGCATGATAGCATATCGTGAAACATAATTTGAATATTTTTAATGTCTTCATTAAGTTCACTACATCTAATAATAACTTCATTTTCGCTTATTTTATTATCTACCTCAATTCGTATTTTCATATTTTCACTCCCCATATTTTTATTATATTAACTATTTTTTCCCTTGTAAATATAACAACAGTAAGTGGTTAGTTATTGTCTATAAGTGGTATGTTTTTATACGTATGTTATATTAAAATATATAAAATAAGAAGTTTATCTGTATTGATATAGAAGTTACCCTATTGCTAAAATACTTGTTCCAGGTAAATAGAAAACATTTTAAATTTAAAAAAGCAGCCTTTTTCAGACTGCTTTTTTGAATTCTAAACAAGCAATTTATATTTTTATATGAAATAATTCTCTTTAAGCTTTGAAGTGTATCAATTATTGTTTTTTAGCTCCCCAAAAGTACATTTCTCCATTCTTGTTTTTATAAAAGGCATAACTCTCATCAATCCAAGTATGATGAAATTCAGTTTCTGATATTGGATACATGGGTATAATATATTCATCATCTAGAACAAAAAACATTTTTTCTTTGGCCCTTCCAACAGTGAGTTTCTCGCCGTCCCCTTTATATATCCCTATATATTCTTCATATATTTTGGAATCTAAAGCATATTCGAGTGGTCTACTTGGAAATTGATATTCCTCTTGAAACATTATAGCAGCAAGAATATCTGTAATACGCCAAACTGCTGTAAATCCATAATTACTTAATACAATAATACTTACTTGTTCATTGATGTATCTGTCAAATCCAGTTGTGAACCCCAATCCACCGCCGTCGTGACTTATCCTCTTGCGTCCGTACATTTCATCTATAAACCATCCATATCCATAATCATTATCCTCAGTTCCTCTTTCTCCGGAATTTGCATATGGTGAAAATATAGTATTCAGTGTTTCCTCTGAAACAAGGCCTCCATTATATAAAGCTTGATCCCATATTAGCATGTCCTCAACTGTAGAATAGATTTCCCCTGATCCAAATGTTACATCCATGTTTACATAATCAGTATGGATTAAATCATTATCATTTAGATAATACCCATTAGCTAGCCCTGGTATAATTGCTTTATTTTTTTCAATACCAGTATTCTTCATATTTAAAGGCTGAAAAATGTTCTTACTTAAAAACTCATCATAGGTCACACTTGAAACATTTTCAATAATACATGCAAGCAAATAGTATCCGTAATTAGAGTAATTCCACCTTTCCCCTGGCTCACACAAAAGAGGTTTATCTTTAAATATATTAAACATATCTTCATGTGTATGCTTTGATTTACTATACATTATTGGAAAGTTTGGTCCAAATAAATATTGAAGACCGGAAGTATGAGTTAAAAGATGATGTATAGTTATTCTTTTATCAAATTGATGAAATTCAGGAAAATAATTAGTAATGCTTTCATTAACATCTAATAAGCCTTTTTCTTGTAACATCATCACTGCTATAGCGGTAAATTGTTTTGTTATAGAACAAATTCTAAACTTTGTTTGTGATGTATTGGGAATACTATGTTCTATAGAAGCCTTTCCATAGCCTTTTTTAATGATAGTCTCACCCTTTTCAGCTACTAATATGGAACCACTAAATGCCCATGTATTGCAGTATAATTCCATAAAATCATTTATTTTTGTTGCTAGTAAACTGTTCATTACTATACTCCTTACTTACATTCTTTATTTTTTAGTTCTATTTAATATAATTTTAGATTTAATAAAATTATATTACAATAGTAGAAAATATTTCTATATCATTTTTTACATAAAGCTACCACCTATTATAAGAGTAGTAGCTTTAACCTAAAAATTTCTATCATAATTTTCTCCTTTATGTATTAATACTCTTATTTTTAAATGTATAAGACTTAATAATACCTTTCTTGTATCACCCTAATCTTTATCCCTCAATGAACAAATATCAATTTAGGCAGTCTTATCCTTTAGGACAGTTTAGCATTAATAGCTGATTACAATATAATTATTTTTTATACCGCAATGTGACAGTATCAAAACAAATATCCATCAATATAATATATTAGAGTAATATTTAGTGGTGTAAAATGGGAAAAGGATATATAATAGTTCAACTTTCAAAAGAACAAGAAGCCTTACCTATCACAAGTGCAAAGATAAAAATTAGAGATCAAAAAACAAAAGAGGTTATTTTTGAGACAGACAGTGGTGTAGATGAAAGTGGCAGAAGTGAGATTATTGAGTTAGATGCTCCCGATAAAAATTTGTCATTAGAACCAATGAATAAAACATATATTCCTTATGCTAGATATGATGTGTTAGTAACCGCAGAAGGATATAATAATGTACTAATAGAAGGTGTTAGTATTTTTGATGAAACTACTTCTATTCAAAATGTATCATTAACTGAGATAGTTAAAGTTGGTGCAGCTGCATTTTACAACACAACGGAAAATAGGATTGTTATACCTCCTCATCAATTATTATTGGATGTTCAAAGAGATCAGAAAACTGGAGTGTTATCTCAACCTTTTGTATTAAGAGAAGTATATATACCAGAGTATATTACAGTACACCTTGGAGCTCCTAGTGCATGGGCGCAAAATGTCACTGTCAGGTTTGTAGATTATATTAAAAATGTTGCTTCCCATGAAGTTTACCCAACATGGCCTGAAGAATCCCTAAGAGCCAACATTTATGCCCAAATAACCTTTGCCCTTAACAGAGTTTATACAGAATGGTATGTAAGTAGAGGTTATTCATTTCAAATAACAAATTCTACAGCCTATGATCAATATTTTGTATATGGAGGAAATGTATTTGAGAATGTAAGCGAAATTGTAGATTCTATTTTTAATGAATATTTTTCTATAGTTAATAGTAATGCACCATATTTTACACAATATTGCAATGGTACAACAGCTAAATGTAATGGGTTATCTCAGTGGGGAACTGTAGACTTAGCAAACGGTGGTAGAAATGCTTTTGAAATATTACAGTATTATTATGGTAATGATAAAATACTAAAAAGAACTCCAATAATTGCTGGGTTAGTTGAGTCATATCCTGGATCAGCAATAAGGAGAAACGATAGAAACTCCAATGTAACTATAATACAACAACAGTTAAATAGAATATCACAAAATTATCCTGCTATTCCTAAGTTAATTCCTGTAGATGGAATCTTTGGACCTAACACTGAAGCATCCGTTAAAGTATTTCAAAGAATATTTAATTTAGTTCAAGATGGAATAGTGGGAAGAGCAACCTGGTATAAATTATCAGCAATTTATACTGCTGTAAAAAGATTAGCTGAATTAGATCAAGAAGCAGAAGAAAATATGATTATTGAAGAATTAGATGGAAGTTTTGATGGAGATTATCCATTAGGAGGATTAAAATATGGTTCTAAAGGAGGAAAAGTAAGGGAGCTACAAGTATATTTAAGTACCCTAGCAGAGGCTTATGGATTAAAGAAAAATGCTATAACTGGTATTTTTGATTATGAAACTCTGGAAACCTTAATGGAATTTCAAAAGGCATTTAATTTGCCTATTTTAAAATCAGTTGATAGAAGGCTTTGGAATACTATATACTGTGCCTATGTAGATTTAGAAGACATTTACTCAGTAGAGGACTTAACTAGATATCCAGGGTATGTTTTAAGGAAAAATTTTAGCAATAAAGATGTAAGAAGACTTAAAACAATGCTTAGAAAGATATCTACATTATATAAAGAGATACCAGAAGTTAATGTTGATAGAGATTTTGATGGAAGAACACAAAATGCTGTGTTAAGATTTCAAAGAACCTTTGGATTAGTTCAAAATGGCGAGGTGGATATTAATACTTGGAGGAATATTGTATTTGTATATTTGGCATTAGACTCTGGTAGGGATATAAATACCTCAGATATTCTTTTCCCATTCCCATTTGAACTAAAACTTGGAGATAATAATGGGTATGTTGCTGTTCTTAAAGAGTATATGAATGTTTTAGCTAAAAACGGATATAACATAAGAATTCTACCTATAGATAATATATTTGACTTAGCAACGGAAAGAAATGTTAAGAGTCTTCAAAAGGTATTTGACCTAAGGAGAACTGGAGTTGTGGATACAATAACCTGGGAAAAAATCGCATCAACCTATAACGACTTCTTCACTGGTAGAAGGTAAGGTCCATTCTTAAAATTTATATAGCTATGGAAAAACAGCTAACTTCAACAAAAAGAGAGTAGGTAAATTTGTATTTACACAAATTTACCTACTCTCTCTTAACCTAAATTAAACTTTAATAAAATTATAATCTTCTGATTGGGAAAATAAATATAATTGTCCTATACCCTGCTTCTCTAGCAAGCTGCATTGTTGTTTCTAATAATAAACCACCAATACCTGTGTTCTGTAAATCAGTTTCCACACAAAGTGGTCCAAAGGTTATCACATCATAAGTTTCTTTATCATTAACAACTTCGTGCTTTGTTTATCTATCATATTTCATTCTTAGCTTAATTGGTATAAATGTTTCCATCTGTGCCCATCCCTGTGCCTTGATAATATCCTTAGGAGTAATAATATGTCCCATACTATAATGATTATTGCGTTCATCCAATTCAAACAATTCTGATTTATTAATGTATTCTATAGCCTCATTATACAATTTACTACTCATTTCTTCATCACCGTCTCTATATGTGTAAGTAAGATAATACCCGCCATCAAAGTCAACTACATCGTTACTACCGCTATCCATGTCATCATTTAGCGCCCACCACCAAACCATACCTTGTTCGACAGGATCAAAAAATAAAAAATCTCGTGGCATAAAGTCATCTCGTGGTAATGGCTTAATATCAGAAAAATATGCATCAAACTTTCCCAATATTCCTTCTGCAGAAAAATCAAAATTTTTATCAACCCCTGATGAAGCAGCTTTAAACGGTGGTAATGAAACAATTCTAAATTTCATAATTCCATCTCCTTGTATATATTACAAAAATTTTATTTTACCTAATTATAACATATATCCTAGCGCCAATATACGTTAATACTTGTAACCTTCTTTCTATATGGCAAATCCTTCATAGTTTTTAATTCATTACTTACTATTTTCAGCATAAAACTTTAAAGCTTCCCCCATAAATTTAGATGCTCCACTTCCATATTGTTTATCAATGGCTTTTATCCATGTGGAATTTGATAAATAAAGCTCTGCTGTATAACCCCAATGATTCTCTCCCTCATCTACTTTGTAAAATTCTTGACTTTTTTTAGTTGCATCTGATATTTCTTCAACAATTTGTTGAACCTCTTTTGAATAAGGATCTTTACTTAAGTCAGATGCAAGCTTTTTATATAGTTCTTCTAATTTAGGCTGCTTATCTCCCAAATAATTTTTTAGAGCTTCTCCGATAAATTTAGATGCACCATTTCCATATTTCTTATCCACTTCTTCTATCCACTTAGGATATACCAAATAAATTTGCACCATATAGTACCAATGATCATCCCCATTATCCATTTTGAAAATTTCATAATCTTTTTTAGCTATATCTGTTATTTCTTCAGCAATTTCTTGAATCTCCTTTGAATAAGGATCCTTACTTAAGTCAGATGTAAGCTTCTTAAATAGTTCTTTTAATTTAGGGTGCTTACCTTCCAAGGAATCTCTTTTAAACTCATCATATTGTTCTGCTAAAGTAAACGTAGCACTATTGTTAAGATTTTTCTTTAAAGCCGTAGCATATTTTTCAATACTTCCATATTTCTTTATAGCCATTTTAGCAATTTCATCTTCCTTAGATTTAAATTTTTCAATATGGTCATTATATTTATCTACACTACCATAAATTTCACTTACCTTATCCTCGTGTTCTGTTTTAAATTCTTCCAATACATTAAAATATTCATTCATATCAAATTCTTTAAAATTCATTGCGCTTTCTCCTTTTAAGGTTTTATTTATAAGCTCTATTAAACCATTCAATCTTTTTCTTTTTAAAATAAGCAACTTTTTCTGATTTTTTAGTGCTTGCATTTTATCAAAATATGGACTCATCATTATCTCTTTAACATCTTTTAAAGGTATATCAAGCTCTTTGAAAAATAAAATTTGCTGCAGAGTTTTAAGAGCTTCATCATCATAAAGTCTATATCCTGCCTCTGTAATTTCACTTGGTTTTAATAATCCTATTTCATCATAGTAATGTAATGCACGCACACTTACTCCTGTCAAATCCGAAACTTGTTTTACTGTTCTCATTGCTACACCTCAAAGTTTGATTTTACAGCTATCAATATTATCTAATACTCAGCCGGCTGTGAGTTTTTGTTAATATACTCAAGTTATATTTTTATATTACACTATGACGTGGTGTTAGAGTCAACGCTTTACAAAAGAATTTACACACTCTTTAGTTTTCTTGTTTTTAAACTTTAAGCAAAGAAATCTCATGAGAAAAGAGGCTGTGACAAAGTATTTTCATACTTTTGTCACAACCTCTGTTTCACAAATCTGTCTACTCTCACCTATATTTGAACCTCTAATATAAAACTTATAATATTATATTTTCATATAACAATTTTAGTAAAAGGGTTTCCACCTATAGATTCAAACCATATCTACTGTAACTACCAATCTACTAATAGAATGTATATTCTATATCAGTACCATCAAAATATATTATATCTTCATTATCAAAATGCCACTTAGATTTTAATCTATTAGGTAATAGTAAATCACCATTATTCTTATAATCTTCATATAGCGCAGACCATTTTCTATGTTCTAATCTTCCATCATTATAGATAAGTGCTCTATCATCAGTTGTAAATTCAACAAGCTCTCCACTATCTAAGAATTTATAAATTCCACTTGCCTTTATGTTATCATACGTTATTGATACACCCACTGTATTTTTATCTATTTCTTTTATGTCTACATCTCCACTTAATAACTGTGACGGCATAAATATAATTTCGGCAAGCCAGGTCACCAAGGCTGCTTTATTCATTTCTTCCCCGCGTTGATTGAATAGAGTAATATTTTTTGCTACTACTCCCTTCATCCCACCTTCACCATTAATAAATGAGTCCAAGCCTTGAAATGGTATGCCATAAAGTGATGAATCTATAAAAGCAAATCTAGCTGGAACATCTCCAAAAATATGTTCTGAATAATTTATTTTCAATGTTTTATTCATCTCTATATTTACAAAATCGGCATCCTTAAAATTAAAACTCACATGGTTACTACTAACCTTATTAACTAGCTTAGTATAGCTATAAAAATTCTGCATGGATTGTGGTAAATCCTCCAATGTATATTTAGCAGCTTTTTTATTTTCATTAATATTTTCTTCACTTGCAACTAAATAATCCTTAAAGTTTGTTTTTAATCTTGAATAAGGTACATTGAAATAAATAACTAATATAGATACTAATAATAAAATTATGCCTGAAATTAACCCCATTTTTTTCTTAACTCTCCTCTTCATTTTGTTTCTCCAATACCATAATATTTTTCTCTAATTGCTTTATTCCTTTAAATACACCTAATAACATTTCTTCATCAAAATCTGCAAACAAATTTTCAATATACTTTTCTTCACTTTCCATTCTTTGTTCAAAATAGTCTGTACAGTACTTTGTTAATTCTAATCTTTGTATTCTACCATCCTCTTTATCCTTAACTATTACTAAGAAGCCTCTTCTTTCTAATATACTAGCCATCTTTTTAACATTCTGTCTTGAAGTCCCCATTCTTTCCGCAGTCATTGAAATTGTTGGAGCTTCATATTTAAAGCTAGCTATAATAGCAATTAAAAACCATTGCTTTGTAGATATATTAGAATCGAATTTATCTCCTAGTAGTTGTAATTTATTAGATAAAGCAAATATACCTCCATATATATAAGCTTCCATTTTCTTTTCCTCTTTTTTATCCACTATTCATCACACTCCATAAAAATTATATTCACCAATATTTATTGTAACTTAAAAGTAACTGATTACATATATAATTATACGTAACCAGTTACCTTTATGTCAATACTTACAAAAAGATAATAGATACTTACCTATTATCTCTTATTTTCCATATTTAAATGATTTGTAATAACACTTATTCTTCATATTTGAATATATTAAATCCTACCTTCGAAATAGGAAAACCTCTGAAATACCCATAAACAGAACAACTATTTGACTAGCATTCCTGCTATATAATTAAAATTAAATATATATATTTATAAAAATATGATTTTCATCTAGGAGGCTTAATGATAGTAGTAGCAATAGAGTTAATAAGATGAAGTTACTAAAGAGTTTCATAACAACTATTACAAAGGTATATAATTGAAAGTTTGCAATAATAATCTTAAGAAAACCTTAAGAAACAATTAAGAAGATTTTAAATAATTACTTATATACTATATTTAGTAATAAAAAATAATTTATAAAGGAGTGTTTTAGAGATCAGTTTTCAAATTAAATTTTTAATGTAATAGTAAATATTAAGATTAAAACGGGGGAAAGAGATTTCTATGATGAAAAGTTATATAATACCAATGATATTATCATTTTTTCTAATAACTATTTTAAATATATTCTTAAATAAAAATAGTAAGAGTCTTAAAAAGAAAATAGGATGGCAACATTACTTTTTGGGATATCTTTTTATATTATATCTTATGATTTCCTTAATAGATGTAGTCGGAATTCCTACTTTGAGCGAATGGAAAAGACTTTCAAGATTAAACAGGCCATTATTTAATCCCATTATAAATTTAGTGCCTTTTAACGATGGACTTGAGCTTTCAGCAATACTTAATATAATACTTTTTATGCCTTTTGGATTTTTATTGCCAACATTATGGAAAAAGTATAGAACATTATTGCCCACAGTATGTAGTGGAATATTATTTTCAATTATTATTGAAATTGCTCAATTGTTTGTCCAATTTCGTGCATCAGATATTAATGATTTAATAATGAATACCCTAGGAACTATTTGTGGTTGGATTATTTTCAATATTATTAGTAAGTTTTTTCATGAACTTGCCAATAAAACAGTAGTTGAAATTTCTTCTAAGGATAGTATGGTTATTAAATTAGAACCTTATCTATACATTGCAATTCCAATTATAAGTACGTTTTTGAGTTAATAAAATGATACTCTTATTTTTAAAAGGGTTACTTTAGATGTGTTATCTTTAGATTACTGTATTACAATTAACTGTTAGATTTAAAGAATAGTGTTTATAATATTACATTTTTAATTTAGGCTATGTTTAAGATAAGTGTTGAAAATTTATATTTTCTGAATATTTGGGTGCAATAAGACTATATAAAGGATTACGGAGGTATTATTATGCCAAGTGTAGCGTCAGTAAAGAAAGATTTAGATGCTTTAGGAACAACAGGACAGGAAGAAATATTAAATTATCTTGAAGAAGTTATTGTATTAGGTTCTTTTGCTACCGAGGTTACTAACGAGGTTAAAGAGAACCGATTCTCCAAGGGAAAAGTCTGCCCCCACTGTGGACATGAGGAAGTATCAAGAAATGGCAAGTTCAATAGCAAACAAAGATATATCTGTAAGTCCTGCCGAAAGACCTTTACTGATTTTACACGTTCACCCCGTTACAACAGTAAGAAAGATATTAAAAAGTGGATATTATATTCTAAATGTATGATAAATGGTTATTCCATAAGAAAATGTGCAGAGATAGTTGGGATTAGTGTGCCTACATCTTTTTATTGGAGGCATAAGTTTTTAGACGCTATCAGAGTGTATATGGGTATTGGTAATGTTGGTGGAGTTATAGAAGTTGACGAGGCGTTTTTCAGAGAATCCTTTAAAGGAAATCATAAGAAAAGCACTACGTTTATAATGCCACGAGAACCTCATAAATGTGGAGTAAAAGGCAGTAGGAGTAGTAAGAGGTATATCAAAGGAACAGGTCTGTGTACTATGTGCCATTGATAGAGTGGGAAATATTATGACTGAACTAATATGTAAAGGTAGGATGAAACATACAGATTTAGAAAGGCTCTTTACAGGCAGGATTGAGGATGAATCTATCCTTTGTACTGATTCACACAAGAGTTATATTAGATTTGCACAAAATTTAGGTGTTAAACTACAACAAATTAAACGTGGGAAGCATAAGGAAGGCATTTACCATATACAGCACATAAATGCTTTTCATAACAAACTAAAAGAATGGATGTATAGTTTTCATAGTGTAGCCACAAAATATCTTTTGAATAATCACATTACTATGTTGTATAATTAAATACAGACACAATAGTAGATTAATGTGGCTATAAAAGATGTAAAACAACTCAACAAATAGTAATTTATAGAGGTGATTTTTATGGAAGACTTAGTATTAAAGAAAGTAGCAATAGAATATGGTGATGACATATTCTCATATAAGAATGAGTTTATTAAAAATAATGAATCAATGGATGGAACAGGTTTCTTAAGAAATTCGAATTCGCCACAAGAATATATTGAAAAGTCATTATTGAATGAAACAGAAGAAGTAGATGGAAGAAAAGTTACATCAACACAATTATTAGCAATTAGGAAAAATGATAATTGCATTGTAGGAATGATACAAATAAGGCATTTTTTAAATGATTATCTTTTACAATATGGTGGACATATAGGATATTCTGTAAGAAAGTCTGAAAGAAACAAAGGATATGCAAAAGAAGAATTAAGACAAGCATTAATTTATTGTAAGGACATATTACAACTAAGTAGAATTTTACTTACTTGTGATAATGATAATTTGGCTTCTCAGAAAACCATATTATCCCAAGGTGGAAAAAAAGAAAATGAAGTATTAATTAAAGATGAAAATTGTGTTGTTGAACGATATTGGATAGATTTATAAATTCCAATTTGTAGGGCTGATGTAACATAATTTTAGATTCAGTTCTGTCGTATCTTTCTTTAAATATGAATTAATGGAAGCCATTTTTGACTTCCATTAAAAATTGCCATATTATCAACACTGTTATTAAACATAGCCTTAATTTAATATTATTGTTAGCGAATGCCATTCGAACTTAGTTCTTCTAATTTACTAGAAGAACTTCCATGAATATTTTATTACTTAGTATTTATGAATGGTAAAATCGTAAGCAACACAACTTGTTTGAGTGTATACGAGTTATTGTGTTGTAGATTTTATCTTGAATAAATGCTTTAGTAAATCAATATTCCGAAAGGGCTGAGCGTTAATAATATAAGAGATTATTCAATATTTATTTAGACTAGCTTATTTTACGAAAGCTTCTTTTCACCCTTAAAAACAAAAGGTTCTGTCTTGTCTAGGAAATATATCCCATTTTTAGATAGCACCTTTTTTATTATATTATATGTATTAAAACTTCCATTAATGGCTAATTAATAACCTTAGATTTTTCCTTCCTTTAACATATTAGTTAAATCATCAAGCATTAAATTAGCGGCTTTTATACCACCTGCTGTATTCCAAATAGTATCGTCTACTTTATAAGCTTTATTATTTTTTACAACATTTAGAGATTTAAACATCGGATCATTTAACCACTCTTCTTCTCTAGCAAGACCTTTACCATCTCCTAGTTCATAAGTAAAGTATAACATTACATCTCCATCAGCTTCATTTAATCTTTCCTTGCCTATTTCATTAACGAAGTCTGTTCCGTGTTGAGCTGCTGGTCTTTTAAATCCTATTTCTTTAAGAATAGTTCCAGCGAAAGTATCACCAAGGTATATTCTAGTTTTTCCATCCATAAATCTCACAAGTGATATTTCATTATTTAATTTATCACTATAAGTTTCTTTTATAGAAGTAATCTTACTTTCATATGCTTGTATAGCTTTCTCACCTTCAGATTTTTTATTTAAAACTTCAGCATAGAATTTAAAATTATCCTTCCATTCGCCTCTTATTGTATCTGAATAAACAGTTGGTGCTATTGCACTTAATTGGTCATATATCTTTTCATGTCTCATTTTATTTCCAATTATTAAATCAGGTTTTAAAGCAGCAATTGCTTCTACATTTGGCTCTGTCTCCTTACCAACAGGCTTAACACCTGTAAGTTCACTTTTAGTATGTTCATACCAATCACCAGTGAAACCAGTTACAGCTCCAACTGGTTTAACACCAAGTGTAAGAAGTGCTTCTACACCCTCATTAGTTAATATAACAACATTCTTTGGATTTTCAGGAATTTCTGTTGTTCCCATAGCATGTTGTATAGATATAGTTTTATAATCTGTTGTATTTTCTGTTTTATTAGAGCAACCAACAAGTAAGCTTACAATTAGCATACCTAATAAAATTGCAGATAATAATTTTTTTTGCATTTGTCATTCCTCCTAAAATTTATTATGGATTTTATCACTTAATTATGATATCATGTTTGAGAAAGATTATCAATAATAAATGATATTATTTTTCAATATTATAAATCGGAGGAGTTATATGAAAAATATTCTAAAAAGTAATAGCGGTAGATGGATGTTACTTATATTACTTACAATATTCACTCTTATATTATGTTACTTAAGTATTACTAAAGGATTTATACCTACATCTTATGATACTTTAATAGATGCATATAAAGATTTTAATAATTCTCAAGAACATATAATTATAAGAACTTCAAGAATTCCAAGAACATTAAATTCTCTTCTAGTTGGAGGAGCTCTTGGAGTATCTGGACTTTTAACTCAAGGATTGACTAGAAATAAATTAGCCTCGCCAAGTATCTTAGGTATAAATTCAGGAGCAGTATTAACTTTGGTTATAGTTCTCACATATTTTCCCAATGTATCTTCACTAAGACTTGCCTGGTTAGCATTTTTAGGTTCACTAGGATCTTCTCTACTAGTTTATTTATTATGTGGAGGTCTTTCAGGTGACATAAGGCCTATGGACTTAACATTAGGAGGTACTGCTTTAGGTGCACTATTCTTTTCCTTAGCACAAGGTATTTTGTATAAAAATGAGGCTGCACTTGAGCAGGTTGTTTATTGGATGACAGGTTCTGTTGAAGGGAAGAAATTAGAACTAATAGTTAAATTTATTCCAATAATATTAATAGTAATAGTATTTACGTTGCTTATCGGGAAAAAATTCAATGTATTTTCATTAGGAGAAGAAATGGCAAGGTCATTGGGTATGAAAACTCTATATTTTAAAATACTTATAATAGCTATAGTTGCTATTTTATCTGGTGTATCTGTGGCTTTGGCAGGTCCAATAGCTTTCATTGGACTTATAACTCCACATATAGTACATAAATTTATTGGAACTGATTATAAATGGCTAATACCATTTTCTATATTAACAGGGGCATCTATACTATTGCTTGCAGATATAATGTCAAGATTTATAATTTATCCAAAAGAAGTCCCAGTTGGTGCTTTAACTGCACTTATAGGTGGTCCTTTCTTTATATATGTTGCGAAAAGGAGGACCAGACAATGATAAATATAAGTAAAAAAGCTATTAAGTTAAGTGCGCTTTTACTAGGGATTACTATCTTAATGATATTTTTTTCATTATGCCTAGGTGAAGCTATGGTAGGTCCATTAGATGTACTAAAGAGTATATTAGGAATAGATATAGGATTTTCATCTATTTTAGTTACGAAAATAAGGTTACCAAGAGTTCTTGTTGCCTTTTTTGTTGGAGCCTCTTTAGCATTATCGGGAGCTATACTTCAAGGAGTGGTTAAAAATGATTTAGCATCTCCAGATATATTAGGTGTAGTTAATGGAGGTTCCGTTGGAGCATTGGTGTTTTTAACTATTTTTATAGATCCTAAGAATAATTCATTAACAACATCTATATTATATATGCCTATATTTACTTTTATATTTTCATTTATAGCTTTAATGTGCATTTTGCTTATAAATGGAAAATCTTCTTCAACAAATAAATTAATTATAATAGGAATTGGAGTCTCTGCTATTGCTAAGGCCATAACTAATATTCTTATAATAAATGGACCAATAATTTTTATAAAAGAAGCTACAACTTGGATAACAGGAAGTATATATGGTGCTAACTGGACACATGCAATACTGATTATAGTAATATTTAGTATTTTCGCTACATTAACATTAATATTTATTAAAGATTTAAATCTTCATCAGCTTGAAGATGAAGTTGTAATAGTCCTTGGTAATAAGCTACATAAAAGCAGGATAATACTCTTAGGCATTTCTGCTGCATTAGCAGCAGGAGCTGTAACTATTGGTGGTGGTATATCTTTTGTAGGTTTAATAGCTCCTCACATTGCAAGAAAATTGGTAGATTCAAAGTTTGAAAATGTAATCCCACTTTCAATACTTATAGGTGGAATAATAACATTATTAGCTGACTTTGTATCTAAATGGTTATTTTATCCACAGGATTTACCTATAGGTATATTTACAGCTTTTATAGGAGCACCTTACTTTATATACCTTTTAGTTAAAAAAAGAAACTACAAAAGGGGATGATAGAAATGATAAAAGCAAAAAATTTAAAGTTATGTTATGATGAAAAAATTATATTAGATAATATTAATATAAATATAGAGAAAGGAAAAATTACTGCCTTAATTGGCTCTAATGGATGTGGAAAATCTACATTAATAAAGGCCATGGCAAGAATACTTAAACCTAAAAATGGAGATATACTCATGGAGGATAGAGATATTCTTAAAATGCCTTCAAAGGAAGTTGCCAAGCTTATGTCCATGCTTCCTCAAAGCAGTAATGCTCCAGAAGATTTAACTGTCTATGATTTGGTGAAACAAGGAAGATACCCTTACCATAATTTATTATCATTTTGGAGTAAAAAGGATGAAAATCTAGTTTTAGAAGCCATAAAAAAGGTTGGACTTATAAACGATAAGGATATAACTTTAAATAACCTATCTGGTGGTCAAAGACAAAGGGCTTGGATTGCATTATCTTTAGCACAAGATACAGATATCATCCTTTTAGATGAGCCTACAAATCATCTAGACATAAAGTATCAGCTAGAAATTTTAAATATTTTAAGAAATTTAAATGAAAAAGAAAATAGAACCATAGCAATGGTTATTCACGATATAAATCATGCATTAAAATATGCTGATAATATAGTTGCTATAAAGAATGGAAACATATTGGCTCAAGGCCCTAAGGATGAGATTATAAATGAAAAACTTATAAAGGATGTCTTTGATGTTGAATGTACTCTTATTAATTCCCCTATAGATAACTGTAAATTATGTGTACCTTTTATTTAAGTTTTATAACGAAAACATATTAAGATATAGTTATTCGTATCATAATATGATGTTATTATTGAGGTTTTCCACATCCTTTTGTTATACATAGATTTAAAAGTTATCCCTTATTGTAACTTAGATAAACTATTTTATAATAGGGAATAACTTTTTTATTAGTATAATTCTATTGCTATTTATTTTTCATATTTTTACATACTTAATCCTAACTTCAAAATTGGAAATTCCCTAAAACCCGCATGACCACAACAACTATTTTAATAGTTATATATTTCTATAGTTAAATAGGTTCATATTTTTATAGTTAAATAGTTTCCTACTTACATTCTTAAGGGAACTCTTAAAAAGAATTCCCTTAATTGATTTGAGTATCTATAAAAAATTTATTACTCTACAACCTTCCCAAAGCAATGAAACTCTACATTTCTTGGAACACTTATAGGCGCATATTTTTCATTAAGGGAAATAAGCTTAATTCCATCTCCACAAATAGAAATCTTTTTACAGTAGGAGTTATTTTCAAAGGCAAATACTCCAATTTCTCCATCCTCCAAAATGTCCTGTTTATGAATCCAAACTATTTGGCCATCTACAAAACGAGGCTCCATACTATCTCCTGAAATTCTAACTCCAAAGTCTGCTTCCATAGGAACATCACTACCTACTTCAATGATTTCACAGGAGTTGTCATCTAGATATTTACCAGTTCCTGCAGATACCGGTAAATCATAAAGAGGAAGCTTTCTCATATATATTACTTTTTCTTCTTTAACATCATTACTATACATACCGCTGGCAATAAGGAGCGTTATGTATTCTTCTACCTTATTTTTCCCCTCTTGATTTAGATTAGATAAAGGTGAGTCTACACTGCAATCCACAAAGGTTCCTAGCACGTCACTAACCTTTAGTGCTTCACAAAGAGCTAAAAACTGATAAGCATTGGGAGTAGTATAATTAGTTTCCCACTTACTAACCTTTTGATTCGTTACATCTATACCTTTGTTTTTTATAAACTCAGCTACTTCATATTGGGATAAACCTATAGCTTCCCTTGC
The DNA here is from genome assembly GCF_002295255.1 of Clostridium sp. UBA871. Classification (NCBI taxonomy): domain Bacteria; kingdom Bacillati; phylum Bacillota; class Clostridia; order Eubacteriales; family Clostridiaceae; genus Clostridium; species Clostridium sp. UBA871. The sequence continues at coordinate 62,551 of NZ_DBFV01000004.1, read as the reverse complement.
AGCTGTTATTTTTTCTCCTAGGGTCTTTTTCATAATTAGACACCCCCTTATGTTAATTGTATATTAATGGAATGATAATTACAATAGAAAAATATCATTATATGATACATAAAACTATTTACTTATCATATAATGATATATATGATGTTAATATATCTCATATGGAGATGGTTTTATTTTGAACGAGTAATTTTACATTCAGATATTAATTCTTGTTATGCAAGTATTGAACTTTTGCATCATCCCGAGCTAAAAGGAAAACCAGTGGCAGTTGGTGGAGACCCTGAAGCTCGTCATGGAATTGTCCTTGCTAAGGATGAAATAGCTAAAAAATTTGGGGTGAAAACAGGAATGCCTTTGTGGCAGGCAAAACAGCTATGTCCTGGAATTATATTTTTGCCACCAAGGATGGATCTTTATCTAAGATTTTCTAGAATGGCCCATGAAATATATGGGCATTACACAGATATGCAGCAGGCTTTTGGAATAGACGAAAGCTGGCTAGATGTAACAGGGAGCTGTGGGCTTTTTGGCAATGGCTTTGAAATAGCAAAGCAAATTAGCAATAGAATGAAGGAAGAATTAGGTATAACAGTTAGTATAGGAGTTTCATGGAATAAGATATTTGCAAAGCTAGGCTCTGATTATAAAAAGCCTGATGCTATAACTGCAATTTCAAAGGAAAATTATAAGAACATAGCTTGGTCTTTGCCAGCTTCAGACCTTTTATATGTTGGTAGAAGCACCAATGCAAAACTTAAAAGCATAAACATAAATACTATTGGAGATATAGCCAAAACCCATCCTGATTTTCTTAAAAGGCATCTAGGGAAAATGGGACTTATTCTACATTCTTTCGCCAACGGTTATGACACTTCAGAAGTACTAGTTGAAAGTTATAGTGCTCCCATAAAATCTATAGGTAATAGCACTACTACGCCTAGGGATTTAGTTTGTGATGAAGATGTATGGCTTATTATAATAGTTTTAGCTGAAAGTGTGACAAAACGACTTAGAGAAAATGGATTAAAATGTACCGTAGTTGAAATATCAGTTAGAGATACCAAGCTTTGCAGTTTTTCAAGGCAAAGGAAACTTCTAACTCCTACCAATATAACCAAGGAAGTTGCCCAGGCAGCCTTTAAGCTATTTAAAGAAAATTATAGCTTTAAAAATCCCGTAAGAAGTATTGGTGTAAGAGGTGCTGACCTTGTAATTGATACAATGCCAGTACAGACAGATTTATTTATGGACAATGAAAAAAGACTTAAACTGGAAAAAATAGATGAGGCTTTAGACCAAATTAGAAGACGTTTTGGATATAAGAGTATTCATAGAGCTATTATGTATACAGATAGGAATTTATCAAGGATTAATCCTTGTGAGGATCATACAATACATCCTCATGGTTATTTTTAGGAGGTAATTATGTCAAAGATTTATGTGGATGTTTTAGCAGAGTTTACAAAGGAAGGTGTATTAAAACCCAGAGAAATAATTTGGGAAGATGGCCGCCACTATGAAGTAGACAAAATAATAGACATAAGACCAGCTGCTAGCTTAAAAGCTGGAGGAGCCGGAATTAGATACACTTGCAAAATTCAAGGCCGTGAAAAGTACGTATTTTACGAATCAAATTACAAATGGTTTGTAGAGGGAAAGTAGATAAAATAACCCTTCATAACATAGAAATGTATTATGAAGGGTTTCATGGATGAATGTAAAATGCTCCCTACCTAAATCTCAATATGATATTTTTTTATGAAAATTAAGGATAGACTAAAATTAATCTATAGACTTTTTAATAATAAGAAATAGACTAGACTCATCTACTTCTTCAATGCTATAATCACTACCGAATTCCTCACCAAACTTTTTAAGTTCATCTTCAGAAAATGTATTAGCAACAAATCCGTCCTTACACACAATCATACCATCATGAGTTTTTTCCAAATCAATTTCTCCAAGTAGCCCCTTATCCGCCTGTTCATAGAACCAGGCTATACGATGATTCCAAAATTTAGGGCTGTATGTGCTAAAATAAGCCTTTCCTCCAGGAATAAGCACTTTCATACATTGTCTAATTAAATCCATAGGGTATCCTTTCATAGCTGATAAACCATTTTGTAAACATAATACCACATCAAATTCTTCACCAAATTTAAGGTCGTGGGCATCCATAACTTCAATACTACATTTAGGGCTTTCTTTTATATAATTCCTACCAAGTTCTACAGAGTCCTTTGAAATATCGATACCTACAAGCTTTGATGCAAAAGGTGCCAGTTCCTTAATTATACGTCCATAGCCTGTTCCAACCTCCAACACCTTCTCATTACCCTGTAAATTTTCACCCACAAATTTGATTTCTTCACCTAAATAACGCTTAATTCTTGGATATTTTGAATCATAAACCTTAAACAATTTTGTAGAATTTAAACTTTGTTCATAGTAATTATACACAAATACACCTCCCAATTACTGTTTATATTATATAATTTTTTAATATTTCTCTTGGAGAATTAGTAAATTTATCACTTGCTCCCCAGTCAAATCTAAATAGTCCTTCACCACCACCGGCACCTATGCAGTGAACATGTGTAACATCATGAACATTATTTATGCATACTGTTAATGTAAGCCTGTTCCCTGCTCTATAGAAATGTTTTTCATAGACTATTACAATCATAGCATGAATATCATCAATATTTACAACATGATAATCTATCCTTTCACCTGTAATACTTTCATTTACTATTCCTTTATCTAATAATTCAGCTACTTCACTTAAGCTTAAATTAACATTAAAATTATCTCCAGCCATAATACTCGTCTCCCATAAAATATTTAATTAATTCAATTTGTATTTGCTCTACTATATGTTTATGAAAAACCACTACCCATAAATTCCTATTTATCTAATGCCTTATAGTTATCTTTCCCTTTTATTATAACATATTTTGTAATTAATTTTCAGATTCAAGTTTTGATTACATTTTCATATAAAAAAAGATAGACTTTTTCAGTCTACCTTATTTCTTTTCACTTTAATAATGATGATACATTCCTTAAATAAAATATATCTAAAACATGTAGGGCTCTTGTACAAGCTGTATAAAGTAGCAATCTATCCTCTTCATCTTTATACTTTAAATCACTGGCATTATATATCATAACCACATCAAATTCCAAACCCTTAGCAAGATATGCAGGAATAACTAAAATATCATTAACATACTCATCATCCTCACTTATAATCATTTTAATATTAATCCTATCCTTCAAATGATTGTAAACCCTCTGTGCCTCATCAACATTTTTTGTTATTATTCCTATGGAATTATGCCCATCACCCTTATGAACTTTTACCTCTTCAACTATTCTTTCATTTATATCTTCTTCATCTAAAAGACCAGTTAATTTTGGCCACTCCCCACTTCTTTCCACGTATTCATCTTGAATTTCATCACTTAATATTTTTCGAGAAAATTTAGTTATTTCCATTGTTGATCTATAACTTTTAGTTAAATTTATTATAGAAGTATCCTCAGGTTTAAGTATATTTACAACATTGTTATAACTTCTAACATTCATATAAGGATTAATGGATTGAGATATATCGCCAAGGATTGTTTTATTTGCTTTGTTAAATAACTGATTAAAGATTTCATACTGTAATGGTGAGTAATCTTGAGCCTCATCAATAATTACATACTTCACTTCTTCTGTTTTTAGAATATCACCTACAGCTCCTTTTATAAATAATAAAGCTATTTGATCTTCATAATTTATCTTTTTAACCCCTAAATTCTCTAATGTATATCTTTTAATTTCTCTAATACTTTCATTATCATATTTAATATTTACCATCTTTAAGAAGTGTTCTAAATCTTCATAAAAGGCTTTATAGCAATCCATCAAATCAAATTTAGTTTTTTCTTTCACCTCATTAACTATAGAATTAATGTCTCTATTTACTAAAGATTTACTTCTTTTAACTATTTCATCTTTATCTAAGTGTTCACCGGATTCTTCCATTTCTTTTACTGCTTTATCAACCAATGTTTTTTCATAAGGTTCTATAACATATAGAATTCTTTGCTTTAGCTTTTCTAACCTTCTCTTAAGAGGAAGCCTCTTATAGTCCTTATAAAATAATTCCTGTATTTCCACTGCTGAAATTATAGTTTTCCCTCTTAAAGTAATATCTTTAAAATCTCTACCTATCTTTTCTAAGTGCTTTATATATATCTTTAATAAATTAACAAACTCAGCAGATGACTTAAACTTCAAGCTTTTGACCCTAATATCATAAGACTGCTCACTCTTATCACCAAAAATTGTCTCCATCATTGCACAATAATCTTCTTTATCTCCTACCTCCTCTAGAACTTTATGCATATATTCTTTAAATGTAGTTTGAAGCATATTCTCTTCCCCAAGCTGGGGTAAAACATTGGAAATATAATCATTAAAAATATTATTTGGGGAAAATATAACTATGTTTTTAGATGTTATGGTATCTCGATGCTTATATAATAAATATGCAATCCTATGAAGAGCAACAGAAGTTTTTCCACTCCCTGCAGGCCCCTGAACAATTAAATTTTTATATTTTTCATTACGAATTGCCTTGTTTTGCTCTCTTTGAATTGTAGTCACTATAGCCTTCATTTTATTATCGCTACTTTTACTTAATATATCTTGTAATACTTCATCATCTATTTTTATATTACTGTCAAACATATAATCAATCTTGCCATCACTAATTTTATATTGCCTTTTCATTGATATTTTGCCATTTATAATCCCATCAGGACATTTATAATTAGCACTTCCAATTTCATAATCATAAAACATACTAGAAACTGGTGCCCTCCAATCATATATAAAGAAATTAAAGTCTTCATCAATTAAATTAGAAATTCCAACATAATACTTTTCAGCTTTTTCTTCTCCCTCTTCCTCAAAATCCATTCTTGCAAAATAAGGAGATGAAATCATCTTCTCATATTTATCAACTAGCTTTCTTTCAAACTCATGGTTCCTCTTTTGAATTTTCATGGTATTAATAAACTGCATAAAATCTCCTATATGCTGCATACCGTTTTCTACTGAAACAGCCCCAAGATTTTCCCATAATTCTCTTTGGGTTTCAATAGCTTCTTTTTTAAAATTATCTTTGGAGTTTTGTTTTTCTTTTAATTGCTTTTTTACCTCCCTAAGCACCTTTTCTAACCATTCTATTTCTACTAGCCATTCAGATTTATTTATTGACAAAATATCTCCTCCTTGTAATAAGCTTTAGCATTTTAGAATTAACATTGCTATTTTATCACATATACCTTAAATTACCAGTCTATAATTACTTTGTTATATATGGTATAATTAAAGTGTAGAGATAGTATATTAAAACTTCCTAGCTTAAAAATAGTAAAAAGTGAAAAACTCCATTTATATGAAGTTTCTCACTTTTTATCATTTCTTCTCACTATACTAATTTTTCTTTTTATTTACTTTGTTTCTCAACAGATACACTTCACCCTAACTATTATAATTTGTGTTTTCTATTTAACCTCCCTGTATTTATTCTACATAATTAAATAGTTATACCTGGAAACATGAAGTTCTTTTCAACCTCATTATATCTAAAAGATTTATATAAATTTATAGCACGTTTATTGAGTTCCCATACTTCTAGCTTTGTTTTATTTAAATTTTTTGACAAGAAATAATTAAATATATACTTAACTATAATTTTTGATATTCCTTTGCCACGTGCTTCTGATAAAACATATAAAGTTTCAATATAGCCGTAACCATCCTTTTCAAAGATTGTGCAACCACCTTGTATATTTCCATCAACTAAAAAATATAGATTTTTAAAATGCTTTTCCTTACTTTGTTCTAAAAGTGCATCTACATCTAAGGGTGATATAAAGATTTCATTATATATTGCACTATACTCCATAAGCTCCTTCTGAGAACTTAAATTTATCTCAGTTACTTCTACTTCAGTGAATGTATATTTAGGATTCTCTTCAATATCTGCTTCCATAATGATACTGTAGTTTTCATCAAAACCATTTTTAATATAAAAATCAAGCTTCTCATTGTTATATTCAAATCCAGAATATATTCTTGCTTTTAAGTCTGGTCTTTCCTTATGAAGCTCTTTAGCCCTTAGGAATACCTTATCAAATAATTTTTGTTTAACTTCATCTTTTAAAAGCTTGTCTATATTAGATTCTATATCAATATCTATAAAGATAAGGTATGGTGTTTCATGGGCCTGATGATAATTTATATTAGGATATGTATAGGCACTTCCCAAATAGCTTCCATCATCACTAAAGGCTAAAAAAATATTTTCTTTACTATTACCGTACTGATCTTCCTTTGGATTTTTTATTTCAATACTCATTTTATCCCCCATTTTATTTTCTTTTTACTGGAATCCATAACTCACAACTATAATTAATATATTGATCATCATCCCAAAAATACTTTTCTATACATGGTCCTTCTATTTGTTCAAATCCTGATGATGGAAACCATTCTGAATATATTAGCCTCCATAAATCTGCTATGGCAAGGGTATTCAAGTTATCTCCCCTGCCATCGAAAACAGCCCATGTACATGAAGGTATGTTTACTATTTTATATTCATTAGGTATATCTTTATCAGGAACTTTCCACCCCATCATATATTTTCTACTTCCATCTTCTTTAAAATCATAATGAATTCCATAAAGCATATTCATTTTAGAATATCCTAAAAATTCATTAATCTTAAGATGGGTTCCATCCTCCCAAATTTTATCACAAAATTCTGGTATTTCTTTATACAATGCATTATCTATTAATGTGGTTAAAAAATCCACTCCAAAAAATTTAAATTCATCTTGTTTAACTATTCTATAATTAATTTCGCATTCCCCTTTAATTGATATTTGAAATGAGAGTTTTGGAAATGATTTAAGTCTTGCATTGCCCTTTTTTATCATAGAGGGTGTTGAACCATGAAGTCTTTGAAAAGCTTTAGTAAACGCATCTGGACTTTCATAACCATATTTAGCAGCTACATCAATAATCTTTACATCTTTAGAAGATAACTCTTCACCAGCAAGTGTTATCCTACGATTTCTAATATATTCTGTTAAAGTAACCCCAGTTAATGCATGAAACATTCTTTGAAAATGGTAACGTGATGTAAATGCAACCTTCGCTATTTCATCAATACTTATATTTGAACCTAAGTTATCTTCAATATATTCAATTGCATTATTAATATCCTTAATTATTTCCAAAATTCTAACCTCCATTAAAGTATATAGTAACAAAGGATTTTATTCCCGTCTTACTGTGCTTTGTTTTGTCCATACTAATTTGATTATATTAATTTACTAATTACCTTATATTCTGTTAGTTCTTTGTCAAAGATGAAAAAATTCATTAAATTTAACTTCTTATTTATATTTTAAATACAACTTAATTTTTCACATATTATCAAATTTTTACTTAATTCTTATTATACATTACTTTAAAATTGAATTGAATGGTTTCTTGAGCTTCATGCAAGTCTATAATCATTTCTTTTTCACCCATTGGAAAACAATAGTAAACTCATGTTATAATTAATTTGAAATTGTAATTTAATGTGAATCAACTTTATTTTGAATAAATAGCAGAACAAAGGCTTTTCTAAAACATATTCTTAATCTAAATTACATTATGATAGGAGTGAATTATATTGGAAAATAAAATAAAAGTGCATTTCATGGGTATATGCGGAAGTGGTGCTGCACCTATAGCAATTATTGCAAAGAACATGGGGTTTGATGTTTCAGGATGTGACTTGAATATATCAGGATATTATAAAGATGCTCTTTTACAAAATAATATAGATATTTTAAAAGGTCATGATTCAAGCCATATACAGGATATTGATATCTTAGCTATATCACCTGCCATTTTAGATATTTCACCGGATCATCCAGAAATACTTGAAGCTAAAAGAAGAGGAATTTTAATGACATGGCAGGAGTTTTCAGCTAAATATGTGCAAAATGAAAAGTTTGTTGTTTCCATTGCAGGTACCCATGGTAAATCTACAACTACAATTTTAATGGGACTTGTTTTGGAAAATGGTGGTCTAGATCCAATTGTTGAAGCCGGAACAACCTTTAAGAATTGGGGTGGTGGATACAGGTTAGGAAAGTCAGATTACTTTGTATGTGAAGCTGATGAATTCAATAATAATTTTTTAAATTATAGTCCTTCAATAGCTGTAATAAACAATGTGGAAATGGATCATCCAGAGTTTTTCAAGGATATAAATCATGTCAAGGCTTCTTTTAAAAACTTTATAAAAAGGCTTAAAGGTTCAAAAATTTTAGTTGTTAATGAAGATAGTACAGCTATTAGAGAAATATTATGTGAGTTAAGACATTGGCTAAATGAAGAAGGAGTAAAAGTTATTGGATATTATATAGATAATAAGCTTGAATTCCCTTTTTACATGGAGTATAAAGCAGAATTGACTTCAAACACCCCTGAATATTCCTCCTTTAAAGTAGTAAATGGAGATAAAGAATATAATTTTAACCTTGGACTTATCGGTAAGCATAACGTTGAAAACTCTTTAGGGGTGTTAATTACTGCCCTAGAGTTAGGTGTTGATATAGATGCAATAAAGAATTCATTTAAAAATTTCAAAGGAATAGGAAGAAGACTAGAATTAGTAGCAGATATTGATGATATTAAGATTTTTGATGACTTTGCTCATCATCCTACAGCAGTAGCAACTACCTTAGATTCAATTAAACTTAGTTATCCAGGAAAAAAGGTCTTCGCTGTCTTTGAACCACATCAACTTTCAAGAACAAAGCTGTTTTTTAATGAGTTTGCTATAGCATTAAAAAAGGCAGATAGAGTTATTATTACAAATCCCTTCTTAGGACGAGAAGCAAATAAAAACATAGAGCCAGTTAATTTAGATATGCTATGTAGTGAAATAGATATAAATAAAGCTGAGTATATAAAAAGCTCTGATAAAATATGTAGTAAACTCCTTAGTGAAGCTAAAAGTGGAGATATAATTATAGTTTTTGGAGCGGGTGAATCTTATAAATTATCTAGAAAAATTATTAATGTATTAAAAGAATAAAATAATAAGGTGTGTAATAAATTCAACATAATTTATTACACGCCCTATTTGCTTTAATTATAACTCAACTCATATGCGTTCGCTGAGTAAGTTCTACTAATTAAATATGAAATTTGAAGCATAACTCAAATGTAACTCTACTCATATGCGTTCAAATATAGCAATCATTCCTTTTATAACACTTTCTTAGGATTCTTAGCTATAAACATTCCGCTAGATTTAGGTATATCAATACTTCCTTCTCTTAAAATTATATCTTCCAAATATCTGTAAAAATCCTGTACTTTGCTCTCCGTCATTATATCCTGTATGTTCACATGTTCATCTAATGATAGAACATAATCCGCTAAAGGCTTTGCTTCTGTTATATGAAGGGAATCTTCATATACTAAAGTTTCAACAGAATCAAAATGCTTTGATAACTGCTCTGCCCCATTTTCTATACCAAATTCCTTTGCAACAGAAAAGGATTCATAATCAAGTTGAGAATCAAAATTTCTCACTAAGTCTTTTAGTCCCTTCATATTATAAAGACTATTGGTAGTAGCATAAAAAGTTCCATCTGCTTTAAGTATACGGGCAATTTCACTGATTGCTAAATCTCTATTTTCCACATGGTAAAGCATATGATTTGCAATGGCACACTGAAATGAATTGTCTTCATATTCAATATTTTGTATATCACTAACAGAATAATCAAATACTTCATCAATTCCTAAAAGGTTATCTTTTGCTGATCTCAACATACCTTCAGACAAATCTGTGAGAATCACCTGGATATCCTTTGGTATCCTATTTCTATTATTAGCCCATGTACTTCCATTCCCACATCCAAATTCAATAACTTTATCATTAGGCTTAAACTTATATTGATCAAATACCCAATTAAACCATCCATATTTATTTGTACTAAAACCATCATGTAAAGCTTGTCTGGCTTTTAAATTCTTATCTGAATTATACTGTCCCCTAACTATATCTCTGTCATTTGCTCTAGACACATAATCACTCCATTCCTATCATTCAACATTAAAACCTGACCTTTGTCATTACAGCCTCTCCCATTCATCCCCCCTTTCCATCAGGCAGATACAATCAGATTGTGTTCATAACTTGTTTATGTCTCCCTGGGGACTTTTCGAAGTAGCTTGTAACTTAGGTTACTACAATATTATTTAAACATATAAAATAGAAATGGTATCTCCATCTCTTCTTTACTTGCTCCACCATGCATTCCTAGGAATGTAACTTCAAATATATCTTTTTCATACCACCAAACAGTATTATTTTCTTTAGGCAATATAACTAAATTTCCAACTCTCTCTAATAACTTTTCACTAGGAACTCCAAATAAGCCTTTATCTTTTAAATCTTCAAATAGATATACTTGTGCTATTTCATATAACTCCTTTTCAAGAATAGTCTTTAACTCTATCAAATATTTCTCCTCTACATGCAGAAATAAATCTCTACAATATCCTGCTGGTGACATGATATCATTGTTTTTATTTTTCTTTAAATACTTCTCTATATCAGGAATTAGTTTATTAATATAATATGGATTTTTTAGATCAATATCAATTTGACCATGGTCTGCAGAAATTATAATAGCAGTATTACTAAACTTATCTTTTCCTTCTTCATAAAACCTATCTAAATTTTTAAATAAATTACCCATAACTATTTTAAATTCTTCTGATTGATTTCCTTTTGCATGAGCTATAGCATCAATGTCATGTAAATAAACATAAAAATATTCTTTATCATCATTCTTTAATAAATCCTTTGATAATGATTTAAACAAATCTTCATTTGTGTCATAACCCTTTAAATTAGCATCCCTACATGTGAATCTAGTATAGGTACTATTATTTATATGACTAGGTTGATAAACAGTACTTTTTATTCCATGGTTTAATAATTCTTTAAAAAAGCTTTTTTGTGGTATAAAGTCACTGGGTTTTATATTTTTCCTTGTTAAGGTTTCATTATATTTATTTCTTGCTTCCTTAAATAAAAATGATGTTACTATATCATCAGCTTTTGGTTCATAATAAAACCACTCATAAAGTCCATGTTCATAAACTGATTCACCAGATAATGCTGTTGTTACATGTGCTGTTGTAGTAGATGGGAATTGTGAAGTTAATTTTGAAACTACACCGCTCTTTTCTAATTTACATAAAAATTTAGAATGCTCTTTATATTTATCGTAAAAACACCATCCAAAAGCATCCGTTAGAAAAAATACTATTTTATTAGGTTTCTCATTGCTATTTCCGATAACATCACTAGGAAGTTTTTTATCTGAATCAATATTAAATAAATCTTTTATAGTTCCACAAATATTAGAAAAACAGTAACTATCATATAAAGGAATTGTCAGTCCACTAATATTACTTTTATTAACTTGGTTTATTGAATTTGTATTTATCATATACTCACCTCTCAACTTTGAGTTTACAAATATATTTTAAAACTTCCATTTATTTCTTTCAAGCTCTATGCATCTTATTTCCACATTATAGAAACCGATTTCTGCAAATATCACTATATATTAATACGTAATTATATATTAATAACGGGATACCATATTAGAGTATATAGAAATCAGCATTTGCTTCTAGTTTTTATCTAAGAATTCTTTCATCAATTCTTCTAACAAGACTATACGTATAACTATCAAAATACTTTTCCCAAAATCTTAACGCAGTTGGATTAATTGTTTCAAAATCCACACCTAATCTCTTTATACCATCCCTTTTTAATGTTTCAATAACAACGGAAAGTAAACTCTGGATTATATTCTTCCCACGATAGCTATCTTTCAAATATGCCCCACAGATATGCAAATAGTCTGGTTCTTCAGTGATAAATGTTTCTCCATCATTTGTGACTTCTAAATATCCTATTATTTCTGATTTATCCTTGGCAATAAAGAAACGTGATTGTCTATTATTGCATCTCTCTACAAATTCCCCTTCTGAAAGCTCTTCATTCAGAAAATATGTAGGGCTCTTTCTCATATGCCTTACTAAACTATTGCTTAACGATAACAAACATCCTGCTTTGCTATAATGTACTTCTTCATAAGAATATTCTGTGTTAATTTCAATATTGAGCGGCTTGTTAACATTTCTGATTCCATCTCCACACCTTATGCCAAATCCATTCATTGTCAAAGATTTCATAACTTGAGCATCATGGCTATATAGACAAATTGCATAACTTAAAATTTCTTCCTTAATCATTTCTTCTGATACATATTGAAAAAGAAGTGATGCTATTTTACCCCTATTTTCTCCGCCATAAGCATTTGCAAATAATGGAGAAAATGAACCTTTAACATTGCCAAAATGACCGTTTACACTTTTCCAAAAACTTAAATACCCTAATACTTTTCCTCTTTCAATAGCTACCATTCCATGATTATTCTTAAAAATATCACTCAATAAATCAGTAAGAACCTCTTTATAGTCTTTATCATTTAAGGCTTCTATATATTTCTGCTCCATATTATATTGTTTTTGTGCAAGCTTAACTGCATCCTCTAAATACTTTTCATTTAACTTTTCAAATACCATTCTCTTACCCCTCTTAATATATAACTTATTTAGTAAAATCCTGTTTTAGTTTTTCTGCCACTAACCTTCTATATGGAATCATACCCTTATTATACCAGATACATTCTAGGTATGCTTATTATTTTCATATCATCTGTATTTACTTTACCTAATAAACCCTTTAATTAAGATGAAAAAAATATTATACTTAAGTGAGTGTCCAAATCTTTGGTTTGGCTTACATGGACTTATTTATCCTAAAGGACAACGAGTCCTAAGTATGGAAAATACTGATACTAAGAACTCTGTTTATTGGAATGAATATAGTGATGCCTTTCTGTATAGTTAATAATACCTACAAATAGAAAAATACTAGATTGAGGAGTTTATATATGAGAAAAAAAGATATACTTGAGTTAAAAAGACGTTTAAAAAAAGATCATTGCACCTTCACTAAGTTGTGTGGTTGCTATGTTAATGGAGAAAAAAATATCATTTTAAAATTTAAAGAATCATTTCTAAATTTAGATGAAGATGAATACTTTAAGTACTTAGAAATCGCTAAAAAAGTACTGTCTGGTACTATTGGAAATAATATTTTAGAACTTAACTTTCCAATTAATGAAGACTATGTGAATGAAAGACAAATTTCTCTTATGCAACTTAAAAAAAGTCAATTAAAAGATGATGCCCTCCTTGATAACTTTTATAATTTAATTATTGATAATTATGATTTTACCGGTAATTTTATAATACTTGTTTTTCATGATGCTTATGACGTTATTACTAAAACCACTGATAATGCAAAGTTAGATGAATCTGAAGAAGTATATGAATATGTGTTATGTGCAATATGCCCTGTTTCACTTTCTGAGCCTGGTCTTAGATACTTTGAAGAAGAAAATAAAATAAAAGCACGTATTAGAGATTGGGTAGTTGATGCTCCAACTAATGGCTTTGTGTTTCCTGCTTTTATTGAGCGTAGTTCAGATGTCAACTCTATTATGTATTACACGAAAAATGCAAAGGATACCCATCCTGAATTAATGGAAAATGCTTTGGGTTGTTATTCAAAACAAACTGCTACCTTGCAAAAAGAAACATTTGAGTCAATTATTAAAGATTCTTTTAGTACTGAAGAAAAGAAGGCTGATAAAATTTTTATGGAAGTACAAGAAAATCTAAGTGCTATGGTAGAGGAATACAATGCTATATATGATGATGCAGATTGTGAACCTATAAGCTTAACAAAGAAGGATATACAAAACCTTTTAATAGAAAGTGGGGTTCCTGAAGAAATCACTTCTAAGATTGAAGAATCCTATGTAGAAAACTTTGGTGATGATCTTCCTTTAGCAGAAAATTTAATTGATTCAAAGGCACTTAAGGTAAATGCCCAAAGAAAGAAGGAAGAACACCTTCAAAAACAAGTAGAAATACTTCAAACTAAACTGGATGAAGTTAAACAAGAAACTTCTGTAGATAGTGAAACTCCCTCATCTACAGAAGTTAGTGAAGATAATATAATTTTAGAAGAAACTTTAGAAACTAATTTAGAGAAAGATTTGGATATAAATTCAGAAGATAATAAGAATGCTCCTGACTATGACGTTATACTTCAAGTAAAACCTGAAAAGATACCTCAAATAAAATCTCAAATAATTGATGGTCAAAAATGCATAGTTATTCCTATTAATGAGAATGAGCAAACTGCAGTTAATGGCTTAGATCATTTAGTTTAAGGTATCTAAGGATAAATATAGATTTACTTACCTACATTGCTGAAGTATTACTTCTAATGAAGCTTACTTCAGCCTTACCTGAATGTAGTTGCCATATATACCAGAAAGCATAAGGAATTATTATTAGACCGTTAAATATTCCCCATCCATATAATATATCTGCATTAAACCATGATGATGCATCCATTACAGCTGGGAATAAGTTAGGTAAACAAGCTCTAATTAATACGTGAGCAGATAAGGTATATATACGAGCTGCTATATAAAGTTCAGGTTTTCTTTTAATAATTGGATATATTTCTGCCGCCAATAATATGCATATAGAGCTAGCAAAGTATTTACCAGTTTCACCATAAACAAAGCATAAATTCCAAGTTGTATATAATAAATTCCAAGCTATAGTTGTATAAGCTATAAACATACTATTATCTTCAGCACTTAATTTAAAGAATTTTCGTCCATTTGGGAATGGAATAGTAAAACATAATAATAATCCACAAAGCGCATTGCCATAGTTTTTTAAAGTAACATCTTTTATAGTAGCTTCTGCAATATTTAAGAATAGTACCGCATAAATGAACCAAACGATCCAATCCTTTCTCATAAAGTCCCAGAACTTTCCTTTATATTGTTCCTGATCAGCTACACGGAAAAATCCACCTATTATAAGTGGCAATATAGCACTGAATGTTTTTGCCCAACGAAACCAACCATTTATGCCTCCCATAAGCCAAAGTGGAAAAGTAAATAAAGATACAACCCAGAAGATAGCTGCAAATTTGTGATGTTTCCTCATATATTCAATCATGAATAAAAGTAAAATAAAATAAGTTCCCATGGAAAGTACATATTCCCAAACAGGAATATTCATATTATACATCTCCTCTTTTAAATATTGTAACAAATAATCCTATACTTATATATATTACATAGTATAGTTAAACATAACTAACATAAATTTACATTTTATGTTTTTAATTACAATACGAATTAATAAATTAGTTATTATAAAAGATAAAACTCTAATGCCATTGTAACTTTAGATAAACTTAAAAGAGATACCCCCTTAAAGATGGTATCTCCTTTTTAGTTATATATTAAATATCTGAACGCTACATTCTAAATCATAGTTTCTTTCTTTTGATTCTATATATTTAATGCCTTATTTTTCATAAAATTTTCTCCAAAAATTCACCGCAGGCTTATTACTTGATATTTGCTCAATTTTATATTTACCCTTGTATCTAACAAAATTCTAATTGCAGCATTACCTACTTCTTTCTTTCTAAAACTCTTTAATAGAAATAGCTCATGAACAACATAATCAATATCTTTTGGAACATATTTCCCAGTATTAAAAAGAACAAAACCTGCCACTTCCCCTTGATATGTTATAAAATAAGGAGTTAAATCCTCTGATTTAAAATACATTTCTAAACCATCATATTCAAATTTTCCATCTTCATTAATTTTTGAATCATCTGCAAACTCTGATAAATCATGTAAATATATACTCATCAAATTCTCCAGTTTTTCCTTTGATTCTATGTTTACTAGTTCTAATTTTATTTCATTTAAATTCATTTTATACCCCCTATTTTATAAAGTAATCTTAAATGAAACAATTCTGAATTTCATAATTCCATTTCCTTGTATATATTACAAAAATTTTATTTTACCTAATTATAACATATATCCTACCCTAGTGATATCTATGTGTAAGTAGTTTTATCCTTTTTTATCTAAAAATAGTTTAGTTTATTATTAAAAACTTTCATTCTAATTTTTTCATTAATTATTGGTTAAAATAACATCAACGATAAACTACATATTAGATTTTTAGTATAAAGGAGATATCATTATGGATTTTTTACAAGGTCAGGAAACACTTACTATCATGGAGTGGGCTTTGCGTGCTATTATTGCTTTTTTCTTTTTAGTTATTGTTGCAAAAGTCTTAGGACAACGTAGCATCTCCCAATTAAGACTCCTTGATTTTGTCATTGCTTTAGTAATTGGAAATATTATTGCTCATCCATTATCTGATGAAAACCTTGGGTTAAAGGGATCTGTCATTTCAACAATTGTATTAGTTGTCCTATATATTGCTGGAGTATTTTGTGTTCTAAAATTTCCATTTATAAAAATACTTATTAATCATAAACCAATCACAATTATCAAAGACGGAGAAATTATTTATAAAGGATTAAAAAAAGCAAGAATATCTCTTGATGTGTTATTAGAAGAATTACGTGAAGAAAAAGTAGAAGATATAAAAAAAGTAGCATTAGCGATTTGGGAAGCTGATGGAAAATTTTCTGTTTTTTTAGACCCAAAATATGAACCTATTACTCCTTCATTCTATCAAATGGAAACAGAAGCCTTTGATTTGCCTAGGACAATCATTAAGGATGGTAGAATTAATTACGAGGAGCTAAAGCAAACTAATAAAGATGAAGGTTGGGTTGTTTCCAAATTAAAAAAGTTATATCAAACTGATATAAAAAACGTTCTACTTGCCACCTTAGACAATAAAGATAACCTAAAAGTTTTTTTATATAAATAATTCCTAGAGGACTAAGCATATCCATTAATATTATAGATACGTTTAAGCCTCTTTTTATTTAAAAACCTCCCTATTATAGCACGTTTTAACTGACTTATATCTATTAACATCCATATTAATTTAATTTTTCCAACAAGCTATATACTAATAGTAGCTCATTGAAGTTACTCAATGTATCTCTTAACACTTCATATGGTACACTTATATAAATTTAAATTATTTTATATTTCTTTGTCTTTAATTTGATTTTGAAGTTTATTTGAAAACCCTGTTGCTATCCCCGTTATCAAACCACTAAATATGAAGAATACATTAGTAGGAATATCTATCAAATATATACCTATAATTCCAATAATTATCTGCAATACAAAAGCAGAACATACTACTAAAAAAGGTTGCCATTTCTTGTCCATTTTTATTTTTGCACTAATTTTATCAGTTATGGCATATTCCTTATCAAAGTTATGGTAAACTATCATACTTAACATCAATGGTACTAATATAAATGATGATTTTATTAATGAATCTAACATGCCCTTCTCCCCTTTAAATATGGCTATTTAGATGTATAAATCTTAATGAAATATCTTCATTAAATTATACACGTAAAAATATAATATTTATTTTGCTAATACCATTGACTTATCTCACTATTAATACTATACTGAATAAGAAGCTTAAGGAAATCTCTTAAGAACTTAATATCGCGGGATGGAGCAGTTGGCAGCTCGTCGGGCTCATAACCCGAAGGTCGTAGGTTCAAGTCCTGCTCCCGCAACCATAAAAGATTCTATATTTAATATAGAATCTTTTTTATTTATGAATTATATTTAAGTCTAACTTCTCAATTTAAACTTAGTGGTATAAATGATATAATTGTAATGTTATGCATTGTAATTTAGTTTAAAAGTTAACTATGAGATTTTTAAGTGTTCATAATGCTAATTTTACAAAATGGAAATTGCGGTATTTTATCAGGGAATTTACTATTTTTATGGAGAGTGATATATTAATGAAATTTATAGATATAGAAAACTGGAAAAGAAAAGACCACTATAATTTTTTTAAGAGCTTTAATTACCCACATTTTAATATTTGCGGTAATGTAGATATTACAAAATTTTATAGTTATATTAAAGAAAATGAAATCCCATTTTTTATATCCTTTGTATATGTAGCTACAAAAGCAGCCAATGATATAAAAGAATTTAGATATAGGATAAGAGAAGATAAGGTAGTTGAGCATGAATATATAAACCCTGCTTTTACTGTAATGGTACAAGATGAAGTATTTAGTTTTTGTAGAGCAAAATTCATAAATGAGTTCAATGATTTTAAAATTAGTGCATCTGAAGAAATAGATAAAATAAAAAATAATATCATTATTAAAGATGAATCTGATTGTGATGATCTCTTATATATGACCAGTATTCCTTGGGTTTCATTTACTGGTGTAGCCCACCCAATTCAGATGAATCCTGTTGACAGTATTCCAAGAATAGCCTGGGGTAAATACTTTGAAGAAAATGGTAAAGTTAAGTTGCCACTGTCTGTTCAGGTACACCACGCCTTAGTTGATGGCTTACATGTAGGACAATATTTTAGTGTAATTCAAGAGATTTTAGATAATCCTTCAAAATATTTATAAAACATGTTAAAGGAGCTTTTCAAAAGCCCCTTTAATTTCCTTATTGTAAATTCCTATAATATTTAGGATATCTATTACTTTTATTCTTATTACAGATATTTATTGCCTTTTCCTTATTAAGTGGAAGTATCCCTTCTGATTGCTTAAATACTTCCCTATTTACTTTTTGAGCAAAGCATCCAATTTTAGGCTTGCCTATATGATTTTTCATTTCAATCCATAGTTTTTTTACAGATTCTTTTTTTACATTTCCAAAGTTCATAGGTACAAAATCACAGGGATATAATTCTCCCGAAGCACTTATATAGGAATGTTGATTTCCTGCTCCACAACCAAATTTTAATTCACTTTCTGTATAAGCAAAGGTACTTATCTTAGGTAAATCACTTCTTTTATTTGCCTTATGTTGCAATTTTATAAGCTTTTCTCTATCACTTTCACTATACATTACACTACTTAATTGTTTTTCTGTTAAAAGATTGCCACTTAGGATAGGTTCAAGTATCTTAACTTCATGGGCCCCATTATCCTTAGCAAATTTAAATAACTTAAATAACTCTTCCTCATCAAGATTTTCTTTCAATATAACGGTTTGTGCCATTACATATAACCCTGCTTTATTTGCATTTCTAAGAGCTTCAATAGCATAATCAAAGGCATTTTCATTATTTCTATTTTTATTGTGTACATCTTTTTCATAAGAATCTAAACTTATTCCAATGCCAAATAGACCACTATCCTTTAACTTTTTTGCTTTTTCATAGCTTAGATTAAAACCACTGGTAAATAAAATAGATGTACTTCTATTATCTATACTTCTTACTATATCAAATATATCTTCACGTGCCATGGGCTCTCCTCCTGTAATTCCAATAATAGGAGTGCACATTTCTTGAAGCTCCTGTATAACCTTAATCCATTGTTCCTTTGTTAACTCTTCTCCTAATTGTCTACTTTTTGCACTACAATAAACACAATTATTAGGACATTTATGTGTTATACATAAATACATAGAAATAGGTGCAGTTCTCTCTGCATAGATTTGCTTTGTAAATATGTTTTTAGACCCATCAACTGCTAGTACATTTTGTACAAAGGACTTAGATGGAAAGGGTGGTAAAAATGTACTCAGTATATACTTGTCCTCATGCTTCACTAGTTTTTCACCCTTTATAAAACTTCTCATCATTTTTATATATTTTAATAGATTAAACTGCTTATCTTCCCTTAGAATATTGTAAATGTCAAATATACTCCTTATAACATTTTTATCAATAGCCATTTGAGACATGATTTTTAAATTATTTATGCTCATCCATTTCTATTCCTTTCTAAATACCCCATAGGCAAATTTATGATTTATTTCATAATCTTCATTTTTATATTTCTCTTTCTTTATTTTTTCCACTATAAGAGGTTCAACTTCATTATAATCATTAAAGATCTTCTTAGTGCCTGCCAATGCACCAGTTATATTTAACCACTCCATAAGTTCCTCTGGCTCCTTAAATCTAAAAAACACTTCACCTTCATCTACTTCTAAAACCTTAAAATTGTACTGCCTGCACCATTTAACTAAGCCTTTCTTCCCCTTTGGTAAATTTAATCTTATATCCATAGGTTTAATTACTTCCTTTTCCTTCTCTCTCATTACTTCTAGAAATATTTCTTCTATCTTATCTAAAGTTCCATGAACATTTGTAATTATAGCTAATATACCCTGGGGTTTTAAAGCATTATTAAAGAGCTTAAATAATTCATGATGATTGAAATAAGAAAGTGCCCAACCAAAAAATATCACATCAAATTTTTCATTAGATTTTTTCAAAAATTCAATACCATCACTATTAATAATAGTAACCTTATCCTTATTAACAGCGTTTAACTTCTCAAGCATTTTACTTGATTGGTCTACAGCTGTGATTTTATATTTTTCAGATTTATCTAAAAGACCCTTAGTTATATATCCTGTTCCACAAGCAAAATCTAGTATTTTCAATTCCTTATTTGGATCTATATACTTTGAATGAATAATATTATCAGAATGTGTTCCCATTTCTTCGAGCCAATGATTATAGGTATCAGAAACTTTATCATACTCTGCTCTATAATCTTCTTTGCTTACAACTTCTTTTTTAAAGAGTTTATAGCCAACCTTTAAGTAAAATACCATTTTATTTATCATATTTTCTCACCTACAAATATAAAATAATAGCCCTTATCATAAACTTTACTTATATGAAAATGTTCTTCAAGCAAAACCTTAATTTCATCTTTAGTTCTAAAAAACAATCTTCCAAAGAGAATAAATTCAAATAATCTTAACAACCTGGTTCTTATATGATTTTTATGGAAATCCATAATAACTATTTTTCCACTATCCTTTAGTATCCTACTTATTTCAGCAATGAGCTCCTCTTGTTCTTTGATATGATGAAAAACATCACTCATTATAACTGTATCTATAGAACCGCTGTGAAATGGCGTACTTAAAGCATTACCTTTTATAACTTTAACATTACCTCTTTCCTCTACTCTTGAAAGCATCTTCTCACTTTCATCAAGGACATATACAGTGTTACAGCTATTACAAATATGATTAGCCAAAAAGCCAGTGCCTCCCCCTATATCTACAACCACTTCATCCTCATTAATACCGGCTGCATCTTCTATATCTTTAATCTTATATAAGTTAAAAGTAGCCATAAACTTATCATAATATTTATAAACCTTATCAAAATCCTTAGTATTTCCCATAGACACCCTGCCCTTCAGCATGAAAAATATTTACTAAATATATTATAACATTCTTACACCAGCTATTACACAACAATTAACTTATAAGGTAATCAAAACCTTTTATTAAAACTCTGTTTAAAAAACATATCATAATGCACAAATTCAATATAATAAAACTTAGTTATCACTTAGTAGTATAAATACTTTTTAGTTGACAATATTATAGTAAACAACATTTTTAACTTTAAAGTTGATACTTTGAAAGGAGAATACCATGGGAAATCAAAACAACAATGAAAATAACCAGATAAAAAATGCAAAAGAGAAACAACTAGATGAATTTAAAGTGGATAACCAAGGAAAAAATCTTACTACAAATCAAGGTCTTACAATGTCACAGGATGAGTTTTCATTAAAGGCTGGGGATAGAGGGCCAACTTTAATGGAAGATTTCCATTTCAGAGAAAAAATTACTCATTTTGACCATGAAAGGATTCCAGAAAGAGTTGTCCATGCACGAGGTACTGGAGCACACGGAGAATTTCAATTATATGAATCAATGAAGGAATATACTAAAGCAGGATTTTTACAAGATCCTTCTATAAAAACTCCTATATTTGTAAGATTCTCTACAGTAGCTGGATTTAGAGGCTCTGCAGATACAGTTAGAGATATAAGAGGTTTTGCAGTAAAGTTTTATACTCAAGAAGGCAATTATGATATAGTTGCAAATAATATTCCTGTTTTCTTTATTCAAGATGCAATTAAATTCCCTGATTTTGTTCATGCAGTGAAACCTGAGCCAGATACGGAAGTTCCTCAAGCCTCTAGTGCTCACGATACCTTTTGGGACTTTGTTGCAAATAATCAGGAATCTGCTCATACTGTTATGTGGGCTATGTCCGATAGAGCAATTCCGAAAAGTTACCGTATGATGGAAGGCTTTGGCATACATACCTTTAGATTTATTAATGAAAGTGGTAAATCTACTTTCTTTAAAGTGCATTTTAAACCTGCCCTTGGAGTCCATTCTTTAGTTTGGGATGAAACTCAAAAAATAGCTGGAAAGGATCCAGATTTCAATAGAAAGGACTTGCAAGAAGCTATCAATACAGGCAATTATCCGGAATATGAAGTAGGTGTACAATTATTGCCAGAAGATAAAGAATTCAGTTTAGATTTTGACATACTGGATCCTACAAAAATTTGGCCAGAAGAGGATATTCCAGTAAAGATTATAGGAAAAATAACCTTAAATAAAAATGTAGATAATTTCTTTGCAGAAGTTGAACAAGTGGCATTTCACCCCGGTCATTTAGTTCCAGGAATTGATTTTACAAATGATCCACTACTCCAAGGTAGGTTATTCTCATATACAGATACTCAACTTACAAGACTAGGTGGACCTAACTTCCATGAGATTCCTATAAACAGACCTGTAGTCACCGTCCATAATAATCAAAGAGATGGACATTCAAGGCAGACAATAAATACTACTAATGTGAGCTACCATAATAATTCATTATCTAACAACACTCCTAAAACCCTAGGTGAAGACCAAGGTGGTTTTGCTAATTACCAAGAAAAGGTAGAAGGAAATATAGTTCGCTCACGAAGTAAAAGTTTTGAAGATCATTTTTCTCAAGCAGCAATGTTTTATAATAGCATGAGTGATGTGGAGAAAAAGCATATCATTGATGCATTTAAATTTGAACTTTCTAAGGTAAACAATAAAGATATTAGGCAACAAATAATTGATATGTTTGGTAATGTAAATATTAACATGATGACTCAAGTAGCACAATATCTCGGAGCTAACCTTCCTAAAGGTGAAGCATCAAAATATAACAAAGTATCACCAGCACTGAGTCAAGAAAATACTATTAAAAAATCGGATACATTAAAAGTTGGAATAATATTATCAGAAGGATATAATTCAGATGAATTTAACACAATGATAAAAGCTTTAAACGCAGCAAAAACTATGCCAGAAATAATAGGTTGTAACTTAAGCCCAATAAAGGGTTCTGATGGCACAAGTCAGCTACCTAAACATTCCTTGCTATCTGCAGACCCCGTACTGTTTGATGCTATCTGCGTTCTTGGCTCAGGCAATGTTGACCCTGACTTCAAAATGCGCACTAAGATGTTTATCGAAGAAACCTATAAGCATTTCAAGCCAATTTTAGTTTCACAATCAATGACTATGCTATTAAAGCCAGAGATGAAAGATCAACCTGGAGTTACAGTTGGGGATTCTAAGGATAAGTTTACAAATAAATTCATAACTGATATTTCAGCTCATAGACATTGGGATAGAAATATTACTATATAATAGATATTTTATTAAACTTGCAGCAACAGCATTCCATATGTGTTTTGATATTTCTAATTATATAACAACATTTGACTATGTTTAGCCAAATTTTCATCTAAAAAAAGATGCAGTTTAGAATTACTGCATCCTTTTATTTATTTAGGCATCAATTATTAAAGATCGTTGTATATCTCCATATTATCTATACATTCTTGAACAAGTCTATCTATATCCAGTATACTTTCAGAATTTCTTATTAAGTCCACTCTAGGTTTTATTTTTGGATGCTTTGGTACAAATATTGTACAGCAGTCTTCATAAGGAAGTATAGATGTTTCATAGGTTCCAATATCTCTAGATATATCCATGATATCTATTTTATCCATGGCGATAAGAGGTCTAAACACTGGCCTATCTGCCACGTCATTGCTGACCATTAGTCCCTCCATAGTTTGACTTGCTACCTGGCCTATACTTTCCCCGGTGGTTACAGAGTTTATATTATATTTTTCCGCTACAGCACAGGCAACTCTCATCATAAATTTTCTCATTATTATAGTAAGCTCATTCTCAGGGCATTTTTCTATTATATCCATTTGAATATCAGTGAAAGGTGCCACGTAAAGATTGATTTTCCCAGTGTAGCCCTTTAGTAATCTTGCCAAGTCCTTTACCTTTTCTTTAGCTCTTTCACTAGTGTAAGGATGGCTGTGGAAATAAATAGCGTTTAATTCTACCCCACGTCTTGCCATCAAATATCCAGCAACAGGAGAATCTATACCACCAGAAAGCATAAGCATAGTACTACCATTTGTGCCGTAAGGCATTCCTCCAACAGCTTTTACCCTTTTAGAATATACATATGCCCTTTTTCTTACTTCCACATTTATTATTCTTTGTGGTTTATGAACATCTACCCTTAATCCTTCTACAGCGTTTAATACTACAGCACCAATTTCACGACTCATCTCCATAGAATTTAGAGGGAAGGCTTTATTTGCTCGATTACTTTGAACCTTGAAGGTAGTTTCTCCAAAATCCTCAGCTTCCACAACCGCTTGAGCACTGATAGCTTCCATAGTAGGTTCTACTTCAGTAACTAAACAAACTTCAGAAACGCCAAAAACCCTTTTTACTTTTGACATTACCTCCTCCAAATCTTCACTATAGAGGAACCACCTTCCTTGATCGCTTATAAATTCATAGCTACATCCCTTAAGTACTGAATCTATATTCTTCATGAGCTTTTTTTCAAAGATTCTTCTATTTAATCCCTTTAAAAAAATTTCCGATGCATATTTAATAAGTAATAGTTTTCTCATATTATTTTCTCCTTAAAAATTTCAAACTTTTTTCTAGTACTTCTATAGTGTAATCTACTTCTTCTTTTGTATTAAACTCATTAAAGCTAAACCTTATGGTTCCCTTTGTTTCCTGAGTATTAAGGCCTATAGCTTTAAGCACATGGCTATCTCCTTGTTTCTTTGCGGAACAGGCAGAACCAGTAGATACATATATTCCCTTTTCCTCTAAAAGATGTAGTAGTACTTCGCCTCTTACACCTTTAAATGAAACACTTAAAATATAAGGACTGAAGCAATCCTCACAAGGACTGTTTATCACTATATCTTTTATATCTCTAAGTCTTTCTATAAAATATTCTTTAAGCTCACTTACCTTTGAATAATTAAGTTGAACATTATTATATATAATATCTGAAGCCTTTACAAAGCCTATAATACCTGGTAAATTTTCTGTGCCTGATCTAAAGTTTCTCTCCTGTCCACCACCGCTTATTAAAGCCTTAGGATTAAATCCTTTTTTTATGTAAGAAAAACCAACTCCTCTAGGACCATGAATTTTATGTCCACTGACGGATAACAAATCTATTTGAGCTCTTTTTACATCTATTTTAAACTTTCCATAGCTTTGGACCGCATCTACATGGAACTTAACTCTAGGACTTTTTCCTTTTATTAATGTCCCTATAGCTTCTATATCCTGTACAACTCCCAGCTCATTATTAACATGGATTATGCTCACTAATCTAGTGTCACTATTTATGCTGTTTTTTAATTCTTCTAGAGATATACGACCCTTATTATCAACCTTTAAATAAGTAACCTTAGTCCCTGCTGCCTCCAAATCCCTGAAGGTATTAAGTACGCTAGGATGTTCAATTTCACTAGTTATTATGTGCGCACCTACCCCAGTAAAACCTTTTACTAAAAAATTATTGCTTTCACTTCCACCAGAAGTAAATATTATTTCATCCTTGGTACAATTGATAGTCTTAGCTATTTTATCTCTTGATTCATTAAGAGCTATTTCTGCCTTAAGGCCTAAACCATGAGCGGATGAAGGATTTCCAAAATTATTTTTCATTGTATGTACCACAGCATCTATTACCTCATCATAAGGCTCAGTGGTGGCACTATTATCAAAATACACTTGCATAAAACCACTCCTAATCTATTATTCTACTTATTATATCAAATAATTCCTCCACCGCAACAAACTTTTGAAAAAAGTGTGATAGAGCATTAATATTGGCACATTAAATAGTTAGAGAAAAGACTACCATAATTTTTTAAAGCAAAAAACTGTAATAAGATTACATCTTATTACAGTCTGAAAATAATGTGTATTTTCATAATAGATAGTTTAGATATCTCTCCTATTGAAAAATATTTCTCCATAATAGACCTCTTTGTAATGACAACCATATGAGTTATAACTTACATACATGCCATTGTTATATTATAATTTCGAAATCCAAATTTCAGCATCTGCAATATTCTTAAATGTTCTGAAATGATTTCCTTTGTTAGCTTCCATAATCATTTCTTTAAATCGCTCATTAAGCTTTTCTTCATCTTCAATAATAACAGCGACTTTTACATTGTAGTTTATAAATTTTTGCAATGCCATGCCTGCGAGTCCAGTTTTAAGATTAAAGAAGTCTTCAGATAATACATTAGAATGCAGTATTATTGTATAAATGTCATTTTCCATACATTTAGATATGTAATCTAGCACATCTTGCTCTGAAGAAAGTTTCCTCAAATCAGAAACAAATTCAATATATTTATTGTTATTTTTGTTTACTACTCTGTAATTCAAAGTATTCACTCTCCTTATAAATTGGTTTGTTCCACAAGCATAGAAATTGAACTTAGCATACCTTCAATAAAGCTTACATTTCCCCATAACAAAACCCTTAGTCTGTTTACTTTTTCATCATATTTCATATTAATTGTTGATTTTTCCATTCCGGAATCTTTACAATTCATTAGTGCTATAAGAGTATTTGATATTCTAAAATATTCTTCTTTATCTACATCATTAATATCCACAACAGTAGATACATTTACCTTTTGCTTTATAGTATCTTTCACTTCTCCATTAGTAACAAAATCAATATTTGACTCTTCACTAATCTTTTTATTATTAATACTAACATTATTTTTTTCCATAAAAACACTTAAATCATGACCTGAAATTCTCCATTGCTTTCCAACTTTATTTGCTCCAAGCTTCCCTTCTGTTATAAATTTTCTTATAGTTTTGTGATGCATACCTAATATTTCTGCGATTTTATCTATTGTATAAAATTGATTTTCCATAAAAATCTACCCTTTCAAAATTAGTTTATGATTAAATTATAATAGTTCTCTTTACACTTGTAAAGTATTTTGTTGTATTTTGTTTAACTTTATTGTATTTTGTTTCTATTTGTTCAGCTTTTTATTTTATTTACATATTGTAAAATACCTATTTACTTATAAAATTTTTAACTTTTGATGACTCTATCAACTATTTGAGCACAAAACAAAAACTCTTAGCATTACTTCGGAGGATTTTATTAATGTATTTTATCAACTATTATTTTGAAATTGGCAACTATTTTTTTCTATATTCATAGGGTGAAATACCATAAAAAGTTACAAATGCACGTGAAAAATATTTCTGGGATGAATAATCTAGGTACTTTGAGATTGTGGCAATAGGTTTAAGAATAGTAGCCATCAGTTTAGTAAACTGATGGCTATCATAATAGTGAAATATTTGTTATTTATATAAAATATGAGCTGTCATTAAATAGTTGAATTTATATCCAACCCATTCACTAACATTAATTGCATGTTTGTTTGCAGGATGATGACATACAATCACCCTGTCAAAATTAACAGTCTCGAATAATCTCTTATACATAGATGCATAAAGCCATTTTCCTAAATTCCTTCCCCTATAGGATCTTTTAACTCCAATCATAAATTGGTAAGGAAAACCAGGGTCGTTATTATTGACAGATACATTTGATTTAGCAATCATTTCATTATTTGAGTTAAAAATCATATAACAATTATGAGTTATATTTCTTTTCTTATTAGACTCATTAATTTGCCTTTGTTTTTCAGGATTTATAATAAACTGTACATACCCCTCTTCCATAACATCCGGCATATCTTTCATAGTTTCTGTAAACAAATCACAATATTGTTTGATATAGCTCTCTGAGATGATATCAGTATATTTAATAGAAAGATCTGAATTTTTTGCTTCCAATTCTTTCATGAATTTATTAAGCATGTCTATATCAATGTCTTCTCTTTTTAAAGTGTAATAATTAGCCCTTAAGCTTACCTTATTATTGTATTGATTCATTAATTCATTTAATTCATAATTATATGTAACCATTACAATTTCACCATGTTGAGCTAGTTTCTCTTGAACCAATTGATTTATAGCCTTAATCATAAGTTCATCAATTGATAAATCGCATAAAGTGATGTTTAATTTATATTGTTCATTTCCATTACAGTCAGCAGCCTTACCACAATTAATCATTCCACAAATTAAAGAATTCTTTTCAAGTACAAATAGCTCATTATCACTTCCATTAAAAGACGATAAATATAGAGCTTTATAGTCATCATTACTTTTATATGGGTCTAAAAAATTATATTTTTTTGTTATATTCTTATTGATTAAATATAAGTTTTCAACTTCATCTGCTGTCAAATTATTGGAGTCAATTTTATAAATTTTATACATCATCTCTACCCTCCACATTTTTGATTTTTACCAATATATAACATTTTAGCATACTTATTTGAGGTAAACAATACATTTTGTAGATCAAATTTACTATACCCTTACTTTAAAATAATTTTACTAATATAAATAGAAGTTAACATCTCTCAGCAAAAAGTACCACCACCTATAAATAACTATTTAAGCCATTACAGGTGGTGGATGTGATGTTATATTTATTATTTACTTATTGCTTTAAACGCTTCTGTTTGTGATTTTATACCTTTTTCCGCTGCAAACCTTTCAATGCTTGAAGCACCAAAGAAACCGTCAATTCCTTCTGTTTTTTCTATTACATATGCAGCATCTTCTGGCTCCGCAATAGGTCCGCCATGACAGATTACCATAATATCAGGGTTAACTTCTCTTCCCGCTTTAATAATAGCTTCAATTCTCTCTACACAGTCATCAAGTGTAAGTGCTGTTTGTGCTCCTATTGTACCTTTTGTAGTCAATCCCATGTGTGCAACTAATATATCAGCACCAGCTTCTGCCATTGCTCTTGCTTGATCAGGGTCAAATACATAAGGAGTTGTAAGCATATCCAGTTCATGTGCTTTTCTTATCATTTCAACTTCTAAATCATAACCCATTCCAGTCTCTTCTAGGTTCTGTCTAAATACACCATCAATTAACCCTACTGTAGGGAAGTTTTGAACCCCTGCAAAACCTTGTGCTTTTAATTGCTTAAGAAAAATCTCCATTACTCTGAATGGGTCAGTTCCACAAACACCAGCAAGAACTGGAGTATTTTTTACAACCGGAAGTACTTCTGCTCCCATTTCAACTACAATCTGATTAGCATCTCCATAGGATAGTAATCCTGCGAGAGAACCTCTTCCTGCCATTCTGTATCTGCCTGAATTGTAAACTATAAGCATATCTGCTCCACCAGCTTCACTGAATTTAGCCGTAATACCTGTACCAGCTCCTACACCTAATAATGTTTGCCCATTTTTAACCTGTTCTTTGAACTTTGTCATAATTTCGTTTCTTGTCATTGTATTCATCAATAAAGCCTCCTTCTATTATTTAAATTTATTATTCACTATTTTTTCATCATATCTATTAATTTTTGTGCTGCTGCTTCTGCAAACTCTACTTCGTTAATAGCGCAATTCATTTCTACTACTTCTACAACATTTCTGTTTACACCATTTTTTAATATATTAAATAATACTTCATCCTCTTCTGGACCGTAAAAAGGCTGACCTTCTACATCAATAGCAGATACTCCTTTTAGAGGTATGAATAAAGCTGTTTTTCCTTTAGCTAGATTTAATTTTTCAACTAGTCTCATACCAATTGCTTCATTTCCCTCTTTGTTTGTTCTCATAAGCGTTACTGAAGGGTTATGTTTATATAAGTTACGTGTTATAAACTTCTCAGGAACTGTTTCATATGGTCCAAAATTACACATATCAATGGCACCTACTGATACAACCTGTGGTATTTGATTTTTGCCTGCTGCCTCTAAACGATGAGGTCCTGCATTTAAAACACCACCGATAACTTCATCTGCCCATTCTGTGGTAGTAAGGTCTAATACGCCTTCAATAAAGCCTCCATGGATAAGTGCTTCCATTGAACGTCCACCTACACCTGTTGCATGAAATACAAGAACTTCATAACCTCTCTTTTCAAGGTATTCCCTTGCAGCTGTTATACATGGAGTTGTTACGCCGAACATAGTTGCAGCAACTAATGGCTTTTTCTCTACGACTTTTGTATTTTCAAACTTAAGCATACCTGCAATTGCAAATACTGCATTTGTAAAGATCCTTGTTGAAATCGAGTTAAGACCTGCAACATCCACCACAGAAGGCATCATAATAATATCGCTGGTACCTACATAAGGTTCAGTATTGCCTGAAGCAACCGTTGAAACCATAACCTTTGGCACACCTATAGGCAGTGCCCTCATAGCTGGAGTTACCAATGAAGTTCCTCCAGTTCCACCAAAGGATATAATACCATCAAACTTACCCTGTTTATATAATTCGGGTAATAACTTCTCCATGCCTTTTGATAATACTTCTGTTGCTAATGCCCTATCTTTTTTGGAAACTAGAGTTTCTATGTCTGAGCCTGCTGCCTTTGCAACTTCATTGTTTGATACATCTGGTTCAAAAGCTGGCTCAAATACACCGGTATGAATGGTAAAAGTACATAAACCCAAACCTTCAATTAGTTCTTTTACGTATAAATATTCAGTGCCTTTAGTGTCAAATGTTCCTGCAATAGCGATTGTCTTCATTTCTTTAATCTCCCTACATAAATTTTCTTTTATCTAGTCTGTACAATATTAGATAAATGACTAAGATAATCGTCTTATAAAACGTATGATATTTATAAGTTAATCATACTTTTTTCATCTCTTTATGTAAACGTTGCTATGTACTATATTTTTGTGTTTATGTCATATTTCTAAATTTATATTGTTTTGGTGAACATCCCTTATACTTTTTAAACATTTTGCTAAACTGCACATAATCTTTATAACCAACTAATGATGCTAAGTCTGACAATTGGATATTCTCTTTGTTTATAATTTCTGCTGCTTTATTTACACGAAATTTAACTAGATACTCTGGAAAACTACAACCAACTTCTTTTTTAAATAAACTGCTTAAGTATCCTCTAGATATATGAGCTACTTTGGCTAAATCTAGAAATGAA
The DNA here is from genome assembly GCF_002295255.1 of Clostridium sp. UBA871. NCBI lineage: Bacteria > Bacillati > Bacillota > Clostridia > Eubacteriales > Clostridiaceae > Clostridium > Clostridium sp. UBA871. The sequence continues at coordinate 31,031 of NZ_DBFV01000004.1, read as the reverse complement.
ATATCATTCATATAATTTTGGGCAACGTACTCTTTTACAAATTCAACATAATTATAGTGCTTTGTAATGCCATCTAACATTTTAATCATTAAATCATCTTCATCTAACTGAGTTGAAACTTTAAAAGCCTTTGTTATGTTTGTAATGAACTTCTCCGATGGAATTCTTTCAAATGTTGATCCCCCTATATATCCCATTAAGTCTTCAATATTACTATACATGTACTGAACATCAATTGGTGTTTTTACAGGTCCACCATATATTAATTTAATAACCTGTGGCTTTAACTCATTACATCTATTAAATATCTTTTCTGCTTTAACCTTTGCAGCTTCTAGTGAGAAGACTTTTTTTGCTCCCAACAATCCTCCTCCTGTTAGACCTAAATGTACGCAAATAACGTCAGCACCTGCAATAATCATCTGCTCTGCCTGTAATTCATTAAATACAAAGGCAACTGTAAACATGTCTTTTTCATTGGCTATTCTTATTGCTTCTACTTCAATTAAATAATTACATCCTTCTTCTTCAAGAGCTTCACCGAACTGACTGTCTATAAGTCCAACTGTAGGATAGTTATTAATACCTGAAAAGCCCATATCCTTTATTTTATCTATGTAACTTTCCATATTCTTTAGAGGGTCCGTTGCATTGAATCCAAATATAATAGGCATATCTTTTACCAATGGTATTATCTCTTTTGAAGCAAAGTCCATTACCATATCATTGCTATTACAAAATGGTAAATAACCTGCCAATGAACTTCTCCCCATTTGCCGAAATCTACCCGAATTTAACACTAAAATAAAATCAGCTCCCCCCTTTTCAGCATATTTTGCCGTCATTCCTGTACCTGTTGCTACACCAATAATATGATTTCCATTCTTTATTTGTATATTGATATTCTCTAATAACTTTTTTCTTTTCATACTTTCGAACCTCTTATTTTTTCATTAAACTCTTTATAAAGAAACAGCCCGGATAAATTTCAATGGTAAAGGCTTTTTTTCATTAACATTACTTCACTACGATAACTAAACACGCCCTCTTCATTTTTTAAATAGTATATCTTATTTATTCATTTATATCTCTCCCAAATTTATATAATCCTCAATTTTTTCATGTAAGGTCTTATCTGGATATAGAGACATGATACTATCATCATCTATCAATTTATAATATCGAGTTGAGTAGCTAACACTAAATTTACTATTTGGTAAAACAAATCTTAATATCTCCCCATAACAATTAGGTTTTCCTCCTGAAGGTTCACCCCAAATAACACAGTTTGTCTCAAATTTGAATTCATAAGCATTAAGTAATCCTGAGGAAAAAGTCTCTCTTCCTATTATTATTTTTAGCCTTTCCTTATTGTTAATTCTAGGATTATTCTTTATATAGCATAATAACGATCCTAATAATCTAGAATCACCACCAAGATTATTTCTTAAATCTATAGTGATTTTATCAATAGAATTTTTCTCTATATAGTCTATAATCTCTGTTATTTTTGTGCTAATTGTTTTATTTCCGTCTTCCCTGCAATAATTATACTTTATGTAAAGTTCCTCTTTATCTTCTAAATATTCATACCACAAATTTTCATTAGGTCTTCTTGCATATAAAGGTAATTGACTATCTAAGTATTTTAATTCATTAATATTAACTGTTTTAACTTTAACTGTATTGTGTTCTGTTGTTATTTTTATATTATCCACAGAATCTGATATCAATAATCCATATAAAACTTCTGCAACCTGCATATACTTCATACTCTGAGCCTTAAAAAAATATTCATTTTCAAAAGATATGATTTCTGAAAGTTCATGAAGAATTTTATCCATGCTAACATCCTCAATTGCTATAACTTTCTTAAATAATAAGTTCTTATAAGCTTCACTAGTTCTTATAATATAAATCCCATCCTCAAACCAATAAAACATAATAGGCAAATACTTATTAGCAGGAAATGCAACTGATGTATGGGCATCTCCAATCGAGGCAATCACCCTTGAAATCTCTACCTTCATCTCTTCATAATCAAAGTCACCTATCATTGACTTTAATTTATCTATCCTACTATCAAACTCTTCCCTACTTATATTAAAAAATAAATTTTTATGCTTTTCTATGAGATTTTCCCTCAAAAACTCAATATCTTCTACCCATTTTTCTTCCCATTGACTTTTCATAATATCACGCTCACCTCTTTATTTATGTCCCCTTAGTAAATAATTTCTAAATTAATCATGTTACTAAGACTTTAACATAAAATCTAATGCTTAAACAATTATATTTTAAAATATGATTCCTATATTGAATCACATTTTTACTCCATTGTCACATCTTTTTATTTAGGTATACTTAATCTAACTTTCAAAATAGGAAAACCCCTGAAACCCGCATGGCTACAACAAATAGTTAAATAGTTAAATAGGTTCATATATTTATAGTTTAATAGTTATCTATATAAATAGCTTAATATATTCCTATGTATATATTTGAACTAGCTAAAAGTATAATTTTTTTCAGATGTAAAATTGGTTTTTAAAATGAATAGCTTCATTAGAATTTTAACTAAATGTTTTAACATAATATTGAATAGCGTAAAAAATCCACCGGTTAAACCGTTGGATTTTTATTAATTTGCTTAAAATTTGGATTTTAGATATAGTCTTAAACTACTTCTAATAAGAATACCGAATATTTATTTCTGCATGTACAGTAGTTAAAGAAATTATTTGATTTATAGCTGTTGCGTATTATAAGAACTTATTTATTATTACAGATTATCCACTTTATTTCTATTAGCAACCACAACTCCTACAAGTGGATGCAATCTGTGTACTTCAACAGTAAAATCAAAATTTAAAAAGCAATTTTTTAACTCTTCCACGCTGGATGGAAAATCTACTTCTGGTCCATATCCTACTAAGGAAAATTCATCCTTATAATCATTAGGATTTTCAAAAAACATTAAATCACCAATAATAATACTTTGCAAATTTTCTCCACCTATATTAATCATTTTTTCTATTGCTTTTTGCTTATATATTGTAGTTAGATGATGTAATGCATAATTAGAAATAATTTTTGTAATACATTTTTTTCGTAAATCTACACTTAATTCAGGCTCTTCAAATGTTCCTATATATAGTTCAATATTATGTGCTCTTTCATTTTCTATATTTTCTTTAGCTTGTTTAAGCATTCCATCACTAATATCTACACCAATTGCTAATTTTATTTTTCGTGATAGCTCAATAATTTGCTTTCCAGTTCCACACCCTAAATCAAGTACAATATCATTTATGTTAGGTTTAATCAATTCATTTATTAGTTCTGCAGTTTTAGACCTCCAGTGATAGCTGTCCGTAACATATTGTTTACTTGCGTCATTGAATCTTTGTTTTGCTCTTGTTTCCATATTCGTTATCTTGATAATATCAATAAGTTGTTGAACTTCCAAAAAACTATTATTTTGTATTTGCTTTTCGGCTTTATTTAGAGCAGTAATAACTGTCTCAATATGTTTCTTCTTTTCCTCTAATGCTCTTGTTTGAACACTTATTATATTCTCTATATTTTGATTCTTTTCATTTATAAGTTGTTTTATTTCTTCAAGTGGCAAACCAATAAACTTAAGAGTAATAATCTGTTGTAGCTTGATGAAATCTTCATCACAATAAATTCTATAACCAGCTTGCGTTTTTAAAGATGGCTGTAACAGCCCAATCTTATCATAATGAAGCAATGTTTTTACAGTTACCCCTGATCTTTTAGCAAACTCACCAATCTTCAAGATTCACACCCCTTTCAATATTATTTTAAATCCTAACCTTTGGTTAGAGTCAATACTGATTGTTATAATTTATTAGATACTTCACATACTCCTACTATTGTTCATTAGATTATAGTTCTGTATCATAGTTAAGCAGTTTTAAGAATTTATTCATTTTCATTCCTTTCATCTAAATAAACTGAAAGATATGCTCCTATTCTTCCATTTGGAGCACATTCATCCATAAGGCCGAATTCTGGATCGTAAAATTTTCCATTATAATAAACTACCCAATGACCATAATTAGGAAACCATACTAAAAGAACGCATAGATGCGGTAAATGAATTATTTGTATATACATAAAAATATGCGCCAGTTTAAGTTTATTACTAAAACTGACGCTTTAAATTTTTTTATTATTCTAGATTAAGTTTATTCTTCATAATGTAGTTAGTTATACAGAATAAAATTGTGAAGAAAATTAAACAAACTATAATTCCACAAAGTATTGCATAGTGTGCAGATAGATAAATAAAACTATCACTTGCAACTAATATAGTCATACCTATTCCTATTATTGATTGTTGAGCAATACTTAATATCATAAATCCAGCAAATCCTCCTAATAATTTTTTTGATTTAAACAACTGACCTATAGAAAGTGATGCATAAAGCATCATAATTTGATGAGCTAAAGATACAATTCCAAATATTGTAAATTCTATTATACCGAAAATATTTAATCCAATTTCAGAGTAAATATTTTTAAATTCTCTAATTGCTTCTTTTAATACCCCTGGTTCATAGGCCATTACAAATATAGATGTTGCAGCTATGAAACCACTTATTATAGTCCATACCATAGATACTACTAATTTATTAACTATATTTTGAGAACTTTTTACTGGGATAGTATTCATTAAATATCCTTCATCACCAAATAGGTTTTTATAAAATCTTTGTACAGTTATAAAAAGTGTTCCCACAAAAACTGCCACCATAGTTACGAAATATCCTATCATTGTTATAATGGCAGGAATTCCACCTAAAAAATCCATATTTACCTCAGCCATATTAGTTCCAATAAATATCTTATTAATAATTGAAAATCCAAGCAAAGCTCCATAAAGAGGTAGCATTATTCTGCCTGTAGCCTTAAATTCATATTTTATTAATTTTCTTAGCATCTAAATACCTCCCTAAATAATTCATCTACTGTCTTTCCGCTACTTTCTCTTATTTCATCTACACTTTTTTGTAGCATTATTTCTCCATTTGATATAAAAACAACATCATCGAGAACTTTCTCTATATCTGCTATTAGATGAGTTGAAATTACTACAGTTGCATTTTCGTTATAATTGCTTATTATAGTATTTAAAATATAGTCCCTTGCTGCTGGGTCTACCCCTGCAATAGGCTCATCTAAAAAGTATAACTCTGCTTGCCTACTCATAACTAAAATAAGCTGAACCTTTTCTTTTGTTCCTTTTGATAAGGTCTTAAGCTTAACATTTGATTCAATATTTAACTTGCTTAGCATATCATAGGCTCTCTTTTCATCAAAATCCTCATAGAAGTCTTTGAAAAAATTTATAATATCAGATACCTTCATCCAATCATTAAGATAGGTTCTTTCAGGGAGGTAAGAAACTATTTTTTGAGTTTCTATGCCCTGAGAAAGTCCCGCTATCTTTACTTCTCCCGACGTTGGCTTTAACAACCCATTAGCTAGCTTTATTAAAGTCGTTTTACCACTACCATTAGGACCTAAAAGTCCAACTATTTTACCTTTTTCTAAAGTTAAATTAATACCTTTAAGTGCTTCTTTATTGTCATATTTTTTAACTAATTCCTTACACTGAAAAATTGGTTCACCCATTACTTCATCTCCTTTGCCATTTTCCCTAGAAATTCCATGATATCCTCATTACTAAGTCCTAAACTTTTCATACTCTTAAGAAAATTTACTGCTTGGTCTTTAGCTATATCCAGTTTAATCTCTTTTATCATATCTATATCCTCCGTGATAAATCTTCCACTAGTCCTTTGACTATAAACAAACCCTGACCGTTCTAACTCTGCTAAAGCCTTTTGTATAGTATTAGGATTAACTGATGCCTCTTCAGCAAGCTCTCTTACCGTTGGAAACTTTTGTCCTGGCTTGTATTCTCCTGAAATTATCTTTAGTTTAATCTGCTCAATTAATTGAATATATATAGGCCTTTGGTCCTTAAATTCCCATGCCATCTAATCACCTCTCTTGTATTATTGTGTTGTTGTACTAACATCTTAATACAATAATACAACTTGAAAATATTCTTGTCAATAGTTTTTTACATAAATATCAAAAATAAAATCCAGAGGAAGTTTAATCTTTCTCTGAATTTTAATCTTTACTTTATAATATATAAATTTATATAGTTTCAATCTCAACTTTTATTGCTGTAGCACCTTCTAGTTGAATCCATTTTAAATTCGCCTTGAATTCTGTAGTAACCTTATGTAAATTACATATATTTTCTATAACATAGGATCCTTTATTTTCAACATATTTATCTATTGCTACGTGATCTTTTCCATGTTGTATTCCACTTAGATCAATGCCTATTAATTTTACATTACAGTCTAATAATCTATCTATAAGCTCATTAGTTAAATATGGACTAGGCTTAGAATTAAAATACTCATCACTTCCATATCCATAGGTTTCTAAGTAACCCGTTCTAAATATTACAAAAGAACCTGCTTTAATTGATAAGTTTTCTAATATGTTAACGTCTATAATATCTATTTTCCTAGCATCTATTACCTTAACATCTATTTGTGGTGGTAATTCTATATTGGATAGATTGTAGCAATCTATATGAGTTCCTATATGTTGCCTTTGGTGTGTCGGCTGTGAGTCTCCCCACTTTAATATTTCTACCGGAATGTTAAAATCTGTTAAGTGTAAATTCATATTATATTTCTCCTTCTGTTTCTATTAGTTCGTCTAAATAACTATTAAATCTAATCAAGAAATTAGTTATAATTTTTTCTTCCTTCTTATCTACATTTTTAAAAAATATCCTATTTCTTGCTTCCCATTGCTTATGCTTTATTTCATGATATTTATATAACTCTTCACCTGACTCCGTTAATTTGAAATATATCTCCTTATCATTATTAGGATTTTTATATTTATCAATAAGATTACTATTAAGAAGCTTTTTAGTTATCTTACTAATAGCACCTCTTGTCATATTCATACTTTGGGATATTTTAGTAACATTGGGATTTTCTATTTTCCCTATTAAATCTATACAGTGTATTTCTGAAACCCCATAATTTTCATATTCACTACCCAAAGCCAACTTACCTAAAATCTCTTCCTTTTCATATATTTCTTTAAAACTTTTCATAATAATATTGATATTATCTACTTTAAACACCTCCATATTGTTTCCTTGTAAACAATACTATCATCTTTTTGTTTCCATGTCAACAATTTTGCACAAGTACTAATTTACTATTATAATTCCATTATTAATATAATTTAATAAAAGAAGCCATAAGCATAATTCTTCTTATAGCTTCTTTTAGGTCATTTTATATATTTTAGTAAAACCTCATCTAATTAAAAGCTCTACTCCTTATTAATTTTTATACTAGCCTTTATATACTTTTTCTATATCTAACTATAAAAGTACATTATTAATTTTATCATATTGAGTTAAAGTAACTGGCAATTCTCACAGTAATAAATGCTACCACCTAAATAATTTTCTTTTTTTATAATTTCACCACAAGAAACACAAGAAGAGCCTACACTATTTTTGCTCATCATAGTTTTATATCCACCATTGTTTCCATATAGATCCTTTTCTGTATCTCTTCCACCAAGTTCTGTCATTTTAGAAAGAACAGTTTTAATGGAAGTATATAAAACTTCCTTATTTTCATCCTTTAATGTATTAATTTTTCGTTTTGGATGAATTTTAGCCTGCCATAATATATCTTGTAGCACTCCATTTCCAAGGCCAGGTATTCGCTGCTCTGTAGCAAGAAATGCTTTTATACTTAGCTTCTGTAAATCCTGTGAGGATATCAGTTTATCAAAATAAGTTTCATTAAATTCATAAGAAAGTGGAGATGGTTTTTCCTTTGTAACCTGATAATAATTATTGGGAAACCCTTCTTTGGTATTAAAACACCATATTCCTCCATACATCTGAATTGATGCACTAACTTCAGATGAATCATTAAACTCTAACAGAAGTTGATGTTTGACCGGACGTTTTTCACCACTGCGCCTATATCTAAATCCTACCCCATCACCAATTAATATTGATGTATTATCAGCACTAATTTCAACCATACCTCCGTAGGCAGTTGCCATATTAATAGTCTTTCCTACAAGTATTTCATGGTATTTTTGTGGATCTCCATGATACCACGCAAACTTATGTGGATTATGAGCAGCAACAACATTCACAATCTTCTTTCCCCTAATTGTATTGTTAATCTGCCCTGCAAGTGTTAAAGCTTCCGGTATCTCAATCATTGTTATCTCTCCAATTATTTAAGACATAGTTTATCTAAATTTAGCTTTTCCAATTATTATTTATTATTCCATTATATACTTATCGTAAAGAAAATAAAAGAAAGAGAATCTCCATAATATGATGATTCTCTTTCTTTTATATTTAAAACATTTATTCATTTTCCTTAGTCTGTTTTACTAATTTAAGATTATATTTTTCTCTTATTATATTTTCTATTTCAAGAGCTATTTCAGGATTTTCTTTTAGATATAACTTAGAATTTTCTCTTCCTTGACCAAGTCTAGCATCTTTATAAGAAAACCAAGCTCCACTTTTTTCAACTATATCTTCCTTAACTGCTATATCAATAAGTGCACCTTCCTTTGAAATTCCTTCGTTGTACATTATATCGAATTCAGCTAGCTTAAAAGGCGGAGCAACCTTATTTTTGGTTACTTTTATCCTTGTTCTACTTCCAAGAATATCTTCCCCTACTTTTATAATATCTATTTTCCTTATATCAAGCCTAACTGATGAATAAAACTTCAGCGCTCTTCCACCTGTTGTTGTTTCAGGATTACCAAACATAATACCTATTTTTTCTCTTAGTTGGTTTATAAATATAACAACACATTTAGATTTATTAATTGATCCAGTTAGTTTTCTTAAGGCTTGTGACATTAACCTTGCCTGCAATCCTATATGAGAATCCCCCATGTCACCTTCTATTTCAGCTCTTGGAACAAGGGCAGCAACAGAGTCAACCACAAGGACATCTAAAGCATTTGATCTTACAAGCGCTTCAGCTATTTCCAGGCCTTGTTCTCCAGTATCAGGTTGAGAAATAATCAGATCATCAGTATTAACACCAAGTTTTTTTGCATAGGATGGATCCAAAGCATGTTCAGCATCGATATACGCCGCTGCACCACCACTTTTTTGAGCTTCTGCCACTATATGTAGTGCTACTGTTGTTTTACCAGAAGATTCTGGTCCATATATCTCCACTATTCTACCCTTTGGAACTCCTCCAACGCCAAGGGCTATATCTAAAGCAAGACATCCTGTTGGGATAGCTTCTATATCCATTGTTGAGGTTCCTCCAAGCTTCATTACGGAACCTTTTCCAAATTGTTTTTCTATATGGTTCATAACTGTTTCTATGGCCATACTTCTATCATTACTTATATTCATTTTTATCAACTACCCTTTCAAAAGCCCTTATAGCTTAAATTATGTCTCACTTTTTTAACTTCTACTGAGTAAAACAGCCCTCTTTAACATACACTTCTATTATGAGCATATTTAGTAGTCATTTTCATTAATTAATCTAGCAACTTTTCTATTTATTACTTCAAAAGTTGTGTTTAATTTGAATGCCAATTCTGTAAACAATATACTTTGAACATTAGATAAAAGTTTGATATCTTGCTGATGAAATTTCCTTCCTTCTGCTTCAATTTTAAGCTTTTTTCTCATTAAAGTACTTATTACCTTAGAGATTTCTTTACGATCTCCATTCTTTACAACCTTAGAATATACTTGATTTCTTTCAGTACTAGCTTCTATCCACTCTACACCTGGCTCCCTAAAGGATTCTAAAAGTTCTTCTGCCTCTTCTTTGTTTACAAGCTGTAACATGGCTACCTTATCACTCTCAACTGGGACACTTATACTTAATGAACTATCGTCCACTGGGTGCAATTTATAGTAATTTCTTTTTTTACCCCCTATTATTTGTTCAAATATGTCATCTACACGGCAAATTCCATGGGCCGAATAAATTATTAATTCTCCAATATTAAACATTTCAATTTCTCCCTTGTTGTACTTTGTCAACTAAGTTGACTAATTTCATTGTACATTAAATTAAACAAATTGTCAATTAAATTGACAATTCTTAATGAATTATGTATATTATTTGTATATTATTTTAGCAAAGATAACGATTGGAGTGAAGCCATTGAATTCTGAATTACAAAACTTACATTTAATTGATTTAATAAGTGAGCGTCACGTTCTACTTCGTAGAATATGTGAAAAATCATGGAATGATAGTAGTGATATACATATTTCAAACTCTGAATGGTATATCATGGCAAGAATATATAATAAAAAACCAACTCTATCTTACGTTACAAAACATGTTGATATCTCTAGACAGGCAACTCATAAATTTGTAAAAAATCTTGAAGCAAAGGGCTTAATTGAAATTACAAATTCAACAAACAATAATAGGGATAAATGTTTGCAGTTGACTCCCTTAGGTGAAGAATGTTATGAGATAAATTTATCTCAAAAGGCAGCCATAGAGCAAACACTATGTGAGAAAATTGGAACTGATAAGGTAGAAATACTTAAAGATATGTTAAAATTAGAATGGGACATATAGCTAATAAAATAGCCTTATGCCTCTGCTAATGTGTTTTTATTATATCTTTAGAATCATAAAGCTATGCAATGACTCTATATTTATCAAAAACTACTGATTATTTTGCATCTTTTGCTTTTGCAAGTTTTGCTGCTGCTCTCTTTTCTGCAAGTAATATTTTTTTCTCTTCCTTTGCAGCTTTTTCAAGTATTTCTTTTTCCTGTTTTTCTTCATTTCTTTTCTCTTCTAGTTCAGCTTTTGACTGCTCTTGCTTTATATACAATTTTTCTAATATACTATTCTGAACTTCCTCATTTGCTGCTTCTAGAAACATTTTAAATGCTTCTGGATATGCGAAGGCTTTTACTCCAAGGTCATCTTGAAATTGCACTAATATCTTATCGCCCTCTACCTCTGTTATAACTCCTGATCCGAATTTAATATGATTAACTTGCTCATTTTTTATATTCATTCTTGACCGTCTCCTCTCTAATTTCAAACTAGTGTTTTAATAATTTTTACTTTCAGCCATTCTTCTTTCATGATATTTTTTCTTTTAAAATATCATTACCTATGGCATAAACCAACGACTCATATCTTTGTAAGAAACCTTATTATAAAAAAACTCAAAACCACCTTCAGATGGTCTTGAGTTTTCATACACACTGACAATATAATAATATCATTTTTACTTTTACTTGTCAAATTTACTTACCCATATGGTTACATAAGTATAAAAATTATCCAATATAATCTACCAATTGTTATATAATTCCATTTCCTTATTAATGAAATCCTCACAAGAACGCATAGCTAGAATTGTTTCTTCAAATAATTTATCTAATTCCCAGTCAAGGATTTCTGCTCCTTGTCTAATTACATCCCTTGAACATCCAGCAGCAAATTTCTTATCTTTGAACTTTTTCTTAAGACTTGAAAGTTCCATATCCATAACACTCCTAGATGGACGCATTCTTGCAGCTGCACCAATCAAACCAGTAAGTTCATCTACCGCAAATAATATTTTTTCCATCTCATGTTCTGGTTTCGGTTGTTCTTCTGCACAAAGTCCATATCCATGGCTAGCTACTGCTCTTATTAATCTTTCATCAAGACCACGTTGTCTCATTATTTCTTGAGTTTTGCTACAATGTTGTTCTTGATACATTTCAAAATCTAAATCATGAAGCAATCCAACTCTAGACCAAAACTCTGCTTCATCTTCATATCCAAGTTTCTTTGCAAAGTAATTCATAACACCTTCTACTGTTAATGCATGCTGAATATGAAATCCTTCTTTATTGTATTCGGTAAGTAGTTCCAACGCTTCCTCTCTTGTTATCATCATAATATCCTCCTATAAAAACTTTATTAATAATATTATATTTTAAGAATATTACAAATACAAATAATATTAAAGAAGTATATCATACCTTATTTCTATTAATAATATTTAATATACTCCTATTATTAGAAATAACCCTTGGAATTTTAATTTGATTTTTTGATATTCCCTTCTTATATAAAGATTCCTTAATTGTATTGAAGGTATTTGGTTGTAAAAGTATTACCTTTACCATAGATAAATTCTTGTTATTTCTAGCTCTATCATAGGCTAAGTTAGAACTTCTAATCTCCTTATCCAAGGTTTCCGCTAATAATTTAATCTTATAATTAGATATACTATTTTTAAATTCAAAGTAAAACGTGTATCTTCCAGGTGTAATTGAGTTATCAGGCATTGTAGTATAGTCTACTAAGTTTAAATTTAATTTTTTTATTGTACTTTTTATAGAATTAGTTAAATGTTCTTCATTAGTTTTTTCAGATACCATATTCAACACTTGATTTTTCCTATATAAAAACTCCACTTCAGGACAATTATTATAAAATCCCACTACCTGAATAACATCACCCATTCTGTATCTATAAAGGCCTGCATAATTAGTAATAACTATTTCATACTTTGTCCCTATTTCTAGCTCTTCTAAACAAAGGGTGTTCTGACTATCTTCTTTTCCTTCCTTTTGTGGAATAAATTCATAAAATGCAGTGTCAGGGATAATTACATATCTTATCTTATTTGCATAAGGATTAATTCCAATCATAGCCTCAGTAGCTGCATAGGCTGGTGAATAAATTGGCAATGAATCAGTATAATAATTTACTTTATCATCATATATAGAAAAGTTTGCTCCAGTTACTGTGGCAATATATGATAAATTAGGCCATACTCTCCTACTTATACCCTTTAATCCTTTTCCAAATTCATACTCTAATTTATCAGCTCTACTAGCATCAGGAGAAAGAAGTGAATTTAACTTTTTTCTAGTGTTTTCATCAATATTCAAAGTATTTCTTATACATCCTCTCCTTATATCTCTAACTAAATCCTGATGTTTACTTTCTAATATCCTAAATAAATCCAATATATTAGATATAAAAACTCCACTAATATATAAAAGATTAGTTTCTTTTAATGCAAATAGCAGATGAAGATAAAGGGAGGATTCCTTATCTTTTATTTTCATGACTTCTATTGGTGAAGTATATAAGTATGGTAATATAAATCTTATACCATTCATCCCTCCAGAAGTGGCAGAACATATTGGTACTCCTCCTTGGGTATAAGTTGTCATTACTATATCAGCTATCATTAAGCCTCTTCCATAATTCCAATTTTCTCTAAAGTTATCATAAGAAAACTTATTGGTAAGTAATGCCATATATTTTGAAGCAAGTTTTCTACTTGTTTTAGTAGATGGAATTAACTTTTGCTTTCCTGTGGTTCCTGATGTATGACCAAAGTATTCTACACCTTCACTTATTAAAATATTCTTTTCACCATTTGACATTCGTCTTATATAATTTTCGTAATAATCATATTGGGTTAATGGAACATGTTTTTTAAAATCATCTATGGAGTTGATATCTCGAAAATTAAACTTAATTCCGATTTCACTTTTGCAATTTTCTCTTAATATTTTCAATAACACTTCTGCATTGACTTTTTTGCAATTACTAGTTTCTTTATCAAACTTCTTTTTAACTAATCCCCCACCTTCAATGGCGATTTTGTACAAGACTTTGCTTATAAAGCTCGTAATAACACACTTCCTAAGTATTTGTATATATCTAATGTATGAAAAAATATAAAATGATGTTACACCTTGATGGCGGCGAATTGCTTTAAATCCCATCCATGACTAAAAAAAGGACTGCAGTATATTACATTTTTTCAACACTTTCCATGCCTAATAAATCTAAGCATTGTTCTAATAAATCTTTAACTAAAGTAATAAGAACTAACCAAGAATTTTTTTTATTTTCATCTTCTTCATATAATATTCTTGTATCATTATAGAATTTATTAAAGTTATTTGATAATTCATAAACGTATTCACATATCTTATGTGGTGCACGTTCTCTAAAGCTCAGCTCAATTACTTCATTAAATTTAATTAATTGTAACATTAGGTTTCTTTCTGTATCACTTTGTGGTTCTAATACATTTTCCGTTAACTCAGATGTGTTAGCTTTATTTAAAATAGATTTAATTCTTACTATTGTATATAAAATATATGGTCCTGTATTTCCCTCAAAGGAAGCAAATCTATCTATATCAAATATATAATCCTTTGAAGCTTGATTTGATAAATCACCATATTTTAAAGCTGCTAAACCTACCTTTGATGAGATTTCTTCAACATCTCCTGCTGATATATTTTTATTACCTTTAAGCTTTTCTTTACCCGCTTCTTTAATTAAATTTATTAAATCTGCAAGCCTCATTACTCCACCTTCACGAGTTTTAAATGGTTTTCCATCTTTTCCATTCATTGTTCCAAAGCCTATAAAATCTAATTCTACATTCTCACCTGCAATTCCAGATTTTTTAGCTGATCTAAAGAATTGCTCATAGTGAAGTCCTTGTCTTTTATCAGCTAAGTATATTATTTCATCAGCCTCATAGTTTCTAACTCTCTCTACAACTGTAGCCAAATCAGTTGTTCCATATAGTGATGCTCCATCTGATTTCAATAATAGTAATGGTGGAAGTACACTCTTATCCTCTTCCTTACTTACATCAATAACTAAGGCCCCTTCACTTTCATAGCAATATCCATTATCCTTTAAATATTTTATCATATCCGGAATAAACTTTTATGCATCGCTTTCACCATTCCATAATTCAAAGTCAACATTTAATGCACCATAATTTTTCTTTAAATCATTAACAGAAACATTTAATATGTGTTTCCATAATGCTAGATATCCTTTTCTACCTTGTTGAAGCTCAACGGTAGCTTGTTTTGCTGCATTCATAACTTTTTCATCATTTTTAGCAAGGCTACTAGCATAAGGATATATTTCTTCTAATTCATCTATTGTGAATGGAGCTTCTTTTGGATACTCTCCAGTAAAACCTTCATTAAAATAAGGTAATTTGGGATTACGTCTTTCAACTTCAGAGATAACCATACCCATTTGAAGACCCCAATCACCTAAGTGAACATCTCCAATTACATCATGACCTATAAACTTAGCAATTCTTTTTATACTTTCTCCAATTATTGCTGATCTTAAATGACCTATATGTAAGGGCTTTGCAACATTTGCTCCACCATAATCTACAAATATTTTTTTAACTTTTGTAGCAGATGAAGTTCCAAACTTTTCATCATTATTCATCTTATTTACATAGTCAATTATTAATTTATCATTAACCGTTATATTAATAAACCCAGGTCCTGCAATTTCTAATTTAGAGAAAAACTTATTTTCTTTCAATTTTTCAACAACTTCTTGCGCTATGACACTGGGTGCCTTTTTGTATTTCTTAGCATTAGCTAAAGCACCATTGCATTGATACTGACATAAATCTGGTCTATTAGATACAGTTACCTTTCCTGATTCTTTATCATATCCTAGCTCTTCAAAAGTATTTTTTACTACATCACTTATTTCATCAATAAATATCTTCACACTATACCTCCTATTTTCTTACTAAATATAAATCTATGGTGTCATAAACATTTAAAACATTGCCATTTATAATAAATGCTAGTATCCTCATTAAATGTTAATCGCTTGTCCATATTATGCCCCTAGTAAAATATCTTATACGTATTTCTATCTCTTATCTTTTAAGTCTTACCTTAACAAGCAACTATTTCCTTTATCATAAACTCTTTTCCACATAATAGCTCCCATTCTTCACTTGTACAGCTTGGACACTTACTACTATTCTCAATGATATTAAAAACTTTTCTACATTTTCTACAGATTGCATTACCTGGTAATATTTCAATCTTTAATTTTGTGTCCTGTAATCTTGTACCATCTACTGCTACTGGATAACAAGATTCAATATATTTAGGAATCATTGAAGAAAGTTCTCCAATTTGTAAAACTATTGTATCTATTTTCTTTAATCCATTCTTTTCTGCGAAATTTTCAACAGTTTTAACCACTTCAATTACTACACCTAATTCATGCATTAAAATCACCCTTCTAATCTAGGTAAAAAGGTGGAGGCAACTATATGTTCCCTCACCTTTTCTCCTGTAATATGTCAATTATTTCGTTTTATTTTTAAGAATCTTTTGTGAATAACTTTTTAATCTTTCTAGCTGTGATTACACCTTTACGCTTAATTATATTTTTAACAATTATAGGTTTAAGCTTTTCAAGTGGTACACTTTGTGCATCATATTTTCTAAAAAGTGTAATAGCATCAAACTTACATCTAGTAGTACATGCACCACAGCCTATACATTGATATTCATCTGTAATTGTAGCACCACAGCCAAGGCAACGTTCTGTTTCCTTCATCACTTGCTCTTCAGTAAATGTAGGGCGTAAATCCTTAAAGGTTTCTTTTGATCTCGTTCCATCTACATGGTCTACTTTCTGCCTTGGTATGCGGTCATATCCTTGTAATGTTAAGTTTTCTTTATCAAGTGCAGAGTACTGTCTTCTATCTCTTCCAAGAAGTAAGCTCTGTCCAGGTTGAACATAGCGATGAATTGAAATTGCACCTTCTTTACCCAAAGCAATGGCATCAATAGCAAACTTAGGACCTGTTAATACATCCCCACCAGCAAATACATCTGGCTCCCCTGTCTGTAGAGTGAAGGAATCTGCTTTCACTGTTTTGTTTGGATTCAATTCTATTTTGCTGTCTTCTAGCAATCTACCCCAATCCATTCCTTGACCTACTGAAATTAGAACATGATTTGCCTTCACAATCTTAGTGATCTCTTCATCAAATATAGGACTAAATTTCCCATTATCATCAAAAACTGAAAGACACTTTTTAAATTCTATGCCTATAACTTTCCCATTTTCTTCAAGGATTCGCTTTGGACCCCAAGAATTGTTAACTTCAATGCTTTCTGATAATGCTTCTTCAATTTCTTCTTCAAGGGCTGGCATTTCCTCTCGACTTTCAAGACAGAACATGTTAACCTTTGAAGCTCCAACTCTTGTAGCTGTTCTTGCAACATCAATAGCAACGTTGCCGCCACCAATTACAACCACGTCTCCTTCAAGGTTTACCTCATTACCCAAGTTTACATTACGCAAGAAATCAACCCCTGTAATAACCCCTTCTGAATCTTCACCATGGATACCAAGGTTTCTGCCTAACTGGGCACCGATTGCAATATAGAATGCTTCATATCCTTGACCTCTTAAGTATTTAAGACTTATGTCTTTACCTACTTCAATACCAGTTTTAAATTCTACTCCTAGTTCTCTTAAAATATCTATTTCTGCATTTATAACTTCTTTTTCTAATCTATAAGAAGGAATACCAAGGGTAAGCATACCACCAAGTACCTTTTGCTTTTCAAATACCGTTACCTTATAACCATCAAGAGCTAAATAAAAAGCACAAGAGAGACCTGAAGGACCAGCACCTATAACTGCAATTTTATTACCGTATTCATGTCTTAATTTTGGTACATAACGAGTATCCATTTTTAAATCTTGTTCAGCAATGAATTTTTTGATTTCATCTATAGCGACTGGTTCATCAATATCGCCTCTAGTACAAGCAGATTCGCATTTTCTTGGACAAATACGTCCGCATACTGCTGGAAATGGATTTTCATTCTTAATAAGTTCAAGCGCTTCTTTATATCTTCCTTGAGATGCTAGCTTAACATAGCCTTGAACAGAAATATGTGCTGGACATTGTGTTTTACAAGGACTTGTACCTGTATCAACAACATTTTTCTTGTTGATACGATGATCTACATTCCATTTATCTGGACCCCACTCTGTATTGTGGGCAAAGTCAACTCTCTTCTTCTCAATAATTGGTGTTTTAGCACATAATTTTTGACCTAATTTCAATGCATTAACTGGACAAACTTGAACACACTCTCCACAACCAACACATTTGTCTTTATCAACTCTTGATACATAATTTGAACGCACCATATCATTATTTAAGAACATTCCTGCAATTCTCGTAGCGTAACATGAACAGCCGCAACAGTTACAAATGGCATGAGTTTTTCCTGGACCATCTGCATTTGGCATTTGGTGCATTAAACCATTTTCTTCGGCTCTTTTAATGATTTCAAAAGCTTCTTCGCGGGTAATTGCTCTACCTCTTCCTGTTCGGATATAGTATTCAGCGGCATGACCAAGCTGAATACACATATCTTCCTTCAAGTGGCCGCAACCTTCTCCCATAGCTTCTCTTGATGTACGACAAGAACAATCCGAAACGGAGAAAACAGTATTTTCATTGAGATATTTAGAAACTTCCTCATAGGATGCTCTTTTTGTTTCACCTTGAATTGATGTTTCTATAGGAATAACACGCATAGGACCTGTTCCAACTGGAAAAATGCCTGCTGTTATAGGTGCTTTTTTTCTTCCATAGGCCTCAAAAGCCTCGGCAATTTGCTTATAATTCTCAACACTTTCCTTATGCGGGTGGTTAACTATCATTTCCATGTGTCCTGGAACCCAAATCTCAAACCAATACTTATCAATGCCATCTTCTTTACCAACGAAGCAAACACCAGCAAGGGCTAGTTCCCATAGAATTCTCTTTGTTTCCTCTAAAGATTTTCCACATAAAGCAGCAACTTCTTCTGCGCTCTTTGGTTTACGGAATTCAACGCAAAGTCCTACTTCTGCCATTTCTTCTGTAACAACTGGTTCCAAAATTTTATATTCTGGATCTTTAGGCTTTATTTCATTTTTCGAACCAGGTTTTATCTTACTTATATGATTGGCAAGTTCTAATACTTTTACTTTTACCATACCCATTCCCCCAATAATTTTTCAATATACCCTATTTTTTATTCCAATCTTTTACTTCATTACGTATCCAGTTAACCCAGTCATCAATTCCCTCACCAGTTCTAGCAGAGATTGGGATGACCTTAATATTGGGATTCAATTTTTTCACACGCTCTTTCACTGCTTCTAAATCAAAGTCAAAATAATCTATTGCATCTATCTTGTTAATTAATAAAACATCAACAATGGAAAACATTAAAGGATATTTTAAGGGCTTGTCATCTCCCTCTGGTATACTTAGTATCATTGCATTTTTTGATGCACCAGTATCAAATTCTGCTGGGCATACTAAGTTTCCTACATTTTCTAA
Organism: Clostridium sp. UBA871; assembly: GCF_002295255.1. Taxonomy (NCBI): domain Bacteria; kingdom Bacillati; phylum Bacillota; class Clostridia; order Eubacteriales; family Clostridiaceae; genus Clostridium; species Clostridium sp. UBA871. The sequence goes on along the minus strand of NZ_DBFV01000004.1, from coordinate 11,717 downwards.
TATTACAAAATCAATATCTTCTGTTCCCAATCCATTTAGTCCTTGTTTAGTCATATCTGCATCCAGATGGCACATGCCACCGGTATGCAATTGTATTACCTTTGCACCAGTCTTTGAAACAGTATTAGCATCCACATCTGAGTCAATATCAGCTTCTAAGACCCCAATACTCATTTCATCTTTTAAAGCTTCAATTGTTCTTAAAACAGTTGTTGTTTTCCCTGACCCTGGTGATGACATTAAATTTAACAAAAAAGTCTTATCTTTTTTTAAATCTTCTCTAAGTAGTTCTGCTTGTTTATCATTGTTTTCGAAAACATTTTGCTTAATCTCGATAACTTTATACATATCCATACTATTTTACACCCCCATTTAATTTTTCTTTTTTACATTAAAACATAAAAAATATTACTTACAATAAAATTGTATCATGTAATCCATATTAATGAAATATATTCCCATATATGCTTTAATATGATATATCTTACTATATACTATCTGTTATTTTCTCTTTGATTATTTAAAAATTTTGTAGCATGATTACTACCAAAACTTTGAACATTTTATCTCCGTGGACTATTGACGATATTTCACCATGGTTATGGTTGGCTCGCATATATGTAAAACCTACTTTTCTATATAATTTATATCTTCACTGATAATTCAATCATTCATATTACTATCTCTCTCATGTGTTAATACTCCTTTGCAAAGTTCCTATTCATATATTATCTTAATCATCTAAAATTCTCTTTTAATACTAATATATATTCAATTTCAACTCACCACTTAAACTAACAAAAAAATCGCACCTACTTATGGTACGATTCCTCTCTTTATGTCTCAACTTAACTTTTTTAATTCTTCCATTAAATATGAAATTGCTTCTTCCTTTGTTCCAGGTTTATCATGTCCCAGAACATAAGTATTAAAATCAATTTCTTTAATTAGCTTAATAAAACACCCTAACTTATCCTTATCATATTGGCCATTATTATCATAGTGATCTTCACAATCTGCATCACCAATAAACACCACTTTTTCTTCGGGTACATAAATCAATACCGAATCTTCTGAATGAGGTGCTTCAATTTCAGTTATTTCGCAATAAATTCCACCCAAATCAATTTTTAAACTTCCGCTAAATTCTATATTTGCAGAAGTTACTTTTATATCTTGTCTGTTTGAATACTCTAATTTAATACATTTGTCACACATTTCAATATCTTTACCTGTTTCAAGTCTACTTTTCATATCATCATCAGACCATTGCCATGTTGCAACTTCTTTCAATTTTTTATTTGTCAATTGTCCAGCAATTGTCTTTCCTACTACTGAATGCATGCCAAATGTATGATCCCAATGCCAATGGGTAATCACTGTATAATCTGGTAAGTTCAAACCTGCATTATTTAATTCACAATAAAATTTTTCTACATGTTTAGATGAATTACCTGCATCGATAGCCAATGAATATTTATCTCCTTTGATATATCCAATAACTGGTCTATCAGTTTCTTCTTCTGCAGGTAAGTAATAAATTCTATTAGATATTTTTTTTAATTCCATAAACTAACTTCCTCTTCTTTCTTTCTTACTTATTAAAAAGTACTTTATATTTAGTTAGGTATAATAGCAGTTGAGGCATATCTACGTGTAATTAATATAAATAAGCTTTAATTATCTTATTTGAAATTTATGATATACATACTTACATTTTATAGCATAATATCCACACGAACAATATTATTTATATGTTTATTTTCTTATCTCCTAAGTTTAAAACATACCTCAATATTTTATGTTCTATAAATAACAGCAGGTATAGTCTTATTATCAGTTGTCAATCACATCATCAAAGTTTGGAATAAGTAGTTTATTGAAATTGCATGTACGAGCCGTTGTGGTAGCTTTTTTTATCTTTAATTCAATTTCATCAATTCCTCTTGCTCTAATAAATATAATAAGAATATCATCTTTATTTGTAGTTCTTACAGTAATATACCCTTTTTGTTAAAAACACAAAATAACATCCATTTTCAGGATGTTATTTTATATATTTACCTTATTTTATCCGATGACTATCAGCTCTAATACTCCCATCTTCTTCAAAGTGGGACTAAAGAGCTGTTATGTCCCTGGATAACGATTTCTAAAGCTTCATAGAAGCTAAGAACTCTGTTTATAATTCTTTATTCCTTATTTCATTACTGATTCTTTCTATTAAAGATTCTAATTTAAAAGTTCCTTCATCTCCATTTTTTCTACTACGTAGTGAAATTGTATTTTCTTTTTCTTCCTTTTCTCCTACAACAATAATATAAGGTATTCTTTCATTTCTAGCTTCTCTTATTTTATAGCCTATCTTTTCATCTCTATAGTCCATTTCAACTCTTATGCCATTTTCACTTAGCTTCTTTTTAATACTCTCTGAATACTCATTGAATTTATTTGATATAGGCAGTACCTTTACTTGAACTGGAGCAAGCCATGTTGGAAACTTTCCTGCAAAGTGTTCAATTAATATACCTACAAATCTTTCTATACTTCCATATATTACTCTATGAATAACTATTGGTCTATGTTTCTCATTATCACTTCCAATATAGTCTAATTCAAACCTTTGAGGTAATTGAAAATCTAATTGAATTGTTCCACATTGCCATGTTCTTCCTATACTATCCTCAAGATGAAAATCTATCTTAGGACCATAAAATGCTCCATCACCTTCATTTATTTTATAGTCTAAACTTAATTCATCTAAAGCCCCTTTTAAGGAGTCTTCTGCTAATTCCCAGTCTTCATCACTTCCCATGGAATTATCTGGTCTTGTAGAAAGCTCGAGATTATACTTAAATCCAAATTTTGAATAAACTTTATCAATGAGCTCAATTACTCCTTTAATTTCTGATTTTATTTGATTTGGTAACATAAATATATGAGCATCATCCTGTGTAAAAGCTCTTACTCTCATAAGTCCATGTAATGCTCCTGAAAGTTCATGTCTATGAACTCTACCAAGTTCACCTACTCTCATTGGAAAATCTCTATAGGAATGAGCTTCAGATTTATATACTAACATTCCTCCTGGACAATTCATTGGCTTTAATGCAAATTCCTCATCATCAATAATTGAAGTATACATATTCTCTTTATAATGATCCCAGTGCCCAGAAACTTCCCATAATCTTTTATTAAGCATTATTGGAGTCTCGATCTCAACATAACCTGCTTGTGCATGCAAAGTCCTCCAAAAATCAATTAAAGTGTTTTTAAGAACTACTCCTTTAGGTAAGAAAAATGGAAATCCTACGCCTTCATCAACAAAGTTAAATAATTTTAGTTCTTTGCCTAATTTTCTGTGATCCCTTTTTTTAGCCTCCTCTACATTATGCAAATGAGTTTCAAGTAATGTATTATTTGCAAAGGCAACACCATATATTCTCTGTAGCATCTTATTTTTTTCATTGCCTCTCCAATATGCCCCAGCTACACTTGTTAGTTTAAAAGCTTTTACATACTTTGTAGATGGTATATGAGGTCCTCTACAAAGATCAATAAACTCTCCCTGCTTATATAGGGAAATTTTCTCTCCTTCTGGTAAGTCTCTTATAAGTTCAACTTTATAAGTTTCCCCTTTTTCCTCCATTAGCTTAATTGCGTCTTCTCTAGAAACATCTATTCTCTGAAATTTTAAATTTTCTTTAATTATGTTATTCATTTCTATTTCAATCTTATCTATATCTTCAGCAGATAGGGGACTTTCAATATCAAAATCATAATAATAACCATTTTTTATGGAAGGTCCTATAGCAAGTTTCGAATTACTATAAATTCTTTTTACTGCTTGAGCCATAATATGTGCAGTTGAATGTCTAATTACCTCAACAGCATTTTCATCATCATAGGTTAAAATATTTACCTGGTCATTATCTTTTAATTTGCAACTTAAATCAACCAAGGTTCCATTTACTTCACCTACTATTGCTGATTTAGCTAAATTTTTGCTGATTGAACTTGCAAGATCATAAACATTAGAATCATCACAAATTTCTTTTATTGAACCATCTTTAAGTTTTATACTTATCATACTTATCCCCTCCTTAACAAAAATTATTGAATTACTTTTATACGACAAAAAGCATCCGTCCCACCTTGGGACGAATGCATAACATCCATGGTTCCACCCAAATTGAATTAAAATAACTCAATTCATCTCAAATTTTATAACGGTATTTACCGATGGCATGGATAACCTTCCAACAACTTCTGAAAGACGATTTTGCAATATGAAAATTTCATTTTCAATTTTTTCTTTATCATTATATTTATTTTTATTTTTGCTTTCTAAATACTCATTATAATTACCTTTAAACATCTTAATTTTATGATTTTCTATAGTCATTATATTGTCTGCAATAGATTCTACAAATCTTCTATCGTGGGATACAAACAATAAAGTGCTATAATAATCTTTAAGTACATTTTCTACAACCTCAAGAGAGTTTATATCCATATAATTAGTGGGCTCATCTAATATAAGAAGATTTATATTTTGTAATAGCATTTTTGCAAAGGATACTTTAACTCGTTCTCCTCCACTTAATACACTTACTTTTTTATAAATATCTTCTCTTTTAAATAATAATCTTGCTAGTAGTATCCTAGCGAAAGTTTCATCATATATGCTACTTTCCATTACATTTTCTATAATAGTATAATTTTCTTTTAAAATGTCAATAGCTTGACTAAAGTATCCTATATTTGCTCCTTTAGCAATTCTAATAGATTTATCATTGTCCATTATCATCTTTATTAAAGTACTTTTTCCACATCCATTAGGACCAATGAGTGCTACCTTTGAGGTGTTATATATGCTAAATTCAGCATTATCTAGTATCATCTTCTTGTCAAATGCCTTAGTTATATTTTTACCCTCTATAACTATTTTACTATGGAGCTTATTTGAATCCTCAATGTCTAGCTTTATGTCCACTTGTTCTTTGGGTTTCTCTTTAACTTCAAGGTGATCTATTCTCTTTTCAATATTTTTCACCGCTCTTTCAATGTTTGCCCTGGCCTTTTGACCTCCCATCTTGTGAAGCCTAGCCTCAGAATTTCCCATTCGTTTAGGAGTAGTTTTTATACCTTTCACCCTTTGTTCTGCATGGATAATTACACTTTGAAGTCGCTTCTTTTCTTTTTTATACTCCTCATATTCAAATTCAGCTCGGTCTCTCTCCTTAGCTTTCAAAGCAGCATAGTCACTGTAATTACCATAATATATTTTTATTCTTCCATCCTCTATTTCTAAAATCTTATTACATAACCTATCTAAGAAGTTTCTATCATGGGATATAAGAATTAGAGCTCCTTTATATTTTTCAAAACTTTTTTCCATAAGCTCAATGCCCTCTATATCCATATTGCTAGTAGGCTCATCTGCAAATATCAACTGGCTATTCTGACTTAGTGCATAAGCAAGTTTAAATCTAGTCTTTTCTCCTCCACTCATGTTCTCATTCCAAATACTTTCTACATTAAATCTAGAAGCCATTTCACTAGTTATTGATATACTTTCTGGTTCTTCTAACTGTGATATATATGAGTATGTTCCATATAACTTAACATGGCCTTCATCTGGATGCAATCTTTGGCACAATATATTAATTAATGTAGTTTTACCTACTCCATTTACACCTACAACACCTATTCTATCCTGGGAACAAGCCTTTAAATTTTCTATATCCAAGATGGATCTATCACCAAAACTTTTTTTAATATTACTACATTCAACTAATAACAAAAAATCCCCTCCTTATAACCTGGAGAGGATAGCATCGCAACTATATCATAACCTTTAATCTGCACTAAATAAAACCTTAAAATATATACAAAAAAATCAGTATATATTAGGATTCAAAGTCTTAATTAAGGTTAATAACACACTATATTGACAAACCATCAACAGTTACAAAAATACTATCCACTCACAAAATCAAATAAAATGCATAACAACAAAGCCTTTCTTGAGGCCTCATTCTAATTTTGATTTCTCATAAATAAAAGTGAATTATATTCTCATGTCTGCAAATACCTTGCCTTTCTTAAAATTGAGTTTTAAACTACTCAATGATAATTATATAAATGACTCATTGATATGTCAACTTATTTAATTCCAAACCTATCTCTGCAATCTATATGAAAATATCTCCAAAATATTTTCATATTCATGTATAATATATATTAGTTAATATACATTTGTATTTATAATATTAACAAGTTAAAAATTAAATTCCAAAATATAAAAATATAAAAGGAGTCAGCTATGTTGAAATATAAATGTTTAGTCCTTGACCATGACGATACCGTTGTTAGAAGTACACCTGAAATACATTTTCCAGTATTTAAAAATACCTTATTTAAACTTCGTCCAAATACAGAAATAACTCTAGATGAATTTATGATGTATTGTTTTGATCCTGGATTTAATTCTTTATGCTTTGATATTTTGAAGTTTACAGAGGAGGAAATGGAATATCAACTTACTACATGGAATGAGTACGTAAAAAACAATGTACCTGCTTTCTATACTGGATTCGAAAGAATTATTCAAAGGCAAAAAGAAGAAGATGGACTAGTTTGTGTTGTCTCTCATTCCTACAGTGAAAACATAAATCGTGATTATTTAGAGAATTGTAGTCTTGCTCCAGACATGATTTTCGGATGGGAACGCTGTGAAGAAGAGCGTAAGCCTAATCCATATCCTCTTCAGGAAATTATGCGTAAATATGATCTTAAACCTAATGAACTTATAATGATTGATGATTTAAAGCCAGGCTTTGATATGGCAAAGAGTTGTAATGTAGATTTTGCTAGTGCTGGATGGTCACACACAAATAGCTTAATTATAGAATTTATGAAAAAAAACTGTGATTATTATTTTAATAAGGTTGAGGAACTTGAAAAGTTTTTATTTGAATAACATTAATCCAAAAGTTAATGAATAGATATCTCTTTCCAGAAGGTGTACATGGAACTTTTTTTCAGTACTGTATTATAATAAAATAATAAATACCTCTGCCAAATAACTATGGCAGAAGTATTTATTTTGCTACTATCTAGTAGGTAGAATTTTACTCACTCCCTCAACAGCTTTTTTATGCGTCTTTTTACTACGTTTGGTTCCAAAATTGCTTCCCTTCTTTTACCTGTTGATTTATACAAAACAGTAATGTTTTTACTTATGCGTTCATACATCCTTACAAAAAATAAAATTTACTAAAATCCACACAATTACCCCCTAACTTCTTATCCTCAATAATATTATTATTCATATTTATCCAACTGTTACATTTACCAATGATAATTGCATCACTAGATACTACATTTTCTTTTGTTTCTAATATACTATCCACATTGTTAATAATCTCAACCTCCACTTCAAATTGTAAATTTCCTAGCAAGTCTAAGATTCTCATCTTCAGTCTCCCTGAATTCGAAACTGGTTTATCTAAATAGAATATAGCTTTATTAACTTTATATTGTCCTAATCTTTCACCTAGTAGTTTAATTGCTATATCTGTTTTATCTATGACTGAATATGTACCCCGAAGTCCTGCTAAATCTCTTATTGTACCATCCATTGACTTTATAATTAGTGAATTAGAAAGTGCAACTTCTAGAGTTATTATTGTATTAAAACCATCTATGTTAACTGTTTTACCAGATAAAGAATCAGTAACTTCTTTAGATTTTCTATTTGTAACATCTTCACTTTTAGAAATTCCCCTGACTAATGCAAGCCTCTGCCTTTCAGATAAAAGATAGTGATTTCCTATAAAAGTTGATGCTCCCTTTATGTTATATCCCCTATTTAATAGAAACAAAAGCTCTTCTCCTGCCTTTTGTAATTTACATCTGTATTCATCTCCAAATTCCTTTTCATCCCTTGGGACATATCCTCTTCTAGTAGTTTTACTCAATATCTTCACCTTACTTTCAACAGTAATATATTTCGTGTTATTACCTTGCAATGGCCTTTTCTACTACCTTTCTTTTTCACCATTCATTATGCTCCACATTATAAGGATTATTCATCTCATTTGTATGGAATCTATTAAATTGATAAATACTTTAATATGTGTTACTATTAGGCGTTGAATAAAGGATGAAAGGTATGAGTAAATGAATTTTAAAGAATTAGGAATTAGTACAAATATAATAGATATATTAAATAAGTCTGGGATAAAAGATCCAACTGATATTCAAAGAGAAAGTATTCCATATATTAAAGATGGAAAAGACCTTATAGCTGAAGCTCAAACTGGCACAGGTAAAACTTTAGCATTTCTATTGCCCATTTTTGAAAATATTAATCCGAACCTTGATGCTACACAAGTGTTAATACTGACTCCAACCCGTGAGTTAGCCATTCAAATTACTAACGAGGCCTCTAAATTAGCTGAGAGCGTAAACATAAATATTTTAGCTGCTTATGGTGGAAAAGATATAGGTTCCCAATTAAATAAGCTTAAGGGAAGCATTCACTTAATAATAGCTACCCCTGGAAGACTTCTTGACCATCTTGAGAGAAAATCAATCAATTTATCTAAGCTTAAAACCTTTGTTCTTGATGAGGCAGATCAAATGCTACTTATGGGTTTTAAAAATGAAGTAGAAAATATAATTAAGCATACCCCTAAAAACCATCAAACATTATGTTTTTCTGCTACTATGGATTCTTCTGTTAAAAAACTTGCTTATAAATATATGAAAGATCCTATTGTGGTGTCTGTAAAAAAAGAAAGCATAACTCTTTCTACTATAAATCAAGAAATCGTTGAAACTACAGATCGCTTAAAGCAAGATTCTCTCTTCAAAGCTCTTGAAGAAGATAACCCATTTATGGCAATAATCTTCTGCAGAACTAAAAGAAGAGCCGATGCTCTTGAAATGGCTATGGGTAAAAGAAAATTTAATTGCGAGAAAATTCATAGCGATGTTCCTCAAAATAAAAGAGAAAGAATCATGAAGTCCTTTAGAAATGCGGATATTCAATATCTAATTGCAACGGATGTAGCTGCAAGAGGTATTGACATTTCTGGTATTACTCACATATATAACTATGACATTCCAGAATCTCCAGAAAGCTATATTCATAGAATTGGTAGAACAGCTAGAGCTGGTGAAAGTGGTTATACTTGCTGTTTTATGGACCCAAAAGATACCTATTTACTTGAAAAAATTGAAGAAAAAATAGGATTTAAAATTTCTAGAAGAAATATAGATTTAGTGTAACTTGAAATTTAACATGATATAAAATAATAAGGTACTAGGGGATTTATTTCCCTCAGTACCTATCTTTAAATTATATTTTTTACATTTATATTAACCCAAGTTTAATTCCACATTTTTCAAATGGTTAACATCAAAAATAAAGGTTTCTATTTTTATTATTAATCATATTGTATATAACTTCATCTATCTCTAATAATTATTATTAGATAAATTTTTTTATTAAATCAAGGTTATTCTTTAAACGCTTATTACTAGGTGATATTTCAACTGCTTTTGTTATATAATAATATGACTTCTTGTAAAGTTGTAAATTAAAACAAGCAATGGAAGCAAGATCATATGGTTCTGAACCCCATGGTCCTGGTTCATTAATATAAGATAACGGTCTATCTTCTATTTTAAGTGCACATTCTATCATATAAAGCACCCCTGACCATTCTTGTAATCTATATAATAAATTTGCCATATCTACATAGGGTTCTCTCAAATTAGGTTCCTCTAAAATGGATTTGGCAAACCATTCCTTAGCTTTACTAATATCTCCTTTCTCCATATAAGATTTTGCTATATATCTCATAGAAGCAGAACGTTCAGCTTTCCATAATGCTGTTGGTAATTCTAGGTGCTTTAATAATGTACTAATACATTTATCCCACATCTCCATGTACATATATTCTCTACCTAAATAGTGTAAGTTTCTATCATCAGTTGGATCTTCTTGTACCGACAATTCAAGAAGACCTAAATATTGTGCCCTAGATTTTGATTTTTCGGGATAGTGATTTAGTTGTATTTTGGGTTCAGTACTAACAATATATTGTTGATCACCATAATAATTCAAAACTTCATGAACAGGATGAACCCATTTAAAGCCATTACGTGCATGAATTTTTTCGTATAAAAATACATATCCTTCATTTCCATCTTCATCAAAATTCCAAGTATATCTATATCGTAACTGTTGAGTATTCTCTTTCCATGCATTCTCAACCTTTTCTCTCCAACCCTTTTCAAATACCTCATCTAAATCTGTGCATACACAAATATCAGTGTCTTCTGGCACTAGTTCTAACGATTTATTTCTTGCTACATCAAACCTCCATGGATTAAAAATTTCTTTATATACATTTACTCCTAATTCTTTCAGCTTGTTTACTGTATTATCTGTTGAACCAGTATCTAAAACTATTATACTATCAGCTTCAGACATTGAGTCTACCCATCTTTCTACGAACTGTTCTTCATTTTTACATATTGCATATACACAAATTTTATATGAATTCATCATAAAACACCTCACTATGCTCTAAAATCTTTACAATTTATACATTTATTTTTATAATCTTTAAGTATTTCTATTACTATCTTTAAATTTAGCTGGGGTTATTATAACCCCAGCTGAGTAAATTTTATAGGTGTACGCTAACTATTGATAAAGATGCACGAACATTTGCGTCTGTAGCCAGCAATACTGAACTCGTACTTATATTGGTTAAGTTAATTGTATCTCCAACAGCTCCATTTATTATTACAAATCCAGAAATTTGATCTCTTACATTACTAGGATTACTTGCTGGCCCCTGTATGGACCCATTTTGCAAGACTGCAAAAGAAACATAACTTGCTGTTGTTCTCTCATAAGAAACCCACCAACTAATGTAGTAAATTCCTGCTCTGTTAATAGTAATAGTTGTGTTTGTATTCCAAACTAAATCTCCATCATAATTTGCATTAATAGCATCAAATATGATTGGAGCATTTGCTAGAACTTCTTGTTGAAGATTTCTAGAAACTTGAAGTCCTCTTAATTGTGAATTTCCACCAGTAGGGCCTGTTGGTCCTTGTGGTCCTGTTGGCCCTTGTGCTCCCGTTGCTCCTTGTGGCCCTGTCGCTCCTGTTGCTCCAATCGGTCCTTGTGGGCCTGTTGGACCTTGAGCTCCTGTTGCTCCTTGTGGCCCTGTCGCTCCTGTTGCTCCAATCGGTCCTTGTGGGCCTGTTGGGCCTTGAGCTCCTGTTGCTCCTGTTGCTCCTTGCGGTCCTGTTGGACCTTGAATTCCAGTTAACCCTATTGGTCCTATTGGGCCTGTTGGGCCTTGAGCTCCTGTTGCTCCTGTTGCTCCCGTTGCTCCAATCGGTCCTTGTGGACCTGTTGGACCTTGAGCTCCTGTTGCTCCTGTTAGTCCTTGTGGGCCTGTAGAACCAGTTGCCCCCGCTGCTCCTGTTGCTCCTTGTGGCCCTTGTGGGCCTGTTGGGCCTGTTGCTCCTGTTGCTCCTGTTGCTCCTGTTGCTCCTGTCGCTCCTGTTGCTCCTTGTGGCCCTTGTGGACCTGTTGGACCTTGCGCACCTGTTGCACCTGTTGCTCCCATTGCTCCTTGCTGGCCTGTTGGGCCTATTGGTCCTTGTGGGCCTGTTGGGCC
>NZ_DBFV01000005.1:0-14859 GCF_002295255.1 Clostridium sp. UBA871 | reverse complement strand
GTTGCCAGGTTTTTAACGTGGCTCGATAGCTCAGTCGGTAGAGCAGAGGACTGAAAATCCTCGTGTCGCTGGTTCGATTCCTGCTCGAGCCACCAAGAATCTAGATTTTATAATCTAGGTTCTTTTTTTATTGGTTTTTTATAACTAATATAAGCTATAGTATAAATCAATTAAATTTTATTTATTTTAGGATTTTGGATAATTATTCTATTAATATAAAATATAAGAATACGATAATTAAGTAATGGAGTTTGATAGGAGTGAGAGTATTATGGTAGACAGAACATATCTTGATACTGAAAAACTTACAATTTATGAAAATAGGAAAGTTAAAAAGCTTAATAAATCAAATAGAATTAATGATGATTTAAATAATAACAAGAATAAAAACTTTAAGGAACAATTAAATAAATTTAAAAAGCAGCCAACTAAAGATAATATAAAAAAAGTAGACAAAGATAATGAGCCAGAAGGAGATATTATAGTGGCCGAAAGTCTAATTGATTTAATGAATGAAAATAGAATAATAACTGAAGTTGTAAGAGAAAAGTTATTAAATAATCCAGAGATTAGAGAGTATATAGATAAAGAAGAAGAAATTTTAAATACCATTATAAATAAATAAGGAGATAAAGAAAATGAAAATAAATGCAATGGGAATAAACATATCACAAAATAATAATATTAACAAAACAAGTTCATTGTTTAAAAATATTAAAGTGGATGAAGAAAACAAAGAAGGTAAAAGTTTAAAATTCAATAATAAAAATAATCAAAATGAGCTACTTAATAATTTTGAAAAGATAAAGCAAGAATTATTGCACCAAAAGGAAGCTTTAAGAGAAAAGCAGATGAGTCCAGAAGAAAAAAAGTATAAGATGGAAGAAATAAATAGTAAAATCCAGGAAGTAGAGGCTCAAATACAACAATTATTAATGAATGAGAAGCAAAAAGAAATAGACAAGAAAAAAGAGGAACTTGAAGCAAAAAAAGTAGAAGCAGAAAAGAATAAAGTAACTGAGGATGAAGTAAAGGATGGAGTTATAATATCTGCTAGTTTAAATGAACTAATAGAGATAAGTCATTCTACTGAATATATAAGTAGACTAAAAGAGATAAAAAATAGATTAAAAGTTGAATCAGGATATATTAAGCCCAATGAAAATTCTAATTCGTATAATAATAAAAAATTAACTAGCTTAAGTAAAGGTATATTGAATATAGAATCTAAGATATCCAATGAGATAGGAAATATAAATAAAAATGCTAATAGGATGAAGGATAAAATTAAGAATGAAATTGATAAATTAGAAAACAATGAAAATGAAGAGAAAAAATCTGAAGAAGAATTACAAAAAGAATAAATATAAATATAAATGTAGATAGGTTATACAAATAAAACTTATCTACATTTTTTTATAAATATATATTTTATATAGATTTTTACAAAATTATTTCGTAAATAAATTGTAAGCAATATATAAATAAATTGTAATGTATTTGTAATAAATTTACTAATTAAACTATGCTAAAATTAAACATGTAGTAAATAAAAATAAAAAAAATAAATATATTCAATTTAAACTAAATATATTTATAGATTAGACATAAATAATAGATGTTTTTAGATTAATTAGGGGGTAAATTAATGATTTTAAAAAACAAATTAATAAAATCCAGGTTCATACTGACTATATTAAGTATAATTTTTATATATAATATTTTAAATTTCAATATAGCAAGTGCAATAGATAATAAATATAACATAAATTTAAAGGCTTCTTATGGGGTAGATGGAAGATATAAAATTAATAGTAAAACTCCTATCAATTTAGTGATTACAAACAATGGGGTGGAGTTTCAGGGGAAGATACAAATTGAAACATTGGTTCCAGATACAAATAAATATGATTTAAATACTGAAAATATAAATATTGCTGAAAATACAACTAAGAGCTTGTGGTACAACATAAATATTGTGAATAAGTTTAAAGTAAGGTTAATTACAGATAATAATGAAGTTATACATGAAGAAACAATCAATGTTAATAAAGGAAGATTAAATGATGGAGATATATTAGTAGGTGTATTGACTGATGATTTTAATGGTTTAAATTATATATCTAATATTAATGTCAATATGAATAATAATCCTGATATGAGGAATAAAAAGTTAATTCCAGTTAGTATATCAGAAGAAGTTATAGAGAAAAATTCTAAGTTTTTAGATGTTATTGATATGATAATTATAAATAATTATGATACGTTAAAATTAACAGAGGATAATATAACTAATTTAAATCAATGGGTATCTAATGGAGGAATTTTAGTAGTTGGTACGGGAGAGAATTATAAAAAGGTTATAGGTGGTATTAATAATAAAATTATAAATGGTACTTTTTCTGAAGCCATATCACGGGACATGAGTATTGGAGAAGGTAATGTAAATGTATTAGCAGTGAAAATGAATATCGAAGATTCTATGAGCTTGTTTGAGGATAATAATTTTATAAGCAAGATTATTAAGAAAAATGGACAGGTTATTGTATTTCCCTGGGATTTAGCTACAGAAAAGATTTCAAAATCAAGTGAAAATAATTTAGTATGGGGAGAAATAACATCAGATTTTAATAATAAAATTGACAATGGTCGAGAAGGATTTTGGAATTTAAATTCATTATTAAGTACAGTTAAGGATATAGGTCTGCCATCTTTTCAGCTTATGATAATACTTTTTATAATATATATATTAATTATAGGCGTACTAATCTATATTGTATTGAAGAGGCTAAATAAAAGAGATTATGTATGGTTATTAATACCGATAATATCTATTGGGTTTACAGTTCTTATATATTTTATAGGCAGTAATTCAAGGGTACAAGACATTATAGCGAATAAAGTAAATATTGTATCAGTAGATTTAGATGGACAGACAAAGATCGAGAGTTATCTAGGGGTATTAACAGCCAAAAGTAGAAAAGTAGTAATAGAAGAACCAGAAGATATAAATCTAAATCTCATAGAAAATACCAATGACTATTATAGATATAATAATAATTATAATAGCAATGAAAATGCAACTATGAGATTAAATATGATAAAAGAAGGGGATAAGACATACTATAATTTTGGTGAAGTGTCTTCATTTAGTCCGGAAGTTTTTCAGGTTAGTAATTTTAATACTACCTTTGAACCATTGGAGCAGGAATTGAAATTTTATAGTGGTAAGCTAACGGGATATATTACCAATAATTTAGGGTGTGATATTAAAAAGTTAGTGGTTATTACTCCATATAAAATATGGGATTTGGGAAGTTTAGCTAATGGTGAAAAGATATCTGTAGAGGATAGTGATAAATTTACTTCAGCATTAAATATGTGGGAAATAACTAATAAAATTAGAGATGATAATTATAATAATGGTAATAAAAATAAAGATAATAAAAAGTATGAGTTAAGAACTTGTGAGTTATTGGATTATTTATATAATAACTCTATGCATGATAATAATAAAAATACTTCTAAACTAATTGCGGTTACAGAAAAGGAAGTAGAATATGATTTAAAAGTAAATGGTAAAGCCCCTTTGAATAAAAATGATACTATATTCATAAATGATATAAATATAAGTTATAAGTCAGAAGATGGCACTATAGAATATCCATATGGTTATTTTGTACCATATATAATGGAACAAAGTAATGTAGATGGACATTATGACCCTAATGAAAGAACAATAAGTGGAAACTTGGAATTAATACTTAGTTATCAATTACAAGAAGAAGATGTAGTTATAGAAAGTATTAATTTTCAAAAGAATTACTCTCAAGGTAGTTCCAAAATGAAGGGTGAGTATAAAATTTACAATTACAAGATTAAAGATTATGAAGTATTAAATTTTGATGATGAGTTAAGCTTAACTAACATAGAAGACTACATCTTAGATGGAAATATTAAAATTAAAATTCATGGTAATAATGAAGAGTGGACTAGAATTCCGGATATTTCTGTGAAGGGTAAGGTGAAGTAGATGTTAACTATAATAAATCTTGAAAAGTTTTATGGTAAATATAAAGCGGTTAATGGATTAGATATGCATCTAAAAAAAGGGGATATATTTGGATTTATTGGTCCTAATGGAGCAGGGAAAAGTACAACTATGAAAATCATTGCTGGACTATTACCGGCTGACGGTGGAGAAATATATGTAGATGGGATAGATGCTTTAAAGGATAATAAAAAGTTAAAAGAAAAAATCGGATATATGCCTGATTTCTTTGGATCTTATGAGAACCTAAAAGTTATAGAGTATATGGAGTTTTATGCATCTATTTATGGGATTGTAGGAAAAGAATCAAAAGATTTGATAATGGATTTACTAGAATTAGTTAACTTAGAAGAAAAAAAACATGCCTATGTAGACGGATTATCTAGAGGGATGAAACAAAGACTTTGCCTTGCAAGAAGTTTAGTTCATAATCCAGAGCTGTTAATTCTTGACGAACCAGCTTCAGGAATGGATCCTAGATCTAGATTTGAGATGAAGGGTATTTTGAAAAATCTCAAAGACATGGATAAGACAGTTATCATAAGTTCTCACATACTCTCTGAAATGAATGAAATTTGTACATCAGTTGGAATTATAGAAGAAGGTAATTTGATATACTCCGGTGGTATAAATAACTTACTAAGCAGAATGAGTAGTAATAATCCATTAAAAATAATAGTAAGAGATAAAGTTAAGGAATCAAAGGTTATACTTAGTGAACTTCCATATATAACAAATATAAAGGAAAATTCAAAAGAACTTACAGTTTTTTTCAATGGAGGAGAAATAGAAATATCTAATACTATTAAGGCTTTGGTATTAAAGGATATACCTATTGTTTCTTTTACTCAAGTAAGTGAAAATTTAGAGGATGTATTCATAAAGATTACTGAAAAGGAATCGAAGTAGGGGGAAAGAATTATGAAAATTAATCCTATATTGAAGAATGAAAGCAAGGTAGGAGTTAGAACCTTCAGATTTAATTTAATGGTTATGTTATATGTAGGGATACTTTCAATAGTAGCTATGTGGGCTTATTTTATTATAAATAGTGATAAATATGGTATGGGAATAGATTTAAGTAAATTTACAATACTAAGTTTTGCTTTAGCTTGTGGGCAAGCGGTATTATTGATGTTTATAGTACCAGTACTTACAGCTACATCAATCACAGGAGAAAGAGAAAGGCAGACATTAGATATTTTACTTTCAACTAATCTGTCACCTATGAAAATAGTTTTAGGAAAATTAATGTCAACTGTAACAAAAGTTGCTTTATTAATTATTAGCACTATGCCAATATATGCTATAAACTTCTTAGTTGGAGGTACTAGTTTTAAAGAATTAATTATATTAACACTATTTTTTATAAGCACAACTATATATGTGGGATCTATAGGGATATTTATGTCTACTGTATTTAAGAGTTCAAAATCTTCAACGGTGGCAAGTATATTAACGGTTTTATTTATTGTAATTGGAACTATTATAATAGGTTTTGTTGTGATTAGTAGAGATTATTATGATGCATTATCTAATAATACAATATCAACATTTACAATAAATCTACCATTTTGGTTGTATATTAATCCAACTATTGAGTTTATATATATTCTAATTAAACAAAATGGAATTTTATACTTTGCTCCTGATTTAATAAACTATATGAATTTAAATAAAATATTTGTTATATCTTTAATAAATCAAGGAATAGTAACATTATTGCTAATATTACTTTCAGCATGGAGATTAAATCCAGTAAGAAAATCAATTATTAAGGTGAGAAGATGAACAATATAGATAAACAAATTTCAAAGTTTATAAAGAAAGGTGGAAAAAGAATAAGGCTAAATGTATTTATAGAGAATTTACTAGTGTCACTAATAGTGGCATTAAGTATTTCCTCTATGGCAAGTATATTAGGGTTATTTATACCCATATACAATTTATTTGAAATATGCTTTATTATATTCGCTATATCTATTAGTATTTATATATTTGTATATTTGTATAAGCTTAGACCAGATAATAAAAAGGTAGCTCTTAAGCTAGATTCTAAGGGGCTTAATGAGAGATTAATTACTTCATTAGAATTAATAAATAAGGATGACAACATATCAAATGCACAGAAGGAAGATACCATAGAGGTAATAAGAGAAATTAAGATTTCAAAAATTACTCCTTTTCACATAAAAAGAAAGAATTTATATAGTTTAATAGCTATTTTAACAGTTTTGATTATAATTTTATGTATTCCGACTACTGCTAAAAACCAAGCTAGAGAGATTAGAAAGATGAAGAAGTTTAATAAAGAAGTAATAGAAAAAATAAAGGATGAGAAAAAAGACACTAAGGGTAGTGAGGAGTTATTAGAGGATGATAAGTTAGATATAGTAAAGGAATTAGATAAGTCTATAGATGAAATAAAGAAGAGTAAAAGTAAATTAGATACAGAAAAAGCTTTAAATAAGCTGGAGAAAAAACTAGATAATATAGAGAAAAACTTAGATAGTGTGGATAGTAAAAAAAAAATACAGAATATTTTGAAAAAATTAAATTTAAACAAAGAACAAACAAGTGAAAAATTAGCTATTTTAAATAAAATAGCTAAGGAGTTATCTAAAATTGACAAAATGAAAGAGCTTAGTGAAGCTATAAATTCTCAGGATGGAGATAAAATTAAAGAAGCTTTAGATAAATTAGGGGAAGATTTAAAGAATTTGAAAGATGAAGATAAAGAAGAAATTTCAAATAATCTTGAGAATATATCTGCTAATATAGCAGATGAAAATTTAAAAGGTGCATTATCCTCTGCAGCAGCATCCATTAGTAGTGGGAATATAGATCTTAGTAAGTTACAAAATGCTTTGATAAGTTTAAATAAGGATTCCATCAATGCTGATAATGGAGATAATAAAAATGGTACTGGAGCACAAAATAATCAAAGTGGAAATGGAACGAATGGCCAAGGGAATGGTAACGGCAATGGTATAGGTAATAGAATGGGAAATGGTAGTGGTTCAGGAAATGGAAGTGGATGGGATACTGGAAATAAAGAAAATGGAGAAGGAAAGCTTAACAGTGGTGAAAAAGTATTTCTTCCTAATAGAGGTACAGGTGCTGATGAAAATTTAAAAGGAAATATATCAGAAGGCGGAAATTCTCAAAGTATCACTACAGAGAATGGAGTAAACATAGCTGGAGATTCTATAGACTATGAAAAAATTATTCATGAATATTCTAATAGTGAGATAGTAGGACTTAAAAATAAATCAATACCAAAGTCGCTGCAAGATTTAATAAAAAAATACTTTGAAGAATTAAAATAAGAATGAGGTGGAAAATGGAGATAAATAAACAATTAATAGAAGATACTGTAGAGAAAATAAATAAGTGTGAAATTGAAATATCTAAGGGTATCATAGGTCAAAAGGATGTAATAAGAAAGGTTTTAATAGGAATTTTATGTGGAGGAAATATACTTCTAGAAGGGGTACCAGGACTTGGAAAAACCCAACTAGTTAAAACTATTTCTAAGGTCTTAAAGCTAAGTTTTTCTAGAATTCAATTTACACCGGATCTTATGCCTGCTGATGCAGTTGGAACAAACCTTATTGTTAAAGATAAAGAAGAAACTAAATTTAAATTTGAACAAGGCCCTATATTTGCCAATTTAGTTTTAGCAGATGAAATCAATAGAGCTACTCCTAAGACTCAATCAGCTCTTTTAGAAGCCATGCAAGAAAAAACTGTTACCGTAGGAAGAACCACATATAATTTACCTAATCCATTTATGGTTTTAGCTACACAAAATCCAATAGAGATGGAGGGAACTTATCCTCTTCCAGAAGCTCAGATGGATAGATTTTTATTTAAGTTAAAAGTCGATTTTCCATCCTTAAATGAGTTAAAGGACATTATGGATATTACTGTTACTAATAACAATGTAGATTTGAAAGATATACTCACAGGTGAAGATATATTGGCTATGAGGTCTATTGTAAGAGAAGTACCTATGGCAGAGGCAGTTAAAGAATACGCGCTAAAACTCATATTAGCAACTCATCCTGAAAGTGAATATTCTAATGATTTTGTAAAAAAGTATGTAGAAGTAGGAGCAAGTCCAAGGGGAGCTCAAGGTCTTTTTAATGGTTCTAAGGTAGAAGCTATTTTAAAGGGTAGACTTAATGTGGCCTTTGAAGATATAAATGATATTGCATATGCAGTGTTGAGACATAGAATATTCCTTAATTTTGAAGCTGTATCAGAAGGTATAACTACTGATATGGTTATTAAAGAAGTTATTAAAAGTTTGAAGGTTATATAAAATGAACAGGAAATTTGATAAAGAATTTTTTAAAAAACTAAATAATATTAGTATAAAATTAAATCTTAAGTTATCCAAAGGAACTCAAGGAGGGCGGAAATCTAAAGCTAGAGGAACTTCAGTAGAGTTCTCAGATTTTAGAGAGTATGTTCATGGGGACGATTTTAGGAGGGTAGATTGGAATGCTTATGGAAGATTTGAAAAATTATTTGTAAAACTTTTCATGGAAGAAAGAGAAGGTAACTTTAGTATATTTATAGATTGTAGCAAATCTATGGATTTTGGACAATTTAATAAAGGGAATATGGCCTTAAAAATAGCAGCATCCTTAAGCTATATTGCTATTAATAATCTTGATAGGGTAAGAATTGGTGTGTTAAAAGAAGGGGGAACTGAACTATTTAACAAGTCAAGGGGAAAAGAATCTTTTATTAAGATTATAGATGGCTTAGAAAGCTTAGAGTTTAGTGGTAAAACAAACCTGAAATCAACTATATTAAAAAATAGATTTACTAATATAGGTATGTCTATTCTAATATCGGATTTTTTAATTTCTAATGGAGAAGAAGAAATAGAAGAAATAGTGAAGTATCTTACTTATAAAAAACAACAGGTTGTATTTATACAAATATTATGCGAAGAAGAAAGAAATCCTGAGATTATGGGAACTAAGAATATTATAGATATGGAAACTAAGGAGGAAGCTAAAGTATCAATAACACCAAAGATATTAAAATTATATAAATCTAGGATAAAAGAACATGAGGATATGTTAAAAAACATAGTTAAAAAGTATGGTGGAGCTTTTATAAAGGTAAATTCGGAAGAGGATATAGAAAAAATAATTTTAACAGATTTATTTAATCATAAATTTTTAGGGTAAGGAGGAAATTTATGAGCTTTTTGAATATATGGCCATTATTTTTTTTAGTAACCATACCCTTTTTAATTTTATTATATATTTTAAAGGAAAAATCTGAGGATCTCTCAGTATCATCATTAATATTTTGGCAAGAAATATATAAAACACTAGAAGTTAATAGTCCTTTTGAAAAATTAAAGAAAAATATTATGTTATTCCTCCAAATATTGATTGCATTATTAATTATATTAGCTCTTATGAATCCATTTATAAGATTTTTTGGTAAGGAATATACTGATTTAATAATAGTAATAGACAACTCAGCTAGTATGTTAGGTATAAATAAGGAGGAAAACTGTATCGATAGAGGAAAAGCTATAGCTAAAGAATATATAGAATCTGCTGCAAATAGTACAAAGATATCTGTTATTACAGCAAATAAGGATGTGGAGGTATTAGTTACAGCATCAAAAAATAAGGACTTAGTTAAAGATAAAATTGACAGCATAACTAAAAGTCTTAGTCCAGGGGATTTAAATGGTTCTATAAAATTAGTTGAATCAATGACTAAAGAGCTAAAAAATTATGAGGTGTTATTTATAACTGATGAAGAATTAGACATAGGAGATATAAATGGAAGAATAGTTTATTTAGATAAAAACAAATCTAATATATCTATAGATAATATTGCTCATAAAATAGAAGATGGAAAGGTATCAATAATATCAACCATAACAAATAGAGGAAATGATGATTATAGTGGAGATTTTTATCTTTATGGGGAAAAGGAATTACTAGAAGCTACCTCCATAAAATTAAAAAAAGGAGAAGAGATTACACTTAATTTTAATATAAAAGATACTGATATAGATTACTTAAAAGGTGAAATATCAGGAAAGGATGCCATATTAGAAGATAATACATTTTATCATGTAATGAAGAATAATGATGATAAAAAAGTATTGTTTGTAAGTAATAAAAATGTTTTTTTGGAGAAAGCATTGTCTGTAGTTAGTAAGGCAGATGTAATAAAAACTAATGATATAAGTAATATATCTGAAAAGGATAGATATAATTTATATATTTTTGATGGCATGTTAGGTGAATATATGCCTCAGGATGGTAATATTTTAATAGTTAATCCAACAGAAAATAATTTATTTAGTGTATTAGGTGAACAAGCTGGTGGAGAAGCTGTGGTAGTTAGTGAAGATATACCTAAATACCTTCAGAATATGACTTTTATAGCATCTAAAATAAAGAAGACTGAAATGCCGTCATGGGCAAAGTCTTTAATAAATATAGGAGATAAATCTGTATTATTTCTCGGGAAACATAATAATCAGAAAATTGCTGTAGTAAATTTTGATTTTCATGATACTGATTTGCCACTTAAAGCAGAGTTTCCTATGCTTATTGATTATATATGTGAAGAGCTTATAGATAGAAATATAGTTAATAGTAATTATATTGGTGGAGAGGATATAAAAATAAATGGAAGTTCAGTATATGATGAATTAATTTTAACTACTCCCAGTGGAAGAGTGCATACTATAGAGAATGATAGTATATTAAAGGAAAATTTAGAGCTTGGAGTTTATGCTATAGAAGATAATAATCATAGTTTTAATGAAATGTTCTCTATTAATTTTCCATCTATTGAGGAAGGAAATATAATGGAAGATACTATAGAAGATTTAGAAGCTAGATCAAATAACAAGGGTAGCATTAAAGGAATGTTAAATATAACACCTTATATAATAAGTTTAATTATGCTTTTTATTATTGTGGAATGGGTTTTGTATAAAAAGGGATATTAAAGTATATATTAAAAATTAATTTTTTATAGCTATATAATCATTAGAAAGGGGGGACTGGAGTGAACTTTGAAATTGAAAAAGTATATTTGTTATTTTTAATACCAATAATTCTCATGGTAATGTACTTGATATCTAAAAAGATTAAATTAAAAGACAAAGGTATTAGTTTTATTAATATAAATAGGTTTATTATTATAACAATACTTATACTTGCTATGTGTAACATAAGTATAAGTATTAAGACAAAGGAATCATCAACCATATTTTTATTGGATTTATCTCATAGTATGAGTAATTATAAAGGTGAAATAAAGGAATTTGTAAAAAGTGCTATAGAAGCTTCACCATCAAATAATAAAATAGGAATAGTTACTTTTGGTGAAAATCAAGAAATAGAACAGTTCCTTACCTACTCTAAAAGCTTTAATGATATTCAAACTTCTCCAATTGGTAATACTACTAATATAGAAGAAGCAATAAAATTTTCTTTAAGCATGTTTAAAGATAGTGACTATAAGAGAGTAGTTTTAATTACAGATGGAAAAGAAAATCAAGGTGATATATTAGAAACGTCAACTTATTTTAAGGATAATCAGATTGATTTTCAAGTATATAAAGTAGATAGTGAACAAGTAGAAGATGTATATATAGAAGATATAGATATACTTGACAAAGTAGCTATAGGAGAAGAATTTTCTGTAACTGTAAATATTAAATCTAATATTAAGACAAAATCAAGGATATCAGTATATTCAGGAAGAGAAAAAAAAAGTGAAAAAGAAATTGATATAGAAAAGGGCGATAATACATTTTTATTTAAAGATATTCAACATAAAGGTGGGTTTAAACCATATAAAGTAGTTATAGAGCCAGAAAATGATGGAATCTCATATAATAATGAATATACAACATATACTAATATAGTTTCAAAACCAGAGATTTTGGTAATACAAGGAAAAATTGATGAAGGAAAGGGACTTGAAGAAAATCTAAAGACCATAGGTAGTAGTTATACTATGATAAATCCTAGTACTGCACCTAGATCTATAAATGAACTTATAGAATATAAGGGAATATTTCTTTGCAATACCCATGTAGACGATTTACCTAAGGGTTTTTTAGATAATGTGGAAAGTTATGTGAAAGATTATGGTGGTGCAATTATAACTACAGGGGGAGATAATTCTTATGCTTTAGGAGGATATAAGAATTCGGTTTTTGAAGAGATACTTCCTGTTAGCTCTGATAAAAAAGGTAAAAATGAAATTCCGGAGATATCTTTAACGTTGGTATTAGATAGATCTTCTAGTATGCTGTCTTCAGATCAAGGCAGTTTTAGTAAAATTAGCTTAGCAAAAGAGGCTGCAATTAGATCCCTAGATAATTTAAGAGAAACTGATAATATAGGTGTAGTAACTTTTAATACAGAATATAGCTGGGCAGTACCTATGCAAAAGCTATCTAACAAAGATACGGTTTCTGATAAAATTAATAGTATTATAGCTGAAGGTGGAACGTCTATATATTCAGCGCTAAATGAAGCTTATAACAAGCAAAAAGAAAGTAGTGCAAAAATAAAACATATAATACTATTAACAGATGGACAAGATGGTATGGGAGAAAATGAATATAAAGCTTTAATAAATGATATTAAGAAGGATAAAATGACTTTATCTACAGTGTCTATAGGTACTGATAGTAATAATCAATTGTTAGAATGGCTTAGTAATAATGCTGGGGGGAGGTACTATCATAGTGATATATATACAGATGTACCAAGAATATTTGCAAATGAAATATTAATATCTACTGGGGAATACTTAATAAATGAAGAATTTACTCCTAAAGTATCTGCTCATCATGATATTTTGAATAATGTTATAGATGAAGGGAAATTTCCACATCTTTTTGGTTATGTGGGTACTTCTATAAAAAATACAGCTATAGATATAATGACTTCTCATATGGATGAACCGGTTTTAGCAGCATGGCAATATGGTATTGGTAGAGTAGTAGCTTTTACCTCAGATGTAAATGGTCAATGGAGTAAAGATTTATTAGCGTTTGAAAAAACACCACAACTTTTTAGTAATATAATATCATGGACAATGATTGATTATGATAATAGTGGAGAGTTAAGTATTACACAGGAAGGAAGTATTGCAAAAGTACAATATGAGACTAACAATCATGAGGATAATAAGAAGGTTAAAGGAGCGTATACCTTTGAAGGAAACACTACGTCAAAATTTGAATTAAAACAAGTATCACCTGGTAAATATCAAGGAAATGTACCTATGAGTGAATTGGGATTCTATAGTTTTAACATTACTGAAGAGTTACAAGGTAAGATTATAGCTAGTCAATTAGGAGGGTTTGCATATCAATATTCTCCCGAATATAAATTTCAAGAACAATCTAATAGTTTATTAGCTTTAGTAGAAGATACTGAAGGAAAAATTATAAATTCTGTAGAGGATATATATGAGATAAAGAGTAATAAAGGCCATACTAAAAGAAATATAACTAATTTATTATTAATAACAGCTATGTTATTGTTTTTATTTGATATAACTTATAGAAGGTTAGGTTTAAAGAGGTATATAAATAAGAAGCTCTTTTATAACATTAAAGAAAAGATATATGCAAGTAAAATAGAACAATACAAAGAAGAAAATAATACTATAAAAGCAGAAAAGATAGGTAGTTTAATTAAGAAAAATAAAGAAGAAAAAAATATATTTAAAAAAGAAATCATAAAAACAGATCTAGAGGAAAAAAAGCTAGATATAAAACAGGAAAAAACTAATATAAAGCGTATAAGCATATGTAAAGATAGATTTAATAGGGATAAATCCAAAAATCAAAATGGGGGGCTTAACACAGGTGAGTTATTAAAAAAGAAGCGTGAAAGAAATGAAGATTAAAAATATATGTTTAAATTAAAAATGAGCAACCCTTTTATTGTAAGTGAAAGGGTTGCTCATTTTAATTATATATAAATAGTTAGATGTTTTGTTAAGAATATGTTTTAAATGATATATCTATACTAAATTTTCTTTAATGAAGTTAATTACTGTATCTACATGGCCTGGAACTTTAACTTTTCTAAATTCTTTAACTATGTAGCCATCTTTATTTATTATGAAAGTACTTCTTTCTATTCCAATAGTCTTTTTACCATACATATTCTTTTCTTTTAGAACATCATATAATTGACAAACAGATTTATCTTCATCAGCTAACAAAAGAAAGTTAAGTTCTTGTTTCTCAATAAACCTTTCATGAGATTTAACAGTGTCTTTACTAATTCCAATAATTACTGTATCTAATTCATCTAATAATTCTTTGCTATCTCTAAAGTTTATAGCTTCATTTGTACAACCTTGGGTATTATCTTTTGGATAAAAGTATAATACTATATTTTTGCCTAAGAAGTCACCAATTGAGTGAGTATTGTTATCACTACCTATTAAAGAAAAGTTTGGAGCTTTTTTTAATTGTAATGTATCATTCATTATTATCATCCTCCTAAAGAAAGTTAATACTAATAATTAACTAATATCTATTATTAATATTATAACATTAATAGGGATTAAAATATACAAAAAGTCTAGAAAAAAGGATTAATATACATATATAGTAAACATATATAAGGATACTTGTCCTGGTGTATCAGTACAAGAAAATAGAAGTATGTTGGTGAAAAATATAGGAATATATGAATATTATCTAGCTAACAGGTAAATAATGAAATTGAATCTATTTAAGATCATGATAAGATAAGTCTTGTCGCTGA
>NZ_DBFV01000009.1:0-2869 GCF_002295255.1 Clostridium sp. UBA871 | reverse complement strand
GTTGCCAGGTTTTTAACGTGGTTCACTAGCTCAGTCGGTAGAGCACATGACTTTTAATCATGGTGTCCGGGGTTCGATCCCCCGGTGAGCCACCAAAAGCACTTCATATGGAGTGCTTTTTTTATATATAAAATAATAAATTTAATTTATAATAATATGAGAAGTAGCATTTTGGTATGGAGGGTAGAAAGTGTATAATATATGTGAAGGACAACGAATTTATTTAAGAAATATAGAATTAAATGATGCTAAATTGGTTGCTAAATGGAAAGATGAAATAGTAATGAGAAAAATGTCCGTGGGATTAAATACAAATATAAGTTATGAAAATCAATTTCAAGACATTAAGCTTAGCATAGAAGAAGGAGAAGAATTATATTTAATTATTGCATTAAAAGATAATAATGAACCTATAGGATACATAAGAATGAACTGGTTAGATGAAAATAAAGAAATGGCTTGGCTTAGGTTTGGATTAGGAAGTCATAGGCAAGAGGGATATGCTAAGGAAGGATTAAAATTAATTATAGATTATTTATTTAGCATTGGAACTCATAGGATTGATGCAGAGGTGTTAATGTTTAACTATCCTAGTCAAGGCACATTAAGGTCATTAGGTTTTCTTCATGAAGGAACAAGAAGACAAGCATATTATGATGGAGAAGAATATGTTGATGTTTTTGTTTTTGGAATTGTAAAGGAATAAATAATGAAAACTAAGTTTTTATATAGGAGGAAAGATAAATGGTAATAGCTCAAGTAGAGATATTAACGAATAAATATGTACAGATTATATTAAATAGTAAGTTTTTTGAAGTGTGGAAGTCAATTGCAATAGGAGTAGGAATATTCGTATTGTTAATGTTCCTAAGGAACATATTTGCTAAATATATTATAAAGATATTAGATGGTATATTTAAAGCTTTAAAAATTAAAAGTGCTAGAAAAATATTGAGTGCATTTGAAAAACCTATAAAAATGGCATTTATAGTAATGGGTGTATACATATTTATGAGTATACTAAATTCATCAATGGGATGGAATATTAGCAGTATAATTAATAAATTATTAGGGACATCAATTATAGTATTATTTGCTAATGGATTAATTAACATTACTAATAATTCAGATGATTTTTTATTTAGAGCTACAGATAAATATGATATAAAAGTTAATACTGTATTAATACCTATGATGGCCAAAGGAATAAAGTATTTAATTATAGCTTTTGCAATTATACAAGTAGCGAATATTTGGGGGCTAGATGTAAATGCTTTTATAACAGGAATAGGTTTAGGGGGAGTTGTAATAGCTTTGGCAGCAAAAGATTTTGCTGCCAATATGATGTCAGGTGTCATAATATTTATGGATAATCCTTTTACAATAGGTGATTGGATTAAGTGTAAGGAGATAGAGGGAATAGTAGAAGATATTAGTTTTAGAAGTACAAGAATAAGAACTTTTGATAAAGTGTTAATAACGGTTCCTAACTCATTACTAGTAAATGATTCAATTTTAAACTTTAACAAGAGAGAGTTAAGAAGAGTAACTATGAATATAGGAGTAACCTATGATACAGCTACTGATCAGCTTCAAAGGTGTGTTAGTAGCATAAAGGATATGCTAAAAAATCATGATGGAGTAGATAGTGAGAGTATTCATGTTAGCTTTAGTACATTTAATGAAAGTAGTTTAGACATAGGTATGTATTTTTTTATAAATAGAATTGAATTCAATGAATATATGGAGATTAAAGAAGATATAAATTATAATATAATGAAAATTCTAAGTGATGAGGAAGTAAGCATTGCTTTCCCAACAAAAAGTGTATATATAGAAAATAAATAAAAGGTTTAGGTAGTTCTTATTTGAATTACCTAAACCTTTTATTACTCATTTATAAAGTCAATAATTTCGTTGTATAAACTTCTTACACCATAATGCCAGTTTTGATCAGCAGAGTACTTTCTATTAATCCATACTAAAGGATCGACACTATCAGGTCTATCCTTAGATAGATTTATAATTGTACGACAAGCAATTTCTGATGCATCTACAATATCAGTATTATAACTTTGCCAACTACAAAATACATTATAAGGATTGTTAGCTATTTTAGTAGCACTTACATGATCTTGAGGAACAAAGCTTTGTTCTTGACCTGTAATAGCAAATAGCAGTATAGGATTAATATTAAAATCTCTACCAACTTCTATTATGGATGAAAAGTAAGGTTCATCCTTAAGTATAGAAGATCTATTAGCTAAATAAGATTTTAATAAGTTTTCATCTATAACTTTATATTTAAACCAATCAGGTAAATGCATAGTTTGGTTTATCGCTTCTTCACTTACTTGATTATTGTGATACAAATTTTTACATTTTTGTTGAGACTTTTGTATAGAATAAGAATTATATTCAGAATTATATTTTGAAAGTTCAGTGGTTAATGTATTAGAGTTATTAACTCTATAAGTTATAGATAGAGTATTTATTGATTTTATGTCACTGTTGATTAATTTTGTATTTTTATTAGATGTATTTTGTCCTTGCTCTGTGGTTGATAAATTAATAAGTTGCAATACTAATATAAATATAACAACTAGAGGAATAAAACTTTTTTCTTTCTTCTTCATAAATTTAATCACCATATTTCCCAAAATTTTTATTAATAATTATAATCTGTCCAAAAAAATAATAAATATTCAATTTACATATTTTTTCAAAAGGTAAGAGGTAATTAATTTTAGACAATGGTAATTATTCATTTATGCTTATACCAATAAACAATATAAGTAAATACATGATATAAATGTATAAATGCAATTAATAGATTAAATAAACAAATCCTAGTGTATCAATATTAGGA
>NZ_DBFV01000007.1:0-456728 GCF_002295255.1 Clostridium sp. UBA871 | reverse complement strand
GTAGGTTGTTGCCAGGTCAATGTTCCGCGATAGCTCAACGGTGGAGCACTCGGCTGTTAACCGATAGGTTGGAGGTTCGAATCCTCTTCGCGGAGCCATTTTTAGTCTTACAAAGTAAGGCTTTTTTTATTTTTTGATAATATATTTGAAAAGTATGCAACATAGCTATTAATTAAATATTAGCTATGTTGCATACTTTTAATATTAGCTACCTTCATGTTCAGTAGATATCATTAATTTATCATTATTTGTTTTTATTATAATGTTTCCATTTATATCAGTCCTAAGTATTTTAGAATTTAGATTTTCCAATGCTTTTAAAGTATTTTTATGAGGATGACCAAAATCATTTCCCATGCCACAACTTATTACAGCTATTCTAGGGTTTACTTTAGATAAAAATCCTTTGGAAGATGAAGTCTTACTTCCATGGTGTGCTACTTTTAATACAGTAGATTCTAAAGATTTTTTACTAGCTAATAAAATATTTTCAACTTCTTCTTCCATATCTCCAGTAAACAAAAATGAGGTATTTTTATTTATATATTTTATTACTATAGAATGATTGTTTAAATTATCATCGGAGATATCACCGGTCCATAGAAAATCTATATAATTATCCTCTGAAAGTTGAATTTTAAGATCGTCATTAATATTTCTAATTGTAAGTCCTTTACTTTTAAGTGCGTTTACTAAGTTAGAAAAATTCTTATCTGTGGATAAAACTTTAGGCATAATAAACTCTTCTATATAAAAATTATTAACTATATCATCCATAGAACCAATATGATCTTCGTGAGGATGAGATGCAATAAGGTAATCTAATTTTTTAATTTTATATTTTTTAAGATAAGAAATTAAAGTGTCTTTAGCGCTATTTGGTCCACTATCTATTAAAATATTAAAATTATTATTCTCAATAAGAATAGAATCTCCTTGGCCAACATTTATAAAATGTATCCTAGTTTCTGAATCCTTCAATTTAGTATTAATACTATTTTTGCTAGTATAACCTAGTAAGAAAAAGGAGACAAAAAATATTATAGATAATATAAATAGAGTTCTATTACTTTTATAAAATTTTTTCATGAGACCTCCTTAAGTAGTACATGTAATATATAAAGTATTGACAAAATTTCAATATATACTTCACCAGAATACATATTATTGATATAATTAAATGTAAACATTAAAAAAGGACGTGAATTATTTGAGAAAATTAAGATTTGGAATAAAATTTTCTTTTAAAATGCTTGAAATTGCCATTAAAAGAATTACATATTCAATATGTAAAAATAAATTAACAGAAG
Source organism: Clostridium sp. UBA871 (assembly GCF_002295255.1). NCBI lineage: Bacteria > Bacillati > Bacillota > Clostridia > Eubacteriales > Clostridiaceae > Clostridium > Clostridium sp. UBA871. Next base: position 455,418 of record NZ_DBFV01000007.1, on the reverse strand, counting down.
AAAAAAGGGAAGAATACTTATATAATTTAGAGAAGGACTGGGCTGCTGCTACAATTAAATATTCTGAATTAAAAGTTCATGTTGTAGGTAGTGAAAACTTATTAAATCAAACATGTGTTTATGTTTCAAATCACCAAAGTATGCTAGATATACCTGTAATAATGATGAATATAAAAGATACTGCAGGAGCTGTGGCTAAAATCGAAATGAAGAAAGTACCGGTTATATCCTATTGGATGAAGGAATTAGGATGTGTATTTTTAGATAGAGAAAATGGACGGGAAGGTTTAAAGGCAATCCTTCAAGCTATAGAAATAATAAAAAGTGGCAGATCTATGCTTATATTTCCAGAGGGTACAAGAAATAGAGACAAGGGTGTAGGTGATTTTAAAAAGGGAAGCCTAAAACTTGCAGTTAAGGCTAATGTACCAGTGATACCAATTACGGTAAATGGAACCTATAAGGGATTAGAGGGAGAGCCAGAAGATTTAAAAGCTCAAATTATTTTTCATAAACCAATTTATATGGAGGACTTAAGTAAAGAGGAAAAAGCTAATTTATCTGAGATATGTAGAGAGATAATAGCAAGACCACAAGATGGGAATATATAATATATAAATAAAAAGCTTCAAAGAAAATTTCTTTGAAGCTTTTCTATTAAGTTTAATTTAGTCTATGGTTAATACTATGGATTTAAGTCTAGTCATAGCTTCAATACTATATTTTATGCCTTGAGTACCCATACCTGAAGCTTTAACACCGGAGAATGGGAAGTGATCTGGTCCTCTTTCAGACTTATTATTTATTTGAACAGCCCCCACTTCTAATTTGTTAGCTACATAGAAGGCATCATTAATATTTCTTGTAAATACACTAGATTGAAGTCCATATTGAGATTTATTAGCAATTTCAATTGCTTCATCTTTATCCTTTACTCTAATTATAGGTAGTACAGGACCAAAAGGCTCTTCCCATGCAATACGCATATCACTAGTTACCATATCAAAAAGAGTTGGGTGTAGTAAGTTACCCTCTCGCTTATTACCATATAGTAATTTTGCACCTTTACTTAAGGCATCTTGAATAAGCTCTTCAACAAAATCAGCAGATTTTTTATCAATTAAAGGAGTAATTTTAGCTCCAGATTCAGGAGTGCCTATAGTGAGTTTTTTTACTTGTTCCAAGATTTTAGAGGATAATTCATCGGCAACATCTTCTGTAACTAATACACGTTTAATAGCTGTACATCTTTGGCCAGAATAACTATATGCACCTGAAACAATTTCTCTAGCTGTGTCATCTAAATCAGCATCTTTTAGTACAATGGCAGCATCCTTTCCACCCAGTTCCATAATCATAGGTACCATACCAGCAATTTTAGCTATATGTTTACCTACTTCTGTAGAACCGGTAAAGTTGATAAAGTTTATATTGTCGTTAGTAACTAGATAGTCACCTATTTGAGAAGATTTACCAGTAACAGAGTTTATTACCCCATCAGGAACACCTGCTTCTTGAAATATCCTAATAAGATGAAGAGCACTTACAGCACCCTGTGTTGGAGGTTTAAGAATAACACTGTTACCACCAACTAAGGCAGGAGCAATCTTGGAAGCTGATAGGTTAATTGGATAGTTAAAAGGTGATATAGCAAGGACTAAGCCTATAGGTACTCTTTGAACTAGACTCATCTTATTTTTTTTAAATCCTGGGAAAGTATCAGCAGCTATTGTTTCTCCTTCTAGATTTTTACCAGCATCTGCAGTAAATCTTATAAAATCTGCAGTACGCTTTACTTCAGAAATAGAGGAATTAATATCTTTGCCTATTTCCATCATAAGAACTTTAGATAATTCATCACAATTTTCTTCAAGCAAAGTTGCTGCTTTATGTAAGATTTCAGAACGTTTACTTACAGGTACATCACTCCAGGAATTTTGGCTTTCTTTAGCAAAACTTATTATCTTATCCACATCATCTTGACTCATTTGAGGTATAGTACCTATTAATGAGTTATCGCTAGGAGAAAAAATATCTATAGTATTTTCCGTTGTCATCCATTGACCATTTACTAAATTACAGTAATGATTTTCTTTCTTTACACATTTGAACAAAGAAAAACCACCTCTTTCATATTTTAATTTATTAATAATATTATTATCAAAGAGGTAAGTTTAAATACTAGAAATAGAATATTAAGTTTTAATTACTATGCAATATTTGCAAAATTTTATCTTCAGAAATATCTAAATTGGAAAGTAATCCAGATACGCAGGTTACATATTCTGGTGTTGAGTTACTGCTCCATTGAATTTTATCATTAATAATATTTTCAACTATCCCGCATACATCAAAACCAAGACCTTCTAATGAATATCTTAATTTCCTTGGGAATATACAAGGCATGTTATTGCTACGAGAGCAGTTGTTGCAAATTAGGCATCTTCCAGAAAATAGTGCAATGCTGTCATTATAATAAGATTCTAAGGAGAGTATTTTATTATCATTAAATTCTCTAAAACTATAATAAAGACCATTAAAAGTATTAGTAAATTCATCAGTGCTATTACTTATATCACTATATTTACTTAGAGAGTAGGTAACAATATTATTTAGTTCTTCCTTTGGAATTTGCTCTATATAGGTTTTACCACTAATTACATAACAATATTTGAACTTAGAAACATATTCTAAATCACTAAAAGAGAGTGGAGGACAAGACCATACCTTATTAAATTTATTACAACTTTCGCAGTATTTATTTACTATCTCAGGAGTATAATACTTTAATAATTCATCAATACTACACTTTTTAACATTATAAGAAATATATTTTATCATTTTTAACACCTCAGCTAAGTTTTTCATAGGATATTTAGGCATAGAGCATTTTTATATAAGTTAAAAAATTTATTTAAATTACATTATGCTATTGCCAACCTATCTAAACTATTATAAATTAAAAACAAAATAAATCCTATAAAATTATAAAATAAAAAAGCCGCAATTGCGGCTTTAGAAATTATTCCACATCAGTATATTTACTCTTTGCAAAGAATGATATAGCATAAAGACCTGCTAATCCTACTATGGCATAAACAATTCTACTAAATGTGCTTATAGCACCGAAGGCACTAGAACCTGCAAATAAAATTGCAACTAAGTCAAATTGGAATAATCCTATTAGGCCCCAGTTTACCGCACCAACAATAACTAAAATTAGTGCAATTGAGTCTAATACTTTCATAAAAACATCTCCTTTTAAATAGATTACAGTTGATAGTATTACCATTAGTTTTAAATTTTAAACAAAAAATCATAAAAAATCCTATTGTTAATATTTTGTGAACATATTAAAAATCTGTTATAGTAAGTACATTTTTATAGATATATATTATATAATACTATTTAGTTACAATATATTTGAAAGAAGGAATTTTATGAAAAATGTATTAATATTTTTAGGAAGTATTTTATTATTTTCAATTATAGTATTAGGTATATATGCTTTACTAAAGAAATTTGTATTTAATAAAATAAAAATAAACAAATGGTTAGTACTTATAATGGCTTTTATTGTGTTTGTAGTACCACCACTAGTATTTACAACATTACCAGTGTTAGTAACAAATTATGTAATACCAGGTATATTCGTTATATTATTTCTATGGTTTTGGGATTTGTGTGGCTTCATGTCTAAGACTCAAAATAAAATTGCCAAGGCTGCTTATAATAAACCTAAGAGTAAGAAAAATGATATAGTAATAAAACCAAAGGCAAAACCTAATAGAGTTAAAAATAATCCTAATAATAAATAAAAATATAGTTGAATTAGATAAAGAAAAGGATGCAAGTATAATTAAATACTTACATCCTTTTCTTTATTTTTTTATAAATATGCTATAAAACCTTTATTCCATTAACATAGGTTTCTAAAATTTTGGTTTCTTTAATTTTGTTTTTAGGTACAGCAGTTATATCTTGAGATAAAACTACAAAATCAGCTAGATAATTTACTTTAATTTTACCTTTTATATCTTCATCAAAGGACATGTAACTAGGTCCTGTAGTATAAGCTTTTAAAGCATCTAAAGGGGTAACACCTTCATCAATATTAAAGCCATCTATAGGTTTATTATTTAGATCTGTTCTATTTACAGCTCCATGGATTCCTTGGATTATATTAAAACTTTCAATAGGAGCATCAGAGCTAAAGGCTACAGGAATGCCTTTCTGTATCATAGAATTAAAGGCATAACTACTTTTAGTTCTAGCTTTGCCTACTGCTTTTTCAACTATAGGATAATCACTCATAACAAATGCTGGTTGTACATTAGCTATTATATTGAGCTCCTTGAATCTATCTAATAAATCCTCATTAGTAAATTGACAGTGAACTATAACAGGTCTAAGATTATCATCAGTATCTTTAGAAATTTTTTCATAGGAGTTTAATATCATTTCACAAGCTCTATCTCCAATACCATGGATAATAATTTGAAATCCTTGTTTAAAACCCTTAGTAACAAAACTATCTAAATCCTCTTGAGAATAAATACTAATACCATTATCAGGAGTATCCTCATAGTTGTCTATCATAGCTGCAGTACGAGCACCTAAAGAGCCATCTTGAAAAAGTTTAAGACCTCCAACTTTAAGAAAATCACTACCTACCTTTGATTTCAAACCAAAACTATTAGCTTTCTCTAATAATTCATCAGTATTAAGGCATAGCTGAAGAGTTATTCTTACAGGGAGGTTGCCTTCTTCTTCTAACTCTCTATAACTTTGAATTAAATTAGGTAAACTTCTACAGTGAGTTAAGTCTTCAGTTTGAACAGAGGTTATGCCACATTTAATTAAGTCATCAAAGGTGCTATGGAGAGAAGCTTTTATTTCTTCCACAGAAGTGGGAGGAACCTTACTAAGTGCAATATTTAAAGCATTTTCACGAAGAATTCCAGTAGGAACTCCATTTTCTCTATCTATAGCACCACCAGTAGGATTTTCTTTCATTTTATCTATACCTAAGAGTTCAATAGCTTTTGAGTTAATTACCCCTATGTGACCACATATTCTAGAAAATATAATTGGATGATCACAGGAGATTTTATCCAGATCATATCTATTAGGAAGTCGTTGTTCTTTAAAATAGTTATCATTCCAGCCTCTAGAAATTATGTATGTATCCTTTGGAATATTGTTTTTATTAAGATAAGACTTCACAACACTAATCATTTCATCTATGGAGGATAAGTTATTTAGCCTTACTGCAGTCTTTTGAAACCCATAATTAAGTAGATGCATATGAGCATCATTAAAACCTGGAACTACAGTATTGCCTTTTAAATCTGTAACTTTGTAGCCCTCTTTAGAAAATAATGACAGTAAGTCGTCATTACATCCTACCGCTAGAAATTTTCCATCTCTCACAGCAAAGGATTCATAAACCTTATTGTTATCCAAGGATATAACGTTTCCATTAACGTATATATCTATAGACATATAATCACCACCTATTATAATATAGTTAAATAATATATATAGTTATTCTTTAGAATAATATAAAATCCTCTTTAAAACTTGTAAAGGTTTTAGTTGTTGAGAAATTTTAAATAAATTGTAGTGTTATTTATACATATAACTTGTAAAATTATTATTATATGATAAAATTTAAATATAAATTATTTTAAAGGAGAGCATTATTATGTGTAGATGTTGTTGTTGCTGTTGTAACATATGTATAATTTAACAAGATACTACTGAGCTATAATAATGTAATTAATAATTGATATAAATTTTAATCGTTATTTAAGCTACAGTTGGTTCTGTAGTTTTTTATATTTTATACTAATATGATTTAGAATAAGAACAGTTTAATGTTATGTAAAGTATAAATATAGTTAAGCATATATTATATAGATAAGTTACAGAACAGTAATTATCATTAAAACATTAGTTATAAGAAATATGTAAAGGAGACATGAGATGAGTTTTTATTTATACAACACCATGACTAGAAATAAAGAAGAATTTATTCCTGCCAATAAAAATAAAGTTGGAATGTATACTTGTGGCCCTACTGTCTACAATTATGCCCATATAGGAAACTTAAGAACATATATATTTGAGGATGCATTAAAAAAATCCTTAGAGTATGTAGGTTATAAAGTTAAGCATGTTATGAATGTAACAGATGTAGGTCATCTTCAATCAGATGGAGATGAAGGTGAAGATAAAATGGCTTTAGGTGCAAGTCGTGAGCATAAAACAGTATGGGAAATCGCAAAATTTTATGAAGATGCTTTTTTTGAAGATTGTAAAAAGCTAAATGTAAAAAGACCAACAGTGGTATGTAGAGCAACAGAACACATAGAGGATATGATCAAATTTGTTCAAAAGCTTGAAGAACGTGGTTACACATATGAATCAAATGGAAATGTATATTTTGAAATAGATAAATTTGAAGATTATACAAAGCTTGCAAATCTAAGTATAGATGAGTTAGAAGCTGGTAGTAGGATAGAAATAGATCCAAATAAGAAGAATCCTTTAGATTTTGTACTATGGTTTACAAATTCTAAATTCTCCAATCAAATAATGCAATGGAATTCTCCCTGGGGTAGAGGATTTCCAGGATGGCACTTAGAGTGCTCAACCATGAGTATTAAATACTTAGGTGAGAATATTGATATTCACTGTGGTGGAATAGATCATATACCAGTTCATCATACAAATGAAATTGCTCAATCAGAAGCAGCTTTGGGTCATAAATGGGTAAATTACTGGGTTCATGGAGAATTTTTAGTGTTAGATGGAGGCAAAATGTCTAAATCAAGTGGAGACTTTTTAACAGTATCTAAACTTGAAGAAGAAGGATTTAGTCCATTAGATTATAGATATTTCTGCTTACAATCTAAGTATAGAAAACAACTGGTATTTAGTTTTGAAAGTCTAAAAGATGCCCAAAATGGCTATAAGGCATTAAAGAAAAAAATAGGGACTATATTAACTAATATTGAGGAAACCAATAATATGAATAAGGAACTTATTAGCGGATATCAAGAAAAGTTTAAAACTCAAATAAGTGATGATTTAAATATAGCCAATGCATTTACAGTGCTTAATGAGGTTATAAAAGATGGTGAATTAAATAATAAAGAGAAAGCATTTTTAATTGAAGATTTTGATAAAGTTTTCTCACTTAATTTAATGACTATTGAAAAAGAGTCTATTGAAGTGGATGAGAAACTAATAAATCATCTTATTGAAGAAAGAAATATTGCAAGAAAAGAAAAAAACTATAAAAGATCAGATGAAATTAGAGCACAGTTATTAGAGATGAATATAGAGGTGCTAGATAGTAAAGAAGGAACTTCTTGGAGAGTAAAGTAAATAAAATAAAAACACATGGGGTGAATTTGAAAGTAACTCCATGTGTTTTTGTTAATCCTCACAATTGCATATGTTATTAATAAAGTTATATATTCTACATTCCAATACAGGATATATACAGTTAATTTGCTCAAGAATTTTATAGGCAGTTTTTTCAGCTTTTTTCAATTTAGAGGTTTTTCTTTTAGTGATAGTAGAATTATTTAATAATTGTGTTGTGCCCATAGTTAGATAAGAAGTATTAGAAAGCTGAATTAATATTTGAAGCAAAGGTGATATACAATTAGCTACATATAAAACTTCATAATCATTAAGAGATAATAAGTTAAGCTGAGTTTTTAGCACATTTAGGCTAGTAGTAATTTCAGTTAAAGAAAGCAACTCACTTTTAAGAGAAAGTAAAGTGCTGGGATCAGAAGCAGATTCTGAAGAACTTTCATTTATTTTATCTAGGCTAGATGATATTAGTGCTGTTAAATTGTCTATGCTAGTAGATATTTTGCTTATATCCTCCATAAAATACTCCTTGGAAATTTAAAATTCATATATTAAGTATATTAAATAGAGTATATATATATTCATTTTACATGTGATTTCAACTATGGCAAAATATATATAGGCAGAAAAATGTATAAAAATATAGATAATATTATTGACATGGGATAAATAATCGAGTAAAATAATAAAAGTCATTGAGAGTATTCGATGATAAAGAAAATAGTTATTTTCTTAACTGGGCGATGATATTGCAGACTTTTTCTATATGAGCAATATCCGTATATCAACAACTAAGTTAGTGGTATTATCGCAATGCTAATGAAAAATTAAAAAATTCTTCATTAAAGACAAACTTATTTAGTTTGTATAAGTACAAAGATAATTATAATTTCTATGTACTTATCTGGTAAGCATATCTTGAAGGTAACACCCGTAACCATGCCGAACACGACGGTTAAGCTTCAAAGAGCCAAAAGTACTGCACGGGAGGCTGTGTGGAAGGATAGGTTATTGCCAGGTAGTTTGGTTCACTAGCTCAGTCGGTAGAGCACATGACTTTTAATCATGGTGTCCGGGGTTCGATCCCCCGGTGAGCCACCAAAACACCTTATTTTATAAGGTGTTTTTTTATAGGTTGATTACAAGGTCTTTACTCCTATGTCTTTCAAAGTGAGAGTAAAGAGGAGTTAAGTCCATAGATATCCATTGCTCCTAAAGGAGAACCAGTTCTAAGTATGGAAAAAGCTCTGTTGAAAATTACAGGGATAGAATATATTGCTTTTAAATTTTGAAATCGTATAGATAATCAATTTAGTATTTAATATTATAAAATGGCTTGATTTATATGAAAAATTCATATAAATTAAGTAAGGAAGAAAATTAAATTTAATATTGTATGGATGAATGTTATTGAAGATACTTAGTTTTTTAAAGACTAAGTAACCGTAGGAGAAAGAGTTAATTACAAGCTTTTAATTAACTTGAAACTTTCAGGTTGAATACAATAGCAGGACATAACCCTGGAGAGACTCTTTACATTAATAATTAAAGAGCATCAACGAAGCAACCTTTATAGGGAATCTTTCAGATAAAAGGACAGGGAGTAAAAAGCATTTATTAATTATGTTTTTTACTCCTTTTATAATGCAAAATATTAAATTGGAATATTATTACATATAAGTAGAGAGGAGAATATAATTATGCTATTAATTATTTTTGAAGTTGTTGGAACAGTGGCATTTGCATTTTCTGGAGCTTTAGTAGGGATGCAAAAAAAATTAGACTTATTTGGAGTTATATTTTTAGGAATTATTACAGCTATTGGGGGTGGAATATTTAGAGATATAACCTTAGGACAAACACCACCAACTGCTTTTATAAACCCTACTTATTTTATTATAAGTATAGTGGTATCTATTATGGCTTTTTACGGATATCCTAAATTATCTAGTATGTACACTACATCTAAAAGAAAAGAAATTATTTCTGAATCTCAGGGTAATAAATATATGAGTGAGGAACAAGTACTTAAAATAGCTAATAGGAGAAAGCAAATAGCTATCTTAAAAAAAGTAATATTAATTTTAGATTCAATTGGACTTGCTACATTTACAATATTAGGTGCAAATTTAGCTTTTAAGCAAGCTCATAGCAATATATTTTTAGTAGTTTGTATGGGATTAATTACAGGTGTTGGAGGCGGAATTTTAAGGGATACCTTTGTTCAGGATACTCCAATGATCTTTAAAAGGGAGATTTATGCAGTGGCATCAATACTTGGAGCATCGGTATTTTACTTATTTAACTATTATGAAGTGAATTACGATATAACTTTTTGGGTATGCTTTACAATAATATTATTATGCAGAGCTATATCTATAAGACTCAAATTAAATTTACCAATATCTAATTCTGACAAGTATGATATAAACTTATAGGGCCAATAATTAAGTAAAGAAAAAGCTCATATAGATTTTAATAGTACATTACGTGAATATATCTACTGGATATATTGCAAAAAGTAGTAACTTCTTATTTCTAATATTTTTTATAAATAAACATCACATAATTATTATGAGTACATATTATATTATTAGGAACAGCTATTGAAGCTAATTCTTAATGTAAATAAACATTAATATACTAGATCTAGACAGAAATATTTTATAGTATTATAGGTTCCTATAAAATGTTTAGTTGTTAGAAACTATTATAAAATTGATTAAAAAGTGGGGAGAAATATAATATGTTAAATAATAATGAATTCTTCTATTATGATGAAAATAATGAACAAGACTATTCAGCAGAAATGTTTGCTCAAGATTTCAGATATGGACAACCGGATGGAGTAGATTTTGAACAAGAGTCCTTTAGAGGCAAAGATGGAAATTGGGGACATGATTGTAAGCCATCACATCATAGACCATGTCCACCATGTCCAAGACCATGCCCACCATGTCCAAAACCATGTCCACCATGTCCAAGACCATGCCCACCATGCCATTGTCAATGCTCAAGCGGAGATGATTGGTGGATAATTTTAATACTATTATTCTGCATATGCCCATTTGGTGGATTTTTCTGGTAAAATATAGTATTATCAATAACTTAAATGCAAATATTTATAGATAAAATATTAAAATAAACATGTATCAAATATAGAAATGGTCATCACTGTATATTAATATATATATAGTGATGACTATTATTTTAGGAGGATTGTAAGATGACTAGACGAGAAAAATTGATAAAACTAATTGAAGAGAGGCTTAATAAAAATGAAGTTATAAATTATTATGTGGAAGGTGCTTTTGAAAGTACTGTAAATGGAAGACAAAATACAATGACAGGGATACTAGTAACCACTAATGAAAAAATCAGATTTTGTGGTAAAAGATTTTTCCTAGTTTATGATGACATTATAGAATATAAAGATATTGAATATGTAGAGGCTAATGAAGAAAAACTTGGCCATAAAATTTTTATAGCTGGAAAAGAAAAATCTTATTCAATGAAATTTATCATAAGTAAAGATGTACATAATTTTGTAGATAGTATAAATAAAAATTTATAATAAAATAAGTAGCCAAAAGAAACTTCAAGGTTTAATGATTATTATCTATAATAATAGTAAATAATAATAATAATTTAAATCTGGTGAGTATACTATTAGAGGCTACACCCGTATCCATTCCGAACACGTAAGTTAAGTTCTAATAGGCTATATATACTACATTAATGAAAATGTGGGAAAAGTAGTTATTGCCGGGTATAAAACAGAAGCTAAAAACTTTAAAGAAGCAAGATAAAAGGATGTATAATGGTTTATTATTAATATGCTTAACATATTTATTAATGAATCTATTAAAATCTTAAATTAACTAAAGATATAATATACGGTGACTTTAAAATATAAAGAAGAAGAGATAGTTTTTTATCTCTTCTTTTTTGTGCAAAATCAGCTATTATTAGCCAAGTTTATGTTATTAGACAATCATTTGTAAATAAAGATTAAAACTAAATATATAGGTAATGTAGATAAAAATAAATTTAAGATAAATTTAAGCTAAGTAATTTAGTATAGGATTGTACTAGATGACACAAGGAGGTGATTTATATGAAACAAGTTAAATTTAGACACGAGATAAAGCATTTAATAAATATTTCAGACTATTTGGCAATTAAAAACAGATTAAAAAATATTGCACAGTTAGATGAGAATGCAGGAGATAAGGGTACTTATACTGTAAAGAGTCTATATTTTGATAATATTAATAATAAGGCATTAATGGAAAAAATTAATGGAGTAAATAATAGAGAAAAATTTAGATTAAGAATTTATAATGATAACCATTCTTTTATAAAATTAGAGAAAAAAAGTAAAGTTAATGGATTATGCAGTAAGATTGCAACAAGTATATCTATGAATCAATGTGAAGATATAATAAAAAATAATATTGATGACATATTTAAATACAAGGAGCCTATTTTAACAGAGTTATACTCAAAGATGAAATATGATTTATTACGTCCTAAGACTATAGTTGAATATACAAGGGAAGCATATGTATTCAAGCCAGGAAACGTGAGAATTACCTTTGATAGTAACATTAAGAGTGGTTTATATTCACAAAATTTTTTTAATGATAACCTTGCTACCATAGGAATGCCAGGAAGGAGTCCTATAGTTTTAGAGGTTAAGTTTGATGAGTTTTTTCCTGAAATTATTAGAGATATGATTCAAAGAAAAGATAGAGAAAGTTCTGCTTTTTCAAAATATGCAGCTTGCAGAATTTATGAATAAAATTAAGTTATTTGGAGGAGATAAAAATGGATAAAGCATTAAGTTTTAATGATATTTTAAAATCAAGTTTTTTAGAAAAGGCATCAAGTTTTTCAATTGTAGATGTAGCTATAGCCCTAGGACTAGCTCTTGCTATTGGACTATTCATATTTTTAGTATATAAGAAAACTTTTAAAGGCGTAATGTACTCAGAAAGTTTTGGTATTTCACTTATTGCAATGAGTTTAGTTACAACATTAATTATTCTTGCAATTACTTCTAATGTAGTACTTTCACTTGGTATGGTTGGTGCTTTATCAATTGTAAGGTTTCGTACAGCAGTTAAAGAACCTATGGATATTGCATTTTTATTTTGGTCAATAAGTGTAGGAATTGTTGTAGGCGCAGGATTAATACCTCTTGCAGTATTTGGCTCAGCATTTATAGGAATTATGATTATGGTATTTGCAAATAAGAAAAGTATTGATAATCCTTATATCTTAGTTGTAAGTTGTAAGGGAGATAGAAGTGAAAATAATGCCATGGAGTATATTAATAAATATGTTAAAAAATATGTGGTGAAGTCTAAAACCGTTTCTGCAGGGAGCAATATTGAATTAACAGTAGAAATAAGATTAAAAGAAATGTCTACTCAATTTGTAAATGAAATTAGCAGTATATCAGGAGTAAACAATGCAGTGTTAGTAAGTTACAACGGAGAATACATGTCTTAATATTTAGGTGGTGTATGAAGTGATTTCAAATAAGTATATAAATATTTTTATAGCAATAATTATGGCATTAAGTCTGGCATTGGCTGGAGTAATGGCAACTATTGATATGTCTACGGTTGAAGCAAATGCTACAGAGAAAACAACCCGACCAGAGTATATAACAAATCTTTTTAACAAAGATGATATTATGGAAATTGATATAGATATAGATGAGAAACTTTGGAATGAACTAGCAGATAATGCTATGGAAGAAGAATATTATAGTGCCAATATAACTATTAACGGAGAAACTTACTATAATGTTGGGCTTAGAGCTAAGGGAAATACAACATTATCACAAATTGCTAATGATGATACTACGGATAGATATAGTTTTAAAGTTAAATTTGATGAATATATCGATGGACAAACTCTTAAAGGCCTTGAGAAATTAGCATTAAATAATATGATGCAGGATACAACTTATATGAAAGAATATCTTTCCTATGATCTATTAAACAAAATGGGAGTTTCTACTCCAGCGTTTCAGTATGCTAGCATCACCTTAAATGGAGAGCCTTGGGGTTTATACTTAGCCCTTGAGGTTATGGAAGAAAGCTATATTGAAAGATACTATGGAACAACAGGTGGAAATTTATATAAACCTGAAACTACTAATATGGCAAAAAACAATATGCCTATGGAAAAAGGCAAAGAAATCAATGGGCCTATGGGAAGAAATACTGGTGGAGCAGACTTAGTATATTCTGGAGATGAGCATTCTAATTATTCTACTATATTTGAAAATGCGATTTTTGATTATACAAATGAAGATGACTACGATAAAATAATAGCCATGATAAAAAGCCTTAATGAAGATATTGATGACATAGAAAAATATTTAGATGTAGATGAAGTATTAAGATATTTTGCAGTAAATACTTTTGTTGTAAATTTAGACAGTTATGCATCAAACATGAAACATAATTATTATCTATATGAACAAGATGGAATATGTTCAATACTTCCTTGGGATTATAATTTAGCCTTTGGAGCATTTCAAGGAGAAAGTGCAAGTAATGTTATAAACTTTTCCATTGATAATCCTGTAGCCGATAGTTTAGAAAGTAGTCCACTTATAGGAAAGCTTCTGGAAGTAGAAGAGTATAAAGAAAAATATCACGAGTACCTTAATGAAATAGTTCAGGATTATGTAAATAGTGGAGTATTTACTGAAACAATTAATAATATAGATAATTTAATTGGTGATTATGTGAAAAATGATGCTACAGCCTTTTATACTTACGAAGAATATGTAGCTTCTATTCCTGAGTTAATTACCTATGGAGTAGACAGAGCTAAGAGTATATCTGCTCAACTTTCTGGATCCCAGTCCTCTACTTCTACTGGAAATATGGCTACTAATTTAAATTTATCTGCCCTTGGTAGTCAAGGTGGTGGAGGTAATAGAGAGGGAAAGGATATTCCTCAAGATATAAAAGAGAATAATAATCCTGAAAAGGGAATGGGGATTGGAGAAAAAGCAAACAATATGCAGAATAATCCTGAAAAAGGAGCTCCTCAGGGTACCTTTAAGCCAGGAAATAATCCAGGTGATATTAATAGAGAAAATTCTCTAAATAATATGAGGATAAATACGTCAAATGATACAAATATTAAATCTAATTTGATAATATATGGCATATGTCTCCTAGGAATTATTTCAGCAATAATAGTAGTGCTAAGGTTTAAAAGAAAAAAATATCATGTATAAAATACTAAAAGCTATCTAAGAGTATATATCTAAGATAGCTTTTAAACTTATATAATTTAGATTATAGTACTTTTCTGTGTTTAATTATAAATTCTCTTATTCTAAAATAGGAAGTTCAACAATAAAGGAAGTATCTTTTCCTGCATTACTTCTGGCATAAATCTTTCCTTTATGGCTTATTACTATAGAATTTGCAATAGCTAAGCCTAAACCATAACCACCAGTTTTCCGTTGTCTAGACTCATCAGAACGATAAAACCTTTCGAAAATTTTTTCTAGGTCTTTATCAGGAATTCCTTCTCCAGTATTAGTAATAATGATTTCCATCTTAGATTTTAATTTACTTGAAGTGATGGTAATAGTTCCATTTGGAAAAGTGTGTTTAATAGCATTATCCATTAGAATATTAAAAAGCTTTTTAATTTCTTCTAAGTCACCATTTATAAAAAAATTATCCTTTAAATTGTTTTGTAATTCTATTTTATTTTCAAAGAAAACTGCTTCAAAGGACATAAGTAAATTTTCTAGTATTTTATTTATATTTATAGGTTGTAGGTTAAGTACTTTTTTATCTTCATCAAGCTTTGCTAAGGAAAGCATATCATCTATAAGATGAGACATTCTATCAGTTTGTAGATCTATATAATTCATCCATTTGCCTTGACTTTCAATAGTTTTATCTTTATTAGATGAAACTAAAGCTAAATTAGTTTTAATAATAGCAATAGGTGTTCTAAGCTCATGGGAGGCATCTGCAATAAATTGTTTTTGTTTTTCGAATACCTCTTTAATTGGCGCTATGGTTTTATAAGCTAGATAATAGCTTATAGTAAACAATATAATCAAACTGATAAAGCCAGTTATGAAAAAAGTCTTTAAAAGGTTTTTTAATAGATTTTGCTGAGGTGACTTATTTATTAAAGCAATTCTATTAATCTTACCATCTAAGCTTTTAAAGTATGCAAAATCAGTATTTTCAATTTTTATAACTCCTGATGAAGATTCTTTGGATAGAATATTAACTGCTAATTCAACAAGAATATCTTTATCAACATTATATGGAGTAATAATATTTATCACGTTTAAATTATGGTCAAGATTTATTAGTATACCATTGTTAAGAGGACCACCTTTACTGGGTCCACCATTGTTAGGTTCATGGATTAGTGCATTAAGAGAAAAGTTAATCTGTCTTTCTCCACTATTCCAAGTTATAAAGTATATGACTCCAAATATACAAAAAAATACAAAGGTTAAAAGAGACATATTTATAATAATAAATTTATATTTTAATTTTTTAAACATACTACTCCTCCAATTTATAACCAATACAACGAAGGGTAGATATTTTGGATTTAGAGCCCACATAGGATAATTTTTTTCTTAAAAAAGATATATAGACCTCGATATTATTATATTCAGCATCTGAGTCATAGCCCCAAACCTTTGTAATTAAATCATCTTTAGTAACTATTAAAATAGGTCTTTCCATAAAGTATTTTAGAATTTCGAATTCCTTTGAGGTAAGTCGGACAGAGTTACTATTTCCTTCAAGTTCATAAGTAGATAGATTTAAGGAAAAGTCACTAAAATGAAGAGCATTATCATTTATAACTTCAGCTTTTCTTCTACTAAGAGCTCTTAATCTAGCAAGAAGTTCTTCATGAGAGAAAGGTTTTACTAAGTAATCATCTGCTCCATAGTCTAATCCCTTAACTTTATCTTGAATTTCACCTTTAGCAGTGAGAAGAAGAATAGGAGTAGATACATTATTAGCTCTTAGCTCCTTTAGAATCTCTAATCCATTAACTTTGGGGAGCATTATGTCTAATATAATCAAATCATATATTCCTGTAAGACCATAATCAAGACCTGCTTCACCATTATAAATGCTATCTACTATATATTTATTTTTACTGAGAATTTCTTTTAGAGCTTCAGCAAGGTGTATTTCATCTTCAACTAATAATAATTTCATAATTCATCACCCTTTAATTACAAATTTTTAGATAATATTACGTTTTTTTATTTAATTTTATCATACAAATCTTAAATTCATATTAAAATTATTATTTATTTTTAGAAAATAGTAAAAGTACCATATCGTGTAGTAAAGGATATTATTTTTTGTTTCGATTATATCTATGTACAGAGTGTATATATAGCTGTAAATTTTTTTTGTATATAGTAAGGTGGGGAAGATATGAAGGTCAGGAAAAGGGCAAAGAATGAACTGAAAAGTAAGAAAATTAAAAATACTAAAAAAGGAAAACAGAAAAGGATTAGAGGAATAGGAATGCAACTTATGTTAAGTTTTACAGTAATCATAGTATTAGTTGCAGCATTTCTATCTGCTTTTTCTCTTTATATGAATAAAAAAATTATTACTGACAAATCTAAAAGTCTCCTAGAAAATGTAGCTACATCTATGGCAGGAGAAATAAATCAATTGACAGATAGTTATGGAGTTATAGTAAATCAAATAGCAATAAATGATTTTTTAATAGATGATACAGTAGATATGAAAGAAAAGTTAACAAAATTAAAGAATATAGCTGAAAAAATAGAGTTAAAAGAAATTGCTATAGTAGATGCTGAAGGGAATTGTGTAGATACTTCAGGAGAAAGTACTAATATTAGTGATAAGGACTATTTTTCAAATGGATTAAGTGGGCTTACATTTGTTAGTGAACCATACTTAGGTACAACTGATAGTATGTTAGAAATAGCTATAAGTACCCCAATAAAAGAAAATGGGAATATAAAAGGTGTTTTAATAGCTTATCTAGATGCTAATAAATTATCATCAATAATATCAAAGGTATCCATAGGTAAAAGCGGAAATGCTTATTTAATAAATAGGGAAGGAAATATAATAACTGATAATGATTCCTTGCTTATAGGAACTAAACTATTAGATACAGTTAAAGATAAAAATGGTTCTGAAAATATGAAACAGATTATAGGAAAGATGACATCGGGAGAAAGAGGAGCCAGTGAGTATAGACAAGGTGCAGATGAAAAATATATTGGATTCGCATTTATAGAATCAACAGGGTGGTCTGTAGGTGTAGAAGTAAGTGGAAGTGAGCTATTAGCAGAAATACCAGAACTTCAAATAAAAGTAGTAATTGTATGTATTATTTTTATAGTGTTAGGTCTAATATTTGGATACCTAGTAGCTAAATCTATGACTAAAAGATTAGGCAGAATAGGTACTATTGTAGAAGATATGGCAAAGGGTAATTTCACTAAATCCAATATAGGCAAAATGAACAATGATGAAATTAAAGATATATATACGGCTGTAGAAAAAAGCAAGGAAATTATAGGTGGAATGATTCTAAATGTTAAAGATAGTTCCATGGTTATTGAAAGCGAGGCTTCATCTCTAGCTGCTTTGGCAGAAGAATTTGTATCAGGAGCTCAAAGCATAAGTGAAAGTATAGAAGAAACTGCTACAAGCTCACAAAGGCAGGCAGAAGAATTGGAAGATGTAACTAAAGAACTAGAAGAATTCGATAATAAACTTTCTAATAATATTAGTAACATATATAATATTAGTGATATGGCGGAAAATATTAATAGCAAAGCGGATAAGAGTAATGAGGATATGGAAAAGTTAGCCATGGCCATGAATGAGTTAAGTAAATCCTTTAAAGAGTTTAATAGTTCAATATATAGTATGAAATCTAGTATGGAAACTGTAACAGAAATAACAGAAATTATTAATAGTATATCTGAACAGACAAATCTTCTAGCACTAAATGCGGCTATAGAGGCTGCAAGAGCTGGAGAAGCTGGAAGAGGTTTCTCAGTAGTAGCTGATGAAATTAGAAAGTTAGCAGAGCAAAGCAAGGAATCTACCCAAAATATTTATAATGTAATAAATAATGCTATTAAAGAGAGTGAAACTATAGAAATTAAAAGCAACAATATAAATGGTGAATTAAATAACGGACTAATTAGCGTAGATAATGCTATAGATTCATTTAAAAATATTGCAGCATTAGTTTTAGATATGGTACCTAAAATAGAACATGTAGCAGTTAGCTCTAAAGAAATTATAGAAGATAAAAATTCTATTACTGAAAATATAGAAAATTCAACGCAAATATCTTCTGAGGTTTCAGGAAATACACAACTAATAGCTGCATCTACAGAAGAACTTACAGCTTCTAGTGATGAAGTTGCAAATGCAGCAGAAAAGTTACTTGGACTTACAGAAAATATGAAAGAGTTTATGGAACAATTTAAACTCTAGTATAAGGGTAGTCATCGGATAAACAGAGTTCTTAGCTTCTTTGAAGGTTAGAAATCGTTATCCAGGGACGTAGCAGCTCTTTACTCCCATTTTGAAGAAAATGGGAGTATTAGAGCTGGTAGTCATCGGATAAATTAAGACTTTAAAATAAATTAATTTTTATTTTAAGGTCTTTTTTGTTTATTTTATGGGAAAGGTGAAATACTAATTAATACATGAATTCTGATTTAAATAATAAAGTTATACATTGTTAGTGGAGGTATAATGGAAATATTAGAAGAAAAGCAGTTAAATCTTAAGTTTATTAGTATAACGGCTATTTTATTTATAGCAGGAATATGTATTAATTTATATTTTATGAATTTGCATGAAAATGAAAAAACTAAGGAAGTAGATAGTAATGAAAAAGATATAGTAGAGAATCATATACAAGTACCATATAGTGAAGAGATTGAAGCATATAGTGAAATCTATGGACTAGATCCTTATTTAGTTGCAGCTATAATCAAAACAGAAAGCGGGTTTGATAAGGATATTGTTTCATCTATGGGAGCTGTAGGATTAATGCAGATAATGCCAAGTACAGGAGAATGGATAGCCAGGCAACTAAATATAGAAAACTTCTCTATAGAAATGCTGAAGAATGAAGATGTGAATATAGAAATGGGGTGTTGGTATCTAAATTACTTAAAAAATCAACTTAAATATACAAATGAAATGCTAGCAGCTTATAATGGTGGCATAGGGAATGTATGTAAATGGCTTCAGGATCCTAGATATTCCAAGGATGGAGAAGTAGTTCATACAATACCATTTAAAGAAACCGTAAACTATATAGAAAAAGTAGCTGTAGTTTATAAAGAATATGTAGACTTGTATAAAAGTGAAAAGTAACTTTTATAAAGAACTATGCTGTAGTATTAAAATAAACCTCTGGAGATTATTAAAATAATTTCCAGAGGTTTATTGATTTTAGTTATAATATTTGAAAATGTGTATAGAATTATAGTAGGTTGATGTAAAATACTGTTAATGAGGTGATGAAATGAGTGATGACTTATTTTTACTTAACAAAGGAATAGGAAGAAAAAAATATAGTATCTATGTACTAGCTTTCTTAATAGGATTTATAATTTTAGAGATTATTGGAATATTTATTACTTTTAAACTTGAAAAAACTGATAATGGGTTGCTAATAGCGGCTTCCATGTCTTTTCAGATTACCCTGATAGTTTTTATAAATATAATGTTATTCATTTTAAGTTATAAAAGATTTAAGGATATAAATTTATCAGGTGTATTTGGAATACTTGCAGCTCTTATATTTGTTCAAATCCCAGTGATAATATTTCTAATGTTTTTTAGAGGAAAAGAAAAATGTGGAAAACAAAAGGAGGAAAGT
Organism: Clostridium sp. UBA871; assembly: GCF_002295255.1. NCBI lineage: Bacteria > Bacillati > Bacillota > Clostridia > Eubacteriales > Clostridiaceae > Clostridium > Clostridium sp. UBA871. The sequence continues at coordinate 435,090 of NZ_DBFV01000007.1, read as the reverse complement.
ATGGTAAATACCCTTGAGGAAAATGCAACAATAACGCTATGTGAGGGAGAAGAAATGGAAGTCAGAGAATCTAACTTAGGTCAATAATAAAAAGGGTTTTCACAAAATAAATTAATAAAAATAAATGTTGAGCATGTATTTAAATTATATAAGTACATGCTCAATATTCTATTCCAGATTAGTGATATATTTTGTGAAAGATCTTATTATTGTGATAATATAAAGATATAATATTTAGCAAAGGTGGAAATTGCATGCTTAATAACAGGGATGATTATTTTCTCAATATAAAATTACTTGGGCTCATATTTAGTATCTATGTATATATAAATTGTGGCGGCTTCCAAAGCTCTATAATTATAGGATTACTGTGTTTTATAATAATAAACATAGCTTTATATTACTTAGAGAATATTAAGATAAAGCTATGTTTATCAGCCATGTCTTTCTGTATTTCTTATGGACTAGGCATAAAATACAACAGTATATTTTTCGTATTAATACCATTTACTTTTTTTGATATAGGTATATTGATAAATATAAAGCTTATATATTCTTTTATAGGGAGTATCTTATTTATAACCATGATACCAAAAGACATAGTTATGAATTATTTATTGTTTGCAATATTTTACTATATAGCAGCAAAGATATTAATTAACAAAGTAAGTAAAATAGATAAAATATGGAAAGAAAACTTAATGTTAAGAGAAAAAATAGACAAGTATACTAAAGAGGTAGAAAAAGAAAAAAATTATTCAAAACAGATAATATATACCACAAAGTTGGAAGAAAGAAATAAGCTATCAAAGGAAATGCATGATAAAATTGGACATACTATAGCTTCTAGTTTAATGCATCTAGAAGCCACAAAGGTAGTAATAGATAAAGATAAAAATGAAGCTAAAAATATGATAAATACAACTATTCAAGTTCTAAGGGAAGGTATGGATGATATTAGAAAAACTTTAAAAATAATTAAGCCTTCCGAGGAACAATTAGGTATAAATAGAGTGAAATCTATAATGGATGATGCTTTTAGTCATAATAGTTATGGATATACCTTTAATTACTCTGGAAACATAGACAAGCTTACCTATAGTCATTGGAAGTGTATAATTAATAACCTAATGGAGGGAATCACAAACATAAAGAAACACTCTAGGGGTAACAGTGTTTATTTTAATATTGAAGTTCTAAATAAGATTGTAAGAGTATCTATAAAAGATAATGGTGATGGAGCAGTGAATATAAAAAAGAGCATTGGACTTAAGGCAATGGAGGAGAGAGTAATAGACATTGGAGGAAATATTAGTTTTAATGGAGAAGATGGATTTACTATAATAATGATTCTTCCTTTATCATAACAGAGCAATTAATAAGGGATTGCCTAAATAACTATTTAATTTATTTGGACAATCCTTATATTAATATTATATTTTTAATTGAGATCTTTCATTGAAGAAGCTTTTGTAGGAGATATAGGTTGCTATTAGAGTAGCAATGGAGGTTGAAGATAATATCATAAAGGTAACCATTATTTGAAATTTAATTGCCATAAGTGGAGATGATCCAGCTAAAATCAATCCAGTCATCATCCCAGGAAGAGATACAATGCCAAGGGTTTTAGCAGAGTCAATGGAAGGCATTATTGAGAGTTTTATACTATCTTTAAGAATCTCTTTAGATGCAACCTTAGATGTGGCTCCAAGAGCAAGTTTAACTTCAACTTCATTTCTCTTGCTACTAAAGGTAGTATTAAGGTTTTTGTAACTGAGATTTATAGCAACCATAGAATTACTCACAACCATACCGGCTACAGGTACTATTTCATTAGGAATAAAGTTAATAGCACCAGAAAGTACTAATATAGAAAGGGTTATAAAAGCACCTGAAAATAGAGCAATAAAGGATGTTCTAACAGGATTTTTTATGTTCTCACTACGCTTTTTGGTGTTAAGTGCTGCGTTGATAATCATTAGTGTAACTAATAAAATAGTGAATATAGGATTTTCTAAGCTAAATACAAATTGAAGTATATAGCCTACTATAACTAATTGTATTATGGCTCTAACCATACTAATAAGTATATCTTTACCTAGTCCTAAATCTTCTTTATAGGAGATGAAAATAGGAATACAAATTAATACTGAAGAAACTATAAGTGATAGAGTACTCATTAAAATCCCTCCTTAGAAATTATTGTTCCATCTTCTATAATAATCTTTTTATTGCTTAAGTCCTTTATTTGAGATAAATCATGGGTAATCCATAAGATTGTATGACCTTTATTATTCATATCCTTCATAATATGCTCAACTAAAAGTTTATTTTCTTTGTCTAGTGCTGAAGTAATCTCATCTAGTAGGAGAACAGGACCTGCATGGAGAAGAGAGCGAATAAGGGAAATTCTTTGTTTCTCGCCACCAGATAATTTGTTTATATCTTTAATTAAGTATTCCTTGTCTATATTAAACTTTTCTAAAAGCATATATATTTTCCTATCATCTATATTTTTCTTTCTAATTTCATAGGGAAAAGAAAGATTATCATAGACAGTATTACCAAACAAATAAGGTTGTTGGAAAAAATAATTTATTTCACTGCGCAGTTTAAGAGGGGGGATTTCAGAATAATCCTTATCTCTCAGGTATACATGACCAGAAGTTGGAGAAATTAAGTCCCCTAAAATTCTCAGTAAGGTTGATTTGCCACCACCAGAAGGACCTGTGATAGTTATAAAATCCCCTTCATTGATTTCTAAATTAATGTCCTTTAGAACTTTTGTATTAGCATCTTGAAAAGAAACATTTTTTAAAGATAATATACTCATTATATCCCTTCTTTCAAAGTAAAATTAAAAAATATTATTGCTTAATTATATCATTTAAAGATAAGAATACATATATAAACCCTCACTAATAAATTAAATTTCTTAGTGAGGGTTTATTATAATGGTCTTTAATACAGTATTTATAATACTTACATTAAATATAAAACTTTTATTGAAGTTTGAACTTAAGCTTATAGGCTGAAGCTAAAAATAGCGCAATGGAGAAGAGTAATAATATTCCCAAATTAATAATAATAGAATCTGTTCCCATACCCATCTGAAGTTTAGTTATCCCATTCATTACCCAGTACTGAGGAGTGAAGGGAGCTATAAATCTAACACTTTCAGGTAAAAAATTAATGGAAGTAAAAGCACCTGATACCATGGTAGTGATAGTAATTACAATGTTAGAAAACATACCGTATCCCTTAGAATTAAAAAATAAAGCTATGGAAAAAGTACCAAAGGCCACGGTAACTAGGGCTATTCCTAATAATAGAAGAAACAGAGGAATAAAGCTCACTCCGGTATATATATCTACAAAATAATTTAGAGTTATAAGGGTAATTAGAAGTTGAAAAGCTAAAAGTGAAAAGTTTGCTAAGATATTTCCTCCAATATATTGAAAGGAGGTAACTGGCGTAGTAAATATTCTATAGTAAGTTTTATTCCATCTTTCTGATAATACTATATAAGATATAGAAGATGCCCTCATCATGAGAAAGAAAATTACAAAGGCAATTGCAGTTTGAGTTAAATCAAAATCATTCTCTAAATCTGATAAGGTTTTAGAGGTTATTTTAACTGGATCATCACTATATTTTAATAAAAGTTTTTCATATTCATCATTGCTTTTATTAGAATTAATGCCCAAGTTATATAAATCTTCTACTTGAAGATTTACTATGGAGGTAATAGCATCACCCATAGAACTGTCTTTTTCAGAAAGTACATTAATCTTTTTAGGAGTTCCATTTATAATACTTTCTTCAAAGTCTTTAGGGATTTCAATGGTGACAGGAATAGATGTCTCCATCATAGTTGATTCAACAGTAGAACTTTCAAGAGGTACTGTACTAATTGAAGAATTATTACTTAAACTACTTATTAAAAGCTTTGATGAATCAGAGCAATCTTCATCTATAATCCCAATCTTTACAGTTCCATTGCTGAAACTAAATAATTTTATACTAATCATTATTATTATTATAGGAATAAAAAGTTGTATTATAGAAAGCTTATCTTTAAATATAAGCCTTAGATTTTTTTCCGCCATAACTAATAAAATCTTCATTAATAAGCCTCCTGTTTATTTGATATAGAGAAAGTAAAAGCTAAAAATAAAATTCCCAGTGCTACAGAGTAAAGAATACTTATATAAAACTTAGAATAGTCCTCATAAAAAGCTATGGAAAGAATAGATTTATTTATTAAGGTTAAAGGTGAAATATAGCGTACTATATCAAGCAGCTTATTACCATCTTCTAAATATATATATCCTCCACCTAAAAATGTCATAACAGGTATAATTAAGGTATTAAGAAAGAAGGAACCATGTTTTTCTTCCTTAAAAATATATCCAAGTAAAATCCCAAGGGTAGTGCCAAAGAAATTTAAAGATAAAAGGAGTGCTATAACAGAGAAGTAATCCTCACCCCAATAAGCTTTTAAAACAAATATGGAGTAAAGCATTGCAGGAATTAGTGATATCGCTGTTACAATAAAAGTTGAAGTAACTTTAGTTATTATATAGGAATTTTTAGAAAGGTTCCCTTGAAAGCACCTAGCTTCTATTTTGTTTCTTCTATTATTATAAATGGTATAAAACCCATAGCCCGAACCATAAAGGACCATCATAGTTATTTCCACGATGCCATAATAATCATAGGAGGTAAACCCTTTTTTAGGCTGAAATTCAGTAGCAGTAGTAAAGCCTTCTTCTAAGGTTTCAATATTACCATTGGTGATACTTTTTAGAGTGACTTTTTTAGATATGGAAGTTAGCATACTTATAACTATATTTGTGGAATATTTATTCTTAGAATTTTTATAAACTATAATATTTTTATCCTTAAGTTCTAGGAATATAGAATTAGCGGTTTGAACTTCTTTTTGACCTTCTTCTACAGATGAAATTTCTTTAAAGGTTATATTATTATTTTTCCCCAGTTCTAAGAAATTGTTTAATATAAGTTTTTCTTCACTATAATCAGAAGTGGTAGAAAGATTGTTCACATATATCACTGTTTTAGGTTTAAATTCATAGCTTGAAGAAAAGGCTCCACTTAAAGTTATTCCAAGGGTAGTCATAAATAATATAGGGAAAATTATCATGGATAACATGGAGGTTTTATCCCTAACTAGGTCTAATATATCATAATAAACAACATTTAAAAATTTCATAATTTCCTCCTAATCCCTAAGCTTTTTGCCAGTTAAAGTTAAGAATACATCTTCTAAATCTAAGGTTTTATAACCCATATTTCTAATTTCTATATTATTAGAAGTAAAAAAGTTAATAATGGAACTTAAATTTGATACATCTTTACTGGAGGTTATCAGTACTTTATTTTCATTTAAGGAATAACTTTTTACTCCCTTTATTTCCAAAAGCTTTTCTAAAACAGATTCATTAATATCATAGCCTTCAATTTCTAAAGTGGAGTTATCAGAAATTAAAGAGATTAAATCATCCTTAGTTCCCTTTGCTATTAGCTTTCCATTATCCATAATAACAATTTTATTACACAGCTGTTGAACTTCTTCCATGTAGTGAGAAGTATAAATAATAGTGCAACCTTCTTTATTAAGCTCTTTTGCCATATTTAATATATGATTTCTAGATTGAGGATCTATTCCCACGGTTGGTTCGTCCATAATTATAATTTCTGGCTTATGAGCTATGGCGCAACCAATATTTAATCGACGCTGCATTCCACCAGATAGATTTTTACACTTAGTTTTTTTATGATCCTGTAAAGAGATAAAATCTAGAGCATAGTTTAAACCCTCTCTCAAAGAAGCTCCCCTTAACCCATAAAGTTTTGCAAAAAAACTTATATTTTCTTCTACTGTAAGGTTTTCGTATAAAGATATGTATTGAGGTACAATACCCATACGAGCCTTAATTTCTGATCCATACTTATAAAGAGACTTTCCAAAGATTTCTACATTACCTTTAGTAGGCTTTAGTATGGAGGTGATTATATTTATAGTAGTAGTTTTACCTGCACCGTTAGGACCTAAAAGACCTAGAATTTCACCTTTTTCAATGGAAAGAGTTAAGTTATCTACAGCAATATTATCACCAAAGTTTTTAGTCAGGTTTTCCATATTTATTAACATTATAACAACCCCTTTTTTAAGCTAAAAAATTATTAAGTATTTTCTAAAAATAATATTGATATTTCTTAGCTGAAATTTAAATATAATTAGAATATCCTATAATTAAATTATATAAAAAACCTTTCCCACTAATAAGTGGAAAAGGTCATAACTTTATATGACTTTAGTCATACCTAAATTTTTCCTTTTAAATAACAAACTGCAATTTGGGTTCTATGCTTTAAATTAGTTTTAGTTAATATGTTTGTAATATAATTTTTCACAGTACCTTCAGAGATATATAGCTTTTCAGAAATTTCCTTATTACTTAAACCTTCAGCAATAGATTCTATAATTTCCACTTCTCTTTTAGAAAAATTATTCATATTAGGGTTAGGACATACTGGAGAAGTTTTAGAAAGAAGCTTATCTATAATTCCATTTTCCACTACGTCACTTCCATTATGAACTACTTTTATGGTGTTAATAATAGTATTAGGAGAATTGCTTTTTAACAAATAACCCTTTGCTCCATTCCTTAATGAAGAAGAAATATATTCATCCTCATCAAAGGTGGTTAATATAATGACTTTAGTTGATGTGACTTTACAAATCTCCTTAGTTGCCTCTACACCATTTAATTTAGGCATACGAACATCTAAAAGTGCCACGTCCACAGAGTTATTACAGCAATATTTAACAGCTTCCAAACCATTTTCACAAACATGTACAACATTTAACTCCTCATCCATGGATAATATAATCTTTAAACTTTCTCTTATCAGTGCATCATCATCACAAATTAAAATTTTAATACTCATAATAACTCCTATAATAAAAAAATATAAACTTTTAATAAAAAACATGATATCTTCAATTAATGTATAGTAGAAGATCAAAATTAATATGTATAAATTTAGCTCCATAGTATATAAATTAAATATTTCTATAAAAATCATTAAAAACCTTTATATTATAAAAATAAAATAGCGAGATTACCCTGGGGGTGGGTATCTACGCTATTTTAAGGCATTTATCCGATGACTACCAGCTCTAATACTCCAGTCTTCTTAAAAGAGGGAGTAAAGAGCTGTTACGTCCCTGGATAACGATTTCTAATCTTCGAAGAAGCTAAGAACTCTGTTTATTCTAGAGGGTTACAATATGTCTCAAACCATCCTTGAGGGAATTTACAAAGAGGACATACTTTAGGTGCAGTGTCACCTTCATGTATATATCCACAGTTAGTACATTGCCATAGAGAATCAGAATCTCCTTTATACAAGGTACAGCTAAGTAATCGGTTGTAAAGAGCACGGAATCTTAAATCATGCTCAGCTTCCACTTCTGCAAGTTCTTTATAGAAGTCTGCGATTTCTTCGAACCCTTCCCTTCTTGCGACTTCTTCATATTCTTTATAAATTGCAGTTGCTTCAGCAGTTTCGCCCATAAAGGCATTCATTAAGTTTTCTTCTGTAGAGTTTACTTCACCTAAAAATTCTCCAAATACCCTTCTAGCATGGGCAAGTTCATTAAATGCAGTTTCATCAAAAACTTGGGCTACATAGTGAAGACCTTCACTTCTAGCTTTTTCTGCATATAATGTATATTTAGTGTTAGCCTTACTCTCACCAGTAAAAGTCTTTTTCAGATTTTTTTCAGTTTGACTTCCGTAAAATTCCATATAAATCTCCCAAAAAGTACTATCTATATATAATATATTAGTAGGTACTTTAAAGGTTACAAAAAATAGACTATGAAACATGAAATTAAGTTTCATAGTCTATTTTTTATTTATGCACTCATCAATATCCATAATAAATCCTTACATAGAAATTTTACTCTTCATAGTAACTAAAACAATAAAATAAGCAATTTTTATAATGTGGTAGATCACTTTCAAGGATAACATGACCATTGTCAGGCATCTTTGAATAGAATTTCTTAGTACCATCTTCAAATCTAATTTCTATAGTTCTAAGTCTTTTGAAAAGTTCATTAGCTAGTTCATAATCAATAGGCTTAATTATTCTCCATGTATCATTAAGACTTACATGCTTATCTTTTGCAAGTTTTACACGTCTGTGAATGATAAATTTTTCTGGACCTCTAAGTTCTAAAGTATGACCTTCAGAATTAATAGCTCTGTAAGTAGGATGAGAATCTAAAACTTGAAAAGCTTCTAAAGTTGATAAATTGTATTCCATAATGTAATAACCTCCTTTAAACCATTTTTATTATATTAAGTTTACTCTTAATATATGAGTATAATACTATAATTATATCATAATATGATTATAAGTGCAGGTAAATATTAGAAATTATCTTATATTTAAATTTAAGAAACTTTAAAAAGTATAAACTAAAGATTTGTGGTTACTCTAATATTACAAAGGGGTGATACCGTGACAAATATGAAAAAAACACAAAATAATAAAAAAGAAGATGGACATTTTAAGAAAAAAAATATAAATCATGATCCACAAGTAGAAAGTGCTAAAGCTGTATTTAATGGACCTAAGTCTGAATACAATGGTCCTAAAGCAAAGGAGCATGATCCAAAGGATTTTATTATTTAAAGTAAGAATTAAAAGGTATATCATAGTGATGAAAGTCATTAGGATATACCTTTTATAAGTTATAGCTCTAATTAAATCCATTACTACTAGCTTTAATACTCCATCTGAAGCTAAAAACTCTGTTTACCAAGATTTAAATTCATATTAATTATTGCATGAGGAAGCTATATTATAAAAGTTTACAAATTACTCCCAATTTATATGTTATAATGTATAAGTAACACTGTAAAAGTAAAAATTCCACATAATTTATCAAAAATCAAAAGGATATGAATGATATATGTAGAATAAAATTAATGGTGACTATATTTTAGTGATAAAATGTATAATTATGTATAATAGGGGGAAAGAAGAGTGAAAAGAAGTAAAAGTCGTATTAGAAAGCTACTATGTGCAATAACTGCAATGTTAACAATTACTATGGTATCTCCAGTTAGTAGATTAGCTGCAGCAGAAGATGGTGGTATAAGTAATACAGAAAGTCAATTAAAAACTATACTAAGTGAAAATGAAGGGGCTAATGTACAAGTGAAAAATGGATTATCCATTGATGTTGGACAAGCAATTGACCATACTAGCCTTTTAGTAGAAGAAGAAGCTTCAATTCCTTTTAAATTAAGTTCTAGAGATGAAAGTATAGTCAAAGTAGACGAAAATGGAAAATTTGTGGGTGTAGCTACAGGGGAAACCTTTATAACCCTTGAAAGTGAAGGCGGTACTTATGTTTATGAAGTATTAGTAAAGGAGCCAACTAAAGAAGTAGCATCAGCTAGAACTTTAACAGCAACCACTGCAAAAGCTATAACAACTAACAGTAACTATAGAGTATTTATTGATGCAGGACATGGTGGTGATCCGAGATATGGTGGTGATCCAGGAGCTTGTGCGAATGGATTAGAAGAAAGACATTTAACTTTAGCGATAGCTCTTAAGGTTCAAAGAATTCTTCAATCTCAAGGAATAGAAGTAGTAATGAGTAGAACTACGGATAAGTTTTTGGAGCTTAGAGAAATTAGTTCCCTTGCTAATAATTCAGGAGCTGATGCCTTTGCATCAATTCATATAAATTCAGCAACTACAACTGCTGCATATGGAATAGAAACTTATTATTATCCTAATAGAATGGATTCAAAGCCACTTGCAGATTCTGTGCAAAAACAATTAATAAGCAGTACAGGAGCTTATGATAGAAAAGTAAAGACTGCTGATTTTCATGTGGTTAGAGAAACTAAAATGCCATCAATTTTAGCAGAATGTGGTTTTATAAGTAATAAAAGTGAAGCAATTAAAATGAGCACTAATTCTTATCAAGAATTATTAGCTAGTGGTATAGCTAATGGTATAAATAATTATTTAAAGGCTAATGTAACCCTTTCTTCAACCCCTGGTGAGAGAATATATGGAGCTACAAGATATGAAACTTCTTATTTAGTGGCAAAGAAGGGGTGGTCTTCTTCTGATACAGTTGTAATAGCACCTGGAACAGATTATCCAGATGCTCTATGTGCAGGTCCGTTGGCTGCTAAAAATAAAGCACCAATACTATTAGCTAGGAATCAATCTTTAAATGAACAACAAGAACTTAAAAATTTATTATCTAACCTAAAGGTTAAGAATGTATATATAGTAGGAGGAACTGGTGTTCTTTCATCTGCTTTTGAAAATCAAATTAAAGCAATGAATATAACTACAAAAAGGTTAGGTGGAGCAGATAGATATGAAACTTCTTTAAAAATTGCACAGCAGATTGGAATTCAAAGTGAAGTTGTAGTTACAACTGGGGAAAACTTTGCAGATAGTCTTTCCATATCATCCATTGCAGGTATTAAAGCCATGCCGATACTTTTAACTAGAGACAGCACTATACCAACTAATATAAAAAGCTATTTAAGTAATAAAAATATTACTAAAACTTATGTAATAGGTGGTTCTGGTGTTATATCAGATTACACAGCGAAAACTTTAATTAATTATGAAAGAATTGGTGGAGTAGATAGATATGATACAAATCAAAAAATATTTAATAGATTTAAAAGCATATTAAATATTAGTGAGATGTATACTGCTCTAGGAACTGATTTTCCAGATGCTCTTTCAGTATCAGCTTTAGCAGCACAAAGAAAATCTTTTGTACTATTGATGGATCCAACTGAGGTGAATATATCAGTAATGAATTTAGTTACGCAAAATAGAAATACTATAAATAAAATGTATATATTAGGTGGACCACAGGTAATAACAAGTACTATATTAAATAAATTAAGAATTAAATTATAAAAAATTAATTTGAAAAAATGTCTTAACTAAAGGTTAAGGCATTTTTTTATTAAAAATTAACAGGTGTACACAAGATTTATATGGGCAAACTAATATAAAGTTATTTTATTTAAAATATATTTTATAGAAGGGAGAAATGTTATGAAGAAAGTTATATATTTAATTTTAGTTTTATTATTAACTACTAATTTTCATGGAGCATTTGCCATAGATACACACAGTGATCCTGATTCCGTAGAGATATCTTTACCAAGAATGGTTAATAATATACTGAAAGATGAAGAAGGTGCCACAATAGAAAACGAGGAAAAGGTATATTCTAATAAGTATGTATCTGTAAATATCAATAGGCCCATTGTAAAGATTGTTAAAAATAAAGAAGCAGAAGGGATTATAAATAATAAGATATCAAAAAGAATTAATGACTTTGAAGAATATATAACAAAGCTATCTATTAGAGACAATGAATATAATATAAAAGTTGGGTTAGAAACAAAACCCTATGTAATTAATGTAAACAATAATGTGACTTATAATAAGAATAATATCCTTTCAATAACACTAAACCTATATAGTTATACAGGTGGAGCTCATGGATCATCAGTAGATGAGTCTTTTAACTTTGATATAAATACAGGAAATAGAGGAGTCATTGAAGATTTCTTGGGTAATAATAGGAATTATAATAAAATTATTTTAGACAATGTGAAAGCTACTATAAATAAAAATCCTGAATTATATTTCAAAGAAGCTGTAGATAAACTAAATGTAATCCCTTATAATCAAAAGTTTTTCTTAACAGATAAAGACTTAGTTATATATTTTGATGAATATGAAATTGCTCCCTACGTAGCAGGAATTCCTAAATTTTATATACCTCTAAGTAAATTTCCTAAAGGTTTAAATAAAGTAAATATTCAAGTGGAAGCCCCAATAATAAAAACAATAAATTATGAAGAAAGTAGTGAAGATTTTAATCAGTATTTATCTTATCCTAAAATTGAAAATATGATAAACAAGGATATAGAGATGAAAATTAATAACTATATTAAAGATGAAGTTTTTAAATTTATAAAAGATATAAAGGCATCAAACACTCAAAATAAAGATTCCGATAAATATGTAAAAGGAGTTACCACATACTACAAGAGCTTATTTAAAGATAAAAATAGCATAATTTTCTATATAACCTATTCAGGAAATAATAGAAGGGATGAAAATATTTTCTTAAACAATAAAATATATGAGGTAAACTTACAGAGTGGAGAAATTAAAGTAAAGAATCAGTAGATAATTAGGTTCTATATATTAAAATCTAATGAGAGTAATTTTAAAAAAATCATATAAATTCAAATAAAAATGTTGTAACACATTGGATATATGACTAGTAATATAATAAGTGAAGCATTCAATTTCGGAGGAGAGTATGCAAAATAAAACTAGTCGTAACATAATAGGTCCTGATTTAAATGAATATAGGGGCGATGTAAATTATACTCTACTTGCAACACAAACCCCATATGCTTATTTACGTGGTTCTGGTTATGGTACTGGTAGATTTAGAATAGACAGAAAATTTATTGAGTATGTAAACGGATTAAGAAATGTGGGAGTAAAAACAGGAGCATATCACTATGCAGTACCTTCCACAGATTTAACTACCGCAGATGTTCAATGTGATGGATTTATAGACATATTACAACAAGCTTATGGACCAGGAAGATATGGAGATCTATTCCCTGTAATTGACATTGAAGCACCACTAGATAAATCTATATCTACAGATGCATTACTAGATTGGGTAGACAGATTTAGAAAGAGATTTGAAAGAAAAACTAGAAGAAAAATGATGTTATATACTGGAGCATTTTTTATTGATTTATATAATAATTTCTACCATACTAAGAAAGGCTTTATTCTAGCAGATATGCCTCTTTGGATTGCTATGTATCCAGAATTACCAACAAATCCTCCATATCCAAGGGATCAAGGTGGATGGACTAGATGGAGAATGTGGCAATTTACTGAGAATGGAACCATGCCTGGAGTAAATCCACCAGTAGACTTAAACTATGGACCAGAAAATTTAGATTTATTAACGCAACCTAGAAGTGTAAGAGACTTTAGAGCAGTAGCAACAGGCCAAGAAATAAGAATGAATTGGACTAAAAATACTGATATAGATTTAGGTGGATATAATATATTCATAAACTCCAACTATGTAACTACATTAGGCAGAGATGCTAACTCCTATGTTTTAAAACTAGCTAACAAACCAAGTCTAGGAGAAAGGTATATAATGTCTATTGAAGCCTTTGATACCGACGGAGATTTTTCACAAGAGAGAGCTAGTGCTAATGTTACCTTTGGCAGGGAGATAGTATTTAATAATGAAAATTCACCTGAATGTCAATGTAGTAACAGATGGGATGTAGAAGCTCATGCTGATGTAAAATCTGTAGAATTTAAGGATCCTGTAGATAGTTTAGCAAAAAGATTTATTAAACCTATTGAAAGAAAAGAAGATTTTGATATCTATGACGATTTTGTAGAAACAGATGATGAATTTGATGATATTTTATATATGAAGAGATTAGAAGCTGAAAGAGCATATAAAAAATATTATGATAATAGAGAATCTAGGAATAAATTTGGTCTTAATGAAGTTAATAGGGATTATAGATGTGAAGATGATTGTGAATACTTAGAAGAAAAATCTAAGTACATTTGTCCAAAATGCAAGAAGTGCAATGAAGAACACCATGAACACCATGACGAACATCATGAACACCATGAAGATGATCACGACCACCATCATGAACACCATGAAGAGCATTGTGATCACCATCATGAACACCATGACGAACATGATAAACATGATAAGTGGAATAAGGATGATTACCATTGCAAGAAAGAATACTATAATGGCCAAAATAATTATAAAGATGATGATTATCTAGAAAATCATAACTTCCATAATAATGATGAGCTATATGAACACCATGAGGATAAATCAGAATTTATAAAGGAATGGGACAAAAAACCTATAAAATGCAAATGTGAAAGAGAAGAAGATAATCAAGACATAGTTTTAAATGATGATTGTAATAGGTATGAAAAACCAGTATATGATGACATCCTAAGAGAAGAATATGAAGGAGACCGTCGTAGATTAGAAAATCGTGATCCAATAAGTTATAAGGTATGTGAGGAATGTGTGCAGCCTAAGAGCAACTGCATGAAGTGTGAATATTTACTTCAAAACATGTATCTAAATAATTGTGATTATGGACACAAACATCATAAAAAGAAATACTATGATTATAAAGAATATGATGAATGTTATCCAAGTAAGAAGAAGAGCAAGAAGAACAAAAAACATCATAAAAAACATCACAGATAATTAAAAAGTCCACTTTCTTTTAAGGAAGGTGGACTTTAATACATATTATACTTCTTTTGGTGTATCCGTAATAGGTTCAGTTTTTATAGCATACTGAAAAGCACCTTCGTCACTATCTTCATATTGTTTTATGTCAGGGAAAGCTTCATAATCAATTTCAGAATCTTCACCACAGTGACAAGCATTTAGATTTTCTTCATAGTCATCATCTAAGAAGCTACATTGACATAGGTCTGATTCTTCATCTCTATCTTCATCTTCATTTAAATCACCCTTCATAAGAGCCTCACTTATAGACTTTATGCTCTTGTTTGAAACGGCATTTACAATTTTATCTACAACCACAACAGCACCTACAATAGCTAAAGTATTTGTTATTAATTTTTTTAAATTCATAATATCATTCCTTTCTTAAGATTCCCATTTAGTTTATGTATAATATGAGAAATTATATCTAAATATTTATTAAAATATTTTTTATTGCATTATATTAGTTTTTTGTGCCCTTATTTTTTTCATAATAGACTCTAGATTAAACATATGGCTTTGAAGTATGTTAAGATTCTTACCTAAAATCATGCTTCTAGTTATTATTCCATCAAATAGATCTGATTCCTTTTGAGTAAGAGAATCCTTAAACCTTCCTCGTTGTTCAAAGTTAAGTTTTTCAAATTCTACAACAATGTGATAACAATACTCTAATAAGTTGCCATTAATATGACTAGCTCTATTTTTATAATTTCTCTTACAAACTAAAAATCCAATAATAATTATAATAATTACAACAACAAATGAATACATGAGCATAAAGCCTCCTTTTTAGCACACATTAATAAGTATAGGTTAAGGATAAGTTCCTGTAAAGAAAATTATTCCTAATATATAAAATATTTAATATTAGAATAGTTGTAATAACATTTTTATAGCTACCGCAAGGGACATAGTAACAAAAATAGGCTTAATAACCTTTGAACCCTTATTAATAGCTAACTTTGTTCCAAGCTTAGCTCCTAATATCATAAATACACAAACAGGTATACCAATTAGATAATTTATGTTACCACTAAAGGCAAAGGTAACAAGAGCAGCAATATTACTAACAAAATTTAAAACTCTAGCATTTGCTGAAGCTTTAAGAAAATTAAAACCTAAAATATTAATAAGACCAAAGATTAAAAAGGAGCCTGTACCAGGTCCAAAGAATCCGTCATAGAATCCTAGTGAAAAAGCAAAGATTATAGAAATAGTCATATTCCTTTTATTTAATCCCTTAAAATTATCCTTTTCCCCAATGGATTTAGAAAAGAATGTATAAACACCTATGGCAAGAACCAGCACAAGAACTAAAGGTTGAAGAAAACTTTCATCCAATAGAAGTACAGCCTTAACTCCTAAAATAGAGCCTATTAAAGTGAAAGGTGCCACTATTTTAAGAAACTTAAAATTGCAGTTACCTGACTTTATAAAATTAATAGAACTAGTAAGCGAGGCCATAGAAGCTGTAAACTTGTTAGTTCCAAGAACCACGTGAGGAGGCAAACCAGCTATCATATAAGCAGGAACGCTTATTATCCCACCACCACCAGCAATGGAATCTACAAAGGCTGCCAGAAAACCTGCAAAGCATAAAAAAATAAAAGTAAGTGTATTCATAATTCCTCCAGAAATTTAATTTTTACAAGCTTCATATTAAAGAATATATTATAAATTTATGAAGCATAATCTACTCTTATATTATAAGGGGAAAAGGAAGAAAAAGAAACAGAATAGAATTTAAATTAATAACGAATATCTAGAAGCTTTTTCTTAAGCTCTCCTTCCATACGTCCAATTTCAAGTTCAGCCTCTTGACGTTTTTGACGGCCTTGCTCTTGGATTTTAACTACTTCATCTAGGGTAGATATAAGAGTTTGGTTAGTGTGTTTTAAAGTTTCAATATCTGCAATTCCACGTTCACTTTCTTTTACAGTTTCAATAGTAGCTGTTTTTAATGATTCAGCATTCTTACGTAATAGTTCATTAGTCATATTTGTAACTTCTCTTTGAGCTGCCATTGCTTGTTGAGAATGAGCAACACCTAAGGCAATAACCATTTGACTCTTCCATAGAGGAATAGTATTGACTAAGGTAGATTGTATCTTTTCTGCCATAAGAGTATCATTATTTTGAACTAATCTAATTTGAGGAGCCATCTGAATAGATATTACACGAGTAAGTTCTAAATCATGAATTTTTTTCTCAAAACGATCACAAAGATTAGCCATGTCATTAGTAGCTTGAGAATCTTCAGGTAGATTAGATGTATTAGCCTTTGCAACTAATTGGGGTAACACTACTTTACGAACTTCCTCAAGTTTTTTCTTGCCAGCAAGGATATACATAGAAAGTTCTTTAAAATATACTAGATTTATACTATACATTTCATCTAACATGGCAATATCCTTTAATAGCTGAATTTGATGTCCTTCTAAAACATTACATATTTTATCTACATTTACTTCTGCCTTATTATATTTAGTTTTAAGATTTGATATATTATTAGCTGCTTTTTTAAATATTCCAAAGATACCCTTTGGTTTTTCTTCAGTATTAAAGTCTTTAAGTTCACCAATTAAATTAGTTATCATATCTCCAACTTCACCTAAGTCCTTTGTTCGAACATTTTTAAGAGCACTTTCAGAGAATCCAGCTATTTTTTTTTGAGATGCAGCTCCATATTGAAGGATCATATTTGTATTAGTAATATCAATTTTTTCTGCAAAATCACTTACAATTTTCTTTTCATCATCACTTAATGAGCTATCATCAAGAACTTCAGGTTCCACATCTGGAGCTAGTTGTGGTTTAACTTCAGGAGTTGCCTCAGTAAAAGTATCTAAGGTAAGTGAAGGAACTATATTTGATGTATTAGAATTTGTATATAATATATCTTTGTTTTCAGTATTTGTCATTTAATTATCCTCCTTGATATTAAAATAAATATATTTCTCTATACTTAAGTAAGCATAAAATTTAAACACGTATAATTTGAAAAAATTTATATGAAACAAATTATTTCATAAAACCATCACTAGTTAGACCTTCTTGGACAAGCATAGCCTCTAGTACTTTAATGTCAGTAGATATATCTAGAGCATCATCAGCAAATAGATTATCTAATTGTTTTTCAAAGGCATCCGCTATAGTAGAAAGAATGCCTTCAATGTTTTCTATGGTAGTAGATATGTTACCACCTTTAATACATTGTCCATTTAAACTTATATATGAATTCAATAGTTTTAAAAGTGTAGGTAAATAATAGCTCATAAATTTACTTATTTGAGATGCATCTTCAGGATGTTTTGCAATGTATCTAAAAATCTTGTCAGTAGCTACTTCCATACGTGTAATTTGATTAGTAATCTTCTCATCAGGAATTTCATCATTTGCCTTTTTAATTTGATTAAGATAAGCAAGTCCTTCAGCAATAATAACATCTACAGCTTCATCACCAGAAGAGATTATTTCATCGGTAGAAGAAGGCAATTCTTTAGCAGAAGAAGTTGTTTTAACATTGTTCTTTTTCCTATAATTTTTATAAATAGAAGATTTAGAAACACGTTTTAAAAAATAAAAAAATAAAAATGCAAAAAGTAAAATTATTCCTAAATATTTCATAAAAGGTACGCCTGAGTTATCAGAATTACTTTTATTATAAGTATTATTTATATCATAAGAATTATTTTTATCAATAGTATCAATCTTAGTAGCTAAGCTTGATACCACATTGCTAAGATTGTACTTATTATTATGGGTACTTAGGGATGTAGCAAACTTTTTTTCTATAGATTTATAGACTGTTGAATCCGTTAAAGCACTTTTTAAACCAGTACCTGTAGCAATGAAAGTCTTATTTTCACCAGAAACAATAAGAAGTAATACTGCATTATTTTTTTCTTTTAAGTCCATATCCCATTCATCAAAAACTTTATAAGCATAGGTTTCTATGTCATTACCTTCTGGTAAATTTTCAATAGTTAACACTGAGATTTCAGCATCACTAGTTTCAGTAAACTTCTTGTTTCTTGTGATTATATATTTTATACTACTATCAGGCAATACATCAGCATTATCCGTTACCCACATAAGCTGAGAACGGGTAGGAATTA
The DNA here is from genome assembly GCF_002295255.1 of Clostridium sp. UBA871. Taxonomy (NCBI): domain Bacteria; kingdom Bacillati; phylum Bacillota; class Clostridia; order Eubacteriales; family Clostridiaceae; genus Clostridium; species Clostridium sp. UBA871. The sequence continues at coordinate 416,526 of NZ_DBFV01000007.1, read as the reverse complement.
GTGAATCACTAGAACTCTTTTTAGATGTATTTATATCATTTTTAGCATCATTAGTTGCATATAAAAGTTCAGGGGAGTCAAGTATATTGGATTCAGCATTAGCAGATGTGTTAAAGAAACTTGTGGTAAATGCTAATACAATAACAAGTATTAAGGATTTTAAGTTTAAAAGTTTTCGTTTCATAAATATCTCCTTTAAATAAAGATTAAAATAAATATAATATAGTTTATTAGTTATGTATTCACAACCTTTGTAAAATATATATTATAGATACTATAATTGTAAATACATTTAGAATTAGTGTCAATGAATATTGGGATTATAAGAATTTTACTAAATTAAAAATAAAAAAAGATTTTCGCAAATATATTACTAATCTTATATAGAATGCTGAGCTTGCACTTTATATTATTGTTTGCGCATGCTCAACACTTATCTTAGATTAGTTTATTAGCGAAAATCCATTTTATATAGTTGTTTTTATTTATTTTTACACATTAAATTTTCTTCCCATAGTGGTTCTGCTCTCTTAGCCCAAGTTTCACCATAGTCTATAGTTTTAGCTACTAAATCTTCTACATTTTCAGGATCTACATACTCTGTAGACTTAGCCCCAGAAGCCTTAACCATTTCTGCAATCTTTGGAGCATTATCAAGAATTGGGCAAGGTCTAAATTGATTATTGTTAAAAGGTTGATTCTTTTGATATTCCATAAACAGTGGCTGTCCTAAAGCTTCAATTAAAGGAACTTCCTTTATATTAGCACTGGAGTAGTGGCAGAATACACAAGGTTCCACATCACCATTAGCATTAATATGGCAGTATCGTCTTCCACCAGCCACACAACCACCAACATATTCAGCATCGTGCCAGAAATCCATATTAAAGATTGGTTTAGTTGAGCGCCAACCTCTTATAGTACGATAAAGTTTTTCTCTTTGATCAGGATTAGCCATTAAGGAAGTATCTGTTTTGCATCCTATAGGCATAAAGGTGAAGTACCAAGAGAAATAAGCACCCATATCTATCATCATATCTATAAATTCTTCAGATAAAACGCTATCACAGTTATTAGTTGTAAAGCAAGTTGAGAATCCAAAAGGAACTCTATTTTCTTTCATAAGAGCCATAGCACGAGTAATATCCTTCCAGGAACCATTACCACGTCTTGCATCAGTAGCATCATCAAAACCTTCAACACTAATAGTAGGAACTATATTTCCAACTTCACATAGGTCTTCACAGAAAGCCTGGTCAATTAATGTTCCATTAGTAAATATCATAAACACACAATCATTATGTTTCTTAGCTAGTTTTAAAATATCATTCTTTCTAACTAAAGGCTCACCACCAGTCATTATATAAAAGAAGATACCCAAATCCTTACCTTGAATAAGTAAACTATCTAATTCATCATAGCTTAAATTTAAAGCCTTGTTATAATCAGCAGCCCAACAACCAATACATTTCTTATTACAAGCAGTAGTAGGGTCTATAAGTAAAGTAAAGGGAATTTCATATCCATATTCCTTAGATTTTTTCCTAGATTCACTCCAACCTCTAATAGAAGAATTAAGAAGAAAGTTACTAAACACAGTCTCTAAAATATGAGGATTCACTTCTTTGGCTAATTTAGTCATAAGCTCTACCCAGTTATTATCCTTCTCCTTTAAAAATCCTTCAACGGCATCATATTGAGGAGTATATAAATTTTCTGTATCAAACTTCCTTAACCAATGAACAATTTTCTCAAAGTTTTTCTCAGGATTTTTCTTTAAGTATCCAAGTCCCTGCTTTAAAGCAACCTTTTCAATTTTATATTTTACATTTAACATAAGCCAACCCCCATTTTAAATAATTTTAAAGTAAGAAAGTATCATTTTTACTCCCATAATAAGTAATATAACGCTACCACAGATATTAACTGCAACTCTGTACTTATCACCCACACGGTAGCCTACCCTTAGTCCAATAATAGATGAAATCCCTGTTATTACAAATATGATAAACATATCTATAATAATTTCAGTGCGCAGTAGAGCAAAGCCAATTCCTAATACTAAAGCATCCAAACTAGTTGCAAAGGCTAAGGAAAAAATATTTCTATAATTAAAACTTTCCCTTTGCTCATTGATGGATTTAATAGTAAGTGCATTTTTTATCATCTTCAGTCCTAAGAAAATAAAAATAATTGCAGAAAACCATTGATTGATGGATTTAAAAGTTTCAGAATAAATTGAGCTTACTGGAAACTTGGTAATCATCATTCCAATAGTAAGCATAATAGCTTGTATTCCCCCAAATGCAAGGCCAACAATAAAATCCATACGCTTTTTAAGATAAGGTTGAGTTGCACCTGTACATACTGTCACTGTAAATGCATCTAAAGATAATCCTATTGATACTATGATTACTTCCAGAACACTCATAAGCATCTTCCTTTCATAATCTGTTTTCTTAAATTATAGCCAATGTAGATTTTTATGTAAAAATACACTTCGCCCTAAATGTATATCAAAAAAAACAAAAAGCAACTTATGTAGTTGCTTTAAAACAAATCTATTTAATTGTTTTATGATAGGTTAAGTAGGGGCTTTAACAAAATAAGCTAATCTAAATAAATATTGAATAAGCACTTATATTATTAACGCTCAGCCGTTTCGGAATATTGATTTACTAAAGCATTTATTCAAGGTAAAATCTACAACACAACAACTCGTATACACTCAAACAAGTTGTGTTGCTTAACGATTTTACCATTCATAAATACTAAGTAAATCTAATATCCCTGCAAATGGCATTCGCTAACAATAATATTAAAGTGCATCTTCAATATTTTATATAAGATTAGTAAGATATTTTGTTAAAGCCCATAACTTTTTATAATGGCTTGAATACAATATCTTCTAAGGAATTAGAAAGTAGTAAATAATATTTTTCAGCTAACTCATGAGCAGGAACTTGTACACCTTTTTTAAGCCAAGTAATTAAAAAATAGGTTAGACCTCTAGAATAGTAATTAGCAATTTCAGAAGCGGTGAGAATTCCTTCAAAATTCATATTTTCTATATCTAGCACAGAAAATAATTCTTCAAACATCTTAAGAAGAAATTTATATATTATACTCTCAAAGGAATTTTGTCCTTCTATTTTCATAGCTTTAACATAAAACTCTTTATTATTTTCTATCCTAGTAAGAATAAATAGAATTGTCTCATTAAACATTTTATTATCTATAAGAAGGGTTGCACCTTCAAATATATCCTTATAACAAATCCATTCAAGTAATTCATACTTATCAGCAAAGTGGTTATAAAAGGAGGGTCTTATTAACTTTGCCTCATCAGTAATCATTTTTATAGTTATCTTATCAAAGGAATGTTGAGTCATTAACTTTTTAAAGCTATCAACTATTAGTGCCTTAGTATTTTCTTTTTTAGATCTCACAGTATAACCTCACCCCTTTAAAGATATTCTAAAAGTTAACTCAAAGTTTTCCACAGTTTTAACCATTATATCAACTTCCTATATTTTATGTCAATTAAGCCACATATATACCACAATACTAAGAGTTGCCACATTGAGTGTAAGGAGAAGCTTTAAAATTCCTAGGGATATACCATAAAAGCCTAGATAAAATCTGGGGGATAATATATAATAAACTAGGTAATTTCAAATAAACATATACCTATTTAACTAGGGAACAATATATCTAGAAAACTATGAACCTATAGATATAGTAAAATAGTTAAATAGGGAACAATAAAACAATATACCTATATAACTATATAACTAGGAAACTATATAACTAGTTAACTATTTGTTCTGTTCATGCGGGTTTCAGAGGTTTTTGTGATTTTCAGAGTCATATTTTAAGCCCCCAAATAGAGGGTAAAATTACTTTAATAAAACTTAAAAGTATACCTAATAAATGAAATTATTTTAAAATAAAAAATTAAAATTAACATAGAATTTTATTAGATAAGGAGATAAAAATGAGAAAGAGAAAAGAATATGAATTTATCATAGAGGGTACAGAATTTCCAGGAAAGGGAGTTGCCTTCCATGAAGGAGAAAAAGTAGCTATAAAAAGTGCATTGCCCGGGCAAAAGGTTAGAGCAAGAGTAACTAAAAAAAATTCCAATGGAGTAGAAGCTAAACTTCTTGAAGTTTTAGAAGATGTAGATTACAAGGTAAAGCCAGCCTGCGATATCTTTGGAATTTGTGGAGGATGTAGCCAAGGAGACTTATCACTAGACACTCAACTTAAATTTAAAGAAGAACAAGTAAAGGCACTTTTAGCAAATAAGGGTATAACAGATTATGAGTACCTAGGAATAGAAAGCAGCCCACTTCACTATGAATACAGAAATAAAATGGAATTCACCTTTGGAGATTTTGAAAAAGGTGGAGAACTAACCCTAGGAATGCATGCTAAAGGAAAAAGCTTTGCCATAGTATCAGTACATAACTGTCAAATAGTAGATGAAGACTTCAGAGCTATAATAAATGCAACCATAAACCACTTCAGAGGAGAAAACCTTCCTTATTATAGAATCTTAAAACATGAAGGCTTTTTAAGAAATCTAGTAGTAAGAAAAGCTATAAACACTGGAGAAATATTAGTTAACATAGTTACAACTACCCAAGTAGAATATGACTTCACAGCCTTTGTAGATGCTTTAAAAGGATTAAACCTAAAAGGAGAACTCACAGGAATAATCCATACCTTAAATGACTCTCTATCAGATGTAGTGCAAGCAGACTCTGTAGAAATACTACATGGAAAAGACTATATAATAGAAAATCTTCTAGGATTAAAATTTAAAATAAATCCCTTTGCCTTCTTCCAAACTAACACTAAAGGAGCAGAGAAGCTTTACTCTATAGTAAGAGACTTCATAGGAGAATCAGAAGACAAAGTAGTCTTTGACCTATACTGCGGAACAGGAACCATAGGACAAATAGTAGCTCCAAAAGCAAAAAAAGTAGTAGGCATAGAACTAATAGAAGAAGCCGTAGAAGCTGCAAAAGAAAATGCTAAAATCAACGGCCTAAACAACTGTGAATTCATAGCAGGAGACGTAGCAGTAACCATAAAAAACGTAACCGAAAAACCAGACATAATAATCCTAGACCCACCAAGACCAGGAGTACACCCAGTAGCCCTAGACTACGTAATAAAATTTGATGCCAAAGAAATAATCTACGTATCCTGTAACCCTAAAACACTAGCAGTAGATTTAGAGGTATTAACTGCTAATGGATATAAAGTGGAAAAGGTGAAAGTTATGGATATGTTCCCGCATACGCCGCATGTTGAAAGCGTTGTTAAGCTGACTAGATAAATAGCGAGTTTAAGCTAATTTGATGTGAATAAAAATATGATTTGCCACCGATTTGCCACCATAAGTTTTGTAATGGTGGCAAATTATTTTTGTATAAGTATATTTTCAAGAATATTAACAGTATCTTTTTTCATTTTGTTGGTTACATGGGAATAGGTATCCATAGTTGTAGCGAGTTTTGAGTGACCTAATCTCTCTTGAATATCTTTTATATTGGCTCCAGCTTCTAAAAGCATAGTAGCATGAGTATGTCTAAGTGAGTGAAAATTAAAGTTTATACCTAATTCATAATTTATTACCTTAGATAAATACTTAAGACTATCAGTTGTTATATGTTCACCATTTTCTTTAGTACATATAAAATTAGAATCTGCATAATACTTACCATACTTTAACTTATTTTCTTTTTGATATAAGCTGTGTTTCTTTAATATATTTATTAAAGTATCTCCTATAACAATGGTTCTGTTAGAACTTTTAGTTTTAGGTGTACCTAGTTCAAAAATACCTTTTCCTTTACTTATTAGAGTATGATTAACTTTAATTGTTTTATTATTTAAATCTATATCACTCCATTGTAAGGCTGTAACTTCTCCACCACGCATACCAGTATGAAAGGCAATTTGAAGGGGAATATAAAAATTACTTTTTACAGAGAATCTATTGATAATTTTATTAAAGTCTTCAATAGAAATTATTTTTAAATCTTCCTTAGAGCTGTTCGAGTTATTATTTTTGGGTAATTTAACGTATTGTATAGGATTTTCTTTTATAAATTGATAAGGATATACTGCTGATTTTAATGCTCCAGAAAGTACTCCATAAAAATTATCTATACTAGATTTGGATAATCCACTTAAGTATTTTTGATTGATAAATTCTTGCAGTGCTGCTGGAGTTAATGATTTAAGCTTATATACACCCAATGATGGTTTTATATGATTTTTTATTATTCTTTTATAATATTCTTGCGTGTTATATTTGCAGTTAATAAGCACATACTCTTTATACCAATAATCAAAGTAATCTGAAACAGAAATATTACTTTCATCTATAACAGATCCGCATTTTTCATATTCATTTAAAGCAATTCTTAAAGCTTCCTGGGCTTCTTTTTTAGTTTTGAAACCTCCCTTCTCTTTTCTTTTTCTTTTACCTTCAACTATTCCAAGGTCGAAATAGTAACTCCATGTAGAACCACGTTTTCGAGTTCCACCTTGCATAATAATACCTCCTTTGACACACGTATGTTCGCGTGAAACTAAAAAATATATACTTAATTTAAATTAAGTCAAATTTAAGCTTTAAATATTTATAATTAATACCTTCACAATTAGCTACAACTTCAAGACAAAAATCTTCATATCTATTTAAAAGGTTATCGTCAATTAGCAACTCAGCAGCAAACGTGTCGGCTTCAATTTCATATTTACTAGTTGATAGAAGAGTGTTTTTTTCAAGAAATAAAACATTAGATTTATAGTGAAATATTGCATGTCCCAATTCATGCGCACATGTAAAAAATTTATCTATATCACTTAATTTAGAATTTATATGAATAATTTTATTTCTAGGAGCTGCTTGAAAAAAACCATTTGTATTTTTACCTAAATCCTCAAAGAATACTTTTATTCCCAAGCACTCACATAATTCAAAAGGATTACTTGTATTAAATGTCTTTTTTAAATAATTTACCTTTTTATTTATAATATTTTTCAATATCCCCAATCCCCCTAATAGAAAACTACTTTTTATATTTTTTAGGAGTATATTTTTCTTTATTCATTTTTTTAGCATACTCAAGACCATTTTTTATAGCACTTTTAATAAGTTCCCAGTCGTTATCATCTACTGGATTACCAGAAAGCATAAGTCCATCTTGTTCTTCTAATTGTTTAAGAGTAGCGTCAAGACTTTTCTCTATATCTTTTTTATCTTTATCTGTTAAATCATTTTTATCAGGTGACTTTTCTAATGTTTTATTTTCAGCATCAACATAGAATTCACTTGCTGATACTTCTAATACATCAGCTATTGCTTGTAAAATATCAGTTCCAATATTAGTTCTTTTATTATTTTCAATAGAACTTAAATAACCACCTGTTATACCTGCTTTCTTAGCAGTTTCATTTAGGCCTAGCCCTTTATTAATTCTTATTTTTTTAATATTATCACCTAACAACACTATCACCTCACAGTTAATATTATATACTCACAGTTAATAAAAAGCAATGAAAATTTAAGAAAAATAAAGAAAAAATAAGCTATTTACTGATAGTAAACGATAATGATATAATATAAGGTTTAGTGGTAGTTTTGTTTACTGACAGTATATGATACTATTAACACGTAGTAAACATTAATAAATAAGTGAAAGGAGAATTAAATGTATGAACAAAATTGACAGCATAAGAAAGAAGAAATGTTTAAGCTATGCAGATATAGCTAAAGAAGCAGGAATAACATCTGCATATGTATGTTCACTGGCTAAAGGTAAACGAACTAATCCAAGTCTGGATGTAATGAAAGCAATATCTCATGCATTAGATGAAAAAGTTGAAAAAGTATTTCAGATTAATTAAGGAGGTAGAAATGGAAGATTTATTATATACAGTTCCAGAAATAGCAAAGATTTTAAAAGTTGATCAACATAAAGTTTATGAGCTTATAGATAAGAAAATACTGGTAGGTTTAAAACTAGGTAGACTTAAAGTTACAAAAATAGAGTTATTAAGATTTCTTAGAGACTATGCAGGTAAAGATTTGTCAGATTTAGACAATATAAAAGAATTAAATTAGTATTCAAGCAGCTCCAAATGAGGGTAAAGAAATTAAGGAGGAATGAGAAGTGAACAAAGAAAAAATAGAACAAATTTTTAACTTATTTGAAGATATCTCTCTTTCAGAATGGAAAAAATTAAGAGATTGCATTGATAGAGAATACAATTCACAAGTTAATACTTTGAAATTCAAAAAGAGAGATACATTTAAAAAGGATTTAGAAACTGAATTTATTCAGTAACTACTTGAATAAATGATGGATGAATACGATAGTTTTTATCTTTATAACTTACATTTATGTAGTCATATTTAAACATATCCTGTATTTCTTCATCAACATAAGTTAGAGGGTCACGTTGATGTAATAACCCATCATCAGTTATATCAGTCCAGTTGCCAAGTAAACAAGCATATACGCGCTTCATAAAATCCCACCTTTCATAATTATTTCAACTCTGCAAAGTTGATAAATTAATTATAAGTGGGAATTTATAACTAATCAAATACAAAATAATTACAAGGAGGAATGACTGTGAATAGATTAAAAATTTTCAAAGATCAAAGCGGAATTTTTGAGGTGGCAACAAAATTAGAAAATGGAGAATGGATTTTTGATACAGAAACAGTTGCTAAAAGTTTAGGATTTACAGAGGTGAAAAATGGTAAAGAGTACATTAGGTGGAGAACAGTAAATGGATATTTGAAATTTTCGCAAGATGTTGCGAAAGGTGATTTTATTCCAGAACCAGCAGTGTATAAATTAGCTTTTAAAGCAAGTAATGAAGTTGCTGAAAAGTTTCAAGATTGGTTAGCAATAGAAGTACTTCCATCTATAAGAAAATATGGTATGTATGCCACAGATGAATTATTAGATAATCCAGATTTACTAATAGCAGCGGCAACAAAGATTAAAGAAGAAAAGGCAGCAAGAATTGAAGCAGAAAGGCAAAGGGATAAGTTAGTACACCAAAATAAGCTATATACAACAAGCGAAATAGCTAAAGAACTCGGTTTAAGTAGTGCTACTAAGTTAAATAATCTTTTAGCAGATAAAAAAATACAGTACAAGCAGAATAGAACATGGTTACTTTATTCTAAGTATTCTGAGAGTGGATATGTAAGCATAAAGCAAGATGTTTTAGATAATGGACATATTATTTATGATCGTAAATGGACTGGAAAAGGCAGAGATTTTATTTTGAATTTATTCAAGGAGGAATATTAATCATGAAAGCAACAGGAATAGTAAGAAAAGTAGATGACTTAGGAAGGGTAGTATTACCAGTAGAATTAAGAAGGATTTTAGGAATAGACATTAAGGATCCATTAGAAATATATGTAGATGGTGAGCAGGTTATTTTAAAAAAATACGAACCTACTTGTATCTTCTGTGGAGAAGGTAAGGGTATTAAGACGTTTGATGGAAAGAATATTTGTCCAAGATGTATTAAGAAGATTGGAAGGTTATAAAAGTGTCTAAGAAAGAAAAAATAATAGATTTTATCTTAGGTAGCTTAGCAACATGGTTAATATTTGGAGCATTATTTTTAATAGCAGATAGGATTTATTAGGAGGACAAGCTATGATGCTTAAAATCATAAATGATATAGCTAAAGAAGTAGCTATGAAAACACAAGAGAGATTAAAAACAGAAGGAGGAGACTTGCAAACAATAATTTCAGAAGAGCTTTTAAATGAAGTACAAAAGAAAAGTCGCAAGCTTACCGACCAAAGCAAAGCGAGCGACCATAACAAAAATATACAATTCAATTATAACATCTAAAATAGATTAATCAAATGGAGGATTTAATAATGGAGAAATTAGATAGTATTCAAATTGTTAAAAGCGATATAGAAGCAGATAGACTTATAGAGGATATAAAAGAAGAGAAATTAGAATTTCAAAGGCTTGAAGAGTTAGCAGCCCAAAAGATTGAAGCTATTCATGAGGAAATAAAGAGAAAAAGGGTGTCACATGAAAATAGTATAGGTTTCAAGATAGCTCAACTAAGAGCATACTTTAATACTATTAATCCAAAAGAGACTAAGACTCAAAAGAAATATCCACTTATTTCAGGTGAACTAATACTTAAAAAAGAAACACCTAAGATAGATCATGATGATACTAAAATACTTGAATGGTGTAGAGCAGAAAATCAAGATAAATATATTAAAAAAATTGAGACTGAAAAGCTTGATTGGACAAGTTTAAAGAAAGAGTTAGAGGTTAGTGGAGATACCATTATAAATAAAGATACTGGTGAAATTATAGAGTGTGAGGGAATAAAAGTTATTACTGTCCCAGAGCAATTTGATATTAAATTCTAGGAGGTATATATATGAGTCTTTTAGAGAAACTTTCTATAGTACAAAGTGAATTAAACGCTCCTAAAACTCAATTTAACTCCTTTGGTAACTACAATTATAGAAACTGTGAAGATATTCTAGAAGCAGTAAAACCATACTTAAAAGAACAAAAACTTACATTAAAACTTACTGATGAGATAGTTTTAATAGGTAATAGATACTATGCCAAATCTACTGCAAAACTTACAGATGCAGAGACAGGAGATTCAGAGGAGACATTTGGATGGGCTAGGGAGGAAGAAACTAAAAAAGGTATGGATTCTAGTCAGATAACAGGAGCAGCAACTTCTTATGCAAGAAAATATGCCTTGAATGGTCTGTTTTGTATAGATGATAACAAAGATAGTGATACCACTAACACACATGGTAAGGATAAAGTGGATAAGACTAAATCAAATACTAATAACAGTAAACAACTTACAGATAAACAAGTTCAAAGACTATATGTAATAGCTAATAAAGCTGGATATGACGCTGAAAGTATTAAAGTAAAAGTTAAAACTAAATATGACAAGGAAATTAAAGATTTAACTAAAGCTGAGTATGATTATATCTGTAATAGTTTGGAGGGAAAGACTAATGTATAGCATAGATATGGACCTTAGAGCAAATGATGGAAAGCAAATAACTATAAAAGAAGCAGGAGGACACTTAGAGTTAAGAATTGATGATGGAGACATAGAAGGAAATATCAAGATTAACTATGACACATGGAATGAACTTATAGACAGTATTCGTATTCAGCATAACCAAAGAACATATGAAGAAATTGAAGATGAAAATTTAAGACTTAAAGGAATAAGGTAAGGTGAGTTTATGGCAAGACCACAAAAAGAAGGTTTAGACTATTTTCCATTAGATGTAGACATAGATCAAGATGATAAGATTGCACTCATAGAATCACAATATGGTATAGAAGGGTTTGCCGTAATAATAAAATTAATGATGAAAATTTATAAAACATCATACTTCTATGAGTGGACAGAACGTGAACAATTACTCTTCTCAAAGAGGGTTAATGTAGACATTAATCGAGTTAATGTAATCATTAATGATTGTGTTAAATGGGAGTTATTTGATGAAACAGTATTAAAAGACTATCAAATTCTTACATCAAAGGGTATACAACGTAGGTATTTGGAGGCAGTTGGTAGGAGACAAAAGGTTGAAATGTTTAAAGAATATCTCTTATTAGATGAAAAAATAATTGATGCATACAAAAACCTAGTTATTGTTAACATTAATCCAGTTAGTGTAACCAACATGACAACATTAATCCCTAAAGTAAAGGAAAGTAAAGTAAAGGAAAGTAGAGGAGAGGAAAAGAAAGAGAATACTCATTCTCTTCCACCTCTATCCTTTCCTACTCCATATCATTCAAAGATACATGAACAGTATGGAGAGATAACCTATAGGACCTGGTTTATAGATACTGATATAGAGAATAAGGAAAATGAAATAGTTATACCAGTAAAGTCAGAGTTCATACAAGGAGTTATTAATGAGAAGTTTAAAGAACAGTTAGAGATATTGCTTGGTGGAAAGATAGTAGTTAGGTTAAAAGAATAGGAGGAACAGTGATGGCAAATAAGAATGGAGATATAAAGGTAATTGAATTCCAAAGGGAATTTCCAATTATAAATATTGAACTAATGAAAAACAATCCAAAGTATTATGATATGTCAATGTTAGTAGCCTATACACTTGAAACAGAGAGAGGATACATGGTTAAGAAGGTTGGGAAAACATATAAGAAAGGAACTAAAGTTACTTACAAACCTTTTGAATCTAAAGAAGAGGTAATCAACTATAGAACAAAGTTAGATGAATTACTAGAAGAGTATAACACTAAGTATGGCACTAATCATCATTGGGAGTAGTTTGTAATTCAATTAAATCAAGGAGGTAGTTAAAAATGAATATAATTTTAGGCTTAGGAATAGGTGTTATAGGGGTTTTAGTTCTTATGGGATATATTATCCTAGAAAAGAAATTAAATAATCTAGACAAGAAGATGGACAAGCAAAAAGACTATTGGAAAAGTGTTGAGAAGTCTATAGAGATACAATGCAATCAAATTAATGAAGAGATTGTTGAAAGAGGACAATTCAATGAGAAAGCTTTAGGTCAACTAGCGCAGAATGTTGAAGCAAATAGGATTAAGTTAAAAAAAACCATAAAGGATGAATCAGCAAAGATTATGTTTACTCCATTGAAGGTTAAATGTGATTGTAAGTAGTGGTAATAAATTTAGGAGGTATGATTTATGAATAAGGTAGTTGTAATTGGAAGATTGACTAAGGAGCCAGAGCTAAAATTTACTCCAGGCACAGGAACCGCAGTATGTACATTTACGATGGCAGTAAACAGAAGATTTAAAAAGGAAGGACAACCGGATGCAGATTTTATCCCTATAGTAGTATGGGGGAAACAAGCTGAAAGTACTGCTAACTATATGAGTAAAGGTAAACTTTTAAGTGTAGCTGGTAGAATTGAGACTAGGTCCTATGAAGCCAAGGATGGTGGAAGAAGATATGTTACTGAGGTTGTAGCTGATGAAGTGAGTTTCTTAGAGTTTGGGAATAAGAATGAATCACAGGTAAGTAATGATTATATGCCAGTAGATGATGGTGAGGATATGCCATTCTAAATAATAAGGAGGATATGCATGGATAAAATGATTAATTTAGAAACCTTTGCTAATGGAGCATTAGCAGAAAGAATGAATCAAGGTTTAAAGGAGGTGTTAGAAAATATTGCTGATAAGAATACAGATAGCAAACCTAAAAGAAAATTAACTTTAGACATGACGTTTAGTACAGATGAAGAAAGAGAACTTACAGAAGTAACAATAACTGCAAAGGCAAAACTTGCGCCTAGAAGTGCGATAGCAACTAAGATAATTATTGATAAGGACCTTAATGGAGAAGTCTTAGGAACTGAGTTCAAGAAACAAGTTAAGGGACAAACTTATATGAAGGTTGACAATGAAACTGGAGAAGTATTCATGGGTGGAACAGATGAAGCACCAAAAGAAGTAGCAAGCGAAAGTAATGAAAATGAATTAGCAGGCTTACAAATAGTAAAATAAATAAATTTTAGGAGGAATAAAAGATGATAAGTGAAGGATTAAAAGGAGCAATTGAATTATTAATTGAGGAAGGAGAAAGCAAGTATATCAAAGAGGAGATTAATGGAGCTACTTATACTAATAAGAATCTTACTAGAGTTGAGAAACCAATATCAAGAGCATTAGAAACAACTACTTTAACGTCAATAGTAGACTACATTAAAGAGAATGTAGACAGTATTAAGGATGGTAACATAATAGTACATGTTATGAGTTATGACAAGGTAAGTATTAAAAAGGAACTAAACTCCGATAAGAGAAGAGAATGTGTTATGGTAGCCGAGGCATTAACACCAAGTATAGTAACAGATAGATTTGTAGATCCAGAGAGATTTAATATCATGTTGCAAAGCTCATTTATAGAAAATGAAGATAGAAACAAGTTATTAAAAGTAAGTGGAAATATTAAAGAAGAAAATGTTAAGTCAGTAGGTGATGATGGAGTAAGTCAGTCAGCTGCTATCAAGGTTGGAGTAGCAAGTGTAGCAGAGGTTGTAATTCCTAATCCAGTTATATTAGCCCCATTTAGAACATTCCCAGAGGTAATTCAACCAGAGAGTAAGTTTATATTCAGAATGCAAACAGGTCCGCAATGTGCATTATATGAAGCAGATGGAGGAGCATGGAGAAACGTGGCTATGGAAAGTATAAAAGAATATCTAAAGGCTAGATTAAAAGGCTTAGGCAATGTAAAAATAATATCTTAGTCCAGGAATAAGGTCATATGGGAGTACTGCTGCAAGGTGGTATTCTCATATGACAATCATATAATAATTAGTTGGAGGGATATTCATGGAAAAGCCTATATTATTCAATACTGAAATGGTTAAGGCTATTTTAGAAGGTAAAAAGACAGTTACTAGAAGAGTTATTAAGCCACAACCTATTCAACAAATACCACTTGGATTTGTAACTAGTTCAACAGATAAAAAGCATGAGGATTGCTTTGGGTGGGGAATGAGTGAACATGGTGGAATAGTAGATTATGCAAAATTACCATGTAAAATTGGAGATATTCTTTATGTAAGAGAAACATGGTGCGATACTACAAAAGATTTAAAAGATGATTCAGATTTAGAAGTAAATGAATGTAGATATATTTTTAAAGTTGATGATAATGGACACAGGCAACCAATTATAGAAGTGGATGTTAAAAGGTGGAGACCAAGTATTCATATGCCCAAAGAAGCAACAAGGATATTTTTAGAAGTTACAAATGTAAGAGTAGAAAGGTTACAAGATATAACTGAAGACCAAGCAATAAAAGAGGGATGCAGTGGTATAGAGTGTAAAAAACCTCATAATTATAACTCAGATGAATGTTGTGGATATTGTAATAATAGCGGATATATTGAACCTCCTGAACTAGAATTTTTATATCTTTGGAATAGTACTTTAAAGAAGGAACAATTAAAGTACTATGGTTGGGATAATAACCCTTGGGTATGGGTTATAGAGTTTAAAAAGTTAGAAAGTAAGGAAGTTTAATTTATAAATATTATGAGAGGGCAAAGAGTGAATATTAAAAGAAGTATAGTTATTGTTTGTATCATAATAATTTTATTAACTATCAGAGTTAAAAGAGGTGACGGTAATATAGTAATACAATTTGGAGTTTGGCAGTTATTAAAAGATGTTATAGGAAAGTAAATTTGTTCTTTGAAAATTGAATAGTGTAGTATTATGGATGATGTTATTTTGAATTTAGCGTTTGTTATGAGATAGATTAAGTGATATAATTTATAGATATGATACAATATAAAGTCAATTAAAGTAAATATTGTATGTAAAGATATTATACAAATATTTAATTTTCGAAATAGGAGAAGTAATATGAGCAGTGAAAAGAATAAAATTGTTACAGTTGATATACTTGGAGATATAAGTAATAAGATAAACCAATATCTTGATATAAAAGAAGATATTCTTGAAAATGACTTTATGGAAGTGCTAGGGGATTCATTTAAAGTTCTTGGAATATTAAGAAGAGGAAGTATGGCAATAAGTAGAAAAAGGTTTATTGCATTTTTAAAAGGATTTAATAACAATGAAATTCCAATAGAACAAAAGTTGAAAAAATTATCAGACTATATAAATAGTGAACAAAAAGCAGAATTTATTTCAGATATTTTTTCTAAGATTCTTTTATCTAGGTCAACTAAAGCATGTTTAATAATGGGTGCCATTCTTCAGAAAATAGTAGAGAACAAAAATAATTTATCTTATTCGGAATTGATATGTATAAATTCACTAACAACGTTTTTTGATGATGATATTGAACTATACAAATATATATGTCAAGAGATAGTAAATGAAAAAAATCATTATACTTCTTTAGATCAAAAGTTCTACAATAAATGTAATAATGATGGAGTTGATGTTGACAATATGGATTTAATGATAGAAAAGTGCATTTCAAACCAATTATTATTAAGAGATTATGATGTAGATTTAGATATAAATGAAGATGACGTATCATTTAGTAGTGCAGAAAATGACAAGTATATAAAAGTTTCAAAACCTGGCATGTTATTATATAAGTATATATGCGATTTTACTATTTAATGATAGTACATATACAGTAAATGTGAAAAATAGCATATATGATAATATAAATATCTGTAAGACTAATAATTAGTATACCGATATGTTATAAAATTTACAATTAAATATTAAAACAATCTATTTATAATACCGTACTATTCAGAAATGAATATGCGGTATTTTTTATTCAAATTTAAAAGAGGGTAAGGAAAGAGATATGACTTTAAGAGAGTTTTTAGAGAAATATATATTTACAAGTGATGAAAGAAAGAAAAAAAGAAGGTGATTAAGTGATTTTAGCAATAGATCCAGGGAATATTGAAAGTGGATATGCATTTATAGATAAAGATGCATTAGAACCTTTAGAAGTAGGGAAAATTAAAAACGAAGAATTAATGGAGAAAATGAGACGAGGGTATGAGGTTAAATATGTAGCTATTGAAATGGTAGCATGTTATGGTATGGCTGTTGGTAAGAGCGTATTTGATACTTGTGTATGGATAGGACGGTTCGTTGAACAAACCAAGTATTGCTTCGATATAACTCCACAATTTATTTATAGGAAAGATGAAAAGATGAATTTATGTGGCAGCATGAAAGCTAAAGATAGTAACATAGTTCAGGCATTAATAGATAGATTTGCACCTAATACAAGCAATAAGGGGAAAGGTACTAAGAAAGAACCAGGATGGTTCTATGGATTTAAAAAAGATATATGGCAGGCTTATGCTGTTGGAGTGACTTATTATGATATGTATCTTAAGGAGGAGTGATTTTAACTTGAATAAAGAACTATTTAGAAAGACAGAAGGTAAGCTCTATAGTTATTTTAGAGAGAAAAAAGAAATTAATGATATTAGGGTTAGAATAGAACAGTTAGAAAAGCAAATTGAATCCATAGAATATGATATTAAAAATACTAATATTAAAATAGACTATCATCAACCAGGGATGGGGATTAATGAGAGAGTACAAACAAGTACTAATAGTACAAGCTATGCAGAGAGTGAAATAATGAGAGCTATAGGAAAACTAGAAGAGGAAAGGGCTATTAAGATAAGAAATCTATTTAAACTTAAAGCTAAGCTTAGAGATACAGAAAGTTTTATAACTCATATGGAGCAGAATTTAAAAGACTTAAGTCAAGAAAATAAAAAGTTTATAGAACTTAAATATAGAGATAAAATGAAGGTTAATATTATAGCTGAAAGATTAAACATAGCTATAGCTACAGCTTATAGAATGAGAGATGACTTAGTGGAAGATATAGCAAAGCATGAAGGGAGCTTTCTATATTAAAATTTTGAGAAAAAAGTGAGAAAAGAATGAGAATATATATAGGATTACAGATGTTATAATTGTATTGTAAAAGAAAGTTGAATTCCCCATAAACCCCAATATTTTAGAGACACTTATAGGAATATAGGTGTCTTTTATTGTAAAGTATTATAATATATTGTAAGATAGTAGTAAAGGGGGTAGGGAAAATGTATAAAGTAACAAGGCAACTAAATGGAGAGCTAAGATGTAATGTTGAGTGTAAAATATGTAATTCATCATTTGAGTTTATTGATGATAAGAATGGGTTTGCCATAGTAAAAAATATAAATGTGGTAAATGGGAAAAATGAATCTATGACACTAGATATAACAGCAAAGTGTAATATCTGTGGCTACAGAACTGTATATCATGGTGAATTGGAATTATAAAAACTAAGACCTCTCTTTGTAGAAAGGTCTTTTATTAATATTAATGCATCATCTATTATAGAAATAAATTATTTAACTAATTCTCTTATTGCTGAAACAATAGAACTAGTAGACCAATTAACGATTTTGTCAGCATTATCAGTCACATACTTAGGTGTAGGTCCTTGAGACTGGCCATATGGATTTATAGCGAGAATAGGTTTCTTCATACGCTTTGATTCATCAATTTCATATTTCATCCAATCACTATAAGCAGTATACATACCAGATATAACAATAGTAATTTGAGAGGGTTTAATTTTATCGGTTATTTTATTTGCTATTGCTGGATTAGTTAAAGGTGTACCTGGTGGAAATAAAGGTTTTTCCTTTGGAGCAGAATAGTTGTAATATGAAAAATTATTAGCAGCGTCTAGCAATTTTACTAATCTATCATAATCATCTCCATATTTCCAAGCGTGGCTAATGAAAAGTCTATAGTCATATAAAGTTGGCATTTACAATCATCCTTTCTAATTTAAAATAATTAGTTTATAGTAAAGGAGGCAAAAGCATGACAAGTGTAAAAAGATTTATAAAAAAACAAATTATAATAGAAGCATATCAAACTGATAAAGAAATTATAATACATACATTAGAGGGTGATATGAAAGCTGAAGTTGGTGATTGGATCATCAAAGGCGTAAATGGAGAATTATATCCATGTAAACCAGATATTTTCAAAAAAACTTATGATCCAATCGAATAATTTTTTTCAAGTATACAAACCCAATCTTTATGTTCTTCATCCATAATACATTCACAATTTGTTATAAGTAATTTTAATGCATTATCAGAAATGTCATAAGGAGTACAATTGTTTTCAAATAAAATTTTATGTGTTTTTAAAGATTCACATGTGCTCCTATATTTTAAGCTAATCTCCTGTAATTTATTAAAACATATATACCAAGTACAAATATTAATACATTGACTTAGAAATGTAATAATAATCTTAAATATATAAGGGTAATTATCTATAAATAAAGTGAATATAGGTATAAGGGACGAGCAAATTGCAGAAAAAAAGCTTATTCGGAGTAGTTTTTTCTTTGCTAAATTACTTTTTCTATCATACCAATTAATTTGATCATTTAATCTAGAATTTATATAATCATTTTCCATAAACTCACTAATGCTCCTTTAAAACAAACTTATATTATAAATTTTACAATAAATACTATAAATTTGCAAGTTTTGAAATATAAAAGGTGAAAAACATAATTTTGAAGTTGAAATGATATATATTTGTTGTAAAATGTTTGTGGGGAGGGGATAGTATGGGTAAAGTTAACTTAGTATTAGGCAAATTTTTTTGTAAAGATTTATTGAGTAGAAAAGAAAGAAAGCGAATAAAGAGTTATAATGAGTTATTAAAAAGTATAAAGTTGTATTATGAAAAAAAGGAAGTTAAAAGTGAACTTGAAGTAATGCTTATAGAACTTGAAAGAAAAAGGGAGAAAATTAAAATAGGTATAGATTATGCGTTATTATTTTCGCAGATGTCGTTAGTTATTACAGTTATTATTAGCATGTTGAACTTTAGTGTTATATTAGACAATAAATATGAAGCGGAATATTTAAATGAAATTTCAAAAATTGAGGATATCAAGAATCAATGTTCAATGAAGATATTGGAACTTGATTATAAAATAGAAACAAGTACAGATTTGAAGGATAAAGAGGCTTTAGAAAAGTATAAAAAAGAACTTCAAAAACAAGAATCTAGAGACAATAATAATCTAATTAGTAAAATGGATAGTATGAATGATAATCCATCAACAAGTATTAGTTTTATTAGAATAATAGAAAAATTTATATATAGCTTTGCAATTTTTATGATATCTTTTATGACATGTATAGAACTTGGAAATATGTACAAGAAAACAAAAAGAGATTATATGGATGATAGAATAAAAATAGTTAAGCAAAGAATAGAAAAACTTTGAATGAAATAAGATTAATAAAAGAAAGAAGGTGAGTTCATGGCAAAGTCAAAGTACGAAACTAATGTTAAAGATAAATTTTTATTAGTAGAAGCATGGGCAAAGAATGGGCTTACTTTAGATAATACTAAATCTAATATAAAGGCACTATAGAAATATAGGTGTCTTTTATTGTTATATTTTAGAAGGTATTGTAAGATAGTTATGGGAGGGGAGAATATGGAAGATCTTAAATATGAGGACTTTGTTAGAGGTGCTTTTGGTAATGTTGAACGAGGTGAAGACCCAGCTCATTTAGCAAATCAGGATTATATACGTAACAAGAATGATTTTGCTCTAAATAAAGCAAAGGCTGCGGTCGCTTACTCTATCGCAATATATAATAACAAATTTTTTGAAGAACAAAAAGTTTGTGATGCTTATGAATTTGTGGCAATGAATGATTATTTAGTAAAGACGTTTAATGTTAAATCGTATAGCGAGTTAGAAGCAATAATTAATGTATATAATGCTTTTATGAGAGAGGTAGATTTTAAAGATAATAACAGAAAAGCTATGAGAGTTGATGTAACTAAGATTGATAGACCTGAACCATGGAGATAATAATTAATAACTAAGGAACTCTAGTAATAGGGTTCCTTTTATTATAGAAAGTGAGGTGGCATTATGGCCAAGCTAACACCAAAGCAAAAGACCTTTTGTGATGAGTATTTAATTGACTTAAATGCCACACAAGCAGCAATAAGGGCAGGATATAGTCCAGATAGTGCGAAGGAGATAGGCTGTGAAAACTTAACTAAACCTAATATACGCACATATATAGACAAAGAAATAGCTAATAGATCTAAAAGAACTGGAATAAACCAAGATAGAGTAATAAGAGAACTTGCAAGGATAGCATTTGTTAATGCTAATGATGTTATAAATATGGATGAAGCAACACTAAAAGTAGATGCAAGTGAAGATGATACTGCTACAATTGCATCAGTAAAGGTTAAAACTATACCAACTAAAGAGGGCGAAGGTGTTGAGAGGGAAATAAAGCTTGCTGATAAACTTAAAGCCTTGGAGCTCTTAGGTAAGCACCTTGGTATGTTTAAGGAAAATATAAATATAAATGCAAATGTTAATAGTACTAAGAAGTTAGATTCAATACTAGAGCAGCTAGGTGATGATGACAATGAGTGATGATTATAAGTTATCACCTAAATATAAATCATTCTTAAAGCATGAAGCACCAGTGGAGTTCTTAGAAGGTACAACAGCAGCTGGAAAAACAACAGTAGGAATACTTAAGTTCATGTTAAAGGTTGCTAAGTCATCTAAGAAAATGCATGTTATAGCATCCAAAACAACAGGTGTATGTGAAAAGAATATAATCCAAAAGGAATATGGTATTACTGATGTATTTGGAGATTTAGTAAAGTATAACGGTAATGGTGATAAGGACAATAAGATACCACATATTAGATATCAAACGCCTAATGGCGAGAAGATAATTTATATACTAGGTTATGATAATGCTGATAAATGGAAGATGGCTTTAGGATCACAATTTGGATGTGTACTTATAGATGAGATTAACACAGCAAGTATAGAGTTTGTAAGAGAGATATGTACTAGAAATGATTACTTAATGGCTACACTTAACCCAGATGATCCTAACCTAGATATTTATTCAGAGTTTATCAATTGTAGCAGACCATTAGAAAAATATAAAAAAGATGTGCCAGTAGAAATATTAGAGCAACTCAATTCAGAAGAGAAGCCTAATTGGACCTACTGGTTTTTTAGTTTTAATGATAATGCATCTTTAAGTGAAGAGGATATAGAGAAAAAGAAGTTAAGTGCTCCTAAAGGTACAAAACTTTATAAGAATAAGATACTAGGTTTAAGAGGTAGAGCTACAGGACTTATCTTCTCTAACTTTGAAAGAAAGCCTCATGTAGTTAAAAAAGAAGAGGTTAAGAAGTTAATAAGAGATAAGAGCAATGAGTACCAGAAAGAGTATTTTGTTATATTTACAAGTGGACTTGATACAGCATATTCTTCTAATAGTCCTGATACTATATCGATGAGTTTTATAGGTATAACTAATAAGGGTAATTGCTATGTACTAGATGAAAAGGTATATAACAATGCTAAGTTAGCGGTGCCGATAGCTCCAAGTGATACAGTTAAGAATTATATAGATTTCTTAGAAAGGAACAGAGCTGAATGGGGCTTTGCTAAAGATGTATTTATAGATAGTGCTGACCAGGCTACTATAACTGAGTTCATGAAATATAAGAGGTTGAATGGATGTATTTATAACTTTAATAATGCATGGAAGAAAACAACCATTATAGATAGAATAAACCTTCAGTTAGGATGGTTTGCACATAATCAATATTATGTACTAGAGCATTGCAAGGAGTACATCAAGGAATTAGAAACTTATTCATGGTTAGAGGATAAGGACAATACACCAGAAGATGCCAATGACCATATGGTGAATAGTACTCAATACGGATGGTTGCCTTATAAAGAGAAGATAGGGGTGAGAAATAGATAATGTTTGATAAGTTAAAGAATGGGGTGAGAAAAGCGGTGAGAAGTTTTTTAAATATACAAGAAGCACCTGATTACAATTTCATGATACAAGAAGGTATGAACTATGAGGCTAATGCTTTTAAGAATATGATTTGGTATAGGGGTGATAGCTATGAGTTAAATCAACTCTATAAGCAGATGGCAAACTATAATTATTCATTCTGGGGGAGCGTACCTACTGTAGGATTAGAAATAAGAAAGATACACACTGGACTACCTAAGATAATAGTTAATCAGCTTGTTAATATAGTTCTAACTGACCTTAACATAATAGAGTTTAAAGAAGTAGCTAAGAATGACTTATGGAAAGACATTGTTAAAGAAAACAAGTTCAATAAGTTATTAGAGAGAGCTACCAGAGAGGCTTTGGTAGTAGGTGATGGTGCTTTTAAAATATCATTTGATTCTAATGTATCTGAGTTACCTATATTAGAGTTTTATAGCGGTGAGAAGATAGATATTGTATATGACAGAGGAAGGGTTAAAGAGATAGTATTCCAGACCAACTATACAATTAATAAAGCAGTCTATACACTTCATGAAACTTATGGGTTTGGGTATGTGACTTATAAGTTATTTAGGGGTGATAGTGAAGTTAATCTTAATAGTATACCTCAAACAGAAAATTTAGTTGATGTAACCTTTGATAAATCCTTTTGCATGGCAGTACCATATATGATTTATGAGAGTGATAAATGGGAAGGTAGAGGACAAAGTATATTTGATAGTAAATGTGATAACTTTGATAGCTTAGATGAAACCTGGTCCCAATGGATAGATGCATTAAGAGCTGGTAGAGCTAAGACTTATATTCCGGATGATTTACTACCTAGAAACCCTAATACAGGGGAGATATTAAAACCTAGCTATTTTGATAATAGATATATTCAAACTGATAAGAGTATGAAAGAGAATGTTGCATCTACCATAGATACAGAGCAACCTACAATACCTACAGAAAATTATATATCAACCTATGTAACTGCATTAGACTTATGTTTACAAGGTATAATAAGTCCTTCTACACTAGGAATAGATAATAAGAAATTAGACAATGCAGAGGCACAGAGAGAAAAAGAAAAGACAACGTTATATACCAGAAATAAGATTATAGAGTCTATAAGTGATATGCTACCAACACTAATTGATTCAATATTTAAGGCCTATAATACATTGTTAAAGCAACCTACAGAAGATAGTGTTATAGAGGTTAGTTTTGGAGAATATGCATCACCTTCATTTGAAGCAGTAGTTGAGACTCTTAGCAATCCTAATACACCTATGAGTATTGAAGCAAAGGTAGAAGAGATGTGGGGAGATTCTAAAACAGAAGAATGGAAAAAAGAAGAGGTTGATAGGATTAAAGAGCAGACTGGAATTGCAGTAATGGATGAACCTTCAGTACCTGGATATGATGAAGTTAATCTAGATAACGAAAATGGTCTAGATGGTGAGATAGATGGACAAGAATAATTATGATATAAGAGCAATCTTTGAGAAGATGGAATTAGAATTAATATCTTCTATGAAGAGGGCTTTTTATTTTCATAAGAGAGAAGAAAAGAAAGAAGGCTTCTCATGGGAACAATGGCAGCTAAGTAAACTTAGAGCTTTAGAGAAATATAGAAAAGAGAATAAGAAAATTATTGATAGTTATAGCGGACCAGTACAAGAGTGTATCGACAGAGAGCTTCAAGGCAATTATAAGAAAGGTCAAAA
Organism: Clostridium sp. UBA871; assembly: GCF_002295255.1. Lineage (NCBI taxonomy): Bacteria > Bacillati > Bacillota > Clostridia > Eubacteriales > Clostridiaceae > Clostridium > Clostridium sp. UBA871. Next base: position 392,349 of record NZ_DBFV01000007.1, on the reverse strand, counting down.
TAGAGTTGCTAGAGCTATTAATAAAATAAGAGCTTTTCTAAGATTTAATAGAGGTGATGTAGGTATTCCAGAAGATACCTCTGAGAAACAAAAGGTAAGGGAGTATATTGCAGCACTCACTGGAAGAAAACCTAGAGTACCTCAAGAAGAGAGTTTCTTTGGGGTAAATGAAAAGAAATTAAATGCATTACAAGATACAGTAACAAAGGATATAGGGAAAGCTAGTGCTGCAGTATTAAGAAAAATGGATGATGTTTATAGACAAGTTATATATAAAGCTGAAATTAATATGTCAGCAGGAGTTAAGACATTAAACCAGGCTATAGACATGGCAACAAAGGAGTTTCTAGCTAGTGGTATTAACTGTGTAGAGTATAAAGATGGTAAGAGGGTTAATATTGCTTCATACGCTGAAATGGCACTTAGAACAGCTAGCCAAAGAGCTACATTCTTAGGTGAAGGTAGTAAAAGGGATGAATGGGGAATATATACCGTTGTTGTTTCAGCCCATGCAAATACTTGCGAGAAGTGTTTACCATGGCAAGGTCAAATACTAATTGATGATGTGTTTAGTCATCCAAGTAAAGAATACTTAGAAGAGAACAAAGGTAAATATAAGTTAGTAAGTGAAGCAATAGAGGGAGGGTTATTACACCCTAACTGTAGGCATACATTAACAACTTACTTTCCAGGCATAACTCAAGTACCTCAGGCACAGGATGAAGAAGAGGCTTTAAGTAATTATAAAGCTGAACAAGAGCAGAGACATATGGAAAGACAGATTAGGAAATGGAAGAGATTTAGAGAAGGTACTTTAGATGAAGATAATAGAGCTATGGCTGATTCTAAAGTTAAAGAGTGGGAAAGTAAGTTACAAGAACACTTAAATAATAATAAGCAGCTTAGAAGAGATAGGATTAGAGAAGAGGCAGACATAAGAAGTATTCAAGAGATAAACTATAAGGTGGATACTAAAGAATATGCAAATTATAAATCAGTTTTAGGGAATGAATCACCAAAAACATTGGAAGAGTTCCAGAATTTGAAGTATAATGATAGTAAGTCTTGGGGGAGAGTTCAAACACAATATAATGATAAGCAAGTAGTTAATTTACTTAATGAGAACAATATAGAATATGTTGAGAAAATGAGTGAAAAACAGTTTATTATTAAGAACTATAAACCTAAATTAACAGTAATGACACAACATGCTAAAGATAATTTGATGGATAAATCAGATAGGGTAAATATGACATTAGAAAATGCACAAATGTTCATAGATAATGCTAAAGTAGTTATTTATGAATCAAATAGAAGAACAGTTAAGTTTATTTCACAAGACGGATATTCAGCTTTGAATCTAAAAAATGAGTTAGTTACTGCAGTTCCCAGAAGTGGAGAAATAAGTATAATAAATATGTAAAGGAGGAATAGTATAATGCCATCAGCAGATTGTAAGAAGCATTGTCCATTATTAAATAGAAAAATTACAAGAGCCTACTGTATGGAGATTGGTGATGTAAGAAATGATGATATGGATATTGAACATATAGAAGATGAATTCAATATTGATGAAGCAAATAGAATATGTGAACAATGTGGTTGGGATAAAACCCCAATAGATTAATAAGCACTTACTTAGATAAAGAGTAGGTGCTTTTATTATGTTTAAAATTAAGGAGGAATGAAAAATGGAATTAAAAGAAACGATATCAATGATGAATAGTGAGGACTATAAGGAGAGATTCAAGGCTGAGTATTTACAAGCTAAGATTAGATATGACAAGTTAGATGCTATGACAGTGAAGTACGAATCAGGTACACTTAATTTTACGTCTAGTTGTTCTTTGGAATTATTAAAAGAGCAAAAGAAGTATATGGGATGTTATATCAGATGCTTAAAGATTAGAGCAGAAATAGAAAAAATAGATTTGAAAGAAGTTGAGAAAAAAGCTTATGAAACAGCAGATAAAGAAGTTGTAATACCTTTAGGAAATATAGTAGGACTTGATAAATTAGCTAAAGGTATTACAGATGGGATTATATCAATTAAAGAACCAAATATCATAATATTGATAGATAGTAAAGAAATTGCCCTAATAGCTTTAGATCAACTTAGGGAAAAGCAAAGGCAAGCGAGTGTAAGGGTTATTAATATTTAAGTCTTAGAAAACTAAGGCTTTTTATTATGCCCAAAACTCTTAAGGCTTTAAACTGTGAGGAATGCTGACGAGCTAAACGGATTAGTGGACAACACTTTAAAATGGGAGGTAGTTTATTATGTTAAAAACAAAAATGTTAGTCAATTTAGGATTATGTAGGTATAAACCATTACTTTCACCAGATGATGGAACTGGAGCCGGTGGAACTGGTGATGTTATTGAAGATGGTGAAGGAAATCAACAAACTTCATCTATTGACTATGACAAGTTAGCGAATATCATCAATAAAGGTACTCAAAGTAAGGAGAATTCTATATTGAAATCTTACTTTGAACAACAAGGAATGTCCCAAGAGGATATTAACCAGGCTATTAAAGATTTTAAAACTAATAAGCAGACTAAAGCACAAGAGCAAACTACCACATTAACAACACTTCAACAGGAGAATGAACAGTTAAAGGCTCAAATAGTTAAAGCTAGAGTTGATGATGTAGCTTACAAACAAGCTTTAGGACTTGGAATTGAAGCTAATACAATTCCTTATATTACTAAGTTAGCTGACTTATCAAAAGTAACCAATGAAAAAGGTGAGATTGATGAAAATTTAATAACAGCTGCACTTAATAAAGTGTTAGAAGATGTACCTCAATTAAAAAGTACAAATCAACAGAATAATAAAGGGTTCCAACAAATAGGTGCTGGAGCCAGTGGTCAAAAGTCAAGTACGGATGATGCTTTAAAAGCTGCATTCGGATTAAATTAATTAAATTTAGAGGAGATGATTTATAATGGCAGTATATGATTATGCTGAACAATTTACAAACTTACTACAACAAAAATATGCAAAGGAACTTTGCTCTGATGACTTAACAAAGAGTAATTTAGGAGTTCAATTTATTAATGCACAGGTAATTAAGTTACCTAGAATGTCTTTAAGTGGATATAAGGACCACTCAAGAACACCAGGATTTAATGCTGGAACAATGTCAAATGATTGGGAGGCTAAGAAGTTAGCACACGATAGAGATATAGAATTCTTTATTGATCCAATGGATATTGATGAAACTAATTTAACTTTATCAGTTGCTAATATTCAAAACACATTTGAGACTGAACAAGCTATACCTGAAAAGGATAGTTATAGATTTTCTAAGTTACATGCTGAGCTTACTACCCATAAAGCTTCTAGTATAGATTCTACAGTTATTGATGCTGCAGTATTCTTAGATCAGTTTGATGAATTCATGGCTAGAATGGATGAAGCGGCAGTTCCTCAGGAAGGTCGTATTTTATATGTCACTCCAACTATGAATAAAATAGTTAAGACTGCCCAAGGAATTGAAAGAAGTATAACAGTTACGACACCTAATAGTATTAACAGAAAAGTTCATAGTTTAGATGATGTAGCTATTAAGATGGTGCCAGCTTCTAGATTAAAGAGTAAATATGATTTTACGGATGGGTGTATTGCTGATCCAACAGCAAAACAGATTAACTTTATCCTAATACATCCTACTTGTGTAGTATGTAGAGATAAATATTCTTATATCAAGTTATTTACTCCTGGCACTGACTCAAGAACAGCTGATGGATACTTATATCAAAATAGAAATTATGGTGATCTATTCTTACTAGAAAAGAAGGTAGATGGAGTTGCCATGAACATACAAGCATAGGAGGGATATTTATGAAGGCAAGTAAAGGAAATAAGGTTTATACAATAGATGAAACTCAAAAGAAATCTTATGTGGTACAAGGGTTTGACATATTGGATGATATCGGAGAAATAATTCAACATGGAGCAGGTAAAACTGTTCCCTATGATAAGTATGTAGAACTAGAAGAGAAAGCTGCAAAGTTAGAGAAAGAGAATAAAAAGCTTAAAGATGAAATTAAGGAATTAAAGAAGGGTGCTTAAGGGTATCCTTCTTTCTATTTAAGGATGTGATCAGATGTTTTATGTAGATGAAAACTATTATAAAACTACTTATGTAGGAGAATTTAGTGATGAGCCTAGACTTAAAAGTTTATTAAGTAGAGCTTCAAGGCAAGTTGACTCCATGACATATAATCGTATTGTTGGTATTGGATTTGATAATATAACAGAGTTTCAAAAGTCTTGTATAAAAGAGTCTATATGCTTACAAGTAGACTTCATAGGAAGGTATGGAGAATATATAGATACCCCTCTTAGTGGATATAGCATAAATGGTACTTCACTTAGTTTTAATACTGAGTCATTAAATGGGGTTACTACTACAAGAGAGATAGTAAATATACTAAGGCAAACAGGGTTTACTTGTAGGAGGATATAATTATGGGATTTAAATTACCATTCCCTAAATGGACTTTAGTAACTCCAATAAAAATATATCAGACATATACCAATGAAGATGGTGAGCCTGTAGAGACTCTTATTTTTGATGATAAGTGTAATTACTCAGAATCTACTAAAAGAGTTAGAAATGAGAATGGTGAGCTTGTAACATTAGTAGGTAAAGTGATATGTATAGGAGATATAGCACCTCAACACAACAGAATAGAAGGTTATGTTAAGGTTAATGGAGTTAAGATTAATATATATAAATCTGCTAGACCACGTAATCCGGATGGCTCTATTTTCAGTACAGAGTTGGAGTTAGGATAATGAGTGTAAAGGTAACAGTTAAATTAAATCAACAGAAGATTAATACCTTAGTTGAAGCTCAGAAAAAATCTTTAGAAATGACAGGAGAGGCAACCAAAAGTGATATTGTAACTTCTGCTGTAGTACCTAAACAAACTGGAGAACTTGAAAGAAGTGGATTTGTAGATACTTCTCAAGTAGATAGTGGCAAAGTAGGCATTATATTCGATACCCCATATGCTAGAAGGTTATATTGGCATCCAGAATATAACTTTCGTAAAGATAAGAATGTAAATGCTCAGGGTAAATGGATGCAGGACTATATAGATGGTGATAAAAGAAAATTGATAAGGGAAAATTATAAAAAGTTCTTAAAAATGCTTAGTAAGGGGTTGATAAAGTAATGTTACTAAGCGAAGTAAGAGAGTTTTTAAAAACTAAAATAGAGAGTCCTCAGTGGTATATTGGAAAGATAGATAATAACAAGGAACAATGTATAGGAATTTATGGAGTGATAGGACCTACTCCTAAAATAGCTATAGGAGGTTTAGAAAATACCACCTATAATACCAAGGCTGTATCTATATTAATACATTGGACTAAGAATTGTAACACTGCTGAAATAAAAGCACAGGAAGTTTATAATTCTTTATTCGGCCAGGATGGCACCATAGGGGGTAAAAGAATAATTAAATTTGATATGAGGACACCAGAGCCAGTAGGAATAGGTACTGATAGCAATGGTGTCTTTGAATTTGTAATTGAAACAGTAATTTATTATGAAAGGTAGGTAATTATATATGGCATTTAGCGGAGTATTTCCAGTATATAATTTAAAGTTTAAAATTGGTACAAAAGGAAAGGCAAGTACAGAGCAAGATATGGTAGCCATATCAGAAATGGAATCTTTCTCTATATCTATAGATGGTACAGTAGAAGAATGGACAAGTATGACTAACTCCGGATGGGCAAGTAGCTTAATGACCGGGAAAAAATATACTATAGGTCTTAATGGCAAAAGGTGCGTGGGTGATCCAGGTAATGATTATGTGGCAAATACTGCTTGGAAGGATGGATTAGACTGTAGTACAAAAGGAGAGGTAGAGTTTCCTGATGGGGCTAAGTTAACATATGACTGTGTTATAAATGTTAAGAACGTAGGTGGTGGAGATAGCACAAATGTAGCACCACTTGAATTTGAAATGCAAGGTGATGGTAAACCAACTTATACACCAGCAACTATCATACCATAATAGTATAAAATAAGGGAGGAATAATGTAATGGCAAGAGTATATGATATTATACAGAGGTTAGAAAATGGTAATCAGAAACCAGTGGTAAGAGTAGATACAGATCATGAATTTAAAATAAACAATTCAAAAGCAGCAGCATTTAAAATTATGGCTATAGCTGAAGATGAAACAATAAAGGATCATGAAAGATTAGAAAATATAATTAAGGTGGCTTTAGGTAAAGAGGAATTTAATTATATAGAGAGTTTAGAATTAAGTATGCCAAGTTACAATACTATAGTTAATGTAATAATGGCAGCTATAAGTGATGTAGAATTAGAAGAGATTGAAATTGAGGCACAGAAAGCTAAAAAATCTCCCAGAAAATAAATGGTATGATTTATTTGAGGACTTTGATTTAATAGAAGCAAGCTTTGCAATGCAATATAATATAAGACTTAGAAGTGATGATATGACCTGGAGTGAGTTTTCAGCATTATTAAAAGGAATAATGCCAGAAACACCTCTAGGTCAAATTGTTTCTATTAGAAGTGAAGAAGATAAAAACATGCTTAAGAATTTTACCAAAGAACAACATAATATAAGAAATGACTGGAGAAGTAGAAATAATAAGGTTAGAGATATGTCGGCAGAAGAGAAGGAAGAAGAAATTAAAAAAGTACAAGAAATATTTTCAAAAGCTTTTGGATAGTATATACTTAAATTAACAAAAATGTTAGTGAGGGATATATGTATGCAAGACAGAAGTTATAAAGTAGAATTTTTACTTTGTGTATTTGGAGGAATATTTGGACTGCATAAATTTTATGAGAGGAAATATTCTCAAGGGATATTATATTTTTTAACTGTTGGATTATTTATTTTCGGATGGATTATAGATATATTTAAACTATTCCCATATGCATTCGTTTATAGTGCAGATCAAATAGAAGAGTATGAAGCCTTGAAGATAGAAAAAATAAAAGAAAAAGAAATTGAAAAACAAGAGAAGAAAAAAGAAAAAGCTGAGATGAATAAAGTCAGAGTTGGACAATTTATTCAAGAAAAGATTTTAGAGCTTGAAGGTAAATTAGGTAAAAAGATAGTATTATATGATGATAGAATAGCAATAGATATGGGATATTTACCATTTAGTAAACACAGGGAAAAAACTATATCAATAAGAAATATATCATCTATAGAGGTTAAAAAACCTAGTCTATCATCTGGGTTTATACTATTTCAAATTATTGGAGAAGAAAGTAAATCTAGAAAAAGCATAGATGATACACCTAGTGATAATGAAGTGTTATTTGGGTCAATGGACAAATATAGGATAGCATTAAAAATAAAAGAATATATAGAGAATTATGCTTCTGAATCAAGAAGTTATAGTGGAAATGATATAAGTAATGCAGATGAATTATCAAAATTTAGGAAATTGCTAGATGATGGAATAATAAGTAATGAGGAATTTGAAAGACAGAAAAGTAAACTATTAGGTTGATAAATAATAGAGAAGGCACTTAGATTAAAATCTAGGTGCCTTTTTAATGCAAGAAAGGAGGTATTACATGAGTGATAGTGTAGGAAAAATTAGTTTAGATTTAGAGGTTAAAAGTGATTTAGGGAAGCAAATAAGTTCAATGAGTGGACTTATAGCTAAGAATTTAAAAACATCATTAAATTCAGGTACAAAGACTATGTTTGATGGAATGAAGAAGAGCGCTAATGATGGAGTTAAATCTTTAGATTCTGGTGTTAAATCTACTTTGAAAATAATGAAAAACAATCTTAAAAACACAATGAAATCTGTTTTTGAATCAATGAAAGAAGTTAAGATGCCACCTATAAAATTTCCTAATAAGATGGATGTAATGAAACCTAAGACTACTAATATTCCAAAAGCAAATACTAGAAGAGGTCCACCGGAAGATATTGAAAAACTAAAGGATATGAAAATAGGTAAAGTTCAAACCTTAGATATAACGGATAGGCAAATAGATAATTTAAGAAATAAATTAAAAACTCTTAATGATCAACTCAATAATACTTTTAATACAAAAGGTAGAAATAAGTTAGAGGGAACTATATTATCGACTGAAGCTAGAATGAACTCCTTAATTGAAAAATCAATAAGGTTGGGTTCAGAAATAACAGAACTAGACTCAAAGATAACAGGTGTAGGTACGAGGTCAAACGGTATAGGTATTGCATCTCAAAACATAAGTAAATTAGGAAGAAATGCAGTTGGAGCTAATGGAAGACTTAGTAGACTTTCAAATGCATTAACTCAACTAGGGTTAGGGGCAAAAAGAACGTCAAGTCATTTAGGTGGTACAAATAGTCAATTAAAGATGATTATAAGGTCTATGGTTACGTGGGGTATGATATTTCCGTTAGTCATTAGAGGTATAACAGCTATGGCCACATCATTAGGTCAATCACTTATGACTAATCAACAATTTGCTAATTCATTAGCTCAAATAAAATCTAATTTAATGGTTGCATTTATGCCTATATATCAAGCCATACTTCCTGCTATTAATGCATTAATGAGTGCGTTAGCTACAGCTACAACTTACATTGCTAGTTTTATAAGTGCTATATTTGGAAAAACATATCAACAGAGCGCACAAGCAACTCAGGGACTTATAGGCGCTAAAGCAGCTATGGGTGCTTATGGTAATGCTACGGAGAAAGCTGGCAAACAAGCAAAGAAAGCACAAGGCAGTCTTGCTGGATTTGATGAAATAAATACATTAAATATGGATAATGGTTCTGATAATGCTGATGGTGGAAGTGGAGGAGGTGGCGGCGATATACCGACGTTGGTAGCCCCCCCACTTGATATAGCTCCAGTGGATAGCGCAATGGCTGAATTAGCTCAAAAGGTTAAAAGGGTATTTGCAACAATATTTCAGCCTTTTAAAAATGCTTGGGCAAAAGATGGAGCTAGTGTGATGGCTGAGGTTAAAAGGGCAGTTGAAGCTACGAAAGATACGTTTAAAAACTTTTATAATGTTTTATCAACTCCACCTGTGCAACTATTTATAGAGAATATTGCAAGAATAGGATTATCTTTAATTAAGTTAGCACTAAGTATTTATAGAGAATTTATATTGCCTATAATAAATTGGTTTATAAGTATTCTACCTGGAGCAGCCAATGGACTAAATCCTATTTTGGATGCAGTAAGAAGATTTATTGACTACTTAGCCTCTAATGGGGAATTACTAAGATGGATTTGCAGTTTGATATTAGGCATTGTAGTAGCATTTAAAACTCTAGTAATTGCATTGCAAGTTATTAAATGGATAGAAGGAATAAGCACTGTACTAGAGATACTTGCTACTAACCCCATAATATTAGTAATAGCTGCTATAGCAGCATTAATAGCTATGTTTGTAGCGTTATATGCAAGTAGTGAAAGCTTTAGGAATAAGGTTAATGAAATATGTTCTGCTATTATGGAGTTTTTAGCGCCGGCATTTGAATTTTTAAAAGAGAAAGCAATGGATGTATGGAATAATGCACTAGTACCCTTTGGAGCTTTCTTAATAGATTTGTGGAAGACTGTATTAGCACCTTTGGCTAAGATAATAGGAGAGATTTTAGTAATAGCTTTCCAGGCTGTAATGGATATTGCTAAGAGCTTATGGAGTAATGTGCTAAAACCATTAGCTGACTTTATAGTTAGTATATTCATAAAAGCTATACAAGGTATAATAGAAATTTATAAAGCTTGGAAACCAGTTATACAGGTAATTATAGATATTATATTATTTTTATGGAATAATGTTTTGAAGCCATTGGTTAAATTTATTGTTAGTGTATTTTTAAGTATCTTCAAAGATGCATTTAAAACAATAGGAAGTTTAATAGGTGACCTTAAGAGAATATTTGGTGGAATAATAGATTTTATAACTGGTGTATTTACTGGAAATTGGGCAAAAGCATGGAGAGGAGTTACGGATATATTTGGTGGAATAATGGGCGGATTAGGGAAAATACTAAAATACCCATTAAATGCAGTAATATCATTAATAAATGGTGCAATAGGTGGAATTAACAGTTTATCAATTGATATTCCTGATTGGGTCCCAAAGTATGGCGGTAGTCACTTTGGTTTAAGTATACCTAAAATTCCTTACTTAGCTAAAGGAGGAATACTTGATAGTCCTACACTTGCTATGGTAGGTGAAGCAGGGAAAGAGGCTGTAGTACCTTTAGAAAATAATACTGGTGGCTTAGACTTACTGGCTAGTAAGTTACTTGAAAGAATGCCACAAGGAAATTCAGATAATGGATTTGGTGATGGAGATTTAATATTACAAGTAGATGGCTCTGTAATTGGTAAGGTAGCATTAAAACAGCTTAGGAAGATGCAAAGACAAGGTAATATAACATTAATTCCAACATAAAAGGAGTGGTAATATGCTTAAAGTTAATGGGGTGGCTATTGCTGCTCCTAGTAAATACGAAGTGACAATTCAAGATCTAGACGGAGAATCTAATAGAGTTGCAGCAGGGTATATGGTTAGAGATAGGATAGCAGTAAAAAGAAAAATTAATTTAGAATGGCCACCATTAAGCCAGGGGAAAATATCAACACTACTAAATGCAGTAAGTAGTGTTTTTTTTACGGTTACTTTTCCGGATCCACAACAAGGGATGATAACAAGGACAATGTATGTAGGAGATAGAACTGCTCCAGCGTATCAATATAAAAATGGAGAAGCAAAGTGGAGTGGACTTAAAATGAACTTTATTGAAAAATAGAAAGGATGATTTAAATGTTAAAAACAAATAAAAGTATTACACTAACAGGATATAGCATTATAGAAGATAAACAAGTAGCATACATGAATGCAACTATAAGTACTAATGGAGGAAATGTTGGGAGTGTAACAAGGAGCATACAAAACCAAGAATTGTATAATGCTAATAAAGTTGAAGTAAGAGCCGATATGGATGCATTTGATAAGCAACTCTATGCAATAGAAGATGAATTAGTAGGAGGTACTGTAAATGAAGCTTAGTAATGAAAGAATAGTAAATGATGCAGCAGTTTTAGGAGCAATATCCCAAAAGAATTTACCTATAAAAGTTTCTTATGCTATAGCTAAAAATATAGCAAAGATTGAAGCGGAGATTAAAGTCTACAATAAAGAAAGACAAAAGCTTATAGAAAAGTATTCGGTGAAAGATGAAGAAGGAAAACCATTAATAGAAGATAATAATATAAGGATTGCACCAGAACATGTTGAAGATTGGAACGTAAATATTAAGGAACTTCTAGCAATAGAGAATGAGATTGATATCCACAAGTTCCATATAGATGAACTTATAAACTCTAAGTGTGATATGAGTCCAGCAGAGCTACTGTTAATAGATTATATGATAGAGGAGTAATCTCCATGGCTCTTACTATAGAGAAAGGAGGTTAATTATGCAGACAATAAGTACAGATTATAAATTAGAAATAAAGAAACCGAGTAGATCCTTTGAATGTAAAATAACTATAGGTAATAATATATATACCAATGATGATATAGTGGATATTATTCTAGAAACTATACAACCAGGAGAAGGGTTTAGTATTGGTAATACACCTTCACAAACTTTAGATTTAACACTACTAAATAGGGGTGATATTATTTACTCTACTAGCCATGTAAAAGTAGAAATAGGCCTTAAAATAGGAGCTACAATAGAATATATATTAATGGGGCTATTTAATATTGATGATATAGAAAAGACTGACTATACAACTAAAATAACAGCATATGATAACATGATAAAGTTTGAAACTCCATACTTTAGTAATTTGACTTATCCAGCTAATTTACAACAAGTAGTTAATGAACTTGCAACTAAAACAGGAGTACAATTTACAGGAAGCCTTCCAGCTTATACAGTTAAAAAGTTGGAGGGCTTTACTTGTAGAGAAATACTTGGATATGTATCTTCTTTATGTGGGGGCAATGCTCTTATAACTAGAGCTGGAAAGTTTACTATAGTTACAACTAAGGATATAGATTACTCTATTACTCCAGATAACTATATTGATTATAAAAGAGAAGAAGTTAAATACAAGATAGGTAAAGTTAGTTGTAAAGTTGGAGATAAGGAATTAAATAAAGGGTCCTTAGGTATAGATTCTATGGAAGTTAAGTTTGAAAATCCATGGGTAACGGATAGTATTCTTAATGATATTTATACTAAGCTAAATGGGTTTGAGTACTTAGGTTATACAATGAAATGGCAAGGTGATATCTCTTTAGATGTAGGAGATATAGTTACTTGTACAGATATTAAAGGAGCAGTAAGGAAAATACCTATTCTATCTCAAAAGTTTACCTATAATGGTGGCTTAACTGCTGAAATAGGAGCCAAGGGGGAAACTAAGAATAAAAATAGTTTTAATTCTAGTGGAAGTGGCTCAAATAAGCTTGATAGAGTTGTAACTGAGCTGTTGATAGTTAATGAAGCATTAATTAATAAAGCTAACATTCAAGATTTAGAGGCTGTATCTATAAGAACACAAACTATTGAAGCTAAAACTGCAGCAATAGAAGTTGCAATTATAGATGTAGCTCATGTAAGTGATTTAACTGCAATTAATGCTAATATAGAAAAGTTAATAGCTGCAGATGCAACTATAGGCCAGGCTATTATAGGTAAGGCTAACATAACAGATTTAACTGCTAGTGTAGGAAGGATAGAGATATTAGAAAGTAGTGTAGGAGATATACAAACACTTGTAAATGGAAATCTTACATCTAATAATATCCAATCCTTAATACTAAGTTCGGATAAAGTAACTGTAGTAAATGGCTTTATTAAAAATGCTATGATAGAGAATTTAGACGTTTCTAAAATTCTTGCTGGAGATATTTCTACCAATAAATTTAGGATAAAATCCGATAATGGTGGAATTGAAATAGTAGGAGCTACACAACAATTTAAGGATAAAAATAATAGAGTTAGAATACAGATGGGGCAAGATGTTCTAGGGAATTTTAATTTTATTTTACGTGGAGAAGATGGAACTACTACATTAATAGACCACACAGGTATTAAAGAAAATGCTATTGCAAATGACTTAATTAAAGGCAATATGATAAGTGAAAATGCAGTAGGTGGTAAGCAGATAGATTATAATAGTTTCACAGAAGAGTTTAATAAAGATACTAATACCAATACTTTAAAATCTTCTAAGGTACTGTTAGATAAAAATAATCAAACATTGGATATAGCCTTTAATACGCTTACAACTAAAGTAGATGAAATTGAAGTTGGGGGTAGGAATTATTTTAGATCAGCTATGGTCTCGACATATTCTCCTTATAATATATTAAGCAAAGTTGAGGGAAGTACTATTACAACAACTTATAATAGAGCAACAACAATTAAATACTTTACAATCTCAATGATTGGATTCATACCACCTGAAGAGACGTGTACTATAAGTGGGTATATGAAATTAAATGGCATACCAATAACAAATTCCTTTTTTGCAATAAAGAAAGCTACAACTTATGGCAAAGAAGTTTTAAATTTTTATGTAGATGATACAACAGGATATTTCTCTATAACTCAAAATTGGAGTGGTGTATGGCTTATTCATACACAGCTTAATGAAAGTATAATTGTAGGCGATATTATTATAATCGAGAAGTTGAAGTTTGAAAAAGGCAATAAACCAACAGACTGGACACCAGCACCAGAGGACACAGATCAAGCTATAAATAATGTAAAAGAAATAACTACATCTAATACTACTGCTATAAATGTTCATCAAGGCAAGATAAGTGCATTAATAAGTAACACCACAATAGTTAAGGATGGAGTAACTACACAGTTAAAGGATGCTTATAATTCTACAGTTGCTACAGTAGACTCTATAAGTAATGTAATTAGTGAACACACTAGCACTATAGATGGCTTAACTGGACAGATTGGCCAAGTAGAAACAAAGACCAATGATATAAGAAGAGATTTAGACGGAACTATAGAAGTTATATCTCAGACAACAACTACTGCAAATAGTGCATTATCTAAAGCTTCAGAAGCACAGCAGACTGCTGACGGATTCTTACAAAGAGTATCTAATATAGAAACTAACTATGCTACTACCCAAGCCATGAATTCTGCTATAAGTCAAAAAGCTGATAGTATAAAATTAGAAGTAAGCAAGGATTTTGTATCTAAAAATGATGCAATTAATACCTATGCGACTAAAGCAAGCATGGAATTAACAGAGAGTCAATTAAGATTAGATTTTTTCTCTATAGATATAATAAATCTTTTAAGCAATTCAAGTTTTTCGAATAGAGAAACTACAGGCTGGAATATGAGTGGTATCGGATTATATACTGGTAATGATAATTTCTTTATGCCCACAGATGGGTGGAGAGCTTTCAGCTTAACTAGCGATAGGGGACTCTTATATCAAAAAGGTATGACAGGCGAAAGATTACCTAAAAGAAATTCACAGTATACTTTTTCTCTTAGCAGCATAACAGAAAGTAATATAGAAACATTTAGGCTATATATAGACTATAAGTTAGGAGCCAGCTATGTAGCTAATCAAGTCATCAATCTTAAAACTGGCTATAATACTAACCGATATTCTGTAACCTTTAGGACAAAAGATATTAATTATGATACCTTCTTATTATATATAGAGGTAAAACCTAAAGCTGGTACTACTGGATATAGAGTGTTTAGTATTGGACTACCTTGTCTATCTAAGGGTGAGAATGGTTCTTATACAGCAAGGCAAAATGAAGTTATTAGTGGTTCTACAGAAATTGATGCCAATGGAGTAACTATTTACAATGGGGCAATAGATGTTAGGAATAGAGCAGGTAATTCTGTTTTAAAAGGTGATGCAAATGGAAACTTAATGGTCAGAGGTAATCTTTATGCAGACCCAGCAAACCCAATTTTACACTTGTTTGGTGGATGCTCCCTTGATGCGACATATAACAATGAACAAGGTGTGGGAAGTGCAGTAAGGCTTAAATGGGATGAAAATAACTATATTCGTATTGGTACAGGTTCTACAGATATATATCAAAATGGTATTGCTAGGTTTAGATTTTATCCTAATTACTTGGATTGTAAACCACCAACTATTTACTTTGCAGACCAATGTAAAATAGATGCTAGTGCTGGTACATTTAGATTCTACATTTCTAAAAGCGTAGATACAGGAATAAGAATATCACCAGATGGGACTATTAGTTTTATGATTGCCGGAACACCTAGACATGTATTTAACACAAACGGAACGAAAGCTGGAGGAACTATAGTTGTAGACGGAACTACGCTTGGAATGTCTCCAATAGATAGTCCAAAGGTATTATTAGAAGATGTATTATTTGATATAGATATACAAGAAGAAGGAACTACAGTATTACTAGACAGCACATTCATTAAGACTATATCTACTTATGCAGTATTCTGTAGTAATCCAGGGGTAATTATAGTTTCTAAGGATAGAACTAGCTTTACAGTAAGAGGATATACCGGAAAAGTTGATTTTAGAGTGATAGGCTACAGAATAGGATACGAAGAACAATATTATCAAGTTGTTGGTTAAGAGATTAGGGAGACCTGGTCTCTTTTATTATGTAAAAAGGAAGGTGTAATATGGATAAAATATTAAACTACATTAAAGTAATAGTATTGCGATAAAAATTGATTATTTTGGAATGTATTATGTGGTATAATTTAACATAAGTTATATTGTTATAAGATAATCTAGGGGGAATTAAGAGTGAAACAATTTCTTAAAAAGCATATTCGATTAGTTATAGTGATAGTAGTATTATTTATTATTTATATGGGATATCTCACTTCCAAACAATCAGTTAACGTAGATGAAAAACTAGATAAAGCAATATCAGATTATATTCTTGATAAATTTGATGCTGGTTATAAAGAATTTGAAGCACATAAAATTTATGGTATTGAAGAAAAAGAGAATATAATTAATGTGTATATGTATTCATTATGCAGAGGATACTCATTAAGTAATAAAAAGTTTTATATGAAAGGGGAATACTCACATCCAGTATTCATGACTTTAAAGAAAAATAATGACAAGTATAGTGTTGTTGAATTTAAAGAGGCTGAGTATGGTATTAACTATGAAGAATCTATAATGAATATGTTCCCTAATGAATATGTAAAAAAAGCCTTATATGATACTGAATATTCTGCTGGATTGAGTGGAAATATAAGAAAACAAGCTAAGAGGTGGTTAAAGGAAGAAGGCAAAGATAATTTTTCTCTAGAATAAATTATATTTATATGTAAATTAAGATTTTTATATACCGTATTATTCAAATGAATATGCGGTATTTTATTATGCAAAAGGAAGGTGTAAGATGAGTGAAGCTGATGCAATACAAGAGGTGAGAGAAAGCTTAATTGAGATAAAAGGCTTACTTAAAAACATGAATGATACCAATGAACTTAAACTAAAAAACTTTGAGGAAAAGTTAAAAGTTGCAAACAATAGAATTTCAGATTTAGAAGATGCTAACAGATGGTTATGGAGAGCAGTTGCTGGAGCTTTAATAAGTGCAGTGATTGCTTTTTTAATTAATTTTAAATAAGAAGGAGAGATAATTATGGAAATTATTAATTACATTACAGAAAATGCTTTAATTTTAATACCAGTACTTTATATTATAGGTATGATTTTAAAAGGGATTGAAAGAATAAAAGATAAATATATACCATTAATACTATTACCTATAGGGATAGGTTTAGCTATGGCACTTATGGGCATTAATATAAATGCTATAATTCAAGGGATTTTAGTAGTTGGTGTTAGTGTTTATACCAATCAACTTGTAAAACAAATTAATAAGTAGTTTACAGAGTGAGGGCAATCTCACTCTTTTATATTTAAGGAGGAATAGATTATGAAATTAAGAGGTATAGACGTATCACATCACCAAGGGACTATTGATTGGGATAAGGTTAAAAGTCAGATAGATTATGCAATCTTGAGTGTAGGATATGGTGATAACATAACAAGCCAGGATGACAAGCAATTCCATAGAAATGCTAAAGAATGTACTAGACTAGGAATACCATTTGGAATTTATATTTATTCTTATGCAGAGTCAATAGCACAAGCCAAGTCTGAGGCAGATCATGTGTTAAGACTGATTAAAGGATATAAATTAGACTATCCAGTTTACTATGATTTAGAAGATGCCAATACAACAGGGAAATGGTCTAATAAACTTATAGCAGATATGGCGGAGGTATTTTGCAATGCTATAGAAAAGGCTGGTTATTGGGCTGGTATTTATGCAAATACATCTTGGTTCACTAATAAGCTTACGGATAGTCGATTTGACAAGTGGGTTAAGTGGGTGGCTCAATATAATACAACTTGTACTTATAAGAGTAAACATGATATGTGGCAATATGCTAGTGATGGAAGAGTAAATGGTATTAGTGGTAATGTAGATATGAACTATTGCTATGTTGATTATCCTGGATTAATTAATTCTAAAAATAATATAGCTAAACCAGAAAAATCAAAACCTAATACAGATAGTAAAGAGGAAAATAAAATGGATTATATTATACAATATTCAAATGCAGTAGACCAAGCAATAGCAGAGGTAATGGCAGATAGACTTAACTGTCCAACTATAAACTGTTTAAGACCATATGCACATTATGGACAATATAAAACAGTTATTGCAGTAGGAGAGGCTAAGAATAAGAGTGGTTACACAAATGTACTTATTCAGGGGAAAAATAGACAGGAAACGCTGGATAAAGCTATAGCTTATTGCAAGAGTTTAGGGAGATAGATTTAGAGGGTAGTAAGGGTAATTACTTACTATCTTTAATTTTTTATTCATAAATTTAGTATTAAATAATATACATATATTAATAAAAAGGGTTTTTTAAAATTATGTCGAATTATATAGCCTATAATATTAGATACAGTGGGGGTAGGCTAAATGAAAGCTAAGATAATATCTTTTATCAATATGAAAGGTGGAGTTGGTAAAACTACACTATGCTTAGGCGTTGGAGAATATTTAGCACATTATGATAATAAGAAAATACTATATATAGATTTAGATCCTCAATTTAATACCACTCAAACATTGATGAATGAGTATAATTTAGAGGAGGTATATTTAACTAATTATTACCAGAGTAAAAATATATGCAAGATTTTTTCTACACCAAACACTATTGCTGAAAAACCAGAGATACCTAAAGCAGAAGAAGTTATTGTAGAATTAGACAACAGTATACATATAGTACCAGGTACAATTAATCTTATTTTTGAAGATAGTAGGGAAAGCGGTAAAATTAGAAGAGTTAAAAAATTTATTGCTGATAATGAGTTAAGAAAAAAATATGATTATATTTTTATAGATTGTCCCCCAACTATATCACTGTATACAGATGCGGCATTAATAGCTTCAGATTACTACTTAGTACCTAATAGGGTAGATAGATATTCAATATTAGGTATTAAGCTATTAAAGCAAGTTATTGATAGATTAAAAAGCGACTTTGATTTAGACATCAAGCCCTTAGGAATTGTCTATACCATGATTACAAATAGTACCCTTAAAACTACTACGCTGAAAGGGAAATTTGAAGAAGATGATATGGTAAAAGAAATTGGATTATTCAATAATTCCACATCATATGTAAATGATTTATTGGTTGGGTATCAAGGAAATATAGCATCAAAGTATAAAAAGTCTAGGGAAGATATAATCGCTTTAAGTATGGAATTCAAAGAAAGGATAGAGAATGATGAAAAATAACGAATATGATGACTATAAAGTTATTCTTGAAAAACTTAATAATAGAAATTTAGATTGTATTAATTTTATGGGCGTTGTAAGTTATGCTATCTATTCAAAGGAAGTTTTCCCGAAAAATAAGGGGATTGTTGAATTTTTAGATACGGTTTTTGGATTAAAATATCTAGATTATGTTATAAAATCTAGAAGCTTAATAACAGCTCGCGTTACAAGGCATATATTATCTTTGGAAGATGATCAGCTAAGAAAATCAGTTCAAAATATAGTAAATTATATTACAAGTATGCACCCAGAAGTAGAAACAAAAAAGGAAAGCGGCAGGAATAATAATAAAAGTGCAAAGAAAAAGAATGCTAATGAAAAACTAGGTACATGGTTGAAAGGATTGTAAGATGATTGAATTAATGCCAAGACCAGAAATGAATGGTTTAAAAGATGATATTAACCAGTTTATAAGTTTGCTTAATAAAGATAAAACACTACCTGATGAAAAAGAACTTAAATATATTAGCAAAGGCATATTATTTCAAAAAAACTTTTTTATTATTAATAGTAAACATAATATACATTATAAAAATTTTATGATATATGACTTGCTACTAATGATGCATACATTAACACAAAACTCAGTTCTTAATTTCTATAATGCATATAGATCATATATTGAAAATTTTATAAGATCTTTTTTAGATATTAAAGATAATGATGAAACTGGTGTAAATGCACTATTTAAGATGTTTAAAGAGAAAACTAAAGATAATCAAAATATGAAAGAAGTCGCTGACTTTATTGATGGTGAATACTCAAAGTCTTGTGATTATATACATAGCAATATTAGAGCTAAGATGAAAATACACTTATACTACATGGATATTGTAAAGTCAGATGAAATGAATGATGCTAAAATATCAAAATTTATAGGGATGGTAAAAACGTTATTAGTAATGACTAATAGATTAGTGCTAATAATGTTTCCTTTAAAAGTAGAGGCTATATATTATAGGAAATATGAGGAACTCGAATATTTAATAGGTTCAAAGATGTTTAAAAAATATAAACCTAATAAGATTGATAGCTGTAAATAACAAAAATTTAGGAATAGGATTATTACATATAGTGTTTATTATACCAAAGCTCGGTTTAAAGTCTTGTTGTATATGCGAATCTAAAATGGATAAGCAAAATAGTAAAAATGAAATAGTAATTTAATTAAAGGGCCAAGGATTTCTCCTTAGCCTTTTTTTCTTTTGTATAAGCACATGGTTTAAGATGTATTTAGATTATAGACAAAACTATAATATTTAAACATATTTTGTGCTAATTTTTAGAAAAATATATAAGAAAAGGTTGCATTTCTATACTATCCGTAGTATAATTAAAGTATAGAAAGGAGGTAGTAAGGTGCTGAAAGACATATTAGAAATAGTGGTTTTAACACTAACAATAGTAAAACTTCTAAAAGAATTAAAACCAAAGAAAAAAAGACAAAAGAAAAAGCGCCCCCACCAAAGGAAACGCTAAACAAAGGACAGAGGGAAATGCAACTTCCCTCTTCCATCCTTATATATATTATACCAGCACCTTAGAAAAATATGAAGAACAAAATTAATCTTAGTATCGACATAATTGTATTAGTAATAACAGCCATATGGATTTCAGACTTGAGTTTCTCCGATTTAACCACTCTGCAGTATATTGGGTTAGCATTAGCTGTAGTAATGGTAATATTAATGATCATTAAATTTATTAAGAAAGGTGAATAAGTATGAATAATAAAACATCAACACAAACCGAAGCTAATAAGAAATGGCAGCAAAAAAATAAAGAATACTCTAATTATTTGAAAAGTAGAAGTACATCTAGAAGCTTTATAAAAAACAAAGCTACACTAGAGGATTTGGAAGAACTAGAAAAGTTAATTGAAGAAAGAAGAGAGCAATTAAAAAGCCTAGAATAAATCTAGGCGTTTACTTCATCTATAAATCTTTTATGTTATCTAAATCAGATAAATCTTTTCCCGTATATTCATTAAGAAAGCGTAATAGCTCTGCTCTAGTGACTTTAAGTCTTCCTAATTTTAGACCTATTAAAATATTTCTTTTTATAAGTTCTCTTACTGTAGGTTCATCTGTTTTTAAAAGAGTAGCTACTTCAGGTACTGTATAAAGTAATTCATTATTGTTCGAGTCTTCATATTCAATGCTAGGAGCAATTATTTTAATAGGTGGGATATTAATGGATTTACTAATGTCATTTATAATACTTTTCAACTCTAAATCTGATATTTGAATATTAATATTAAAAGAATACAAAATTATCACCTCATTGAATTATTAATTTAAATTAGATTTTAAAATTTTCGGTGGCAATGTCATCAATTTGCCACCCGAGAAAATAACATAGATTAAAAGAAAAAAATATACATTAACCAAATATATTATCTAAGCTCAGCAAAATCAATTTTTAAAACACATATACAAACATAAGTTCTCACATAGTAACTTATAATAAGCATTAAGCAATGCACACGCCGCATGTTGAGACAGTCGTTAGGCTAACAAGGACCAACGGGACGAACTAAGCATTACGAATGTCCATGCAAGGGCTCCCCAAGAATCCGAGCGAAGCGACGGATGATTGGTAGGAGACTACTGCTGAGGCGGGTGTTAAGCTATCTAATAAAGTCTAGTAATATCAATGATTTAAGGCATTAACAACAACAAAATAAAGTGTGTTTTTTCTCCTTCAGAAAGGTTTTCTGAGGGTGATTTTTTTGATTTAAACACAGGGGGGATATTAATACGCAAAAGTATTTTTAAATTTAGAACCTTAGAGAATAGCCATTTCTGGTGCAAAATTTAAAAGTAGTGCATAAAATAAAACCTTGGTTTTTACTACTTATCATATAAATGGTCATATTCAAAAGATAAGTAGTCAAAAATAGGGTGAGGTTTTGTTATGAGAAATAATAGAAGAACCAATATATGGATACAACTTATTGTCGTGTGAGTACAACACTGTGCTCTCAAGGTAAAAGTACACACTCCAGTGCAAAGGATATAGAGAGAATGTGTAATTAATTATGGCGGTACAGAAATGCGTAGAACAGATTAATCGTGCTAAGGCATGATGTGTTAGATGAAGGTTTAAATTATGATTAGTTTAGTATACAATGAGATAAATACTAATCAGAGATATGGGGTAATATAATGAATAAAATATATGAATATGTTAATCAATTTGAGGGTATAAAAAGGGAATGGCTAGAGAAGCTTGTGATATTTATGAGAGAAGAAACTCAATTACAAGAGTGTTTTGATTAAAAGATGCTAACCTATAAGGGTCATAATTTTTATATTGCTTTTGCATCGCAGAAAAATTATTTTTCTTTTTATACAGATGAAGTAAGAGTCCTAGAAATCTTTAAAGCAGAAATACCTTCTACATCACTAGGCAAAAGTTGTGCTAGAATTAAATATAAAGAGCAAGATGCTGTAAATGTAATTATGCATATTATAAAGGAAATTATAGTGATGAACAGAGATACTAAAAAAGATACTGTTTCGAACTTAAATGCAATTAAGAAGTGGAAAGCTATTCCTGAACATGGAAGAAATATATTAATGTCTAATGTATTTTGTCCTAATTGTGGTGTAACTACTTTAAAAGATGAATTCATAATTCATGATGATGGTCCATATGGCATTATCTTAAAAGGAAAATGTAAAAAATGTGGAGAGCAAGTGGCACGTTATATTGAAAGTAATTAAAGAATACAGGAGATTGAAATGAATACAGAAAAGGAAACTTTATATGATATATTTCTAACCTATTCATACAGTGAATTAAAGGAATTATTCAAAAAAACTAAAACAAGAGAAGAACAAGATTTTTACATGAATTTAGCTAATGTAGTATTACAAAGAGAACAGAGAAGGATAATAGGTAATTAGTATACCTAGTTATACAATATTTGCTGGCGTTAATGGAGCTGGAAATAGCCTTTTTTAGTGATGGGAAGCTTATATGGAAAGAGCTCAATACCCCTAAATGGTTTAAGGAAGTTTTATAAAAGTATGAAGAAAACTAAAGTGTTGAGACCGTAGTGAAGATAGAGAAAAAATAAATTTTCTTAATTCACTCTTGATTGACTTTTTAGATGTATAATAGTATAATGATAAAAAAATTGAAATTTGAGGTGAAAAAATGATTAATTTTTCTTGCTAATCTTTAAAGTACATTTAATACAAAGATAAACAGGTGCATTCTGTTTGTTTTGTTGTACTTATGCAAGAAAGTTATTCTTTTTTCTCTTAATATATACACTTGTGTTATGCTATAATGATTAGCCTAACTACGTATATTTATGAGCTGTAAGAATAATTAATTCTTGCGGCTCTTACTTTTTTTATAAATAATTCGAATAAGGAGGATAAATAATATATGAAAAATAAAGACACTTTGCTAACACATGATAATCTCCATATAGAGTCGGATACTGCAGGTGACACTTATATGGAGTAATAACAAGGTCGCCTATTGTTCCGATTTTGTTATTTATACTATTAAATACAGAGGAGGACAAAAATATGTCTTTAATAAATGTTACAAACCTAACCTTTGCTTATGAAGGTAGCTATGATAATATTTTTGAAAATGTAAGTTTTCAAATTGATACTGATTGGAAATTAGGATTTACTGGAAGAAACGGAAGGGGAAAGACTACTTTTCTAAATCTTTTGCTTGGAAAATATGAATATAATGGAATCATTTCGGCTGATGTGACTTTTGAATATTTTCCTTATGAGGTGCAGGAGCAAAGCAATTTCACCATAGATGTCATAAGGGGGATTAGTCCAAATTCAATGGATTGGGAAATAGTAAAAGAATTATCTTTGTTAGATATGGACTACGATGCTTTATATAGACAGTTTTATACACTATCTAAAGGAGAGCAGACAAAAACATTGTTGGCTGCTATGTTTTTGAAAGAGAACTCCTTCTTACTTATTGATGAACCTACCAATCATTTGGATGCTGAAGCTAGGCAAAAACTAAGTAATTACTTGAAAAAAAAGAAAGGATTTATTCTGATTTCACATGATAGGTCTTTTTTGGATAATTGTGTTGACCATATCTTGTCTATTAATAAAACTAATATTGAAATACAAAAAGGAAACTTTTCTTCATGGTGGAGAAACAAAGAATTACAAGATGGTTTTGAGTTAGAAGAAAACGAAAAATTGAAAAAGGATATTAACAGACTTTCTAGCTCAGCAAAACGTACATCTACGTGGTCAGATAGCGTTGAAAGCAGCAAGTATGGAACTACTAATTCTGGGAGCAAATTAGATAAAGGATATGTTGGACATAAAGCTGCAAAAATGATGAAGCGTGCTAAAAATATAGAAGCTAGACAACAAGACATGATTGAGGAAAAATCAAAGCTTCTTAAAAATATTGAATCTAATGAAAGCTTAAAAATAGTACCGCTTACTTTCCATGATAAAAAGCTTGTAGAATTTACAGATGTTGCAATTGAATATGATGATAGAATTGTCTGTGAAGGAGTAAACTTCACTATAGAGCAAGGTGAAAGAATTGCTATTCAAGGAAAGAATGGCAGCGGAAAATCAAGTATATTGAAATTAATTTATGGAGAAGACATCCCCCATAGTGGAATTGTAAGAAAGAATAATAAGTTAATCATTTCCTATGTTTCCCAAGATACTTCAGATTTATATGGTAACTTATCTGATTATGCAGATAAACACTGTATTGACGAGAGTTTATTTAAAGCGATGCTTAGAAAACTTGATTTTTCAAGAGAACAGTTCGAAAAGAATATCGAGGATTTTAGTGGAGGACAGAAGAAAAAGGTATTGCTTGCTAAAAGTTTGTGTGAACGGGCACATTTGTATATTTGGGATGAACCATTGAACTTTATTGATGTCATTTCTCGTATGCAGATTGAGAAATTGTTAATTGAACATGAACCTACAATTTTGTTTGTTGAGCATGATAGTGTATTTTCTGAAAATGTTGCAACAAAAATAATAAAATTGTAAAAGTAGAAATGGAAATTAATATGTTTAATGGGAATATACAAGTAACACACAATAGGCTCCATGCAAAGCCAGATGTTTTGAGCGACGCTTGCATGGAGTAGTATAAGTCGCTAATTATACTGGCTTTGCTTCTTAACTATTAATAGTGAGGAGGAGGCCTATATGAAATATACAAAAACAAAGTATGGAAAAATGAAACAAATAATATCAAATCTAAAATTACCTGATTATAGATATGAGCAGCTTACAAAAGCTATTTTCCATCAAAAAATAGATAGTTTTGATGATATGCATATACTACCAAAAGTGTTAAGGATAGCTTTAGTAAATGAGTTTGGAAGTAATGTATCTAGTGTAATACCTGTTTTTTCACAAGATTCTAAGCAAGCTCAAAAATTGTTATTCGAATTGACTGATGGAGAAAGAATAGAAGCTGTTGGACTAAAGTATAAACAGGGGTGGGAATCGTTTTGTATTTCTTCCCAATGTGGATGTGGCTTTGGATGTGGTTTTTGCGCAACAGGAAGTGCTGGATTTAAACGCAATCTTACTGCCGATGAGATAACTGACCAATTACTTTATTTCTATTTTAATGACCATAGATTGAATAGTATTTCATTTATGGGAATGGGTGAGGCTCTTGCAAATCCAGAGTTGTTTGATGCAGTAAAAATTTTAACTGA
Source organism: Clostridium sp. UBA871 (assembly GCF_002295255.1). Classification (NCBI taxonomy): domain Bacteria; kingdom Bacillati; phylum Bacillota; class Clostridia; order Eubacteriales; family Clostridiaceae; genus Clostridium; species Clostridium sp. UBA871. Next base: position 366,741 of record NZ_DBFV01000007.1, on the reverse strand, counting down.
TCAAAATTTATTTGGGTTAAGTCAACGAAGAATTACTATTTCAACAATTGGCATTATACCAGGAATTCAAAGATTGACCAAAGAATTTCCACAAGTGAATCTGGCTTTTTCACTTCACTCACCATTTGAAAGTCAACGAAGCGATTTAATGCCTATAAATAAAAGATTTCCATTGAATGAGGTAATGAAGACATTAGATAAACATATCATTCATACGGGACGACGAGTGTTTATTGCTTATATTATGCTTGAAGGAATTAATGATTCGAAAGAACATGCAGAGGCAGTTATAGGTTTATTGAAAAATCGTGGTTCATGGGAGAATTTATATCACATTGATTTGATACCTTATAATTCTACGGACAAAACAACTTTTAAATTTCAACCTTCAAGTGCTATCAAGCAATTTTGTAGTATACTAAAGAAAGCAGGTATTAGTGTAACTGTTAGAGCACAATTTGGTTCTAAAATTAGTGCTGCTTGCGGACAGTTATTTTATGAAAATGAATTATAATGTTAGTTAAAAATATTCATTTAAGCAAATAAAAAGTTTAATTTAAAAGATATTGAAGAGTGTTGTATGTCCCTCAAACTTTAAATTTGAGGGACATTTTGGTTAGGATGGGTTAACTTTTATGCAAGACTAAAGATGTTTGTGTAATTAGATCTATTTATATTGAAGTTTATGTGGTATTTTGAGATCATTAAAAGCCTTCGATAAAAATTAATTCTCTTCTTGATTTATAAATTATATATGTTTTTGAAAGTGTAGTAAAAAAATTATTATAGGTGGAATTGATGAATATGGAAATAAAGACGCTACACAAATTACATTTGTCTACAAAACAGGATTTAAGAATAGCTTAAATTAGGATAAATTTAGATCTCAAAGAAAAAATTAAAGAGGCAGACATAGAACTGATTAATTGTATTTACAGCTTTTCGAAAATCAAATTGAAATGATTATGAATAAGAAGGCAACAAAAGCCTGATACAGGTGATGGTCATCAACACCTGCTTAAAGCTTGCGCTAACCACATTATATAAATTAATATAAGCACCACAAAATATAGACACACCCATAATTAATCACTAACTATAAACTCCACAGCATTTAAAGTTTTTTTATCTAAATCTTTTGGGTACCAGTGTCCAATTCCTTTATTAATATGGTATTCATGAGCAAGTCCAACTTCCTTAAATATCTTTAAGAGATGTTGAGCAACTGGGTCAGTGTCCTGATCCCCTTCAAGAATAACTATTTTTGTTTTTCTTTCTGCTAATTTCTTTGTATCTTCAAGTCCAATGATATCTAAGTAATCACCAGGGCATAATGCAATAACTCCTTTTATTGGAATAGTGTTATTAAAAGCCATATCAATAGAGGTAGTTGCACCGCCAGAGAAACCTCCAAATAATACACAAGTTTCATCAATGAAATAGTCTAATAATAATTGCTCATAGCAATCTATCAGTTCTTTTCTTGATAGAGTGGGATCAGTAAGCCAGCCAAAGCTATTATGGAAATACATTTGTGATGATTGAGGATATACAACTATGTATCCTTTTTCTAAAAGTGCATCAGGCTTCCAATACCAGCTAGTATTTTTTATATTGCAATGAAATCCATCACCATGTAAACAAAAGAATAATGGATATTTTTTTGTTGGATCATAGGATTTTGGAAGGTGAACTTCATATTGTAGCTTAGAATTTTCTTTAGCTTGGTGAAGTAGCTTTGTATTTAAATTATTAATAGACTCATATTCAGGGTGGTTTCTTAATAAATCAAAGTTTGGCCAGTGTAGGGGAAATGGATAACCTTTTTCAAGTGATTTTTTTATAAGATTAATACAGCTCTCACTATTATTGGTTTGAGTATATACCCTAGATTCATCGATTATAAGTTCAAATAGATTTTCTTCATATTCATCCTTTGGTAAAAGTTCATTTGCATGAAGGAGTATATTTAAAACTTCATCATACTTTTTTTCAGAGAAGAGTATTGAATAGTATTCTTCAAATTCATAAAAATTTCTATAATTCATAGGAATCTCCTTTAATTAATATTTATTTAAAATATTGCCAATAGGTTAATTATAACAGATAAGGGATTACAGGTATATGGAAAGGTTGGTTATAAGTGTAACATATTCATAAGTTATGAAGTTTATGTAGATAAATAGAAATAACCTTAACATAAAAAACTAATGTAAGTAGCTTTATCCATGCCTGGATGGTAAAATAATAGAGAACTGAAGATGATTAGGGGGAATTATTAAGAAATGAAGAAATTTTTGTCAAGCGTAATTGGAATACTATTTGCTGTTTTAATTTTTGGCATGACCATGATGCCAGAAGATACAAAAAATCAGCAAAATATTGCAAGTAATAAAATTGAAGCTAAAGAAGAGAAGAAAATTGAAGATAGTTCAATGGATAAATCAACTGAAGCAGATAAGGAAACTGCAAGTAATTTAAAGGAAGAATCAAAAAAAGAAACTTCAGCTGTTATCACAGAAGATATATTTTCAGGATATAAGCTGATAGTAGTTGATGGTGGAAATCTATCTGGACACAGAGAACCTAATGTTGTAGTTGACATAGGATTTGGAGATAGAGAATATTATGCTTTTACCAATGAATACGGTCAGCTTGTTAAGGTAATAGCAAAGGAGATAATCTTGCAAGATGATTCAACAGAGCCTGTTAATTCAAGTGGAAGATATTATCAAGATGAAGCCAAAGTGCCAGGAGTTGAAAGTAGGACCTTGGATGAGGGACATGTTATAGCAGATTCACTTGGCGGAGTTTCCAATGCATATAATATAACTCCTCAAAATAGTATCCTTAATAGGCATGGTGACCAAGCTTATATGGAAAAGGTTATTCGAGATGCTGGAGGTTGTACAGAGTTTGTTGCAATAATAACTTATCCAAATACAACTACACAGATACCAAGTCACTATAGCTACACTTATACAATTAATGGCAATGTAATTAATGATGAATTTGATAATGTTAATCCTGATGAATATAATGCAAGTTTAGAAACGAATACTTCAACTAACAGCTCAAATTCTAGTAATAATACAAATACTACTATCAATAATTCAGGTAGTACAAGCAGTTCAGGGAAAGTATATTGGACACCTAACGGAAAGAGCTATCATACTACAAAGGGTTGTTCTACTTTATCTAGAAGTAAAACTATTTTAGAGGGAACAATACAAGAAAGTGGAAAGAATGATCCATGCGATAGATGTCATTAGTTTTTATAGATGCTTGGCTATTTAGACAGGATTTTGATATTGAAAGCTTGTTTCATTTACTTATTGTAAACTAAAGATAGTTTCAGACGAAGAGGTTAAAAAATTCATTGAAAAGACAGGCGTTTGTACTATTTGTGAAGGGTGAAAAAGTGAGCTTGAGCAAATTCTTTCTTCTGTTTGTGGATGCAAGGGTGTTTCACTTAAAACTGTAGTTGATGCTGTTAAAAATGGTGCTAATACTGTAGAAAAAGTTGGTGAAATTACAGGAACAGGTACGGGAGAAGGTTGTGGAAGATGTAAGGTACTTATTGCAAATATAATTGAACTTGGTAGATAAGTGAAATTTAATAATGGGTAGCTAGAAGTTGTTCGTCGATTAGTTAAAGAAAATTGACGAACAATTTTCTTATTAGAATACCTAATTACAATAAATGAATAACTTATTATTAGCCATGTTATTAACCTAGATATATCTAAAAATCTTAGTGATTATTTACATAGAGCTGGAAAAGTTGGAAGAGCGAGAGAAATAGGGGAAGTATTTTCTTTAATCGATAATAGAGAAAAAAATATAGTAAGATGCATGAAAAGAGCTTTAAAATTAATATTAAAGAAAAACATCTTTATAAAGGCAATGTAGAAGAATAATATGACCTTTGTATGAACCTGTCGCAGACAGCCAAATTAAAGATTAATAATTTAAAAACTCCTGTGGGAGTTTTTTCTTTATAGGCTATTATATTGACACCAACACTACTACGTGATACTATATACTAGTAATAAGTAATACTGAATACTGGTCATACAGAATAGCAAGGAGGAGTTACGGTGGAGAATCTTACAGAAATGCTCAAAGGTGTGCTGGAAGGCTGTGTTCTTGAAATCATCAGCCACAAGGAAACCTACGGGTACGAGATCACGCGGCGACTGAACGCCATCGGTTTTTCGGACATTGTGGATGGGACGGTATATACCATCTTGGTGCGGCTTGAGAAAAACGGATTAGTGGAAATTACGAAAAAGCCATCCGATATGGGGCCGCCGCGAAAGTTTTTCGCACTCAACGACGCGGGGCGCAAGGAACTACAGAAGTTCTGGGAAAAATGGGAGTTTGTATCATTGAAAATTAATGAATTAAAGGAGGGTAAATGATGAATTTTTGGGAGAAAATTACGGGAAGCGATATAACTAAAGAATTGAAAACTTTTGAATCGCGAGCCCAAAAGCTACCGGATGACTATCAAGCAGCATGGGAAAAAATTAATGCTAATCTTTGGACACACTCAGATTTCACAGGTCGCAACCTCATGACAATTCTTGACGGTGTGCTTGGCCTGCTCGAAGAAACGGCTGCAGACGGTCAGAGTGTACAAGAGGTTTTGGGTGACGATATCAAAGGCTTCTGTTCAGCGCTGGTCAGCGAAGAAGGGGCAAAGTCTTTTCGTGACAAGTGGCGCAAGCAACTCAACAATAATATCGCTAAAAAATTAGGTAAATAGGAGGATACAATGAGAATACAAGATATCATCGAAGGCAAAAAAGAGTGGCGAGCGCACGTGGCGCGTGTCAAAGTGCTCCCAAAAGATTATCAGATTGTTTATAAAGAGATTCAAAAATATCTCTTTAAGGTTGGTCCTGTTGAACTAACCAACGGTATAGGTTTGCTCTCGGGGATTATCGATCTTTTTGAAGAGGGAGCAGTCTTGGGGAAAGGCGTACTCGAAGTGACGGGTAGTGACATAGCAGCTTTTTGTGACGAGCTAATCAAAGATTCAAAAACTTACGCTGACATCTATCAAGAATCTGTTGATCAAGAAGTTAACAAGGCCATGAAAAAGGTTACGGATAAAACAAAGTAAAAGGGAGATATCTGGATTGAAAACTTCCAATTATTTTGTCCCAGGTGCAGTTACTCACCTATAGGGTTAGATTACACAAAAGGTTATTATGTCAATAACCTTTTGTGTAATTGTATAGATATTATGTTCTCACGCACGTTGAGTGTGTAGTGTTAATGTTAAGAAATTAAAGTGCGAAAAGCTATAAAACACTATGTCCTATAAGATATGAAAAATAAAAGTAAATCTGTTCACCACCAATATACCCTGGATATACGTTCATGGGAACTATCAGGGGTAAAAGTTTAAGTGAAAAATGGGCTTAGTATTATCTTCAGGTGTTTTGGCTATAATTCTATTTACTTGGTGCAATACCTTTAATGAACAATTCTGTCCATTGGGCCGTATAAGGGAGAATCTTTGGGTAGATGTGAGGACTTGAGATACCTTCAACAAGGGCTTGAAAATAAGTCAAAAGAAATTCATCTGAATATTTAAGATCAACCTTGCCTTCTTTACGTCCACGGTGGAATAAATCCAGCATGATACTGTAGCTTTCCTTAACATATTGTTGCATCATCAAGGATAAACCGTCATCCCCCTTTTTGGTTACAAAATCCATCAAATCCAAATAGAACTGCTTGTTGATTTTTTCTAAATAATTAATTTTGTTCTGACTCATGGCAATGAGCGTTTCTTCGAAAGGATTATTTTCCGCCATAATTTCTCTGGCTGTCTTTCCTATCTTATCTAAAAAATGCCTAAAAACCTCGTGGATAAGATTTTCTTTACTACCAAAATACTTAAAAATTGAAGTTTTACCCACATTGGCGTTTTTAGCAATCTCATCCATAGTTAAATTTTCTATGCCGGTGTAGTTGCTCATCAAATCAAGAGTTGCTTCTAAAACTTGATTTTTTTTATGCTGTGTCCTTTTCTCATAACCATTCATTCAATAACCTTCTTTCTATCGAGTATGACTAAACAATATTTAAAAAGCTTATGATTATCGTTTTCTTTTTATATTATATAGTAAAAGTTTCGGATTATCAAATGAATAATAGTCCAAAATGTAGTGGTTTTTATTGACATAGCGGATAAAAAGATCTATAATGGAACTTATAAATGAACTTTAGTTTAAAACATAGTTAAAAAATATGGGATATGTATTTTTATCGACAATATAGTTCATATTATGCCCTGTATTTTGAACTTTGGTTTAAACCGGAAAGCACGTTATAAGACTATTTCAAAATATTCTAAGAAGGAGTTTTATTATGAAAGAAATTGTAAAAGTGCAAGAGTTGCAGAAAAGATTCGGTAAATTTAAAGCATTGCATGATGTGAACTTCACGGTAAATGGAGGGGAAGTTGTAGGGTTTATTGGGCCAAATGGCGCGGGTAAATCAACAACGCTTCGTATTTTACTGGGAATTATAAAACGCGATGCTGGGGATGTGAAAATCTTTGGTAAAGATGTTTGGAAGGATAGCCTTGAGATTCATAAGCGCATTTCATATGTTCCGGGAGATGTGGCTCTTTGGGGCAGTTTAACAGGTGGAGAAATTATTGATTTATTTATAAACCTACATGGCGGTGGGGATAAGAATAAACGTGACTATTTGATTAAGCGTTTTGAATTAGATCCTAAGAAAAAGGCAAAAGGCTATTCAAAAGGGAATCGACAAAAAGTCGGATTGATTGCGGCATTGTCAGTGGACTCCGATTTGTATATTCTTGATGAACCTACTTCTGGTCTTGATCCTTTGATGGAAGCCGTTTTCCAAGAGGAAATTGAAAAAATTAAGCATGCAGGAAAAGCAATTTTACTATCCTCACATATTTTAAGTGAAGTAGAACGTTTAGCAGACAAGGTGGTAATTATACGTCAAGGAAAAGTCGTTGAGACTGGGACATTGGATGAATTGCGTCACTTGACTCGTTCTACGGTTACTTTGATGACGGAAGGGAATGTGGCTGAGATGGCATCAGTTAAAGGTGTTCATGACTTCAAGCAAAAAGGTACCCAAGCTACCTTCTCTGCAGATAATGAATATATCAATGATATTTTGTCAAAAGCATCAAAATTAGGTGTTAAGAAGTTTGAATCTGTGCCACCTACCCTTGAAGACTTATTCATGCGTCATTACGAAGTCTAGAGTCGGAACGGAGGAAATTATTATGAATGAAAAATTTGCGCGTTGGGGTGTATTATTTAAGCTATATCTGAAACGTGATTGGAAAAAAATTATTGTCTGGATTTTGGGTCTGGGCTTATTTTCAGGTGGTTTTGTTCCAGCTTTCGAAGAAATCGGTAAGGGGCAAGGTTTGATGGGAATGTATGAAACCCTCAAAAATCCTGCCATGATTTCCATGGTTGGTCCGACACCAGTAAAGTCGGCAGCGGATTATACGTTAGGAGCTATGTATGCCCATGAAATGTTGTTATTCTGTGGTTTGTTTGCGATGATCATGGCTGCTTTACATGTTGTCAGCCATACTCGTAAGGAAGAAGATCATGGGCTTACTGAACTAGTACGCTCCTTCCAGGTAGGTCGTCAAGCCAATTCTTTTGCTGTGATTACCGAAATAGTACTTATCAATGTTTTATTAGCAATTTTTATTAGCGTGGTTATAACTAGATTTGGTGCAGATACGATTACTGCCAAAGGATCATTCTTGTTTGGTGCATCAATAGGGATGGCTGGTATCATTGGTGGGGTTGTTGCATTAGTTATGGCACAAATTATGCCAATCTCTTCCGGTGCAACCGGTTCGTCTCTTGGAATTGTTGGGTTACTCTATATTTTACGTGCTGGTACCGATGTGTCAAATGTTGATCTCTCAATGTTTAATCCTATGGGATGGACTTATCTGACATATCCTTTTACTAAAAACAATTGGGTTCCTCTGATTCTTGCAGTAGTCTTTTGTATCATTGCAGTGATCGTTGCTTTTGTCCTTGAAGGCGGACGTGATATGGGAGCTGGTTACTTACCTGTAAGAGAGGGACGGGAGTCAGCGAAAAAATCATTGCTGTCTGTACCTGGTTTATACATCAAGATTAACAAAGGTGTAATGATTAGCTGGTTGGTTGCTTTCGTAATCATGGGGGCAGCCTACGGTTCGATTTATGGAGATATGCAAACATTTCTAAGCAGCAATGAAGTGATGAAGCAAATGTTCACTCTAGCAGATGTTTCGTTAGAGGAATCATTTACTGGGACCATTATGATGGTAATGATTGGCTTGGTTTCTGTTTTACCAATAGCCATTGTTAATAAGCTTTACTCGGAAGAAGTAAGACTACATTTGAGTCAGCTTTATGCTACAAAAGTGACTCGTGCTCAGCTCTATTGGGTAAGTGTCATTTTGGCAGTGGTTACTGGAGTAGTTGGGGTTTTGCTGGCTGCAGGCAGTCTTGGCGGTACAGCAATTTTTGCAATGGGAGATGGCTCAACTATGAATTTGCAACAATTTATAGTCGCAGGGTATAACTTTCTGCCTTCTGTTTTGTTCTTTATCGGGCTTGCAGCTTTGGTTTTAGGTTGGGTACCAAAACTAGGTAAAGTTATTTATGTGTATCTTGGCTATTCCTTTGCACTAAACTACTTTGGTGGAATCTTAAATTTACCGAAGTGGTTTTCAAAAACAGCCGTACAAAGTTGGATTCCACGAATGCCGGTAGATCAGTTTGATGGAGTAATCTTTATTACTATGACTTTGATTAGTATTGCATTGATGATATTAGGTTATATTGGATATTACACACGGGATATGGTTGAAGGAGCGTAACACTTAATGTTGTTCTGAATACTCTCAAAAAAATAAAATGATAATTGTGTAATGGTATTAATCAGTAGAACCTCATACTCCCCTACACCTTATGGGGTATATCTTTATACAAAATCAATATTAATGTGTATTAGTATCATATTTCTATCAAAACACATGTGGAAACTTATGAAGTTGTTAATCATAAAAAGGCATATGGCTATGTGAAAAAGTGTATTGAGGAGATAAAGCTACTTGATGAAACTATTGTGAAAGATATTCATGAAATACTAATTGCTGGTATAATTCAAGGTGGAATTTATAGAAATCAAGAGGTCAGAATTAGTGGAGCAGGTCATGTTCCTCCAGCAGGAAATGATATGTATTTTCAAATTAAGAATTTCTTTACAGATCTTCAATATAAACAAGATATGAATCCAATTGAGCTAGCAGCATGGACACATGCAGAATTTGTAAGAATTCACCCTTTTATTGATGGTAATGGAAGAACATCACGTCTTATAATGAATTATCAGCTAATGATACATGGATTTTTACCTGTTTCAATTGCAAAGGAAGATCGTCTTAATTACTATAATGCCCTTGAGGAATATGAAGTAAATGGAAATTTAGATTTGTTTGTAGATTTAATTGGAAATTTAGAAGAAAACCAGCTTGACACGTACATTAAATTAATAAGAGAATAAGTGTTTAAAAGATGATTTAATGTAAGTTTGATTGAGTAGACTGAGATAGAAGTTGTAATTGAATAGATATTAAGGGTTGACCGCTAACTGAGTAATTTAATATTCTTAGTTAGCGGTCTTTTTAGCTTTATAAGATCCAGTGGTTTCAACGCTTACTCTATAATGTCTATAGAATCATCTATTCTTACATATAATTCTTTAGGCATTCTTATATAAAAATCAGATGGCAGGTTATTCTCGTTTTGAGTATTGAGTCCATCATAAGGTCTAATTAATGGAGATGATCTAAGGTTTTCAAAAGAGCCTTGAAGATTTAATATGCCGTAGCCCCATTGTGGATTAGGATATATATCACCAGACCTTTTACTAGTACCCCTTGTGAAATAAGAAATAGAGGTAGGACCATATATGTTAGGGTCATTTCCCAGGATGATTCCCCATTCTAGTAGAAGAAGTGTGGCACCGCACAGTACAGCACCAGCTACAGAGCCACCAGAAAGTAAGATGGTTTCATTATTTAGTCCTGTAGTTAAAGCCATAACTCCACCTGTAGTTAAGTTAGGTTTTACTCTATTATCCGCAGTAAAGCCTCGACCTGATTCTGCAGCTATAGTATTATTATTTTGATTATAGAAAGAGGTAGTTATAGATTTTTGGGCATTAGCTGGTGCTTGAAGTGTGATGTATGGGTTAGGATTTATTACTCTAGTAGTTAATTGTATAAGTGGCCTTTGAGGCAACCACAGATTATATACTCCATTAACTATATAATCTCCTTTAAGTCTTAATTGCCAAAGTCCAGCTTTGGCATTTTTAATAGTTATATATATAGATTCATTTCCACTAGCAAATTCAGGGTTAAAAAAAGCGATGTTAATTATACTATTTTCAAGAATTAAATTAACTTGCTCAAACTTACTAGAAACAAGTCCAGATTGTATAGGCTTTGCAATCTCACCACTAGGAGAAATTATTTCAATAGATATTACATCAGGTCTTTGAACCCAGAACATGAGAACTAAATTATTTTCATTAGAACCTACAATAATCTCCAAGTTTTGAATTGTATTACTTTTTAGAAATCTACCATAACCATGTGTTAAGCTAGCTCCTTGATTACCAGTGTTAGTTACGAAGATAAGTCCCTTTCTTGTTGAAAAAAAGTTAATATCTTCTTCTATGGATGTAATACCTTCATGTCCACCCCAATTTGTTCCTGCAGAGATCAGAATACTCATAGGTTTTGTCGAAGGTGATGGATTGTAATTTATTACAAACCTCATTGCAATATAAATATCAATACCTTCAAAAATCGGTGTGCTTCTTCTATCATTGATTCCCGCTAATTTAAGATTACTAGTTTTAAATTCCTTAAGTTTTACAATTAAAAATTCACATTCAGGAGCACTGCCTATAACATTATTTAACCCTCTCGCACCAACTAAACCAGCTACATTTGTACCATGTCCTAACTCATCTCTTGAAGGAACTATATCATAAGGATTCCCACCTTGATTTGATACTTGAATAGCTCTATTAATTTCATTTTGGCTATAAACAGTGCCAAAAAATGCTATAGGGTCATCATTATTATTACTTTCAATAGTTTGATCCCATATACCTATAATTCTTGTAGTTCCATCAGGGTTTTGAAATTGAGGATTTAAATAATCTATACCCGTATCTATAATTGCAGCTACTGTACCTTTCCCTGTAAGATTTAAATAGGTTTCTCCGTGAAATTGGGTTATATTAGCAGCTTCTACTGGTTCTATAGCTGACAAGGTGTAAGGAAAACTAAAATCTATGTTAAGTATATTATTAAATCTATTTATGAAGTCAGTATAATTAGCAGTTCTCACAGAAGCAATGTAGGCACCCTCAGATACTTTAACAGCGCATACGTATTCTAGTTCTTTAACCAGGGTATTAAAGTCTCCTGTATACTTAATGAATAAAGTTACATAATCTTCGCTAATGTAGGCCTCTCTACACAGATTAATTTCTCTGGATGTACTTAGAGTATTCATTTATAAAATTACAACTCCCCCAAATATCTATCTATTCATATTATTCAATGAGACTTAAAGTAGTTACAAATTAAATAAATATAGAGTTAATATAAGATTATTGAATAAAAATTTAACTATAGCAGAAGATAGTAATGCTACACTCATGGGTTATAAAAATATAAGGAAGTAACAAGATATATTTTTATGTAGTATAGACCTTTAAAACTAAATTTTATAAAGAGATATAAGGAGGTATTTTTAAATGACAGATCATACAGGACACGTTAAGGTTGAAAACAAATGGGGGACTCCTATCGCATCAATTTTTTTAAGACATAGGAGAGGTAATGAAGAAAGTAAGGAAGAATCTACTACTTTTATTAACATACCTAATAATGAAAAGACTGAAAATATGGACTTTACATATACAACCGGAGCTGCTTCTCCATTTGATTATTGGTGGATTAAATTTGTTACCTCAGCAGGAGTTACATTTACATGCAAGGATAACTTCTATTGCTCTGTTGATAGTGATGATAATGGTTATGTTACTATAAAATTAAATGGTGATGATGAACAAATGTATGTTAACTTCTCACATTCAAGTGGATGCAAGTGTTCTTTAAAAAAGGAATAAAGGGTGTGGAAACTCAATGAAAATAAATTCAGATATAAAAGAAAAAGAATCTACTTTATCAAGTAATATATCCGCTGTAACAGTAGAGGATGTGGTTAGATGTTGTTTCAGTTCTCCACCTAGCTATGATATTTATAGTGGTGCGCCACACTTTATTTATGTGAACGGAGATTTTAATGATATCACTTTTCATTATAATGCTTATCAAAAAGCTCATAATGATATGTATTCTATAAGTAATTGTTATGATGAGGCTGCTTACCTTCAGTGTAATTTGAAGCAATATGGTTATAACTCAAAATATTGTTTTATGAATCCTTTTGGATATATAAATGAAACAAATTTAAAAGGAAGAGGAATGTGTAATAATCCGTTTTATGGGAGTACTGGTGATGCTAAAATTCTAAATTCTAATGACCCTAGGAGAACATCCTTTGGAAATCATGCTTTTTGCTATATAGAATCAAGCAAAAACATAGGAGATTGCTGTGCTGGTCCACATACTGGAAATGAAGATGTTAATAAATATATTCTAAAGTCAATTGATCAAACAAAAGCACATGGAGATACAAGAAATATAGCCTATTATGATGGTGTAAAAAGATTAGGCTACAATACGGGAATAGATGAGATTACTGATTTACAGTTTACTAGAGAGTTTTCAGAAAAAATAGGATATGTTCATAAGGGAAATAATGAAATGTTAGATAAATTTGTTGTTTGTGAATGGCCTAATCCATGTGAGTATCCATACTTAAAGGAACAAAATTGGAAATTGGATTATGAAGACTTGTTACCTGGATCAGATGAGGTAGTTAAGCTATGGAAAATAAGTAATGACAAAGAGAACATAATGGTTAGAGTTTTTGTTTCAAGTAAAGATAATAATATATCTTTAAATAGATTTCTATCATTAGGTTCAGTTACAGAATTATGTGAAAATCCTTTTGAAAAAGGACCAGAATTTTTAGGACAATATTCTGCTATGTTTAAAACTAAATATTACTCTACATATTTATGGGTAGTTAATAATGTTGTATTTGATGTTAGAGCTTATAACTTAACATGGGATGTTGAAGAATTTCTTAAATGGTTAATGTCACTTGCATTAAATAATATAAAGGATAGCATTGATGAATATAGGCCTATTGTGGACACATTAGATATATCAAATATAAGTGAAAAGAATTTTATAGATGACAATCTAAATGACCATATATTGAAATACTTTATTGTAAAAGATAAAACATTGATGATGGCACATAAAGAAGAAAAATCTATAGAAATTGTTGAAGATAAGAACTTAGATAATGAAGTTCTATATATAGCTGTTAATGAAAAAACATTACTAGCTAATGGTAAAAATATTTCTATGAAGATGAATTAATATTTTACTACTTAGTTATTTCAATAGAAATATTGGTTAAATAAGATAATTTAAGTTAAATGCGATAGCTCAATAAAAATGAGTTACCGCATTTTGTTTATATATGGTTTTATGCCTACTTTTAAGTATCCAAGTTTTGAAAAACTTTGCCAGTTTACTTATATAAGCAAGCAGGTTTTCCCATTGTGCAAGTATACTGAGAAAGCTCACTTAAGATAAATTTCTGATTAGCCTAAGGTTTCTTTGTCTCTCTTTAAGGGAGTTATTGTTTTACTTTTCAGCAGCGTCTGCATCAGCTTTAGTTATATGAACTGTATCACGTGGATGCTGAGGTGGAGCATAAATAGAGTACAATTTAATTGGTGTATTACCTGTATTGATTAGATTATGCCATTTACCAGCTGGTATGATGAAGGCAAAATCATCATAGACCTCTTTTTGAAAATCTAAGTTATCTTTTCTGTCGCCCATTTTAACAAGTCCTTCACCTTCTTCAATACGTATGAATTGATCAAGATTAGGGTGAATCTCTAAACCTATTTCTCCTCCAATAGGGATACTCATCAAGGTAAGTTGCAAATGAGTTCCAGTCCATAAAGCAGTACGAAAAGTATCATTTTGCTTAGTAGCCTCATCAATATTTACTACAAAGGGTTCTGGTCCATAATCCTTCAATTCAATAAAACTATTAGTATATTCAGATCTTAAAAAATTAAATCTTGATTCATAATCAATTTCATCAGTATAAGGGATATATTCATTAGGATACATATTTTTATTCCTTTCATAGAGCTATAACATTATAGTATTCTCCAAGTTTGGAAAATGTGCTTGATTCACAGGAATACTATGCAACAAGGTCATAGCACTAAAATTAGAAAGTTCATGAATTTCTGATTATGTATATTTTCTATTAGTTGTATTTTTTTCTTGTCATAATTTACTTCTCATTAATATATCTCTTGTACGAGAATATCGTTACTTTTTCTCTACTACAACTATTTTACTATCTGAGGAGAGTATACTTTGATTAACAAATTTTAAAACTAAATTTGTCATATATGCTTAGTATTTCTTGGATATAAGCATAAACTTTAGGAAATAATAAGGCTACAAAGTATGAATGGTTAAGAAAGGATTGTAGTATGTCTAATAAAATACGTTATTTTATAGTTAGTTATATGAATTATTCATGTTTCTGAAAATATAGAGATATTAAAAAAATTAGAAGATTATTTACGAAAGAATGAGGAGTGGATTAAAAAATATCAATTAAAATTCTATGTAAGAGATAGGTGGTTATTATGAATACACAATATGTCCAAGGAGATTGTATATTTACAAGAATTAACAAAACGATAAAACAGTATGAGTATTTAACAGAGGATATAGAGACAGAAGTAATAATAATAGGTGGAGGAGTCACAGGGGCAATTTTAGGATACTATTTTAGTAAAAGTAATATTAATTGTGTTATTTTAGAGAAATCAAGAATAGGTCACGGCAGTACTAGTATAACAACCTCATTACTTGAATATGAGCTTGATAGTAATGCTATGGAGCTAAAGGCATATACGAGTATGGAGAATATAATAAAATCATATAAGTTAGGACTAAAGGCATTGGATGAAATTCAAGAGTTTATAGATAGATATGGTAATAGGTGTGATTATAAAAGAGTAGATAGTTTTTTATATACAGCTAAGAAATTAGAAAAGAAGGAGATGGAAGAAGAGTATTATATTAGAAAAGAGGCTGGATTACCCGTAGAATTTATTGATGAAGATAATAATCCTTTTTTATTTGATGTAAAGGCAGGTGTATTAGGTAAAGGTGGAGGAGCTGTATTTGATCCCTATAAATTTACTCATCATCTAATTGAGGTCAGTTGTAAAGAGGGATTAAGAGCATATGAAAACACAGAGGTTATAGATGCTAAATATAGTAATGATAGTGTTACCGTAGAAACTGTATACGGTTATAAAGTTAAAGGGAAAATTGTTATTATAGCTACAGGGTATAATACAGAACTTTTCACTAAAAGGACATTTGGAACTAAGACTACTACATTTAATATTGCAACTAGGCCAATAGATAACATTGAGGAAATTTATAAAGACATAGTTATTAGAGATAACAGAGTTCCTTATAATTACTTTAGAACAACTAGAGATAACAGGTTAATAATTGGAGGAGAGGATATAAACTTTATACCAGATATATATAATGAAAAGTTATGTAGTAAAAGTTATGAAATATTAGAACAAAGACTAAAAAGCTTATTTCCAAACTTAAATATAGATATAGAATATAAATATTGTGGAGCATTTGCATCTACTCAAGATAATTTGGGTTTTATAGGTGAAGAGCCTACTAATTCTAAATTATGGTATTGTTTGGGTTATGGGGCGAATGGAATATTATTTGCTATGCTAGGTGGAATGATGTTAAGTAAATTATATTCTGGAGAAGTAGATAAAGATCTGAACCTGTTTAAAGTAGATAGATTTGAACATTAAAATTTGTGCAACCCTATTGATGCAGAACTTGTAATAGGCGTTGCACAAACTATTTCTATGAAAGAAAAGAATGTATTATTGCCTGTTTGTATTATTCCAGCTGTTGTAATAAATATGTTGTGAGATATCCTTTGGTGGATAATGTTCATCATCTTCATTGGTTTCACCAATTGGAGTCATTGCAACTACTTTGAATTTTTCAGGAATATCTAAAATCTTACGCACTGCTTCTTCCTCGAAAGAACCTACCCAGCAAGTTCCATAACCTTCATTTGTTGCTGCCAATACCAGATGTTCCATAGCAATACCGCAATCCAACATAAAATATGATTTATTATCAACATCACCACTTTCCGATGGGTCTGCAACTATAACAGCAATGATTGGCGCTTGTTTAAGTGCATTTGATGTTTTGTCAGTTTTGTTTATAATTGTATTGGAGATTTGCTCTCTTAAATTTTGTTCATTGATAAAAATAAATCGATAACAAGTTTTATTTTTCCATGAAGGTGCCATTAAAGCAGCATTGATAATTTTATCTAATTTTTCTGTGGGTATAGGAGTTGACTTGTAGCTCTTATTGCTTGTTCTGTTTTCAATTACTTTATAAAAGTCCATTATTATTCACCTTCCTTATTACAATAATTTTAAATTTACAAAATGATAATCTAAAGCTCGAATTTATGAAAAGAGCCGTCCTTATGTATTTTAGTATGTGTGAATATGTACTTTTTATACTTTAAGTAAAACTATAAATAATAAAAGAACTACAGATAGTATTTAGGTTATTGAAAAAAATGGTATAACTTATGTAGCTAAAATTATAATATGTTGATAAATAATGCTAGGCAGAATTGTCCTTAGCAGTTAGATTAGAAATTTTAGACGCTGATATAAATTTAAGATGGAATTTATCTTAGTACTATTTTAAATCTCACTCGTAAAAATAAACACAAAAAATAAAATATCATATTGACACTACTACTGCGTGATACTACATAGTGGTAGTAAGTAATACAAAATATCAGTAATACTAGATAGTTAAGAGGTGATTTATTTGGAAAATATTACGGGAAACAACATGACTAAAGAAATGAAAATTTTTGAATCGAGAGCTAAAAAGCTACCGGCTAATTATCAAGAGGCATGGGAAAAAATAAGGTTAATCTTTGGCAACACTCGGATTTCACTGGTCGCAACCTAATGCCAATTCTTGACGGTGTGCTTGGCCTGCTCGAAGAAACGGATGTGGACGGTCGGAGTGTAAAAGATGTTCTGGGTGACGACATCAAAGGCAAAAAAGAGTGGCGGGTGCACGTAGCGCGTGTTAAAGCGCTACCGAAAGATTTTCAGATTGTTTATAAAGAGATTCAAAAATATCTTTTTAAGGTTGGACCTGTTGAGTTAACCGACGGGATAGATTTACTCTCCGGGATTATTGATCTTTTTGAAGAGGGTGTGGCCTTTGGGAAAGGCATCATCGAAGTGACGGGCAGTGACGTAGCGGCTTTCTGCGACAATTTAATCAAAGATTCAAAAACCTACGCTGACATCTATAAAGAATCTGTTGACCAAGAAGTTAACAAGGTCATGAAAAAGGTTACGGATAAAACAAAGTAAAAGAGAGATATGGGTTACCCTTGCTTGATGTATAGCGATAATAGTTGTATTTTATATCTTTGCCATGAGAATATATATAAAATTATAATTTAACTTTGTATTAAGTATAGTTCTTACTCATAGGGATAGATTAATCTAAAAGAGTATTATATTAATAACCTTTTGTATAATTGTATAAGAATAATGTGGTAACACATGTTGAAAGTGTTGTTAAGCTGACTATACAAATTACGAATTAAAGTTGTTTTAATATTAATAAAAATATGATTTGCCACCATAAGTTTTGTATGAAATGTATATAGATTATTTTAGATGTAGGGAATTTGATGAGATATTTAAGATTATGACTAAAAATGCAGGTCAGATTCAATACGTAAGTATATTATCTAGCCTGCAAGTGATCATGTAAATTATACACATAAGATATAAAAAGGAAACTTCATGTAATAGATTTAATAGATTAAAGAAATTTATTTAAGTTCTAATTTACATTTAGTTAACAGTCTTGTTTTGGATTATCTACAGTAACGGATGATAGTCTTGCAGCGAAAACGCCAATATTACCTGTAATAGCACCTTCATCACCTTCACCGACTGTAACTATTACAGCATAGGTGCAACATTCATTTAAACATGAATCGCAATCACATAAAAAGAATGTGAACGTCCTAGCAATAAGAGATGGCGTCGCTACTGTAAAAGAAAATGGTCCTCCTATTGGGAGTGGCTGTTGATTATCACAGAATTTAAATAATTGAAATATTAAGGTTCCGGAAAAACCTACTCCAATTAGATTGCTTGTAAATTCAAGTTTTGTACATGGATTACAGAATTTAGAAGTATCTATGGTGAGAGTAGCAACAGTAGCGGTAGTTCCTACTAGTGAGCCAGGTAGTACTACTTGACCAGGTTCACCGCATTTTAAATCAACTGGACATTGGGAGTCACAGTTACAACTTTGAGCATAATTTAAATCAACTTCTGACATTGGATTCATAGATTATTTCCTCCTAGCATATTGAAAAATATTAATAATACAACTTAGAATTAATGTGAATTTTTTAAGAGTAGGCTGATTTAGTATTTATTAGAAAATTCTTATAATACAGGATATCAAATAAATGAATAATAGTGATTATTTTTTATGAATATTTGCTTTTAGTAAGCGAATTGAGTTAAATATGTTCTTTGAAAATTAAATAGTACAGTCTAAGAGGATTTTTTATGGAGGTATATAAATATGCAAAAGTAGTGAGTATTTTCGAAGGAAAATAATATAACCTGCGGCGCTTGTAAAGATTGTTAGGGGCAAGCTCTTGATACTTGTTATGATTTATTCCAAAATGTAAGCTCTTGTTTTATAGTTAAGTTTCATAATTTATTTTAGTTAATAAGTCTTCATTATAAGATAATATTACTTACTAAATTCATATTTTAAAGATGCAATTTATATTATCTTAAAAATATCACATAGTCAATAGATCTTTAGAAGAAATGTGAAATATAACCAATGTTGAAGCTGATAAATTCATGGAGTAGTTCAGCATACTTTTATCATTTGAAATTAAATTACTTAATCTATATAATCGCTCTTATAATGAATCAAGGCAAAATACAGGGGGTATTAAACAATTATGAAAAATGATTTTACAAGAGTATTATTAGAAAATTGTTTAAATATAGAGGATTTAGATATTAATCTTAATAAGCTAAACTTTCAGTTTTCATCAAATCCTTTATTGATAGGTGGAAAAGCTAAGGAATATTATAAGATAAGAGAATCAGGTAAAGACATTGATTTTGTCATAACACAAGAAGATTATGAATTACTATCATTTAAGTATCCTAATAATGTAAAGGAAATATACGATGACTTTGGAGTTTGTAAATATGAATTTGAAATGTGGAAAAGTATTTGATTGTTTGATTATAAGTTTCTTTCAGAGGACGCAATTGAAAAAGATGAATTTTTAATAATATCATTTGAAAAATTAATGTTTTTAAACGTTTTAGGAATGAGACAACCTAAATACTTAAAGGATTTAAAATTAGTAAGAGATAGGATAGCTGAAATAAATACTTTATTGCATGACTTCTATTGATAATAAAACTAATTTTATTAGGTCATAATTTCATAAATAACATTCATTGTTATTTAATAGTAAAAACGCTTACTTTTAATCGTAAGCCTTTTTTAAGAATAATAATATTTTTTACAACCACCCATGCAAGGGCTCCCAAAGAATCCGAGCGGTAATATATCAACTACCCTGAATGTAATAGGGTAGTTGATAGGATAGATTTTAAATTTTTTAGTTTTTATCTCTTCCGAACAGGAATCCAAACTTCACTATAAGCATAATCTTTTTTGTCTCTATCCATTTTAGTAAAAGAAAATGTAGGGGCATTAATTACTTCATAATCGGATGATAGAAGCCATTCAGAGTATACTTTTGCCATTGTATTTTGTAGAGTCGATGGAAATGGACCTTCGTTTGGGAAGATTGCCCAAGTATATGCATCTACAGGCACTTTTTCTAATTGATCACTCACTTGATTTGTAGTTGTTAAAACACCTATCAAGTGAGTTAAATCTCCTTCTTCTTTTAAGAAATTAGCGTCAGCCTCATAAGAAGCATTGACTATTTCATAGGGCTCAATGTTTTGAAGAGAATGCATTTCTTTCCTTTGTTCTTCAGTGATGCTTTGTGCAAGCTTCACAATTTCATTATTAACACCTTCAAATTGCATAGGGATTCTTTTGCTTACACCTACTAAATTAAATGCGGGTTTGTCTTCAATTCTAAATTCCATATTAATTCCTCCTTTAACTGTTATAATAAATGAAAGTTTAGGGAAAGTTTTACTGATACCATTTTTCATAACTTCTGAGGGTAAAAAACCACACCATTTTTTAAAGGCTCGAGTAAAACCATCTATTGATTGATAACCGTATTTTAAAGCAACATCAGTAACTTTTTCTCCATGTAATAAATTCATACTAGCTTCAGATAATTTTCGATTTTTAATATATTCACTAAGCGTCATCTCTGAAAGATAAAAGAAAATTTTCCTAAAATGATAATCAGAAACACCAGCATAAATAGAAATTATTTCAAGAGATAGGTCATCAGTTAAATGATCTTCAATATAATCAATTACTTTATTTAAATCTTTTAACATTATCTTCTCACCTTCCATATCTACATAATATCAAAGCTGCTTTTTTCATGCTCGACTTTTTTTACATAAAAAATATCGAATTGGACCTATATCAATAACTAAGTCATAGAAACATGCACTATCATAAGGGTTGATTTTACTGATAAAGGAATGAATATTTTTTTATCTGCTATCATTTGTTGAAATTGACTATAAATATATTGATTCCCAAGATCAATGAGAAGTATTATACATTTGTATTAGGTACAGCATATTTATGAATCAAGTAACTTTATACCCAATTAGCACCTTGTCATCGGCATAAATCACAGTTTACTGTTAGATTGAAAAATTACTAAATATTACCTTTATATAAAAATTGTATTGACATTGGAAAAATAATGAATTAATATTTTACTATAGCTTAATTTAATATGAAGTCGAAGGGAGTGTTATTATGACAGCAGTATTTGAGGTGGTTTTGAACTAATTAAATATAGAGCAAAAGGGTTTTTAAAATGGATGAAGATGCCATTTATTCATGTTGCCTTTTGCTGATGTTATGAGTATAACCGTTCGGCCTAAATAATTTTGGTGGTTAACGCGATGCAGGTTATCGTGTTTTTTTTATGCCTATAAATTTATTATCCCGCAGGAGGTCTATTCTCTTTGCGGGATTTTTGTATCCTTTTTTAGAAGACGGATCAAACTAATTTGTTCTAACACTTATAATAATGTTTTATATTATGGAATTAAAATAAATGAAGGTTCAATAAAGCCGTGATATTGTAATAATTTACGAATTAGGCTTAGTGATATAAGTTATTGTGATGAAAGGAAGATTTTATGAATTTAGAAAAATTAGGTTGGAATAATTATTTTGAAGAAGAATTTAGAGTGTATTTTAATAAAGGTCTTATTGCTGGAAGAATAGTTTCACAGCAGAAAAATAACTATTTACTACATTATGAAAAAGGTATAATAGCTGCAAAGCTTGCAGGTAAATTTAGATATAATGTAGCATACAGTAAAGACTTGCCAGCAATTGGTGATTGGGTAGCTGTTCAGTTAATAGAAGGCAGCACCAAAGGAATAATTCAAGGTGTTTTGCCTAGAAAGAATTGTTTTGCAAGAAAACAACCTATATCTGGTGGAAGAAAGATTAGAAATGGAATAATAGTAGGAGGGCACATTGAGGAGCAGGTTGTAGCTTCAAATATAGATACAGCTTTCATTGTAAGTGGGCTTGATGGAAACTTTAATATCACAAGAATAGAAAGATATATTACATTAGCATATAACAGTGGAGTAAATCCAGTAATCATTCTAAATAAAGCAGATGCATGTAATAAAATTGATGAATATAAAACAAAAGTAAATGATATTGCAATAGGAATACCTATTTACTGCATTAGTGCTATAAGTAATATAGGCATGGAGGTTTTTAAGGAGTACCTATCATATGGTAAAACAGTAGTATTCTTTGGTTCTTCAGGAGTAGGAAAATCAACTATTATTAATTATTTACTTGGAGAAGAAAAACAGAAAACAGGCTCTGTTAGTTCAGCTAATGGAAAAGGTAGACATACAACAACTAGCAAGGAACTATTTTATCATGATTCTGGTGCAATGATAATTGATACTCCAGGGCTTAGAGAGCTTCAGCTTTGGGGTGATCAAAATGGAGTTGAAGAGAGTTTTAAGGATGTAGCTAGGTTATCAGAAAATTGCAAGTTTAAGAATTGCAACCATGATAAAGAGCCAGGCTGTGCAATAAAACAAGCTATAGAAGATGGTATCATAAGTCAAGAAAGATTTGAAAGTTATATGAAGCAGTTAGGTGAGATAAAAAGGTTAAGTAAAGAAAAAAGGCAATATGAAATATTTAAAAGTAGGAAAAGTAAGAGGGGATGTATGTAGTATGGTAGTAGAACTTAATAGAGCTGATTTTAATAAGGTTACGGATTTATTTATAGATTTAGAATATAATTTATCAATTTTCAGTGTTATAAATAAAATCAATCCAGGCAGGATTTTTGTTAACAATGTGGACAATCCAACAACAGCATTAATAATAAGTCCCGAGGGTATGTATTTCGCAGGAAATGCAAAAGATGATGACTTTAATTGTGAGTTAAATAATGTATTGAAAGATGATATTTTTAAAAAAGCATTAGAAAAAAGTAAGGTAGATTATATAGTTTTTTATTCTTCAAAGGAATGGAAAAATTCATTTAAAGATATATTTAATTCTCTATATCCAATGGAGGATGATAGAAGATACCTAGAACTAGAAATAGATAAATTTCATAATGTGGAAGTATCGGAAAAGGTAAAAAAAATAGATAGAGAAATGTTGCTAGATAGTAATTTGAAAGAAATTGATGATGTAAGAGAAAGTATAATTGAAAACTGGTCTTCCATTGATAATTTTTTAGAAAAGGGATTTGGGTATGTATATATAATTGATGGTGGTGTTGTAAGCAGATGTATAGCTGACTGTGTAGTTGAAGAGAGATGTGAACTAGGAGTAGAAACAGAAGAGGATTATAGAAAAAAAGGATATTGCACACAAGTGGTTATTGCTGCTTTAAATCATTGTAAAAATAACAATATAAAAAATGTAGGTTGGCACTGTTGGGATAATAATATTCAATCCTATAAATTAGCTGAAAAAGTTGGATTCCAGCAAAAAAAGAATATTAAAGTATATTTTGGGTGGTATGATTTATACGATAATTATTTAATAAATGGTAATTATTATATCAAGAAAAATGTTAATTACAAGCTTTCAGCTGAATTTTATACTAGAGCCTTTGAAAATAACCGTGGGTTTCTATGGCAATTTTATAACGCAGCATGTGCTTACTTTAAAATCAATAAGAGGGAAGAAGCTAAAAGATATTATCAGATTGCCTTGAAAAATGGATGGAAAGGCATTGAGCCATTAAAATCAAGTCCACTATGTGAATATCTCTATGATTTAGAGGATAGCAAAAGGATTGAAGCAGAATTAAAAATGTAGGAGACTATTTTGAGTATTGCATTTGCTCTTTATATGATTTAGAATGGTGTGGAAAATGAAGAAGTTAATTGAGCAATAAAGTTTGTTGCATGTCCCTTCCCTCTGATAGTTTAATGGAGCTTTCTTGAGAATATTAACATGTTTTATAAATATTTAAAGTATAATTTTATTAAAAGGAAATTAAGTGGGGGTATGATTTATGAAATCGCTGATAATATATTGTTCTGATTATAAAAAAAACACTGAAGAAATTGCACGGATATTGGCTGACAAAATCGATTCGGAGTTAATTAATATAAGAGATGTTAGTGATTTAGACATAGAAAGTTATGATCTGATTGGATTTGGTTCTGGGGTATACAGGGAGAGTTTCTCACCAAAGCTTTTTAATTTGGTTGATAAGTTGAATTTAGCAGGTAAAAATATTTTTGTATTTTCAACCAGTGGAGTTGGGATGAAGTTCTATAATAAAAGGTTAATTAAACTTTTAGAGTCAAAAGGAGCAATAAACAAAGGGAGCTTTGCCTGTAAAGGTAGCTTTATAGCAAAGGATTTTACTAACAAAAAGCTTTTTAATATTATGGGCAGATTATCACAAGGGCATCCCAATCAAAGAGATTTTAAAGAAGCAGAAAGATTTATTGTAAGGGTATTGGATTCACTTTAAACTTATGGGTATTAACTCAGGGTGTTAATCTTCTTACCTAAGAACAAAAGAATATTTATATGTATTATAGTTGAGTAAAAGCAGAAGATATTTATTATAGAAGGGAGAAACATCAATGAATATTAATTTTTCAATAGAAGAATCAGTAAAAAAACGATACAGCGTAAGAAATTATAAAGAACAAGAGGTTGAACTAGATAAAAGAAAGGCAATTGAATCCTTTGTTAATTCATTGGATAATCCTTTTGGAAAAAAAGTTAACTTTCATTATCTTGACAATAGGGAAATGAAGGATGAAGATAAGCTTGGAACTTACGGTGTTATTAAGGGGGCAATGCAATATATTGGAACAACTATTAAATTAGAACCAATGGCATTAGAAGCCCTAGGATATGAACTAGAAGCAGTTATTCTTTATTTAGCTCATCTTGAACTTGGGACCTGTTGGTTAGGGGGAACCTTTAATCGTAAAGGATTTGCAAAGGCTATGAATATAGAAGAAGATGAAATATTTCCAATCATAACTCCCTATGGTTATGCTGCTACAAAGAAGCATATGAAAGAAATTGTAATGAGAAAAATGATAAAAGCAGATCAGCGTAAAGAATGGAATCAATTGTTTTATATAAATGATTTTCAGACAACTCTTACAAAAGAAAAAGCAGGAGATCTAGAGGTACCTTTGGAAATGGTTCGCTTAGGCCCATCAGCATCAAATAAGCAGCCTTGGAGAATTCTAATAAAGGATAATGCATGCCACTTTTATGAGTATAAACAGCCGGGATATAGTGACAGTTTTCCATATGATATTCAAAGGGTGGATATGGGAATTGCTGCAGCTCACTTTGATTTTTCAGTTAAAGAAAAGGGGCTCATAGGTTATTTTGATACAGAATGTGAACCAGAATTAGAATTGCCAGACCATATGGAATATGTGTTTTCTTGGATTAGAGAATAGGATAAGATATTATGTAATTTATTTATGTTTAAACTCCCCTTGGACTACGGTCTGAGGAGAGTTTTTTATAGGGTATACAAAAATGCAAAAGTATTAATTGGTATTTATGGTGTATGTAGTTTTCATACAGTCCTTACTTTCCGAAAACATTATTTATTTTCAAATATATAATCACACTTTTGGCATTGCACCATTATGTGTTCAGAATCTTCTTTGTGATATGCCCCTGACCAGTGACAAATACTTTGAAGTATTGGAACTACTGATTGTCCCTTGTGCGTCAAAGTGTATTCTACTCTGGGAGGAATCTCGTCGTAGGATTGGCGGTGTACAATTTCATCAGCAATCAGCTCTTTCAATGTAGCTGACAGAACAGCATCAGTAATATTCATCATTTCTTTTCTTAAGGAACTATATCGCAAGATTTTCTTTTCAGCTAATACACAGATGATACGTGACTTCCATTTTCCACCGAATATTTCCAGTCCATATTCAAGAGGGCAGCGAATATCTTTTTCTAATTTAGGTTGATACATTTTTTTCACCTCCATTTATAAATTATAATTCTAATACTCTAATGCAACAAGTTGCTATTAAATTTAATAGTAACTCAATAATTTGCTTATATCTTTTGGAGAATGAGTGTGAAGAATATAATAAATCTATGCTTAAGCTATTATCAAATAAAGGAGGAATTTATATGAATGAAAAAGTAATTAAACTATTTAAAGAACAGATGTGGTATCTAGCAACCTATTCAACTGAGCCAAATGCTGTACCTGTAGCATTTAAGAACGTGACAGATGATGGTAAGCTGGTAGTTGGGGATGTATTTTTGGAAACTACATTAAACAACATCAGAGCAAACGGAAAAATTGCGGTTTCAGCCAGTAACACATCCACAATGGAGGGGTATCAGATTAAGGGTACTGCTCAATATATTACTGAGGGACCAATGGTTGACACATTTAAGAACGTAGTTTCTGATATGTTTAAGGGAGAACTTACTGCAAAGGGTGCATTGATTATTACTCCGGAGAAAGTTATTGTCACTACTCCTGGTGCTAACAATAAAAATGAACTCTAATAGCATTTACATTACGGTTAGTTGACTGACACTTTCATAAAGAAAAAAATCGTTCTTAGTGCAGAGAAGTTTCTGCACTCTAATATTTTACTTGCGGTGGTTTTGTGATATCAGAGCCGCCGTTTATTTTTATTTTTAAACCAATAAATAATAAAAAGATATATTGTAAATAAAATAATACATATATTAAAAACAACATGATAAATGCAACACTTTTGTTGAAAAAAAGTATTGGACAAAAATTTCATTCTAATTGCAAGGCGAATAAATTAGTATAAAGTTGATAATTGACGAATACTTTTTGTAGACATACTCCTAAAATATAATTAAAATGTAATTAATGGTAAATTATTCGTTGAGATATTCATTTGAAAATAAACTAATAGTAAAAAAATTAACAATACAAAACTTAATGATACAAATATATTAATAAAATGTTTCTATAGAATGGGCTGAGGTATCGAGGCTTAATAGGCTGAAAGGAGATATAATGATGTATCAAAAATTCAAGGACAGAAAACCGTTAGAAACAATTGAAACGGCAAGAAGAGCACTATCAAATTGGGGAGTTTTTGTGACTGAAACATGGTTCGATAGTTTTCATGGACTATATTCAGTAGCATTAGTGGTGGATGGAACT
Source organism: Clostridium sp. UBA871 (assembly GCF_002295255.1). Lineage (NCBI taxonomy): Bacteria > Bacillati > Bacillota > Clostridia > Eubacteriales > Clostridiaceae > Clostridium > Clostridium sp. UBA871. The sequence continues at coordinate 339,436 of NZ_DBFV01000007.1, read as the reverse complement.
GATTTCTATACATGCGGGAAAGGAACAGATAAGATATATGCACTGGCAAGTGCTTATGGTGAGATTATGGAAAGATTGCAAAATCTCGCCTTTTTTAGATTTAAAGGGAGAAGTCTTTTAAAAGATAATTGTAAATATAACGATGATTCTTTTGTTGAGAAACAGAATGATGATGTTATTTATTCTAATTTATCTTATTGGATAAACTGTGTGCAAGGAGAGACTGATGATAAAATACTTGAAAAAATGCAGCAGTTTAGTTATTCATCAGGAGAGTATATTAGATATGAAAGATTTCACAATATTCAAAATGATGAAGTGATAGCCCTACCTATAGATATTGTAGATCTTTATTATGGTACCAACGGAATGGTGGCAGGAAACACTAAGGCGGAGGCTTTTGTCCAAGGAATATCGGAAATTTTAGAAAGGTTTGTAATCAAAGAAATTATAGAAAAACATATTACACCACCTACTATTACTACTGAGGTTAAAAATAACATGCCAGATGTTATTAATTGGATAGATGCAATTGAGGAAACTGGAAATTATAAAGTAGAATTAAAGGATTTCTCTCTGGGGAGAGGGATTCCAGCCATTGGTCTGGTTCTGTACAACTGTAAGGATATTTCTTACTTTGTAAAAGCTGCTGCACATCCATCACTTGAGGTTGCTGTTGAGCGTTGTTTTACAGAATTAATGCAAGGTAAAAAGATTGAAGATTTCGAAGGGATGACACGGGGAAGTGATTTCTTAAAAGAAGGTGGCGATATTGATAATTTTATAGAAATATTTGTAGATAGTTCAGGTCGATATCCGTCAACATTTTTTGTGGGAAATCCATCATATGAGGGAAGTTTTGAGAAGAAATCTTATGTTGATAATCAAGAGATGCTATTTGAATTGATTTCTTTGATTAATGATTTAGGTCATTCTATTTTTGTGAGAGATGTAACAAAGTCTGAGATATTAGCTTATCGTATTTTAGTTCCCGGGATGAGTGAATTATTCAATGTTATGGATCCGGTGGTGATTGAAGATTGCATTGATTATGAAAGGCTTCGAAATATCATACAATTTAAGTTACATGACATATCTACTGATGAAGCTTATTTTGTGATTGAATTTCTAAAGAAAAAAAACTATTCTGAAAATCACACTCTTGACATCTTTATTGATGATATTAAGCTTACTGATGATAATATTTACTCCATTGTTTCCATAAAATTGTTCATGTGTCTTCTTTATATCAAAGTTAATGATCTTGAGAATGCTCTTCTATGGATGAGAAAATATAATGAGACGCTAAATCCTTCTGACCCAAGTAGTAGGTATTACTATTGTTATGAATTATACTTGGCTTTAAAAATTGAACATGATAACAATCAGCACATTAGTCAATTGTTATACTGCTATTTTGATGAAGAAATAGTTGATGAGGTTATGAGTGATGTAGATAATAACCCTTTTGAATATTTCTATCCACTAAATTGTAGTAATGATTGTTTGAACTGTGAATATTCTGCAATGTGTAAATGCAAAAATGAAAAGACTATATATAACTTAATAAGAAAATAATTGTAATAGTAGATTGAATTTAATGTTATTTTTAGTAGTACAAGCTTAAATTTAATCAAAATTAATATAAATATTAGGAGTGTTTAATTGCTTTGATGAAACTGGTATAGGATTCTACTTAAGATTTTAACTTAGGATATATACAAATTAATGATGTATATATATCCTAAAGGGAGAAAACTTACCATTTCAATAGATATAAATGTAGCAATGATGCAAGCTATATAGTATTCATCATGCTATATAAAAAGAAAGGAGGAAACCAAATGAAAATTATCAAAGTTAAGAGTAATGTAGTTAAGAAACCAGTTATCGTACCAAACAACTGTGGCGTGCATAAGAATCAAGCTACAACAATGTAAAGTAATAGTCTTTTATTGATACATTCTCAAACATGAGAGTATCATCGTCAAAGTTTTGATTACTATATTTATTTCCATGATTTTACAATAAGCTATTTATGGTGATAAATTAAAACAATAGTGAAATAAATAGACGATACAGTATGTATGGGTTTCATATAGTGCTTTTTACAAAATTTTATGTTGAGTTACTATATAGAGATTTTGAGCACTTATAAATTAATAGTAATGCAAAAGACACAATGAGTTATACGCTTACTATTTATTTAAATGGAAATCCAATCAAAAAGAAGACTTAGCAACTACTGATTAAGTAGTGACTAGGTCTTCTGATGTTTTGAAATGAATGTATTATTATAGATTTAAATTAATACAATGACAATTGGAGGTGCGAAAATGATATATGAATTTCCAGTAAATACATCAAAATACTATTTTGATGGCAATTCCTTGACGTTATATAAAGATTCATTTGAAAATGTTCAGGAAATGCCTAAATTTTACGAAATGGCAGATAGAACATTAGGGAAAGCACTATTTCTAACAACAATAAATTGTAATGGAAACTGTGCTTATTGTTATGAAAAAGGAGATTTTTTTGGAGAGGTAAGTCCTATTATGAGTGAGGAAGCTGCGGATAAAGCAGTTAAATACTTACAAGATAAATATGATAAAATATCTAAGGTTAGCTTTTTTGGTGGAGAACCCATTTTGAATTTTAAGATTATTAAACATATTGTGGAGCAACTTGAAGCTAATTTTATTATTGAAAATTATGATATTGTAACCAATGGTGCATTAATTGATGATGAAATGATTAGTTTTTTTGAAAAATATAAGTTTAATATAACAATAAGTGTTGATGGTCCGAGTTTCATTCATGATACACTTAGAGTAAATTGCCTACATCATAAAATAATTAGTGTTATAAACCGATTAAAAGAAACTGCAATTTCAGATAAGGTTAAACTTAATTGCACATTGACAAAATTTCATCTTGACAATATAAGTAGAGATGAACTTGCTACGTATTTTGAAAGCTTGGGAGTTGAATACTATATTTCTGAAGTAGCAACTGAAATAGATTGGCTTAAAATAAAAGATAATCAAGATGAAGAAAAAGATATTGAAAAGTATATTGATGAATCATATAGTAAGATTTATAAAAATGCACCAAATAAGAATATTAGTATCTTTGTAAAGGCAATAATTGAGTCGTTATTACATGGTATATGCTTTGATGACTTTTGCTGTGAGTTGAGTAAAGGATTTCTAGAAACCTTTGACACCGATGGGAATCGTCACCCATGTGTAAGTTTAATTAAATATGATATTAATGATCCATTGGTAAGGGAATGCAACAATAAAAACAATAAGGTATGCAATGAATGTTGGGCAAGAAATATATGTAGAGACTGTGTAGCACAGTATATTTCAGGTAAAGCAGAACGCCCATACTTAACAGGTATTTGCTATATGAAAGAACATTATGAGTATTCATTAAGAAAAATTGTAGAAATTCTTGAAGAATCAGAAGAAAGATTTCAACGCATAATTGACAATTATGAGCATTTTGCTTAATTTAGATTTTAATAATGAATTATAGGCTATAGAAATTTATTATAATCGCACATGTGACTATTAAGCACTAAAATATTTTAGGGGGATAATTAGATGTCAAATTTTAACTTGTTCACAAAAAAGACACTCGGGATACTTGATATCATTCGCATTCCTATTCATTACTGTCCCTTTTATTCTATTTCAATTGCAGTTGTTAGTTTTTTCAGTGGTGTAGTTCCAACACTTTCATTGCTAGCTGTTTCATACTTCATCAATTCTTCAATCAGATTTTTTACAGAAGGTTCAGGGGCAGCTCATATAAAGTTATCTGTATTGGCAATTGTTTTATGTTCACTGTATTCGAGTTTGTCTCCTTTATTATTAGAGTATCTTAATACTAAGCTTGAAAATATTTTAAGAGAGAATTTTTTTATTTCTTTAATAGGAAGGGTTGCATCACTTAAATATGAATATTTTGAGGATGACCAGAGTTTAGACTTAATATCTAGGGTTTCTAGACAACCTGAGACTCAATGTGTTAAGTCTTATGGACAGGTTTTGGGAGCATTTAGTCTAATACTTAAGATTCTAGGAATTATGGGTGTGCTTCTATTTAAGGTTGCGTGGGCGGCATTAGCAATTGCATTTATAGCAATACCAACATTCCGTATTGCGATAAGAGGCGGTAAGGAAAATTATGAAGCGAATCGAGAGTCTGAAAAACATATAAGAAAAGCTGGGTACCTATCAGAAATTTTGATAGGAAGAAATGCTGCTAAAGAAAGAACTCTTTTTAACTACTCAAAGAAGATTAATGATTCGTGGCATAAGCAATACGAAGTTGCTAGGAATCTCAAGTTTAAAGCCAGTTTAAAATGGTTAAAGGAGTCTGAAATTGGTGGAATTTTAACTTCCTTACTGATAGCGGTTATTATCTTAATTCTTGTGTTTCCGCTGAAAAGAGGTTTATTGTCTATAGGACTATTTATTTCTATTGTTAATAGTACGATATCGCTAATTCCAGATTTGGCTTGGCAATTGCCGGAGTATACTGAAGCAATAGCTCAATCCAAAGAATACTTAGAAGATTTTACGAGTCTATTGTCATTAAAGTATAAGAATGAGTACTTATGCGTTTCATCAGAGAATAGAGTTTTAGTGAATCGCATAGAATTTAGGAATGTAACATTTCGATATCCAGGAACTAAACGCGATGTTTTAAAGAACCTTAACCTTGTTATTGAAAGCGGAAAGCATTATGCTCTTGTTGGAGCTAATGGTTCAGGAAAGACAACAATCACTAAATTACTAACAGGATTGTATGAGGAATTTGAAGGAGATATTCTTATTAACAATATTTCAATCAAGATGTACAGCCAGGAGGAATTAAAATCCATGTTTGCTGTGGTATATCAAGATTTTGCAAAATACGAGATTTCTTTGAAGGATAATATTACATTAGGAAATGTGAATGGTTATAGCACTCAACGTTTTCAAGAATCAATTGAAGAAAGTGGATTAATTGAGTTAGTACAAGAACTACCTAGAGGCATTGATAGCTATATTGGAAGAATTATAAAAGATAGTCTTGATTTATCAGGAGGACAGTGGCAACGAATTGCAATGGCAAGAACACTGGTAAGTAATGCATCGTTGAGAATTTTAGATGAACCAACGGCAGCACTAGATCCAGTAAGTGAGAGTCGGCTTTACGAGAACTTTGAAAAAATTAATCATGGGAAGACAACACTTCTCATTAGTCATAGATTAGCTTCAACGAAACTTGCAGACGTTATATATGTGATTGAAGACGGAGCTGTAAGCGAGCATGGTAATTTTAATGAACTAATGACGAAAAATGGTTCTTATGCAGAAATGTTTCATAGTCAGAGGAGGTGGTATGAGAATGAAAACTAATAAAAAATCTTCCTTCCTTACAATTGTTCAGGCCTTTCGGAAAGTAGTTGGTGCCTGTCCAATGTACTTCCTATTTATTTGCATTATTGACTTGCTATTGGGTTTAACACTTGCCCTTAATACTGTAGCACTTGACCGCTTTTTTAACGTTATTGGTAAATATATTACTGGTGAAGCAATGTTAGCAAGAATAATTGGTTCTTTTATATTACTTCTTCTTTGCATTTTAGCGAACCCAGTATTGAATGGAATAAGTACAGTTTTTGGTTTGGATTATGAGCGTAAAGTTACAGGAAAACTTGAAAAATTGTTTAATCAGAAATGTGCCATGCAGAAAACAGCTTGTTTTGAGGACACTTCTTTTTTAGATGATATCAATAAGGCTCATGAAGGTGTAAAAAATAGTGTATCACTTATAACAGGAATTGTGGATACTACACTTATCTACATACCATACTTTATGATTATAGGTATTTACCTTTATAGGTTAAAACCAAATTTAGTTATAATTATCTTTCTATTTTCTCTCCCTGTTATGCTTTCTCAAATGTTTAAAAGTAGATTATATGCTCGACTTGAAGATAAGGCTGCACCGTTACGTAGAGAGTGCGAGCATTATGAGGAATGCATCATTGGAAAAGAAAAGTTGAAAGAAACAAGATTACTAGGAGCATATAATTTCTTTATTAAGAGATATAAGAATAAATTAGAAACACTGAATGACGAAATTATTAATACTCAAGTTAAATCAATAAGAATTGAGCTGTTATTTAAAATTTCGGCATTATTGGGACATATACTTACACTTTTATTGCTTATTAAGTATCTTTTTGACGGTTCTATTTCAGTAGGAAATTTTGGTGCTGTTTTAGCTTCAACTGGAATGATTATGAGTATGCTAGAACAGATGATTTGCTACATAATAGGAAACGCAATGAAACGGATTGGTACTGTTGATAACTATCTTAAATTTATGAATATAAAAGAACAAGAAGAAAAGAAAATCAACTATGAAAAAGCTCCACAAATTGAGTTTAAGGATGTTTCCTTTAGCTATCCAGGAAGTAAGCTAGAGGCTATCTCAAATGTGTCTATTAAATTTGAGAGTGGCGAAATCGTAGCAATTGTAGGAGAAAATGGTGCTGGGAAAAGCACATTAACAAATCTAATTTCAGGAATTTACTTACCCAATAAAGGTGGCGTATATTTTAATGATCAAGATACAAAATCATTAGACCATAAAAGCTTGATGAAAAATATATCTAGTATATTCCAAAATTTCCAACGATATAAGATGACATTACAGGATAATATTATTATAAGTGATACATCAACCACTGTGATAAATCAATGTGTTGAGAACTCATTAAAAGAAGCTGATTTAAATGTGAATTCCAAAGTATTTCCACAAGGTATGAATACAATGCTTTCACGAGATTTTGATGGGGTGGACCTTTCAGGAGGGTATTGGCAAAGAGTAGCCATCGCAAGAGGTTTTTATAAGCAGCATAATATGATTCTTCTTGATGAACCTACTGCTGCCATTGATCCAATAGAAGAATCTAAGTTATATATGAAATTTATCGAGTTCTCAAGAGGAAAAACATCTTTCATTGTTACGCACCGACTGGCTCTAACTAAGATGGCAGATAAAATAGTTGTTATGGACAAAGGTAAAGTTGTTCAGATAGGAACTCACAAAGAATTAATTAGTATAAATGGAAAGTATCAAGAATTGTATAATTCCCAAAGTAAGTGGTATGTAGAAAGCTAATCGTAATTAATAGCAATATCACAAGTGTTTTATTGCTTAGATGAAACTGGTATAGAATTCTCCCTTTGATTTTATTTTAGGATATATCCAACAAAGGAGAAAACTTGCCATTTCAATAGATAAAGATGTAACAATAATGTAGGTTATAGGGTATGCAACTTGCTACATCAAAAAGAAAGGAGGGAACAAGATGAAAATCATTAAAGTTAAGAGTAACGTTGTTAAGAAGCCAGTTATAATGCCAAGCTCATGTGGGGTACACAAACAGCAAGTTTCAACAAAGTAAAGTTGTAGCTATGTTAACAAGGAAACACATTTAGAACCTTGAGAAATCAGGGTTCTTTTTAATTGCAAAAAGTTATAAGTTTCCAAAGACATAGTAAGGAAACAATGAAAGTGATATAATAAAGCGAATGAGTATGACTTTTGAAGAAGAATACGTGAAAAAGTATAACAAGAAGAATTAAGATTGAATCTTTAAGAAGATAAATTAGAGGAGGATACATAATGAAAATTTCAAAAGAAGATGCGTTGATGTGGTTTGAGTTTTTTGCCATGCTACCAGAGGATGAGGAGCTTATGACAAAACAACAGGAAATCATATACGCTACCTTTGCACAAATAGAGGAGTCAATTGATCATAGGAATAATATCTTAATGTCAGAAATTAAAGACTTAAAAACTCTTGGGAATAGAACTTATTTCGTGGGAAATGAAAGAAAGTTTGCAATGGGATGCCGTTCTTGTCTTATGGGAACTGGCTTAAGTGCAATTAGAAAAACAAACAAATGTAACATAGAGTGTAAATTCTGCTATAACTATGGAGAATTAGAGGATCAGCCTCCTATAGGTGAAGGTATGTGGGAAATCGGAGGTACAAAGTTTTATGAGAAGGATATAGATTTACTTCTTTCCATCCATAAGAAGCCTACTGGGGTATGCTATGTTTATTTAGAGCCTTTTATGGAAATTGAAAAGTACTATCCTGTTATAAAGAAGTTTAGTGAGGCAGGGGTTCATCAACATTTATATACCAATGGTACTTTAGCTACAGAAGAAACCTTGAAGGCTTTAGCAGAAGCTGGCCTTGATGAGATAAGATTCAACCTAGGGGCAACTAGTTGTGCAGATAAAGTTATAAAAAATATTGGACTTGCTAAAAAATATATTAAAAATGTAGGTATTGAAACTCCAATGACTCCTGAGTTTTTTGAAGGATTTTTTGAGAAAAAAGAAGCAATTTTAGACACAAATCTGGATTTTATAAATTGTGCAGAGCTACATTTAAATGAGAATAACATACACAATTATGAAGGCGAAAACATGTATATTTCCAGACATGGTTATATATCTCCAACTTGGAGCAGAGAATTAACTCTTAAATTCATGAAAATAGCTGAAGAGGAAAACTGGGATTTAGCAGTTCATGATTGCTCAAATCATACAAAATTTGCGAGAAATTTAAACTTGAGTAGCAAAGAAGGTAAGTGGTTCGGAGCTAGTAGCTATGGCTGTGAGTTTTCAAGGATACCATACGAAGTATTTCTACCAATACTGAAGGATGATAACTTCAAATTTTTATGTGAAGAAGAACTGCCTGAGGGCTATAAAGTAGGAGAGCTGTTTTTTTAATTAGATGAATGGAATTTATTAAAATTATATCAATGGTTTCAAGCCCTAGAGTGTAATTATGCACACTCTAGGGCTTTTGTGGGTGGAAATATATTTATAACATTGGTTGATGGTATTCAGTTTTCAATGGTATGGAAAGATTATTATCGACAGTGAAATTTTTCAAATAAAAAATAAATTGACTTAAATAGACTACTGTGCTAAAGTGATTTTGTAAATTATAAATTACAAAATAGTTTAATATTTAAGTTTTCTAGGGTTCCGCAGTTTATAACTGGCAGGTCCGAGAGAAAACGCACAGTTAATTGTGTACACGGAAGGATAAAAGCCTGGGAGATATTTTAATAATATCACTTATGGCTTTTTTATTTTTATTTCTTTTAAATAAGTCATGAGATATTATTATACTAATCTAACTACTAATTAAAGGAGGATTTCTAATGAAAAAGTTTGTCATTGAAAATGAATTTTGGAGCCTATTTCCAAGTGTAAAAATCGGAGTAATTGTTTGTTATGGTATAGATAATACTATAAAGGATAAAGAGGCATATAAAAAAATGATTTTAAATTCAGAGAAGGAAGCCTTAAAGTATTTGCAGAACGAAGAATTTAGCAGTAACGAAGTTATAAAAGTATGGAGAGAGGCATTTAAAAAGTTTAAAACAAAGAAGGGTGCAAGGTCATCTATTGAGGCGTTACTAAAGAGAGTGCATAATGGAAATCAATTAGGAACTATTAATCCACTTGTTGATATTTATAACTCTGTTTCATTAAGATATGCACTTCCTTGTGGTGGTGAGGATATAGATACATTTGTTGGGGATATAAGATTAACTAAGGCTGTTGGAAATGAAAGTTTTGTAGTATTAGGAACGGATAAAAGTGAACCACCATATGAAGGTGAAATAGTATATAAAGATAATGAGGGAGCAATTTGTAGGTGCTGGAATTGGCGTGAGTCAGTAAGAACCATGCTTACTGAAAATACAAAGAATGCTTTTTTGTGTATTGAATTAATTGATGAAAAAAGAACAGAAGAGTTCGAAAATGCTTTAAAAGATTTAGAGAAAACAGTACAAGATAATTTAGGAGGAACATGTAAGGTCTCAATTCTTGATATTAACAATAAAGAAGTAACAATACTTTAATTTGAGGAGGATAAGTTAATGAGTGGTTTCAGTTATAAAGATATTTATAGCGAAGATGGAAAAAGAGTATTGGAAGTGAACATACTTCCAGAAAAACATTGTAACTTTGATTGTATATTTTGTCCTATTGGAAGATCGCAAAACAAGGTAGACACCCAGAAGTCTTTTGATGAAATGGATAGTTCATTAAAAGAACTGGAAAGCATGATAGAAAAAACTAAAGCTGAGTTAGTTTTTATTAATTCAAAAGGAGAAGCTTTAGTGAATGAAAATATTATTGATATAATTAATATTATTAAAGGTAAAGGGTTGCCAGTGAAGCTATTATCAAACGGTTATATTCTAAACTTGCCAGAATTTAAAGAGATTGCAAATATGTGCGAGGAAGTTATTGGTGAGATAAAGGTTGCTTCAAATGAAGATTTCCAAAAAATCCAAAGGCCAATTGAAGGATATACCTTTGAGAATCATATTTCAAATATGAAAGCTTTTAGAGAGCAGTATAAAGGTGAATTTATATTAGAAGTAACTATTCTAAAGGGCTATAACGATGATGAAGAATCCATACAGAAACTAAAAAGTGTTATTAAAGAAATATCTCCTAACAAGGTAATTATTGAAAGATTAGAAGATGAAAAATTTAAGAAAAAACTTGGTATACCTGATGAAAGATTTGAGGAAATTTCAAATTCATTACTAAATATTTAGTAATGCTCAGATTTAATATAAATAATAAATATTTTAAGAGAATCCTAAATGTAAAAAGGATTCTCTTAATTTTTAATAAGTATTAAAAATCAGTAAGAATATTATGGATTAAGTTGTGTCATTAATTCTTAAAATATGTACATTTATAGTAAATAATGGTATTATATTATGAAGCGTTGTACATATAAAGTTACTAATTCATACGAAAAAGGAGTAAATATAATGAGCGATGGATGGAATATAATAAAGAACAATAATGATATTGAGATTTATTAAATGGATATTGTGGCTTTCATGATTCTTGTATCTGTAAAGTTGACTATATAAGTGGTGCAAGCGTTAATGAAGAAAGAACAATGACAGGTTGTAGTGCTGAAACTTCAAAATTGAAGGTTAATTTTCAAAGCCAAATGGTATTGAAAACTCTTCAGTTACAGTTTATTGGTTTGCGTCGTATGAATTTAATAGGATATGAAAAAAACTATTTTAGTGATATTACATCATGTTATTTATCTATGCATGAGGGATATATACTTTGGGCTAATAATGATTGGTTTGATCCAGAAGCTCCTTGTGAAAATAAACTTTTAAATGAACCTATGGATACATTTATTGTAGCAGATAAGTTGCAATGGAGATTTATAGATGACAACAAAAAAGGTTAGAAGAGTAGGTAAAAGAAAGAGTATGGGGTGGAAATGTTTTTTCTGATTCGGAATTGCGAAACTTAAAGTATCCACCTTTGAAAGATTTTTAGAAAACTTTTTATATAAAAGGAGGAAAAAATGTTTTTTAATAATATAGAAACAGATAGATTATTTCTTAAAAACATATCCAGTGATGACAGAGATTTTATATTTAGCGAATTTTCAGATGATGTAGTTAATAGATACCTATTTGATGCTGAGCCATTAACTGATGTTGAAGGTGCAGATGAAATTATTAATTTTTATACACAGCAGGAACCACGATTACAGAATCGTTGGATTATAATAAGAAAATCAGATGGGATTAAAATGGGTACATGTGGGTTTCATTGTTGGAATCACACAGAGTATAAAGTGGAAATTGGTTATGATCTTAAAGAAGAATTTTGGGGAAATGGGTATATGCAAGAAGCAATTAAAGAAATTATTACATTCGCCATAAGAAATATGAATATAAAAGAAATAAGTGCATGCATTTATATTGACAATAAAAGGTCAATTAGTCTTGTTGAAAATCTTGGATTTGTTTTATCTGGTTCAACATATGAATTATTTAGAGATAAAAAATATTTGCATAATATATATTCCCTTTATCTAACCAATTTAACATAATCTATCTACGGCGTAATGGTGTTGACCAAGCTTTAAAAATTAATCTTCCAGACAAAACATAACAAAAAAAGTCGGGAATAACTGCTTGAAAAGCAATATGATATAAATGTAGACAGGAGTGATGAGTATGGGATGGATTGAATGTATTGGTGAAGCTATTAGTTACATCGAGGAAAATATCACCGAGGAACTTACAATAGAGGAAATTGCAACACAGGCTTTGGTGTCACCTTTTTATTTCCAAAAAGGATTTGCAATGCTTTGTGGTTTTACGGTTGGAGAGTATATTAGACAACGTAGGCTTACTCTTGCCGGCAGTGAGCTTGTATCTACTGATGAGAAAATTATTGATATTGCAGTGAAATATGGCTATAACTCACCAGATAGTTTCACAAAAGCCTTCACTCGTTTCCATGGTGTCACACCTACTGCAGTTCGAAAAGACGGAGCAATGATTAAATCTTTTGGGACCTTAAAAATCAAATTTTCATTGGAAGGCGGTTATATTATGGATTACAAAATTGTTGAAAAAGATTCATTTACAGTTATGGGAGTATCAAAGGTATTTAAATATGATAGTGCAACTAGAGAAATTCCACAGTTTTGGACAGAGCATTATCAAACAGGAAAGGGTAAAGTTGTGTGCGGAATGTACGGTGTATGCATTGATGAGAGTATGGGTTCAGATGAATTTGAATACTTGATTGCCGATAATTATATTCCATCCACATTAACTCCAGAGGGGTTTATTACAAAGATTATTCCTAAGCACACTTGGGCTGTTTTTGCCTGCAAGGGTGCAATGCCAAAATCATTGCAAGATGTAAACCAAAAAATCTTCTCAGAATGGCTACCTAACTGTAAAGATTATGAAATTGCAGCTGGTTATAACATTGAAATGTATACAAATATAGCTGATTATCCAAAGGGTAATCAGGATGAAAATTATTACAGCGAAATTTGGATTCCTATTAAGAAAAAATAAATAAAAGATAAAAAACCAATACTTAGTGTTATTAAGTATTGGTTTTTTATGTAATTAGCAAATATTAATGTGATATACTAAAAGAACACATATAATATAAATATTAAGCATATCTTTAAAGAAATATTTTTTCAAGAATATTGACAAACTTATTGCCAAATTAAAAGATTATATAATATAAAGGAGAAGATAAGAAATGTTTAGTTATAAAATATTAGATAAAACAAGTATTGAAACACTTCATAAAACGTTTTCAGATGCATTTTCTGATTATCAGGTTAAGATGGATTTACCTATCTGGAAGTTTAAGCAAATGCTTCAAAGAAGGGGTTATGTCTCCGAAATGTCCATAGGTGCATTTAAAAGTGAAATGTTAGTTGGATTCGTTTTAAATGGATTTAGAAATTGGAATGGAAAATCAACAGTATATGATCTTGGGACAGGCGTTACAGTTGAATATAGAAGACAAGGTATCACAAGCAATATGCTTTTAAATATCAAAAAAGAGCTTAAAGAAAAGCAAGTAGAGCAATACTTACTTGAAGTAATTAAATTTAATACATCTGCGGTTGAACTATATAAAAAACAAGGCTTCGAGATTCAAAGAGAGTTCCAATGTTTTCATCTAGATAAAAATAAATATAATCCAATAACAACCTATATGGTTGAAAATGTTGACAAAATTAACTTAAGACAATTAACAGGATTTTGGGATTTTGAGCCATCTTGGCAGAATTCTATTGATTCTATAAGCTCTATACCAGAAGCATTTCAATATTCTATTGTGCGTTTTGATAACAACATTGTTGGCTATGGCATTATTGATAAAAAAACAGGGGATATTCCCCAAATAGCAGTGAATAAGGATTATAGGGGTAAAGGAATTGCAAGAAGTATAATTACAGATATGATAAAAAATACAGAATCACATAAAATCAGCGTTCTTAACGTAGATGATCAATCTGAATCTACTAAAAACTTTTTACTCCAATTAGGTTTTGAATATAGTGTTAGTCAGTATGAAATGCTTTTGAAGATATGATTTAAATGATTAAGAAACAATTTTATAGATGAAGGGATAATAAGACAGGGATATTTTTGGAAGGATAGAGGGGTTGGAGATTTGGTGTTATATTCTATTTTAAAAGCTGAATATATGGATGGATAGTATATTCTGAGTATGATTTCCAAAACTAATATATAATGTTTACAAATATTTTAATTAAGTGTATAATTTTCATATGTAACAGTGTAATTTTGAAAGGTGGAGTGCCATTCGGTCAAATTAGTACTATGTAATCAAAAAGTATAATTTGACACGGAGAAGTAAGATAGAATCATTTATTAAAATAGAGTGGTAAAACTGTTTGATGTGACAGTTTATTTGGTGAACCATTTTATTAGTATATGATTTTATTTTACTCTCTAGGCAATTGAACTATCTTTTTATGATAGAAGTCGTAGAGTAAAATCTACGGCTTTTTATTTTATTTAAATTATACTGTTACATTTATATTTTATATGACAAAATTAGTTTAAGAAGGAGATATAATTATGAAAAGACCATATGTGAACTTAAAAAGTGAAAATAAAATTAATGATTTTATGTTAGAATTACAAAATAGTATAAAAAAGCTTAAATCTTTAGAAGGAGTAATTGGAATAACCTTAAATGGAGGGATGTCTCGAGGTTATGTAGATTATCTATCTGAAATTGACATAGTTATTTATTTAGATAAAGAAAATTATGAACTATGGAATAATGGAAAATCACCTATACCAATTGGGATTACAATGGCTCAAAAATATCTTTACGATATAAAGATATTAAATTTGGAGGAAGAAAAACAGAAATCGTGGGATAGTATTGCTTTATGGGATTTATCTTACGCAAAAATTTTATATGATCCCAATGGAGAAATAAAAAAATTTGTAAGAGATAAACTTATAAATAAACCAGAACCATTACAAGCAGAAGGATTACTTTTTGATTGTTGGTGGTATTTTAGATTAGCAGGTGATATATGGATTCATAGGGGGGATAAAGTGCAAGGTCATTATATGATGAATAATGCTGTCACTAAGTTAGTAGAAGCTCTATTTATAGTAAATGGTGAATACATTCCACATGAAAAATGGATTATTAATTTTAGTAGAACTCTTTCTTGGACACCAACACAATGGGAAACAAGAATTCTTAAAGTAATGAGTACAGGAGATTTATCATTAGAAAGTTTAATTAATAGGCAAAGTGTCATTGAAAAGTTATGGGAAGAAATAGATTTATATATTGTTAAAAAAGAGTGTCCACATTTTAAGCTTAGAGTTATGCAAAAAAGCTTTTATGACTTACTTAAACTGCTATTTGAAAATGATTTTGTAACAGTTGAGGAATGGAGTGAAAATGCCAGTTTATCCTTTTTATCAGGAGAACCTTTTTTTAGTTTTGTAACTATTAAAAATGGAAAAATAATTGTTGATAAAGAAAAAGCTTTTTCAATAAAACCCGAGGATTTATATTATTGGCATTATGAAATTTTAGAAAAAGTATTATTAGAAATATAAGGTTTGTTAATAAGTGGTATATTAGTAGAGTGATTAAGAGAAGAAAAATGCTCTTTTTTATTCGCAATGAAGGTCAAGAAATAGAATTCTTTATGATATATACTTTAGATATTGGAGGTGGAAGAATGAGTGAGGCTGAAACTATTATGGCGGTACAACGTATGCAAGAGTACATTGATGTTAATATTTTAAGAAAGATTACGTTAAAAGAACTAGCTGTTGTGGCAGGATATTCACCATGGCATGCTGCAAAACTATTCAAAGAAGTTACTGGTAAGGCACCATTTGACTATATTCGTGCATTAAGGCTTACTAAAGCTGCGTTAATACTACGTGATAGTAATGAAAAGATTATAGATGTAGCGATGGATTTTGTCTTTGACTCACACGAGGGATTTACAAGAGCATTTTCAAAGGAATTTGGGATGCCGCCAAGAAAATATAGTCAATGTACACCACCAATAAAACTATTTATGCCTCAGAAAGTTTTCGATACCTACCGAGCACTTCATAAAGGAGGAAAAAAGATGAGTGATAACAATAATACCAAATCTGTATTTGTACAGGTTATTCAGCGTCCTTCACGAAAAGTTTTGTTAAGGCGAGGAAAAAAAGCAACGGGTTATTTTGAATATTGTGAGGAGGTAGGGTGTGATGTATGGTCAGTACTAACAAGTGTAAAAGAAGCCATATATGAACCAATTGGAATGTGGCTTCCAAAACATCTTATTAAAGAAGGAACATCACAATATGTGCAAGGTGTAGAAGTTCCCATTGACTACACAAATGATATTCCTAGTGGATATGAACTTATAGAATTGCCACCTTGCAAATTAATGATTTTTCAAGGTGAATCCTATAATGATGATTTTATGGATGCAATCTATGAAGTGTGGAATCATATTGAAAAATTTGACCCTACTGTTTACGGATATCAGTGGGCACCAGAAACTGCACCAAGATTTCAGCTTGCACCAATGGGATACAGAGGATATATTGAAGCACGTCCTATTAAATCAATAAATTAAATACTGGATACAAAAACTTTTTTAAAGGCACTAAGATAATAAAATCTTAGTGCTTTCTTTGTATGCATATTTGTTTATGGATATGGAAAAACAATCTACAGACATTCAGAAAATATGTGATGTGATATAATAGAATAAAGTTTAAAAGTTACTATATATGGAATATATAGTATGAGAAATATTATACTGTGAAAAATATTTAGATATTGATCAAAGGAGAATTAAGTATGAAATATAACAAGTATTGGGAATTCGAAGGTGAAATTACAACTCTTTATAACCAGAAAAAATACAGAGAAGCCTTAAATTTATTAGAATATGCATCAGAATATCTTCCTAAACAGGAATTTGATAAGTATTTATTTGAAATAATGATTTTAAAAGCTGAATTTTATTCTCATGAGGAAATGTATGAAGAGTCTATTAATGTGATATCATATCTTCTTAATGAAGGATGGGCATGTGATAAGGAGATTTTTGATGAAGTTCATTTAAAAGCAGATATCAGGTATGTTGATCTTAAGAATAAAAATGATTCATTATTAGCAAAGGCTAGAGAAAAGGCTAGATTTAAATATGCTGTCCATCTACCGATTAATTACATTGAAGGAAAGAGGTATCCATTATTTATTACATTACATGGTGATCCTGGAAACATAGGTGAATTTAGTGAATACTGGAAGCCTGATGAATTTTTAAAGAAAGGTTTTATTGTTGTATATGTTCAATCTTCACAATTATATCGTCATAATGGTTTCAGTTGGACAATGAATCCACTTATTTCAAGAAATGATATCAAAGAATGTTATAATTTAATATTACAAGAATATTCCATTGATGAGGAGTGGGTAATAATTGGAGGATTCTCAGGGGGAGCAATAACAGCCTTAGACATTACATTTGCTAATGTGATTCCTATAAAAGGGTTTATTGCAATAGGTCCAGATTTTACAGAATCATTTACCAAGGTGAATGTTAAGCTTGCAGCTGAAAGAGGGGTTAGGGGCATATTTATGGAAGGAGAAATTATAATGCCATTGGAAGAGCAAGAAGAAATGATTAAAGTATTTGAAGAAGTTGATCTTCCCTATGAATTCTATGTAAATAAAGGTATAGGACATGCTATTCCACAAGATTTATCCGATAAATTAAATAAGGCATTAAGTTTTATATGTAATTGTTAATATTAAGTGTGCTACTTATTGTACTATAATCCTTTTGGTATTAGCACTATATACAAGCAATATTGTTAACCTTATAAAAATTATTTTAACTATACCACTTCTGTAATAAAAAACAATTTAAAAATCTAACTTTCATTAGGATGAAATCATAGTGATAGTAGTGCATAGCTGATAATAAAATATTATAATAAAGTAAAAGATAAATATGACTAGTTCTCTATATAAATATTTACATAGGGAAATAGGTTTATAGAAAACTATTTTTATAGTTAACTAGGGATATATTTAACTATAAAACTATATAACTAGTTAACTAGTTGTTCTGTTCATGTGGGTTTGAGGGCTTTTGTTAATTTTATGGATATAATAAATAGGCAGGGTTATAGTTAAAAATTAAATGGTTATAAAGGTTATGATAGACAAAAGAAAAAATACAAATATTATAGTGTTATGATAAGGGTGATTATGATGGTTTATTTAAGTGTTTTTACATTTCCAAATGATGATATAGAATTTGATTTTTTACTAGAGGAAAAAAGAACGTGCTACGACTCATTTTATCCATTTAAGATATTATCAAAACATAGTTTTGAAAGAATTGATTTTGAACCAGTTACGATTTTATATGGTGGAAATGGTTCGGGAAAATCAACGGCATTAAATGTGATAGCAGAAAAAATAGGGATTAATCGAGATTCTATCTATAATAAATCTAATTTCTATCCTGACTATGTCAATATGTGTGAGATGGAACTTGAAGATGACATCCCTAAAAATAGCAGAATTATAACAAGTGATGATGTATTTGATTATATGTTGAATATCCGAAACCTTAACGAAGGAATTGATCAAAAACGGGAAAAACTTTTTGAAGAATACTTAGATGCAAAATATTCTCATTTCCAAATGAAGTCTATAGAAGAATATGAGCAACTAAAGAAAGTAAATATTGCTAGAAGTAAAACTCAGTCAAAGTTTGTGAGAAATGAAGTTATGGATAATGTAAGGGAGTATTCAAATGGAGAAAGTGCATTTCGGTATTTTATTGAAAAAATTTCAGAAAATGGATTATACATATTGGATGAGCCTGAAAACAGCCTTTCTCCCAAACGTCAGATGGAATTAATGAAATTTATCGAGGACTCTGCACGGTTTTTAGGATGTCAATTTATTATATCAACACATTCACCTTTTCTCCTTGCTATGGGTGGAGCAAAAATATATGATCTTGATGAAAATCCAGTTGATGTGAAAAAGTGGACGGAATTAGAAAATGTGCGTACATATTACGAATTTTTCAAAAGATATGAAAAGGAGTTTTGACGATGTAGGAGAGTAGATAGATGATTAGTATTCTATAGCCAATTTAATAAAAGGAAGGATTTCATAGTAAAAATCAGGGTGATTACGAAAATTTATGGTAGACAGAAGAAAGAAAAGTTAGTGATGTCTAATAACTAATAGGAATTACTTTTCAATTCTAGAGCAGGATAATAAAAAAATATCCCGCAATAAAAAGCAGGATAAATTCTATTGGAAAATCATATTTGGTTTTTATGGCAACTAGACAAAATAAGTTTATCTTTTGCTCTATTTATGATATTTTCCTGTACACTCTACCATATCAAGCTCAATCACAGCTGTACCCTTAATCATTTTATCAGGAAGCTCTTTTCCAGCAAACTGTGGAGTGTACTTTTCAACTAGCTTATTCAACACTTCATGTTTATAATCCAAGTCCTCAAGCAGTGAAGCGTTTCCAACAATTACAACGCTATTGTACTCTGCCTCGGTGTCACAGGCATTCTCGATATTGTCAGTCAAGAGACCAAACAATTCATCAACCTCAAAGCATACTTTGGGGTTTCTATTTATAT
This sequence comes from Clostridium sp. UBA871, assembly GCF_002295255.1. Lineage (NCBI taxonomy): Bacteria > Bacillati > Bacillota > Clostridia > Eubacteriales > Clostridiaceae > Clostridium > Clostridium sp. UBA871. Next base: position 319,796 of record NZ_DBFV01000007.1, on the reverse strand, counting down.
TATCGATTTTTTGTCCCTTTGGTAGACCATGCATATAAATTTTGTTATTGTAATAAATAAAGTGCATGGCAACCACATATGGATAACCATCCTCATTGATAGTAGCGAATCGTCCGGTATCCGCACGATGAAGGAGCTCATCAATCTGCTCCAACGTTAACTGAAACTTCTTCATTCTATATTGCATAACTTAATTATCCTCCTAATCATGTAAACTTGATTTCTATTCAAGATATATATGTACTTGATATAGAATTAAACATATTATAGCATGGAAGTGAACCTATTAAAAGTTACACTTATATGATATAATATAGGATACACTTTGGTATAAGGATGGTTATAATTATATGATTTATATTCAAGAAAATTCAAATGATCCAATGTATCTTCAAATTTATAATCAGGTCAAAAAAGATATTGAACAAGGAAATATTGCACATGGAGAACGGCTTCCAGGTATTCGTACACTAGCCAAAACATTAGGTATTGCACGCAATACTGTCAGTCAGGCTTATACCCAGCTTGCAGTGGAGGGATATATTCAAGCAAGACATGGGTCAGGTTTTTTTGTTCTAGATACTTCAAGTGAATTTACGGAGAGAAATTATGTGCCGCAGAGTATAAATGCCTTATCTATCAAAAAATCAGAACTGAAGAAACCTGTAATTCTATATGATTTTCAGTACGGTACACTTCCTTATGAGCAATTTCCTTTCAAGTTATGGCGAAAATACACCTCTCAAATTCTCCTATCATCGCAAAAAGAAGTAGTTAATCATTATCCAGATAAGCAGGGTGATCTATTATTAAGAGAAGAAATCGGAAAACACCTGTACAAATCAAGAGGTATGGTTTGTAGTAAGGAACAAATTATCATCGGTTGTGGGCTACAATATTCCTTAAATATTTTGTGCACTCTTCTGCGTAAAGAAAATAACACTATTGCAATGGAGGAACCAGGATATAATGGAGCAAGGGATGTATTTATAAACAACAATTATAATGTACATGCAATCCCAGCTAGTAAAGATGGACTTATCCTTTCATCAATTTGCTGCTCTAACGCATGTGCTGCTTATGTAACACCTTCCCATCAATTTCCTTATGGAACTGTAATGTCAATTGTGCAGCGTAAGGAGCTCCTTAATTGGGCAAATGTTAACAATGCTTACATCATTGAAGATGATTATGACAGCGAACTCAGATATGATGTCAATCCAGTGCCAGCACTACACTCTTTAGATGCCGAAGATCGTACTATTTATATTGGAACTTTTTCAAAGTCTCTTTCCCCTTCTCTGAGGGTGAACTATATGGTGTTGCCAGTACGCCTCCTAAAGAGGTATCATAGTTTATTCTGTTCTCATAGTTCTCCTGTATCATGGTTAACGCAACGTGTTTTAGCTGCATATATGAGAGAGGGAAATTATGAGCGTCATATTCGAAAAATGTGCATTACCTACAAAAGGTGTCATGATATATTTTTACAGGAAGCGACGAAAATGTTTGGAAAAAAAGTAATATTACATGGTCGTGGAGCAGGGGTGCATTTCGTTTTGGAGTTTCCGGGTGGTGAAGAACAAGATTGGCTTATTAAACAGGCAGAAAAAGTCGGAGTCAAAGTATATTCTATGATTCCATTTTGGAATGACAGGAATGAATATCCCCGAAACATTATATTTGTAGGATACAGCTTACTGAGTGAACAACAGATACGAGAAGGTATCGCATTGCTACACTCTGCATGGTTCAATACATTAACATAATGAAAATTCAATGGTGAAACTTCGGAAGACATGGTAGGTAAATAAATGTATACTAAATATATAATATGGCAAGGATGTTATCCATAAACAAATAGAAAAAGAAATTGAGGATTTTTTTGATAAAAGATGGATAAAAATGCTTTTGATTAATTATATTGACATAATAATAAACCAATGCTATCCTTATAAAGAATTTAAAAATATAATATAGTATCTTATCAAGAGAGGCAGAGGGACTGGCCCTATGAAGCCCGGCAACCAAAGGTAGTTATTTTAAACTTTATGGTGCTAAATCCAGCAGGATTAACCTGGAAGATAAGAATTGGAAGAACATAACTTCTTGCATTATCTTTTAGGTAAGGCAAGAAGTTTTTTATTTTCAGATGCCTAAGATCACTAAGTCTTATACAAAAAAATTAAAACATTAATTAACTAAGGAGGAAAAAATGAAAGATAACTTGAAAAAGGGCAGTGCTATTGCTTTGTTACCATTATTTATTTTTATAGCAGTTTTTATGGGGATATCATTAGTTACAAAGGACTTTTATGCTATGCCTGTAACTGTACCATTTTTATTAGCAGCATTAGTAGCATTATTTATGAATAGAAAAGTATCACTAGATAAAAAGTTAGATGTATTCTGCAAGGGAGCAGGAGAACCAAACATCATTTTAATGTGTCTGATATTTATATTGGCAGGGGCTTTTGCAGAGGTTGCTAAAACTATGGGAGCTGTAGAATCTACTGTTAATTTAGGGCTTACATTTTTACCAAGTAACATACTAGTAGCTGGAGTTTTTATAATTGCATGTTTTATAGCAATATCTATAGGTACATCCATGGGAACAATAGTAGCATTAGTTCCTATAGCTACTGGAATTGCGGCTAAGACAGGTATACCTATAGCTTTAGTGGTTGGAGCTGTTGTTGGTGGAGCAATGTTTGGGGACAACCTTTCTATGATTTCTGATACAACTATAGCAGCCACCAGGACTCAAGGCTGTGAGATGAGAGATAAATTTAGAATGAATTTTACAGTTGTATTGCCAGCAGCAATAATAACAACTTTAATATTCACTTTTATAACATTGGGGCAAGATTCTAAGGTAGTAGGGGATTATTCATATAGTTTAGTTAAAGTTTTACCTTATGTAGGAGTATTACTTGCTGCACTTTTAGGGGTTAATGTGTTATTAGTGCTAGTTGGAGGAATCTTATTTGCAGGAAGCATAGGAATATTTACGGGAGCCTTTGATATAATAGGTCTATTGCAGGCCATAGGCAAAGGAATTGGGGGAATGTCTGAGCTTGTAATAATTTCAATGATAATTGGTGGAATGGTTGAAATTATAAAATTCAATGGAGGGATTGAGTTTATACTAGGATTTATTACAAAAAGAGTTAACAGTAAAATAGGAGCTGAATTTGGAATTGCCACATTAGTAAGTTTAGTTGATATATGTACAGCTAATAACACTATAGCTATAGTTACTGTAGGGCCTATAGCTAAAGATATATCCAATCAATATGATATTGAACCTAAAAGAGTAGCGGGTATATTAGATATGTTTTCTTGTGTGTCCCAAGGAATTATTCCTTATGGTGCACAACTTTTATCAGCATCAGCATTAGCTAAATTGTCACCATTTATCATAATGAAATATCTTTATTATCCATATTTAATGGGGATAAGTGCCCTTATAGCAATTGTATTTGTACCTTATTTAAAATTAAAAATCAAAGAGAAGCTATAAGAATATTCACTTGAAATCATATTTTATTATAAATACTTAGCAAAACAGGAACAGTTTTCTTTAAAGGTTGTTGTTATAATAAAATTAACTTATTAGAACGGGGCAGTTAGAGGTGACATTGAATTATAGGCAAGAATCGAAAATATTATTAGTACAAGGTCATTGTATAGTATGTCCCCCAATAAGTATTTACGATAAATCAAGGAAGAAAGGTGATAAATGATGTTAAGTTATTATGGTAGATTATCTTCAGAAGTATATGATATGGATAAGCCTATAGGGCATTCTTTTGGAGATGTAGAATTTTACATGAATAGATTAGAGTCTTGTAAAGGACCTATTCTTGAACCTGCAACAGGAACGGGGCGTATATTAATTCCGCTTTTAGAAAAAGGATTAAATGTGGATGCATTTGATATTTCAAAAGATATGTTAAATATATGTGAGCATAATTGTAAAGAAAGAGGTTTGAATCCTAAACTTTTTGAAGGTAAGATGGAGTCTTTTTCACAAGATACAAAATATGATGCTATTATAGTGCCAACTGGAACCTTCCTTCTACTACATAATAGAGAAGATTCAATAAAAGCATTACAAAACTTTTATAGGCATTTGTCTAATGGTGGTAGATTAATTGTTGATATATTTTTGCAAACAGATATTTCAACAGGTACAGTTTCCACAAAAACTTGGGACTGCTCTAATGGAGATATAATCACATTAGAAAATAAAATTGTAGAGGTTGACTATATAAATCAATATACCATTTCCCATGGGAGATATGAAAAGTGGCGTGAAGGGGTACTTTTACAAACTGAATTGGAGCGGTTCCCATTAAGATGGTATGGTGTAGAAGAGTTCAGACTAATACTTGAAAGTATAGGATTTAAAAATATTGTGATTTCTTCAGACTATAAATTTGGTCAGTATCCATCGAATTCTGAGCAAGTCGTTACCTTTGAAGCTGTTGCTATTAAATAGAAATATATTAATGTTCCCTCAGACTACGGTCTGAGGGATTTTTCCTTTAGGGAGTGATCAAATACGAAAAAGTAATAGCTTTGTGTAGTAGATATAAAAAATTATATTTAAATTTTTGATTAATTATAAATGTTAACGTAGATAAAAAATTACAAATAATATAATATTAATATATAATATTCTCGTATGAAGGTGAAATTTATGAAATGGTTACTAGAAAAATATAATGTGAAAACTATAAAACCATATTTATGGATATTTTCCATAGGAATAAGTAGTATATGCTATTTTTTTATAAATAATTATCAGAATCCCAAATTACATTCCGTATATACAGATATAGATGATTTAATTCCTTTTGTAAGTGTATTCATTCTTCCATATATGATGTATATGCCAAATTTAATAATCTCACTTATAATAATGTGTTATTGTGATGAGGAAAGATATTTCATTTCACTTTTGACTTTAAATATAGTTAATTGTATTTGTCTTATAATTTATCTAAACTTTCAAACCTATGTTCCAAGGCCAATAATAATCCATGATGATTTTCTATGCAATTTTGTAAAGTTTATTTATAGTAGGGACAACCCCTATAATTGTTTTCCTAGTATTCATGTAGCAGCAACTTTTTCAGCTTTAAAGGGAATAAATAAGCTTAAAAATATGCCAACAAAATATAAGATTGGATTTAATATAGTTGGATGGTTAATTATAATCTCAACTCAATTTGTAAAACAACATGTGATTATAGATTTGTTAGCTGGATTAGTTTTAGTGGAGGCTGTTTATAAGATTATAGAATATTTATATTACAATAAACATTACCTAAAGGGATTTATTAAAAATAAAAAGAAAGATGATGAAAAGGGTATGGCACAATAACTATGAAGTTGTGATATTATCCCCTCTCAGGCTTATGTTTGAGAGGGGTCTTTTTATGTGTCATTTTTCTTGTTCTTTTATAAACATATTTTTAATTTTGTGCTGGGTAACTACAACATATCAAAGAAATCCATGTAATTAATTCCCATATTAAAGCTACAAATGAAAATATAATGAAATTTAATGTATAGGTAAATTCAATTGAATGACAACTTTCTATTTGAAATTCAAATTAGACTGCCTTAAGTGTAAAATATATAATTAAAAGTATTGATGTATGGAGGGGAATTATGGGTACTAACATAAATATTGTTTCGGGATTTTTAGGGTGTGGAAAGACAACATTTTTAAATAAAGTAATTCCAAATATGCAAGGAAGTAATGCTTTAATTGAAAATGAATTTGGCAATATTGGTATTGATGGGGATTTAATACAACATAGTCTTCCAATTAAAGAGATTTATTCTGGATGTATTTGTTGTACAGTTAAAGAAAATTTTAATAAAGCCTTAGAGGAATTAGTCTTAGAGTATAAACCAGATAATATATTTATTGAGCCTTCAGGTGTAGGTAGTTTATCAGATATACTAAAGGTTTGTAATAGGGTTTCCTCAAATTCAACCTTAAATATAAAGATTAAGGATGTTATCACCATTGTAGATGTAGATTCCTTCAATGATTACAGTGAGAACTTTGGAAGTTTTTATTTAGATCAAATAGAAAATGCTCAGATGATTTTTTTAAGTCATTTTGAGAATCTAGTGGATAGTGAAGTTGAAGAGATTATTAAGAAAATAAGTTTAATAAATCCCAAGGCTACAATTTTTAAAGAGCCATGGATTTCTTTATCAGGGGAAGAAATTGTTGAAACAATAAACAGTATGGAATCCTATGAAATTGAGTTAAAGGATAGGCCTGCCTTTTTGGCAGCTAATAAGATGTTTGAAACTTTTTCTATAGATAAGCTAAGGACTTTTTCAGAGGAAGAAATAGATAAAGTATTACTTTCTTTAAATCAACAGGAGTATGGTTTTATTGTAAGAGCTAAGGGAATTGTTCAGCTTTCTACAAAGAAACTGGTTTACTTTGATTATACCCCACATCATTATCATTGGGAGTATTTAGAAACGGTAAAAACTACAAAGGTAACCGTAATTGGCAGTAACTTAGATAAGAAAAAAATAGTAGGAATTTTTTATTAATAAATTAGGGGGGTACCATGGGAAAAATAATTGATTATAAATGTACATATGGTAATGAACAGGGAATTAGTAAAGAAATTATTGAAAAAACCAATTTGAAATTTCCTGATGCTTATAAAAATTGGGATAGTATGGTGACACTTGCAAAGGAGCTTAAGGAATACTATAAGGACAATGTTTGTACACTACCCTTCTGTCATACTGTGGAAGGGGAGGCACTAGGGGGAAAAGTTAATCTTGGGGATGAGAATATAGGACCAAGAGCCAAAGAATATATTTGTACAACTACAGAAGAACTGCTAGATTTACCTAAAATTGATTTTTCAAAGGGAAGAATTTCCGAAGTTTTAAAAGCCTGTAAGTCTTTGAGAGAACAAGGTGAAAATGTGGTTTTAAATGTTTCGGGACCATTTACAATAATGAATGTTTTAATTGAACCAAGGGTTGTTTTCAAAACTTTTAGAAAGAATCCAGAGTTAATTAGGGAAGTTTTTAATAAATTTCAACATGAAATAATTGAATTTATAGAAGAAGCACAAAAAGTAGGGGTAAACATCATTAGCTATGCAGACTCTTCTGGGGGAGTTAATATTCTTGGACCTAAGTTTGCAGAACAAGTAGTGGAAATGTTTACTTATCCTTTATTAAAAACAATGGATAAAATCATAAATGAAGAAATCATAATAGTACTTTGTCCGAAAACTACTTTTTCTTTATTAGGAACTGATAAAGCAGTGTGGAAGGATGTTTCTTTAGGAGGACCTTTAAACTATGAAGAAGGTTGCATAAAGGCTATAGGACTAGCAAAGTTTGTTGGACAAACATGCATGAAAAATAAAGACTTTCAGTTAAAAGATGGGGTTATTAAAACCCTTGAATTACTATAAATAAATAACACCTTAAAAAAAGGAGATGGTTGTATATGCACAAGGATGATAAAATGACCCCAATTGAAAGGTTAAATGCCTTCATGACAGGAAAACCTATGGACAGAATACTTGCAATGCCTGTAGCTTGCTCTATGTCTGGACTAGCATTAGGAATGACCCACAAAGAGAAAAGAAGTAGTGCGTTAAATGAAGCTAAAGCACAGATAGCTTGTTATGAAAGGTTTGGAAACGATTTATTAGTGGTTGAATATGGATTACATGGTGTAGGTATTGCATTAGGTAGTAATATGAATGATCCAGAGGAATCTGTACCAGCAATTATGAGTTATGTTTTAGAGGATTTAAATGATATAGATAAACTTGATATGTCAAAGTTAGAATTAAAAAACGATAAACTTTTCCAATTACATATTGAGGCTGCAGAAATATTAATTGATAAGCTAGGTAAAGAGGTTCCAACAGGGGTTTTAATATCTGGACCCTTTACTGCAGCAGCAAGTATTTATAAAACAGAAAATTTTTTAAGAGCAACTAGAAAAAATCCAGAAAAAGTACATGAGTTAATTAAGTTTTGCACAGAAGCATTAAAGATGATATGTAGAGAATTTATAAAACGAGGTGTTCTTATATTGCTATGTGACCCAATTGCATCAGGAACAATTCTTAATAGAAAACAATATTTAGAATTTGTATTACCTTACACTATAGATTTAATGCAGGATATTCATGAGGCAAAAGGCTTAGTTTGTTACCATATTTGTGGAGACACAACATCAATAGTAGGGGATATGGTAAAGTCCGGTTGCGATATGTTAAGTATAGATAATAGAGTTGATTTAGCTTACACAAAACAAGTAGCAGGGGATAAAGTTCCAATTCTAGGTAATGTAGACCCAGTAGAAGTTCTAATTTTAGGAAGTACACAGGAGGTAGATTCTGCAGTAAAAACTTGCATGCAAAAGGCTTATGATAGTCCTTGTGGCTATATTTTAGCATCAGGTTGTGACCTTTCAGGAAATGTTCCTTTAGAGAATATTGATCAATTTATGGCCTCTGCAAGAAAATATGGAAAGTGGCCAATAGATCCGAAAAATTTCATGTAAAAATATATGTTTGAAAAATTTTGTAATTAAAATGGAGGAATAATAATGACAGCATCTAAAGAACAGTTATTAAAAAGATTATCTGATGGCGTATTAGAAATGGAAGAAGAAGAGGTAATAGAAGCCTGTGAGGAATATGTAGAGGCAAAGTATAAAGCCTTTGATGGTATTATGGAAGGACTTGTAGATGGTATGAACCGTGCAAGTCAATTATATGAAGAGGAAGAATATTTCGTAACAGATGTATTACTATGCTCAGATGCAATGTATGAAGGGCTATCAATATTAAGACCTCATCTTCCTATAGAAGAAGAAGGAAATAGCAAGCCAAAGGGAGTTATTGGAGTTGTAGAAGGAGATACCCATGACATAGGAAAGAATCTAGTAAAAATTATGATGGAAACTGCTGGTTTTGAAATGATTGATTTAGGAAGGGATGTTTCGCTTAAAAGTTTTGTAGACAAAGCTAAAGAAGTTAAGGCTTCTTTTGTATGCATGTCAACCTTAATGACAACAACTATGTCAGGAATGGGAAAAGTTATTGAATTGTTAAAGGAAGCAGGAATTAGAGATGAAGTTAAAGTCCTTATAGGTGGAGGACCGATTTCTCAAAAATTTGCAGATACCATTGGTGCAGATGGGTACAGTTCCAATGCTGTGGAGGCAGTAAAATTAGCAAAAAAAATGCTTAATATAGCTTAGAAAGAAGGATGTAATATGATATCTCCAAGAGAACGATTAAATATGGTTTTCAACAGAGAACAGGTTGATAGAGTTCCATGTATTTGTCCTGGTGGCATGATGAACATGGTTACAACAGAAGTAATTGAAGACCTTGGAATAGATTTTTCAAAGGCTCATAGTAATGCGCAAACTATGGCTGATTTAGCTACTGCAGTATATGAAAAGGACTGTTTTGAAAATTATGGAGTTCCTTTTTGTATGACCATTGAGTCTGAAGAGTTTGGAGCAACTGTGAATATGGGGTCAAACATATATGAACCTCATGTTGTGGAGTATGCGATAGATTCAGTAAAGGAATGGACGAAACTCCACGAGATTAATTTTCAGGAGGGAAGAGCTAAAGTAGTTATTGATGCAATTAAATTATTAAAAGCAAAGGGGACCAATGTTCCTATAATAGGGAATTTAACAGGGCCAATAAGCACTGCTAGTTCTGTTATGGAACCTGTAGTATTTTATAAAGAGCTGAGAAAAAACAATGAAGAAGCTCACAAATATGTTGATTATGTTACCGATCAATTAATTTTATTTGCAAAGAAGCAAATAGAAGCAGGGGCAGATATAATTGCTATTTCTGACCCTAGTGGAACTGGTGAAATCTTAGGACCTAAGCTATTTGAAGAATTTGCTGTGAAATATATTAATAAGCTAGTGGATGCTATTCAAGAAGTACAGGGAAAAACTATCGTGCACATATGTGGCCAAATGAAAAATGTGTATAAAGAGGTAAAAAAAATAAAAAGTGATGTTCTAAGCTTTGACTCCATTGTTAGTATGAGTGAGGCACGAAAGAATTTAGGAGATAGATTACTTATGGGTAATGTGAGTACCTATACAATTGAATTTGGAGAGCCTAAGAAGGTTTCTGATTTGACTAAAAAATGTGTTAAAGATGGAGTGAACATAATTTCACCTGCCTGTGGACTTGGAATGAAATCTCCTCTTACAAATGTCAAAGCAATCCTTGAGACTTTAAAAAAGGAGATGCTATAGAAATGCCTAAGATTTTTATTAAACAGTTAGGTAAGGACTTTGAGTATGTTCCAAAGAAAAACTTACTACAGCTATTATTAGAAAATGATATTTTTGTAGATAATCCTTGTAATGGAAATGGTTCTTGTGGGAAATGTAAGGTCAGGGTGTTGGAAGGAAATCTTCCGCCACTTTCGCCAACGGAAAGAAAGCTATTGAAAGAAGATGAAATAAACGCAGACATAAGACTTTCCTGCTTGGTAGTACCAAAAGAAGATATTACAATTGAAATTCTGCAAAAGGAAAGAAAGCATAAAATACTTACTACTGGGTATGTACCTGAATTTGAGTTTAATCCTACAATTTCTAAAAAAATCTTTGAAATAAAAATGCCTACTTTAGAAAAACAAAGTCCTTTTGAAGATTCTTTATGTGAGGCACTTGGGTCTAAAAAGGTCAACTGGAAGTTGCTAAGGGACTATGAAAGCAGCTATGGAACTGTAACTGGAGTATTTAATGACAGCGAGTTAATTGCCCTTGAGGCAGGTGATACTACTGAGTTTCTTTATGGTGTTGCCATTGATATCGGAACTACAACGGTGGTTGCAGCATTAATTGATATGAACAATGGTGAGGAATTAGCTACAGCTTCAAGAATTAATCCCCAAAAGAAGTTTGGGCTAGATGTTTTAACTAGAATAACCTATGAATTAGAACATCCAGAGGGTTCAAAAGAAGAGTTACAGAAAACTATTGTAGAAGCTATTAATGAAATGGTTGAAGAGTTATGTAGTGAGGGAAAAGTAAAGAAAGAAAATATTTATGAAATTTCTATTGCTGCAAACTGTACTATGATGCATTTTCTTTTAGGTGTTGATGCAACATCAATTGGAAAATCTCCCTACGCTCCTATATTTACAAAGGCAAAAAACATATCAGCAAGTGACCTTGGGATAAAGGCTGCTAAGTGTGCAAGAGTATATTGCCTTCCTTCTGTATCCTCTTACATTGGAGCTGATATAGTGGCAGGTGCCTATGTTTGTGAATTACATAAAGCTGAGGAAAATATACTATTTATAGATATTGGAACTAATGGAGAGATAGTTTTATCTAAGGGTGGAAGATTACTTTCCTGTTCCTGTGCAGCAGGACCAGCATTAGAAGGAATGAATATAAGTTCAGGGATGAGAGCAGCAGAGGGCGCTGTTGAAGGTGTGGAAATCACTGAAAATGGAATAGACCTTAAGGTTATAGGAGAGGAAGACCCTATAGGGATATGTGGAAGTGGGATACTAGCAGTAGTGAAAGAGCTTCTTAGAACAGGAATTGTAAAAAACAATGGAGCATTTATAAAAAAAGAACAACTAGAGGAATCTGATTATCGATATAAGATGATACAATTAAATGGGAATAAAAGAGAATTTATTTTAAAAGGTACTCCAGAACAGCTACTAATAACTCAAGGGGATGTTCGTCAGGTACAATTAGCAAAAGGAGCTCTGCTTTCAGGATTTTATGCCTTGTTAAAACAGGCTAAGATTGATATGGGTGAATTAGATAAGGTGATGATAGCTGGACAATTTGGCGCTCACCTTCCAGCAGATAGCCTTGTAGGAACAGGAATTTTGCCAGAAGAGGTAAAGAATAAACTAGTATATGTAGGGAATTCTTCTAAAACTGGAGCATACATGGCACTTATGTCTGTTAAAGTTAAGAAAGAAATAGAGGAATTAGCAGGTGAAATGGAATACATGGAACTTGGTGCCTCAGAGGGATATGAAAAATTATTTTCACAGTGTCTTATATTTGGAGATAAATAATAGATTCTATAAAACATATAAATAAAAGGCATATGGCATAGAACATAGGTCATAAAATAAAAATATATGAATTACCTTTGAAAAAGCATAGGTAATTCATATATTTTTTTATTCTCATTTAAGTAGAGAACCCAAATCTATGATTTGGTGTGAATCACTTACTCAGCGAACGCAGTGAGTCGAGTTTCAATTATTAAGTTGTTAGCTCTCTATTTGCTGTGAAATAAATTGCTTAATTTTAGATAAGCCTCCATGCTTAAATTTTAAGGTATAGTAATCCTTTGAAATATTAATAAGTTCAATATCAATTATATCTAAATTTAACAATGCTTCCTCTATTTTTTCTAAAGTTCCATCTTGGGAATTTTCAATAACTGCTTGCTTTGTTTTTAATCTTATCCATTCCATAAGCAGAGTATTATAGTTGTTTTTTATAAAATCCATATCCAAGCCTCCTTAAAGTAAAATTATAAAATATAAGAATGATCTATATTACTCCTTATATTTTATAAAACTGTGTTTTATACCTTTGGGAATAAATTTAATTGTATTTGGGTATAAATATAATTAAATATAATCATTTATATTTTAACATAATAATATGAAATATAATATAACTAATTAAAGTATAGTTTAATCTAACTTGATTAATTATAACTATATATATATAATAATATATAAGTGATAATAATTGAATAAGTCAAGGGTAAGTAGAAAGCTTAACTTGTGAATTAACATATTTAGATTTTAAATTAAAAGCAAATAGAAAGATCCTAAACATAAATGGGGGTAAATTTTAATGAATGATAATATGAGTGATAATGAGATTATGACTGTTAGTGAGGTGGCAGAATATTTCAAAATAAGTGAAGTTACTACATATAAACTAGTACAAGAAGGGAAAATTCCAGCCTTTAAAATTGGTAGGCATTGGAGAGTAAAAAGAAGTGATTTAACTGAGTTTATTGAAAAGTTAAAACGAGGAGAAAGAATATAAACTTAGTTTATAATAGGAGGATATGTTTTGAAAAGTAAGATTAAAAATAAAATTAGGGTTATATCTCTAGGGGGACTAGGGGAAATTGGTAAAAATATAACAGTTATAGAATATAAGGATGAAATTATTGTAATAGATTGTGGAATTTCATTTCCAGAGCCAGATATGTATGGGGTTGATCTAGTTATTCCAGATATAACTTATTTGCTAGAAAATAAGGATAAAGTAAAAGGTTTTTTCTTGACTCATGGACATGAGGATCATATAGGTGCATTACCTTATGTGTTAAAACAACTTAATGTTCCAGTGTATGGGACCCGTCTAACTTTAGGATTGGTGGAAAGTAAATTAGAAGAGCATAATATACTAAAAGATTGTGACCTTAATGTTGTAAAAGCTGGAAATACTATTAAATTAGAAAATATAAGTGTAGAATTTATAAGAAATAGTCATAGCATTGCAGATTCCTGTGCTATTGCAGTGCATACACCTATTGGTAGAGTTATTCACACTGGAGACTTTAAAGTAGATTATACTCCAATTGATGGAGAGGTTATGGATTTACAAAGACTTTCAACTTTGGGCAAGCAAGGGGTATTATTGCTACTTGCTGATAGTACTAATGTGGAACGTCAAGGGTATACCATATCAGAAAAGGTAATTGGAGAATCCCTTAATAGGATTTTTGGTAAAGCAACAGGAAGAGTAATAGTGGCAACCTTCGCATCAAATATTCATAGGCTACAACAGATTGTAAATGCATCTATTTTCTATGAAAGGAAAATAGCCTTTAGTGGAAGAAGTATGGAAAAAATATCTCAAGTAGCAATGAATCTTGGGTATTTAAACATTCCTGAAGAGAGTATTGTTGGTATAAATGACATTGGTAAGTACGATAGTGAAAACATTACAATAATCACAACTGGTAGCCAAGGTGAGCCGATGTCAGCGCTTACAAGAATTGCTGCAGGAATACACCGAAGTGTACAAGTAGAAAAAGGTGATTTGGTTATTATATCTGCATCTCCAATACCAGGAAATGAAAAGTGTATATCCAATGTAATAAATGATTTATTTAAAAGGGGTGCTGAAGTTATATATAATTCCTTAGAAGAAATCCATGTTTCAGGGCATGCTTGTCAAGAGGAATTAAAGCTAATACACTCTTTAGTTAAACCAAAATACTTTATGCCGGTTCATGGAGAGTATCGTCATTTAATGCAGCATGGATTACTGGCTGAGAAGCTAGGTATGGATAAGTCTAATATATTTGTATCCCAAGTTGGTGATGTATTGGAAGTGCACAGCAAAGCTGCTACCATATCAGGTAAAGTAAAAACAGGAGCAATAATGGTAGATGGACTAGGTGTAGGAGACGTTGGAAGTAGTGTATTACATGATAGAAAATTATTAGCACAAGATGGAATTCTAACTGTAGTAATTACAATTAAAAAAGATTCTTATACTATAGTAGCAGGACCAGACATAATAACTAGAGGTTTTGTTTATGTTAGGGAATCAGAAAACATCATTAATGATGCAAGGGGCATTGTATTAAAAGAAGTTGAAAAGAAATTAGCAGCTAAAGATATGAGTAGAAGAAATATAAAATTTGCAGTTAAAAATTCTCTATCACAATTCATATATATGAAGATTAAAAGACGACCAATAATTATGCCAATAATTATGGAAGTTTAAGATTTAAAACAATAATAAATAGAATTTTTTATTAAAAAACTTTAAGAAGATAACGTAATAGAAATTAAATAAGCTTTGAATCTAGTGAATAAGATTCAAAGCTTATTTTAGTTTTGTATATTAAGTGATTTATTTTCACTAATTGTAAGTTGTCTTATTTAATTTAACTTCAAAAATAATAATTGCAAACATATTGACAGTTATCTATGTGTAGTCATATAATGGATATAGACGATTATCTATATAGCTTTTAAAATGAGTTAAGTAAAAAATTCACTTTGTAATATTGGAATTAATTAAAGTTAAAAAATATAATTTAAGGAGATGGGAATGTGTTTGTATTTGAATGGTTAAATAATCAACTATTGAAAATGGAATGGCTTAGTAATTTAGTTACACTTATAGTAAAAAATTTATTTGGCCTAGATGTTAGTAGCAGAATTGGAGGAAGTATTCACTTCTTTATATATGATGTTATGAAGATATTCATACTACTTTCAGTATTAATATTCTTAATTTCATATATACAAAGTTTCTTTCCTCCAGAGAGAACTAAGAAAATTTTAGGAAGATTTAATGGTATTTGGGCCAATATATTGGGTGCCTTACTTGGAACTGTTACACCCTTTTGTTCCTGCTCATCCATTCCTTTGTTTATAGGATTTACTAGTGCGGGTCTACCAATTGGGGTTACATTTTCATTCTTAATATCTTCACCTCTTGTAGATTTAGCTTCTGTTATTTTGCTTGCAAGCATATTTAACTGGAAGATTGCAATTGCTTATGTTGTTGTAGGTCTTATTCTTGCAGTTATTGGAGGCTCAATTATTAGCAAGTTGAAACTTGAAAAATATGTAGAGTCCTTCGTTTTTAACAATAAGATGATTGAAGTAGAGCAAGAAGATTTGACTAAAAAAGATAGGATGATTTTTACTAAAAATCAGGTTTTGGACATTATAAAAAAAGTATGGCTATATATTTTAATCGGTGTAGGAATAGGAGCTGCAATTCATAACTGGATTCCAGAGAATGTAATTACTGCTGTTCTTGGTCAGGATAAATGGTATTCTGTTCTGATAGCAACTTTTGTAGGAGTTCCTATGTATGCTGATATTTTTGGAACTCTACCAATTGCAGAAGCATTGGTACTTAAAGGAGTAGGAATTGGTACAGCCTTATCATTTATGATGGGTGTAACTGCACTTTCCCTTCCATCTATGATTATGCTAAAGAAAGTAGTGAAACCAAAACTATTAGGTATATTCGTAGGAATTGTTACTATAGGAATCATTATCATAGGTTATGTCTTTAATGCCTTTGGGTATCTTCTACTATAAGAATATATATTTATATATTTAATTTTAATAGAATTTGTTTTATTTAGATTTTTTAAAATAATATTTAAGGAGTGATATGTATGATAATTAAGATTCTAGGATCAGGATGCAAAAAATGCATTACATTAAAAGAAAATACTGAAATAGCATTAAAAGAAACAGGGAAGGAAGCTGAGATAATTAAAGTTATGGATTTTAAGGATATTATGGCTTATGGAGTAATGACAACTCCAGCACTAGTTATTAATGAAAAAGTTGTTTCCTTTGGAAAGGTATTAAAACCAAAAGAAATTATAAAGATTCTTGAAAGTTCTAAATAAAAATTCCTTATGTCTTCATTGGAAAAAATTTGTAGTTTATCTTAGGGAATAGTCTTTAAATAATAAATTAATATATTGGAGTATATATAATACTAATAAAAGCTTCTCAGCAAGTTTTTAGGGACCTATGGGTTGTCTTCCTATTACCATTCTTCGTAATACGTGTGATATGGTAGTTAGATAACCTATAGGTCTTAGTTTGTTTGTTTATATTGGTTCATTTCTAATATAAATAAAGTTCTAAAAAACTTAATTGTAAAAAAGAATTGTTAATTCAAGAAAATTGTAAGAACCATAAGATAAGACAATATATTTGAGTATAGCAGAGTATTTTATTATATTAATGATTTTATAATTAATGGATATTATGACATAATGTACATCAGAGTAATAATGGAATAAATTGAAAAATATATGGATAATTCTCTTTAGCTTTTAAATTTTTTTAATATTAGTGTAAGATAATCAAATCAAAAGCGTCTTATAAGTGAGGAGGTGATAGAGTGACGGAGTTTGAGGATATATATAATAATTATTTTAAAGATATTTTTTTGTATATATATAGTTTATCTGGAGATAGGCATATAGCAGAGGATATCACAGCTGAAACATTTATGAAGGCAATAAAATCTATTGAAAAATTTAAGGGTAACTGTGATATACGAGTGTGGTTATGTCAAATTGCAAAAAATTGCTACTTTTCTTTTCTGCGCAAGAAGAAAAAAACTATACATTTAGATGAACTTTCTGAACAAAAAGATAATTTTAATTTTGAACAAATAATATCTTCAACAGAAGAATCTATGGAAATTCACGAAATTCTTCATAATCTTGACGAACCATATAAAGAAGTATTTTCACTGCGAGTTTTTGGAGAATTGAGCTTCAAACAGATTGCTTGTTTGTTTGGAAAAAGTGATAATTGGGCTTGCGTTACGTATCACCGGGCTAGAAATAAGATCAAAGAGCGAATGGAGGATTATAAATGAAAGTACCTTGTAATGTGATTAGAGATCTTTTGCCTTTATATCTAGAAAATATTGCCAGTAATGATACTTGCATTATTGTGGAACAGCATATTAGTTTTTGTGAGGATTGTAGAAAGCAACTTGATGAGATGAAATTATATAATAATCCACCTATAGATACAGATGTAGCCCCACTGAGAAATCTAAAGGCTACTTTGCGTAAGAAAAAACTCCAAACAATTATTTTTTCTGTTATGTTGACCATAGTTATTGCTTCAATTACAATTGCTTTTTTTACTGCGCCAAAGTATATTCCTTATAGTGAAGGCACAGTATCCTTAATAGAAAAGGATAATGGGTCGGTACTTGCTTTATTCAGTGATAAAGTATCAGGATATGATATAAGTAGTTATCCTAATGATGACAACACAGGTTATGTTTACAATATAACTGCATGGGATAGTATTTGGAACAGAAGTATTGCTAAAAATCCTGCAAATAATACTGTTTTGAATCCAAATGGTGAAGTGGTAGATTCCGTCTACTATTATATGACTAATGGAAGTGAAGATAGATTAATATATGGTAATGACCAAAATCCTGGTGGAGGTGTTTTCACATTGCCAAGACTTGTTTTGGCATATTATTTAGTTATTGACTTAGCATTGGTAATGCTTTGTGGAATAATTATGTTTGTATTCCGAGGATATGAAAAAGTAAAAAATGTGACAATAAAAATTCTATTTTTGCCTATATCATATTTTTTAGGTCATCTTTGTATTAAAGGATTTACAACGTCATCATATTCTGCAGCAAGGGATTTTTTTGCAATCTTGCTAGTGATGATTCCACTGTACATTGGATTCCTATCTGCTATCAGTTTAATGAGAGAATATAGAAATGGTAAAAGGGACTAATATTTAAGTAGGTTTTTAAAAATTTAATTTACTGGTAACAGAAACGCACGATATACCCTCTATTATAAAATTTCGAGAACCTAATTAGTATTGGGAAATTAAATATTATGTGGTATAATAAGAAATAGTAGGAATGAATTGTGAAAAAATAAATAATTAAAATTTCAAATAAAGAATTTTAAATTAGGGGGAATAAAAAAATGGTAAGATATCGTTGTTCAGTATGTGGCTATATTCATGAAGGGGAGTTGCCAGAAGGTTTTAGATGTCCTAAATGTAAACAACCAGCCTCAGTATTTGTTAAAATTGAAGAAGAAAAAGAGATTAAAAATATTTACGCAGGAACAAAGACAGAAAAGAATTTGATGGAAGCTTTCTCAGGTGAAAGCCAGGCGAGAAACAAATATACATACTTCGCCAATATTGCACAAAGAGAAGGATACGATCAGTTAGCTGAAATTTTTCTAATGACAGCTAGAAATGAACAAGAGCATGCTCGTATATGGTATGAAGAGTTGGGTAATTTAGGAAACACTGCTGAAAATCTTTTACATGCAGCTGAAGGTGAAAACTATGAGTGGACAGACATGTATGATGGTTTTGCAAAGGATGCAGAAGCGGAAGGATTTAAGGAGTTAGCTGAAAGATTCCGTAGAGTGGCTGCTATTGAAAAATCTCATGAAGAGCGTTATCGTAAATTACTAAAAAATATTGAAATGCAACAGGTATTTGAAAAAGGTGAAGAAACTATGTGGGAATGTCGTGTTTGTGGACATCTTATAATGGGAAAAAAGGCTCCTGAAGTTTGTCCTGTATGTAAATATTCTCAAAGTTATTTCGAAGTTAGAAAAGAAAATTATTAATTTTAAGCCGTCACTTATTGTGGCGGTTTTTTTATTTTGCATATTAATATTGATGGATAGTTCTTTATATAATTCAAAGTAATAGTTTATAAATATGTAAACATTATAATTTTTATTGACAATGGATAATATTTTTGTTATTGTTTAAAAGTATGAAATTTGTGTGAACTTATATTAGGAGGATATTATGCAAGAAACAAAGGTTAAAGTAGTAGTAGCTGATCCGTCGGCAATAGGTTTATTTGGACTAGCAATGGTAACATTAGTAGCATCATCTCAAAAGTTAGGATTAACAGAGGGAGTATCTTTAGTATTACCATGGGCAATATTTTTAGGAGCAACAGCACAATTGTTGGCTTGTTTAAATGATTTTAAGCATAACAACACTTTTGGAGCAACTGCTTTTGGTGCTTATGCATTCTTTTGGTATGGTGTTGGTTTTACTTGGTTAATTCAAAATGGAGTATTTGGACCAGCCCTAGCAGCTAAAGCTGACATAAATCAATTAGGAGTTGCTTATTTAGGGTATTTAATTTTTACAATATTTATGACTATAGGTGCAATGGAAACTCATAAGGTGTTATTTACAATATTCCTATTGATAGATTTCCTATTCTTAGGATTAACGCTAACAACTTTTGGAATAATGGAGCATGGAACACATATGCTAGCTGCTTATTCTGAGTTAGCAATAGCTTTAGTATCTTTCTATGGTTCAGCAGCAGCAGTATTAAATACTCACTTTGGAAGAGTATTTTTACCTGTTGGAAAACCTTTTGGAATATTTAAGAAGTAATATTTAGGTGATGAATTTTTTCATCACCTTTTGTATATCCATGATACACAAAAGGTGATTCTAATTTTTATAGTGGTTATAAAGGTTTAAAGCCTCCAAGAATAGTTTATAAGCTATCCTTGGAGGCTTTTATATTTATATAAGAATTACACTAGTATTTAATTTCTATTTAGAAATATTTATTTTTTTACCTTCTTTACGCCACTTACTAAATTCAGCTGTTGCTGTGAAAAGTGCATCTGTGGATGAGTTAAGTGCAGTTTCAGCAGAATCTTGAATAACACCTACGATAAAACCTACACCAACTACCTGCATAGCAATGTCACTTGGGACTCCAAATAAGCTACATGCTAGAGGAACAAGTAATAGTGAACCTCCGGCTACTCCAGAAGCTCCACAAGCACTTACCGCAGAAAGTACACTAAGAATTATTGCTGTACCAATATCTACTTGGATACCAAGAGTATGAACAGCTGCAAGAGTTAAAACAGAAATAGTAATAGCTGCACCAGCCATGTTAATTGTGGCACCTAAAGGAATTGATACTGAATAAGTATCTTTATCTAAACCAAGTTCTTCACATAAACTCATATTTACAGGAATATTAGCAGCAGAACTACGTGTAAAGAATGCTGTGATTCCACTTTCTTTTAAGCATTTAAATACAAGGGGGTATGGATTTTGACGAATAGCTACGTACACCATTATTGGATTTACAACAAGAGCTACAAAAATCATACTTCCAAGTAGAAGTAAAAGTAATTTTCCATAGCTAAGAAGTGAAGCTATTCCACTTGTAACGATAGTATCAACTACAAGTCCCATGATTCCTAAGGGTGCAAAATTTATTACCCATACAACCATTTGAGATAATGCATCAGAAACATTGGAAATTATTAATTTTGTAGAACTTGCAGCATTTTTTAAGGCAAAACCAAGAATTACTGCCCAAGCTAATATACCAATGTAGTTAGCATTGAAAAGAGCCTTTACTGGATTATCAACTAGGTTTAATAGTAATGCTTTAAGAACTTCTACTACACCGCCAGGAGGAGTAATATTTTCTACCCCAGCTACAAGGGTTAGACTTACCGGGAACATAAAGCTTGCAATAACAGCTACAAGTCCGGCTAAGAATGTTCCTAAAAGATAAAGAATAATAACGGTTTTCATATTGGTTTCATGACCACTTTTGTGTTGGGAAATAGCACTGGTTACCAAAAATAAGACTAGGATAGGTGCAATGGCTTTTAAAGCACCTACAAATAAAGATCCAAAAATTGATAATGGTTTTGCTACATTAGGAATGGTTACGGCTAATATAATACCTATGATTAAACCTATGATTATACGTTTTACTAAACTTAATCCATTCCATTTCTTCATTAGATTCTTCATAATATTTTCCTCCTATAACGTTAAATAAAAAAAATAAGTTTCTGTGGCTTTAAATTTGTTACTAGGAAATTCTTTGGTAAAAATAAGTTTATCATGAATCTTCACTAATGTGAAGTGGAAAAGCATAATGAATTTTCAATTAATTAATGGTCACCTTTACATAAATAACCTATATAATAAACAATTAGAAAATAAAATCAGTTTTTAAATTATCTATTAAGGCTTATATTAACTAGGTTTATAAGTCATATAAATTAAATTTAAAATATTAATAAAATCAATTCAATTGCAAGAAAAAAAATTTTTCAAGCATTATGGAAAGATGCCACTATATATCTCTATACTATTTTGGGATAACAGTTCTAAAATTATTCATTGAAAATAAAAATTTAATTGAGAATACAGATTTTACTGATGTTAGAGTTATTGGATTTTTACTAGAATATGTGTATTATTTAAATAGTAAATATAAAAGTGAAGTTATTGTAAAAAATTAGTGGTAAGAGAAAATTTCTAGGGTGTTCAAAGTGTTATAGAATAGGATTATTTTGCATGAGTATTTGGAGGTGGAAGTATGGGAGATGTTATATATAGAAAATTAGAATTAGAGGAATGTGAGTATATAAACAAAATGAATCCATCTCAATATATAGGAAAAGCATGGAGAGATGTGGGTGGCAAACGTAAATTAGTAGAAATAAATTACCAAGATTGTGATTGGCCAAACGGCTATGAATATCATCTAAGAAATTTGAAGAAAACCATTTTAAGTGGGGGAAGTGCCATTGCTGCTTTTGATGATAATAATAAATTACTGGGGTTTTCAACAGTTAATCGTGAATTTTTTGGTGAAAAATTTAATTATGTTTTATTAGATCAGCTTTTCATAACCTTAGAGTGTAGAAATAAAGGAATAGGTAAAAATTTATTCGTACTTTCTGCCAATGTTGCAAGAGAGTGGAAAGCAGATAAAATTTATATTTGTGCAGGTTCTGCTGAAGAAACAATTGCATTTTATTTTTCAATAGGCTGTAAAGAAGCAGAGGAAATAAATAAAGAACTATATGAAAATGACCCAAGGGATTACCAATTAGAGTTTTCATTATAAAAATCACACATATATTATTTATTTTAGCAATATAAAAATAAGGATGCTATGTAAAAATTATAAGCATCCTTGTTTTATGTAACTTAGTTTAGGATTTATTTTTTTGCATAAATATAGGAATACTTTCTGCGAAAAATCTCATAAAAGTGTCTTTAAATTCTTGATCTTCCTGTTTTAAAACCCCTAGAGAATATTGCATTGCAACACCATCTAGAGCTGCTATTAAAATAGCAGCAAGACTTTTCTTACAGTTTTTATTTTCAATACCAAATGCGTAGAAGTACATATCTGCTACCTTGTTTATTATTTCATTATAATCTTGTTTAAGGCTTTCACTAAGAGAGCCACCCTTGGATAATACGTAGCCTATTAATAAAACCAAAAGGCGTTGCTCATTAACCTTAGACATACGTTCTCTAACTTTATTACTAATTTCATTTAACATATTTTCAGTGCTTTTAAGATTACTACTTTCATCTTTTTCAGAAAGTTTTTGAGCAAAGTACATAGCTTCCTTTACTGCGTGGTAGAATAGCTCGTCCTTATTCTTAAAATGATGATATATTGCACCAGTAGTAAGCCCAGCAGCTGAGGCTATTTGACGCATACTTGTTTCTTCAAAGCCGTTTTCTATAAATACACTAATTGCAGCATCTAAAATATGTTGCTTTTTTTCATTAGGTTCATTAGCGTTCATTTTATTCACCCCATTTAAAAATAGTATATCATATTTTTACAACATCATGGTTCACATATCATAGGACTATTATATCAAGGACATAATAGTCTGTATTTTCATAACATATTTATTATTTCGAATGTTAATTCATTGACAAAGGTAGGTGTGTATTATATTATAAACATAACAACTGTTATGTTATATTGTGGAACGGTTGGTAATAATATATTGTAACCTACTTCAATAAAGTAACCTAAATTAAATATGAAATGGGGGAGAGTTTACATGGAGGCATTTAAAGTTTTAGAAATTAAGCAAAGTGTTTTTGACAACAATGATCGTCAGGCTGAGCTACTTAGAGAAGAATTGAAAAAAGATGGGGTCTTTTTATTAAATCTTATGTCATCACCTGGTTCAGGGAAAACAACAACTGTTTTAAGAACAATTGAAGCTCTTCAAAATGAAATGAACATTGGTATTTTAGAAGCTGATATTGATTCAGACGTGGATGCACACAAGGTTTCAAAGACTGGAGTTAAAGTAATTCAACTGCATACAGGAGGAATGTGTCATCTTGATGCTGATATGACTAGACAAGGTTTAAAAGGTCTTGGAACAGATAATATTGATTTTGCAATATTGGAGAATGTTGGAAACTTAGTGTGTCCTGCGGAATTTGACACTGGTGCATCAAAAAATGCTATGATTCTAAGCATACCAGAAGGAGATGACAAGCCTTTAAAATATCCTTTAATGTTTTCAATAGTTGATGTTTTATTAGTCAACAAAATAGATGCATCGGACTATTTTGAATTTGATATGGAGGCAGTAAAAGAGAGGGTAAAAAAACTGAATCCTAATATTAAAGTTATTCCAATTTCAGCTAAAACTGGAGAAGGAATTGGAGAATGGGCTGACTGGATACGTGGACAAATAGATAATTGGAAAAATAAATAACTTTAAATAATTCATAACATTAAAAATATTATAAACTTACTTTAAAATATTTTGACTATATATAATAATCAGCTTCTTTCGGTTACTTTTGTTTTAATAACTTAATAAAACCTAAAAGTGCTGATTATTTTAATATAGTTAATAATAATAATAATGAGTCTTGCCATCTTTGCAATTCATTGTAAACGCTGGTGTTTATAGTTTTGTTTATGATGACATATAATTATTTTGGGGAGGGATAATATATGGTCAAGGAAAAGGTACTTGATCTTGCAAATCACATCAGTAATAAGAAACGTGGCTCGAAAAATGAAATCAAAGCTACAGATCCAGAGTATATGATTCTTGAACCTGTTGTTTCAGAAGAAATGGCTGAGGTGGTACTTTGTATGGAAATACGTAAAAAGGTTACTGCTAAAGATGTTGCTCCTTTATGTGGCAAATCTGTAGAGAGAACAACAGAACTTTTGTTAGAATTAGCGGATGCAGGGGTTTGTTTTGTAAATGAAATTGATGGAGTAGATACATTTTGGTATGAGACCTGGGTTCCAGGTATCATGGAAATGATGGTTAACAATAAGGAGAATGTTAAAAAGTATCCTCAGATTCCTAGGGCTTTTGAAGCCTATGGAAGAGTAAGAGGACCTAAGACAGCAGGAAGTTTTCCTGTAGGAGTAGGTCTTATGCGTGTTATACCTATAGAACATGCCATTGAAGGTGAAACTAGAAGAGCATCCTATGAGGAAGTTTCTAAGTATCTTAATGATAATGATATTTTTTCAGTTGCTGATTGTTCATGCCGTACAGCAAGAGAAGCTATGGGAGAAGGCTGCGGTCATCTTAAGGAAGACATGTGCATTCAGATGGGTCACGCAGCAGAATACTATATACGTACGAAGAGGGGCAAACAGATTACTCGTGAAGAAGCCTTTGAAATTATTAAGAGAGCAGAAGAAAACGGCTTAATGCATCAAATACCTAACTTAGATGGTTCTGGTAAAACTCATGCTATTTGTAATTGCTGTGGATGTTCTTGTCTTGCTTTAAGAACTGCTAGTATGTTTATTAACGCTGACATGGTACGTTCAAACTATGTTTCTAAAGTGGACAAAGAGAAATGTGTTGCTTGTGGAGAGTGCGTTCAAAATTGTCCTGTTAATGCACTACAATTGGGGCAAAAGTTATGTTCAAAAACACCAGTAACTACTGAGATAAAGAGAATTGATACTCCACGAGATACTGAGTGGGGTCCAGATAAATGGAATCCTGATTATAGAACCAATAGAAAAGATGTAGTTGATACAGGTACAAGTCCTTGTAAAACCAATTGTCCAGCTCATATTGCAGTTCAAGGTTATGTTAAACTTGCATCTCAAGGAAGATATAGGGAAGCTCTTGAACTTATCAAACAAGAAAATCCGTTTCCTGCAGTATGTGGACGTATTTGCCCAAGAAAGTGTGAAACAGATTGTACTAGGGGAGATATTGACGATCCAGTTGCTATTGATGAAATCAAAAAATTTATTGCTGAACAAGATTTAAATACTGATCATAGATATGTGCCTAAACGTAAGCACGAGTACGGTAAAAAAATTGCTGTTGTGGGAGCAGGGCCTTCAGGTCTTAGCTGTGCATACTACTTAGCCATTGATGGGTATAAAGTAACTGTGTTTGAAAAAGAAAATGTTCTTGGTGGAATGTTAACTTTAGGAATACCTTCATTCAGGCTTGAAAAGAATGTAATAAATGCTGAAATTGACATACTGAAAGAATTAGGCGTTGAATTCAAGACAGGGGTTGAGGTTGGAAGAGATATAAGTCTTAATGAATTAAGGGATCAAGGTTTTAAAGCCTTCTATATTGCAATCGGTGCATGTATGGGAAGGAAACTTGGTATTGAAGGTGAAAATGTAGAAAATGTTATAACCGGTATAGATTTTATGAGAGATGTTAACTTGGGTAAGGAGTTAAAACTTGAAGGCAATGTAATCGTAATCGGTGGTGGTAACGTTGCCATAGATGTTGCGAGAACAGCTACTAGAATTGGGAATACACAAATTAAAATGTACTGTTTGGAAAGTCGTGAACAAATGCCTGCACTTCCAGAGGAAATTGAGGAAGCATTATCAGAGAATATTGAAATTAATAATTCTTGGGGACCAAAGAGAGTAATTGTTGAAAATGGTCGTGCTACAGGAGTAGAATTCAAGAAATGTATTTCTGTATTTGATAAGAGTGGAAGATTTAATCCATCTTATGATGAAAATAACACTATCATAGTTAAGGCTGATACTGTACTGCTTTCAATAGGTCAAGGAATGAATTGGGGAGAACTTTTATCAGGTAGTAAAATTGAACTAAATAGAAATAATACTATTAAAGCAGATCCATTTACATTACAGACAGGTGAGCCTGATGTTTTTGCTGGTGGTGATGCATTAACAGGACCTAAGTTTGCAATAGATGCAATTGCTTTAGGTAAAGAAGGTGCAATTTCAATTCATCGTTATGTTCAGCCAGGACAAAGTTTGATTATTGGTCGAGATAGAAAAGAATATCATGCATTAGATAAGGAAAATATAGAACTTCAAGGATATGATAGTACTCCTAGACAGAGTGTAGGTCATGTAGATGGAAGCAAGTCAAGGAAAACCTTTAAAGACTTGCGTGAAACATTTACTGAAGACCAGATAAAAAGGGAAACAGAACGTTGTCTTAGCTGTGGTGCAACGGTTGTAGATGAATTCCTGTGTGTAGGATGTGGACAATGTACCACTAAATGTAAGTTTGATGCTATTTCCCTTGTAAGAAAATATGATGGTGAGGGTGTAGCCTATGAGGATTTAAAACCTGTAGTTATAAAGCAAATTCTTAAACGTAAAGTGAAAATTACAACTAAAAAAGTAAAGAAACTTTTTAAATAACTTAGTTAACTATAAAAGATTTTATAAAGTAATTTTAAATTTAGATAGGGGTAGAGGGTGAATAAAATGTTTGAATTTAATTATGTTGAAGGAGCAACAATGTTTTCTGCATGGGGAATGTGGTTTGTAGTTTTTGCAGGTTTGTTTTTATTCAATGAATTTTCTAGAAGACAGAAGTGGGCAGGATTTTTTAGTTTTGTTATTTTGCCAATTATTTTAACAGTTGTTTGGATGACTGTTTTAAAGGATGTTACCTATACTGACTGGTTCCATCTAGCTAAAGTTTATTCTGCAACAGCAGGATGTATTGGATTTTGGTGTATTCGTCATATCGAGAAAAAGGATAAAATTACTGGTGAGGTTGTTTGGAGACTAGCTGATAATAAAATTGCACTATGCTTTCCACCGTTGATTCTAGCTATTAACATTATAGAAGCAGTGGCAAGAGATATTGAGGTTGGATCCACTTATTGGATGATGAATTCAGGAGCTATTGAAGGAGAAGTAGTAGGTGTAATGGGTGGTCCATGGAATTATATGAATGCAGCGGCTGGTATACTAAATATCATTGCTATAACTGGTTGGTTTGGAATAGTAATTAGAAAACAAACTAAAAAGGACAAAAGTAAGGATATGCTATGGCCTGATATGCTTTGGTTCTGGATTATTGCATATGATTTATGGAATTTTGTATATACTTATAATTGCATACCTACTCATTCTTGGTATGCAGGCTTAGCATTACTCATTGCACCAACTCTATGTGCATTTACTGTTGGAAAAGGTGCTTGGCTACAGCATAGAGCTCAGACCTTAGCTATATGGTGCATGTTTGCTCAAACTTTTCCAAATTTCCAGGATACAGGAATGTTTGTAGTTAAATCAACTTACAATACTACTATTTATACAATTTTAGGAGCTATAGCTCTTGCAAGTAATATAGCTGTATTTCTTTATATGATATATAAAATAAAGAAAACTAAGAGAAATCCATACAAGGGAGAACTTTATACTGACCTTGATGAGTTTAAAGAAATTAAAATGATGATGTAAAGCGATATATTATGATTATAGAAGGCAAAAAATAGGCCTATAGGCCTATTTTTGCTATCTAGAACTATTAAGATAATACAATATACAATAATTAAGTTCTAATACGTATCTATTAATTGAAAATAATAGATTATACACTTATTGGTTATTGTTGTTTACAAATTTAGATACTATAAAAATTATTATTGCTGATATAATAGCTATGCCAGCAAATAAAAATCCTATTGGTATAAGAAAGAATGGTTCAGATAGAGTTCCATCTGGCAAGACTTCGGAACCTACTACATTAAATATCGTAAAACACGCTATACTAGCTACTACTAAAAGAATACTAAATAAATATTTTTTCATTTTTAATTTTCCTCCTATAAATTTTTGTACTTCAGATTAATTTTTGTTTGCAATTAAGTACTTTATAAATTCTGTACCTTTTAATATCATTTTATACTTGGAAAATAGAATTGTCAATAAATATTTATTGATTTACAATAAATATTTATTATTAATACAACCTAATTGGTGTCGAAAGGGTTGCGTTTCGATTTACAACTGAGGTTCCGATTTACAACTGCGGAGATAAAATAGATGGTTTTAAATGCTTGACTTTGGGGAGCATTTTATTTTGTAAAGGAGTGAATATTATGCACATGGCTGATGCTTTGATTTCACCAGTGGTGGGAGGAACTATGTTGGCTGCTACTACTGGAATTACAGCTTATTCAATTAAAAAAATACAGAATGATATGGATGAAAAGAAAATTCCCTTAATGGGGGTAATGGGAGCCTTTGTTTTTGCTGCACAAATGATTAATTTTTCAATCCCTGGTACTGGTTCTAGTGGACACATTGGAGGAGGAATACTACTTGCAATATTATTAGGGCCCTATGCGGGATTCTTAACTATGGCTTCTGTTTTGTTAATTCAAGCACTGTTCTTTGGAGATGGCGGGTTACTTGCCTATGGTTGTAATGTATTTAACCTTGGATTTTATACTTGTTTTATAGCATACCCTTTAATTTATAAATGGTTTACACGTAAAGGGATTACTACTAAGAAGATCTTTGGTGCCTCAATGGCATCTACTATAGTTGGTCTTCAAATAGGAGCTTTTAGCGTTGTACTTCAGACTCTTATGTCTAGAAAGACTGAATTGCCTTTTGGAACCTTTTTATTGTTAATGCAACCAATACATCTAGCAATCGGAGTAGCTGAAGGGTTTGTTACATCAGCAATTGTTACTTTTGTATGGAAGGCTAGACCAGAAATTCTAGAAAAGGCAGCTAGAGGAGAAGCTCTTGGTAATATATCTATGAAAAAGATACTTACTAGCCTGGTAATTGGAGTAGTTTTAGTTGGCGGAACGCTTTCTTGGTTTGCCTCTTCAAATCCTGATGGATTGGAATGGGCTATGGAAAAAACTTCAGGAACAGCAGAATTTGAAACACCAGATGGAATTCATAATACATTATCAGAAATACAAAGTAAGATAGCGTTTTTGCCTGATTACAGTTTTAAGGCAAAGGAAGACGAAAGTGAAAAAGAAGCAGCTGTAGAAGTTGAAGAGCAATGGCCTGCAGTTAGTGCTGGAACAAGTGTTTCAGGTATCGTTGGTGGAATATTGACACTTGCACTGGCAGCATTCACAGGATTTGTTATCAGCTTAGTTAAAAAAAGAAAAGAAAAGTTTAATAATAAAAATAAGCTAGGTGGTAATGAAACCACCAGTAAAATTCTACAATAAGGATTTGATTTTACATGGCAAAAGTAATAAATTCTCTTTATAATATGAGACTTCTAGGTGATTTAGCAGGGAAAGAAACCACAATACATGGGCTTCATCCCATTACAAAGTTATTAACTACAATTGTTTACCTAACTGTAGTTGTATCATTTGGAAGATATGAAATTAGTAGTCTTTTGTCTTTTATTTTCTATCCTGTGGTTATTTTTGTGTTAGCAGAGCTGCCAGTTGTTCCAATCCTTAAAAGACTATTACTTGTAGAGCCTTTTATTATTGGAATTGGCATATTAAACCCCTTATTTAATCATCATACAATGGCTCTAGGAGGTATTGTTATTTCAAGAGGATGGGTAATATTTTTATCTATTTTTATAAAATGTGGTTTAACGGTAACTGTTAGTATTTTATTAATTGCAACTACAGGAATGGATAAATTGGCTGTAGCATTGCGTATGCTGAAAGTTCCTAAAATCTTTGTATTACAGTTATTATTAACATATAGATATATATCTGTGCTGATAGAAGAGGTTTCTAGAATGATGAGAGCATATTTACTTAGGGCGCCTGGACAAAAGGGCATACATAGAAATGTTTGGGGTTCTTTTGCAGGACAGTTGATACTTAGGACATTTGATAGGGCACAACGGGTGTATCAATCTATGAATATGAGAGGATTTACAGGTGAGTATAATACAGGAAATATTGAAAAATTAAGCTTTAGTGATTTTGCATATTTAGCAGGTTGGAGTATATTTTTCATTTTAGCAAGAATTTATAATATACCTATGCTTATAGGTTCATTAATTACGGGGGTGATTAAATAGATGAGTTGTCATAAACTTGAGGTAAGGAACTTATATTTTTCCTATCCTGATGGACATGTAGCAGTAAAAGATATATCATTCACAATCCATCACGGTGAATCTGTGGGAATTATTGGTGCCAATGGTGCAGGAAAGTCCACACTATTAATGCTTTTGATGGGAGTTCTATTTCCAAGTAACGGAGAGGTGGTCATAGGAGATGTGTATGTATCAAAAAAAACATTACCCTTGATTCGTCAGAGGTTAGGAATGGTTTTTCAAGATCCTGATGATCAGTTGTTTATGACAACTGTATATGATGATGTGGCTTTTGGACCACGAAATTATAATTTTGATGAAAAAGAAGTTGAAATCAAAGTTACAAAGGCTTTAGAGTTAGTAGGAATATCTCACTTGAAAGATAGAGCACCCTTTAAATTATCAGGTGGAGAAAAGCGAGCTGCTGCAATTGCATCGGTTCTATCAATGGAACCAGATGTATTAGTTATGGATGAGCCAACAGCAGCTTTAGATCCTAAATCAAGACGAAGATTAATCAATTTATTAAAAGGCTTTCAGCACACAAAAATAATAACTAGTCATGATTTAGATATGGTATTTGATACTTGTAAAAGAATTATTG
Source organism: Clostridium sp. UBA871 (assembly GCF_002295255.1). Taxonomy (NCBI): domain Bacteria; kingdom Bacillati; phylum Bacillota; class Clostridia; order Eubacteriales; family Clostridiaceae; genus Clostridium; species Clostridium sp. UBA871. The sequence goes on along the minus strand of NZ_DBFV01000007.1, from coordinate 288,470 downwards.
TGATAAAAGAGGGTGAAATTGCTGCAGACGGAAACACAGTGGATATTTTAAGTAACGCGGATTTACTAAATGATTGTGGATTAGAAATACCTCTTTCACTTCAAAATTGTCCAATCTGTGGAGCTTCAAAAAATGATTTCTATAACATATAAACCACCCAATAATTATGGCTTTTGATTTGGTATAATATAGGGGGATAAAATGCGAATTGTAGTTATAGATGGACAAGGTGTGGAATATGGAAGGAAAAGAGTAATTATTTTCACATTTATAGATACCTAGCATAATATATTATTGAATTATTATTTCTGGAGGAAATTTTAGTGTATATTAAGCCTAGAGTAGAGAATCAAATGATGTATAATACTCAGTTACAAGAGGCTCTTGAGAGAGTGAAAGAGGCAGTTCAAGGTGAAAGAGAAGATGAACTTTTTTATGATTTTCTCATAAGTATGGCACCTACTGTGGAAGAAAAAGACATTATAACGTCTATACGAGATGATGAACGTAGACATAATAGAGAGTTTAGAAAAATTTATAAGGACTTTACCGGTATGGAGATTCCAACGGTAGAAGACGAGTCTTTTGAAAGACCAGAGTCATATATAGATGGTATTAAAAAAGCTTTATTCGGAGAGCTAAGAGCGGTAGAAAGATATAGAGATATTAGAAAAGCTTTAGGTATGGGCCCACAAAGAGATGTTTTATTTGATATAATTACAGATGAATTGAAACACTCTTCAAAATATAATTATCTTTTTACTTTGAACAGAAGTATGGAAAGTCCATCTATGAATAGACGTTCAATGCAGGATACTTCTAAATTTACGCCAGATGACTGGGTAAGGTATATAACTCCATTAGTAACTCGTGCTTTAGCAGAAGCGAGAGAAGGGATTAATCCTGAACATTTATATCAAGAATTTATCCTATCAGGTGTCCTTGTCGGTTTGGGAAAAACTCCTCAGGAAGCTATTGAACAGGTGGAAGAGTGGGAAAGGACAGGTGCATCTAAACTGCTTGCAGAGAGTAAAATGGCAAGGGGTTACTATTATTACTAGAGTATGAAACTAAAAAGTAAAATGCGATATCTTAGTATTTAAGTTATCGCATTTTTGTTTTTAATTGAAAAGAATATCGATTAAATATTAGTATCATAAGTTATAGAGGTTATTATAGCTATGTATATTAATATCATCAATAAATGAAGTGGATCTAATACTTTTACAAAAGCTTGAAAAAAATCATTTATTGAGGAAGGTTTTTCTACATAGATGCAGAATAGTAAATAGAGACAAAGATTTACTATAGGAGGTAAATAAAATGGCAGAAACACAAGGTATATTAACATGGACACTAGTATCTGAATGCCCAATTCCAAATGATGTTAATGATTTATTGGTTGAAGGAGAAGTAGCAATTGCTGCTTATAAAACATTCCGAGATAGTGCAATTTTTACTAATAAAAGATTAATTGTAAGAGATGCACAAGGGCTTACTGGCAAGAAAGTAGAGGTGTATTCTTTACCATATTCTTCTATTAACATGTGGTCTACTGAAAATGCAGGGAAGCTTTTTGATCTTAGTGCAGAAGTTGAATTATGGACTAGAGCAGGTCAAATCAAAGTAAATCTACAAAAGGGAGTAGATATCCGTAAATTGGATAAATTAATAGCTAATGCACTTTTAAAATGATAATCATAGACATATGTAAAGTGAATAAGTTTTAAATTTTATTTAGTGATTTATTCCACATCATAGGTTGCAGTAATATAATTCTGATATTTAATAAACAGCCGTTATTTAAGTTTTTAAGTAGCGGCTTTAACTTTTATAAACATTACCTTGAAATTTATTATCTACAAACTGGCTTATTATCCTTTGTTGCATTTCGATGGTATTTAATGTAAAATATTATTAGGGGGTGATTAAGATGGAAGAAGACATGAAGTTGAAATCAACACCAATACAAAGGAATGAATATGATGTTGCCATTGAATTGACTAATTTATATTTTTCATATCGAACAGATTCACCAGAAGTTGAAGAAATTCAACAGGTATATGCTAGATTTTATGCTGTAGTTTGTGGAATGGATGTTAAATTCAGAAATGGTATACCAGTAAACAAGATTGAAGAATTATTATCAGAAGCATTAAAAGAAAAATAAGTTCATTGGAGAACTCTCATTATGAGGGTTCTTTTTTTCTATTTTTTAATAGAGTAGCATTTTAATGAAAAAATAGTGATTTAATCATTTAAATATGTAGAATTATTATGTATAATGTAGCTAAATGGAATAGTATTTTATATAAAAACAAAGGAGGAAGGTGATTATTATTAGAAATAAAAGAATTTATATTTTCATTGTAATTATGGCTGTAATGATGCTTTGTTTAACTACTTATAGCGAAAATATAATAATGGCTAAGTCTAAAGATGATGAATTAATTAGTAATAAAATTAAAGCGCCTTTTTATCCATGGGATAATGAATTACCCAATATAGAAACACCAGAGGGATTTCAATGGAGGGAATTTCAAGGTACTACCCTTAATTTTGTAGTAGAAAATAATATAAATGCTAATATTCTTTCTAGGGAGTGTAGAAATTTTACTGAAAAAACTGGTATTAGAGTAAACATTAGACCAATGGACTATAGTACAATGATAAATAAGATAAATAATGATTTTATATCTGAAAGAGCAAAGTTTCAACTTGTTTATGTAGACCCATATCAAACTCTTAACAGGTTTCATAACAATCTAGAGGATTTAAATTTATATAATAATGATCCTAAAATGCCTCATATACCAGGTGGTATGGAGGATTTCTTTGATGATCAGGTAAATATTTTATCCTACTTTGGAGATAAAACTAAGTTATGTGCTATACCTTTTGATACTACAACTATGATTTTCTTCTATAGAAAGGATATTTTCGAAAAGTATAGAGAACAGTTTATGGCTGAAAATGGATTTGATTGGACTCCAGGACAGAAAGATTTTACTTGGGAAAGGTATTGTATTGTTTCAAAATGGATTGATGAAAATGTTCCAGATGAGGAAGTTAAATATGGAAGTGCACAAATGGCTCAATTACATAATTCAGTATATTGCGATTTTTCTAATGTCCTTGAATCCTATGGAGGGGATTATTTTGATGATCCCTATGTTAATACATTAGGAGTAGAAAAACCCAAAATGGTTTCAGTTAAAAATCATAACCTTGAAGATGGATTAAGTATGTACAAGCAGATGGTAGAAGTGGGTGAACCAGATAGTATTAATTGGAATTGGACTGATACTGCGGAAGCTTTTAAGAATGGTGAAATTGCAATGATGGCAAACTGGGATGAAAATGGAGCTGTAGTAGAAAATCCTAATTTATCTAAAGTGGCAGGTAAGGTTGGTTATAGCATCTTGCCCTATGGAAATGTGAGAAGTGCCAATATATATGGAGGAGCAGGAATAGGAATTAATAGTAATGCTTCAGAAATTGAAAAGAAAGCTGCCTGGTTATTTATAGTTTGGGCTACTGCACCTCAGACTCAAAGTATGGTTTTATGGGAACCAGAAGGTGGAAGCATGCCACCAAGAAAATCTGTATATAATAGCAAGGATGTACAAGACATTATAGAAAATGTAAAAAGTAATACAAATGAAATAAGTAATTTAAACCACTTACCTGCACTACTAGAGGTCTGGAAAGAGGATAATGTATATTTTAGATCTAAGATTAGTAATTTCTATTTTGTAGAGCAAATTATTATTAATAATGTAAGAGATATGGTTAAGAATGATTTAGATCCTAAGGTAGTAGCAGATAAAATTTTAAAAGAGTTGAGTTTACTACAATGAAGAGCGGGGATAAAATGAGAACTTCATGGATTAGAAAGAGCTTTAGAAATAAATTGCTAGTTATTTTTATTCTATTAATATTTATACCTATTGGATTTATATATATTATTTATAACAATGTAATGAAATCAATTATTACTACAAAGTATAGTGAATCTGCAAAACAATCTGTATATGAGGCAGGAAGCAATATTGATTTTATAATTGATAGCATTGCTGACCTGTCAGACATGGTTGTTACCAATAGAGATTTTATTGAAAGCTTGAAAGGCTCATCAACTAAAAGTCATGAGGAATTAAATAATATACTGAGAAATTTTTGTACTACAAATGAAGAGGTGGAAAGTATATACCTTACAACTAAACATAATATTTATAATGTAGGGGCTAGCAAAACCTATGTTAAACAGGGAATTGATATTAATAATATCAATATGACTCATGGTGAGTTAGTTTGGTTTGATACAATTCCTGTTAGAGTTAAGATATTGTCGGGAGAAATTCCTAAGAACTATTTTTCTTTAGGAAGAAAGATAATAGACTTAAATAGCTTAAAGGATATGGGAACAATATTTATTGATGTAGATGAAACCATATTAGAGGATTCTTATAAAAGTCTAATTACAGAGGAGAATAGTGAATTATTTATTTGTAATGAAAAGGGTCAAATAATTAGTCATCCTAATAAAGAAATTATAGGAAAGAATATAGAAGAAAAAAATTATGCAAAAGAAGTTCTATCATCTAAAATAGATATGGGTTCAATAGAGTTTACTGATGATAATGTTGAAAAGGTATGTATATACTCTAATATTACATCAACAGATTGGAAGATTGTAAAAATAGTAACTAAAGATTATCTATACAAAGAAATTACAAATATGCAACGATATATGTTAATAGGTGTAATAATTTATGTAGTTATAACTATAATAATTTGTTTATTCTTTTCGTCTCAAATTTCAAAACCCATGGTGAGTATGAGAAATATGATGAAGAAGGCTGAAGATGGAGATTTACATGTGCGCATAAATATAGATAGAATTGACGAGTTAGGGGAACTTGGAAACAGCTTTAATAATATGATAGGGAAGATGAATGAAGTTGTTGATAAGCTAGTAGAAGAAGAAAGAATAAAAAAAGAGTTAGAACTTGAGACATTGCATGCTCAGATTAATCCACACTTCCTGTATAATACACTAAATACTATAAAGTGGATGGCAAAGATACAAGGAGATAAATCTGTAAGTAATGCAGTAACTTCACTGATAAAACTTCTAAGGGTAAGTATAAACTTAGGAAAGGAAATGATTACTCTAGAAGATGAGGTAGATTACGTTAAGAATTATATTAAAATACAAAATCTAAGATTCAATGAAAAAGTTAACATTATTTATAATATTCATGAAGACTGCCTTAATTGCTCAATACCGAAATTAATTTTACAGCCTATTGTAGAGAATTCTTTGATATATGGAATTAGGGAAGATGAAGAAGAGGAACCATTGGAAATATCTATAGAAGCATGTATAGAAGGTGAAAACTTAATTATTCTTGTAGAAGATAATGGACCTGGCATCAGTGAAGAGGATTTAGAAAAAATCTTTACTAAAGAAAAGGATGTAAATAAATTTAGTAAAGTTGGATTAAACAATGTTAATGAAAGAATAAAGCTTTATTGTGGTGAAGAATATGGGATTAAGATAGGAAATAGAAGTGAAATAGGTACATATGTTAAGGTGACGATTCCTAGGAGTATAATGAGGAAACCTACTGGTGACTTTTTAGTAGATAAAGAGGGTGATGAAAGTTTATAAGGTTTTAATTGTAGATGATGAGGTTCTTGTAAGAGTAGGATTAAAATCCACAATAGATTGGAATAGCATAGGCTTTACAGTTATAGGTGAGGCTCCAAATGGTGAAAAGGCCTATGAGATGTATAAGCTATATAACCCAGATGTAATTATAACAGATATAAAAATGCCTAAGAAGGATGGTTTATGGTTAACTGAAGAAGTAAGAAAAGAAGATAGCTTAACTCAAATACTGGTATTAACTTGCTATGATGATTTTACAAATGTAAGACAAGCTCTAAAATGTGGAGCTAATAATTATATTCTTAAATCAGAGGTAGAGGATGAGGAACTTATAAGTACCATGCTAGAGGTAAAAAGAAATTTAGATAATATGGATAAGGATGCACTAGGTAAGGATAAGGCTAGTGAAACCTTAATGAAGGGTAAAAGTCAGCTTATAGAATATCTTATAGATGGTTCAAGTTCCTTTGATGAAGTAGATTTTGAGGGGTTTAAACAGATAGACTTTAATATTTATGGAGGAAAATATTCTATTTTAGGTTTCTTCCCTGAAACTAATGATATTATTACATCCATTAAAGAAAGAGAAAATGAAAATGTGAAAAATGCTATGATAGAGCTTATAACGTGGATATTTTCTAAAGAAAAAATACAATGTGTTCTGAAGGAACAGGAGGATGGACTTATATATTTTATATCCAAGGAAGATATTAAATATGGTGAAGTACAAGAGGTAATTAAATATATAAAGATCACTGTAATGCAATATTTTAATATTAAGCTAGATGTAATATATACACCTATGTTTAGTGAGCTTAGAGAATTTCCAAATTGTTTTAAGGAATATATAGAAAGAACAAAAGATATATTCTATTTGCCTTTGGGTTCTGTAGTAGAAACTAGAGAAAATAAAGAATTGAAGGATATAAATATGCTGAAGTTCGAAAAACAATCTAAGAGTATTCTTATAAACTTTATAGAAGAAGGAAATCTAGAGGGTGGAAAAAGTCATATAGAGAGTATAGAGAAGAAAATAAATGGTTGTAAAATATCAGAGTTAACATGTAAGCTTATGTATTGTAATATTATTGTTAGTATATTAGAAAAGTATGAAGAATATTTTCAAGGTAATGATTATGATACCTTATATCAGGGGTATTACAATAAAATTATGGATTCTACAAGAATTATGTTTATATCAAAACTAATGTGTAAATTTTTAGAGGAGATATGTCAGTTAGTTCTAAGAATAAGGGATGATCAGAATTCTAAATATATTATAAATAAAGTTGTGGAGTACATTGAAAAAAATTATTCAAGTAAAGTTACCCTAGAAGATATCGCTACTCATATTAATCTATCTAAACAATACCTATCATTTTTATTTAAAAAAGAGACAGGAATAAATATTTCTTCGTATATTATTAATCTGCGTATAGAAAAAGCGAAGGAAATGATTAATAAAGGTGAAGATAGCATGAAAGTTATCTATCAAAGGGTCGGATTTACAGATCAACAGTATTTTTATAAGACTTTTAAAAAAGTAACAGGATTAACTGTAGGTCAATATAAAGATACCATATAAAAATAGATAAAGTGTAGCACATTAATACTATTTAACTATGTTAAGTAGTATTTTTTTTATATAAAATTAAGATTAATGAAAAAAATGTAGAAATATATATAATTATGTTGCACAAATATATTAATATATTACACAAAAATATTAATATATTACACAAAGAACTTTGTGAAAAATTAGGCGAGAATAATTTGCACAAAACTAAGGTTATTTTCCATTATAGGTTAATTATTTTTTTATTATAATTATGCCATAGAATGAAATTAAAAGTTTACAAGGGGGGATAAAGGTGGAGAGCAATATACCAAAGCTGGAATTAAAAGGTATACAGAAATTTTTCCCAGGAGTAACTGCCTTAGCAAATGTAAGTTTTTCTGTTAAAAAGGGAACGGTTCATGTGCTTTGTGGAGAAAATGGAGCTGGTAAGTCTACACTTATGAAGATAATAAATGGTATATATCAGCCTGATGGTGGAAGTATTCATATAGATGGAAAAGAAGTTAAGATACAGAATCCTATTGAAGCTCGTAAGCATGGTATATCTATGATATTTCAAGAGCTAAATTATATACCTGAGATTACTATTGAAGAAAGTATATTTTTAGGAAGAGAGCCTGTAAATAAATTAGGAAAAATTAATTGGAAGAAGATTAGAAAAGATACAGAAGAACTTTTAAAACAAGAAAATTTACCCTATTCGCCAACAACACAATTTAAAGATCTTACAGTATCAGATATACAAATGCTAGAGATACTAAAGGCTATGTCTTATAATTCACAGGTTATTATCATGGATGAACCTACATCTGCAATTACTAGAAAAGAGGTAGGAATTCTCTTTGATAAGATTGCTGAATTAAAAAGTAAGGGTGTAAGTATAATATACATATCTCATAAGATGGAAGAAATCTTTAAAATAGCTGATGAGATAACAGTTATAAGAGATGGGGTTGTTATTGATACTAAGCCAGCTAGTGAGTTAGATATAGACAAGGTTATTTCTCTTATGGTAGGCCGTAAAATTACCAATGCATATCCTAAGGAAGATATTAAAATCGGAGAAACCATGTTAGAGGTTAAAGAACTAACTGATGGAAAACATTTTGAGGATATCAATTTCCATGTAAAAAGAGGAGAAATTGTAGGTTTTGCAGGTCTTATGGGAGCAGGTAGAAGTGAAGTGGCTAGAACAATATTTGGACTAGACCCATACCTATCAGGTGAGATTAAAGTTAAGGGTAAGGAAGTAAAAATAAAAAATGTAAAAGATAGTATTAACAATGGAATAGTTATGCTATCAGAAGATCGTAAGAGATATGGAATAGTAGGAATTAGAAGTATAACTGAAAATGTATCCATATCTAATTTAGAAAAATTCTTTTATAAGGGTCATCTACATAGTAAAAAAGAGATTAGTAGTGTATCAAATATATGTGAAAGAATGAAGGTAAAATGTCCTAATTTAGAAACCTCTATTGATTCTCTAAGTGGAGGAAATCAACAGAAGGTAATATTTGCAAAGTGGATGCTTAGAAATCCAGATGTTCTTATACTTGATGAGCCAACAAGGGGAATCGATGTAGGAGCAAAGTACGAAATATATAAACTTATTACAGAACTTGCAAAAGAAAATAGAGCAGTAATAATAATAAGTTCTGAATTACCAGAGCTCATAGGTATGTGCGATAGAATCTATGTTATGGCATCTGGAAAAATTACTGGAGAAATAGATAGAGAAAAGGCTACACAAGAAGCTATTATGAAGTTAGCTACAAGGGGGGAATAGAAGGATGAAGATGATAGATATTAGACATAAATGGTCAAAAACCTCAAGTAAATATAGTATTTACGTTGTATTACTTGCTATGTTTATGGCATGTTCTTTAATCAGTCCTGTATTTTTATCAGGAGAAAACTTAACTAATATATCAAGACAAATATCAATAACCACTATTATTGCTTTTGGTGAAACAATTTTAATTATATGTGGACTTATAGATTTATCAGCAGGTTCAGTTCTGGCTTTATCAGGTCTGCTTTCTGTTGCAGCCTTTAAGGCAACAGGTTCTTTGGAAATAGCAGTGCTAGTTGGAGTGCTTGTAGGTGTTATTTGTAACTTTATCAATGGGATAATGGTAACTAAGTTTAAAGCACCTCCATTTATTGCCACATTAGCTATGCAAACTGTAGCAAGAGGAGCAGCCTTATTATTTACAAATGGTCAAAATATTTATCAAATAGGAGATTTTATTGTACTAGGACAAAACTCTATAGGATTTATTCCTATTCCTGTAATATTCATGACTGGAATTACTCTTTTAACTTGGTACATCCTAAAACATACAAAGCTGGGTAGATGTGTTTATGCTGTAGGTGGTAGTGAAGAGGCTTCAAGAGCTTCAGGAATAGACGTAAATAAAACTAAGATGAAGGCTTATCTTATAAATGGTATATTTGTTGGAATCGCAGGTGTGTTATTTATGTCTCGTGTTAATGCTGGACTTCCTAATGCTGGTATAGGAGCAGAATTTGAAGGAATGACTGCTGCAATAATTGGTGGAACAAGCTTTACTGGGGGAATAGGAACTGCAGGTGGAACCCTTGCAGGAGCATTCATTATGGGATTCTTAAACAATATAATGAACCTAGTAGGAATACAATCTTATATGCAACAAGTAGTAAAGGGAGTAATTATTGCATTTGCAGTAATTTACGATATAAAATCTAAGAACAAAAGAGAAAGTAAAAAGCTAGGTAGTATTACTGATAAAACAAAAGACAAAACCCTAGTGAAAACCAAAGGAAGTTCTGTTTAAACTAAATCAAGTTAAGTAAAAATCAAAATATAATAAAAATAATATAATTAGGGGGAGAAAATGATATGAAAACAAAGAAAATATTAGCTTTAGCCATGTCATCGTTACTAGCATTATCACTTACTGTGGGATGTACTAATACTTCAAAGGAGGAACCAGCTGTAGAAGGTGAAAAGACTTATAAAGTTGCATATATTGCAAGGGCACAAGGAGATTCTTTTGCTGCATGGCTTGCAAATGCAGTAAAGGATGAAGTAGCTGCAAACTATAAGGATGTACAGGTAGATATATTTGATGGAGATAGCAAGAATGAAGTTATAGCATCTCATATTGAGAATGCGGTTACAAAGAAATATGATGCAATTCTTCTTCAACCATTTGATTCTGAAGCACAAGTAGCACCAGCTATGGCAGCTATGGATAAAGGTGTTAAGGTTATTACAGTAAACAACCGTATTAATGATAATGATAGAGCAGCTGCAGTAGATGCAGACCCAGTAGATCAAGCTGCTAAAAATGCAAAACTTGCTTTAGAGCAAGTTCCTCAAAATGGAAAAGTTGTAGTTCTTATGGGACCAGCAGGTAATATGCACTCTGATAAGAGACGTGAAGGATGGGAAAAAGAATTCTTTGCAAAGAGACCAGACGTTAAAATCTTAGATGAGCAAATTGCAAATTGGAATAAAGATGAAGCGATGAGATTAATGGAAGACTGGATTCAAACTCATGGAGAAATTGATGCAATAATATCTATGAATGATAACATGTGTGTAGGAGCTCTTGAAGCAGCTAAAGCAGCAGGAAAGACAAATATATTATCATATGGTGTTGATGGAACAGCAGAAGCTTGTTTAGCTATAAAAAATGGTGAAATGACATCAACTACTCTTCAAAGTGCTTACGAGCTTGCAGAAAAAGCTGTTAAGCTAACATATGATGTTATGACTGGTAAAGTAGAGCGTGATACTATAATGGTAGATTGTCCATTAATCACAAAGGATAACGCTGATGAGTTTATAGAAATTCATAAAAAAGCAGGTAATATAGACTAATAAAAAATGTAGACCTTGTACAGTTTTGTGCAAGGTCTATAATTGAACTTAATTTAGGAGGAATAAAGATGATAAACAAGGCAGTATATATGTGTGGAACTCATAATATGGAAACAAGAGATATTGAGGTTTCAGCTCCAAAGGATAAAGAAGTACTTATAAAATTAGAATATGTAGGAATATGTGGTTCAGATGTACATTATTATGAGCATGGTAGAATAGGAGACTTCATAGTAGATGGAGATTTTATTTTAGGTCATGAATGTGCTGGAGAAATAGTTCAAGTAGGCCCTGGAGTTAAGAATTTAAAAGTTGGAGATAGAGTTGCTTTAGAACCAGGTCAAACTTGTGGTCAATGTGAATTTTGTAAAAGTGGTAAATATAATCTATGCCCAGAGGTTGAGTTTTTAGCAACACCGCCATATCATGGTTCTTTAATGAATTATATAACATATCCAGAAAGTATGTGTTTTAAACTACCAGACAATGTATCAACTAAGGAGGGTGCTTTAGTCGAACCTTTAGCAGTAGGATTACATGCCGTATCACAAGGAAATGTAAAATTAGGGGATACGGTTGTAGTTTTAGGTGCAGGATGTATAGGTTTAGTAACTTTATTAGCTTGTAAGGCATATGGTGCTACAAATGTTATTGTTGTAGATGTTATAGATAAGAGATTAGATTATGCCCTAAAATTAGGTGCAACTAAAGTTATAAATGCAAAAAATCAAGATGTACTAGCTGTAATAAATGAGATTACAAACAATGCTGGTGCTAATGTGGTTATTGAAACAGCAGGATCTGAGCATACAATAAAGCAGACACCTTACTTAATAAAAAGAGGTGGAGCTATTGTATTAGTAGGACTTGCGCCAAAGGATATAATTGAGTTCGATTTCATGCAAATAATGACTAAAGAGGTTGAAATAAAAAGTGTATTTAGATATAGAAACATATATCCAGCAGCTATAGGAGCAATTTCTGATGGGAAAATTGATGTTAATGGAATAGTTACCCATGAATTTGATTTTAGTGACACAAAGGAAGCCTTTGACTATGTTATAGAAAATAAGAATGATGTAGTAAAGGCAGTTATTAAGCTTTAATAATTTTGATTGGAGTGGCTAGAAGATGAAGTACTTATTAGGCATAGATATTGGAACTTCAGGTACTAAAACAGTGCTATTTGATAGGGGAGGAAATCCTATTTCCTCTTCTACAGCAGAATATCCATTATATCAGCCAGAGATTGGTTGGGCAGAACAAGACCCACAAGATTGGTGGAATGCAGTATGTATAACAATTAATCAAGTTATAAAAGATAGTAATATAAATCCGGAATCCATTAGTGGTATTGGCTTATCTGGACAAATGCACGGTTTAGTTATGTTAGATGGAGATGGAAATGTATTAAGAAAATCTATTATTTGGTGTGATCAACGTACAGCTAAGGAATGTGTTGAGATTACAGAAAAAGTTGGAGAAAAAAGATTAATAGATATTACAGCAAATCCTGCTCTAACAGGATTTACAGCATCTAAAATACTTTGGGTTAGAAATAATGAGCCTGAAATATATGAAAAATGTAGGAAAATATTATTGCCTAAGGACTATATAAGATATATGCTTACAGGTGAATTTGCTACGGAGGTATCTGATGCTTCAGGAATGCAGCTTTTAGATATTAAAAATAGGTGCTGGTCTAAGGAAGTCCTTAATGCTTTAGATATTCCTATAGAGTATTTAGGAGATGTACATGAATCAATTGTAGTCAGTGGAAAAGTTCATAAAAAAGCAGCGGAGGTTACTGGTCTTAAAGAGAATACACCAGTAGTTGGGGGAGCAGGAGATCAGGCAGCTGGTGCAATAGGAAATGGTATTATAAAAAGCGGACAAATATCTTCGACTATAGGTACTTCAGGAGTAGTATTTGCTCATTTAGATGAACCTATAATTGATGAGAAAGGAAGAGTACACACCTTTTGTCATGCAGTGCCAGGTGCATGGCATATGATGGGAGTAACCCAAGGTGCAGGACTTTCTTTAAAATGGTTTAGGGATAATTTTTGTACTAATGAAATTGAATTAGCAAAAGGTATGGGAATTAATCCATATGTACTTATGACTAAAGAAGCAGAAAAAGTGACTGCAGGTTCAAGGGGAGTAATATATCTTCCATATCTCATGGGAGAGCGCACACCACATTTAAATCCTAAGGCAAAGGGTGTATTCTTTGGACTTTCAGCTGCTCATACAAAAAATGAAATGCTAAGAGCTGTAATTGAAGGAGTATCCTATTCACTTTTAGATTGCATGGAAATCATTAAAGACACAGGAATGAATCCTACTAATGTGATGGTGTCAGGTGGAGGCGGAAAAAGTGAACTATGGCGTCAAATATTAGCAGATATGTTTAACTGCAAAGTATCTACAAATAAGTCTTCAGAAGGGCCAGCCTTAGGGGTAGCATTACTAGCAGGAGTTGGAACTGGCGTATATAAGGATATAGATGAAGCTTGTAGCATAGCAATTTCTGAAAATAGTGTACAATTTCCAAAAGAAGAAAATTCCCTAGTATATAAAAGATATTATGAGATTTATAAGAAGATATATGATGATTTAAAAGGAACTTTTGAATTATTATAATAGATTAATTATATTATAATTTATTAAGTTAAGAATGAGCACTCTTAGGGGTGCTCATTCTTATTTGACACAACAAGTATTAATAACTTTGTTTATATATTTTAGAATTTTATATATAATATTTATAGAAACTTATTTAGATATAAAAACAACTGGTAAAATATTCGATATATGTTTTTAAAATATGCATTTAGTGAAATGGAGTTAATTTTAATGGTTGAATTACTAAGAAATCTTACGAATAATTTAGGGTATATAATCCTTATTGCTTTCTTTGTTTCAAGACTAGGGAGCTTTAAGAAAATAGTACAAAAGGATAAATTTAAAAAGAAAGATCTAATTGTGCTTTCAATAATTTTTGGAGCCTTTGGAATTTTGGGAACCTACACAGGAACAGAGGTTAATGGAGCCATTGCTAATACAAGAATTATTGGTGTAATGACTGGGGGAATACTATGCGGACCTTTTGTAGGGACAATGGCAGGTATTATAGCTGGAGTTCATAGATTGCTTGTAGACATTGGAGGTATTACATCAATACCATGCACAATAACTACTATAATTTCGGGAATAGTTGCGGGTTTAATATATAGTAAATCAAATGAAAATAACAAGTGGTTTTACGGGTTATTTGGAGGACTTTTAATTGAAATTTTAGAAATGATTCTAATACTTACAATGGCACATCCCTTTAGCAATGCCTTAACCATTGTAAAGAGCATATATTTTCCTATGAGTTTTGCTAATGCTATTGGAATTGCAATTCTAATATTGATAATTCAAAAAATACTTAAAGAAAAGGAAGAAATTGCAGCAAAACAAGCACAAATCGCTTTGGAGATTGCAAATAAAACCTTACCGTATTTTAGAGAAATGAATGAAAATTCCTTAGAACAGATATGCGGAATAATAAGGGAATCAATTAATGCAGATGCAGTATCTATAACAAATAAAGAGAATATATTAGCTCACGTAGGAGTAGGAGCTGACCACCACATAAAGGGTCAAAATATTATAACAGAGGCTACAAAAAAGGTTATTAAAGGAGGAAATTTACTTTCTCTAACAAATGCAAATCAGATAGAGTGTCCTAATTTAAATTGTAGTTTAAAATCTGCAATTATTGCTCCTTTAAAAGAAGGAGATGAAGTAATAGGTACATTAAAAATATATTATTGCACTGATAATGCCATTTCCTTTAGAAATATAAATTTGGCTGTAGGCTTATCCCAAATTATTTCTACCCAGCTAGAAATAAGTAAGCTTGGAGAACTGAAAAATATGGCAAATAAGGCTGAAATAAAGGCATTGCAATCCCAAATAAATCCTCACTTTCTATTTAACGCACTAAATACAATAATTTCCTTTATTAGATTTAATCCTAATAAAGCAAGAGAGCTAATTATTAATTTATCTACCTACTTAAGGTATAATTTAGATATAGGGGAAAACCATGTAGATATTTATAAGGAACTAGAGCAGGTTAAAGCATATGTAGAAATAGAAAAAGCAAGATTTGGGGAGAAACTTCATGTAGTTTATAATATTGAAGATGATTTAGATGTTAAAATCCCAAGTCTTATCATTCAGCCAATAGTTGAAAATTCCATAAAACATGGTATTTTAAAAGGTAAAGGTGAAGGGACAGTGACAATTGAAGTTCAAAAAGTTTCCAAGGACAACATTATGATAATTATTGAAGATGATGGAATTGGAATTTCAAAAGATATTATAGAAAAAGTCTATGAAGATAAAATGGAAGAAAATAAAATAGGCATATCAAATGTTCATAATAGATTAAAATATATTTATGGTGAAGGATTAAAGATAGAAACATTGAAAAGCGGTACTAGAATCAGTTTCAATGTAAGTAAAATAAGGGAGTGATGGTATGAATTGTATTATTGTTGATGATGAATCTCCTTCAAGAGAAGAGCTAAAATATTTTATAAACAATTTCAGTAATATAAAAATAGTGAATGAATTTGATGATTCTATTAAGGCTTTAGAATATATTGAAGAAAATAAACCAGATATTATTTTCCTAGATATTAATATGCCAAAACTAGATGGCATTGCATTATGTAAAATTATTAATCATTTTCCAAAGCAATCCCTTGTAATTTTTATTACTGCCCATAAAGATTATGCTGTAGATGCCTTTGAAATTCAAGCTTATGACTACATATTAAAGCCTTATTCAGAAGAACGAATAGTTAGTACATTAAAGAAAATTGATAAACTTTCAGATAAAAAGAGTATAAATAATAAAATAACCCTTTGGAAAGATAATAAGATGATTGTAAAAAATATAGTAGATATTTCCTATTGTGAAGCAAAGGAACGAGAAACTTTAATTTATATTAATGGAGTACAATATAATGTAAACTGTAGTATTTCAGAATTTTATAAAAAACTTCCCAAAGAACTCTTTTATAGAAGTCATAGATCATATATTATTAATACTGATAAAATTACAGAGATAGTTCCGTGGTTTAACAACACCTTTATGTTAAAATTACAAGGTGAGAAAGTTGATATACCCGTAAGTAGAAATAATATAGGTGAGTTTAAGCATATAATGGGCATATAAAAGCACTTGATGTGCTTTTTTTGTTTTTTCATGTATGAAACCGTATAAACTCCTAAAAAACATATTATAATTTTGTTAACAAATAATTAATTAGGAGGGGTCCAAATGGTATCATTTATTTTAGCGATTATTGCTCTTATTATAGGTTATTTTATTTATGGTGCAATTGTGGAAAAGGCTTTTGGAGCAGATGAAAAAATTCAAACTCCTGCTGTAAGGCTAGAGGATGGTGTAGACTTTGTTAAAATGCCTGCATACAAAATTTTCTTAATTCAATTTCTTAACATAGCAGGTTTAGGACCTATTTTTGGTGCAATTGCAGGTGCAATGTGGGGTCCATCAGCATTTTTGTGGATTGTCTTTGGATGTATATTTGCAGGTGGAGTTCACGATTATTTTTCTGGTATGCTTTCAGTAAGGCATGATGGGACAAGTATTCCTGAAGTTGTAGGTCAATACCTTGGAAAAGGCTTCAAAAACTTTATGAGAGTATTCTCAGTAATACTTTTAGTTCTTGTAGGAGTTGTATTTGTAACTGGACCAGCAAGTATATTAAAAGGATTAACAGGATTAAACATTACATTATTAATATATATTATATTTGCATATTATATAATTGCAACAATGGTTCCTATAGACAAGCTTATTGGAAAGATATACCCTATTTTTGGAATTTGTTTATTAGTTATGGCAATTGGTGTTGGTGGTGCATTAATTTTTGGTGGATTTGATATACCAGAAATAATACCGGCTAATTTGATTAATATGCATTCAAATCCAGATAGAAACCCAATATTTCCAATGCTATTTATAACTATTGCTTGTGGAGCTATTTCAGGGTTCCATGCGACACAATCACCTTTAATGGCAAGATGTATAACTAGTGAAAAGCAAGGTAGAAAAATATTCTATGGTTCAATGATAGCAGAAGGTGTAGTTGCTTTAATTTGGGCTGCAGCAGCAATGAGTTTCTTTGGTGGAGTAGCAGAGTTAAATGCTACTATGGCAATGGAAGGTCATACAGCAGCTTGGGTAGTAAACGAAATTTGCGGAAGCTTACTTGGAAGAGTAGGTGGATTACTAGCTATACTTGGAGTTGTAGCATGTCCTATAACTTCTGGGGATACAGCATTTAGAAGTGCAAGATTAACTATAGCTGATTCATTTAAACTTGATCAAGGACCTATTAAAAATAGATTTATAATTAGTATTCCTTTATTTGTAGTAGGCTTTATATTAACTAAGATGGATTTTGGAATAGTATGGAGATATTTTGGATGGTCTAACCAAACTTTAGCTACAATAGTATTATGGACATCAGGCATGTACTTAGTTACTAAAGGTAAAAAACACTGGATTGCTACTATACCAGCAACATTTATGACAGCAGTATGTACATCTTACATTTTAATTGCACCAGAAGGCTTTAAGCTTTCTCAAAGTATTTCATATCCAATAGGAATTGTAAGTGCAATTGTAGCAATGGTAATTTTCTTAATAGCAGCAAAAAAAGTAGAAACAAAAGCAAAAGGTAAAATTTAAAATTCTATAAAGTTCATTATAAAAATACTAATGGAATAAAAGTACTTATAGGCTAGATACACAAAAGTGTTTAGCTTATAGGTACTTTTTTATATATTTTTATACGGTTGATATCATCTCTAATACTTCCATCTAATTTAAAGAGGGAGTGAAGAGTTATTACATACCTGGATAAGGATTATATTATAATAAATAAAATAGTTTACAAATTGTAACTATAAATTTATTATAAAAGTATGTAATTGTAATAATAGGCTCTATATTCGATTAAAGTAATAGTATTTTAGGGTAAATGGTAGTTATAGTTTATTCGGTTACTAGGAAGGAGTGAGTGGTAAATTGGCTATATACATAGTTAGACATGGTATGGACAATGAAAATTATAGAGGTGGATGGAGTGATTTGGGTTTAATAGAGGAGGGCATGGAACAAGCCCAATTATTAGCAAATTATTTAAGTGATAATAAAGAAAAGTACAGCATTAATAAAATTATAAGCAGTGATTTAAGACGAGCTGTTGAAACAGCTAAGGAGATTGAAAGTAAATTAAATATACCAGTGAAGTATTGTAGTGATTGGAGAGAAATAAATAATGGAGTTCTGGCAGGAATGGATAACAAGGATGCATTAATAAAATATCCTGGACTCTTTTTTAATACACTAGACATGAGTGAGAGATATCCAAATGGGGAAAGCCCTAGTGAGTTTTACAAGAGAATACAAAGTACTTTTCTAGAACTTTGCAACAATATTTCAACAGGAATGGAAGAAGATGATGTAATGATTCTTACTCATGGTGGAGTAATAAATGTTTTATACTATATATTAAATAATATAAAGTGGACAAATAAGTCACCTAAACTATCTAAAACATCTACTACTGGAATGCACAAAATTGAGCATATAGAAGGAAAATGGGAAATAGTTATGAGCAATAGTGTTGAGCATTTATATTATCATAGGGAAATATAAACCTAGATTTATAGAGAAATAGGAGTATATAAAACTATATGTCTATATAAATATTTAAACAGGAAAATAGTTATATAGGAAACTATATAAATATAAAACTATATAAATAGTTGTGCTGTTCATGGGGGTTTTGGGGCGTTTTAAATATTTGACCAAAGAGTCAATATGTAATATAATTACTAAGATAACAGATAAAGATATTTAAACTTTAAATATTTACATATCTTTGCTTGTTATAAAGAGACATAATAGAATTATGTCAAATATTATTTTTAGGGGGGAATATTATGGGTTTTTTTTATGAGTCAACCAATTTTACAGGTTGGGCTATTTGGCTTTTTATTCTTTTTGCCTTAATGGCTTTTAATGAGCTTGGTCGTTCAACAAAATGGGGCGGAATTATACTTTTTTTAATTGTTCCTATAGGTTTAACTATTTTTGTTTGGCCAACAACTGCAGCTCCAGGAAATGAATATGGAACAGGTACTTGGTTTAACTGGGTAAAAACTTACTCAGCACTGGCAGGGTGCCTTGGATTTATGGCTATTCGCTATATTCCATCACTTGCTAAAAAAAAGTGGGTATTATGCTTTCCACCACTTATTTTGGCAATTAATATTCTCGAAGCAGCTATTCGTGATTTTCAATGCTTTACATATGGTGCATGGAACGGAGCATATGTAGACAATCTTTGGGTAATGTCAGGATCATGGAATATCATGAATGGTATAGCTGGATTACTAAACATTATTGCCATTTGCGGATGGGTTGGTATTTTTATTTCTAAAGATAAAACAAAGGATATGATATGGCCTGATATGATATGGCCTTGGATTATAGCATATGATTTGTGGAATTTTGCCTATACATATAATTGTATAGCAGATCATTCATTTTATTGTGGTTTGGCACTGTTACTTTCTTGCACCATACCTGCTTTCTTTATCAAAAAAGGAGCATGGCTACAGCATCGTGCACAGACACTTGCCCTATGGATTATGTTTGTTATGACAGTACCTTCCTTTGCAGATCGTATAGCACCTGTAGCTACTACACATAATCCAAAAGCATTTTTTATTTTAAGTTTATTATCTTTAATAGCAAATGTAGCATTAGTAATTTATCAGTTTAATAAGATTCATAAAAATAAACTTAATCCACTAAAAGATGAAATTTTTGTAGAAACAAAAGCCTATAAGAAGGTAGTTGAAGAAAATAGATAATATAAAAAGTATAATAATTTAATATGTATATAGGAGATTATATTTTTGGAATTTATGGGCATAATACCTTTAAGAAATTAAAATTTCTATTAAAGGAGGAATTCTTATGCCAGATAATAATGAGGTAAGAAAAGAAGGTTCTAGTGGAAATAGTATTTTAAGATGGGCAGGAAGATTGATATTAGTTGCAATTATTTTAGGTATAACATCATTTTTAACTCCAGGATTTAGTATTTATGGATTATGGTCATATCTAATTGCAGCAGTTGTAATAACTGTATTAGACTATTTCGTAGAAGCATTCATGGGAGTTGATGCATCACCTTTTGGAAAAGGAATAAAAGGTTTTATTATTGCAGCTGTAATAATATATGTAGCACAATTTTTAGTGCCAAATATGAGGGTATCTCTTCTAGGCGCAATATTAGCAGCTTTAGTAATTGGTGTAATAGATGCTGTATTTCCATCAAGAGCAATGTAATTTTTAAATACATCATATTGAAATGATTAAAGGAAGAACTCTAGAAATAGGGTTCTTTTTATTTATGTAAAAATGGAACATTAACATGAATACTTAATAATATAAATAAAGTGTGCATTGATATATGATTTATTTAAGTTTGGAGGATAGCAGCATGAAAAGAAAGATTTACAATGTTTTATCTAATATGATATTACGTGGAGATAACGCCTCTAGAGGGAAAGCAAAGAGCGGTATTTCAAGAGAACTTCCCTATGAAGTTGAAGTTATTGCTGAAAATTTATATGTACCTTGGGCCATAGATATAAGCAATGAAGGTAAATTATATTTTACAGAGCGGTCTGGAGCAGTTAGAATTATTGAAGATGGCAAACTTCTTCCACAACCACTGATTAGATTTAGTGCACCCTTTGTAAGCCAAGGGGAAGGGGGATTGATGGGAATTGTATTAGATCCAAATTATTCTCAAAACCATTATATATATGTTATGCATTCATATGCAGAAGGTAATCAACTTCACAATCGTGTTGTGAGATTGATTGAAAATAATAACAAGGCATCTATTGACAGAGTGCTTATTGATAAAATTCCTGGTGGGCGGATTCATAATGGAGGTAGGATAAAGATAGGGCCGGATGGAAAATTGTATATTACAACGGGGGATGCAGGTAATTCTGCATTGGCACAAAATATCACAAGTACAGCAGGGAAAATACTGCGAATAGAATTAGACGGTAGTATTCCTGAAGATAATCCAAATGTAAATTCACCTGTTTATAGCTTAGGTCATAGAAATCCTCAGGGTTTAACCTGGAATTCAAGAAATATATTGTATGCCTCTGAGCATGGGCAGACCGCTCATGATGAAATAAATATTATACAGCCAGGAGCTAATTATGGATGGCCTCTGGTTCAAGGAAATGAAGACTCTAAGGAAGTTATAGTGCAAAAGCCATTAATACACAGTGAAGAAGAAACGTGGGCGCCTTCTGGTATAGCCTTTGTAGAACAAGGAGCGTTGCAAGGGAAATTACTAGTTGCTACTTTACGTGGCGAACAACTACTTACTATTTCATTGAATGGAAAAGGAACGAAAGTAAATAGCGTAGATTCATGGTTGAAGAATAGATATGGGCGCTTACGTGAGATTATTCAGGGGAAAGATGGATCGATTTACCTAACAACAAGTAATAGAGATGGAAGAGGTAATCCTAATATAGGTGATGATAGAATTATTCGGATTATTCCAATTAGGGGGAGCAAGTAAAAATCAGCATAAGATTTACAATAATTATAACTCTTACCTTGATAATGTGATATATATTTTTGACTATTGCTGTACAGTGTGTTTACCTTTATATTAGAAATTTTTGCTAAAGTCTATTGACACAAATTATAAGTGATAATATAATATTTATATGAACATATGAATAAGTATTCATATGAGTAATATTAGTAAAGAGTAATTTTAAAGGTGGGAATAATTATGGGGTTAATAGAGATAGTTTCATTTGCATTACTATGTATATTTGGTATTTCATATATGGGTAAACTAATAATATTATCAAAGAAAAACAACATTAAAGCTAATGTTTTTGGTAAAGGTACTAAAAGTAAAGAAAGTCTTATTATTGAAAGGTTTCTAAAAGCAATGACTTTTGCAGGGATTGGGATTTGGACTATTAGTGCTTTATTTCCATCATTTACAGAAAAGTGGTTTGTTGGACTTGGGAAAGGCTTTACAGTAAGCATTATTGGAGTGGTTATTACATTAATAGGAGTTTCACTCTTTATATTGGCTATGGTTTTCATGAAAACTTCTTGGAGAGCTGGTATAGATAAATCAACAAGAACATCACTTATAATTTCAGGACTTTATAGATTCAGTAGGAATCCAGCCTTTGTTGGAATGGACTTGATGTTTATTGGAGCTGCAATTACCTATGCAAATCTTATTATCGTAATTGTAGGTTTATTAGTTGTAGTTGGTATACATCTACAAATACTTCAAGAAGAAAATCATATGGAAGAAGTATTTAAAAAGGAATATAATGAATATGCAAATAAAACACCAAGATATCTATTATTTTGAGAAATATAAGTATATTTGGTGATAAAGAGGAATAAGATTAATGTTATCATTCAGTTATATGGAGATTAGAGGAATCTAATCTTTTTTTCATCTATATAAGTCTTAATTATTATATGTAAGCGATTGTAAAAAAAACTATATTGTTATACAATTATAAAGGATTTAACTAATAAGGGGGAGAAATGATGAGAAAAATACTATCAATGATAACTGGTGGATTATTAATTTTAGGATTAGTAGGATGTAGCTCTAAAACTGTAGAGATACAAAATGATGCAGCAAGTAATCCGCCAACGGTTACAGAGGAAAAACCTATAGAGGAAAAGAAAACAGACACAAAAGTTACCTATGAGAATTTTTTGAAAATAAATATGGGTGCTAAATATGATGAGGTCAAAAATATACTTGGAGATGGAAAAGAAGAAAGTTCATCTGAGGTAGCTGGGATTAAAACCAATCTATATTCTTGGAATGGTTCTGGTATAAGTAATTTGACCATTACCATGCAAAATGATGAAGTTACGGCAAAGGCTCAAGCTGGATTAGAAAGTATGGATGCAAAAATAACATTAGACAAGTATAATCAGGTTAAAGAAGGAATGACATATGATGAAGTTAAAGGTATATTAGGTGAGGGACAAATACTTTCTCAAACAAAAATTATGGATATGGAAGCTATAATCTATGCATGGATAAATAAAGATGGCTCAAACGCTAACTTTACTTTTTCAGATGGAAAACTAGAAATGAAAGCTCAATTTAACTTAAAATAGTATTTAATTTATGATATAAATCTAAAGGTATATGAATTGAAACAAATATAAATAAAAGACTAGGGAAACCTAGTTTTTTATTTATTTTAAGGGTTGAGTTTATGCAAATAAATTTTAAAAGAGGATATTGTTTATTTATTTTAGATACTCTAAAGTTTCTTCAACAGGCTTATGATTGAATTTACTAAATAAAAGAAACTTTTTTATTTATATATGAACAAAAAGTAGAAATTCTTATATTATGTAGTATAAGGTCTCACTAACTATAGTTTAATTAGATAAAAATGGGGGAAATGTTATTATGAATGACAATAAAATAAATGCAAATAACAATAGATGTGTAGGAAACTCTTGTGCAACAGATTCTTGTGCAACTGTTACTACCCAAGTACAATCACTAACTGAACAACTTCCTGTAACTCCGATTGTTATTGCACCTGGACCTGCATTTGTTAAGATTCCAGTTGTGTTAGCAGAAGTAAATATAACCATTCCGGTTGAAGCTACTATCACACTAGACCAACCAGCTATAGAAATTAAACGAATTAGAAAGAATGTATATTTAACTCAATCCCGTATTATTCCATTTTCTCAAGATGATCAATTTAATACTGGAATACTATTTATAGCAGGTTTTATAAGAAAGAATATTGAGTATGCAACTAAAACTTGTAGGACAGCTGGAACTCCAAATGTTTGTGGAGATATAAGACATTGTACAGTTGAAGTACCTTTTAATTTCACAACAAGAATTGCTTTCCTTAGACCACCAATTTTTATTGAAAATAGCATTCCGAGTGAATTAGAATTTTTTACAGATAAACTTCAAGGTTGCGATGCTTGTTCAGATAGAGTAATTGGACGTAATCCTTGCGATCAGAGCTCCTTCTTTACAGAGTTCTTTAACGAAAAACCTTTTACTGAATTAGTAAGAGCGGATATTGCTGAAGTTGATATTCACACAAATCCAACTATAAATTGCGCAGTTCCTACAGAGCAAGTATTTACTCAACTTACAGAAAAAGTAGTAGTAAATTTAACACTAAAAGTATTACAAGAACAACAGGTAGAAATTACAGCAACAGAAGCAACACAAGCAACATGCAGGAATTAAATTGAAAAATTAATCTTATTTAAATGATATATTGCAGACCTAAAGCTTACTAAGAGAGGTTTTGGGTCTGTTTTTAAGAGAAATATTATCTTTATCAAGCATTACAATACTTAATATAAGCTTCATCGGAAGCATGAGATATCTTTATATCATGAATCCATAGCAATGTTTTTCCTTTGGATGTTTTGATTGGCTTTGCGATTCAATTATAACAGAAAAAAAGGGGGCATTGATATATATATAGTTTTAAAAAAGAATTAGTGTAAAAAACTTTACACTAACAATTAGATAGATAAGGAGGAAATCTTATAATGAATGATAGCCCAAAAAATACAAGTGATTATGAATGTGTAGCAGATCCTTGTGCAACTATTACGTCTAAAGTACAATCATTAACTAAACAAATCCCTGTAACACCTGTTGTTATTAAATCTGGACCTGTATTTGTTAAGATTCCAGTTGTATTAGCAGAGATAAACATAACAATTCCTGTTGAAGCTACTATCACATTAGACCAACCAGCTATGGAAATTAAACGAATTAAAAAAAATGTATTTTTAACTCAATCTCGTATTATTCCATTTTTTCAAGAGTGTGCACCTGATACTGGAATACTATTTATAGAGGGGTTTATAAGAAAAAATATTGAGTATGCAACCAAAACTTGTAGTATAATTGAAAGTCCAAATGTTTGTGGAGATATAAGATGTTGCACAGTTGAAGTTCCTTTCAATTTTACAACAAGAATTAATTTTATTAGAGAACCGATTTTTATTGAAAATGACATTCAGAGTGAATTAGAATTTTTTACAGATAAACTTCAAGGTTGCAATGCTTGTTCAGATCCCGTAATTGGACATAATCCTTGTGGTCAGAGTTTTTTCTCTACAGAATTCTTTAATGAAAAACCTTTTACTGAATTAGTAAGAGCAGATATTGCTGAGGTTGATATTCATATAAATCCAACTATAAGTTGCATAGTTCCTGCAGAACAAATATTTACTGGATTCACAGAAAAAATAGTAGTGAATTTAACACTAAAAGTCCTACAAGAACAACAGGTAAAAATTGCAGCACTATAATTATTAAATAATATAAATATAAAAGTGTAACATTGCTAAATGAATATAAGTGTAAAAGCTTTTATTACTTGATAATATTAAACAGGCCTAAAATCTACTAAGAGAGGTTTTGGGCCTGTTTTTAAGAATAGATAAATATTCATTAGTTTGTATTGTAATTGAATACCACAATTTAATTCCTATTAAATGGAAGAAAAATGTTTTGATAAGGCATGTTTATTTAAAATAATGGATTAAGACATGATTTATTATTACCTTAGTCCATTTTTATCCGATGACTACCCGCTCTAATACTCCCATCTTCTTCAAAGTGGGAGTAAAGAGCGGTTACGACCCTGGATAACGATTTCTAACCTTCAGAGGGAGTAAAAAACTCCCTCTGAAGGTTAGAAATCTGTTTATGTTTATATTATCTGTATCAAAATACTACCTTATTAATAAATGAACATCTTTACTCATAGATGAAAGTAGTATATATTATTATAGTTACTATTTTACTTAGGATAAGAGAACTAAAATTATTTTACTGATGAAAAGAAGAGGGTAAATATGAGATTAGATAAATTTTTAGCAGGGTCATTCGTTGAGACACGTAAAAAGAGTAGGGATTATATTAAAGAAGGTAAGGTTAAAGTAAATGGGGAAGTGATAACAGAGCCTGCAATGGAAATTAAGGAGAGTACCGATATCATTGAGTATCTTGATAAAGTAGTTGATTATAGAGAAAAGGTGTATTATATGTTTCATAAACCTACAGGATGTATTACTGCAAGAAAGGATGCTGATAATAAAACAGTCTTTGATTTTTTTCATGAGGATAATATAAAGGGGATATTTCATGTTGGAAGATTAGATAAAGATACAGAAGGATTATTGCTTTTTACCAACGATGGTGATTTTGATCATCAATTAATGTGTCCGGAAGGGCATGTCGAAAAGAAATATTTCTTTTGGGCATTGGGTTCATTAGATGACGAAGATAGAGATAGATTAGAGAATGGAATTTCCATTGGAGAAGGTGAAGCATTAACAAAGCCTGCTAAAATTGAAGTGGTGAAATGTGGGAACTATGAAGAGTTAGAACAGGAAACTGATATTGGAAAGTTCTATAATATAGAATCAAAACATTATAATCAGCCTATTGTCTGTGGATATCTTACAATTTCTGAGGGACGTAAACATCAAGTTAAGCGTATGTTAAAGGCAGTTGGTTGTTATGTGGTATATTTAAAGAGGATTTCTATTGGGGAGTTAACCTTAGATGAAACCCTTGAAAAAGGCCAGTATCGAATGCTAACAGAAGAGGAAGTTCACAAGTTAGTGTAAAAATTATAATTTTTGGAGATAGATATAAAAAAATAACTATAAGGCAATTGTTAACTCATGTATCAGGTATGCCAGATGAAGAGGATTATGAATGGAATAAGCCTCAATATAATGAAGATGCTTTAGAGAGGTACGTTAGAAGCATTAGTGGAAGAGAACTTATGTGGAAGCCAGGAGAAAAATTTGCCTATAGTAATATTGCTTATGAGATTTTGGGAAATGTTATTGAAAAAGTTTCAGGTATGTCTTTTGAGAAATATATGAAAGAAAATATTCTCAATGTTGTACAAATGAAAGAAAGCAATTTTTTCAAACCTTTAGTTTCAAAGGAGCTACTTACAAGTCCTCATGTCTTAGATATCAAGAATGGCTATGGTGCCACGGTTAGTGAAGTTTTTCCTTATAATCGTGCACATGGTCCAAGCTCTACGTTGTATTCTAATGTAGTTGAAATGTGCAACTACGCTATTGCTAATATGAAGGTCGGAAAATTTAAAGGAAATAAAATATTAGAAGCCCATAGTTATTTAGAACTTTGGAGAAAATATGCCTTAACAGGTTGGGGTGGTTATACTTCGGAAATTGGATTGGCATGGTTTTTGGGAGAATATAAAGAAAATAAAGTGAGATCTCACAGTGGTATGGATACAGGATTTAGAAGCAATTTAATAATATTACCAGAGAGAGGTATTGCAGTTGTTGTTATGATTAATTCAGATTATATTGGAACTAAAGTTTTATGCGAGAGTATTTTAGATATACTTTTAGGAGAAGAAGTTGAATATATAAAAAGATCACTTGCTAGTCATATAGTAAGAACAATGTTTAATAATAATTCTGAAATTGCATTACAGGAGTATTATACAATAAAGGAAAATTCCATTGAAAAATATCTTGTGTATGAGGATGAATTTAACGCTATTGCTTATAACTTGTTGGAGAGAAAAAGAATTAAAGAGGCAATAGATGTGCTCAATTTATCAATAAAAATATTTCCAGGATCAGCTAACCTTTAGGATAGTTTAGTAGAAATGTACTTATGTCAAGGTAATAAGAAGCAAGCTTTAGCGAGTTATAAGAAATCTTTTGAGTTGAATCCTAACAATAAAGAAGCTAAGAAAATAATAGATGAATTAAGTTAAATAGATAAAAAGGGAGAGTAGATAAGTTTGTGTAAACACAAATTTATCTACTCTCATTTTGATTGATGAGAGGGTACGTATGTCCAAAAATTTAGTGTATATTCTCTGATTTTGTAAATCTTATTTAGAAGTTTTGATTATTAACTTCTTTTATATATTCTTTTTACAGTATTTAAACCTTCTAATATTTCTATTTTTGAGAAATTACAACTGATGAGTTTATCTTCAGTCCATTTACTTATTTCTTCATAAAAGAATAGTGCTAGTTCTAAGTTTCTAGGGGATTTATGAGAATTGATAGCTTCAAACAGCATATTTTCAGCTTTATTGATTTCACCTTCAATTATATATTTTCTAATCATTATTTCCAGTAGCTGGTCTTCTGCAATAGTAATATCATCACTGTTTTCATCAATACTACTTTCTATAGCACTTTTCCCTTTAAATATAGAAGCTACTGCTTGTAAGGCTGTTTTTATCATTTTTATACATTTATAAAGTCACTCCTTATTTTAAATTAGTATGGTTAAAGGAATTATATTCTTAAATTTTATACAGTCACTCTAATAATTTATATTAACAGATGTTACTTTATTTTTGTATATATTTATTATATCACAAGAAAAATGTAAGTATTTATATTTGATTGGATCTTTAGTTGTTATTTCAATGTTTAGACGTATTCATAAAAAGTATAATTAGGAGGGGCGTGTTTTGGTATATCTGTAGACAGCAGCTCAATATAAAGGACTACTTGTCTACATAAGTAAAGAAATATTCAAGGGACATTCTGGGGACCGGCTCCATAATTGCTTGTATATATTTGGAACATTGATATGCTTATATTAAGACTATTGAAAGGAAGCGATAAATATGAATGAAATTTTTGATATTTCTTATGATGAGGTTGAAGTTATCAAGAACTTATGGGAAAAAAACAGACAGTATCATGAAAATACTTCAGAATACTTTAAGGAATCCTATAGGTTTATTAGCTTTGAGGAGAGAATCAAAGATTTTGAGAGCCAGACAATAAAAATTACTGTTGCCAAAAGTGATGATGGATATATTGGATATTGTATATCAACGATAATTGATGGAAAAGGAGAAATTGATTCACTTCACGTTGATGCGCATAATAGAGGAAGTGGCATTGGTAAGAAACTTGTAATTAAGCATATGGAGTGGTTGAAAGAAAATAATTGCAAAGTAATTGGGGTAACGGTATCACAAGAGAATGAAACTACCATAGGGTTTTATAAGAAACTTGGATTCTATCCCAATACCTTATATATGCAACAACGTTAATATAGAATAAGGGTGTTACTTTGATTACATCTTTAGTTGTTATTTTGCAATTGACAAAATATTCATAAAAAAGTATAATTATCAAGGTAAACAGTTATTTACTAATAATATTTTATGAAAGGAGATGTTTTTAATGAATACAAGTAAAAGGGTGATTTTAGTATAAAACTTAAAATGGGCTTAAATGTAACTTTAGACATAGTCTATTATTTGTGTTGCATTTTTGCGGGAGTAGTTAACCTTTCATAATACTGCCTATAAAGGATAAGTAACGCGACAGGAAGGTCGTGTTTTTTGTAGCCGTAGATAGTAGCCAAGTACAAAGGGTTGATTGTCTGCGGTATCTTTATGTCCATTTTTAAGGAAAAAATAATGTGGAGGCTATATATGAATAGAAAATATACAGATGCGGAACTTAAAAGAGCACTAGACATGGTAGAAGAGGGGTACTCTTTCTCAGAGGCCGCAGTGGCAAATAATCTTAATAAAAGTATTGTAGCAAGAGAGATGAGAAAGAGAAAAAATGAAAAAGCTGGACAGCATATAGATGATTATAGAAGGAAGTTTCAAAATGATATAAACAATACCAAAATAGAAAAGGAGATAAAAAAATGATTAGAGAGATAGAAGTAACCAATATGGAAGACTCAGATATAAATAAGGCGAAAAAGATATGGGTTAGACAATTTGAACTATATTGTGATAATAGTGAATTTCCATTACATTGGAAACAAGATACAGAATTATTAGAAAAGTTTCTTGTTGAAAGAATTAAAAATCAAAGTGCAGTTGTAGCAAAGTTAGACAACAGGGTAGTTGGATTCTTGGCATATGATGAATTTCCTTTCAATGGAGAGAATACAGTGTTTTGTCCAGCAATAGGACATTCTGCTATTGAAGAATACAAAGAAAGTGTATATTTAAAATTATATAAAAGTATATCACAGGAATGGATTAATAAAAATATTTTTAATCATATGTGGACAATATTTTTTAATGATATAAATTTAAAAAACATATTGTTTGATTTAGGATATGGGTCATATTTGATAGATGCATTTAATGATTGTAATATTGAGTCTGGTGAAAAATCTATGTGTGATATTAGAAAAGCTACCATGGAAAATGCTAATGTTTTATATGAGCTTGTAGAAGAATCCAATGAATATTATGCGTCTGCACCATTATTTCTTAAGAGAGACAGGTTTACTAAAGAAGAGATTGAAGAAATAATATTAAAAAGAAATGTGTTTATTGCATGGCACGAAGATATTCCGGTGGGATTTATTAATTTAAGTATTGCTGATAACAATAACTTTATAGATATGTCTATAAAAAAATGTGGTTTAATCGACGAAATTGGTGCTTATATAAAATTAGAATATAGAAATAAAAAAATAGGTATTGAGCTATTGAAAATCGTCAATGATTATTGCAAAGATTTTAATGTACCATATATTCATGTTGATTTTGAAACAGCAAATCTATATGGTAATAAGTTTTGGAAAAAGTATTTTACACCAATGTTATTATCTATGAGAAGACCAATTAATAAAGATATAAATGATAGATAAATTTTAAATGTGCACAATCAGAGGAACGCATCACAGAAACCCTTAACATGAAGAAGTTGTTTAAAAGTGCCCTGTAGCAGTTTATGAACTGTTAGAGGGCACTTTTTTGATTTATCCGATGACTACCAGCTCTAATTTTCCCATCTTCTTCAAAGTGGGGGAGTAAAGAGCTGCTACGTCCCTGGATAACGATTTCTAAAGCTTCAGAGGGAGTAAAAACTCCCTCTGAAGCAAAGAACTCTGTTTATTTTCGTTTCATATTTCTCATTACGCATTTAGTATCCTTATCTATTTGTAATGATTCAGTAATTTTTTGTAAAGCTTTGTTATAGGTCATATCATCCAAAGTATTATTTTTAAGAAATTTTATTGTTTTCTCTGGAAATTTTATATAACAGATAGATATGGCCCAAGCCACTGACATTTTAACATAATAACCCGAATGTTTAATGCCATCCAATAGCTTTAATATTTCATCAATATGATTATCATCTATATAATAGAAAAGAAGCATGACTACTCCAAAACGTATATGATACTCATGGGTATCTAGAATATAGGGCATCAAGTATTCCCACATTTCCTTTGGATATTGTTTAGGAAGTTTTAATCCACTACAAAAGCTATCGCATACGGACCAATTATCAATTTTACTAACAAAGCTTGTGATGTATGGCAATATATCAGAAAGCTCAGATTTTACATAACCAATGGTCATCCCTTGAAGCATAATCTCTTCAAAACTGTCATCTGATGCATTTTGCAAATAACCTTGCCAATCATCTTTTGCAAGTTTTTTAGCAATTTTTCGAAGTTCAGGTAAACGAACACCTAGGATGTTGTGAATACCAGGTAATAAGCCACTAGAAAATTTTTGATATTTAGGCTCTGCTAATATAGAAAGTTTTTCTTTAATTACATTATTTATTTCCATTTTTATTCTCCTTAGTTTTATAATTATATTTTATCATAGAGATTCCATATTATAATCTAAATAATAATATTTTTTTATAAGTCATTATTAATTTAGGTTATTTATGTAATATAATATACGGTTTAATCATCACCAATTTTCTATTCTAGCATATGATGTATTGAAAGTATAAAATAGATTAAATTTTATTACAGTTTTTCAAAAGGAGGAGAATTTATGTCCATTAACTTTAAGAAATTCATACCACGTCCAGGTCTTGTAAATAAGCAAGGACGTTTACCTGATCCTTCAGAGTTAGTTTGTATTGAAGTACCAAAGATTTTTGATCAATGCTTAATTAAAAGATGCCTTGTATATGGTGAAGGTCCTGACACGAATACAACAGATTGTGAATTAAGAAGCGATCCACTTATTGATCCTAAGAGATATATTGGAAGTAGAGACTTCAATGTAACACTGATATCTGTAGATAAGATACCAGTTAAAGGTAAGCGGGGATTCAAAAAAATAGTTCTAAATTATATGATTTCTTTCTATGCTGATTATATTGATTGCAATGGTATTACTAAAAGTGAATTATATGAAATTAACAGAACTGATGTAATTGGGAAGTTCTACTGTCCTGATTCAATAGCTCAAATTTCAGCTAGTTTTGTACCTGTTCAACAAGCACAAGATTTAGATTATAATATTATAAAACTTGAAATGGTTGCTGAAGCTCTTGATGGTGAGTTACTACAAGATCCAAATGGAGATGATGTTCTAGATATTACTTTGGGTTATTACATTGTTGTAAAATGTGAGCTTATTGTACAATTACTCATACCGGCTTATGACTACTGTCCAGTTCCAAAAGAATTATGTGAAGAAGAGCCTGAAGACCCATGTGAAAGATTTGATAGAGCTCCAGTTCCTAAGTTCTATCCAGAGCAAAACTTAGACCCATTATTCCCAGACTGTGACGATAATGATGAAGAGTACGATTAGTAAAAATTATAGAGTTTATTATAATAAAAAGAATACTTAAGGTTTTTACAGGT
The DNA here is from genome assembly GCF_002295255.1 of Clostridium sp. UBA871. Taxonomy (NCBI): domain Bacteria; kingdom Bacillati; phylum Bacillota; class Clostridia; order Eubacteriales; family Clostridiaceae; genus Clostridium; species Clostridium sp. UBA871. The sequence goes on along the minus strand of NZ_DBFV01000007.1, from coordinate 255,501 downwards.
AAATGAGGAATGTAACTTAACTAAAATCAGTAGTTATGAAAGGTAATGATAGTTTTAAGTGTATTGCTATATTTTTTAATAAATTTCTATCTATCATCACCTTTTTCCTAATAAACTCATATATTATAATAAAAACACTTAATAAATAGGATAATACACTAAATTACTCATACAATTGATTTTATTAAAATTTATTTAATTAAAAGGAGGATTCTATTTATGAATTCAATGTCAAAAGATTGTTATAATCCTTGCAAACATGATCCTTGCAAGCATGACCCTTGCAAAAAGGAGATTAAAAAGGACAAACATTGCGCAACTATTATAAAATGTGGTACTCCTAGCGCAACCACAATCCCTGTAGCTACTGTAGCAGGCACAACATTTACTGTTAGCTCTGTTACTTTAGATAATTCTTGCTTGTGTAACCCAACAACTAAGTTAGAATTCGCAAGTAATCTTGTTGCTCCAGTTGCTTTTACAGGAACACTAAACTTTCAAGTATTTAAACTTTGTAAAGGTCAGATTACGCCAGTTCCTGTTGGACCTTCATGGACATTTGATTTAGTAGCACTACTTTCATCACAAACATTCTCATTCTTCGTTTGTGACTGTGATTCTTGCTTTGATGACTGCTGTACCTATACTGTAGTTGCAACGGTTACTAGTGCAGTTACTGTTGGTACTCTTAATATTAACAACGCAACACTTGGAGCAATATCAACATGTGGTAGAAATAATTGTTGCTAAAGATTAGTCATATATAAATCGATTAGTTTAGATAATTTTGATATATAAATAATTAAATTACTGATATTAATATTAACAAAGTCTCGGAGTGTGAATTTTCCATGCCGGGATTTTGTTATGTTTATATATAGGTTAGCGAATAATTGATATATTTCATTATTAGAAATAATTATATTCTTTATATTTTCATGAGCAATCACGAAACTTTAACCGTTTGAATATAATATATAATAAGCAAGAGCTTTATGACTTTAGATTTCATCATAGGTATTTCTTACTTTAATGATAAGTCATATATTTATTTGAATTGTGATTAGAAAAGGAGGTTTATATGATTTATTTGGATAATGCAGCTACGTCCTTTCCAAAACCACCAGTAGTTTATGAAGAAATGCTAAATTGCATGAAAAATTACTGTGCTAATCCAGGACGAGGCTCTCATGATATGTCAGTGAAATCAGCTTTGAAAATCATGGAAACAAGGGTAGGTATATGTGAATTATTTAATATACCTAGTCCTTTAAATTTGATTTTTACCAGTAATGCTACAGAAGCCCTAAATATATCAATTAAAGGAGCTTTAAAAAGAGGGGATCATGTTATTAGTACAGTAATTGAACACAATTCTGTTTTAAGGCCACTTCATTCATTAAATGAAGGTGGAGTTGAAATCACTCTGGTGGGTGTAGATAAAGCAGGTTATGTAAATTTTAAGGATATTAAAAAGGAGATCAAGGGAAGCACTAAAATGATCATTATCAATCATTCTTCTAATGTACTAGGTACTATTCAGGATATCGAAAGTATCGGAAGGCTTTCAAAGGAAAATGGGATTATATTTATGGTAGATGCATCTCAAAGTGCGGGAGTGATTCCCATTGATGTAGAAAATAATCATATTGACCTATTAGCTTTTCCGGGACATAAAGGATTATTGGGGCCTCAAGGAACAGGGGGATTATTTATAAGAGATGGTATTAAACTAAGGAATTTTAAGGAAGGTGGAACAGGAAGTAACTCACACTTTATGGTCCAACCAGACTTTATTCCGGATCAATTTGAAAGTGGAACACTAAATACACCAGGCATTGCTGGGTTATGTGAAGGTATAAAATTTATTAAGAGAATTGGAATAGATAATATACGAAAATGTGAAGAAGAATTAACAGGGTATTTGTTAGAAGAGATAAAAAAACTTTCTTATGTAAAAATCTATGGAAGTGATTCTAAAAAACAAAGAAGTGCAGTAATTTCTTTAAATATAGATGGAATTGACGCTTCGATTGTCGGTGAACAATTAAATGAAAACGAAATTGCTTTACGGACAGGCTACCATTGTGCACCTTTAATACATGGCGTAATTGGTACAGAGTATGCTGGTACGGTGAGAGTGAGTCCGGGATATTTTAATACTTTTGAGGATATAGAAAAATTAGTAGAAGCAATTAAGATGATTTATAAATTAAAATAATGTGAAATGGAAGATACAGTACATATATAATTATATATGTAATAAAAAACATTAGGATGTGAAAGTTATGAATGCTTGTAATAATTCAAACTCTCTTTATCAAATAGACAATCCTTCTGATTGTGAAAGATACACGATGCTTGAATATATACTAAAGATGCAGAATAGATTAGATGATCTAAATAATATAATTGATTTAATGAGTCCACCTAAAGATATAACAAACATTTGTCCAACAGGGTATGCTAAAGATATTAAGGTAGCGATAATTGGTGCGGGAGAGGCAGGGCTAGCTGCAGCCTTTGAACTCAGAAAGATAGGATGCAACATTACTTTATTTGAAGCAAGTCAGAGAATTGGGGGTAGGGTATACACATATTATTTTGATAGAAATAAAAGATATTATGGTGAATTAGGACCAATGAGTATACCAGTATCTCATGAGACTACCTGGCATTATATCAATCTTTTTAAGCTTAACACAAGCCCATTTGTAAATAATAACACTAATGCTCTGTTTTATGTAAGAGGTGAAAAGGCTGTGAACGATCCTAAAGGGAAATATATATCAAGGAATATATATCCTAGATTTCACTTAACAGACAGTGATAGAAGCAAAGTTCGTTCGCAACTTTATAGAAAATTTTATCAAAAATATCTAGATTCTCTTACATCAGAAGCAAGAAAGGAGTTAGTTGAAACTAAACCCGAATACTTAAAGAGTATAGAGGACATAGATAAACTAAGTTATAGAAGAGCCTATGAAAATGCAGAGTTTAGTGAAGATGCGATATCAATGTTAGGCTATTTAGATGGTAGTCAGCAGTTTTTTAAGCTAAGTCTCACTGAAATCCTACAGCAATATTATACTGCTGATTCTGAGTGCACTTACCGTATTAACGATGGCATGATTAACTTACCGCTTTCGATATATGGAGCACTTTGTGATAATATAGAAATAGAAGATGTATATAAAGGTATAGATAAAGATAAATTAGGTCATGTAGATATAAAAATGGGCTCTCCAGTTGATGGCATATATAGTTCATCTTCAGGTGATAAAATTCTTCTTAAATATACAGAGTGTGGAACAAGTAAAGAGAATTTAGAGGAATATGATTATGTTATATGTGCCGTGCCTTTTCCAAGCTTGAGGAGGGTTGAGATTAATCCTCTTTTTACGGTGACAAAGATGCAGGCAATAAATGAAATGAACTATGAAACAGCGCAAAAGGTATATTTATATATTAAGGAAAGGTTTTGGGAGATGGGGAATGCATCCAAAAAAATAGTAGGCGGAAGATCTTTTACTGACCTCCCACTAACTTCAGTTTACTATCCATCAGATCATGCGAAACCAGTATCGAATAAATATGGGAAATGGACGCTAAAGCCTGATGCAAGTCCAGAAGAACCAGGTGCATTGCTTGCTAGTTACAGCTGGTGTCATGAAGCGGTGAGATTAGGCAATGAAAACCCTGAGTTGCAAGTTAACGACGTTATAAGATATCTAGAAAAAATGCATGAACTTCCTCCTCATTATATTAATGAGAATTTTATTGACTATAAGTCATTAATTTGGTCTGATGTACAGTATATATGGGGAGCAGGAGCACTATCTAAGCCCCAGGAAAAAACACTGTTTTCCTATGCTGTAACTATTCCAGAAATGGGGAATAGAGTATTTTTTGCAGGAGAGCATATATCACAAAAACATGCATCACAACAAGGAGCCTTACAGAGTGGAATGATTTCAGCAAATGAAGTAGCAAAGCAAATAATAGCTAGTAAAGAGTAGACGGAAGTTTAAAGGTATAAATGCAATGGCCTACATCAACTAGATGTAGGTCATTTTGTAATTCTATGCCCAAGAGGTTTTGATTTCCAATGTTAGATGGAATAGAGGGAGTATTTGCTATCATGGCTATCTTCTTCCACAATAAAACCGCTTGCAATAAAAAAGTTAAGGACAATAATTAAATGTCCTTAACTTTAAATTAGCTAAACCAAATTATTTTCATATATGCCTAACTTTTAGCAACAGTTATTTCTACCGCATGTTGATATTGCTCCAAGTGTTGCATTGTTGATATTAAGAGTACCAACAGTAACTGCACTAGTAACAGTTGCAACTACAGTATAGGTACAGCAATCATCAAAGCAAGAATCACAATCACAAACAAAGAATGAGAATGTTTCTGATGCAAGTAGTGCAACTAAATCAAATGTCCATGCAGGACCAACAGGAACAGGGGTAAATTGACCTCTACATAGTTTAAATACTTGAAAGTTTATAGTTCCTGTAAAAGCAACTGGAGCAACAAGATTACTTGCAAATTCTAGCTTAGTTGTTGGGTTACATAAGCAAGAATTATCTAAAGTAACAGAACTAACGGTAAAAGTTGTACCTGCTACAGTAGCTGCAGGTACTGTAGTAGAACTAGGGGTACCACATTTTATAATAGTTGGACAATGTTTGTCCTCTTTAATTTCTTTTCTGCAAGGATCATAATAACCTTTTGACATTGAATTCATAGATAGAATCCTCCCTCTAATTATATAAATTTTAATAAAATCAATTGTATGAATAATTAAGGTATGCAATTATTTGTTAAGTGTTTTATTATATTATATGATTTTTGTAGAAGAAAGGTGATGATAGATAAGCATTTATAAAAAAATATAATAATATATTTAAAAATATTATCACCTTTCACAATTACTAATTTTACCGAAGGTACATTATTCATATAGATATAGAACCCTTAATTATTCTTCAGTTATAGCAAGTCCGATAATACAGTTTCATTATCGTCACAGTCACAGTCTGGGAATAATGGGTCTAGGTTTTGATCAGGATAGAACTTAGGAATTGGGGCTCTATCAAATCTCTCACATGGATCTTCGTCAGGTTCTTCTTCACATGGTTCTTTTGGAACTGGACAGTAGTCATAAGCTGGGATAAGTAGTTGTACAATAAGCTCACATTTTACAACAATGTAGTAACCTAAAGTAATATCTAGAACATCATCCCCATTTAGATCTTGTAGTAATTCACCGTCTAGAGCTTCAGCAACCATTTCAAGTTTTATAATGTTAGAATCTAAATCTTCAGCCTGTTGAACAGGTACAAAACTAGCTGAAATTTGAGCTATGGAATCAGGACAGTAGAACTTTCCAATTACATCTGTCCTATTAATTTCATATAATTCACTTTTGTTTACGCCATCGCAATCAATATAATCAGCATAGAAAGAAATCACATAATTAAGAACTACTTTTTTAAAACCAGGTTTTCCTTTGAGCGGAAGCTTATCTACGGAAAGTAGCTCTACATTGAAGTCTCTACTACCAATATATCTCTTAGGATCAATGAGCGGATCGCTTCTTAATTGACTATCTGTTGTATTTGTGTCTGGACCTTCGCCGTATACGAGACATCTTTTAATTAGGCATTGATCAAAAATCTTAGGTACTTCAATGCAAACTAATTCTGAAGGATCAGGTAAACGTCCTTGTTTATTTACAAGACCAGGACGTGGCACAAATTTCTTGAAGTTAATGGACATAAATTCTCCTCCTCTTGAAAAATTATGATAAATATAAATATATTTAATACTTACAATACATCATATGTCAGAATATTAAAGTGGTGATATTAAAAAGTCAGGTTAATATAATTTTTTGTTATATAGAAGTGCATAATAAGTTTTTATTCAAATATAATTTTATAAAGGGGGAGTGAGTATGAATGGTGTATATCCTTGGATATATAGTGACTATAAAGATAACATATGGAAGTTTTCACGAAACGACAATAAAGAGTTATGTTATAGAATTATGTACAGAGAAGGAAAATGGACTAAAGAAACTCTAATTGATGTAGAGGTGCTAGGATTCGATGTTTATGTTAGTGTAGATGAGACAATACATGTGGTATACAGTAATACTAAAGGGGAACTGAGATACTGTACTATGAAAGATACGCAATGGTTGGGAAAGCTACTATATCAAGTGGAAAGTGAAGAATTTGAAATACAAAACTTAAAAGTAGAAATTATCGGAGATGAGATGCACATCTTTTATTTACTAGTAGGTAATGATGGTAGTGACCATGGAGTGTTAATGCATTGTATATGGAATGGAAAAGAAACTAAAATTACCACAATACAGGATATTATATTGATACCTAATTTAAAAGAATATTATTCAGTACATGTAAATAAAAAGGGTAATATTTATGCATTTTTTATTTCAGATGAAGGTGATGAGATATCTTTAAACTATTGTAACTTTGAAAATCACAGATGGTCGATTGCAAGAAGACTTTATGGCATTCAAGGAGAGGATATAGGGTTTGAAGTGTTAATGGATCAACAGGAAATTCATATACTAAATAAATCTAGAGAAGACTCTATTTATTTTCTTGATCATGTTTCTATAGATATTATCGGAAGTATAAAAGAATTCAGAGTTCATGAAAGTAGAAAAGAATTGAAAGAACCTATATTATTTACTAAAAGTAATAAATTGTACGTTTGTTGGCTAGAACAAGGGAAGATTTCCTATTCAGCCTTTGATGGTAAAAAATGGAGTAGCGTAGTTTATTTTGATAGAGGTAATGAGCTTACAGTAGAAAGATATAATTGTTTTATTGGTATAGATAAGGATAGTGCTACTAAAGTAAAAAAAATTTATGGAACTAGTGGATTGGATTTGTATTTGTTTAATCCAAGTGAAATTATAACAAGTATGAAAGATTCATTAAAAAAAGAAGGAAATCAAGTTAAAGGAGCAACACTTCAGGAAAGAGAATCAATTGAAAGTTTAAAACTTGAATTATCTAGTGTAAATTTAGAAAAGAAAAATTTAGAAAAGAAAATTATAGCATTAAATTTACAATTACAAAAAAATCAAAGATTTATAGATGAATATGAGGAACAAATTGCTAGAATATTAGAACAAAAGCGGAAGTCAGATGAGAACTGTAATATATTCTTGAAATTGCAGAAGAACATTCAAAAAGAGTTAGAGGGAACAAAAAAAAAGTTTTTGGAAGAAGAACTCCTTACAACAAGTATTCAAAAAGAGTTAGAATATACAAAACAACAATTGCTAGAAGAAAGGAAGATTAAAGTAGCGGTAGAAAGTAAATTGAAAGAATGCCAAGAAGAAAATGTAATAATTAAACAGCAAGGTGAGATCATAAATGAAGAAAAAAGGAGATTGAGTGAAGAACTTGAATTAGAAAAGAATCAATCCATTATGGAACGATTACTAAGAAGAAGGACAAATGGAGTATAAAGTCACTTCTACAGCTTTAAAGCATACAATAAAGTAAGGAGCCTGTATAAATTAAGGCGTCACAAAATAGAGGTGATAATATGAAAATAGAAGATTACGATTATATCATGGTCTTTACTTCTCATCACAGGGCGCTATATATTTACGAGCGTTTAGTTAGAAAAAATATAGCGGTAAAACTTGTTACTGCTCCTAATAAAATTAATATTAGTTGTACTCAAGCAGTGAAATTTAAAGAAATAGATATGGAAGCTATACAAAAAGAATTACAAAGAAATAATATTTACCCAACTAGTATGTATAAGATTGTTAAAGAAGGAAAAAGCCAAACTTATGAATTAGTTGAATAATATTTGCTTGGTTAGTTTTTTTATATTTATATTGCATAATAAGCAAGCATAAAGCATATTTTTTAGTATAAGAGTGAACTCGGAAACTAACTTCAAATAGAATCAAAAATAGTTTTTATATAGTTTTAGTACCGATCACTCTTTAAGTTATTATTTGGATTAATTTATAATTAAAATCACTTATATAGGCTGAAAAGTGAAAATTGAATATTAAGATAAATTATATAATAGACCTAGAATAATGATATAAAGATTTACTGATGGCACAATATGATTTATTAGTAAAGGAGGAGGTGAAGGCGAGTCTATGTTTAATAAAAGAGAGAAAATCATCTATTATATATCGCATTTAGGAACAGGAAAGGTATCTATAATTGATGGGGATAGTTATAGTATTATAAAAGAGATTGATGTTGGTCCAAGGCCTCTAAGTATTATTGTTGATGAAAAAAGCAATGTGTATATAGCTAGTGATAGAAATAGTAAAGTTACACTTATTGAGGATTTATATGATTCAAATAGAACATGGAATATTACTAACAATGGTAATATAAAAGTAGATTTCATAGCTCAGAAAATCTATGTCTGTGATACTGAGGAAGTATGTATTTATAGCTTAAGATCTGGTGAAAAGCTTGGTTGCATAAAAGGGTTTATGGCTGCAGATAGTTTAGAACTTGACAAGGAGAAGAAGAAATTATTTGTACTGGACATTTTTCAGAATGAAATAAATGTTTATGATACATCAGACTTCCAATTGATAAAAGTGTACAAAGATGTTGGGACTGCGCCTAGCTGTATTCTTATTGGAGAAGATGAAAAATATATTTATATATGTAATAAAGGAATTAATAAAGGAAATTATATGGGCAATGTCTCTATATTGAATCTTGAAAATGGGGATATTTCATATATAGATTTCCCAAAAGGGTCTGATATTACATCTTTAGATCAGGCCGGGATTCTTTTATATGTAGCAAATAGTGGGTTGCATAGAATTGAAGTTATAGATATCTTAAAAAGAGAAAGTATAGCAACAATAAAAACTACTCTACCAGAATTACAAAGAATTAAATTATCTCCTGATAAAAAAACATTACTTGTAACTAGTATAAGTAATGATGGGAAAGGGGTATTTGAAAGGATTGATATTTCTAATAATGTTATTTTAGATACTCTTACTTTTGTACAGAATAATAGTATTCCATACGATATAGGTGTGGTTACTCAGAATAAATTTCAAGTAGATGAAGAATCTTTTATTTTCGCAGAGTGTGAAGATGAAGAAAAACAAGAAAATGTAACCACTATATTAGCAAAAAAAGTTATATCTACCTATCAAGAAAAAATAATCTTTCCACAGGTATTAAATGAAGTATCTTCAAAAGGTGAAAAAATTATAAGTGTGGAAGAAATTGTATTTAAAAAGTGTGAAATTGTAAAAGAAACAAAGAATAGAGAAATTATAGATAGTCGAAAAAAATACTCAATACTACAATATGATTTTTATATTCCCTATTACATAGAATGCAAAGATGAACGGGAACAAAAATATATAGTTGAAGGAAAAATTAAGGGAACACAAAAAGCGACATTATATATACCCGCATATGCAGAACAAGAGGGAGTAGAATTTGTAATCAATTCTTTTGCTAAATTAACAGGCACTCCAGTAATTATAAACAACAGTTTGAAGTTTGATGTTAGTGTTTTGATTTCAACAAAGGTAATTGTAGAAGAAATAGTATTTATTCCATTTTGTAGAGACTGTGAAGGTTGTAGAGGAGAGAAGAAAGATGACTAACGAAAAATATGATTGTTTTTTGGTTAAGCAGAAAGATGGAAGATTACTAAAGTTTTGTTATGATAGTAACCAAGGCATATATTATCAAATACTTATGAATCATGAGTGGTCAGAGAAGATAAGCATTTATAAAGATAGTTTTGAATATTTTTATGTTTTGGAGGAGTGGAATGGGAAGATTCATGTTTTCTGTCAGGATATTTGTGGCGATCTTATTTTATCTACATTGGAAGGAAAAGAATGGACGCATAAAACTCTCCTCCATATGAAGTATGATGTAATTACACCTATACGGATTAGAGCTTTTTTTTGCTCCAAGGATATTCATTTACTATATAACGTAGTAGATAAACATACTTATTCAGAAATATTAGTTCATCAATTTGCTGAAAATGGAACGTTATGGACTCAACCGCAAATAATTGCTAATTTAGAATGTTACTCTAAGTTTCCGTATGGTACTTGCCAAGCGTGTGAATCTAATATAATCTTATTAAACACTATGGTAGCTGGAGTATATCAATTAATTTCTAGAAATTTCCACGTTGTAGAAGGGCGATGGGGAAAGGAAGAAGTTATACACATGTCTCTCTTACCATACATAGATTTTACTTTTTGTGTAGAAAAAAATATAAAGCACTATCTGTTTATTACTCAAGATGATCATGTTAATAGAGTGATTTACCAGTATAAGGAAGCAGGGCTGCAAAAAAATACTATACTGTTTCAACATGTAAATATTAATTCTTGCACATTAATATTATATAATAGGGTGTTATGGGCTTTGTGGATTTGCGATAACAAGCTTTATGGATGTTTTTCTGCAGACTGTGGACAAAATTTTAGCAATCCTCAAGTGTACAGGCATTTTGATAAGATATTGCCTAAGAAAGTATTTTATCAAGAAAATATAGAAGATAAACAAAACAATTATTTTATTAATGAGATATATGTAGTGAATGTTAATGGACAGGAACAAATGTTTTTGCCGGAATTTTTAGAAAATTCAATAGATACTGAAGTAGAGAATAATAAAAACCTAGAGCATAAGGTTGAAAATTCTACATTTAAAAAGGAGGAGTTAAAAAATTATTTTTCAAAAGTTAAAATACTTAAAAGAGAAAAAGAAGAATTAGAATTAAAGCTTAAAGAGACTTATGAAGAATTAAGAACATTGAAAGAGGATATGCAGTATGAAAAAAATCAAATATCAAATTTGAAATATAAATTTTACAATGAAAAAGAGAAAATTAATATATATATGTATGATAATGATGTATTAAAAAAGAAAAATAGTTGTTTAGAGCAGATGCTGTTACAAAAGGATAAAGAAAAAATATTAATGGAAAAGAAATTAGATGAAAAAGAAAAAGAAAATGAAGATTTAAAACAACAAATGAATGTTAAGAGTGTCGAGAATTTATCTAATCTAAAAGAAGCTAAAACAAAAAATGAAAATAAAATTCCTAAACATGTGAGATTTTCTTTGATTAAATGGTTACTAGATGATGAAATTTAAAAGCATTCCTAATAAAATGTCATTGACAAAAGGGTGCCTTTTATTATGTAGGTTTTGTATAAAATATTTAATTATTATAATAATAGAAAATGACGGATTTATTTAATAGATTAGTAAAATCCAAATTAGTGAACCCTATTATGAATACTGGACTTTAAATCATAAATATGTTATTGTAGATAAAATATTATAATGGAAACTTCTTCTTATTTTTATTTGAAGAAGTAAATCTACTAACAAAAGTGTAGAGTTGAAGTGTCATTTAAGGAGGGCTTTATATGGGAAAGATTGCAGCATTTTTTGATATAGATGGAACTATCTATAGAGAAGGTTTAATAACAGAAGTTTTTAAGAAAATAATAAAATATGAGTTAGTTGAAGAAGATAAATGGTATAATGAAGTTAGGCCAGCTTTTTCCAAGTGGGATATTAGACAAGGGGATTATGATACCTATTTACTTAAAATGATTGACGTTTATATTGAGGCAACTAAGGGTTTGAGTAAAGAACATATAGAACATATAGCTAGAAATGTGATTAATCAGAAAGGTGATAGGGTATATACATTTTCTAGGGATAAAATTAAATGGCATAAGGAACAAGGTCATGTTGTAATTGCTATTTCTGGATCTCCCATAGAGCTTGTAAGAGAGATGGCAGGGAAATATGAAATGGACGATTTTAGGGGTACCATTTATAAAGCCAATGACCACGGAAAATATACTGGTGAAATTATACCAATGTGGGATTCTGTAAGTAAAGAAAATGCTTTAATGGAGTTAAAAGAAAAATATGATATAGATTTAAGTAAAAGTTATGCTTATGGAGATACTTCTGGGGATTTAACTATGTTTAAATCTGTAGGAAATCCATATGCTATAAATCCAACTAAAGAGCTTATTTCAAAGATAATAGAAAATGAAGAAGTAAAGAAAAAAATCAATGTTATAGTGGAACGAAAAGATGTCATTTATAAATTAGATATTAATAATTTAGAATTAATCTAAGTAAAATAAAGTTTTATATTTTAAGGGATAGCTTAAGTGGCGTTACAATAGAAGTCTTGTAACGCCACTTTTAAACATAGTACTTTCTTACAAAAGGGGGATTTGTATGATTAGATTTGAGATAATTACAAGAGATAGATTGGGAATTACAGTAGAGATATTAGAGAAAATTTACAATAGGAAAATTAACTTGATTTCTATGGAAGTGTTTTTTCAAAAGGTATGTGTAAAGGTTGAGGACATGGAAGATGGGTTAAAGAAGGAACTAATGAAAGAGATTTGTAATATTAAAGATATTATTTCAGTTAAAGAAATGGATTTATTATATTATGAACAGAAAGAAAAAAAGTTAAAAGCCATAATAGATTCAATAGAGGATAGGGAATTCAAGAACATAATTGGTACAAGCAAGGCAATAGAGCAAGTTAAAAATATGACTTTGACTATTGGAAAGAGTAACTCAACGGTGTTATTAAGAGGTGAAAGTGGTACGGGTAAGGAAGTCTTTGCAAAGGCAATACATGACATAAGCCCTAGGTGTAATAAGAATTTTATTGCTATTAACTGTGCAGCATTACCAGAAACCTTATTAGAGAGTGAGTTGTTTGGATATGAGCCAGGAAGCTTTACAGGTGCAACGACAGGGGGAAAAGATGGTATTATTAAAGAAGCTAGTGGAGGAACTTTATTTTTAGATGAAATAGGAGAAATGCCTATGTTTATTCAAGCAAAGTTATTAAGAGTGATACAAGAAGGGAAAATTAGAAAAATTGGTAGTAATAAAGAAGAATCCATAGATGTAAGAATCATAGCTGCAACTAACAAGAATCTTGAGAACATGATTAAGGATAAAACTTTTAGAGAAGATTTATATTATAGATTAAATGTAGTTCCTATGTATATTCCAACATTAAAGGAACGATTAGAGGACATTCCGATGTTTGTACAGTTCTTTATAGAGAAGTTAAATTATAAATTAAATAAAAATATAAAGGGCGCTGATGTTGATTTCATTAGCGAGTTAATGAAATATCATTGGCCTGGAAATGTTAGAGAGTTACAAAACGTTATAGAAAGAGCAATGAATTTATGCAAAGGTGACATATTAACTGCAGAGGATATTTTTATTAATTTTAAGAATGATATTTATAGCTATGGACCTAAAGAGATTATAGATAAAAAATCTGATGAATATTTGCAGCTACCATTAAAAGATATAATGGAGAAATGTGAAAAAGAAATTATTAAAAAAACTATAGATAATTATAAGAGTTATAGAAAAGCTGCAAGTGTACTTAAAGTTTCTCATACTACAATAATGAATAAAATTAATAAGTACCATATAAAAATGTAGGTGTTTTTGTATTAAAGTATGTAAAAATTAATTTACAGATGTAAAAAAACATTTACAAAAAATTCTGATAAGTAAAGATATATTTACACTAAATTAGTATAAATATTAAGAGTTGCATATTATAAAAATAAATGAGATTCTCCTTTCCTTGTTATTAAAGCTTTGTCTAAAACTATATTCACCTAGATCTAAGTATCACTTAAGTTATCCTTAATTTGGCACTAGAATTGCTATATATTATTGTAAAAATAATTTATATTGGGAGGTCAAATTAATGGGGAATAATTTAAAAACAATGGGCTTTGCTACTAGAGCAATTCATGGTGGACACGTTAAGGATCAATTTGGTGCTTTAGCTACTCCTATTCATCAAACAGCAACCTTTACTTTCGAATCTGCAGAGCAAGGTGGTAGACGATTTGCTCTTGAAGAAGGTGGATATATATATTCAAGACTTGGAAATCCAACAAATACTCAATTGGAAGATAAGTTAGCAATGCTAGAAGGTGCAGAGGCGGCAATTTCTACAGCGTCTGGCATTGGAGCTGTTGCATCAGCATTTTGGACAGTGTTAAAAGCTGGAGACCATGTGGTAGCAGCAAAAACTCTTTATGGATGTACCTATGCTTATTTGAATCATGGAATAAGCAGATATGGGGTTGAGGTAACTTTTGTAGATACCACCAATCTTGAAGAAGTAAGACAGGCTATGCGAGAAAATACTAAGGTAGTTTATTTAGAAACACCAGCAAATCCAAACCTTGAAGTTGCAGATATAGAAGCTATAAGTGAGATAGCTCACCAAAATAAGGATTGTATAGTAATGGTTGATAATACTTTCTGTACTCCATATATTCAAAGACCATTAGAATTTGGAGCTGATGTAGTAATTCATTCAGGAACAAAATTCTTAAATGGTCATGGAGATGTAATTTCTGGTTTTGTAGTTGGAAGTGGAGAATTTATAAAAAATGTTAGATTATTTGGTGTAAAGGATATGACAGGAGCTAGCTTGAGTCCTTTTGATGCATTTTTAATCATTAGAGGTATGAAAACTCTAGAAATAAGAATGGAAAAACATTGTGAAAATGCTATGAAAGTAGCTAAATTTTTAGAAGGACATAATGCAGTGGAAAAAGTATATTATCCAGGTTTAGAAAGCTTCCCACAATATGAATTAGCTAAAAAGCAAATGTCTTTACCAGGAGCTGTAATAGCTTTTGAGGTAAAAGGTGGAATCGAAGAAGGTAAGAAAGTTATAAACAGTACAGAGCTTTGTACAATAGCAGTAAGTCTTGGAGATGCTGAAACTTTAATTCAACATCCAGCATCAATGACACATTCACCATACACTAAAGAAGAAAGAGAAATGGCTGGTATTAGTGATGGATTAATAAGAATAGCTGTTGGTCTAGAAAATGTGGAAGACATAATAAATGATTTAGATAATGCATTAAAGTGTATACTATAATATAGTATAGTATAGAACTAATAAAGACTCCTAAATTAACGTTTGGGAGTCTTTAATTATATAGATTTATGAGACGTCTTTATTATTAATGCAATATTGCAATATATCTAGACTATCACTATCATAAACTTCAAATTCTTTTATTGACCTAATGATTTCTTTTTTGGCATGCTCAATATATCCATGTTTAAAATATAGTTTTCCTAGATTAAGAAGCACAAATTTATTATTTATTAAATTTAGTAAGTGTACAGCTATTTTAAGTTCGTCATATTTATCATTTATAAGCAATATTTCACATATTTCTAGAATAATATCAAGATATTCCCTTTCATTTTCATCTTCGGATAAAAGAGTGGTGGATTCTTTGGTAAATAATTTTAAAAACTGTGAATACACTTCTAATAGTTTTTTATTGTAACCTAATAAGGAATCCTCTTTAAAATTGGATAATAAGGATAACGCCTTATCATAATTATTAGTTAATACACTACTTATAACTTTGTACATTGAAAAATATAAATTTGAAGAATTATCATCAACTATATTGGTCATGTCAATACACTTGGTAAAGGAACCAGACATTACAAGACATTTAGCTTTAAGTAATACCAGCTCTTCAGTAATAGTTTCAGATAGTTCACATTTTTCTACGTATTCCAATGCTATTTCATAGAGTCCTTCATTATAAAACAAATCTGCAATAATATGATTAGATTTTGGAGAACTAGAAATAAGATCTTCTATAATCCTTTTAAAGTTATCCATTGGGGTATTTTTGAATTTTAATATATCTCCAATAAGGTATAAGGGATTAAGGAAATCTGACTTTGATTTAAGTGTTTCAATATAATAATTGTATGCAGCATCATAGTCTTTTAGTGCGAAGTAGGCATTGCCTAACTCATAGTATGCCTTGAAACTTCCTATTCCGTATAAGCATTTTAATTCAGATGGTGCTTCACCTAGCTCAATACATTCTTTAAGAGCTTTTATCTGAAGTGTAGGCATATTCATATCTTTAAAAATAAGAGATTTTAAAAAATATAAGTCAGTAAATTTAGGATAATGCTTAATACCGATGTCTATGAACTTAAAAGCTGTATCATAATTTTTAATTTTATAGTTTAAGAAAATTATCCTAAATATTAGTAAATAACTATATCCGTTGTATGGGTCAAATTTCTCATAGGATTTATAGTAATGTTCTAACGCAGTTTCATTATCGTTTAATGCTGCGTATTCAGTACCGAGGTTAAAGTGAGCAAAGGAATCATTGGGGTCTTTTTTTATTTGATCATTTAAAATAGGTATATTTCTATTTCTTTTATTCTTAGATTCTATTGATTTAGTCATATATCCATAATGATTAATTTGCATTAATTGATAAATTGCTTTATATTTGTTTTCTGAGTATACTAATTGATTATGAATTTCTCCTTCATAGTGAGTTCCATGGTTATTTTTAAATAGTCTAGGATTTAAATTTATAGTTATTGAATTATCATCAACAATATTTCCATAATAATTTAATGTTTCAAAGTAGTAAATCGCATTTTCATCTAATTGTCTGTATAGTAAATCTTTCAAGTTTTCTTGATTCTTAGGGGATAATTCATCATCTGCATCTAATATGAGTATCCAATCTTTGGTAGCATGCTTTAGTGATTCATTTCTAGCTTCACTAAAGTTATTGTGCCAAGGAAAATAGTAAACTTTAGCCCCAAAGCTTTTGGCAATATCTACAGTTTTATCCGTAGACCCTGTATCAACAATAATAATTTCATCCACAATATCTTTAATGCTGTTAAGACAGCTTGGCAAATAGTTTTCTTCATTTTTTACAATCATACACAAGCTTACTTCATTTTTCATAATATATTATCTCCTCTTTTAAATAAAACCTTCATTGTTGAATAAATAAAATATTCTATTAGTTTTACCATATATACTATGTAAAAATTTAATGAACTGTTCTTGTAGTAAACATTACTATTTATATAATAATATTTAGTTCTATTTGTGAGAAATAAAATAGAGTGAAGGAGAAAAAGTATAACTACTATACTTGTATTTAGAAAAGTAATTACAGGATAATAAATTTAAAATCACATTTTGTATATAAGGTCATATAATATATCAGGAGCAAAATCCTAAAAAAATTTGGGGGATGAATTTTATGGCTTTAACAATTGATTTTGATACTCCTCAAACTGGTACACCTCGTTCTGTTGGAGTTACAGGCACTGTTGCTAGAAATAGTCTTGCTTATTTAACCATTAGACTTAATGTTACAAACGCTGTTTCAACAGGAAGAGATAGATCGTTTTATAGAGTAATTGCTTATGATAATACAGCAAATGGAACATCATTAGCTGTTAATACCTCTTATACTTTGTCAATTGTACCAAAATTTATAACAGGTGATACTGTTGACGAATCTACTGGTGTAGTAACTGCATGGTCATATACCATCTAGAACTATTTATAATGGCATGGAGCAATTTATTGCTCCATGCTTTAAACTAATGGATTAAAAAAGAGGTGACAAATTTGTCAAATATAATAATTTATGCTACTAAGAGTCTTACGGTAACCAGTAAATTGATAAACGGAAATATGAATAAACCTACTATAACTGTAGGTAGTGATGGTATACACAACTATATTAGTTACCTATTTTTTGATATTTCTAGTATACCAAGTAATGCATCAATTTCTAGTGCAGAACTTGTATTGTTTAAGACAAATAATTTTTATAATGATTGTAGGAAAATATTTTCAATATACCCCCTATGTGATTATTTCAGCACTTATACAACTTTCAATAATCGACCAGAAGTAGATATCAATATTAAAAAAAATTTTCATCCAATAACTTCAGATGTGGCTATAACAGTGGATTTAACTGATTTTGTTGTATTATGGTTACAGAATAAATTAAGTAATAGAGGTATAGCATTACTTGATAGAAGTAATAGCATTCTTACACAATTTGGTTCTTCAATATGTAAGGATAGATATCTTGTTCCATTTTTGAAAGTGGTTATAAACGACGAGTGTAAATGTTGTAAGGAATGCAATTGTTGTAACAAAGGGGAAGGCACTATAAGACAGGTAAATGTCAAGGGAACTGTTGCAGAGAATTCAAAGTATGTAGCCATAGTAAATATTGGAGTAACAAGAAGTGGTACTGGACATACAGATAATTATTATATAACTGATGAATATAACAATTTATCAAATAGTAGTCCTCTTTATGTAGATAAAATCTATAATATGGCTATAGTACCAAAGGAAAATCCAGGAGATATAGAGACTGTAAGCTTTTATGGTTCATATAAGGAGTAGATTATTAGTTTCTACTATAATTAGTAATCTTTTGTTCAAATTAATATAAAACTGTATGATTACTAATTAACATAAGATATGGTAAAGATAAATGAGATTTTATTGGATAGGCTATCAATAGAATAAGTATCTATTCTTACTATATTTAATAATAATAATGAAGGAGCAATAGTATGGTTGAAAATGTAAGTAGTATGAGAGTTGATTCTGAGAAAAGTAATAGAAAAAATATTGTCTTTTTTGTAAAACAAGGGCTAGATAGTTTTTTAGAAGATATTATTAATGGATTATCTCATGACTATGTGACTAAAAAAATAGTGGTAACAAATTTAAAGCAAATTGATGAAGGGATGAAGTGTGCCGATATATGCTGGTTTGAGTGGTGTGATGAATTAATATCCTATGGAAGTAAACTTAGCATTGCTAAAGAAAAGAATATTATATGTAGAATACACAGCTATGAATCCTTTACTGAATATCCATGTAATGTTTACTGGAAAAATGTTGATAAAATCATATTTGTAGCAGAACATATAAGGAATTTTACTATTGATAATTTCAATATTGATAAAGAAAAAACCATAGTAATTCCTAATGGTATAGATATTCCTAAATGGACTTTTCAAGATAGAAAACCTGGGTTTAATATTGCGTATGTAGGTTATATAAACTATAAGAAAGGACCTATGCTATTGCTTCATACTTTTAAAGCTATATATGATAAAAACAGCCAATACAAATTATATATTGCTGGTAAATTTCAAGATACTAGAGATGTTTTGTATTTTAATCAAATGATAAAAGCATTTGAATTAGAAAATAATGTAGTTTATGAGGGTTGGCAGGATAACCTAGATAAATGGCTAGAAGATAAAAATTATATATTATGTACAAGTATTTTAGAATCACAAAACATTAGTGTTATGCAAGCTATGGCAAAAGGGATAAAACCTATAATCCATAATTTTGTTGGTGCAAAAGAAATATATCCTCAGTGTTTAATTTGGAATACAATAAATGATGCTCTTGAGATGGTAATTGATAGTAAATATGATTCTCAAGAGTATAATTGTTTTGTTAAGAATGATTTTGAGTTGCAGGATCAAATAGAAAAACTAAAGGCATTATTCATAACTCTATCTGAAATAAAAAAAGTTTCAATGATTGAGCAACCATTAGTTACTATAGGAATAACAAATTATAATGGTAATAAATACTTATCAAAATGTGTAGATTCTTTTATAAATCAAACCTATCCTAATATAGAAATTTTACTTATAGATGACTGTTCAACAGACGGCTCTGATGAAATAATTAGAAATTATGAGAAAAAACATAAAAATATACGCGGAATTTATCATAGTCTGAACTCAGGTGGAGCATCAAAAGGAATTCAAGAAATTATTAGTAACGCAAAGGGGAAGTATTTTCAATGGATTGCTTGTGATGATTTTGTAGAAAGGGATGCTATTTACAAATTTGTAGAGTATTTAGAAAAAAATACCAATAAGGACTATGTATTTAGTGACTTTAATATAGTGGATGAAGATAATATAATAGTTCAGCAATGGAACTACCAAGTTCATCCTAAAGATGAGGTCATTGAACGTATTTTTAAATCTGCATCGGGTATTATACCTATGAATTGTCTTCATAGATTGAACTTTTTTAAGGACAACAAAATAAATTGGATAGTTTATAAAAACAATGATTTTTCTGCAGATACATTGAATTGTCTGCAGTTAATAAAATATAATTGGAATTATGGAAAAGTAGATGGTGCAGTAATAAATTATAGAATTCATTCAAATAATTTATCACATAACTTACAAAGGAGAATAGATTCATCTGTTACTATATTCGATTATATAATTAAAAATTTTAAAGAAGAAGTATATGCATCTGAAATTAAATGGAGTCAATTTGAGGATAGGGACCAGCTAAAAAATTATGTAATAGCTCAATTTTATTATAATCAAATTCAAAATCATATAAATATGAAAGCAATACCCCAATATATAAAGTGTAATGTTGCTAAAGAAGAAATAGTAAAATATTGTTTTATTTTTGCAAAGGAAGGGATGAAGTATATTGATGAAGGATTAAAGCATGGAGGAGCTTTTCTAAATGAATTTCTTAATTTAAAAGAGTTATATGATAAATATAAAAAAGAAGTCGAAGATTTAGGAAGTGTTTAGTAAATAGAAATAGCATAAAAAATTCTATAGTTTTTAATTCCACATACTTTTAGGTATAAAAATAGTAATTTTAAGTAATATATACAAAAAAGTATAGATTTCTGCTAAAATAGTATTAGAAATTATTTAATATAATTATATAAGGGGGAATTATAAAATGGAAAAAAAGACGAGGGGATTTTGGACCACATTAGTGTTAGTATTTTACATTCTTGGAGGAATTAGTTCAATAGTAACTGCTATTATAAATAAGTCGTTAGCTGAAATAGTTCCAGAGGCTGCTCTTAGCAGTGGTATGGTAGTATATTCAATCATATCTGGTATAATAATTATCCTTATTTCTATAGGAATTTTCATGTGGAAAAAGGCGGCAGTATATGCTTTGGCAGTATACTATCCTGTTAACTTTTTATTAGGTTTAATTACAATGGATTATAGTATGGCACCAGTAGTGATTGTTTCAATAATTGTTGGTGTAATAGGTATTATAATATCATATCTAATGGTATTCAGCCTACTTAAAAAAATAAAATATAATGAAGAAGTAAAAAATACAATGAATGTATAAAATTAGTGTATAATAAATAAAGAAGATAGATTCTATCTTCTTTATTTATTATAGAATAGGACAAGGAGTGAAGAATTTGAAGATGGATTTCAATCTTTCAAAGAAGAAAAAGTATATACTAATTGTCATTGCAGTAGTATTATTTATAATACTTTCAGCAGTAATAATTGCTATAAAGTTAAAAGGACCAAAAGAGGAGACAACAATTACTCATGAAGATAGTTATGAAATCAAGGGAGAAGAAACATTAAAATTTAATGGTATTAGTATTATAAGTGATGAGCAAATTATTATAGTAGATAAGTCACAAGGAGAATTAAAAGATATTAAAGTTAAAGATGGACAAGAGGTAAAGAAAGGCGATGTATTATTTTCTTATCTTAATACTGCAGTTGAAGATCAAATAGCACAGTATGATAGGGAAATAACCTCCAATAATGGCAAAGTATCTAGAGTGAAGAAGGAAAAGGATAAAGTTAACACAAGCATTAATAAGCTACAAGGAGATTTAAATGCAATAAGTGGTGAACTAAATAAAGTTAAGAGTGAAATATCTAAGCTTAGTACATCAGAAGAAAAAGAAGCTCAAAGTCAATATAATGAATTATTGAAAACAAAAGATGTCCTTGAAGGTAAGCAACTAGAAGTTTCTCAACAAATAGAAATGTTAATGAATCAAGTTAATGGCATAGAAACTGAAGTAGCAAGTTATGAAGAGGGAAACAAGTCAATAGTAACTGAAAGGGATACTTTAAAGAAAAAAATAGGTAAAGATATAGTTGCAGATATAGATGGAGTAGTGAAAGTAAATAGCAAGGGTATAGATGACCCAACTGTAGCCTATATGAGAATAATATCTAAAGAGCCTTTAGTTAAAGCAGAAGTTTCTGAATTTGATGTAAAGAATTTGAAAGTAGATGATGAAGTAATGTTAAAGGTTATTAGTAGTGGAGAATATATTAAAGGTACTATAACTGAAATTGACGAGCTACCTATTGAAGAACCAGGAAGAACTACAACAGGATACAATTTTTACATAAAACCAGAAAAGAGTATCAGAATAGGGTTTAGCTTAGAGGTTAAGTGCAATTACAAAGGAATAGAAATACCTAAAGATTATGTATATGAAAAAGATTCTAAGATACATATACTTAAGGAAAAAGGCGAATCTTATGAAGATATAGAAATAAAAGCAACTTTAGAAAATGATAAGTATTATTTATTAGATGGAGCTATAGGGATAGGAGATAGGTTGATTAAAAATCCTTCTACGGTACTAGAAGGGAGCAAATAATTATGATTAAATTAAAAGACATAAATAAGTTTTATGTTACTGGGGATGAAACTCTTCAGGCATTAAAGGATGTTAATTTAGAGATAAATAAGGGTGAGTTTCTAGCAATAATGGGACCCTCTGGATCAGGAAAATCAACACTTATGAAAATATTAGGATTGCTGGATAAAAAGTTTGATGGAAGTTACACATTTTTAGATAAAAATATAAGTTCTTTTTCAGATGATGCTTTAAGTAAGTTTAGAAATGAAAAGATAGGATTTGTATTTCAAGATTTTAACCTTATAAAAAGGCTTTCAATAAAAGAAAATATTGAAATACCTATGCTTTATAGAGGTCATAGAATAAAGGAAACCAAGAAGCGAGTTGTAGAACTATTAAAAAAGGTTAATCTTGAGAGTAAAATAAATAAGTATCCTACTGAATTATCAGGAGGACAACAACAGAGGGTATCTATTGCTAGAGCATTAATTAATAATCCAGATATAATAATTGCAGACGAGCCTACAGGTGCTTTAGATAGCCATACATCTAAGGAAATAATGGGTATGTTTAAAGAACTTAATGATGAAGGAATTACTATAATTTTAATCACCCATGATGTAAATGTAGCAAGACAAGCTAATCGAATAATGTCTATTTTCGATGGTGAGCTTAAGGAAGGAGAATTTTAGATGAAGCTTAGTGTTCTAATTTTTTCTGCTTTAAGAAACCTTATAAGAAATAGAAAAAGATCTTTCTTAACTATGTTAGGTATAATAATAGGAATAGCAGCAGTAATTACCATAGTTGCATTAGGGGAGGGGTATAAGAATAAAACTATAAAAGACTTTACAGGAGAAAACGAAGGTAAAGTTGTATTAAATGCAATGTTTACTCCATCAAATGCGGAACATATTAATGCTGCAGGAAATAGTTTTAATAATAATGATAAAAGAGCTATAGAAAGATTACAAGGAATTGAATCAGTAGAATATATATATTCTAGCAATGAATATGGTGAGCTTGTAGATTTACAAGTAAGGGGAGCTGCCATTCAAGGAATGGCTTCAAAGGTAGAAAAAACTGATTCTCCAAAGATTATAGGAAGAAATTTAAGTGAAAAAGATAATGAAAATTCAACAAGAACCATAGTATTAAGAGAAAGCCTAATTGGTGATAAGGTTGAAGAGAAAGAAGAGTTAATTGGAGGTATTGCAACCTTAAAGGGTATTACCTTTGAAATTGTAGGTATTATAGAATCTGATGAAGATGAGGAGTTTAGCTTTAGCTTTAAACCAGATATTCAAATTCCAAAGAACACCTATGATAAGTTTTTCCCTTCCAGTGATGTAGTTCAAGGTATGAGTATTACCTTAGTTAATGGAGTAAATGTTAAGGATACTATTAAGGATATAGAAAACGTCCTTAATGAGGAAGGCTCTAAAAAAGCTGAAGGAGAATATATGGTAATGGATACCAGCGGAATAATAAAAATGATGGGTTCAGTACTAAATACATTAACTTTATTTATTGCTGGAGTTGCTGGTATATCATTATTTATTGCAGGAATAGGGGTTATGAACATGGTTTATACTTCTGTTTCTGAGAGAACTTTAGAAATTGGAATAAAGAGATCAATAGGAGCCAGAAGAAAAGATATAAAGCGAGAATTTTTAGTAGAAGGTGTAGTTATTACTGTCACTGGTGGAGTGATAGGATATGTATTTGGAATAATAATTGCTAATATCATATCTTATTTTATGCATATGGCAATAATACCAAGTCTATTTACTGCATCTGTAGCTATAGGAATTTCCATATTTATAGGTATAGTATCTAGTATAATTCCTGCCAATAAGGCTGCTAGTGCAAATACCATTGATATACTTAAATAAAAATAGTGGTGGACTTTTTAAGTTAAAGGTCTACCACTTATCTATTTATCAAGGTTTACTATTGTAATAGAAAATGCATCGTATTCTATTAACCCATCTTTTCTCATTTTATTTAATTCACGGGATAATGAGGATCTTTGTACCCCAAATTTTTCTGCTAAATCCTTTTTAGTTACTTCTAGTTTAATTATATTACTCTTTTGAACATAGCTTTCATACATTAGAAAGTCAATTATGCATTGTCTTATAGATTTAAGAGAAAGTGTTTTTATTTTATCTGTTAAAATTAAGGTTTTGTCTGAGATGGAGTGAAGAAATTTAGATAAAAAAGTAGTATTACTTTGGCAGAGACTTAAAACTAAATCTTTTTTTAAGTGTATAAGTGTTACTTCCGTTTTTGCTAGAACCATCATTGGATAAAAGTTTTTATGGGAAAAAAGCAGATTTCCTCCTAGTTCACTTCCGATAGTAAAATCACTTATTGAGATATAGTTTCCTTTCTCATCAGTGCTTTGTACAGAGACAATTCCTTTCAGGACTATATCAAAAGTAACACATTTTTCATTTTGAAAATAAATTACGGAATTTTTTTTATAAGTTTTTATATTGAAAGAATCTTGTACAAATAAATGATTAATAGTGCTCATAGAGATATCTTTAAATAATTCTGTATTTTCAAGAATAGAAATAAAATCTAACATTATTATTTCTCCTTTTTCAAAATTAGTTACCTTGGTAACTGATTATAATATTAAAACAAATTATAATACAAGTAAAGATGTTGAAGGGAGAAAATAAAATGGATATATTCACAATAATTCTTTGGGTAATTACATTGACTTGGTTTATTTGGTCCATAAATAAAGATAAAAAGAAAACTTTTAACTCCATTAAAATGTCAACGGGAATAATGAAAAGCATGATAGGAGAAATTATAGGAATACTTTTTCTTATAGGATTAATACTTACATTCATTCCACCAGATATAATTAAATATTATTTAGGCCAATCTAATATTTTTATTTCCACAATTATTTCTGCATTTGTAGGAAGTATCACTTTAATACCAGCTTTTGTTGCTTTTCCACTGGTAGGTTCCTTAGTAAATGCAGGAGCTAGTATAGTTCCTATAGTGGCATTTTTAACAACTCTTACCATGGTTGGTTTTGTTACATTTCCTCTTGAAAGAAGAGAATTTGGTGTTAAGTTTGCATTGATTAGAAACTCATTAAGCTTTATATTTGCTGTGGTTATAGCACTTTTCATGGGGGTGATAATATGAGTTTAATTATTAAAAAAGTAAAAAACAATATGTTATTAACTTTTGTTATTTTAGCTTATTTGTTTTTATTGATTTTTATGCCGGATAAAGGAATTATGGCTTTAAATAATAGCTTATATTATGTGAAAGAAATGCTTATAATAATGCCAGTAATACTTCTACTAACATCTCTCATTGAGGGATGGGTTCCTAAAAAAACTATAGAAAATGCACTAGGTGAAGGTTCAGGGGTTAAAGGATATATATTTTCCTTTTTACTAGGTAGTTTTTCAGCAGGTCCTATTTATGCAGCTTTTCCTGTATGTAAGATGCTTATAAAAAAGGGTGCAAGCATAGCAAATATAGTAATAATCTTAAGTGCTTGGGCAGTAATTAAGATTCCGATGCTAGCAAATGAATCTAAGTTTTTAGGTCCTAAATTTATGGTGATTCGATGGAGCTTAACTACAATATCTATTATTATAATGGCAATTATCACTTCAAGATTTGTTAAAAAAGAAGAATTACCTAAAGAAGATATTATAGAAAAGGAAGATGCAATACTAATTATAGAAGAGGACTTTTGTATTGGTTGTGGATTATGTACAAGGATAGCATCAGAAGATTTTATATTAGAAAATAAAAAAGCAAAGGTAAATAAAAATATATTAATATCACAAGAAAGTGAAAAGATTAAACTAGCTATATATAAATGTCCTGCAAAGGCAATTAAGTATAAATAATATATTCTAAAAAATAAAGATATAAAGGGGGAATTTATAATGGTTGAAAAAATTTATCAAATGACTAACAGCCATAGTAGAACAGTTGAAATGCTTATTTCAGATGGAAATGTTCATTACTTACACATGATATTTAATAAAGGAGAAGGACTTCCAGAGCATTTTTCAAATTCTAATGTATATATGGCTGTACTAAAAGGCACGTTATCAATTGGATTAGATGACCAAGAAATTAATGAATACAAAGAAGGCACTTTATTAAAAATACCATTTAAAACTAAGATGAATGTTGGTAATAAACATGATGAAATTTTAGAATTAACTGTGGTAAAATCACCTGCTCCATCTAAATAATTACACAATAGGGTAAAAGCTTTTTATTAATATATATAATTTACTGAATTTAAAATAAATAATTGAATAATTTAAAAAAGCTGTTGAATATTCAATGTAATATTCAATAGCTTTTATTCTATTACTGTAATTTTAAACATAACCTAATTAATAATATATTGATTCAAAATAAAATATTGTGGTATAATTGTATATCATTTCAATAATCAATAATTATTGTTTATTGAAATAAGTTATTCTTAAAGTTAAAATAAAAATAAAGTCTTAAATACATGGAGAAGAAATAATATGAAAAAAAATTGGATTATCGTCACAATAATTATAACCGTGGCTGTAGGATTAGGAGCCTTTACATATAAGGGTTACACTAAGAACAATCATACTGAAAATATGATTAAAAATGATAAAAATAAGTATGATGCATCAGCAGAGATAAAGGATGCATTAAAGTTACTAAGTAGTAAAAAACAAGCTGAAGTTATAACTAATGCAAAAACCTCTTCTAATGTACTAGCTCTATCCTTTGAAGGAATTAGTGATGCTAATACTATGGGAAAAATAGTGGAATTATTAAATGAGTATGGTGTAAAAGCAAATTTTTTTATTCCAGGTATTAAAGCTGGAGAAGACCCTACCACAGTAAAAAACATTAAAAAAGCGGGGCATGTAGTAGGAAGCGAAACTCTTTCAGATGCTAGGCATATGGAAAAGTTATCTCAGAAAGAATTAATTACTGATTTTTGCCGTGGTAATAAGATAATAGAAACTATAATTAAGGAGAAATCTAATTTACTAAAGTGTAAATCTACCACATACACTGATGAAGTCCTAGAGGCAGCATACGCCTCAGGTAATAAGTATGTGGTTCACAGTGATCATTATCTTAGCTATCAAAGTTTCAAGGATTATGGGCAGGCTCAGAATTATGTAAACAAATTAAATAAGGGCATAATTATTTCCATTAAGGTTAATGGTGTTCTTGATGATTTCGAATATGAAAGAGAAAAAGAAGGGGAAAAGCCAGCTATAGATAAAGAAGCAGGGATAGATGAATCTACTAAGGATGAAAGAGAAGAAATAACCGTTGTTAAAATTGTAGAATGGTTGTTGAAGGCCATAGATGAACAGAAAATAACTGTTGTCCAAGTGAATGAATTAGCTGGAATGAAAAGTTATGATGAAACTTCATCACCTGAAAATATGTCAAATAAAGATGAGATTTATATAGATGAAAGTTATAAAGAAGAAAAAAATACTTCACAAGGAAATAGTGAAGAAAAAAATTCTTTAGATTTAGTAAATTTTACGGAGCTAATAAAAAAAAATAATGGTAATCTTGCTCCTAATATTTCAGAGTTTTACACTACTAAAGAAGCATTATCCTATACCTTTAGAGGATTAGATAATGAAACTGCATTAAATTCAGTTTTAATATCTTTAGATAAAATAAAGGCTAAAGGAACTTTCTTTGTCACTAAGGATGAAATAGAAAAGTATCCAGATAGAATTGCTAACATATTAAAGAAAGGTCATGAAATTGGCAATGGAGGAATAACAGTTAGCTCAAGTTTATTAGACAAATCTACAGAAGAGATTTGTAAAGAAATATATGAAGTAGATAATTTATTAAGGAAGATTGGTGTAAATACTAAAGCATACATGCCTGGATATGGTTATGTTGATGTTGAGGTTCAAGAAGCTTTATCTGTTATCAATAAAATTCATGGTATTAAGGGTTATGAACTGTTTACTTATTCTAAATCTCCTATTAATCATAAATATAAAAACATGAATGCAGAAGAAGTTGTAAGGGATTATCTTAATTTAAATACCTATATGTCATTAAGAAAAGGTGAGATTGTTTACTTTAGGCTAGACTCAGATTTATTTGAAGATAAGAATACTGTAGCAAATATTATTGAATTAATTACCTCTAATTATGTAAAAAATGGACATGCTAATAAGTATAATGAAGCAACACAATCCTATGTTTTAGTTGAAAAGCCATTGAATTATTCTGTTGAGACTTTAAGTGAATTGCAACATACTGTGGAATCAGCTTCTCAATTAGGGAGATATAGGATGGCGGGGAATAATATTAACTCATTAATTAGGAGGTCTTATGAAGAAGCTTTATCTATGATGAAATCTAATTACATAGGTAATAAATATGTGGATTTAAGTGATTTAAATGAAGAGGAACAGGTTTTAATGGATAAGACAGGGACTATTGATACCAATGGTGAAGATGTAATATTCTTTACCTTCGATGATTGGGGAGGAGATCCTGTGATTAATGAGATTTTAGATGTACTTAATAAACATAAAGTAAAAGGAAGCTTTTTTGTAATATCAAAGTACATTGATACTAACGGAGATGTATCTAATGCTAATCCTAATTTACTTAGAACCATTGCATTTAATGGTCACGATATTGGAAGTCATAACTATAATCATGAAACTTTAGATACAAACAAGAATAAATTGGAGATTTCTTTAGTTAAATCCTATGATGCTATGGCTAATGTTATAGGTGATTTAAATTCATTAAGACCATACTTTAGACCACCAACTTTACTTGTTAAAAAGGAAGGGCTAGCACAGGTATTTGAAAGTGGATTTAAATATTCTATTAATGGAAATATTTCAACTCATGATTATGAAAGTAGTTCTTCCCAAGAAATTGTTCATTCATTAGAAGAAAGTTTAATCAAAGGTAGAGGGAATATTATAGTAATGCACATGAACAATCAAAGTTATTATACAGCAGAAGCCTTAGATATTTTCTTAACTAATAATGAGAATGGAGTTTACGGAACAAAGTATAAAATTGCAAAGCTAAGCGATTATTTAGAATAATAATTTTTGTAACATATGAGGAGTTTAAAAATGAGGTTAGATACTATATGAAAAAAATAAAAAAAGATGAAACCCGTGATGTCCTTTTAAATCCCCGTAAAGATAGACGGTTATTATCAAATGTTCCTGATAAGGAAGAAATTAGAGATAATATTGACCGTAGGGGATATCAACTTTTGGATAACCATAAAGAAGACCCTAGTGGTTTTATAACGAGTAAGAATGCTGGTATAAGATATGTAATGAAAACGGATGTGGAAGTTGTTTGTAAAAGCAGCAAAGGAAATAAAAAGTTATTAGTAAAATCTATAGACATTTCTACCACGGGGCTTTTGTTAGAATTAAAAGATGAAACACAATTAAATATAATAAACAATGCTGAGGAGATAAAGTTAAAATTTAAAATATTACCTGGTTCCATGCCTGAGGGCTATGAAATGAAAGTGAAAATTAAAGGTGAAAAAGTTAGAGATTCTATAACATCTGAAGGAAAAATTATCTGTGGAATAGAGTTTACAGAAACTTTGTCAGAGTATTCAAGTAGAAAAAAAGATAGATATGTACTTGTTACTTCTAGTTTTCTTTTATTATTTATTACATTATTTATTATATTAATGCGTGCAGAAAGTATTATATATTTTAAATTTAATAAATGGATATACCTTTATAGTATTATTGCAGCAGTATTTTTGCTTAGCAGATATTTATTTGGAATGTTATATAAACCTATGCTAATAGATGTGGATTATACACCTGGAGTAACTATTATTATTCCTTGCTTTAATGAAGAAGTGTGGATCGAAAGAACAATTCTAAGTTGCATAAATCAAGATTATCCTATAGACAAGCTGGAAGTTATAGTAGTAGATGATTGTTCTAATGATAATTCTGTAGAAAAAATTAAAGAAACTATTGAGAGGTTAAGTAGTGAAGCAGAGAGATTTGAAACAAAACACAGGTTAAAATATTTTGTGCAAGAAAATAATCTAGGTAAAAGGGATGCTTTATGCAGAGGAGTTAAGGAAGCTAAACATGACTTAGTTGTATTTGTTGATTCAGATAGCTTTTTAGATCCCTTTGCTATAAGAAATTTAGTTCAACCTTTTAAAGATCCTAAAATGGGAGGCGTATCAGGAAGGACTGATGTAGC
Source organism: Clostridium sp. UBA871 (assembly GCF_002295255.1). NCBI lineage: Bacteria > Bacillati > Bacillota > Clostridia > Eubacteriales > Clostridiaceae > Clostridium > Clostridium sp. UBA871. The sequence goes on along the minus strand of NZ_DBFV01000007.1, from coordinate 224,816 downwards.
TAATACATACACTAATGTATTAACAAAGATGCAATCAGTGCGTTATTACATAGCCTTTAGAATTATGAAGGCAGCAGAGGCTTATTTTGATGCTGTTACCTGTTTATCAGGACCATTAGCTTGCTATAAAAAACAAATAATTCTAGACAATATGGATGCATGGTTAAATCAAAGGTTTTTAGGTCAGAAGGCAACCTTTGGAGATGATCGTGCTATGACTAATTTTGTGTTAAAAGGTCATCGAACAAGTTATCAAGATACAGCTATCTGTTCTACCATTGTACCTAATAAATATAAAATATTTCTTAAGCAACAAATGAGGTGGAAGCGTTCATGGCTAAGAGAATCAATAATTGCAGGTAAATTTATGTGGAAAAAGGAGCCTTTTATGGCAGTATTCTTTTATATGGGTGTAGTAGTTCCTATTGTTGCTCCAATAGTTGTTACATATAACTTAATTTATGTTCCAATTATCCATAAGATATTTCCAACAACCTTCTTAGTAGGAATATTGATGATGGCTTTAATGATGAGTTTTGCTCAAATGTTTCTTAGAAAAAGTACTACATGGGTTTTTGGTATGGTATTTTGTATTTATTATGAGGCAGTATTATTGTGGCAGATGCCTATTGCATGGGTAACCTTTTGGAAGTCCACATGGGGCACGCGAATGACTCCCAGTGATATAAAGGCTCAAAAGAAGAAGGAACAGAGAACTACTTCCAGTAAGTTTAAGAAAAACGGAGGGAAAAACAATGAAAAGTAATACTTTTTCTCCTAAAAAGAAAGATAGGATTAAGATAGCAAGAGGTATATTACAAGGAGTTATTTTAATTATATTGTTAATAGCTATTATAAAAGCTTTATTTTCATTCTCTGTATATGAGCCTTACAATTCATATAAGGTAAGTAATAATCAAGATAGTGGCTTCATTGCAGTATCATATTTTGGTGTAGATAGAACAGGAAATGATACCTTAATAAGTACCAAAAGATTGGATGAACAGCTTAAAGCATTAAAAAATAACGGATATGTAACAATTACTCAAAAGGATGTAGTGGATTATTATTTAAAAGGTAAGGCATTACCAACTAAATCACTATTTTTACTATTTGAAGATGGAAGAAGAGATACAGCAATATTTTCTCAGAAAATTATAGAAGAATACAATTTAAAGGCAACTATGCTAACTTATGCTGATAAATTTGAAAAGGAAGACTCGAAATTTTTAAGTTCTAATGAGCTATTAGAGTTAGTAGATAGCTCTTACTGGGAATTAGGTACAAATGGGTATAGACTTAAATACATAAATGCATTTGATAAAGATTCAAACTACTTAGGTAATTTAAATTCAGTTGAGTTTGCAGAATCAGCTTCAAGTATGGAGAGAGATTATAATCACTATTTAATGGATTATATTAGAGATGAATATAATATTCCCAAAGAGTCCTATGAAGAAATGAAACAGCGTATTGATAGTGACTATAAGGCTTTATCTAAAGTGTATACTAAGGAAATTAGTCAAGTGCCTAAATTATATGCCTTAATGCATTCTAATACAGGTCAGTTTGGTACTAATGACAAGGTAAGCGAAATAAATGGTAAATGGATTAAAGAGTTATTTAATATGAATTTTAATAGGGAAGGTTTCTCGCTAAATACAATAGATAGTTCAATCTATGATTTAACTAGAATTCAACCACAGTCCTATTGGTCAACCAATCATTTGCTAATGAGAATTTTGGATGATACGAAGCAGGATATTGAATTTGTAGTTGGAGATAAAGAAAAGGCAAGTAAATTTAAAGAGGTATCAGGAAAAGCGGAGTTTAAGGATGATACTATTATATTAACATCTTTATCAGAAGGAAAAGGTATCCTTAAACTTTTAAATAGTGATACTTATAAGGATGTTAATGTGTCAACAATATTAAATGGGAATATAATAGGTTCTCAAGGTATTTATTTGCGAGCTAATGATGATCAAAGTGATAGTTTATGTGTTAGACTTATGAATAATGTAGTAAGTATTATTGAAAATTCAAAAGGTAGTTCTAATGTCATATTCTCACTAGACTTAAGTAAAAATAAAGAAGAAAAATTTGATATAAGAGATGGGGGGAGCAGAAAGGTTGATATAACATTAGTTAATGATAAAATTAGTATAGACATTGATGGTACTAATATAGCTAAAGATTTGGATGTAACTAATGAGAATCAGGGAAGTGTTTATTTAGAGTCTGCATGGGGAGAATATGGATATAGTCAAAGGAATATTGCAGATGATGTATATGATGGTGTATTTAAAAAGTTTAGGATAACTGATGTTAATGATAATGAATTGTATGACAGCTCACTAAAGGGAGTTGATAGTATATTTTATTCCCTTAGAAATTTTACTGATAAAATTATAGACTGGTTTATTAAATATTTATAGATTATAGAGGTGTTAAATGAGTAAAAGAGCAAAGAATACTTGGATTATTATTACTTTGACTTTAATAATAAGTATATTTCTATATGGTTGTTCAAAAGAAAAAAATCCCCTGGAAAATAGCAGTAAAGTACAGGTTGGAGAAACGGCTGCAATTGAGGATAAAAAGATATTTGATGAAAATATAGATAACTTATCAGCATGGGTCACTTATTGGGATTTAGATGTTCAAGGAGAGATTAAGTCTTTAGATAAGCAATTAAAGGAAGTTTCATATTTTGCAGCTTATTTTGATTCCAACAATAAACTGATAATGCCACAGCAATTAGTAGATTACTATAATAGAACAAAGGATGAGGACTATACTAAATATCTTACTATTGTTAATGATAAAATAAATAGTGATGGAACTTCATCACTAAAGGATAAGGATCTTTTAAAGACATTGCTCACAGATTCTATCTTAAGAAGTAAACATGTTAAGGATATAATAAGTTTAGCATCTCAGTATGGTTTTAATGGAATAGAAATTGACTATGAACAAATTAAGGATGATATGGAATTATGGAATAATTACTTATTGTTTATTAAGGAGCTATATGGTGAATGTAATGGAGTTGGGTTAAAATTGAGAGTCATATTAGAACCTAATATCCCTTTTGATGCTCTAGAGTTTATAGAGGGTCCGACCTATGTTATGATGTGTTACAACCTACATGGAGGGTTTAGTGAACCAGGAGAAAAAGCAAATCCTCAGTTCATAAAAGAATTGATGGATAAGATGGAAAGAGTACCAGGAAGTAAAAATTTTGCCATTGCTACAGGTGGATTTAATTGGGCTTCAGATGGAAAGGTAACTTCCTTATCTGAAGTAGAAGCTAAAGATTTAGTAAAAGAATATAGTGCAAAAGAGGAAAGAGACAATAAAAGCCAATGCATAGTGTTCAAGTACACTGATGAGGATGGGATTGAACATGAAGTGTGGTATGCAGATAAAAATACATTAAACTCATGGATGCAAGTTATAAAGGAAAAGGGCTATGGTATCAGTCTTTGGAGACTTGGTGGAAATGTGTTTGAGTAAACTCAACAGATAGTTGAGTTCCTCCAAAAGGACTAGTTATTGTTGTAGTTTTAAATTTCAATATACGTAGAGAGCTAGGTTAAATTTAGTAATTAGCCTAGCTCTCACTATAACCATGGAATAATTTACATCACTGCTTATTTATATATAGTTATCAGTGTTATATTATATTTATTTTAAATTTTATGAATTATAATTACATGTTTTCCCTATATAAGAAATTATTTGCGTTGTTAAAGTGTTTCTTTTATAATAAAATAATATATATCTATAAAAGAAAAAGAAGGTATATAAAATGTTTGACTTTAAATTTGACTGGCAAGATGATTTAAATACCAATATTGGGAGAATTGATGAACAGCATAAAGAACTTTTTAGAATTGCTCGTAATATAGAACAATTATTGATAACAAAATGTGCTACTGTAGATACTAAAATTCTTCTTGATATAATATGTGAGCTTAGAGAATATATTTCTTATAGCTTTTATGAAGAAGAAAAAATAATGAAAAAAGCTAATTACTCTAATTATGAAGAACATATAAAATCCCATAAGGAATTAAAAAAAGTGATTATGAATATTGAGCTATCAGTATTAAAGAAAAAGCCTTGTGAAGAATTAAAGAAAATTAAGGATTCTCTACAAGACTGGATTTTTCAGCACATGATGATAGAAGATAAAGCAATGGCAGAAGAAATATTAAAGAGTCCAACCTACATTTAGAATGTAAGTTGGACTCTTAAAATTTATTTCTTTTTACCTAAAATACGTATTAAGTATATAAATAAGTTAATAAAATCTAAATATAATTCTAAAGCAGCAATTATAGCAAACTTATTTGTGGTAGTGGCATCATAACCGTAATTTTGTTCATGTATTAATTTAACCTTTTGCATATCATAAGCTGTTAATGCACAGAAAACTGCAATACCAATATAATTAACAAACATAGATAACTCATCAGAACCTACAAAGAGATTGAATAAGCTAGTAACTAATATTCCAACAACCCCCATTATAGCAATTCTACCTACCATTGATAAGTCCTTTTTGGAGGTCATACCTATCATGCTACAACAAAAAAACATGGCAGAAGTTACTACAAAAATACTTATGATGGACTCGAGACTGTAGATAGTAAATATTGCCCCAAAAGTAAATCCGTTTACTATAGAATAGGTTATAAACATGGCAAAAGCAGCTTGAACAGAAAGTTTATTAATCTTTCTGCTAAGTAAAACTACTAAAGTTAATTCCACAACAATAATACCTATTACGAAAGCTGAGTTACTATAGATTAACATCATCATAGAAACATTAGTGGAAATAAAATAACCTACAGCAAAGGTAATTATTAGTCCGATGGCCATATATAATAAGGTCTTATTTATAAAATTATTTTGGCTCTTACTATATGAAATTTCATTCATAATATCACTCCTTCGATAAACATAATATATGTAATATTATACAATATATTAAGAATTAATAAACAGATTATATACATTAAAAGAAAAAATTCAGGAACTATTAATGTATTTTAAAGCAATTATAGAGGTGTTATAAGTAAAACATGAAGAAATGGAATAAACTTGGATACAATTTCAATGAAATGATATAATATTTATATTAATTTAAAAATTGTTTAGGATATTAAATAAGTGTAAAATCGTGGAAATATTAAATTGCAATTATCAACATATGAATGTTATTTGGATTAAATGGGGGATAAAAATGGATAAAATATTAATTACAGGATCAGAGGGATTTTTTGCTTCAAGGTTTATAGAATACTATAGGGATAAGTATAATATTATAGAATTTGGAAGAACGGAACTAGATATAACTAATGAAGAGAAAACTATTAAAACTATAGAAAATAACAAACCAAATTATGTAATACACTCTGCTGCGATATCAGATACTGGAACTTGTGAAAGAAATCCAGAGTTATCCTATGATATAAATGTGAGAGGAACCATAAATGTAGCAAAGGGATGTAAAAATTCTAATAGTAAATTGATATATTTTAGCTCAGATCAGGTATATAGCAATAATAACTCCTTAGGTCCACACAATGAGGATAGTATTTTAATTCCTAAAACAGTATATGCTGCTCATAAAATAGAAGCTGAGAAAAAAATATTAGGGTTACTAGATGATGCAGTTATTTTAAGAATCACATGGCTTTTTAGTTTGCCAGAAAAAAATAAGAAAATAAAATCTAATCTAATTTGGAATATTATAAAAGGTGCTATGGAAAATAAAAAAGTAGAATTTCCAGAGTATGACTATAGGGGGATAACTTATGTCTATGATTTAATAGAAGCTTTTGATAAGATACTCAAATTACCTGAAGGAATATATAATGCCGGTAGTGAAAATGATTTAGGTGCTTATGACATTGCTAAAATTGTATTTAATGAATTGAACTTAACTAATAGAATTGAGGAACTTTTGGTTAAAAATAGTGATAGACATAGAGATATAAGAATAGCTAATGAAAAAATTAAGAAATATGATATACATTTTTTATCATCAGAAGAAGCAATTAAAAAATGTATAAGAGATTTTTCCTTTAAAATATAATAATAAAGAGCAGGTTACAAATTTGTGCTATAGAAGTAATGTACACTGTAAAAAGTTAGGTACAATGGGATGAAGATATATAAATCCCTCAAATCTGCACGACTACAACAATTAGTTAAATATATAAATAGTTATATAGAGAACTATTTATATATTTTTATAGAAAAGGTTTTATATCCAATAATATAGTTTTATGGAGGATGAAATGGATAAAAAGATACTTATAGGAGAAATGGCTAAGATTCACAATATATCAACTCAGACACTAAGGTACTATGATTCTATTGGATTACTTAAGCCTAGACATAAAGATGAGGAGAATGGATATAGATATTATGATATTGAACAGTTTGCTCAGCTTGATTCTATTTTATTTTTAAAAAAGCTGGGAATGCCCCTTAAGGATATAAAAAAGTATTTTTCAAATAGAAATCTTAAAATACTAATTGATCTCCTTAATAAGAAAGAGAAGGACATAGATAAGGAAATTGAACTTTTAGAAAGATATAAAAAAAGTATCTCTAAAAAACTTGAGTTTTTGGAAGAAAGTATAGAAGAAGCTAGACTTGAAGAATGTGAAATAGTTGATTTAGAGGATAGAGATATAATATATATTTCTTTAAATGATAGAACAGATATATATAGTGTAGAATATGGTATAAAAGAATTAAGTAATAGATTGGGAGATAATCTTTGTTTATTTGATGGAAGAATAGGAGCTTTTATCTCACAAGAAGATATTTTAAGTAAAAAGTATACTACCTTCAGAGATATTGCTTTAATTTTTGATCATGGGATTTTCAACCACAAAAATATAAAAACTTTGCATAAAGGAAGATATGCAAGGATAATTTATAGAGGCCTCTATGATTATGCAGAAAGTTACTTTAATAAGCTTATAAATTTTATGGATATAAATGGACTAGAGAGTGTTGGAGATGGCATAGTTCTTACCATAACTGATTCTGCTTTTTCTTCAAAGGAAGAAGAGTATTTAACAGAAATACAAATTCCTTTAAAATAAATGATTGACATTATAGTTACTATAAGGTTTAGAATATAAACTTGTGAGAGATAAGAGTGCTAGATTGATTACACATCAAATAAATTATTTTAAGTAGGTGATATTATGAACTTTGTAGAATTAACAGAAATGAGATTAAAGAAATTATTGATAAAATTTTTGTTTCCTAGCATATTAGCTATGCTAGCAACGTCAGTAAATATTCTTTGTGATACCATATTTATAAGTCAAGGAGTTGGAAAAGAGGGCCTTTCGGCTTTAGGAATAGCTATACCTATATATAATGTATATAATGCCCTATCCCTTTTAATAGGAATGGGAGGTGCTACCTTATACTCTATTAATATGGGTAAAAAGAACAATGAAAAAGCAAATCAGGTCTTTAATACATCAATTTTTATAGCAATTATAATAGGGTTAAGCATTTCTATTTTTGGTTATATTTTTTCAAAAAATATAGCTATAATGTTTGGAGCCTCACAACAAATATTAGGACTTTCTGATGAATATCTAAAAATAATATTATTATCAGGTATAAATTTTATATTATCAGGCGTTTTACAGGCATTTATAAGAAATGATGGTGCTCCAAAGCTTTCTATGGTTGCCGGAATTACTGGTAACATGTTTAATGTGGTTTTTGACTATGTATTTATTTTTGTACTTGACATGGGTATGAGAGGTGCTGCCATAGCAACGGCTATAGCACCAATGGTAACTTTAATAATTATAGCTACTAAATTTATTAAAAAATCTGGACATCTTAGATTCAACTATAACTCAATTAAAATTCCATATATTACAAATATATTTAAGGTAGGGATATCAAGCTCATTCATTGAGGTATCTGGAGCTATTGTTATAATACTATTTAATTATATTTTAATAGATATGATAGGCGAGATTGGAGTAGCTGCGTATAGTATTATTAGTAATATTGCTTTAATTGGAGTTGCAATATTATCTGGAATAAGCCAAGCTATTCAGCCAATAGTAAGTGTTAATTTTGGAGCTGAACATTATGATAGAGTAATTAAAACTAGAAAAGCAGCCATATACATTGCAATTGCCTTTGGAATAGTATTTTTCTTAGTAGGAAATATCTTTACAAAAGAAGTAATTAGCTTTTTTAATAATTCAGACTTAAAGCTTATTGAAATTACAGCTAGAGGTATGAGAATATATTTCGTAGCATTTATATTTATTGGAATTAATATGGTTAATATATCATTTTTCCAAGCAATTAGTCATGCTAAGATATCAAATACCATGTCTATTATAAAGAGTTTTGCATTAGTATTAATTAATCTATCTATTCTTCCGAAAGTATTCGGTATAAATGGATTATGGTCCACTATACCAGTTGCAGAATTTATTACTTTAATCATTGGTATATTTATAGTTAAATATAATATGAATTACTTAAAGTCTAAGGCATAAAATTAATGAATAAAGTTACAGCATATAAATTTGCTTCTATGCACATTTATATGCTGTATTTTTATATAAATATATAGATGAAAATTAAATAAATGGAAAAACTACTTCACATGTCGTAGTAATTGTGATATATTATAATTACTACGACAGATAAAGTACGATAGGCAGAGTAATTGCATAATATACACTAAAGATATAGTTATATATGAAATAGTAAGTAGTAGGTGGAGAAAGGAGGATAACATTTGATAAGTAGTGATGTTATTAGAGGATATAATGATACTATAATTCTTTTCACTCTCCTAGATAGGGAGTCCTATGGATATGAGATATCTAAAACTATAAAAAAACTATCAGAGGAAAAATATATTATAAAGGAAACAACATTATATTCTGCCTTTACAAGGCTGGAAAACAACGGTTATATAGAATCCTTTTATGGAGATGAGACCTTTGGAAAGAGAAGAACTTACTATAGAATCACACAAAAAGGACTGGATTACTACAAAGAAAAGTGTGAAGAATGGAAGGTTATTAAAGAAGTAATGAGTAAATTTATAAAGGAGATGGATAAGTATGGAGACCATTAAAAATTATTTAGAAAATATTTTTTCAAGTTTACCAAAATCAGCAGAAATTATAAAATTAAAAGATGAGTTGCTTTCTAATATGGAAGAAAAATATTGGGAACTTAAAGAAAGTGGAAAAACTGAAAATGAAGCTATCGGAATTGTAATTTCTGAGTTTGGGAACATTGATGAGTTAATAAAGGAGTTGGGAATTGAAAATAGAAAGCAATTAGATAATATTCTGACTATTACCATGGAAGAAGCAGAAAATTACATGAGGGATAAAGTTAAATATGGAAAGCTTATTGCTGTTGGTGTTATGTTATGTATATTAGCACCAGCAATACTAATGTTTACTCATAATATTATAATAGGTGGAGTATTTGGTACAGAAATTAATGTGGAAACTTTAGAAGGACTCAGTGTTATCCCATTATTTATTCTTATAGCTATTGCTGTGGGGCTATTTATCTATGCTGGTACTCAACTTGACAAGTATAAGTATTTAGAAGATGATTTCATATGTCCACTACATGTGCAGCAAAGAGTAAAAATTAAAAAAGAAAAATTCTCATCCAATTTTACTAAATTAAATATAATTGGAGTTACACTTTGTGTACTGTCACCTGTTGCGTTAATTGGTATATCAGCAATTGGAGGATATGATAATGACATATTATCTAATTATGGAGCAATTGTATTATTAATAATGGTAGCTATTGCAGTTTTTATATTTGTAAGAGTAGGAAATATAAATAATAGCTATAATGCACTTTTACAAATTGAAGAATATTCATCAAAATGTAAGGAAAATAATACAGCTATAGGTGATGTTGCATCAGTTGTATGGCCTATTGCCACAGCAATATTTTTGATTTGGGGTTTAGGATTTAATGGATGGCATATTTGTTGGATTATATTCCCTATTACTGGAATACTATTTGGAGCTTTTAGTGGATTATATGCCTTAATAAAGCGTAACAATAAAAGATAATTTAGTATAATAGCTAGTCATAAACTTAAAGTTTGACTAGCTATTATACTTTTAGCAAAGATTTTTATTTATACTGGAGCTAACTCTCCAGTGGTGGAATCCATAATAAAACCATAGACGTTAATATCTTTTGGTATTAGAGGATGTTTTGTAATGATATCTACTGTTTCAGCTACTGAAGTATTAACATTATCAAATCCACTTAACCATGAATCAAAGTCAACTCCGAAGTATTTAACCAAATTAATTTGATCTTCAGTAATGTTTCTAAGTTTCATTTTTTCAATAATCTTTTTACTATTCATGTGTTGTGCTCCACAGTCCGTATGACCAATTACAAAAATTTCTTCAACCCCTAAATCATATATAGCTACTAGTAAGCTACGAGCTACACTTCCAAAGGGATGAGATATTGAACCACCAGCATTTTTGATAATTTTTACATCACCATTTTTAAATCCAAGGGCAGCGGGAAGAAGTTCCGTTAGCCTAGTATCCATACATGTAACTATGGCTATTTTTTTATCTGGATATTTACTTGTAATATATCTTTCATATTTTTTATTTTCTACAAATTCCTTATTGTATTTCAAAATTTCATCTATCATGTTTTCACTTCCTCAATATAAGTATTATCAAGTGTAAAAAGTAAATTTTAAATATCTTAATAGTGTTATACAAATACTTAATTATCACTTAATAAATAGATTTTATTTTAAATGTGAACTAAATACAAGGAATTTCTAATTTTTTTCATAATATAAAAAATAAATTTAAAATGAACTTGAAAATAATATAATGATTGGTTAATTATATAAGTATATAAATTATTTATAATAATTACTAGTGAATATGATGTAATGGAATAGATTAACAAGAGTATTCTTATATGATATAATATTATTCAGAGTATAATAATTATTATGATAATTTGTTAATTTACTATCTAAAGGAAATAAAGTTATATATTTGACTTTAGGTGTTGGGGGAGTTGATGCTATGGTAGATAAACTTTCTGTTTTATTTATGTATTGGATAATCTACAGTTTGTTAGGATGGATAGTAGAAACAATATATTGCTCTGTTCTTGATGGCTATTTTGTAGAAAGAGGTTTTTTAAATGGGCCATTGTGTCCTATATATGGTTTTGGAGCACTTTTTGTTTTATTATTGCTAAATCAATATAGTGATAATGTAGTTATAGTATTTATTTTTGGTATGATCTATACAACTATCATAGAGTATATAACTAGTTTTATTATGGAAAAATTATTTAAAATGAGATGGTGGGATTATTCTGATTACAAATTTAATATTAGAGGAAGAGTTTGTTTGAGAAACTCTTTTTTGTTTGGGTTTCTATGTGTTGTACTAATTGAGATAATACATCCTTTCACAGAGAATATTATGACTAGAATTCCAATAACAATAGTATACTTATTATCTATTTGTATTTTAATATCTGTTCTAGTAGATTTATTCATATCTATAAATTCCATAGTAAACCTTAATCGTAAGTTAGAAGAAATTCATTATGTTAAAGAAGAAATATGGATTAAATTATATGAAGAGGGTATAGTAAGAAAATTAGAAAACCTACGTGTAATAACAGATAGCAAATTAAATAACCTAAAGGAATTAAAGGAAAATTTAACTGAATTTAAAGAAAATATATCTATAGATAAAGTAGAAATATCCCTTCGTAAAAAGTATAAGTCTCTCTTAATGGAAACTAAGTATGTGGAGCGGAGATTAATATGTGCCTTTCCTAAATTAAAATCTCAAAGATATAATGAAGCTTTACATGAATTACGAAAGGCTATAAAGGACATTGAAAATGAAGATTATTTTAAAAAAATATTGAAATTTATAAAAAAGATTTTTAAAAGAAGTAATAATTTTTAAAGTTATAAAACATTAATTTGTATAAAAAGAGTGTATATAGTATTAGAAGTATTGTCTTTAAATTAACTTGTAAAGGAGAATGATAATGTTTGCTTCAAAGGAAAATGGAGATGGAAAAAAGACTAGAATATTTATGTGGTCGAAAAATTCTACAAGAAATGATGTTATCAACATTGCGTGGCCTGTTCTGTTAGAACTTCTTATGGGTTCCCTTTTTGGAATGGTAGATATGATGATGCTTGGAAGAATGGGCGATAATTCATTGGCTGCAGCTTCTGTATCTGCTGTAGGTATGACAAATCAGCCATTATTTATAGGATTGTCTCTTGTGCAAGCTTTAAATGTTGGTGGAACAGCAATGATTGCTAGATACCTTGGATCAAAAAGAACAGATAAAATAGAAACTACTTTAAAGCATGTAATACTATTGAGTTTGATAATGTTAGCTATACCTATATCGGTATTAGGAATAATTTTTACTGGACCAATTATGAAATTTATGGGGGCAGCAAATGATACGTTACAAGTAGGTGGAAGCTATTTTAAAATTATTATGGTTGGATTTATATTTCAATCTTTTAATATGTCAATATCTGCAGCACTTAGAGGTATTGGAGAAACAAAAACACCTATGAAGATAAATTTAAGAGCTAACTTTTTTAATGTTATTGGGAATGCAGTTCTTATATATGGTCTTTTTGGACTTCCTAAGCTTGGTGTTACAGGAGCTGGAATATCTACGGCTATATCTAATGTAATAGCAAGTGTATTTTTATTTAGGTATATTATAAAAGGTAAAAGCATAATTAAATTAGATATTAAAAAATCATTTAAAATTGATAAAAATATTATTTATAATCTAGTAAAGATAGGTGTACCTGCATCCCTTGAGCAGTTAGTTTTAAGAGCTGGAGTACTTATGTTTGTAAGAATAGTTGCAGGACTAGGAACTGTAGTGTATGCATCACATCAAATATCATTAAATATATTAAGTCTTTCTTTTCAACCAGGACAAGCTTTTGGAATTGCAGCTTCATCCCTGGTAGGTAGAAGCATAGGGGCTAAAGAGCTTTCAAAGGCGGAGAGTTATGCCAAGGAAACCAGAAAGATTGGTTCCTTGATATCCACTTTTATGGCTATAATTTTCTTCTTTTTTGGTCCGCAGATTGTAGGTTTATATTCAAAAGATCCAAGTATTATACAAAATGCATCTATAGCTTTAAAAATAATAGCATTAGTTCAACCATTTCAATCATCACAACTAATATTAGCAGGAGCTTTAAGAGGTGCAGGGGACACCTTCTGGCCACTAGTTGCTACCTTTGTTGGGGTATTATTAATAAGAGTTGTTTTAGCTCACTTGCTTGTAAATATATTTGGATATGGATTAGCAGGAGCATGGATGGCTGTATTCATGGATCAATTTGTAAGATGGTTTTTTGTTTACATGAGATTTAGAACAGGAAAATGGAAATATATAAAAATAAGGTAGATATACATATACATTATAAAGGTATCTTAAATAGATACTTATAAAGCCCTAGTATGAATAATATTTTATTTAATTTACTTTAGGTTTTATATGATTAGAGTATAGTGTAGTAATGAATAAATTATAAGTTAAGAGGGAAAGCATGGATGAAATAAAAAAATTATTTGATTTGAATATTGGACTAGTATTAGCCGGTGGAGGTGCAAAAGGTGCCTATGAGGCAGGGGTATTTAAGGCACTTTGGGAGTTAGACATAATAAGAAGAGTTTCCGTTGTATCAGGAACGTCAATTGGTACAATAAATGGACTTTTATTATCTATGAATGACAATAGTATAATGGACAAGAGTTGGTCAAGTCTAACTTATTCTAGATTTATTAATCATGAAAGTCTGGCAAGAGATTTAAAGATTTCTCAGTTAATAAAAAAAGCTAAGAATATAGGTAAGGAACAAAAATTTAATGAACTGCTTAGTGTAAGTGATATAGGTTTGCTTTCTCAAAGTGGCATACGTAAGTTTATTGAGGAGTATGTTGATTTAAAAGTAATTAAAGAGTCAAGAAAAACTCTCTATGCGTGTGCATATAATATAGACCTGAAAACACCTGAGTATTTTAGATTAAATGATTATGACAATGAGAAACTTATAGACATTGTACTTGCGTCCTGTGCAGTACCATTTATTTTTAAGCCTATAAATATAAATGAGTATAGATATTCAGATGGGGGTATAAATAGTCCTAAATATGATTATCAAAATGCAGATAATGTACCAATAGCTCCTCTTAAAAATCATAATTGTGATGTTATCATAGTTGTACATTTATCTTATAAGCATCAATTAGATAGAACAGGATTTGAAGACTGCAATATTATTGAAATATATCCTTCTATGCATTTAGAAGCAGTAAGTGGTATAGGTACAGTTAATATAAGACAAAGTACATTAAATCAACATATTGACCTGGGATATCGAGATGGGCTTTCAATTTTATCCCCTATGATAATAGACATGATGAAGGGAAGATCGCTAGGGAAGTTAATTGAAAAGCATGAGGAATATAACAAAGAATTACTAAGTAATAATCATTTCTTTTAAAAAGTGGTATCATAGATTTCCATATATATTGGAAGCTATGATACCATTTTAAAGTTATATTTTATTCCCAATAGGTAGTAGCTAAGGTCAATTCTTCTCCATCTTCATTTATGATATCATGAGTACATATATATCCAGTTTGTGATTTTTCAATTTTGGTATGAACTTTTATTCTATGACCATAATAGGTTTCTTTTTTATATACTACTGTAATCTCACGCATTTCATAATTTAAAGCAATATCCAATGGTATAGATTCAATTATCCAACTTACATATTTTACATTATTAACATGTTTATTAGTGTCTATATCACTATATCTTATATCAAAGGCCTTTTCAGTGTCCCAACTATCTAAAGGTTTCAATGAGGAATGAATAAAGCGTTCATTTTCATCCTTGGATATATTGTATGCGGCATACATATCATCGCTTACCTTTACAGGTCGTCTTTTAGTTGAATCAACTAAGAGCCATATAGACCGTCCATCCACTATTAAGTTACCTAAACTATCTTCAATATAATTTGTTCTATATGCGTAATATTTATAGAAAGAATTTGCTCTCGTAGATACTTTTAAGTTCTCATCATACAAAGGGTACCTATTTATTTTTATATTCCAATGTGTTAATATCCATCCTTTATTATTTGTCATTAGGTACTCTACACCAACACCACGGCTATCAGATTGTACAGAGCATATGTCCATAAGATAATTCATAATAGTGGAAATTAAAGCTCTTTTCTTGGCATCCACTTCATAATAGTGTACATTATAACTTTTACTAGTTATTAAACTCATGCTAATACCTCCTACGGTAATAATAAATGTTACTAAGGCATAAGAATATTTTACCACAAAGTTAGGGCTTATTTTGCATTTATAATTAAACTAATCTGTAAATATAATAAATTTTTCAAACTATTTAATAAAGTATATGTAAATTAAAATGAATTACGCAAATATGTTTAGATAAGTATAAAAATAAAATTCAACTATGTAAAGTAACTGTTGTATATAAACAGTTTATAAAATAAACTATTTATATAGTAGATTTGATAGTATAGAATTATGTATTGATAATTTAAATAAGTGGATGAGGGTAATAGTATGATAGAAAAGATAAAGTATTGGGCAAAAAAGTTAAAAGCACATATAGATACCTTGTATCTTGTATATAAAAAAAGAAGCACACCATGGTATGCAAAGGTAGTAGTTGCAATAACTATAGGCTATGCGTTTAGTCCAGTAGATTTAATACCGGACTTTATACCTATTTTGGGATTTTTGGATGATGCTATCTTATTACCTGTTCTGATTTGGCTGTCCTTAAAGCTCATTCCAAAAGAAGTTATAGAAAGTTGCAGACTTGAAGCAGAAAATATTTTTAAGGAAGGAAAACCTAAAAATTATGTAGCCAGTGGAATTATTATATTAATATGGATATTAATAGCATTAGTTATAATAAATAAAAGTTTGCCATAGAAATATAAAAATCGATTTTTATTAAGGAAGATATAGGTAGATGGAATATTAACTAAAATGTAATTAGAGTATTTAATATGATGAATTGGAACTTTAGAAATATACGTAGTATAATTAGGGTATCTTATTGTAATTTAGGAAGGAATGGATATAAGCTGTGATCGATATAAAGCTTGAAACATTTATTACTGTGGCTGATACAAAGAACTTTACACGGGCTGCCAGCATATTAAATATGACTCAACCTGCAATTTCTCATCATATAAAACTTTTAGAGGAATATTACAATGTGAAGTTATTAGAAAAAAAAAATAAGAACATGGAGCTTACGGGGGCAGGAAGGATACTTTATAAGTATGCTTTAGAAATTGATAAAATAAGTAAATTGGCAAAAAACCATCTTTCAAATGAATCATCTATTATAAAGAGATATAATGTAGGCGCAACTCTTACTATAGGGGGATATGTACTTCCATCTATCATAGGAAATTATAAGGTGAGCAACAAAAATATAGATGTAATACTTCATGTGGAAAATACAGGGAATATAATCCAAAAACTCTTTAGTGGTGAGATTATATTGGGTGTTATAGAGGGCCCCTTTGATAAAAGTAAGGTGATTTATGAAAAATTTAAAGATGATGAACTAGTATTTGCTATTTCCAAAAGTCATGAAATGGCTAAGAAAAAGAAAATAACAATGGATGAAATTCTTTCAGAAAAACTTATACTAAGAGAAAAAGGATCTGGGACAAGGCAGATATTTGAAGATTATATGGTGCAGCAAGGATTTGAACCTAAGAATATTAATCCTTATATGGAAATTGGAGATATAACAGCAATTATGTCTTTAGTAGAATCTGGACTTGGAGCAACAGTGGTATCAAAGGAAGCATTAAATTCACCATTGATGTGTAAAAAATTTAAAGCATTATCAATCAAAAATATGAAAATGAAAAGAGAATTTAATTTTATATATTTAAAAAACTCAAATATGGATTTTATAAAGAACTTTATTGATTTTTGTAAAAAGCAATGTGATGAGACTGAATTAGAATAAAACATCTTCTAATTTAGTCTCTATTTTATATTTAAGTTATCCTAAGTATAAAGAATCTTTATCTTACTATAACTAATCTTAAGTTCACTTTGTAAAATTGCAGAGATATAATAAACATGAAAATAGTACAAGGATATGACAAGTGCAGAAAGATTAACAATTAGAATGTCAATACAATGAAATAAAGAAGGGTAGTGAAGAAAATGGCAATAATAGCATCAGCAGAAGAAAAATCAAAATTAAAGGGTCAAGGATTTCTTCCACAAAGAGATGGAATACACTTTGCATGTAGAGTTATAACTGAGGACGGATGCTTAAATTCAAAGGAAACAAGAGTCCTTTCTGAAATATCAGAAAAATATGGAAGAGGATATATGAGTTATACTACAAGACTTACAGTAGAAATTCCATGGATAAGATTTGAAGATATTCAAAAGGTAAAAGAAGAGCTTAGTGAAGCAGGACTAGAAGGGGGAGGGACGGGTCCGAGAGTTAGACCTGTAGTAGCGTGCAAAGGAACCGTATGTATATTTGGGCTTTTAGATACACAAGAATTAGCAAGGAAAATACATGAAAGATTTTATAAAGGATATTACAATGTACTTTTGCCACATAAGTTTAAAATAGGTATAGGTGGATGTCCAAATAACTGTATAAAGCCAGACTTAAATGATTTTGGCATAATGGGTCAAAGAGTACCAGATTGTAATGAGGATTTATGTTTAGGATGTAAAAAGTGTTCAGTAGAAGAGGCTTGTAAAAAAGGAGCAGCAAAAGTTATTAATGGAAAGCTTCAAATAGATAGGGAGAAGTGTACAAACTGTGGACTTTGTATAGATAAATGTCATTTTGGTTCAATGGTATGCAAAAAAGATGGTGTAAAACTATTTATAGGTGGGAAATGGGGTAAAACTCCAAGACGTGGTGAACCATTGAAAGGGGTTTATTTATATGATGAGGCTATGGATATAATAGAAAAAGCAATTTTATATTATAGAGATAACGGAAAAACTGGAGAAAGATTTGGTGATATGGTAGAGAGAATTGGATTTGAAGAAGTATCTAAAGGAATACTAGGTAATGAAATTCTAAAAGAGAAAGAAGAAATATTAAAGGCAGAGGTCCACACCAAGAGAAACTATTCCTGTTAATTAAGATATAGAAATAAAAAAGTAAGCTAGGTTTAAGTTGAAATACTTGTACCTAGCTTGTTTTTCTATTGTAGATTATTTAATAAAAATTTAAGTTTTTCTCTTAAGTCTGATACTTCATCTAAAGAAAGACCAGTACTACAGAACATCTTTTCAGGTATTTTTGAAGCTTTATCCTTCATTGAAATACCTTTATCTGTTAGTTTCACATATACATTTCTTTCATCTTGAGAAGCTCTTATCCTTTGTATTATATCCATGGATTCAAGTCTTTTTAATACAGGTGTAAGGGTTCCAGAATCCAAATAAAGTTTCTTGCCTAACTCTTTTACAGTTATATTATCCTCTTTCCAAAGGACTAAAAGGGTAATATATTGAGTGTAAGTAATGCCAAGTTCATCTAATAGTGGCTTATAACTTTTTATTATAGCTTTTGAAGAAGCATATAAAGCAAAGCATAGTTGCTTATCAATATCTAAGTGTTCATAACTCATATTAGAAACCTCAGTCCTATAAAATTTTTTCTATCTCTGGAATCATATCCATAGGATCTACAGGAGATTCAAATCTATTTACTATATTTCCATCTCTGTCTATTAAGAATTTAGTGAAGTTCCACTTAATACTATTACCAATAATATACTCAGGGTATTTTTCTTTCAAGATGTTATCTAGTAGTCTTCCGCTAGGGGTACTTAAATCAAAACCCTTAAAAGGCATAGAATTACTTAAAAACTTGAATAGGGGATGAGCTGTCTGTCCCTTAACATCTACCTTTTCAAATAATGGGAAGGTAACACCATAGTTTAACTGACAAAATGCTTTTACATCATTGTTATTACCAGGTTCTTGTTCGGCAAATTGATTACATGGGAAGCCTAAAATTTCTAGCCCCATATCCTTATATTTTTTATAGATATTTTCTAAATCAGAATATTGAGGTGTAAATCCACATTTACTAGCTGTGTTTACAACCACTAGAACCTTACCTTTGTATTTTTCTAAAGTAGTTTCTTCTCCGTCTATAGTTTTAACTTTAAAATCATAAATATTCATATATATTTCTCCTTTTATGATGGGTATATAGTGTAATACAAAATAGCTAACAATTAAATTGCGCACAATCGATATCTTTAAGTTAATATTACAGTGGAATCTTAAGTATGTCAATATGAAAATAAAATTAATTTAAAAATATTGCATAAAATTTATACTAAAAAACTATTATTATAGTAGTAATTTAAAAGAGGAATAATTATGTGTAATTTTCTAAGAAATAAAGAAGAATTGGCTATCTCCTATGCAAAAAGAGCGATTGAAGAAGTACAACAAGGTAAAAAGGGGAGAATCAATGCTATATGGTTAGAGATATCAGGGTGTTTTGGAGAAGTAATTTCTCTGTTAAATGGAGATGAACCAGATGTTATATATATGCTAAAGGAATTTGTTAATATGATTTTCTTTGGCAGTATAAATGGAGATGAGGGACAAGAAAGCTATGAGAGAATATTTGAAATTTTGGATACTGAATATATATTTTTAGTTTGTGGCGCAGTACCATTAAGAGATAATGGTCTATTTACTACTGTTGCTACCTATAATGGAAGAAAAATAACAGCAATGGAGGCGGTAGAAACTATAGCTAAAAACGCTAAATATATTATTTCTGTGGGAACATGTGCTTGTTATGGAGGACCTACTGCAGCAAGACCTAATATATCTAATGGAGTTAGCATATCAGAGTTTTTAAAAAGAGATGACATTATTAGAATACCAGGTTGTCCTGCAAATCCTGTTTGGACTATGGGAATTTTGGGTTATATTACATCCTATGGTATGCCAGAAGTTGATAGTGATGGAAGACCAAAGGCTTATTATGGAGAGACAATTCATGACAATTGTCCAAGAAGAAGGTTTTTTGATAATGGGATATTTGCTAAGAAATTTGGAGATCCAGAATGTTTATTTTCTCTAGGGTGCAGAGGTCCAATAACCCATGCATATTGTCCTGTAAGTCGATGGAATGGCACTGATAATTGGCCTATCGGGGATAATACTAATTGTATAGGCTGTGCAGGACCTAGATTTCCAGATGGAACAGAGCCTTTTGTAAAATATGGAGGAGTTTAATTATGACTAAGATAGTAATTGATCCATTGACTAGGGTAAGTGGACTTTTAAATATAGAAGTAAATGTAGTTAATAATAAGATTATAGATGCAAAAAGTAGTGGAAGTCAGTTTAGGGGATTTGAGGAGATGTTTAAAGGTAGATATCCCTTAGATATTATAAGACTGGCTCCAAGGGTATGTGGAATTTGTTCTACCCATCATGCTGTAGCTGCTACTTTATGTCTAGAAGATGCAATGAAAGTTACACCTGATTTTAATGGAAAAGTAGTTAGAGATATTGCTAACGGATTTGAATTTTTGCAGAATTATTTGAGGCACATATATTTTTTCGTATTTCCAGATTATGTAGATATAGTTCATATAAATCCGTTGTATAAAACGGAAAGTGCTAAAGCTGCTGATTACAGGTTATCTAGAGAGGATACAAAAAGAATAAATGAAGATTACTTAGGAGCAGTAAGGTATAGTAGAGAAGCACATAGAGCTGTAGCTGAATTAGCTGGAAAAGTTCCTCATTGTCATGGCATTTTTGTAGGTGGCACAACTACCAATATTGATATACCACAAATAGAAAACATTAAATATAGTATAAAAGTAATAAAAAGTTTTATTGTAGATAAGCTTATACCGGATGTATATACTATAGCAGCCACTTATGAAGATTATTTTAAAATTGGTGATGGATATAAGAATTTTATGAGTTATGGATTGTATGACAATTACTTGCATCCAATTAAAATGGTATCAACTGGAGTAATGATAAATGGAATTAGAGAAGAATTTCAGTCTAGCAATATAGCAGAAGATATTTCTAAAACTTGGGTAGAATCAGATTTGCAAACTTTAATACCAGGAGAAGACAATAAAATCACCTATAATCCTTATAAACCAGAAGCATATAGTTGGGTTAATGCACCTAGATATAAGGGGAATCCTATGGAGGTTGGGGCACTAGCTAGAATGACTTTAAGTGGTGACTATAGTGGAGGAGTATCTATTATGGATAGAATAATTGCTAAATCAATAGAGGCGAAGAGACTTTGTGAAGCTATAGAGGGATTAATAGATTTATTAAAGCTAAAAAAGGCTTATCAAGAGCAATGGGAAATACCTGAGGAATCAAGAGGCGTTGGATTAATAGAAGCAGAGAGAGGATCCCTAGGACATTGGTTGTCTATTAAGAATAAGTTAGTACACCACTATACTTTAATACCACCTTCATCTTGGAATTT
The DNA here is from genome assembly GCF_002295255.1 of Clostridium sp. UBA871. Lineage (NCBI taxonomy): Bacteria > Bacillati > Bacillota > Clostridia > Eubacteriales > Clostridiaceae > Clostridium > Clostridium sp. UBA871. Next base: position 203,123 of record NZ_DBFV01000007.1, on the reverse strand, counting down.
ATCACCTACTGATAATAGGGGAATAAAAGGGCCAGTGGAAGAAGCGTTGATAGGAACGGAAATAAAAGATATGGTCCATCCAGTAGAAATAGGACGTATAGTAAGAAGCTTTGATCCATGTTTAAACTGTGCCGCACATGTAACCAGTGATAAATATGAGCCTATAACAATAAATATACTATGATAAAGATTTTTGCCATAGGAAATATTATTTTGGGTGATGATGGTATAGGAGTAAAGGTAATGGAGTTCATAGGGGCCCAACTGGAAAGCTATAGCAAAGAAGTTAAGGTATTAATAGTTGGAATTGATTATATATATTATTTAAATGAAATTAATAAGGAAGATACTGTTATTCTGGTAGACAGTACCTACTTTGGAATTGAACCTGGCAGAGTTTCAGTCTTAAATTTAAAGGAATGTGATAAATTTATTAACCCTTGCAGAGATATGCATAGTGAAAATCTTTTGAGGGTTTTAAGAGAAGAATATAGAGAAATTGCTGGATATTTAGTTGGTATTGAAGTGGAAAAGGTGAATTATTCCTTAGAGTTATCTAATACTTTAAAGGATAAATTTTCTGAAATTACTAAAAAAGTATTTAGGGAAATTAAAAGGATAATTGGTGATATAAATGCATGAAATTTCAATAATTAGTTACGTTATAGATATGGTTGAGAAACAGTGTATTAAAAATAATATAACTAAGGTATCAAAAGTATTTTTACAAATAGGAGAATTTTCTTGTATAGATAATTCCTCCATTGATTTTATTTTTAAAGAAATGAGTTCAGGGAGTTGTTGTGAGGGTGCAAAACTTATTATAGAAAAGTTATTAAGTAAGGCATATTGTAATAATTGTCATAAGGAATTTCCTTTAAAGACTACAAATAGAAAGTGTCCTATTTGTAATCAGATAAGTAATGAAATAACTTCAGGTTATGAAATTTTACTCTACAGAATAGAAGGAGAATAAAGTGATTAGAAAAGGAATTATAGTTAAAGGGACAGTTCAAGGCGTAGGATTTAGACCTTTTGTATATAGAATAGCTTTAGAAAATCAACTATCAGGTTGGGTGAATAATACAAGTAAGGGAGTGTTTATGGAAATTCAAGGAGCTGAAGTAGGTATAGATAATTTTTTAACTAACCTTAAGGAAAGGGCACCTGAGTTAAGTAGTATTGAAGAAGTAGTAGTTGAGAATAAAAAAAGCCTAAAGGATTATAAGGAGTTTCTCATAGTAGAAAGTACCGAAGAGAAGGGGAGGACTTTAATTTCTCCAGATATAGCTACATGTAAGGAGTGTGAAAAAGAGCTAGGGGATAGTAATAATCCAAGAAGATATTTATATCCTTTTATAAATTGTACAAATTGTGGTCCTCGATTTTCAATAATAAAAAATACTCCCTATGATAGAGAATATACTTCTATGGATAATTTTATTATGTGTGACAAATGTAAGAAAGAATATGAAAATCCTGATGATAGAAGATTTCATGCAGAGCCTACCTGTTGTTCCTCTTGTGGTCCAAGAGTAATCCTCTTAGATAATAAGGGGAGCCCTATAAAATCTAGCGATAAATTTGAAAGTGTGAGAAAGTATTTAAGGGAAGGAAAAATAATTGGAGTTAAGGGCATAGGTGGTTTTAATCTTGTTTGTGATGGAAATAATGAACTAGCTATAGAAAAACTAAGGCTTAGAAAACATAGACCAGATAAGGCATTAGGCCTTATGATGAAAGATATAAATGTAGTAGAAAAATATTGTTATGTAAATAATGAAGAAAAAGAAATTTTAACAGGAAATAAGAAACCTATATTGCTTTTAAAGAAAAAGAACAATAAACTACCAACTAATATTTCTTTTAATAATAAAAGACTAGGAGTAGTATTACCCTATTCTCCCCTTCATTATTTAATATTTGGTAACAACATAGATATTTTAGTTTTTACTAGCGGGAATCTAAGTACTATGCCAATAATATATGAGGATATAGAGGCTATAGACAATCTTATGGAAATAGTAGATTATTTTTTTATTCATAATAGAGAAATTAATATGCCCGTTGATGATTCTGTAGTTCAAGTAATTGGTGGTTACGGTAGGGTTATAAGGGCTGGTAGAGGTTATGCCCCTTACTATAATAAGTATATATTCAAAGAAAATATCCTAGCCTTAGGATCTCAATTTAAAAATTCATTTTCTCTTGGAAGTGGAGATTGTATTTTTACAAGTCCTTATATTGGAGACATGGAGGGAGAAGAGAATTATTTAAGATTTAATAGAGTGTTAAAGCACATGAAGAATATTTTTAAAGTTGAACCGAATACAATTATTCATGATATGCATCCTAATTATTGGAGTAAGAATTATTTAGATAAAAACAAGGTGAAAACTTTAGGTGTTTATCATCATCATAGTCACATAGTGAGCTGCATGATAGAAAATAAAGAAAAGGATAAAGTTATAGGGATAGCCTTTGATGGAGTGGGATATGGAGAAGATGGAAACCTTTGGGGAGGAGAGTTTTTAATATGTGATAAAAAGAACTTTATTAGGGGAGCACACTTAAAATATATTCCTTTGCCTGGAAGGGATAGAGCAGTAAAATTTCCATGGAGAATTGGACTATCTCTTTTGTTTGGAGTTTTAAAGGAAGAGGAGATTGAAGAAGCTGCTTGTAAATATTTTTATGGTATGGAATCAAGGATAATTATTAACATGCTAAGAAAGAATTTTAATTGTCCACTAACTTCTAGTATGGGAAGACTATTTGATGGAATTGCCAGTCTTTTAGATTTTAACAAAGAAGTATCCTATGAAGGAGAGGCTGCTATGTATGTTGAAAGCTTAGCAGAAGATTTCATTGATTCTTTAAAGGGTACTAATAATTATGATTATATAAAAAGGTGTGAGAATATATATCAATGGGAAATTAGTGGTAGCCTGCCTTATATTATAAATATAAATAATATAATTAGAGGCATTATAAAGGATTTAAATAATAACATTGATAAAGGGTGTATAGCTCTAAAATTTCATAATACTATAATAGATTTTTCAAATAAAATTTGTATTAAGTTAAGAGAAGAATATAGCATAAATAAGGTAGCTTTAAGTGGAGGTGTATTTCAAAACTCTATTTTATTAGAAGGAATTGAGACGTCGTTGAAGGAAAGTGGATTTCAAGTTATAACCCATAGATTAATACCTTGCAATGATGGGGGATTGTCTATAGGTCAGATAGTTATTGGAAATGAGTTATGTAAGGAGAATTAATATGTGTGTAGCCATTCCAGGAAAGGTATTAGAAGTATGTGAAGGTAATTCCTTAGTTGAATTTGGGAGTTTAAGAAAAAAAATTAATACTAGTCTAATAGAAAATTTAGTTGTTGGAGAATATGTTTTGGTTCATGTTGGTTGTGCCATTGAAAAAATAGAAGAAAAAGAGGCTATGGAGACTTTAATAATATTTAAGGAGTTAATGGGAGACTTTTAGTATGTTTTATAGAGATGAAGGAAATTCAAGGGAAATTAATTTGGCAATTAAACTATTAAAAAACATAAAGGAAAGGTGTAAGGAAAACATAAATATAATGGAGGTTTGTGGTACACATACACGAAGTATTTATAATTCAGGTATTGATAAGCTGTTACCACCTAATATTAGGTTGTTATCAGGACCAGGATGTCCTGTTTGCGTAACAGATGAGAGCTATATAGATCATGCCATAGAGTTAAGTGAGAAAAAAGATGTAATAATAACTACCTTTGGCGACATGATTAAAGTTCCAGGGAGTTGTAGCTCATTAAGAGAACAGATGGCTAAAGGAAGAAAGGTAGAAGTTGTATATTCCCCATTAGATGCTTTGAAGATAGCAATAAATAATAGAGATAAGATTATAGTTTTTTTAGCTATAGGCTTTGAAACTACAGCACCTATAATAGCTCTTACAATAAGAGAAGCACTAGAGAAAAATGTAAATAACTTTTTTATTTTGAATTCTCTAAAGGCTATGCCTAAGGTTATGTCTACCCTAATTTTAGATGAAGAAGTTAAAATTCATGGATTTATATGTCCAGGACATGTAGCAACAATAATTGGTTGCAGACCCTTTGAGAGATTATCTAATGAGTATAAAACTCCTATGGCTATATGCGGCTTCAAGGCTATAGATATATTAGCTGGGATACTTTATATCATATATAAAAAAGAGAGAGGTAATTACGGATGTGAAAATTTATATAAAGGTTTTGTTTATCCAGAAGGAAATAGAAAAGCACAAGAGATATTAAATCAGGTCTTTGAAACTTCATCTAGTTTTTGGAGGGGTTTTGGAGAAATAGACGGTACAGGATATAAACTAAGAGAGGAATATAGCTACTTTGATGCTAGAAATAAATTTTCTTTAAAAAATAAAATTGTAAATAAAAATAATCAGTGTATTTGTGGAGATATATTAAGGGGAATAAAAAGTCCTATGGATTGTAATGCTTTTGGAAAGATGTGTACACCAAGGACTCCAATTGGTCCATGCATGGTATCTAAAGAAGGAAGTTGTGGTATTGTATACAGTACAAAAGAATTGTAGCTTATAAGTTTAACATAGAATAAGGTAACAAGTTTAATTATATGCATATTTAAATTATTTTGAAGTTTAATATTAGGAGGAGCTATGGAAGTTATAACATTAGCCCATGGGAGTGGAGGAGAGGAAACGTATAAATTAATAAAGAATGTATTTCTAAGGTATTTTAATAATGATATATTAAAGGAACAAGGAGATTCAGCTATATTAGATATGATTAAGGGGAAAATAGCAGTAACTACAGATAGTTTTGTGGTAGATCCTCTGTTTTTTAAGGGTGGAGATATAGGGAAACTGAGTATTTGTGGTACTGTGAATGATTTGTGCGTAAGTGGTTCAACTCCCATATATATATCTGCTGGTTTTATTCTTGAAGAAGGATTAGAAATTAAAGATTTAGAGAAAATAGCAAAATCTATGGCTGATACTGCTAATAAAATAGGAGTTAAAATAGTAACAGGAGATACTAAGGTTGTACAAAGAGGAAAAGGTCATAAAATTTATATTAATACAACAGGAATAGGATATATAGAAAAAAATAATTATCAGTTAAACATAAAGGAGATAAAAGAAGGAGATGCAATAATTATAAGTGGTACTATTGGAGATCATGGCACATCTATTATAAATGAAAGAGAAAATTTAGATATAGAGTCAGGTTTAAAGAGTGATTGTGCTGCTCTTAATGAACTAACAAAAGCTATAATGGATACTAGCAATGAAATTAGAGTAATGCGAGATCCAACTAGAGGAGGGTTAGCTAACACTTTAAAGGAGTTAGTGAGCACTAGTGGAAAGTCTATGGAAATATGGCAAAAAGATATACCTATAAGAGAGGATGTAAGGAATTTTTGTGATCTTTTAGGATTTGATCCTCTTTATATGGCTAATGAAGGCAAGTTAATTTGTATTGTAAGTAATAAAGATGCTCATAGGGTTTTAAATGTAATTAAATCAAATCCTTTAGGAAGAGAAGGCGCTATTATTGGTAAGGTACTAGATGATGGCAAAAGTAAATTATATTTAAAAACTTACATTGGAGGAACTAAGGTTTTGGGAATGCTACAAGGAGAATTAATCCCAAGAATATGTTGATTGATTTAAGAAGTGAGAGAAATTTTGCTTCTTTTTTATTATTTAAAATACCTATATTCAATAAAAATATAATTAAATTATTTATAAAGATAAATAAGATGTACTCGAGTATATAATAGTAAGTTTTATAATATATTTTGTAATTAAATTTAAAGAAAGGATTAAAGAAATATTTTTATAGATTAAATATTATAGATTTTTAAGTAATTTAATCATTATTAATAATAAGTATATAAATTACAAAAATATATAAATTAAAAAAATTATACACTTAGGAGGAAAAAATATGAAACATAAGAAACTTAATAAGCTTAAGAAATTTAAATTACAGAGCATTAGAGTCAAACTTATAGTTATACTTTTACTGATTTGTTTAGTACCAGTTTCCGGAATGGGAATAACTATATACTCACAATCAAAATCAATTTTAAGCGATAAGCTTGAAACTACAAGCAGACAAACAATTTTAGAGGTGAATAGAGGAATAGATAACTATTTTATCGGCATGTCTAAGTCTATAGAGCTACTATCTAATAATATAAATATTGTGGAAACGGAAGATAAAGAAGAATACTTTAAATTTGCTAAACTATTAATGACAGATGTTAAAAATTCGGATGAAGATATTCTAAATGTATTTATGGGAACAGAAAAGGGGAAATTTCATATTTACCCAGAAGCAAATACTGACGCTAATTATGACTATAAATCTAGACCATGGTATAAACTGGCTATGGAAAATAAAGGTCAAATAGTGATAACTTCACCATATAAAAGTGCAACTACTGGTGAAAATGTAGTAACTGTAGCTAAGACTATAGAAAAAAATAGCAATGTAGTTGGAGTTGTAGGAGTTAATGTAAGTTTAAAAAATCTTTCTGATGGATTATCTGAGATTAAGGTAGGAAACGAAGGGTACATGTATGTATCTGATTCAAATGGTAATTTAGTAGCACATCCTAATAAAGAAATCATAGGTACTGATGAAGCTGCTAAGCTTTCTGTTTGGAGTGACATAAGCTCAAATAAAGAAGGATTTACTGAATATGATTTTAATGGGGAAAAGAAGTTTGCAGTTTACACTACAAGTCAATTAACAGGCTGGAAAATAGTAGCATCTTTGGATGAGAAAGAACTATTAAAGGATACACAAAATATTCTAAATATAATTATACTAACCTCAGGAGTAATAGCTATAATAGCTATAGCAGTATCTTTAATATTTAGTAATTCTATATCAAAGAATATTAATAGATTATTGACGGCTTTTAACAAAGTTAAAGATGGAGATTTAAGGGTTAATGTTAATATAAAGTCAAGAGATGAATTTAAAGACTTAGGTGAAAATTTCAATGGAATGATAGAAAACATATCATCATTAATTAAAAGCGTTAACAAGTCTTCTAATATAGTTTTAGAAACTTCATCAAATTTATCTGCTATAGCCGAGGAAACTAGTGCTTCTATCAGTGAAGTAGCAAGAGCTATAGAAGATGTGTCTGGTGGAGCCATTGAACAAGCTAATAGTGCTCAAGACGGAGCCACAGCTATAATTGAATTATCAGAGAACTTAAAATTATTAAATGAAGCTACAGAAGCTATGGGTGCGGTATATGAAAATGCTAATCACCTAAGCAACAGAGGATTGACCATGGTAGATACATTGATAGAAAAGTCTAATGATACAAGGGTTTCCACTAATAAGGTTTCAGAGTTAGTTATAGATATGGATGAAAGTACAGGAAAAATAAATTCAGTATCAGATACTATTTCTCAGATTACAGAACAAACTAACTTACTTTCTCTTAATGCATCTATTGAAGCAGCTAGAGCTGGTGAAGCTGGTCGAGGTTTTGCAGTAGTAGCAGAAGAAATTAGAAAGCTAGCAGAGCAATCAAAGGATTCTACTATGGAAATTAAGAAGATAGTGGATGATATAAAAACTAAGACTAACATTGCTGTTGTGGCTATTAAGGATACTGAAAAAATTGTAGAGGAACAAGATGGTGTAGTAGACGAAGCAAAGGCTGTATTTAACGATATAATGGCAGGAGTGCAAGATTTAATAAGTAAAGTTACTGAAATTAGTGAATATATAGTAGTTATTAATAAAAAGAAGGATAATGTAGTAACTCAGATAGAAAATATATCATCTATATCACAAGAGACTGCGGCGTCTTCAGAAGAGGTTACTGCTTCAACAGAAGAGGTAACAGGAATTTCAGAGGAGCTTACGGGTCATGCTAATGAGTTACAACATATGTCTGAAAAACTAAAAGAAATAATAAATACTTTCAAATTTGAATAAAGATTATAAGAGAAGGAATATGGAATAAGCTGTATTCCTTCTTATTTTATACAAAAGTTATTTAATAAAAGGATAAATTTTTTTCTCAATAATATGTATAATATGTAATAGAAACTTAGTATTATGTAGATGCATAATAAAATTTAAGGACCTAGGTCAATATCAAATAAAATATTTTAATTTGTTTATACTATATGTTAGAACTCAAAATATATTTAGTTTCGTGCAATATTGTGCATGTTAAAAGGAGAGGTATTTATGGATATAAGAGAAATTCCCAAAAGCCAGTTACTTAAAAATGTTTCAATAGATCAAATTAATAGATGTTCAAAAGAACCTATGATGTTAAGTAATACTCAAGTTATGGTAAGACAACAGGATAATGAGTATTTTGTCATAGAAGGTCTTGAAAAAATATTAAGTACTGATAAAAATAAAGATGGTGATGACTTAATAAAATGTTACGTAGTATAATTTTAGAGTGATATTTAATAAATTATTTAAGATAGAGCATAAACTTTATGAAAAATATTTTAATTAAAAACTCCATTAAAAACACATAAGTTATTGGTATAATCTAATAAATAATTATTATGGAGGGATAGCATGTTTACTAGAATAAAGAAATCGGTTAATAGCTTTTTAGATAAGATTGCAAAACAAAATGAGGAACTATATGGGAAGAGAAAAATGGATTGCTGTAATTTAAATAATCAAAATCAGAAGAAGTCTATAAGAAATAAGTAATAGATAAATGTTTTATATAATATAAGAATTATAAGATATATTTATAGTATATACATTGAAACTATAGATAAGGTTTCACATATAACAAAATATAATAATTATATTTTAAATTTTTATTGACAAATTCAACAACTCCTAATAAAATTTACTCAGTGAATTTCATCTAAAGGAAAGGTGTATATAAAAGAATGGAGAATAAAATCAAATTATATGGCTTTAATAATCTTACTAAGACACTAAGTTTTAACATCTATGACATTTGCTATGCAAAGGGTGAAAGAGAACAAAAGGAGTATGTAGATTATATTGATGAGCAATACAATTCAGAAAGATTAACTAAAATATTATGCGATGTTACTGATATTATTGGTGCTCATGTGTTAAACATATCCAAGCAGGACTATGATCCTCAAGGTGCAAGTGTAACCATATTAATTTCTGAGGAACCTTTAGGGGATGGGGTAATAGATGAATCATGTAATAGTGGTAAATATATTTTAAAAACTAAGGAGACTGTTGTTGCACATTTGGATAAGAGTCATGTAACGGTACATACTTATCCTGAATATCATCCAGATAATTCTATAGCAACCTTTCGAGTAGATATAGACGTATCTACTTGTGGACAAATTTCTCCGCTAAATGCATTAGATTATCTAATTAGCAGTTTTGACTCTGATATAATTACCATTGATTACCGTGTTCGAGGATTCACTCGTGACATTAATGGTAAAAAGTGTTTTATAGATACACCAATTAAATCAATTCAAGATTATATTGATGATAAGACTTTGCAAAAGTATGATGCTATGGATATAAACATGTATCAAACAAATATATTTCATACTAAAATGCTTATAAAGGAAATAGATTTACAGAACTACCTATTTAAAAAAGATACTCATGAATTTTTACCAAGAGAAAGACTTAATATAAGTAATGCACTTAGAAAAGAAATGATAGAAATATTTAGTGGTAAGAATGTTTATAATGAATAATATTATATTAACTAGGAGGATGAAAAATGGAGTTATGGTATACTGAGAATCACTCAGAGACTGTTAGGTTTTCAATAAAGGTTGACAAGCAAATATATGCTGGGAAAAGTGATTTTCAAAGAATAGATGTATTTGAGACAAAGGAATTCGGAAGATTTTTCACTTTAGATGGAATAGTTATGATAACAGAAAAGGATGAATTTATTTATCATGATATGATAGTTCATGTTCCTATGGCTACAAATCCTAAGATTGAAAAAGTTTTAGTTATAGGAGCTGGAGATGGTGGAACAATCAGAGAACTAACAAGATATAATACAATAAAAGAAATAGACATGGTTGAAATCGATAAAAAAGTAGTTGATGTATGTTTAGAGTATTTTCCTATAACATCAAGTAAACTAAAGGATGAAAGAGTAAACTTATACTTTGAAGATGGTATTAAATTTGTAAAAAATAGGAAAAATTACTATGATTTAATAATAGTAGATTCTACTGATCCAATAGGACCTGGAGAGGGCTTATTTACAAAAGAATTCTATAGAGATTGTTACGATGCATTAAATGAAGAAGGAATTTTAGTAAATCAACATGAAAGTCCTTATTATGAAATGTATGCTAGTTCTATGAAGAGAGCTCATAAGCGTATAAAAGAATCCTTCCCAATAGGGAAAGTGTATCAAGTTCATATTCCAACTTACTCATCAGGACATTGGTTATTTGGATTCGCATCTAAAAAGTATGATCCAGTAAAAGATTTAAATGCTGAGGCATGGAACTCTTTAGGGTTAAAGACTAAGTATTATAATACAGACTTACATGTGGGATCTTTTGCTCTCCCTAACTATGTTTTAGATATGCTAGATCATGCTTGTGATGAAGAATAATATTCAATATACATAATAAAGGAAATTGAAGATATATTTTTCTATATAGATAAAATTAAAAATATTAATAAAAAACCTTTGACATATTAAAATTAATTTAACATGTTTTAAAGGTTTTTTATTTTTAAACATTTTGAATATATGGTAAAATGTATATTGAGTTTAGGAGGAATTAATATGAAGTGTAAAATATGTGGAATGAATATTAATGAAAAGAATTATGATTTTAATTCATTTGCTTTTATAAATAAAAATTCTATAAGTAACATAGTATACTGTCCGTTCTGTGGAGTAAGCAGTATTTATTTAAGTGGTGATGATGAAGTTATTGAAGTAGATAGTAAGAAGCTAGATATAAACACATTAAGAATTTTAGACCATGCCGTTAAGCTTGAAATATTTAATGGAGAGTTTTATAAAGAAGCAGCTAAAAAAGCAAAGAGTGAAGAAGTTTCTAAGGCTTTTCAGGCTTTATCAAAAATAGAAATTTTTCATTCAAAGGTTCATATGGGATTAGGAGGTTTTACTAAAACACCTGCTTTGACTAAAATAAACTATGACAAGTATGATAGTGACGAAGCACTTTTGAAATTGGCAAAGGAAAGAGAAGAGCATGCTGTTTACTATTATGAAAGATATAAGAATGAAGTATGCGATGAAAATGTAAAAAGAGTTTTCCAAGCTTTAATTGAAGTGGAAAAGGAACATATAGAGCTTACCTATGAGTATAATTTAATATAGATAAGCTTTATATAGATTAAACACAAGAAAATTAGTTACTATATGAACAAATTGAGAAATCTATTCATATACATTAGGCTTAAAAAATGTTAAAATAGTATTTTAGGCGAATATAGTATGGAAAAAATGAATTATAAAGGAGGAGAATATATGAAAGATTATGTTATTATTACAGATTCAACGGTAGATTTACCTCTTGATAATATAGAGAAAATAAATATAGGCATTATACCTATGGCCTTTGATATGGAAAATAAAACCTATACACACTATCCTGATGAGAGAGAAATGACAAGCCATGAGTTTTACGAGAGACTAAAAAATGGTGATACTTCTGTTACAACACAGATAAATTATTTTACTTATAGAGAGTGCTTTGAAAAGCTACTGAAGGAAGGAAAGGATATTTTATATATAGCGTTTTCTTCAGGACTTAGTGGAACATATAATAATTCTCAATTAGTGATACAAGATCTTAAAGAGGAATACCCTGAAAGAAAAATTATATCAGTTGACTCTCTTTCAGCTTCAGTTGGGGAAGGGCTTCTAGTATATAATGCTGCAATGAAAAAAGAAGAAGGCTTATCCATTGAGGAATTGGTGAAGTGGATAGAAGAACATAGAAATAATACTTGTCACTGGTTTACAGTTGAAGATTTACATCACTTAAAACGAGGTGGAAGGATTTCTTCAGTGGAAGCAATTATTGGGACAACCTTAAAGATAAAGCCTGTACTGAGTGTTGACTATGAGGGAAAGTTAGTAAATGTATCTAAAGTAAGAGGAGAAAAAAAATCCTTGGAGAAATTACTAGATAAGATGCTAGAAGATGGTATAAACCTGAAGGAACAAACTATTATCATAGGTCATGCAGATAGCTTAGAAAGAGCTGAGTATCTTGCTAATATTATTAGAGAAAAGGAACTCGTAAAAGATATTATTATTAGTACTATAGGTCCAATAATTGGAACTCACACTGGTCAAGGAATGATAGGACTAACATTTATGGGAAACAAAAACTTAAAATAAGAACTTATTAAGAATTATTATGGAATATTTATTTATAATATAGCAAAAGAATCCTAGGTTAGTGATAATTTAACCTAGGATTCTTTTATATATCTAGATATTCAGAGTTTTCTTCTGAATTTTTTTTAGAAACTCTTCCATATAAGAATCCAATTCCAAAACATACTATAAAAATTAAGAAGAGTAAAAAATGGTCAATGGGATTATAAATTATATATTTTACATCTGACTTTAACATTTTTAGTATCATTAGTAATTTGGTGTGTGGTAATAATGATTTTAAATCTATGAACAGCATAGAAATAATTGAAATAGGCACTTGAAGAGAACAGATAAAACCTACTAAACATCTAGTAGATAATTTAAAAGATTTTTCTAAATAGTATTTATTAAAGACAGATATAATTAATAAAGAACCCAATATAGGTATAATTAAATAATTGCTTTCTAGCTTATATATGGAGAATCCATATATAATTCCAATTATAAATGTAAAAATAAAGGAAAGTATAATTGATTTAATTAGGTTATTATTTGGTTTGTTATAAATATTATTTGAAATCTCGGTAATTACATCAGTATCATTTACAGATACTTTGTCTAGTTGCATAATTATAGTATTATAAAGTTTTTCCATATCTATATCTTTAAAAAGATTAAGAGATATCTGAAAGGAAGTTGGTGGAATCCCTAAAAGTGAATTTAAATTATTACATATAGATGATTTTGTTTTTTTATTTAGGTCCTTAATTAGCAAGAAAGATAACATAGGATTATTTTGATAATTATAGATTTGTATATTATAAATATCTTTCCAAAATGCAAATTTTTTAATAAATGGTGTAGTGATTTTAATATATTCATAAGTAATTTCAATTTGAAATTTCTTTAGAATTTCAATATTTATAAATAGATACATAAAGAAAATAGAAAGTACAAGTAAAATCAAGCTAAAAACAATGCCCATAATGGGATTTTCTTTAGTAATAAATATAAATATAAGAATAGATAATATTAAAAAAAATAGTACAAAAAATAAATAAAGAAATTTTAGAGACTTTTTTAAGCTTGATTTTTGATAAAGTGGAAGGGTATAAGTGTCCATAAAAACCTCCTAAAAAATTATGTTATAATATAAATTATAGCATAATTTTTATTTTTATACTTATATGTTTTAATTACTCTCCTTGAGACGGATCTAATGCTACTCTCAAGATATCACCAAGAACATTAAAGCTTAATACAATTAATAGTATCATAAGACCTGGAAAAATTGCTAAGTAAGTCTTATCACCAATTCTGGCTTGAGCAGTTTGAAGCATGCTTCCGAGAGAAGCCATCGGTTGTTGTACCCCTAGACCTAAAAAACTTAAAGATGATTCCATAAGTATAGCATCGGCTATATTTATGCTAGCTGCAACAATTACTGTGGAAATAGCATTAGGTATTATATGTGTTTTTACTATTTTTATATTATTGCTACCTAAGGCTTTAGAACATAGAATATAATCCCTTTCTTTTATAGATAATGTTTCTGAGCGGACTATTCTAGCGATACTCATCCATCCAAATATACCTATAATGATTATTATATTGGCTATACTTGGTCTTAAATAAGAATTTACTATTAGTAGTAAAAAGAATAGAGGTATACTCATTAACATGTCTATTATTCTCATTATAATAGCATCAACTTTGCCTCCTAATAGTCCGCTTATAGCACCAACTAGGGTGCCGATGAATATAGATACCATCATGGAGAGTACACCTACTATTAAGGAGATTCGTGCACCATATAAAGCTCTAGTAAAGTAATCTCTTCCGAGTTCATCTGTTCCAAATATATTTTTTAAATTTGGAGAAATAAATTGATTACTCATATCAATAGTATCAGGATTATAAGGAGTCAAAAATGCAAAAACAGATAAAATAATTATTAAAATTAAGCATACTAAAGCAAATATTCCTAATTTATTTTTTTTAAGCTCTCTTATAAAATTTTCTTTAAATCTAATACTAAACATTTTCATCCCCCCTACGTATTCTAGGATCTACTAGTACATAACTAATATCAGCAAGTAGATTTCCTATAACAACCATTATTGAGGTAACTAAAGTCATAGCCATTATAACTGGATAATCTAAGGCTTTTATTGAGTTAATGCCAAGTCTTCCCATACCAGGCCATCCAAAGATAGTTTCAGTGATAAATGCACCAGAAACTAAAGATGGTAAGCTCATTCCAAGAATTGTTATCATTGGAAGAAGAGCATTTTTCATGATATGTTTAAATAGAATTCTATTCTTACTTGCGCCTTTGGAAATTGCGGTAACAATATAATCTTGCTTTAGTTCTGTTATAGTACAAGAACGTACATATCTTGTAAGAACAGCTATATTAGAAAAACTAAGTACTATAGTAGGTAATATACCGTGTTTTATAACATCTAATATTGAAGTTACACCTATAGTTCTCATACCAACACTAGGAAGCCACTTTAATTTTAAAGAAAATATTGAAAGCAATATCATTGCAAACCAAAAGCTAGGTATAGAGATTGCAATATAGTTTAATATATTTGTAAATCTGTCTAAGAATTTATTTCTATGCATGCCCGTATATAATCCTAGGGGAATTGATATTAAAATAGCTAGAAGTAGGGAAGAACCCATAAGTCCAAGGGTAGCAAAAAATCTTGAAGAAATTTCACTAGTTACAGCTTGTCTAGAAACTAAGGAGTAACCCAAATCACCACTTAATACATTTTTTAGCCATAAGAAATATCTAGTTAGCATAGGTTTATCCAGTCCAAGACTTACTCTTATTAAATCTGCTTGCTCCTTTGACATTTTAGGGGTTATATATCCTTGAGCTGGATCTCCTGGAGCCAGATTCATAAGTAAAAAAGATACAAAGGATATAAATAAAAGCATAGGAATAGCTTGTAAAATTCTCTTTGTAATTTTATTTTTCATAATACTATCCTTTCTATGTAAAAAACTTATGTAAAAATGGCTCAAGTACCCGGAAAGAGTAAATGAGCCATAGAAATATATTTTTATTGTTGAATCATATATATTTTTGATAAATCTTCAAACATATATATAGGTACTAATTTTGCATCTTCAATTCCACCAAATTTAGCATCAACTCCGATTAATGACTTTGAATAATATAATGGGTATACTACAGCATCATCAGCTATGGTCTTTTGAATTTTTTCATATAATTCTTTTCTCTTTGCATCATCTGATTGAGAAGCTCCATCCTTCCACAACTTGTCTAGTTCTTTGTTATTATAACATTGAGCATTAAAGCTACCACTAGACATATAAGCACTAGAATATCCATCTGGATCATTTCCCATTACATATCCATTTATAAGTATATCGTAATCTCTTTCTTGTTCTCCAAGAATTTTTGAGAAGTATACATTGTCATCTATTTGCTGAGCATCTACTTCTATGCCAATAGCAGAAAGTTGTTGTTTAACAACCATGGCAATTTTGCTATCTTTTGGAGTGTATTGAAAATTCAATTTTATATTACCTACACCAGACTTTTCCATAAGCTCTTTTGCTTTTTCTAAATTTTGGTCATATTTTTCTACATCATCAGTATAGAATTTTGTATTTGGAGTTAGAATAGAGTAAGCTTTTTCAGTGTTTTCTAAATTAGTATAGGATGTTTTTAAAATCTCTTCTTTATTTAGGGCATAGGATATAGCTTGTCTAACTTCTTTTTTACTTAAGTTTTCATTTTTTTCATTAAGTATAATATAGTTTAGCATTCCTTCATCAAAAGAATGAGTTTTAAACCTATCATCTGATGAGAAAGTTTCAAACTTATCTTCAGCTAAATATGCTGCAGAAACTTCTCCATTTTCAAAAGCAATTTTTGAAGTATTATCATCTGGAATTATTCTATAAACCACACTATCTAAATGAGGTTTTCCTAAATAATAATCATCAAATCTTTCTAGGGTTACAATCTCACCCTTTTTCCATTCTTTGAATTTAAAAGGACCAGAACCTACTGGAGTATTATTTTTATCTGATTCTGCTAAATTGCTTTCACCCTCAAATATATGTTTTGGAATTATTTTAAAATCTCCAATTGATATATAGAATGGTGCAAAGGTATTTGGAAGTTTAAATTCAACAGTTAAGTCATCAATTTTATTAGCTTGGACTTCTTTTTTATCAATAACAAAAGTTTGTCTAGCATCAATTCCCTGACTTTCATCTTTAGCTACATTTACACTATAAACAACATCATCTGCTGTTATTTTTGTACCATCATGCCATGTTAAATTATCTTTTAATTTTAATGTATATGTAAGTTTATCTTCAGAAGTTTCCATACTTTCTGCTAAGTAATATCTTACTTCATCTTTATTAACTACATATAGTGGATCAAATAAAGCATTGTTTATTGTATAAGTAACTCTGTTTTGTTGAAAAAAAGGATTTAGGCAACTTGGATCAGTTCTAGAAGAAAATATCATTGTTCCTCCATCCTTTATTTGTTGTTGAGCAGTTTCATTCTTTTTGGACTCAGTATTAGTAGAACTATTTTTTGAACTACATCCAATTAAGGACAAGGATAGTATTAAAGATAGTCCAATACTGAGGAATCTAGTCTTTTT
Source organism: Clostridium sp. UBA871 (assembly GCF_002295255.1). Lineage (NCBI taxonomy): Bacteria > Bacillati > Bacillota > Clostridia > Eubacteriales > Clostridiaceae > Clostridium > Clostridium sp. UBA871. The sequence continues at coordinate 186,078 of NZ_DBFV01000007.1, read as the reverse complement.
CATTGTAATCCCCCTTATACACTGTAAAATCAATTCATGTTTATGAATGAATTTTATGATAGTTGTAGTTACGTGAAAATACGCAACAATTCCTTATATAGGATAACATAATAAATATTAGTATATAACTCTTATTATAAATTAAAATAAATAAAATCAGTCTATCAGAAAACGTTATAACTACAAAAATCAACAATTTATTACATAATAAATTAAAGGTTTTGCTAATAGTAACTGGCAGAAATAATCCATATAATAATTTCTGAAATTCTTAACATTTCATAATAGTGAATTGTATTATAAAATGGTTTGTTAAGTATAAATATATTAAAAACAGGAAAATATATTATTAAATTCTATGGAGTAAGGAATATTAAAATTAGGAGGAAGATATGATGAATAATTATGTATTACCAGAAGACAATTTAGGAGAAGAATATAATTTTGAAAATGAAATTAGTTATTATGATGAAGGATATGAAGAATGTATACGATGTGGTAATAGGGAGTGTTTAGACAATAAAAGATTATGTAGTTACTGTAGTGAAACTTGGGAATAAAATTAAATGTTTTAATGATATAAACATAGTTCTTTGCTTTAGAGGGAGTTTTTCTCCCCCTAAAGCTTACTAACAGACTTCTAAGTATCAATTTATTTGATACTTAGAAGTCGTTATCCTTTAGAGATTATTACAGTAATTTTTAGATGTTATATTTTAATTTTATAATATGCTAGACAAAAATATAATTTATTCATATAGGATTATAATAAATTTCATTATTGGCATTTGACAACAATTTAAAACAGCAGTAATATAAATTTAGTAAATACCAATAATAATGAGGAGATGATTTTATGTCAACATGTGATACATGTCCATCCAATGGTGGATGCAGTAAAGATAAAGGAAGTTGTGGAGTTGAGAACAATCCTTTAAACAATGTTAAAAAAATTATTGGAGTTATGAGTGGAAAAGGTGGCGTTGGTAAATCATCCATGGCTACTTTAATAGCAAGACAATTAAAGGAAAAAGGATATAAAGTAGGGATTTTAGATGCAGATATTACAGGGCCAAGTATACCAAGACTTCTTGGAATTACAGGACAAAAAGCTATGGCGGATGGTAAAAATATATATCCTATTGAATCTCAAGAAGGAATAAAGGTTATGTCGTTAAATCTGCTAGTAGAGAATGAAGAAGATCCTGTAATTTGGAGAGGTCCTATGATTGGTGGAATGGTTAAGCAGTTTTGGACAGATGTAATTTGGGGAGAATTAGACTATTTAGTTGTTGATATGCCACCAGGAACAGGAGACGTAGCACTAACTGTAATGCAAGATATTCCGATAAATGGAATAGTAATGGTATCTGTTCCTCAAGATTTTGTATCTATGATAGTTGCAAAGGCAGTTAATATGACTAGAAAATTAAATATAAAAGTTTTAGGTGTTATTGAGAATATGAGTTATATTAAGTGTCCTGATTGCGATAAAAAAATTAAATTATTTAATGGAGAAGATACAGAAAAGTTCTTGAAAAATCTAGATTTAAATCTTTTAGGTGAATTACCTATGATAAGTAGTATAAGCAATTTATCAAAAGGTGAAGAGCATCAAGATGAATTTAAAAACATATTTAATAAAATTGTTGAAAACATAATTAATAATTTATAATAGATAATTATTATAACTTTTTTATAGATTAGTGTATCATTATATCAGCTTATAACAGTATAAAAATTTATCATATAAAAACTATCTTAAGTCTTTGATTTGAGATAGTTTTTATATTTTTTGATTTAAATCTAAGGATTGAGCTACATTGTTGTATAAGAGATAAAAATCCAAAAACTAAAATAAAAAATAATTATTATATAAATAAAAAAATATATAATAGAGAAACTATAAATAAACATATTTTTTAAAACATTAGTTTTATTAGTATTTAGAGTGAATGTTTGTTATTTATTAATGAATATAATAAACTTTAGGAGGAGTTCTATGTTTAATGATACATTGATTGAGTGGATAGGTTATTTAGCATCTATACTAATTACTATTTCTATGTTTATGAAGAAAATATTTAAGCTAAGATTTATTAATTTAATGGGATGTATATTATTTGTAATATACGGGCTGATTATTGGAGCATATCCTGTAGCTATAGCTAATGCAATAATAGTTTTTATAAATCTATATTACTTATACAAGTTATTTAGAGAAATGAATACTAAAAATAATATTTAAATTTTAATATAATAATAAAAGTTAAGCTATAGTGAAATAGAAAAATTACACTATAGCTTTAAATATAGAATTAAAAAGTTAATTTTCTATGTAAATTCATACTAAGTTTACATAGAATTAATTTACAGATAATTTAAAGTATAGTATATTTATCAGAGAGTTTATAATTATTATTTAAGGAGGATATTGGATGTTAAAGGATGAAGAAAATATAAAAAGTGATAATGAAAGTATAGAAGAGGAAAATGTAACAGAAGAAACTATAGCTGAAACACAAGAAAACATGGAAGCAACTTTAGAAAATGAAGAAGTATTAGAGCATATAGATGAAGCTGAAAAGGCAGAAGAGTGTTCTAATGAAAATGTTAAAAAGAAAGGTGGATTTTTAGCCAAACTAGGTGCTAATATAATTGATCAGAGCATAAGTTTATTAGTAAGTTTTGCATTACTCTATTTATTTAATTTAATATTAATGCCTTTTGGATATAGATTTGGAGACAAAGTATTAGGATTTTTAGTAATATATGTAATTGTAAATATTTTATATGGTATTATAATGGAAGCTACTAAGCTAAAAACAACTATAGGAAAATTTATTTTTAAATTATAGTAGTGAAAACGTGTCTGTGTTTAGATGCGTTTTTTATTTATGGAGAAAAAGATAGATACCATGCTAAAGTATATATTATACAGAAGCAAATGATATAATTATAATAAGAAAAAATTGAATTAAGAAATTATTGTTGAGAAAGTTATTATTAATAATTAATGTTTTAAGCTGGAGGATTAAATATAAATGAATAGAATCACTACAACAAAGAATAAGAAAATTACAATCTTAGCAACTACAGATATACATGGAAACATTTTAGGATATAACTATGATAAGGGTGAAAGCTTCAATAATAGTGGAATGAATCGTATTTATTCTTATATAAAGCAAGTTAAGAGTGAAAATCTTAATACTTTGGTAGTGGATAATGGAGATATAATTCAAGGAAATACGTTAACAGATGAAATGTATAGTAATAAAAAGGATGAAAAACATCCTGTGATTTCTGCTATGAATTTTATGGGATATGATGCTATGGTATTGGGAAATCATGAATTTAACTTTGGACTTGATTTAATAAAATCTCTTGAAAAGCAAAGTAACTTTCCATTTCTTTCAGCAAATGTAGACTATAGAGAAAGTGGTGAAGACTTTGTAAAGACACATACAATTATAAATTGTGGTGGAGTGAGAGTTGGAATTATAGGGTTAACTACTCCTAATGTACCAAGATGGGTAGGAAATCTAGTGAAGGATCTAAATTTTCATGATCTTGGTGAAACTGCCTATAGGTATGTAAGTGAAATTAGGGATAAAGTAGATATTATAATGGTTATGGCTCATGCAAGCATGGTTTCAGAACATGATAAGAAGAATGAAAGAGATGCAGCTGAAAAAATATTGAGATTATGTCCGGAGATAGATGTACTAGTAGTTGGGCATTTTCATATAACAGTAAAAGAAAAAAGAGGAAAAACGCTCATTGGAGGGGCTACAGATAGTGGACAGGAAGTAATTCGTTTTGATTTAACCTTGGACAATAATAATCATGTTATAGATGGACAAGTTAAAGTTGTATCCATGAAGCCGTATTATCCTAGCGAAGAGTTAAGTGGATTACCAGTTATTAAGAAAGCACATGAAACAACTATGGATTTTGTCACAGAAATAATAGGAGAAGCCACAGAAGATTTTCAACCAAAGGATGAGATAAGCTTTATACCTGAAGGACGGCTTAGAGATACTCCACTTATAGAGTTGATAAATAAGGTTCAACTTATAAATTCTGGTGCAGATGTTACATCAACTTCTTTAATTAGGGATGATAGTAATATAAAAAAAGGTGTTATTACTTATGGACATATTTTCAATGTATACAAGTTTACTACTTTTCTTTATGTAGTAGAAGTTACAGGGAAAGAGTTAAAGAATTATATGGAATGGGCTGCTTCAGCTTACAATCAGTGGAAGTCAGGAGATATTTCTATAAGCTTTACCATGGATATTCCAGGATATCAACATGAATTTTTTGCTGGAGTAAATTATAAAGTAGATATTTCTAAACCAGTAGGTCATCGAATTGTAGATTTAATTTTCAAAGGTGATTTAGTGAAAGAAAATCAAAAATTAAAATTAGCAACCAGTGATTATTGCTATTTTGCAAATTTAAAAGGTAGGAAATTAGCAAAGAATAATTATATTTGGAAATCTTCTAATACAATTAGAGATATGATAGTAGAATATATTAAAAATCAAGGTATTATATCTCCACAAGTGGATAATAACTGGGAGATAACTGGAGTTAATTTGGAATCACCATATAAAGAGAAAATAATTAAATTAGTTAATGAAGGTAGTATTGAATTACCCTATAATAAAGCTTTAAATATAGATGAACTTAAAAAATTGGGTTTAATAGATGTGAAGTAGGAATATTTGTATTGACTATATATATTTATTATGGTAAATTATACTTGTAATTTTAAATTTAGGAAGGGGACAATGAGATGTTGATTAGAATCAATTGTTAGTTAAATTTTCGAGAAAAGAAAATATTTAAATTAAAAGAGGTTTTGTTTACGTTATAGGTCTATAGTACATCTATAGGATTTTTTGTGATACTTCTTTTTAAAACAATTGAAATGAAATCAATCTTATTGAGCTATTTCTAAATTTTACTTAATTATTATAATTAGCTTTGCTTAAGATGTGAATCTTAAGAAGGGTATTTTATAGGATTATTTTTAGTGAATGCCACAATTATTTATGTTTTAAATAATTTGTGATTTACAAGGTGTCCTAAGTTTATAATAATATTTGTTAATATATATTTTATAAATGTAAAGAAGTACTTAAAGTATGAGTAAATATGGTAACATATTTAATACTTTGCTGTGTCTTTGAATTTATAGGATGTATAATAATATGAAACTTTATCTGTATATACTGGGTAAAGTAGATAATATATACTAAATTAGAGATTTAGTATATTAACTAAGTAAAATAAAAATGTTAGATTTGGCTGTAAGAGAGAGATTCTTTCTTACAGCTTTTTTGTTGCTCAATAAGGGGGATTTCTAAAAAAGTAAAAAGATAAAGTAGAAAAAGGGGGATTTAATAGTGACTTATTATGAGGATAAGAAAATTAGGATAAGAGACATAGAAAAAGGAGATATCATTAATTTGTTTTCTTGTAGAATTGACAAGGAAATTAATAGGTATGATCCAAGACCTATACCAAGTAATAGTAGGGAATTAATTCAAGAATGTAAAATCTATTGTGATAACTTTGAAAGAAATGTGATCAATGATAGATTAGAAGATCGAATGTATAGGTATTTTATAATCACTGATAATGATGAAAATTTTATAGGTTTTGTCAACTTCTTTAGTATAGATACAGTTGCAAAGCAGGGGGAAATGGGAGTTACCATAGGTGATAAAAGATATTGGAGGAAAAGTATAGCTTATGACTCTATCAAGATAGCCATGAACTATATATTTAATACCATGGATATAAATAGAATATATGTGGAGATTGAAGAAAATAATAAGCCATCATTATCACTATTTAACAAGCTAGGATTTAAAAAATGTGATGAGTATATGGAAGATGGAGAATTTAAATTTATAGTAATGGATATTCAATCTCATAACCATTAAATTTTAAATAGTTTCATATACATAAATTTACCTATGCAACTATTTAAATATAGAACTATACAACTAGTTAAATAGTTGAATTCAGTAAGTTTAGATAAAGAATAAATTAAAATATACTTAAATTGAAGGGGGAAAGCGATTGAGGTATCTATTAGATAACCTTATTGCTAAATTAATTATGAAGAATAAAAAAATATTAAGTCCAATGATATTAAAACTTGAAGAGGATATGAATTCTGGAAATGATAATGCTATAGATATATTTTGGGAAAAGATCGAAAGAGAAGGGGCGCCTCTTATTGAAGATATAGAGGGAGATGATGAAAATTCAATTGTAACTGTAATTTGGAGACAGGATAGAGAAATTGATAATATATTTGTTTTCAGTGAAATCTTTGGAGGCTGGATGTTCGGAGAAGGCGATAAAAAAACTAATTTATATAGATTAGGCAATAGTGATTTATGGTATAGAAGTTCTATTTTATCTAAAAAGGCTCGTTGTTTATATATATTGATAGCAAATGTTAATGAAGAGTATGAATGGAGGGATGAAGATGTAATCATAGATCCTCTTAATCCTAAAACTTATACACCTGTAAGAGATGAAGAAAATCCAGAAGATATAGCGCTTCTTGTACCTACCGAAAATATAATTGAGATGCCTGAGGCTAAAGAAAAATTATGGACAAAGGAAAGAACTGATAATAAAATAGGAAAAATTCATATGTCTAGATTTAAATTTAAGTCAGATAAAAAGGAAAGAAGGGTTTGGATATACACTCCGTATGGATATGAAGAAGATGGAAGTGATAACAATCTAATGGTGTTTACTGACGGATGGGAATATATAAACTTAGTAGAAGCTCCTAAAATACTAGATAATCTCATAGGTGATAGGCATATAAGTCCTACCTGTGCTGTATTTATTGAAAGCTCAGATAATAGAGCAAAAGAATTAATTTGTAATAATGAATATTTTGAATTTATTACAGAAGATATATTACCATGGGTTAGGGAAAACTATAAGGTGACAAAAAATCCTAAAAACACAATTATTACAGGATTAAGTTTAGGTGGACAATTTGCAGCTTATGCAGCATTTAATGGATCTGATATATTTGGAAATGTTCTATCACAATCAGGAGCCTTTGCATGGTTTATTGATGATAAGGGAGAAATACAACTTGATTCTGAAGGAAATAGTAAACTAATAGATGAATACAAGGATTCAGAGGTATTACCAATAGACTTCTATTTAAATATGGGAAGCCTAGAGGAATTTTCAAAAGGTCATGTGGAGGCAAACAACAGAATGATAGCTACATTAAAAAGTAAGGGATACAATGTAACTTCTGAAACTTTTATAGGTGCTCATCTTTATTATGATTGGCAAGATAATCTAGCAAATGGAGTAAAAGCTTTGTTAGTAGATAAACAATAGTAAAGAGGTTAATTAAATAAAATTATTAGATAAATTTCATTATTAAAATGATTTGAACAGATACTTAAGGGGGATATAGTATATGAAATTTCAAAAGTGGTCAAAGGAAATATTAAGTTATGAATTAAGGGATGGATATAGACTAGAAAGGGCTGATAATAAAGGGTTCACTGATTACTATACAGTTTACTCACAGATGAACAATGCTAATGGCTTCTTTATGAAAAGTTATGACGTAATGAGAACTGTAGTGGATGATGAAGATGAATGCTTTTGGATTATTAAAGATGATAAAAAAATAGGTGGAGTGTTTATAGAACCTAATAATATAGCAGAATTATTCATTATACCTCCTTATTCAAATGTAGATTTAGTATTAGAAAGACTTAAAGAAATTCTAGTTTTTTGGTCAGATACTACAAAGGATATACTTGCAGATATAGTACAACCATCTTTAGTTGAAAATTACGAGAAAATAGGATTCAAAACAGTTGAAAGCGGTAGGTGGATGATAAGACCGACAGAAGAATTCAATATTATGTGGAGAGAAGGTTTTTATGCGAATTTACCTAAAAGAGAAAATCAAGGAGAAATAGGAAAGTTACTTTATGAGGCATTTGAAAACAATGTGAATCTTCATAGTAGTTATACTCTAGAGGAATATACAGGTTGGGTAAAAGAATACTTTGATGATTATTTAGACAGTGACATGCTAAATAGAGCTTCTACCCTTGTATATGATGGGAATACTAATGAGCTAGTGGGAGTTTGCTATGTATCACTTTGGCAGGAATGGCCTTTAATATCTCAGATAGCTGTTAAGCCAAGCTATGAAGGCAGGGGTATTGGAACTAAGATGCTAAAAAAGGCGCTTACTATTCTAAAGAAAGAATATCCTGTAGTTAGGCTGTATGTTGATATAGGAAATGAAGCTGAGGAGGTTTATGAGAACTTAGGCTTTTTAAAGGGACTTGAGCTGACACAGATGAAGTTAGTTTAATTAAAAGAAATGGTTTCAATATAATCAATTGAAAGGAGGGATGACAATGAAGTTGCCAATAAAAGATTACTTTGGATTATTATATAAGTACTTAAAAAAGCAAAAAAATATGGTAATACTACTATTTTTTATATTAGTTATTAACTTAGTAATACAATTAGCTAACCCACAAATATTGAGATATTATATTGATGCTGTAACAGAGAATTTGGGCAGCGAAAATTTAGTAATAGCAGCTCTGTTATTTATAGCTTTTGGAATTATAAGGCAAGTATTTAAAATTATATCAACTTATATTAGTGAAAAGGTTGGATGGAGAGCAACTAATGCATTAAGAGGAGATTTAATAGAGCACTGTATAAACTTAGATATGGATTTCCATAAAACACATCAATCAGGAGAGATGCTTGAAAGGGTTGATGGAGATGTAAATGCTCTATTTAGTTTCTTCTCCACTTTTGTATTGCAATTTATATCAAATTTAGGACTTTTAATAGGAATAATTTTATTGCTATATAAAGAAGATTGGAGGATTGGATTAACATTAACCATGATTGCTATTTTGGATATGGTTGTAATGAAATATATAGAAAAATATTCATCAAAGCATTGGGAAAAATCAAGGGAATATAGTGCGCAGTTATATGGTTTTTTAGGAGAACAGATTACTAGTGTGGAAGATATAAATACTTGTGGCAGTAAAAATTATACTATGAATAGTTTATATAAATTATTCAGAAAAATGCTGCCTGTTGAAATAAAAGCCAGTTTAGGCCATTATTATATGTGGATAGCTAACATAATTGTCTTTGCATTAGGTAATGCTGCAGCATTAATACTTTCAGCATATTTTTATGGGAGTTCATTAATAACCTTTGGTACTGTATATTTAATATTTCACTATGTTGAGTTAATGGTTAATCCACTAGAAGAAATCAGATCCCAGATGCAAAAACTTCAAAGAGCTGAAGCGAGTATTAAGCGTGTAAAAGAGCTTTTGCAAATTAAAAGCACAATAAAGTATGGCGCTAATGGTTTAAATAGTAAAGATTCTATTGATGTAGCTATAGATGGAGTTTCATTTAGTTATGAAGATGGAGAAGCTGTACTTAAAGATATAAATATTAATATAGAAAAAAATACTATTTTAGGAGTGCTAGGTCATACAGGGAGTGGTAAAACTACCTTAGCTAGGTTAATTGTGAGGATATACGATGTATGTAGTGGAAATATTAGATTTAATGGAGAGGATTTAAAGAGCTTCACTAAAGAAAGTTTAATGGCTAATATTAGTTATGTTACTCAAGAAGTACAAATTTTTCATGCAACAGTTAGAGAAAATCTCACACTATTTAATCCTAGTATTAAAGATGAAACTATACTTAATATCATTGAAGATATTGGATTAATGCCATGGCTTAATAATTTACCCCAAGGGCTAAATACTATTCTAGATAATGGTGGTAGTGGCTTATCTTCAGGAGAAGCTCAACTTCTCGCTTTTGTAAGAGTGTTTCTTAAAAATCCCAAATTAGTTATTTTAGATGAAGCTACTTCAAAACTTGATCCAATCACTGAAGGACTTATAGATAATGCACTAAATAAACTATTCAAAAATAGGACTTGTATAATTATAGCTCATAGGCTTGGAACAGTTGGTAGAGCAGATAGCATTTTGATTCTTGAAGAAGGAACAATTGTAGAGTACGGCAATAGAAAGAAACTTTATAACGATAATAATTCAAAATTTTATAATTTACTACAAAAGGGTATGGAGGAGGTGCTGGTATGATAAAAAGCAAAAAAGAGAAAATTCCAGTGCTTGAGTATATTGGTAAGATGATAATGTATAGACCGTGGTATTATTTACTCAACTGCTTTTTATGGATAACAATTCATATGTTTCCACTGATACCTGGTTTAATTACTAAGAGATTTTTTGAAGTATTAGAGAAAAGTGGAGGGTTGAATAGTGAAATTCTAAGCCTTATGGCATTAATTTTAGTGGTAGCATTAACTAGATCAATTATTATAGCTATAGGTGGAAGAGTAGATGCTAACCATAGATTTTCTATGAGTGGATTACTTAGAAGAAATTTACTAGAGTGTATTATAAATAATCCATTAATTGAAAATAAGACTTCTTTAGGTGAGTCTATGAACTGTTTTAGAGATGATATAGAAGAGATTGAGACTGTTATAAGCTTCACCTTAGATATAATTGGGGATGGATTATTTGCTTTAGGAGCACTAATTATTTTATTAACCATAAATGTAAAAGTAACTTTATTTATTTTTGCTCCTTTAGTTATAGTAATATTATTATCACAAAAGGCTATGAAGTATATTTCAAAATACAGGACTACTGCTAGGGAAGCAACTGGTGATGTATCAGGGGCTATCGGGGAAATATTTACTGGAATACAAGCCATAAAGATATCTGGAAGTGAGAAGTATATAATTAATAATCTAAATAATCTTAATGAAAAAAGAATGAAATATATGGTACGCGATAAGATTTTCGTAAATATCATGGATGCTATATATGAAAATGCTGTAACTATTGGTACTGGATTTATATTGCTATTAACAGGTAAATATATGCTGGAAGGGAGCTTTTCAGTAGGAGATTTTTCACTATTTCTATATTATCTTCCCTTTGTAGCTGATTTTGCAGGCTTCCTTGGAGAAATTTTTGCTAGGTATCAGCAAGGGGGAATTGCCTTTAAGAGAATGTTTAAACTCTTAGATGAAAATATGGAAAAAGAGTTATTAGCTCATAATTCATTATATCTAAAAGATGAATTAGTTGAAGAGAAATATAAACAAGAAGATATAGAATTTAAGAGTTTAGAGGTTAAGGGGCTAACCTATAAGTATAATGAAACTAGTGGTATAGAGAATATTAGCTTAAGAGTAAATAAGGGTGATTTCGTAGTAGTTACAGGAAGAATTGGAGCAGGGAAGACAACTCTTATAAAATCTATTTTAGGAATGTTACCTGTAGATAGTGGGAAAATCTATCTAAATGATGAAGAAGTTAAAAATAGTAGTGAAAAGCTAACACCGCCAATAGTAGCTTATACATCTCAGAATCCTAATTTATTTAGTGATACTATTAAAAATAATGTTCTTTTAGGACTAAAGGATGAAGGAAATAAATTGGAGCAAGCTATATATTCAGCAGTTTTAGATAGGGATATTAAGAATTTTAAGGATGGAATAGATACCTTGATAGGTTCTAAAGGAGTAAAACTTTCCGGAGGTCAAAGACAAAGAGTAGCTGTGGCGAGAATGTTTGCAAGAAAGGCTGATTTATATGTCTTTGATGATATATCTAGTGCCTTAGACATAGAAACAGAAATAAAGCTTTGGGATAGGATGTTTGAAAGAAAAAATATAACAGCCTTAGTAGTTTCTAATAGACATGTAGCCTTAAAGAATGCAGATAAAATTTTAGTTATGAAGGATGGAAAAATTGCAGGACAGGGAAGACTTGAAGAACTTCTTGAAAACTGTGAGGAAATGAGGCAGATATGGGGCCTTGAAGCTTAGAAGATAGCCTATATAGAAGAAGTTTCTGAATATCCAAAGTTAGACTTTATTTACCTATTCAATAGGAGGAAGGAGATTAATTACATGTTTAATTAATCTCCTTCCTTTTAAGCATTTTATACTGAGTTAAATATAATATATTTTATAAGATATATTCCATATGATAATCAAAGGGCTCAAGACTATACAGCTTTTTATTTACTTCTTTAGTTAGTATACATCCCATACACCTATAAAAGGTTTGAGCATTTTCACAAGATGAGGCAGAGATATAAACTTTACTAGCCTTTAATTCTCTAGCTTTATTAATACACATGTTAAATAGTGTTTTCCCAATACCTTTATGGCGGTGGCTGTTTGTAACGTGAAGATTGGACAATTGAATATATTGTTTTTTACTTCCAAAGAATTCATTTTCTAGGGAAGCAAATCCTACTAATTTACTTTCATCAAAGGCTGCAAAAACTGAACCACCTTTTTCAAATGTAGATTTTAATTCATTAGATATGCATAATAGCTCATTATTATCCCAATTCTCTTCATAATAGATATCTTTTAGATACTCACTTCCATCATCTCTTAGTCTCCAAGCTCTGTATATTTTCTCATGTCTATCAAAATCATTTAATAGTTCAGGAACTAAGTCAGTTATTTTTAATTCTTTATATATCATCATTTATTTCCTTTCATAACTTATATTAATAGATTATTTCCTATCTAAGGTATCTAAATGAGATAATTTATTTGTATAAATTATTCTATGACAACAGCTAGTTATCTGCCAGTGGTGTATTCCAGTATCACCTGTAGATATAAAAAGTTGTGAATTTATAGGAAGCTCAAGAAAACTTCTAAAAAGCATATTTATAATACCACCATGAGCAACAATGGCTATAGTAGAATCAGAGGAGTTTTCGCTAACTATCTTTGATAATATGGATTCACCCCTAGCTCTGAATTCTATCATACTTTCCATTCCATACATAGATGTGTGAGGCCATCTTATAGCAGGTTCAGGATAGCGCTGATTTGCCTCTTCTCTAGATAACCCTGCTAATAGTCCATTATTAAATTCCATAAGCCCATTTTCATATATAATAGGAATGTTAGTAGCATTAGATAATATTTTAGCAGTTTCACTAGCACGTTTTAACGGACTGGAATAAATTTTATCAATATTATAATTAATTGATAAAAAATTTGACATAGCTAAACCTTGCTTATTTCCAAGCTCTGTTAATGGAAAATCTGCTCTTCCTTCATGAACATTTAATATGTCTGCTTCTGATTGACCATGTCTAATTACAATGATATCCAAATTTATAGTTCCCCCTCATAATTAATTTAAGGTTATAAAATAATTATATAATATAAATAAAATGAATTATATGAATTTTTAGTTAAATATAATTGCAATTAAGTGTCTATTCATAGGTGAAGAATAATAAATTTTTTAATAAATTTAAATTTATATATAGATTATATTCATTTATTAACCTGGAAAAGGGTAACAATTATAGCATCTGTATTATAGTTAGTAGAAAAATTTATGGAAGAGAGGAACGTTATTATAAGTAAATAATATGAAATTATTAATTATTATAGAATCATAGGAAGTGTTCTACTAATAAAAAATTCTATATTTTATGTTATAAATAAATAATAAGGGAATTAAAAGGAGTGATACTAATGAAAAGGAAACTTATTACATTAATTATATGTGGAGCATTAGCAGGCACTGCACTGGTAGGATTAACTTTACAAAATAATTCTAAGTACATTAATAATTCAACAATTGAAAGTGTAGATGAAAAAGAAGACACAATAGAGGACAAGAGAAATGAAATTGCTTTGTCTGATGAAGTAGATGAAAAAGATAAAAACAGTAATGAAGAAATAAACCTTAGTAAAAATACTAGGTTATCTAGGGGTGGTGGACAAGCTGATAATTCACAAAATGATAAAAATGTAGTTAATAATGATGAAGGAAGTAATTTAGAGGAAAAAGAAAGTTCTAATACTACAGTTAATAATCAAGAAGAAATAACTGGAGGTAATTCTTATAGTAATACTGAAAAGTCATCGGTACCATCTCAGGAAAAAGTGAATACACCATCTAAATCAACTACACCGACTACAACAGTTACAGGTGATTTTTCATCGCAAATAGAACAGCTTATATTTACAAAAGTAAATGAAGAGAGAGCTACAGCGGGTATGAGCACCCTAAGTTACAGTAATCTTATGGAGAAATACGCAAGAATAAAATCAAAGGATATGGGAGATAAAAATTATTTTGACCATAGAAATCTAGAGGGTGAGCTTATAACAGCACAAATGGCTAGAGATGGTATTTCTTATAGATCTTGGGGAGAGAATATAGCTTATATAGGTGGAGTATCTGATATAAATGAACTTGCAAATCAATTTATGATAAATTGGATGAATTCACAAGGACATAGAGAAAACATACTATCTCCTAACTTTACAAGTATAGGTGTTGGTGTATATAAAGCTGGGAATAGATACTATGCTACACAAGAGTTTTATAAATAATAGTACAAGCATTAAAAGTTTCACTGTAAATATATAATTAAGGATTAAATTAAAAAAGCACTAAGATAAAAAATATCTTTAGTGCTTTTATTTTACATAAAACATTTATTAAAAGTTATTATTCATTTGTTAATACTGTAAGTTTATTGTAATATATAATAAAGGTTAATCCGATGACTACCAGCTCTAATACTCCATCTTTTTCAAAGTGGGAGTAAGAGCTGGTACGTCCCTGGATAACGATTTCCCCTAAAGGACAACGACTTCTAAGTATCAAATAAATTGATACTAAGAATTCTGTTAGTAAGCTTCAGAGAAGCTAAGAACTCTGTTTATAGAGTAATCTTATATTGGTAAGGAGTGGAATAATGAAAGTTAATTTTTATAAATTTAGCGAAATAGATGATTATAAATTGAAATTTGCAGTAATAATGGCAAGATATATGAATCAATGGATATTTGTAAAGCATAAAGAAAGAGATACTTGGGAGATTCCAGGAGGACATAGAGAAGAGAATGAAAGTATAAAGGATACTGCAAATAGAGAATTGAGAGAAGAAACAGGAGCTATAAAATTTAAACTTAATCCTGTAAATATATACTCTGTTGTAAGGGAGAGTAATGACACTGATGAATATGATGAATCCTATGGGGCACTTTTCTTTGCCGATATTGAGGAGTTAGGTGAACTTCCTAACTTGGAAATTAGGGAAATTTGCTTATTCGATAATCAACCTAAAAATCTTACTTATCCATCAATACAGCCTCATTTATTTAATAAAGTTTGCAGAATATATACTTTAGATGATGGAGCAAGTATAAATAAACCTATAAGCATTAGGTAGGAGGGAGTTAAAAAATGGGAAAAAACTTTGAAGATGTGTTAAAATCAGATTATAAAAACAATGAAGGAAATGATTTAAACTCCATGGGACTTAAAAAACCCATTATGTTAATGGAAGGAGATAAAGTTGCAACTATAAGTCTATCTTGGGGCGGAGCAGGAGATGAAAATATTCTTTGGAGATATGAAGTTGGGAAAAAAAGACTCCAAGAAGATTTTGGGCTTCAAGTTATTGAAATGAAGACAACTCTTAAGGGTACAGAATATGTATACAATAATCCAGAAGAACGGGCAAAGGATTTGATGGAAGCTTTTAAAGATCCTTCGATTAAAGGTATTTTTTCTTGTATCGGGGGCGATGAAAGCATAAGAATTTTACCTTATATTGATTACGAAGTAATAAGAAATAATCCCAAAATCTTTATTGGTTATTCTGATAGTACAGTTACACATTTTATATGTATGAAAGCTGGAATTTGTAGCTTTTATGGACCTGCGGTACTTTCTGAATTTGCAGAAAATATAAAAATGTTTGACTATACTAAGTTTTATATAAATAGAGTATTATTTACTAATGATGTTATTGGTAATATTAGACCATCAGAAATTTGGACAAGTGAACATCTACCTTGGCAAATAGAGAATAAATTTATTCCAAGAAAAGTAAATAAAAATATGGAATATGAAATATTACAAGGAAGTGGAAAGGTTCAAGGACATTTAATAGGTGGTTGTATTGATGTATTAGAAATGTTAAAAGGAACTGAAGTATGGCCAAGTAGTGACAAGTGGAAAGATGGAATATTGTTTTTGGAAACATCAGAAGATAAACCAGAACCTACTTATGTGGAATATTGGCTACGAAACTATGGAGCTCAAGGAATTTTACAAAATATAAATGGAATAGTTTTTGGAAAACCTTATGATAATGTTTATTATAATGAGTATAAGGAAGCTTTTATTAAGGTCATAAGAGATGAATTGAAACTAAAAGATTTACCAATACTATTTAATGTGAATTTTGGACACACAGCACCTATGATTACAATTCCTTATGGAGCAAAAGCTGAAATAGATTGTGAAGAGAAGGGTTTTTCAATAATAGAAAGTGGAGTTAGGAAGTGATAAAATGAGATACGTTATTGTTTCCGTTATAAAGGGAGAAGCAGGAGATTTTAACAATAATCTTAGAAAAGAAGTTTATGATAAGTTTAAGGCTAAGTCTTCAAAATTACCTGCACATTTTACTATAAAAGCCCCCTTTGAATATGATGGAGATATTAAAGAACTAGAGAAATCTATAGAAAATTATTGTATATCTCATAAAAGAGAGCCTTTAGAGATTAACGGTTATAATCACTTTGATGATAGAGTGATATATATGGATATGATAATGAGTGAAGAGGGAAAGGCTCTTCACGATGAATTAATTAGTAAAATGAGTAGGATTCCTTATATTGAATTTACTAATAAAGATGGTAAGGATAAAATATTTCATATTACCATAAGTTCAAAAAGAATAAAAACCATATATTATGATCTTTGGAATTATGTAAATAAGTATCCATGCAATTTTCATGGCTATTTTGATAATGTATGTATTTATAGGTGGGAGACTAATACTTGGGTATTACATAGAGAGTATCTTTTCCAAAAGTAAAATAATATAATAACTACTAAGTGATAATTTAATATCAATAGTTGTTATAGAAAATTAATATAGATATAGTTATATATATAATTAAAATTACAATAAATTTTTAGTTTATGCTAGAATAAACTTTATATATTTATAATATATATCTGGATAGGAGTAGCTATGGGTAATGATATAAAAAGATGTATAATGATATTTCCAGAGTTTCAAAATATAAATACAATTAATGAAATAAGAGAAACTTATGATCCTTTTGTAAATAATGTGAGCCCTCATATAACGTTAGTCTTTCCTTTTGAAAGTAAAATTAAAGAGTACCAATTGAGGAATTGGATGAATGAAGCATTAAAGGGTGTAAAGCCCTTTAATGTGGAACTTGAAGGAATAATAAAAATTAGCAGTGATTCAAGTTTATATTTATGTTTAGAGGTAAAGAAAGGCAAAGAAGAAATAAGAGAAATTCACAGTAGATTATATGATGGAATACTTAAGGCGTATAAGCCACAGTGGTTAAGTCAGATTGAATTTATACCACATATGACTATTGGTAAATTTAGTTCTGAGGAAGAGCTAAATATTGCTTATAAAAAAATTGGAAACGTGAGAGAAAAGTTTTTTTCTAAGGTGGACAAGATATCTGCAGAAATTGTAGTTAAAAATGACAGATCGATTAGGGAAATAGAGATTAATTTACAAGAGTAGATTATATTAATAAGCATTATAAGGAGACGATATATAATGAAGAGAAGATTTGCTAATAAGCCAGATTGGAGTAGAGTATTAAGGAAAGAGTTTAAAATTGAATTCATAGATAATGAAGAGTTAAGAGGATATATATCAAGTATCCATATGAAAGAGATAACAGAACCCTTAATTATACAAACTAAGGGTGTGGATTATTGTATTGTGGATAAGGAATATTCTTGGATTCAGTATTTTCCAGAAAATAAAAACTATGTATTAACAGTTATGATTGATGAAAAACACAATATAATTCAATGGTATTTTGACATTTCAGAAAAATATGAACTTACTGAGGATGGAATACCTTTTTATGATGACTTATTTTTGGATATAGTAGTGTTAACTACAGGAGAAGTAATTTTATTAGACGAAGAGGAATTAGAAGAGGCTTTAAATAATAAGGAAATAACAGAAAAACAATATGGAGATGCAAAAGAACAGGCTAAGGAACTTATTGTATGGATAAATAAAAACTTTGAAAAATTATATGAACTTACTAAGAAATATTATAACCATTTACAAAGTATTTCTTAGGAAATATATTACATATAAGAAATGTTTTGTATAAGATACCTCTGAGCATGTTTCAAACAAAGTTGAACATTTCATAAGGATTAGTGTAATATTTTTTAGTATAGGTACAATTTAAAAAATCCACAAAAGAAATTGTAAACCTAATCTTAATAAAAAGATTACAATTTTCGCAAAAGCTATAGAAATGGATGTACACATATGTTAATATATGAGGGAATAAATATTTGAAATAAATATAATAAGTATTAATATTGGAGGTACAACATTGAAAATTACAACTAAGAACATTATATTATGCGCTATTTTTGCTGCATTAACAGCTATTCTCTCACAAATATCAATACCACTGCCATTTACTCCTGTTCCTATAAATCTTGCTATGATATCAGTTTTTATTGCAGGAGGTTTGTTAGAAACTAAGATAAGTGCAATTAGTCAATTGGTATATGTAATAATTGGAGCTATCGGAGTTCCTGTTTATGCAAACTTTACAGGGGGGCTTGGAATTCTAGTTGGTCCTACAGGGGGATATATAGTAGGATATATTATAACTACAATTATAATTGGAGTTATAGTTAAAAGGTTAGGGAACAGTATATATTCTTATACAGTGGCTATGGTAGTAGGTATCTTAGGATGTTACTTCGTAGGAACAGTATGGTTTATGCATATAATTCAAAGTGGACTAATAGAGGCGTTGCTTATGTGTGTAGTACCATTTTTAATTGGAGATATATTAAAAATCATTTTATCAGCTTTCTTAGTTAAAAAGTTAAAAAAATATGTATAGAGGATTAATAAAAGCACGGTAGATATTAACTACTGTGCTTTTTATAACTGATTTAGGATTAAAGTATATTTAGCATATATGACTTAGCTATGTTTTTATATCCATATTTAATTAATGCTTCTACTACAATACTTCTTACTTCATAACCAGTAGTTATTTCTCTAGATAAAGATATTAAGATTGACTCTACATCTGAAACAATTAGTTCTAGTTCTTTAGAGTTAAGTTGAATATCTACATCAGAGCCAGCATTTTCAACACTAGTTTTAATTTTTGATGGTTCAAAGGAAACAACATTTCCATTCTTCTTTATAAATTTCATTTAAACGCCTCCTTACTATAGTTATTATTCACACATAAGTTTATTTATAGTAATTATACACTTAAATATATAATAATAACATATATTTAAGTAATAAAATTGTAGTACTAATAAAATTTTATTTAAAAGAGGAATAATGAAAAATTTGTAGAATTTAATAAGTATATGTTAAAAAACATATAGATTATTCATTATGAGAAATAAATTTTCTCATAATGAAAAAGGTTTAAATTGAAAGGGGATTATTATGACTAAGACTCAACTAAAAGCAAATATTTTACTTCTACTTACAGCTGCAATATGGGGGTTAGCATTTGTAGCTCAAAAGGTAGGAGCAGAACATGTAGGGGCTTTTACATATAATGGTATTAGGTTTGCCCTTGGAAGTATATCGTTGATACCGTTAATTTTATTTTTAAATAAGAAAAAGGGGGAAAATGAGAAAACCAAAAATAATGATAGAGATTCTTTAAAACTTACAGTTAAAGCTGGGATAATTGCGGGTTGTGCCTTGTTTATAGCAACAAGTCTTCAGCAAATGGGAGTTATGGGTACAACTGCCGGAAAGGCTGGTTTCATTACTGGACTCTATATGGTTATAGTTCCTATATTAGGATTATTTTTAAAGCAAAAGGTTAATAAAAGTACTTGGCTAGGAATAGTTATAGCAATTATTGGATTATATTTATTAAGTATTAATGAAGATTTTTCTATATCAAATGGTGATTTATTAGTATTAATAGGATCTGTAGGATGGGCTGTACATATTTTATTAATTGACAACTTTACTAAAAAAATAGATCCATTAAAGTTATCAAGTGTACAATTTGCTACATGTTCAATTTTAAGTTTAGTAATGGCTATTATATTTGAAGATATTAATATGGTAGGGATTTCTGGAGCTATGGTATCAATATTATATGGTGGGCTTTTATCTGTAGGAGTTGCATATACTCTTCAAGTAGTAGCACAAAAAAATGCAAAACCGTCACATGCAGCTATACTTCTTAGCATGGAATCTGTATTTGGTGCATTAGGAGGTGCTATGTTCTTAGGAGAAAGAATTGGTGCTAGAGGCTTAGTTGGATGTATACTTATATTTATAGCTATAATAATTTCTCAACTAAAGCCTTCAGAAAAAGGTTCAAAAGATATGGTAGAAAATATTTAATATTATATTAAAGCTTGTACTATAGCTACTGCAATTATGAATGTAGTAGATTATAATACAAGCTTTAATCATAGTAGGTTATGGTAGAAAACAAATATAAATTTTATAAATATAATATGATAATGGTAGTAAATATAAAATCTTTAATATTTTATTAAAGATTTTTTCACCTATTGAATTAGTTTTAAGATTAAGGAAATTAATATTAATTTTTAGTGGAAATAATAATTCTACACCTTGGTGAGTAAATAAATCTAGAAATATATGTGATGCATACCCAAACCAAAAGCCATAGCATAATATTTCTATTACCACATTCCAGTTGCTTATGTAAATAAAAAAAATATAAACTATATATAATACTATTAAACACAGTAAACTATGAGTAAAACCTCTGTGTTTAAATTTTTTACCTAAGGATTTTGAAATTAATGGATATCTTTTACTTATATAAGAACTTTTAAGATCTATATCAGGAAAGAGTGCTCCAATATTTACTGCACGAAAATATAAAATTATCAATAATAACTGATAAATTAATAAGTAATTGTTTAAGTTCTTTAGGACCATTGGGTAAATAGTTATAACTCCAATTAAAAATCCACCAGATTCATGTGTTTGTTTTGTCATTTTTTCACCTGTCATCTTTTGTTTTACTACTAATTATTAAAGCTATAATATCTGCTCAGTAGTTAAATACATTATATATTAATTATAGGGTTACGTACATATGTTTTTGTGATATGTATGATAAAATTTTGATAATGGAACTATATTAATCAAGTAAGTGAAATTTAAAAAAGATATTTCCTTTACTGTTCTACAAGGAGTAAAGCTGTACAATGATTAATTGGTTTAGTTTAAGAAAAAAATAGTGAAGTATGTTAATAAGGTATACTATAATAATTACAATGAAGTTAAAATATGGTATAATTATTTTAATATGTAATTGGGGGGAGCGTTATGAAAAACATTCAACTAGAAGATTTTACAAAATATAACTTTTTATCATCTCTAAACTTTTCACCAAAGGGAGATACTGCTTGCTTTGTAGTGTCTAATTGTAATTTAGAGGATAACACATATGATTCTAATTTATGGCTTTATGATTTAACTTTGAATAAGTATCATCAATTGACTGCTTTTAATAAAGAAAGAAGTTATATATGGCTCCAAGATAATGAGACTATATTATTTCAAGGAGTAAGAGATAGTAAGGATAAAAAGAAACTTGAAGATGGTGATGAATTTACTCAATTCTACAAGTTAAATATCCGTGGTGGAGAAGCTGTTAAGGCTTTTAAAATCCCTATGTTAGTTGAAACTATAGTTGAGGTGGATGAAGATACATTCCTATTCACAGGGATTCATAAAGTTGGGAGAAAAAGTTTAATTGGACTTTCTGACGCTGAAAAAGTTGAGGAATTAAAGTCTAGAAAAGAAGAGAAGGACTATGAAGTTTTAGATGAGATTCCATTTTGGAGCAATGGTGGTGGATTCACTAATAAAAAGAGAAGTGGATTATATAAATATGTAGTAAGTACAGAGGAGATAAACTTAATAACTGATGAGTATACTTCGGTTATGTCATTAGAATTAAGTGAAGATAAAAGTAAGGTAGTATTTGTTGCAAGCTCCTATAAAGATAAGGCAGCAATTAATGATGAGCTATATATTTATAATATTAAATTAGATGAGCTTTCTTTAATTAACGGAGAAGAAAAATTTTCTTATAGCTATGTAAATTTCATGGATGAAGAGAAATTAATAGTACTTGGAAGTGATATGCAAGAATATGGAATTAATGAAGATGGTAGATTCTACCTAATAGATATAAATACTAAGATTAAAACCTTATTAACTCCAGATTTTGATAAAAGTACATGGAACTCTGTAGGTTCAGATTGTAGATATGGAGGAGGAAAATCTATTGTAAGAGATAGTAAATACTTATATTTTATAACTACAGAAATAGATAGTTCTTATATAAATAGAATCAATATAGATGGAAATATAGAAAAAATATGTTTTAATAAAGGGTCTGTAGATTGTTTTGATGTTAAGAATGGTAGTATATTATTTATAGGCCTTAGAAATCAAAAATTACAAGAAATATATTCTTTAAAAGATGGTAGCGAGTGTGAAATTTCAAAATTTAATCAGTGGATTCATGATGAATTAAAAATCTCGAAACCAGAAAGAGTTGAGGTTGAAACAGAACCAGGTGTTGTAATAGAAGGATGGGTATTAAAACCTGTAGACTTTGAAGAAAATAAAAAATATCCTGCTATTTTAGATATTCATGGTGGACCTAAAACTGTATATGGTGAAGTTTTTTATCATGAGATGCAACTTTGGGCTAATATGGGGTACTTTGTATTCTTTTGTAACCCAAAGGGTAGTGACGGTCATGGGAGAGCTTATGCAGACATTAGAGGGAAATATGGAACTATTGATTACCATGATATAATGACTTTTACAGATATAGTTTTAGAGAAGTATAAAAATATTGATGTAAACAATGTAGGGGTAACTGGTGGGTCTTATGGAGGATTTATGACTAACTGGATAATTGGTCATACTGATAGATTTAAAGCTGCAGCATCTCAAAGAAGTATATCTAACTGGATTTCTAAGTTTTGCACTACAGATATAGGGTTCTATTTTGTAGATGATCAAAATGGTGGGACTCCATGGAGTAATGTGGATAAGTTATGGTATCATTCACCGCTTAAATATGCAGATAAAGTTAAGACACCAACTTTATTTATACATTCAGAAGAAGACTATAGATGTTGGTTAGCTGAAGGTATACAGATGTTCACAGCTTTAAAATATCATGGAGTTGAAGCTAGACTTTGCATGTTTAGAGGAGAAAACCATGAGCTTAGCAGAAGTGGAAAACCAAAGCATAGAATAAGAAGAATTACAGAAATAACAAATTGGTTTGAAGAACATCTAAAATAATTGTATGAATTATAAATGAAAAAATTCAGAATAGGAGGAGTAATATGGCTATGACTTTTAAACTTATATCCTTGATTTTAATAATAATCTATGGTGGATTATCTATGTTTGCTTGTGCTATGGCCATCAAAGAAAGTAGAGAAAGTATTTTCCCTAATTTATTGATGATTATAGGAAGCGTAGCTATTTTACTTGCTTCTATTACACAGTTTAAAAGTGGAAGTAATATGTTATATATACTTTTGTTAGGATTGATATCAATACATGTAGCTGCAATAATTCATGGATATAAATTATTTAATAAGCTGAATTTAAAACATCATATACTAAGGGGATGTATTTCTTTGATAATTTTAATATGCTATTATGTAGGTTATTTTTCTTAGTATTTTAGTAAGATACTAAAAACATAGGATGAAAAATATATAAAAATATGGTTTAATATACTTATGAAAGAATATGAAAGGGGTAACTTAAGATGGCAGTAAAGAAGATAGTTCAATATGGAGATGAACATTTAAAAAGGGTTAGTGATACTGTAGTTGAGATAAATGAAGAAATAAGAGATTTAATTCAAGATTTAAAGGATACATTATCAACGGTTGAAGGTATTGGACTTGCAGCTCCACAAATTGCTGTAAATAAAAGAGTTATATTAATTGACTTAACGCCTGATAATTCTTCGCCTTTAATACTGATTAATCCTAAAGCTATTAAAGTATCTAAAGAAACAGCTAGAGATTATGAGGGATGTCTTAGCTATGTGGGATATGAAGGATTGGTTGAAAGACCTACAAAAATGATAGTTGAAGCATTAAATGAAAATGGTAAACTTATAAAGTATGAAGTAGAAGATTTTATGGCAAGAGTTTTTTGTCATGAGATGGATCATTTAGAAGGAATTCTTTATATGGAAAAAGCTGATGAAATGTATGAATTAGTGGAAGGTAAAGAATAAAAGTTATTTATTGGTAATGTGAAAATAGATGGAACTGTTAAATGGTTATTTATAAATATAACCTTTTAACAGTTCTTGTTTATTTTGTGAATTTAAAGTTATTATAAATAACTTTAAATAGGCTATTTAAAAACTTTCATATAGATTTATACTAAAATTTAGATTATTATATAATAAAGGTAAAATTTAAGCTTTATTATATAATAAGTGAAAGTATATAATATAAAGAAATACATAAACAAATATTAATTTATAAATTTAGTGAATTAAAGAAATCTTGCATATAGAGACTTAGAAATGCAAAAATTAAGTAAATGTAGTAGAAATATAATAAATAAAAATAAAGGAGTACTATACTATGAATAAACAAGAAATTATAGAGATTTTAGAGGATAATGCTTTAGAAAATATTACAGAAGTAAAAAAGCATGATCACTGCTTCATAATTAAATTTTCTTACGAATTTGACGAGTTAGAAATTGAAGGAGCTAGAGAATTTGCCAATGAAGATTGTGAGGAAAAAAGAGAAGGAGAACAATGGTATGAAGAGTATTTTCTACCTTATTTAAATGATACTGCAATAGATAATATTAATGACATAGTAGATGAAATTTCAGAGGAGTATGATTTAGATTATGAAATGTTGTCTTATGAGCTTTCAGAAGAGGATTATGATTCAATGAATTTTTTAGTTGCATTTTATAGAGAAGTTTTACCTGTAGATATTGATGAATTAATTATGGAGTTATAATTAATTATGAAAAAAATAATTATAATAAATGGTTCTCCCAATAAAGAAGGTCACACAAATAAAATAGTAGATTCAATTTTGGAAGGTATTAATCCCAACGTGGAAATAAAGCATATTAATTGTTATGATATGAATATTAATCCATGTATTGATTGTAAATATTGTAGTAAAGTATTAGGGGAGTGCTCAATTAAAGATTCTATGACGGATATTTATAAACATATACAAGAATGTGATATAATAATTTTAGCATCTCCTATGTATTTTGGTATGTTTCCATCACCATTAAAATCATTGATAGATAGGTGTCAAGTGCTTTGGAGTAAAAAGTTTATTTTTAAACAAAATACAAAAGAACGAAAACAGGGTATATTTATATTTAATGGGGGCAGTTCCTGGAATAATATGTTTAACCATATGGAAACTATAGGTAAATATTTTTTTAATACCCTTAACTGTGATATTTTATTTAAACTATATATAGACAATACAGACATAAATTATAATTATATTAATAAACATTATGATGATATTTTAAAATGTCAAAACATGATAAATGTGGAAGTAAATTAGGCTAATTTCTTATGTTTTTTATCATTATTAGAATTATTACTCATCTTTTGATATTCTACGATATATTCATCTAAATGTTGAGAGCATATTACAACAATGTTATCTGTAGGTCTCTTAAATCTAAGCAGTACATGTAGTAGTAGTTTAAAAGATTTAATTTTTTGATTTAGGAATTTAAATTTTAATAACATACCATCACATCCTTAAACTTTATATTTTTATTTTAACAGAGATATAGCATAATGTTAATGATTATTAATAGTCAAATTCATATTAAGTTTTACAAAAATCACCATAAAAGCGATAAATATATCATAAAAAACTTATAAGTAAATATATGAAGATGACTTAAAGCCATTTCTCGGATATCGAAGTAAATATAATAATACACTTTGCGACATGTAACAAATATAAATTTAAAATAATTAAAAAAATACCTATAAATAATACTATAATTCACATCATAGTAATTATTTGGGGGGAGTTATTATATAATCGTATAATAGACTATTAGGAGGAAAAATGAATAAAGAATATATAAATATTGATAATATGAAAATAGAAGAAGTTATTGAGGAAATAAATTTTTTATATAAAAAGAGCCAAGAATCTGGTTTAACAGAAGCTGAAAAAAATAGACAGCAAGTTTTGAGAAGAAGGTATATAGATAATGTTAAAAGAAATTTTAAGGCTCAAATTAGTGGATATAAACCTGTAGACCCAAAACATAATAATTAGTAAAATAGAATTTAAGTAATCAATAATTATAAATGCAAGATATGAGGTAGGGGAGGCGTAAGATGGGAGTACAAGTTTTAGATTTAGTTAACAACTATAATTTAGAGGTTTTGGTAGAAGGAGATTTAGAATCTAATATTGTGGTAAGTGAGATAAATAGGCCTGGATTACAATTTGCTGGTTTCTATGATTATTTCGATAATAAGAGAATTCAAGTTGTAGGTAAAACTGAGTGGAGTTATCTAAAGTGTCTTGATCCAGAAGTAAGGATACGTAGAATAAAAAAATACTTTTCTTTCCCAATACCTGGAGTAATAATTACAAGTGGATTAAAAGTACATGATGAATTTTTAGAAGAAGCAAGAAATAAAAATGTTACTGTTCTCAGAAGTATTGATAAGACTACAAAATTCATTAATAGGGTTAGTAATTTTTTAGACTCAGAGTTAGCTCCAGAAACTAGGCTTCATGGTGTTTTAGTAGATGTGTATGGAATTGGCATATTGATTATAGGAGAAAGTGGAATAGGAAAAAGTGAAGCAGCATTGGAGCTTATTAAAAGAGGTCATAGGCTTGGAGCTGATGATGCAGTAGATATTAAAGAAATAGATGGAAAGTTATATGGTTCTTGTCCTTATATAACTACAGGAATGCTTGAAGTTAGAGGTATGGGAATTATTGATTTATCAGCAATTTATGGTAGTAGCTGTATAGTTTCTCAAAAAAATATCAACTTAGTTATTTCTTTAGTTAACTGGGACGTAAATGATAAATATGAAAGACTTGGAGTAGATAAAGAGTATATGGAGATACTAGGGGTTGAGGTAGAGAAAATAGTATTACCTTTAAAGCCAGGGCGTAACATAGCAGTTATAATCGAAGCTGCAGCAGCTAATTTTAGATATAATGCCACATCAAATTGTACTGCGGTAGAAACAATTGAAAAGAGAATCATGGATAGTCAAAATCCTTAAGAGTTTTAGTGCGAAAAATATAATTTAAAGAATAATTTTATAAAAATTTTAAGTTGTATTAGGCACTTACTTATAAAGTTTACTGTAATAAATTTAAATATAGTATACATTTGAAATTTTCACAAATTTAAATTGTAAATCAATTTGAGTTGAGTTAATATAAAAGTATAATTATATGACTATGATTTTATTGGGAGGGATTTTAGTGGAAGATTTAAAAAAATTAGAAAAGAAATATGAATTGGTCTGGGATAAATACGGAAAGGAAGACCTTGATAAGGCATTCGAATTATCAGATAGATATATAGATTTTATGTCAAAGTGTAAAACTGAAAGAGAATGTGTTACTGAATTCATAGAAATGGCAGAAAAAGACGGATATTTAGATATAAATCAGTGCATAGCTGAAGGAAGAAAGCTTAAAGCTGGAGATAAAGTTTATGCTAATTGCATGGGAAAAACTCTTGCATTATTCTTAATAGGAACAGAACCTATAGAAAAAGGTTTTAAAATATTAGGAGCACATGTTGACTCACCAAGACTTGATCTAAAGCAAAATCCATTATATGAAGATTCAGATTTTGCAATGCTTAAAACTCATTACTATGGAGGAATTAAAAAATATCAGTGGGTTACTATACCTCTAGCAATTCATGGTGTTGTGATTAAAAAAGATGGAAGTGTAGTAAACATAGTTATAGGTGAAGATGATAGGGAGCCAGTAGTAGGAATATCAGATTTATTAGTTCACTTATCTGCAGATCAAATGGCTAAGACATTAGCTAAAGGAATCGAAGGCGAAAGTTTAAATGTATGTGTTGGATCTATACCAGTAGAAGATAAAGAAGCTAAAAATAGAGTTAAACTTAACATATTAAGACTTCTTAATGAAAAATACGGAATTACAGAGGAAGACTTTGTATCAGCAGAGCTAGAGGTTGTTCCAGCAGGAAGAGCTAGAAGTTATGGTTTAGATAGTTCAATGGTTATGGCCTATGGTCATGACGATAGAATATGTGCATATACTTCTTTTGAAGCAATGATGAAAATTAAGAGTACAGATAAAACTTGTATCACATTACTTGTAGATAAAGAAGAGGTTGGAAGTCAAGGTGCAACAGGAATGCAGTCAAGATTCTTTGAAAACACTGTAGCAGAACTTGTAAACCTTGTTGAAGATTATAGTGAACTTAAAGTTAGAAGAGCACTTGCAAATTCTAAAATGCTTTCTTCAGACGTAAGTGCAGCTTTTGATCCAAATTATCCATCAGTAAGTGAAAAGCAAAATAACGCATTCTTCGGTAAGGGTGTGGTATTCAATAAATATACTGGAGCAAGAGGAAAAGGTGGATGTAATGATGCAAATCCAGAATTTATTGCTCAATTAAGAAGAGTAATGGATAAGCATAATGTTTATTGGCAAACATCAGAACTTGGAAAAGTTGACCAAGGTGGCGGTGGTACTATAGCATACATTCTTGCTGAATATGGAATGGAAGTTATAGATTCAGGTGTAGCTCTACACAATATGCACGCGCCATGGGAAATTGCAAGTAAAGCAGACATATATGAAACTTGCAGAGCTTATGAGGCATTTTTATTAGATATCTAATTTAAATATTTATATAAACAGAGTTCTTTGCTTCAGAGGGAGTTTTTACACTCTCTCTGAAGGTTACTAGCAGAATTCTTAGTATCAGTATTTTCGATACTTAGAATTCGTTGTCCTTTAGGGGAAATCGTTATCCAGGGACGTACCAGCTCTTTACACCTACTTTGAAGAAGAGGGTAGTATTAGAGCTGGTAGTCATAGGATAAGATATAAAAGGTAGAAGAAATATTCTTCTGCCTTTTATATTTTCTTTTATTGCTAACTATTCTTCTGTAAAGTATTTACAAATACCATATAAGTTATAGGAAATTGGCACTTCAGTAATGTTTAAGTAATCAACTTCATATTTACCATCCCAATCATAGATAGATATATATTTTTCGTTAAATATAGTTATGCCATATTTTTTATTTGGGAATTCAATATATACTTTATATTTATAAGATTCAGGTAAATCATTAGGTTTTTTTATGAAATAGCTTTCATCTAAGGAATTTAAAAAACTAACAATATCTTTAGATTCTGTAGAAGGAAAATCAAATTCTTTAAAAAATTCTTTATAAAATACAGAAATACGCGTTGGCTCTGATTTATTAAGATTTGTTACTAGTTCTTGAGTATAATAATCAAGATATGTTTTTTCTTTATTTAGTGATGACTTTACCCTTGTACAGCCAGTGGTTATTGTTATAATAATAATAAATAAAATTAAAAATTTCTTTTTCAAAATATCAACCCCTCTATTCCTTATAAATTATGAAAGTTAAGGTGTAATTATTACTACTAATAAGAAAAAATACTAGGTATAATATGTATAAATAAAAATGCAATATTTGTATTATAAATATTTACCATTTAATTATAAAAATTATGTTTATATTAATAATAGTATAAAAGGAGGAAGGTTATGATAATTATAGATAGGTTTGAAGAAGAGTACGCTGTATGTGAAAAGGAAGATATGGAAATGGTAAATATACCAATTATATATTTACCAAAGGGCGTTAAAGAGGGAGATTGTATGGATTTAGTTAATGATAAATATATTATTAATAATAAAGAGACGGAAAAACTTAAGAAAGAAATTGAAAAACTTACAGATAATATGTGGATATAATAGTGTTAATTTAATCAAAAAGATATGTTAAGCATATCTTTTTTTATGGAAAACAATATACTTCATACATATATACACTAAGAAAATAAAATTATAGAATATATTTTAGCACTTGGAATTTGAGCCTTAGTTAGAATTGACAATTATACTATTCGGCTATACAATTGAGTTGTTAAAACTTTATCAAATTGATATTGTTAAATAGTTTACATTATTTATTTTATGATAGGGGATAGATTTTCCATGGGTATACTGAAATTTAAAAAAGCTAATTGTAAGAACTGTTATAAATGCATTAGAAATTGTCCTGTTAAAGCTATAGAGGTAAAAAATCATCAAGCTCAGATTATTGAAAGAGATTGTATTTTATGTGGTAATTGTATGGTTGTTTGCCCTCAGAATGCCAAAGAAGTTCGTAATGATGTATTAACTATAAAGAATTTGATCAGGGATGGGAAACAGGTTATTGCTAGTATAGCGCCTTCTTATATTTCAAATTACAACGTTACTCAGTTTTCACAATTTGCTAATGTGCTAAGAAAGCTTGGATTTAGTAATGCTTTTGAAACGGCAGAAGGAGCATACATAGTCAAAAGTGAATATGAAAATTTGATTAAAAATCATTGGAAAAATATAATTATATCTTCATGTTGTCCTACGGTTGTTAAATTAGTTCAGAAGCATTATCCAGAAGCGGTAAAGTATTTAGCACCTGTAATTTCACCAGTGCAAGCTCATAGTAAGTTATTGAAAAGTAATATAAAGGATGCTATTGTTGTGTTTATTGGTCCATGCATATCTAAAAAAGAAGAATGTGGAAGTGGAGAAGAATACAATGATATAACCATTACTTTTGAAGAACTAGATATTTGGATAAATGAAGAAGGATTAAAATTTGAAGATAATATAAACATAGATAAAAACACTTATGTTTCAAGATTATTCCCCATAACTGGAGGAATTTTGAATACAATGAATAAAAGTTCTGAGTATAGATATATTGCTATTGATGGTCTAGATAATTGCATAGAAACCCTAAAAGAAATAATTAATAATAATCTAGATAATTGTTTTATTGAAATGAGTGCGTGTAGTGGTAGTTGTATAAATGGACCAGCATCATCTCATAACAAAGCCCTACGGATATCTTCAATGAATAAGGTAGAAAGTATAGCATTGAATGAATGTAATCCTACTGATTTTGATTTGAAATATAGTATTGATACAAGTAGAAGAATTACAGATGAACAAGTAGTTGTTCAATCTCCTAGTGATAGGGAGACTAGCAGTATATTAAGAAAAATGGGGAAAAACAGTATTGAGGATGAATTGAACTGTGGAACTTGTGGGTATTCAACTTGTAGAGAAAAAGCAATAGCAGTAATTTTAGGAAAAGCAGAAATAAGTATGTGTTTACCCTATATGAAGGAAAAAGCAGAATCTTTTTCAGATAAGATTATAAGTGTTACACCTAATGCTATTCTTACTGTAGATACTAATTTAAAAGTTCAACAGATTAATAAATCAGCTTGTGATATATTTGAAATTCAAAATTCCAGAGATATTATTGGTTTTTCAGTATCTAGAATTTTGGATGAATTTGATTTTATAAAGGTAATTAGCAAAGAAGAGAATGTAGCGAATGAAAATGTTTACTTACCTGAATACGGTAAGTTTGTTAAACAGAATTTTATATATGATAAAAATAGCGGAATTGTTATTTGTATAATGAAGGATATAACTAAACTAAAACTAAAAAGAGAGAAATTAATTAAAGAAAAGACACATAGAGCAGAGATAACTGATAAAATTGTTGAAAAGCATATGTGTATTGTACATGAGATTGCATCATTACTTGGAGAAACAGCCGCTGAAACTCAAGTAGCACTTACAGACCTTAAAGAAGCAATACTTATGGAGGAAGAGGATTATGACTAATTTGTTTTTGGAAAGCGGATTTGCAAGCTTTAACAAACATGGTGAATCTATCTCTGGAGATTTTTATACTACACTAAAAGGTAAAGATAAGACCACATTTGTATTGTCTGATGGGTTGGGAAGTGGTATTAAGGCTAATATACTAGCAACTTTAACATCAAAGATATTAGGCACCATGATGGCTAGTAATATGTCTATAGAGGAAAGCGTATATACAATAGCTAAAAGCTTACCAATTTGCAAAGTTAGAAATATGGCATATTCAACTTTTACTATACTTCAAATTTATCAACGAGGTGATGCATATTTAGCACAATTTGATAATCCGTCGGTAATTTTAATTAGAGAAGGGAAAAACGTTGTATATGATTCAATGTGCAAAGTTATATATGAAAAAGAAATATATGAAAGCAATATTAAGCTTTATATAGGAGATATGATAATACTTTTAACTGATGGAGTTACAAGTGCTGGTCTTGGAAGAACTACAAAAAATGGGTGGAGAAGAGAAAGTGTTATAGAATACGTTCAGAGATGGTACACTCCAGAAATGTCACCACAAAGGATGGCAGCAACCATAGCAAATGCATCTATGGATTTATATTTAAATTCCCCAGATGATGACATAACCGTTGCTGTGTTTAAAATTTGTGAGAGAAAAGTAGTAAATCTTATGATAGGTCCACCAGAGCATAAAGAAGATGATAATAAGGTATTAAAACTTTTTTTTTCAAGAAAAGGTAAGAAGATAATTTGTGGAGGAACTACGGCTAAGATAGTAAGTAGATATTTAAATAAACCTATTGTAATAAACAATAATACATGCAATGAGGAGACACCATCAACTGCGTGTATTGAAGGAGTAGATTTAGTTACAGAAGGAGTTATAACTTTGGAAAAAGTTTTAAATATTGCTAAACAATATAGTGTTACATCAAATATATCCTTAGATTTAAGAAATAAAATAGACGGAGCTTCCATGATAGCAAAAATTTTATTTGAAGAATCAACTGATATAAATTTTTTTATAGGGAATGCAATAAATCCTGTTCATGATGATTCCAATAGTCATATTAGTTATACTATAAAATTAGGAATAATAAGAGAATTAGAAAAGATACTTAGTAATATGGGTAAAAATGTTAAAGTGAGTATGTGTTAAAAAAGAGTTTAAAAGAAGAAAAGTTACAAAACCCTAATCATAGTATATTTTATGATTAGGGTTTTACCAGTATAGTTAAATCATATTTTGAAACATTTGAAGTATATTTAATAATCCATAGCCCCATTGAGGATTAGGATATATATCGCCAAGACGTTGTACAGCGCCTCTTGCAATATAGGTTTTTATACTTTGAGAATACATGTAGGGATCATTAAGTCTAGTAAATCCCCATTCAAATAACATGGCACAAGCACCAGCAACAACAGCAGCAGCTACACAGGTACCATTAACTGTTGCAATTTCGTTGTTAGGAGCTACGGCTATAGCATTTACACCACCAGCTGCTATATCAACATAATTGAATTTAAGGTCGTTAAAACCTGCGCCGGAGTAGTTTAGAAGATAATTATTATTTTGATTATAAGCTGCAACAGAGATTACATAAGGGGAATTGCTTGGATTAGTAGATGTTCCAAAGGGATCAGCATGGCTAAAGTGAGTACCACCAACAGTTAAGCCTTCTTCCGGAATCCAAGCATTAAAGTTACCTTTTAATACAGTATTTGTAATCAATCTAAGTTTCCATATGCCTGATTGTATGTCATAAAATCTAATTCGAATTAATTCATGACCGGTAATATCTTCAGGTAAATAGTAATTAACCTTAACCGAAGTCTTTTCGAATATATAATCATAATATTCTGTACTATTAATTACGGCCCCAATAACACCAGTGCTTTCACCAGAGGGAGATATAATTTCTACTGACATGATGTTAGGTGAATCTACCCAAATATCCATCCATAAACTATTTTGCTCTGGAGATACATCAACTTCTACTATATGAAGTTCTCCAGGTTCAGATAATATTCCAGAAGCATGGCATCCTTTATCTCTTTGATTCCCAGTTGGAACAACAACTACAAGTCCACTATTTTGGCTTAAAGACTCTATATACTGCTCTAAGATTCCAGTTCCATAATGGTTACCTAAATTTGTACCAAGAGGAAAAAGGATGACCATTGGTTTAGATGAAGTTAAAGAATATCTATATAAAAATTCTAGGGCTGCAAAAATAGTAGTTATATTATAAAGGGGAACTTTAACATTAAATTGTGATTTATAGGAAAAATCTTCGATTAGTTTTACAATTACAAAATCGCAATTTGGGACTACACCCTTTAACTGAGGATTTTTACCAGTGGCTCCAATTATCCCAGCCATATTTGTACCATGACCAATTTCATCTATGGTTGGTACTATATCATAGGGGGATTTGCCTTCTCTAGCTGCTTGTATAGCAGATTGAATATCATCTTTTTCATATACAGTACCGTATGGAATAAAGTAATCTAAAGTTTTGCCATTAGAAGGTATTGTTTGATCCCAAATACATTCTATTCTAGTTTCTCCATTATCCCTCATAAATTCTTCGCTTAAGTAATCTATACCTGTATCAAGAATTGCTATATTTACACCACTGCCATTTAAAGTTAAAGGTAGGTCTAGCTGTAAGAAACCTACTTGAGAGGCCTCTGTAGGGGTAATCTGTTGAAGGGTATACATTTCAACTGGTTTTACATATACAATGGATGGATATTCAGGGTCACCAACAGATATTTCTACGTTTTTAGGCAGAGATATGATTGCATATCTGTCATTAATTATAGTTAAATAGTGACTCGGCTCTTGAGTGATATCTTGTTGAATATTTCCTTGATACTGAACAATATAATGATCGTAATTTATATCATAAAAAATGTTATCAGGAACATCTAAATGTCGCTTCATATAAAATCACCTACAATACATTTTGGAATTCTTATAAACACATTATTAGTAGTATATACAATATAATCATCATTTTTATTACATTCATCGCAAGTGTTTGTTCTGTTAAGAGATATATCTGTAGAATAGGATCTACTTATAAAGTTAAAAACACCTAATAGGTCTAAATATCCATATCCTAATTCCTGATTAGGAAAACGGTAATAACTGCTCCTAGCAGCACCATGCATTAGATAACTTCTAATTTTTTGAGAATACATAGTTTGATCATTGCCATTAATAATTCCCCATTCTAATAATATTGCACAGGCTCCTGCAACTATAGCAGTTGCAGCAGAACTACCAGACATGGTGGTAGTGCCACCAGTAACTTTGGTTGTTAAAATATTTGTGCCTAAAGTAGCTATATCAGGATTGATTAGGTTGTTGGTATTAAAACCTCTTCCAGAAGTGGAAATTAAAGCATTATCTTCACCGTAATAAGAAACAGTAACAACATTAACAGCTGTGGATGGTTCAGTTAGTGTATTTAATGGGTTAGGTTGAAGAAATTCGGTACCGCCAGGTAAAGTATTATGGGGTTGTAGCCAAATATCATATCGACCATCAATTAAATATTCTCCTATTAGTCTAAAAGTCCATATGCCAGGTTTTATGTCATAAAATTCTACATGGATAACTTCATGGCCAGTAAAATGTTCAGGATTAAAATATAGAACTCTTGATCTAGTGTTTAAGAATACGAATTTAGTATTCTGTTCATTAACATCCTTGGATTTTAATAGGCTAGAGCTTTCACCAGTAGGAGATACTATGACCAAAGAAGCTCTGTTTGGCTTTTTAACCCATATGTTAAATGTGAAAAATTTCATTTCTTTTGTTATTCTAAGCTCTAGGGATGATGGGTCAGTTTTGTTTTTGATATAACCAGTAGCATGGGTTTGAGCAGCTCCTTCATTTCCAACGCCTGAGACTAAACATATTCCTCTAATAGTACCTATAGAGGATACATATCTGGAAATCAAGCTAGTTCCATCGTGGCTACTTTCTGTAGAACCTAAGCCTAAATATATTACCATGGGTCTTTTAAGTTCAATAGCAACATTTTTTAAATATTCGATTCCAGATACGATTTCACTGGCATTATATACTGGGGTATACTCTACACCATTTTCTAATAAGGCTTTTCTAAAATTAGTAGATTCAAAGAGCTTTACAATTACAAAGTCACTGTCATTGGCTATACCTCTTACATCAGAGTTATTACCTCTGGCACCTATAATCCCTGCAACCTGTGTGCCATGCCCAATAGTATCTTTAGATGGCACAATGGTATAAGGATCTTCATTGTTTCTATAAGCTTTAATTGCTGCATTAATTTGTTCATTAGAATAAGTAGTACCCATATAGGTGCTAGAACTATTGTTTGAGATAGTTTGATCCCATAGGCTAACTATTCTTGAGGTATCATCTTCTCTAATAAATTCATTATTAAGATAATCTATACCAGTATCTACAATACCTATTAGAACTCCTCTGCCAGTTAAATTCAAATAAGGATTTATTAATATGGAATTTATATTACCCACAGAAGGAGGGGAAGTAGATTTTGAAGTTTCACCTAATACAAACATTTTTCTAAAGTCGAAAAAAATAATTTGGGGAACTTCTTTTAACAATCTATTCATTTTTAAATGGGACACTGCTACTACAGCTAGATTATCTGTAATTACATCACCACAAGCATAGGGTATTTTATCTATCTGTTCTTTAAACTCATCTTTATTTTTATATTGAACAAGAAAGTTAGATACACTTTCATCGTAATATAAACTACAATCTCTTGAATTAATCATAGATACTCCTGATAATAATACTTTATAATATTATTATATTTCAGTTTAAATATTTCATGATATTATTTGCTAAAATAAGTTTATAATATAAAAAAACCTCTTGATTAATCAAGAGGTTTTTTACTGGTGCCGGTGACCGGGGTCGAACCGGTACGGTGTTGCCACCACGGGATTTTGAGTCCCGCACGTCTGCCAATTCCATCACACCGGCTAGTACATTTAGTATTTTACCACAATATCCTAAGGATTACAATAGTATTTTTATCTTAGATAAGGATAGTGTAGAAGTTAATACTTAAGTATTGAAAAATAGGTACTTGATTAATATAATAAAACTGTAAGTAATTAAATCAGAGGGGAGACATGATAATGAAGAGGATCTTGGAAAATATAATTGAAGATTGTAGAAAATGGACAAGTAAAGGTGAAGTGGCTTCATATATACCAGAACTAGCAAAAGCTAATCCTGAAGCTTTAGGTATTTGGGTTACCAATTTAGGTGGTGAAGAATATTTTGCAGGTGATTGGGATATTAAATTCACAATACAAAGTATGTCTAAAGTAATAACCCTAATGTTAGCAATCTTAGATAATGGTACAGAATACGTTTTCACTAAAGTGGGGATGGAGCCTACAGATTCAGGGTTTAATTCCATAACTAACTTGGAAACTCACGAACAAAAACAACCATTAAATCCTATGATAAACGCAGGAGCTATTGCAACAGTGTCTTTAATTAATGGAGAAACAGCTGATGAAAAAATAAATAGAATACTTAATTTTACTAGAAAAATAACTGGAAATGATGAGATAGGTATAAATTACAATGTGTATGAGAGTGAAAAGAAAACAGGAAATAGAAACAGAGCATTAGCTTATTACATGAAGGGTAATGGTATAATAGAAGGGGATGTAGAGGAAATTTTAGATGTCTACTTTAAAGCTTGTTCTATGGAGATAACTTGTAAAGATATAGCTAGGATAGGAGCTATGCTTGCCAATGATGGAGTTCTTATAAATAATGAAAGAGTTATATCTAGAGAGGCATGCAGAATAGTTAAAACCATAATGGTTACTTGTGGCATGTATGATGCATCTGGTAAGTTTGCTGTACATATAGGAATTCCAGCAAAGAGTGGAGTAGGTGGTGGAATAATGGCTGCAGTACCTAGGAGGATGGGAATTGGAGTTGTAGGTCCTGCTCTTGATGCTCAGGGAAATAGCATAGGTGGAATTAAAATTCTAGAAAAATTATCCCATGAATTAGATTTAAGCATATTTTAGAAGTTGAAAAACAATGTAAGGATAAAAATATATCTATTGCAGAAATGACTTGTGTTGGTTCACTTTTAATTATTGAATTAGCCTTAAATATGATGAAGATATCAAGATTTAAAGTTAAGAATTATTTACCAGCAATTTTTTGATTAGTTATTATTTATTTGTTTATATAAATATTCAGTTGTATTTAGAAATATATTTTTGCATTTAATAAACCTTCTAAGATNNATCTTAGAAGGTTTATTAAATTATATTTTATTAAATAAAATATATATTATAATTATAATGAAGATGAATGAAAACTTATATTTAAAAATTACAAGTTTTATTGTTAATACCATGAAGTAATGATATAATCATTTATCAAAAGAATCCTGTTTATTTACTTGACTTTAGGCTCAAAAAAGTAAAGAATAATATAGGGGATAATAAGAAAAAATGAAGGAATTCAATAAAAGTGATTAAATAATTTGAATGGATGTGATTAAAATTAATAGAGAAAGCTTAGCTGTTTTAGATGGAAATAGCTTACTATATAGAGCATTTTATGCTATACCAGAACTTACAACAAAAGAAGGCGTTTATACTAATGGAGTATATGGGTTTTTAAATATGCTTCTTAAAATTAAAGAAGATATAAATCCAGATTATATTGTAGCTGCCTTTGATAAATCTTCTAATACATTTAGACATAAGGAATATGAAGATTATAAAGCAGGAAGGAAGAAAACACCTCCAGAGCTTTCTATGCAATTTCCTATAATAAGAGAAATATTATCCAAGATGGGAATAAGCGTATTTGAGATAGAGGGATATGAAGCAGATGATTTAATAGGTACTATATCTGTTTTAGCAGAAGATGAAGGTATGGAAGTTTATGTGGTAACAGGAGATAAAGATGCTCTTCAACTAGCCACAGATAACGTTAATATAGTTATAAATAAAAAAGGAATTACAGAAAAAGAGATATATAATAAAGAAAGATTTATTGAAGATTTTGGGGTGACACCTACTCAATATATAGATGTGAAGGGCCTAATGGGAGATAAATCAGATAATATTCCAGGAGTTCCAGGGATAGGGGAAAAGACTGCATTTAAGTTAATTAAGGAATATGGTAGCATAGAAGATGTTTTGATGAATATATCTAATATCAGTGGTAAAAAACTTAAAGAGTCTCTTCAAGAGTATAGTGAACAAGCAATTTTTAGTAAGAAGTTAGCTACAATTATTACTAAAGTTCCTGTAGAAATATCTATGGAACAGTTAAAAACTAAAGGAAACTTTAATAATAGTGAAGTTAGAGATATGTGTCTAAAATTACAATTTAAATCTCTTCTTAATAAATTTGAAAATCTTTCACAAGATAGTTCTGAAACTCCAGAAAATCAAAGATTAGAAGTTGTTGATTATAAAGTTATTAATGAAATTAAAGATTTGAATGATGTTATACCTAATATAAAAAATAGGGCTTTTGTAAAATTATATGTGGAGGATACAAGTAATTTTACCCAAATTATGGTGAAGACCATAGGCATATTGTCAGAAGGTCAGGTGTATCTACTTTATTGTGATAAATTGCTAGAAGAAGATAGAGAAGGCTTTATAAATGCAATGAAGATAATTTTTCATAATTCTAGCCTTGAAAAAATTACCCATGGTATTAAATATGGATATACTGCTTTTTTAAAGCTTGGTATTGATTTAGACCTAGTAAATTTTGATGTGGAAATAGCAGCTTACTTATTAGATTCATCAAAATCAGAGTATTCCATAAAAACACTTTACGAAGAAAGGTTAGGAAAGACATTTGACGGAGATGAAGACTCCCTTAAAGCTAATGAAATTGTAGCTCTTGAGAAAATATATACAATCTTAAAAGAGGAAATTAAAAAAGAAGATATGGAAGAACTAATGTTTAAAGTAGAGCAACCTCTTACTAAGGTTATATCATATATGGAATATGAAGGGTTTAATATCAATAGAAAAGAATTGGAAAATCTAGGAACTAAGTTTAGTGGAGAGATTGATACTCTTACAAAAGAAGTATACCATTTGGCAGGGGAAGAATTTAATATAAATTCTCCTAAGCAACTTGGGAAAATATTATTTGAAAAACTAGACCTACCAGTAATAAAGAAAACTAAAACAGGTTACTCCACCAATGCGGAAGTATTGGATGCGTTAAAGGATAAACATGAGATAATAAATAAAATTTTATATTTTAGACAAATTACAAAACTATACTCTACCTATATAGAGGGACTTAAAAATGTAATAGATGAAGATGGAAGGATACATTCCAACTTTACTCAAACTGTAACTACTACTGGCAGATTATCTAGTACAGAACCTAATCTTCAGAATATACCAATCAAAAATGAGAATGGAAGATCAATAAGAAAGGTTTTCATACCACACAATAAAGATTCAGTAATTTTGTCAGCGGATTATTCACAAATTGAACTTAGAGTTCTTGCACATATTTCTGAAGATGAAAATATGATAAAAGCTTTTAGAAATAGTTTAGATATCCATACTTCTACAGCATCAGAAGTATTCAATGTGCCAATTGAAAATGTAACTAAGATAATGAGAAGTAATGCAAAGGCTGTTAACTTTGGAATTGTTTACGGAATAGGTGATTTCAGCTTGGCTCAAGATTTAGGGATAACACGAGGAGAGGCTAAAAAGTATATTGATACATACCTTGAGAGATATGGGAATGTACAAAAGTATATGGATAGAGTAATTGAAGAAGCAGAAGAAAATTCTTATGTAACAACACTTCTTCATAGAAAAAGATATATTCCAGAAGTAAAATCTTCTAATAAAATTGTAAAAGCTTTAGGAAAAAGATTAGCTATGAATGCACCTATTCAAGGTAGTGCAGCAGATATTATAAAGATTGCCATGGTGAATGTTGCTAATGAGCTTAAATTAAAACAACTTAGGAGTAGATTAATTTTACAAGTTCATGATGAACTTATACTTAATGTATATAAGGATGAACTTGACTTAGTAAAGGATATAGTTAAGAAGGAAATGGAGAATGTACTGGATCTTAAAGTTCCCCTAGATGTAGATATTTCTATAGGAGACACTTGGTATGAAGCAAAATAATATATTAAGAGTAGGTTTAACAGGGGGCATTGGATGTGGAAAAAGTACCATAAGTATGATTTTTAGGGAAAATAATATTCCTGTTATTGATGCAGATAAAATTTCTAGAAAAGTACTTGTGAATCATCCTAATATTTTATTAGAAATAAGAAGAGCTTTTGGTGATGAATATTTTGATGAAAATGGTGAGTTTCTAAGGCGTAAAATGGGAAATCTAATATTTTCTGATAAAAATAAAAAAGCTCAATATGAAAATATAATAATGCCTCATATTTTTCATGATATATTTAGTGAAATAAATAAATATAGTGATATAGGAGAAGAAATGTGCATAGTAGATGCACCTACATTAATAGAAAGTAAACTTCATACTTATATGGATAAGATAATAGTTGTTATTGCCAGTGAAGAAATACAGTTAGAGAGAGTTATGAAACGAGATAATTTTTCAATGGAAGAAGCAACTATAAGAATAAATAATCAAATGAGTACAAAAGAAAAATGTAAGTTTGCAGACTTTATCATAGATAATAGTGGAAATCTGCAAGAAACTAGGATTAAAGTGATGAAAGTAATAAGCAAGCTTAAATAGATTAGGGGGAAAAATGACTTATAAATCTAATAAAAGGACCAGGAAGAATATATTGATAATAGTTATAGCTGTAATTATTATTGTTAATTTTAAAGTTATATTAAAAAGCTTTTTTCCGTTAGAGTATGAAAAAAGTATTATTGAATATAGTGAGATGTACAATGTAGATCCGAATTTAGTAGCAGCGGTAATTAATACAGAAAGTAAATTTGTAGTAGATGCAAGTTCATCAAAGGGAGCAATAGGATTAATGCAGATAATGCCAGATACGGGAAAGTGGATTGCAGAAAAACTAGAAATAAGTAATTTTAATGAAGAAATAATAGCAGATCCTGAGATTAATATAAGAATGGGAACTTGGTATTTAAAAAAATTGAGTGAGGATTTTAACGGGGACTATATTCTTGTATTAGCGGCTTACAATGGTGGTCCTGGAAATGTTACTAAGTGGCTTGAGGATGAGAAATATTCTAGCGATGGAGAAAACCTTCATAAGATTCCATTTAAGGAAACTAAAAGTTATGTTCAAAAGGTTAAATTTAATCATAGAATATATAAATATCTATACAATTTAGGTCAAAAGGCAGAGTAAAACATATATTGCAATAATTATAGTAGTAAACCCAATTTAGTTTATTATAAATTAAATTGGGTTTATTTAATAAATTGCTTTAAACTAAGTTGATTTTAGTTGTTGAATCTAGTAATAGATGATGGTATAATAATTGAGTAAAATTATATTATTATGCAGATGTGGTGGAACGGCAGACACGCTATCTTGAGGGGGTAGTGAGAGAATTTTCGTGCGGGTTCAAATCCCGCCATCTGCACCAAAAAAACAATGGGAAGGAGCCTAATGCTTTTCATTGTTTTTTATTTATTTTTAATATTTTATAAGATTATATGATAATTTAAATCTTATCTATTTAAATATCAAATAGTATCATTACATATTCAAATATACAAGGTTGTTCGAAATTGTTGAAAAATTCACAAAATAAACTTACAATGAATATAAGGTAGTAAACTGTAACATCATGGGGAGGATATTATGGATAATTTACTAGAGATAGTTAAGAGTATCAACGGAGTTATTTGGAACTATGTATTGATTTTTTTACTATGTGGAACAGGGATTTATTTTACATTTAAATTAAAGTTTGTTCAAGTTGTAAAATTTGGTGAAAGCGTTAAACTTGTTTTTGGTAAAATAAAATTTGGCAAAAAAGCAGGAGCAGATGGAATGTCTTCATTTCAAGCTTTAGCTACTTCAATCGCTGCGCAAGTAGGTACAGGAAATTTAGCCGGAGCTGCTACAGCTATTGCAATGGGTGGACCTGGAGCAATTTTTTGGATGTGGGTTAGTGCATTCTTCGGAATGGGAACTATATTCGCAGAAGCAACTTTAGCTCAGCAATACAAGACCGTAGTAAATGGACAAGTTACTGGTGGTCCAGCTTATTACATTAAAAATGGATTAAAGAATAAAAAAATAGCAAAGGTACTATCTGTGTTTTTTGCAATAACTATTATACTTGCTCTTGGTTTTATTGGAAATATGGTACAAGCAAACTCCATAGGAAGTGCTTTTAAAGAATCCTTTGGTGTTGATGCTAGAATAGTAGGTGTGGTAGTCGCTGTATTAGCTGGTGTTATTTTTATAGGTGGTGTTTCTCGTATAGCATCCTTTACAGAAAAAATTGTTCCAGTAATGGCACTATTATATATTATAGGTAGTTTATTTATAATAGTAATGAACTATGCAAATATATTACCTGCTTTAAAAATGATTGTAGTTGGAGCATTTAATCCTCAAGCTATAGCTGGTGGAGTTGTAGGAGTAACTGTTAAACAAGCAATTAGATATGGTGTTGCTAGGGGATTATTTTCAAATGAAGCAGGAATGGGGTCAACTCCACATGCTCATGCAGTAGCAAAGGTTAATCATCCGTCAGAGCAAGGATTAGTTGCCATGATGGGAGTATTTATAGATACTTTCATTATATTAACTTTAACAGCTTTTGTAATATTGACTACTGGAGCATTAGATAGTGGAGAGACTGGAATTATATTAACTCAAAAGGCGTTTGCTGCAGGGATGGGTGGGGAATTTGGAGGAATATTTATATCAGTAGCATTATTCTTCTTTGCCTTCTCTACAATTATTGGATGGTATTTCTTTGGGGAAGCTAATATAAAATTCTTATTTGGTGATAAAGGAATAACCCCTTATAGAATATTAGTAATGATATTTATATTCTTAGGTGCTGGTATGAAAGTTGATTTAGTTTGGGAGCTTGCAGATACTTTTAATGGATTAATGGTATTCCCTAACTTACTTGCCCTTTTAGCGTTATCTGCAGGGGTTAAAAAGTGTTTAGATGATTACAATGAAAAGAAAAGCAAAAACTTACTATAATTAATAATTAGTATTATAATTATTAATTATAATACTAGATTACTATATCAAATATGCAGATTATTACCTTAATGACTTTTAATAGAGATAATAGCCTTCCAGAGTTAAAGATTTTATTCTGGAAGGCTTTATGTTATATTTAATATATTATAGAATGAATTTTAGTTT
Organism: Clostridium sp. UBA871; assembly: GCF_002295255.1. Taxonomy (NCBI): domain Bacteria; kingdom Bacillati; phylum Bacillota; class Clostridia; order Eubacteriales; family Clostridiaceae; genus Clostridium; species Clostridium sp. UBA871. The sequence goes on along the minus strand of NZ_DBFV01000007.1, from coordinate 141,478 downwards.
TAAATGATATGATAAGTATTTATTGAAGGATGATGTAAATGGAAAGAGAATATAATATCTCATTATTTGATTTAGAAGAAACAAAAGAAAAAAAAAATAATATAGATTTAAATAGTAATGAACCTTTAGCACAAAGACTTAAACCTAGTAATTTAGATGAATTTGTAGGGCAAGACCATATATTAGCCAAGGATAAACTATTATATAGAAGCATTAAAGGTGATAGAATTACATCTTTAATATTTTATGGACCTCCTGGAGTTGGAAAAACAAGTCTAGCAAAAATTATTGCTAAAACTACAAAGTGTAACTATGTTGAGTTAAATGCAGTAACTTCTGGAATTAAAGATATAAAGAATGTAATAGATGAAGCAACGAGAGAAATTTCTATGAGTGGAAAGAAAACTATACTTTTCATAGACGAAATACATAGGTTTAATAAAACCCAACAAGATAGTTTATTACCTCATGTAGAAAAGGGAATAGTAACCTTAGTTGGTGCTACAACAGAAAACCCCTTTTTCGAAGTTAATAAAGCACTTTTATCTAGATCAATGATTTTTAAATTAGAGCTATTATCAAAAGAAAATATAGTATCATTATTAAATAGAGCACTTAAAGACAGAAAGTTGGGCTATGGAAGTATTAATATAAAGTTATATAAAGAAGCAGAAGAATTTATATGTGATAATGCTGTCGGTGATGGAAGAAGAGCATTAAATGCTTTAGAATTGGCTGTTTTAACTACTAATAAAAGAGAAGATGGTATAATACATATAACTCTAGATGTAGTAGAAGAGTGTATGCAAAAAAAACAAGTTACCTATGATAAAAGTGGAGATTATCATTATGATATAATATCTGCCTTTATAAAGAGTATTAGAGGAAGTGATCCTGATGCTTCAGTGCATTATCTTGCTCGAATGCTATCAGGTGGTGAAGATCCTGAATTCATAGCTAGAAGACTTGTAATATCAGCATCAGAAGATATAGGCAATGCAGATCCATATGCGCTTTTAATAGCTAATGCGGCTCTAAATGCAGTGAAGTTTATAGGAATGCCAGAAGCTAGAATACCTCTAGCTCAGGCAACTATATATTTAGCTGGAGCACCTAAAAGTAATGCATCTTATAATGCTATTAATTTAGCTCTTGAAGACATAGAGAAGGAAGAGGTAGGTAGAGTTCCTTTACATCTGCGAGGTAATAATTATAGCGGATCTAATATTTTAAATGAAGGATCAAGATATAAGTATCCTCATGATTATGAAAATCATTATGTTAGACAGCAATATATGCCTAAGGAGTTACTTAAGAAAAAATATTATACTCCAACATCAATGGGGTATGAAAAACGTATAAAGGATAGATTAGATACCTTAAAAAAATAAAATCTAAAACATAAATAATTTTTTGTATTATGCACATCTTATAAATAGGTAATATATTTTTAAAATAAAGTGGAGTTAAGAGCTAAAAATGTATAACTTAAAATTTATATATTTTTACTAAAGATTTAAAAATAGTTGGAGGTTATAAGATGAGCAATAATAAGTGTATAAAAGTTTCAGGGGAAGATGGAAGAATAGTAGAATTAGAATTTATTGATGTGGTTAATGTAGGTAAAAATGAATATGTAATTGCAGGTCCCAAGGATTCAGATGAAGCTTGTGCATATAAGGTTGTAAGTAGAGAAAATGGTATGGTTGAATATGCTTCTATAGGAGCAGGTAAAGAGTTCAATCAAGTTTTGACTGCCTATAATGCAAAAAAATGATTAACCATCCTTTGTCTTAAATAATTTGTATTATATAAGAAAGGAAGGTGAAATAACATGAGTAAATCGAAAAAGAAAAATAAAAAGAATAATCAAATTAAACCATCACAAAAGAGTACTATAGATCAAGTACAAATTTTAAATAGAGATGTGCAGGATGCCCACCATATTGAAAGTGCTACTTTAATAAATGGATTATTTGGTGTAGAAATAAAAGATAATCTCATAGACCCAGATACTAGATTTTATATTTAAAAATAATATATACATGTCTACTAATAAATAGTATAAATTAGATAGTAATACGATTAAGTTTTATATTTTTAATATGGCATTGTTTTATAGGTTTATATGCTATATAATGAAATAAGATTTATTTGAAAGAATTTAGGAGGACATGAAAATGGAAGAAATGAATATAATAACACTTACTGACTCAGAAACAATGGAAAAGGTAGAACTAGAAATAGTTGAAGATTTAACTATAGATGGAGAGCACTATGTTATTTTAGCACCACTTGAAGAAGAAGAGGAAGCTTATGTATATAAGGTAATTGGAGAAGGTGCAACAGCTTCATATGAAATGGTTGAAGATGAAGCTGAATTTGATAAAGTTGTTGCAGAATATGATAAAATATTTGAAGAAGAGATGAGACAGTAATAAGAGATAAATTATCTATGATTATAAACATATATAATTTATAATTAAATGAAAAAAGATAACCTTAATTTATAAGGTTATCTTTTTAATTTATTTATATTGCTGCATTTTTATCAGCATTTAAATTGTTATTTCCCTTTTTTAGTCTAACAGCTGGTTCACTTGGTAAACCGAACTTAGGAATAAATCTATCCCATCCAGTTAGAGTAAGTATTAGGATTGAACCTACAGCTACGAATGCCATAAAGTTAAATTTAATTATATCCATAGCTACAAATTTGTGTAATGGATATACTGAAGAAGCAATTCCTACATAGAATCCTATATATACGTGCCAAGGAATCAATTGAGAACCAAACACTCCAAGAGCATCACCAAAGGTTGCATTTCTAAGATATAATTTATACATATCCTCTTGGCTTCCTTCAACGTTTTTATCAACTAATTCTTTAATGATAGGTCCAATAGTTACTATTTGAGCCATCTCGTCAGCAAGGGCAGCGTTACCACCTATACATAAAACACCATTCCAGAACATTAATTGTCTTACATTTCCAGATATCTTTAGAACAAGAGCTGATATTGGAGCAAAAGCATCCATTTTAGCCATGACTCCACCAAAGGCACCAACCCACATCATCATTACTATAACCCAAGAACCAGCTTCGCCAAATCCGCTTTCAACTAAACCTAAGAAAGAAGATAAGCTTTCTACAGTTCCTGCAAAAGAACCAAAAATGAATGAAGAAGCGATTCCTAAGAATAAACATAGTAGAGTAGGTGTTCCCATGATAGCAGCAGCTATAACAAGTATAAGAGGAATTACCATATAGAAAGGAACTCCATGCTTAACTTGATTTAAAAGTTCAACAGCAGCAGGTTTTTCAGCTTCGATAGCAGACCATGCTTCTGCTGGAATAGCATCAATAGCTAATTTTGCATTAGCTACGTCTGTAGGTAGTTTCATAGCTAAACTAACAACAAAAATAATAATTGCAGTTATAATAAGACATGTTACTGACCAAACTCCTTGAGTTCTAATTCTATCAATAACCTCAACTTTTTGGATACCAGAACTTACAACTGTTGTATCAGAAATAAGACCAATATTGTCACCGAAACAAGCACCACCAGCTATAGCAGCTGTAGTAAGAAGAATATTTCCTCCAACTATATGGTTAAGCCATAAGAAAATAGGAGCACATGCAGCAAATGTTCCCCAAGAAGTTCCAGTAGCAACTGAAAGAATAGCAGTCACTAAGAATCCACATACAGCAACAGTTCTTGCATTTAATCCAAGAGATAGAGCCATATTAACTATAGAAGCACCAACTCCTGTTGACATGAAAGCGTTTGCCATTGCATAAGCAAACATTAGTATAAAAAATACTAAAATAAGTTCCTTTACATTATCGACTGCTGCATCGATAAGTTCACTGAATTTTACTTTTTCTGTGATAAAGGCTACAATACATGCAAATATAGTTGCTATTGGTGCAGCTGTAAGCACGTCTACCTTCATCATCATAAGTCCGGCCAATACAAATATTGGTACAAACTTAAAGGTTGCTTTTAAAAATTTCATTTTTATATCCCCCTATAAAAAATTTACTAGAAAAACTAGTTATTTATTTAACTAGTCTTACTATAAAATTAGTTTAAAACGTTTTCTCAAAAATATCAAGTATTTTTCAGAAAAAACGCATAAATTAAATAATTTAATGTAGAATGTTAGGAGTATTTGCTAATATATGTATTATAAAAGAATAATTGTTATTATGTGTAAAGGGTTTTATGGTTATTATTAGTAAATAAATATGAAGTTTTTGGAATGAACTTTAATTTGTATAACTATCATATATAAAAAACCTCACAATAATTATTAACTATTGTGAGATTTTTTATATTTATTATGCACAAATTTCTTTATCAGAATTGACCTCAGAAGTTTGGTTCTTAAGTTTAACTTTAGGTTCCCTTGGTAAACCAAACTTAGGAATAAATCTATCCCATCCAGTAATAGTAAGAAGAAGTAATGAAATTACGGTTACAAAAGCCATGACATTATATTTAATAATATCTGTAGCTATAAATGTATGTAATGGATATACTGAAGAAAGTATTCCTACATAGAATCCTATGTATACATGCCAAGGAATTAATTGAGATCCAAAAACACCTAATGAACTTGAGAAGGTAGCATTTCTAAGACGAAGTTTATAAAGATCTTCTTCGCTTCCTTCAACATTTTTATCAACTAATTCTTTAATAATAGGTCCAATAGTTACTATTTGAGCCATTTCATCAGAAAGAGCAGCATTACCACCTATACTTAAAACACCATTCCAGAACATTAACTGTTTTACATTTTTAGATATTTTTAAAACAAGAGCTGATAGTGGAGCAAAGGCATCCATTTTAGCCATGATACCACCAAAGGCACCAACCCACATCATCATTACTATAACCCAAGAGCCAGCCTCGCTAAATCCACTTTGAACTAATTCTAAGAAAACTGGTAGGCTTTCTACTGTTCCTGCAAAGGAACCAAGGATATAAGAAGAAATAATTCCTAGGAACAAACAAAGTAGAGTAGGTATACCCGTAACAGCGACACCTATAACAAGTAATAGCGGAATTACCATATAGACAGGTACTCCATTTTTAACTTGATTTAAAAGTTCAACAGCTGCAGGCTTTTGAGCTTCAATAGCAGACCATGCCTCTGCTGGAATAGACTCAATTGCTAGTGCAGTATTAGCAGCCTCTGTAGGCAGTTTCAGTGCTACACTCATACCATAAATAATAATTGCAGACACAACAAGACAAAGGACAGACCAAACAACTTGAGATTTTACTCTTTCAAGTATCTCAACCTTTTGAATACCAGAACTTACAACTGTAGTATCGGAAATAAGACCAATATTGTCTCCAAAGCAAGCACCACCAGCTATTGAAGCAGTAGTAAGAAGAATACTTCCTCCCAATATGTGGTTTAGCCACAAGAAGATAGGAGCACATGCTGCAAAGGTCCCCCAAGAGGTACCGGTAGCAACAGAAAGTATAGCAGTTACTAAGAAACCGCATACAGCAACACTTCTTGCATTTACTCCAAGAGATAGTGCTATATTAACTATAGAAGCACCCACTCCAGTTGACATAAATGCATTTGCCATTGCGTAGGCAAACATTAGTATAAAGAATACTAAAATAAGCTCCTTTACATTTTCGATGGAAGCATCGATAAGTTCATTCAGTTTAATTTTTTCTGTGATGTAGGCTACAAGGCAAGCAACTATTGTTGCTATAGGTGCTGCCGTAAGTACATTAACCTTAAGCATCATTAGACCTGCCAATACGAATATTGGTACAAACTTTAAAAATCCTTTTAAAAATTTCATTTATGATCCCCCTATAAATTAATTAAAATGAAAATATAGTTATTTTTTTAACCATTATTTTCACATTACTAGTTTAAAACCTTTTCAAAAAAATATCAAGTGTTTTTCCAGAAAAAATACATAAATTTTAGAACTTTTTATAAAAAAATTAAAAATATTGAGTTAATTAATGAAAACGATAAATCAAAAAGTAGAAATAGGTAGAAATAATATTGAAGATCAAAATATTTGCATATATTCCATGTAAATGTTTACTAAAATTAATTTCAAAAAATTTAGTATATAAATAATATTATAAATAAAATTTACATTTTAGTATTTATAACTTGAAGTATTATAGAATATTTCGATACGCATGTTAAAAAAATAACAAATGGTATGAAAAAACATGCTATTACCATCTTATGATATTAATAGCATGTCTTAAGAATTATTTACTTATATTACAGAATTACTTCCTTATCAGTGTTATATTTTTATTTCTTTTTTAATCTAACAGCAGGTTCTGTTGGTAGACCAAATTTAGGAATAAATCTGTCCCATCCAGTAAGGGTAAGTAGTAGGATTGATCCTACAGCTACAAAAGCCATAAAGTTGTATTTAATTATATCTGTAGCTACAAATTTGTGTAATGGATATACTGAAGAAGCAATTCCTACATAAAAACCAATGTATACGTGCCAAGGAATTAATTGAGATCCAAATACTCCAAGTGCATCACCAAAGGTTGCATTTCTAAGATAGAGTTTGTACATATCCTCTTGATTTCCTTCAACATTTTTATCAACTAATTCTTTAATAATAGGTCCAATAGTTACTATTTGAGCCATTTCATCAGAAAGAGCAGCATTACCACCTATACATAAAACACCATTCCAGAACATTAGTTGTCTTACGTTTCCAGAAATTTTTAAAACAAGAGACGATAATGGGGCAAAAGCATCCATTTTAGACATTACACCACCGAAGGCACCAACCCACATCATCATTACTATAACCCAAGAACCAGCCTCACCAAATCCATCTTGAACTAAAGATAAGAAAGCAGGTAAGCTTTCGACAGTTCCGGCAAATGAACCGAAGATGTATGAAGAACCAATTCCTAAAAATAGGCAAAGAAGAGTAGGAATACCCATAACAGCAGCAACTATAACAAGTATTAGAGGAATTACCATGTATACAGGAACTCCGCTCTTTACTTGATTTAAAAGTTCAACAGCTGCTGGCTTTTCAGCCTCAATAGCAGACCAAGCTTCTGGTGGAATAGCATCAATAGCTAACTTTGCATTAGCTACATCAGTAGGTAATTTCATTGCTAGGCTTACTACAAAAATAAGAATTGCAGTGATTATCATACAGGAGAGAGACCAAACACCTTGAGTTCTAACTCTGTCTATAACCTCTACATCTTGAATACCTGAGCTTACAACTGTTGTATCAGATATAAGACCAATATTATCACCAAAACAAGCACCACCAGCTATAGCAGCTGTAGTAAGAAGGATATCTCCTCCAACTATATGGTTAAGCCATAAGAAGATAGGTGCACATGCTGCGAAAGTTCCCCAAGAAGTTCCGGTAGCAACTGATAGTACGCAAGTAACTATGAATCCGGTTACAGCAACAGTTCTTGCATTCAACCCAAGAGATAGAGCTACATTAACGATAGAAGCACCAACTCCTGTTGACATAAAGGCACTTGCCATTGCATAAGCAAACATTAATATAAAGAATACAAGTATGAGCTCCTTTACATTGTTTACAGCAGCATCAATTAGTTCATTCATTTTAATTTTTTCTGTGATGTAGGCTACAAAGCAAGCAACTATTGTCGCAATTGGAGCTGCCGTAAGTACGTTGACCTTCATCATCATTAAACCTGCCAATACAAAAATTGGTAAAAATTTGAATAGTCCTGTTAAAAATTTCATTTTTATATCCCCCTATAAAAATATTTGATAGAATTGATTAAATTTTCTATCATGTCTTAATTTTAAACATTTTGTGACTAATTTCAATATATACGACAAAGCTTTAACAAAATTAATGTTCTTAACAAGAACTTAACAAAAAAGTCGAAAAATAAATAGATAAACTTCTAGAATTTACAGAAGTTTACCTATTTATAAAATGTATTTTAACTAATTTGTAAAATGAAAATAAATTCTAATAGTCAGAATCTGAATTACATAAATTATTTACGATTGCTATAGATGCACTGGCACCAAGTCTATTTGCACCAGCATTTATAACCTTCATTGCATCTTCAGTAGTACGGACACCACCAGAGGCTTTTACTCCCATATTAGGTCCAACAACCTTTCTCATTAGAGCAATATCTTCAGGAGTTGCTCCACCTGTACTAAATCCAGTTGAAGTTTTTACAAAGTCTGCACCTGCTTCTTGTGATAATTCACAAGCCTTGATTTTTTCTTCTTCAGTTAATAGACAAGTTTCTAAAATAACTTTAACTATAGCCTTTCCTTTAGCGGTATCAACAATTTCTTTTATATCATTTCTCACAAAATCGTAATCCTTATCCTTTAAAGCTCCTACGTTGATAACCATGTCTATTTCATTTGCTCCAAGTTCGATAGCTCTAGCTGTTTCGAAAGCCTTAGATTTAGTATCCATAGCTCCTAGAGGGAAACCTACCACTGTGCACACGAGTACTCCAGAGTCCTTTAGTTCCTTTGCTACTAACTCAGTATAACAAGAGTTTACACATACTGACTTGAATTTATATTCCTTTGCTTCTTTGCAAATTTTTATAACCTGATCCTTGGTTGTTTCAGCTTTTAAAATAGTATGATCAATCATTGATGCTATGTTCATCTTTATACCTCCTAATGGTTATAATTGATTTTGTATGATCTATATGTGAATATTATTAACTTTATATAGTAAAATATATCTTTATTAATATAACTTTCATCACATTTTAAAAAGTTTAATTTAACTTTTTACTCATCTTAAAAGAATACTTATCTTGTTTTTTATTTAGTTTAGAACTAAGTACATAAGAAATTACCATGGCTACTAAAGCCAGTAGCACTGAATATACTTCAGAGTTAGCTAAATTAAGCTTATTAAATACGTATAGACATATTATAAGAGTAATTACTGTAATAATGGTAGGGAAGGCATAGGCCCAAAATGTCATGTTGCTAAAAACCTTATTATCCATTGATACTAAAACTCTTTCACCAACAGTAGCGTGTTCTGTATTTTTTAATTCTACCAATATAGTATCTTTAGGACATCCAGATTTACAAGAGGAACATCCACCACCACAACCACCTTTTTTTACAAAAGCAACAGTAGCTATATCTCCATTAATTTTCTTTATAATACCTTCTTCTTGCACGAAATCACCTCCAAATAAATATAGAAGGCTAAAAAGCCTTCTATATTATAACATAAAATTAAATTTATTTATACTGTAGCATTGTTATTTTCAGAAGAAGTAGCTTCACTAGCTGGCTTAGCAGGAGATGGTACTGCTTCTTTTTTTAATACAGGTTTTCTAAGGTTTAATATGGAGTTCTTTGGACATTTATTTGCACATATTCCACAACTAACACATTTTGTGTAATCAAATACTGGAATATTATTTACTATCTCGATTGCATCTTTAGGGCAGTTTTTCATACAGATACCACAACCGATACATCCTACATCACAAACATCCATAACTTCTTTACCTTTATTTTTGTTATTACAGTCTATTCTAACCTTAGATTTTTTAGGTACAAGATGAATTAATGTTTTTGGACAAGCTGATATACAAGCACCACAAGCTACACATTTTTCTTCATCTATAGAAGCTACACCATTAACTATGGATAGTGCACCGAATTCACAAGCCTTTACACAAGAACCAAGACCTAAGCATCCAAATTCACAAGCTTTAGAACCACCACCAGGGGCTACGGAAGCTTGGTTACAGTCTAGAATTCCTACATAATTATATTTTTCTCTTGCAACATCAGAAGTTCCTTTGCATCTTACAAAAGCTACCATTGGTTCAGCTGTTGATGCTTCAACTCCAAGAATTGAAGATATCTTTTCAACTGCCTCAGCACCTCCAGGGCTACATTTGTTAGTTGTAGCTGTACCCATAACTACAGCTTCTGCATAAGCATCACATCCAGCAAATCCACATCCACCACAGTTTGCACCAGGTAAACATTCTCTTACTAGAGGGATTCTTTCATCAACTTCTACTTTAAATTTACTGTTTGCATATCCTAATAGCGCTCCAAATACTAAGCCAAGGCCACCTAGGCTGACTACTGGATATACTAAATTTGATAAATCCATTTAAATTCCCTCCTTTAAACTAAACCACTGAATCCATAGAAAGCAATAGCCATTAATCCAGCAGTTATTAGAGAAATTGGTAACCCTCTAAAAGCAGCAGGCATATCAGTATTATCTTCCATTCTCTCTCTTAAACCTGCAAGTATTACTATAGCAAGTACATATCCAAGAGCTGCCCCAATAGTATTAGATAATGATTGAGCTAATCCATACTGTTTATCTATGTTTGTAACAGCAACACCAAGTACTGCACAGTTAGTTGTGATAAGAGGTAAGAAGATACCTAGAGATCTATAAAGACCAGGTTGGATTTTCTTAATAACAATCTCAACGAATTGTACTAATGCTGCAATAACAAGGATAAAAGCTAATGTTGATAGATATTCCATTTTAAATGGAACTAAAATTAACTTATTTACCACGAAGGTAATAAGAGTAGCTAGTAACATTACAAAGGTAACAGCTGCACCCATACCTTTAGCAGTTTCTGTCTTTTGAGAAACTCCAAGGAAGGAACATATACCTAGAAACTGCCCTAATATTACGTTGTTAACTAATAGGGCTCCTATAAATATAGTAAATAATTCTTTCATTAAATTTCACCTTCCTTATTTTGTAGTTTCAGATTTTTTAGCTTTTGAAATCTTATATTGATTCAAGCATGCTAAAAGTATACCAAGAGTTATGAAAGCTCCAGGAGCAGATGTCATAACCATAGCTGGAACATAAGATTTTGGTAGGAATTGCATTCCGTAGAATGTTCCATTACCAAGAACTTCTCTAAAGGTTGCTAATACAACTATAGCAAGTCCAAACCCAAGTCCCATTCCAATAGCATCAAAAATTGAAGGGATTACTTTATTTTTTGATGCATATGCTTCAGCTCTACCTAAGATAACACAGTTAACTACTATAAGAGGTAAGAATATTCCAAGAGATTTATATAAGTCAGGAATATAAGCTTGTAATAAGAACTGTATTAAAGTAACGAAGGTAGCGATAACTACGATATAAGCTGGTATTCTGATTTTATCAGGAACGAGTTTTCTAATCAAAGAGATAACAGCATTTGAGCCTATTAATACTACTGTTGCAGCAAGAGCCATACCTGCCGCATTCTTTACACTACTTGTAACAGCAAGAGTAGGACACATAGCTAGTACTTGTATGAAAACTGGATTTTCGGTAATAATACCTGTTTTTAATCTATTAACTAATTCTTTCATTCTACTTTGCTCCTTTCAAGTTAGTATTGTAGTAATTTATAGCAGTGTTTACACCAGTAGTTACTGCTTTAGAAGTAATTGTTGCACCAGTAATTGCTTGAATATCGGAACCGACAGTAAGTTCCTTTTCAGAAGAAAGACCTTTATATTGTGCTGCGAAAGAAGGATCATCCTTTGCTTTAGAACCAAGTCCAGGAGTTTCAGTATGACTTAAAATTGTAATACCAGAAACAGCTCCTTCAGCATCGATACCAACCATTAATTCAATTTTTCCACCATAGCCTGATGAGTTAACTTGAAATACATAACCAGCATCAGTTCCACTAGTCTTAGCTTGAAATATACCTGTTACGTTTTCATCGGCAATACCATCTGTTAATTCTGAAAATTCTTCTGCTTCTAAGACAACTTTCATAGCAGCAGCTTGGTCCTCTTTAGCTTTAGCTTCAATTGGTGCTCTAGTAATATCATAAGCAAAGGCAAGGATTAGACCAGCAATTGCAGTAATTGCAAGAAGAATTCCTCCTAATTTTAAATTTTCTTTCATTATTTTGCACCTCCGAACACACGTGGATTCGTCCATTTATCAATCATTGGAACTAATAAGTTCATTATTAAGATTGAGTAAGAAACACCTTCTGCATAACCACCGTATAAACGAATTAATGATGTTAATAAACCACAACCAACACCAAATATGATTTGACCTTTTCTAGTCATAGGAGATGTAGTATAATCAGTAGCCATGAATATAGCACCAAGCATTAATCCACCTATAAATATTTCATATATTCCATTTCCCTGCATAAATCCATCTCTACCTAATACTGTAGTGATTACAAAAACTGTACCAATATACGTAGCAGGAATGTGCCATGTTATAACTTTTCTATATAATAGATAAGCTCCACCGATAAGTAGGGCAAAAGCAGAAACTTCTCCGATACATCCAGCTAAGTTAGTACCAAGGAATGCATCTAGAGTATCAGGAAGTAATCCACCACCATTACGAAGTATAGCAAGTGGAGTAGCTTTAGTTACACCATCTATAGTCCATTCAGTCATTTGACTTGGATATGCAGCAAGTAAGAATGCTCTTCCAGCAAGGGCTGGGTTCATAATATTTTGACCAAGACCGCCAAAAAAACATTTAACAACAATGATAGCAAATGCACTACCAACAGCAACCATCCAAAGAGGAAGTGTAGGAGGCAAGTTAAAAGCAAGTAGTAATCCAGTAATAACTGCACTTAAATCTTTTAATGAATTTGGTCTTTTAGTTATTTTATTAAATAAGTATTCGCTTAGCATTGCAGAAACAATAGCTGTTATCATAACTAAGGCTGCTTCTTTCCCAAAGAAATAAATACCTGCTACAGTAGCTGGTACTAAAGCGATTAGCACATCTCTCATTACAGTTGATACTGTTTCCTTAGATTTGATATGTGGCGATACTGATACGTTATATAAATTTCCAGACATTATGTTCACCTCTACTTTTTCTTTTTATTAGCTATAACTCTTTTTTTACCCTCTTTGCAAGTTTGAGTTAAATTTCTCTTAGCAGGGCAAGAATAGCTACAAGCACCACATTCAATGCAGTTAAGTCCACCAAACTTTTCAAAGTTTTCATAATCGCCTCTTACAACTTGGGCATTAAGTTTATTTGGAAGCAAGAACATTGGACATGCGTTAACACATTTACCACATCTGATACAGTTTGATTCAAGAGTAGGCACAGCCTCTGATTTTGTTAAGCAAAGTATACCAGAAGTACCTTTTATTGCAGGAATGTCTAAAGTAAATAGTGCAGTTCCCATCATTGGACCACCGCTAAGAACTTTAACAGGCTCTTCGTTAAATCCATCACAATAATCAACAAGTTCTCTCAAGCTTGTACCAAATTTAACTCTTAGGTTTTTTGGAGTTTTTATTGCACCTCCAGTAACAGTAACTATTCTTTCAGTAAGTGGTTTGCCAAGAATAACTGCTTCTCTTATAGCAAAAATAGTAGCTACGTTTTGAACTATGCAACCAGCATCTGCAGGTAGTTTTCCTGTTGGAACTTCTCTTTTAGTAACAGAATAGATTAACTGTTTTTCTGCACCTTGTGGATACTTAGTTTTAAGTTCTGCTATTTCAACATTTTTAATAGGTTCTACAACTGCTTTCATTATTGTTATAGCATCACTTTTGTTGTTCTCAATACCTAAGAAGATTTTTACTTCAGGAAACATTTGAGAAAGGATTTCTAAACCTTCAGCTATCTCATTAGAATATTGTAGCATTAACTGATGGTCACAAGTTAAGTAAGGTTCGCATTCAGCTGCATTGATAACAATAGTATCAATATTGCATTCTTTTGGTGGATTTAGCTTTACATGAGTTGGAAAGCATGCACCTCCAAGACCTACAATACCAGCTTCTTGAATTATATCTAATAGCTCATTTTTAGATAAATTCTTATAATTTTCGTGTGGTGTATAGGCTATTTCTTCATAGGTATTATCGTTTTCAATAATAACGCTCATAGCCTTTGAACCATTTGATGTAAGCATAGGTGTTACATTTTTAACTATTCCAGATACACTAGAATAGATATTAGATGAAACAAAAGATGTGCTTGCACCAATTTTTTGTCCAACTACAACTTTATCTCCCTTTTTTACAATAGGTTCACATGGAGCCCCTATATGTTGGCTCATAGGGAACACTAAATCACCCTTTGGAAGATAGGTTTCAATTTCTTTTTTTTCTGAAAAATGTTTTCCGTGAGGCGGATGAATGCCTCGTTTAAAAGTTAATAGTCCCATAATATTCCTCCATTCCTATAGTATAAATTATAAAGACATTGTATTAATGACTCCTATAGTACAAACTTTATTATAACTCGAAAATCTTTATGGTGCAATATATTGAATTGTTTATATGATTTAAGAATAATTAAAACTATAGGGGATAAATTAAAAATTAAATAGAAAATAATGCATACATTGTCTAATATTAAGGTATTACTTACATAAATTTAGATAATATAATTCCATACTCGTAATAAATTACAAATTTTAAGGAATATTATAGTGAGAAAAAATAAATATAAATTTATTGCATTAAAATTTTTGGATAAAATATTATTGCATTAATTTTTATAGTATGCTAAAATCAAGTAAGCAAATCTTTATAAAATAAGCAAATATTAAGAGGAGAAAATGATGACAAATAGAGAAGAAGAAATATTAAATCTTATAAAGGATAACCCCTTAATATCTCAAAATGAAATAGCAGATATTCTTAAGATTACTAGGTCATCTGTAGGAGTACATATAGGAAACCTTATAAAAAAAGGATATATCTCAGGTAGAGGATATGTAATGAGTAAAGAAAATTTTGTGTCTATAATAGGAGGAACTAATATAGACATAGTAGGATTTTCTAATGATGAGTTAAGACTTAATGATTCTAACCCTGGAAATATAAAATTTTCTTTAGGTGGGGTTGGTAGGAATATAGGTGAAAATTTGTGTAGATTAGAAGTTTCTACAAAACTAATTTCTGTTATTGGTAATGATATTTATGGTCGTAAGATTATAGATGAAGGCAGAGAAATTGGTTTAGATTTAGAACATAGCCTTAAATTAGATGGAGAATTTACATCAGTATATATGTCTGTTCTTGATTATTCTGGAGATATGAAGGTAGCAATTTCATCCATGG
This sequence comes from Clostridium sp. UBA871, assembly GCF_002295255.1. Lineage (NCBI taxonomy): Bacteria > Bacillati > Bacillota > Clostridia > Eubacteriales > Clostridiaceae > Clostridium > Clostridium sp. UBA871. The sequence continues at coordinate 126,376 of NZ_DBFV01000007.1, read as the reverse complement.
ATATCTATGATAAGATGACCATAGAATTTATTAAAACTAAAAAATCAGTAATTGAAAGTTCTAGAATATGTATTATAGACACTAATATTCCTAAGGAAGTAATAGAGTATGTAGTTAATAACTTTAAAAATACAAAATTTTTCTTAGATACAGTATCATCATCTAAGGCAGTTAAGGTAAGGGACATCATTCATAAGTTTCATACAATAAAACCTAATAAAATTGAAGCTGAGATTTTATCAGGAATGAAAATTAGTACTATGGATGAGGTAGAAAAAGTTAGTGATTACTTTTTAAACTTAGGTGTAAAAAATGTATTTATAAGTCTAGGTGAAGAAGGAGTATATTATAATGATGGGATAAGTAAAGGATTATTTACTCCACCCAAAGTTAAAGTTGTCAATGCTAATGGTGCAGGAGATGCTTTTGTTGCTGGATTAGTATACTCAAGTATGAATAATTTTGATTTAATACATACTTTGAAGGTTGCTTCAGCTTGTTCTTCACTGGCAATTACTCATAAAGATACTATTAATCCAAATATGTCTTTGGAAAATATAAATAAAAAATTGGAGGAGATTAAATAATGTTAGAAAAATATTTAGATATAAACCCAGAGGTAAAAGCAGCATTAATGGAAGGAAAGGCAGTAGTTGCTTTAGAATCAACTATAATTTCTCATGGAATGCCTTACCCTAAAAATGTAGAAACTGCATTAAAAGTGGAAAGCGTAATTAGAGAAAATGGAGCAATCCCAGCAACTATAGCTATTCTTGAAGGAAAATTAAAAGTTGGATTAACAACTGAAGAAGTTGAATTTTTAGGAAAAACTTCTGGAGTAATAAAAACTAGCAGAAGGGATATACCTTTTATAGTTGCTAATAAACTAAATGGAGCTACTACAGTTGCATCTACAATGATTATTGCAGCACTTGCTGGAATTAAGGTATTTGCTACAGGTGGAATTGGAGGAGTTCATAGAGGTGCTGCACAGACTATGGATATATCAGCTGACCTTGAAGAATTAGCTATGACTGACGTAGCTGTAGTATGTGCTGGATGTAAATCTATTCTTGATATAGGGTTAACTCGTGAATACCTAGAAACTAAGGGAGTACCTGTAGTAGGATTCCAAACAGAAGAATTACCGGCATTCTACACAAGAAAATCTGGCTTTAAAGTAGACTATAAAGTGGATAGTGAAGAAATCCTTGCAAAAGCATTAAAGGCTAAATGGGATTTAGGTTTAGAGGGTGGTATGGTTGTTGCAAACCCAATACCAGAAGAATTTGAAATGGATTATGATACAATTAATAATGCTATAGAAACAGCTGTTAAGGAAGCGGAAGAGAAAGGAATAGTAGGAAAAGAGAGTACACCATTCTTACTTTCTAAGGTTAAGGAGATTACAGGTGGATCAAGTTTAGAATCTAACATTCAATTAGTATTTAATAATGCTAAGGTTGGAGCAAAACTTGCAGTAGAACTATCTAAGCTACAATAGCATTTTAAACAATATATAAATTTTAAACAATATATAACTAGATAAGCTTTAATTTCAGGTAAAACTTATCTAGTATATAACATGTAATATTACCTATATAAAATATAAAAAGGTATGAAACCTAAAAATTTAAAATGGTTTCATGCCTTTTTATATATATAAGTACAAGTATTCTAATGCTACACCAATAATTAGCATTAAAATAAAAACCTAAGGAATTACCCCTAGGTTTCAAATAATATTGTACATAGATTAGCTTGTTTTACCATATATTAGATTAAGAATGTCATCAGTATATAGAGTTTCTTTTAAAAGTAATTCTTCAGATAGCTTAACTAATAAATCTAAATTATTATTTAAGGTGTTTTTAACTTCTTCATACAATTCATCCAGTACAGATTTACACTCTTCCAATACTACTGTAGTATAATAATCAGTAGGTATTCCTTGCATTTCTGAAAGTCTTAAAAGACCTAGAGATTTTCCCATACCATATTCACATACCATATTATTAACTATATTGGTAGTTTTCTTTAAATCATTGAAGGCTCCAGTAGTTATTTTTTCTTCGCCAAAGATAATTTCTTCGGCAGCTCTTCCACCCAATAAAACCATAATTTTTCTTTTTAAATAATCTAGATTATGGTAGGTGTTATCTTCACCTATAGTTAAAGTGTATCCACCTGCACCCTTAGAGGTAGGGATTATAGTTATTTTAGAGATTTTTTCTTCTGGAACTTTTAAGTGGGAAATCAATGCATGTCCAACTTCATGATAAGCAGTAATTTTCATATCTTCTTCTTTAAGGGCTTCTTTATCTAATTTTTCATGACCAGCTACTACTATTGAAAAGGCTTTATCCATATGTTCACCAGTGATATATGGAGCATCTTCTTTGCATGCAATTATAGCAGCTTCATTCACTAAATTTTCTAATTTAGCACCAGAAAAATAGGCTGTATTATGTGCGATATCTCTTATGTTCATATCACTTACTGGTTTATTTTTAAAGTGAAGATTTAATATTTTTTCTCTTGCATTAATATCTGGAAGAGATACCTCTATATGCCTATCAAATCTACCAGGTCTTAAAAGAGCTTCATCTAATATATCAAGTCTATTAGTAGCTGCTATAACTACAATACCTTCACTTTCTTTAAATCCCGACATCTCAGTTAGAAGAGCATTTAAGGTTTGATCCTTTTCATCAGAATTACCAGATTTATTAGAACTACGTTGCTTACCTATAGCATCGATTTCATCAATAAAAATAACAGCTTTACCATGAGTCTTAGCTTTCTTGAATAAATTTCTAATTCTACTTGCACCTACTCCAACATACATCTGAACAAAGTCTGAACCAGATACAGCATAGAAAGGAACCTTAGCTTCACCAGCTATAGCTTTTGCTAATAGAGTCTTACCAGTTCCAGGATCTCCATAAAGAATTACACCTTTAGGCATTCTTGCGCCGTAAGAAGCATATTTTTCTGGATTTTTAAGAAAATCTACTATATCCTTTAAACTTTCTTTAGCCTCATCATTACCGGCTACAGAATTAAAGTTAAATTTATCCTTAGAAACACTTTGTCCATCAATTGCAGTAATAGAAGTCATTGTTCCACCAGAACTATTCCTTTTTATAGTCATAAATATAGTAGTTACAGCAGAAAGACTGAGGAATATAACTGCTATACGTTGATTTGTTGGTAAAGTGGAAGAACTTTCAACTGTAATACCTTCTTTTAAAAGAGTTTCTTTAAGAGTATTACTATTAGGATTATCTGTAGAATATTTTTTTCCAAACTTATCTATAACAGTAATTTTAGGTGTTTGAGACATGGATACCTTAGATATATTATTACTTTCTAAGTCCAGTAAAAAATCTGAATATGTTTTATAGGGGATTGTAGCTGCACCTATATTTAATAAAATTAAAGCTACAATTGATAATACTAAAATACTTAAAGGAATAATAATTAAATTCTTTTTAATGTTATCTATCAATAATCTTACCTCCTTAAAATTTGTATATATCTTTTTATAAAATAGAATTTAATATATACAATATAAAATGATTAAAGAATAAGGTTTTATCTATAAAAAGATTGTTTAATGCTGTAATTAGTATTATACAAAATTTAAAACTAAAGTCCACAAATTAACCTAAGATTTGTAAATGTAAGTTATGGTAGAATTGTAAAGATAAGTGGAATAATATGTAATAATAAGATATACCTAGTTACATATCAATGTAACTAGGTATATTCTAAATAAGGAATCCCCCTAATAATATTCTGTTATATTTTATTTATATACTTAAATTAATGATTAATTAAATTAAAGTTGATTTTTAACTACTTTACCATCAATCATTACAAGTTTAACAGTATTTCTAAGATCAAAAGGATGTCCATTATATATTATAATATCTGCATCTTTGCCTACTTCAATACTACCAACTCTATGATCAGCATTTATTGCACGAGCTGGATTTATGGTAATAGATCTTAAAGCCTCTTCTTCATCCATTCCTTCTCTAGCAGCAAGGGCAGCACATAGAGATATATATTGAAGTGGAATTACAGGGTGATCTGTCATAATGGAAACTTTTATTCCAGCTTTGTTTAAAATCATAGGAGTTTTAAATGTTAAATTTTTCAGTTCCACTTTACTTCTATCAGATAAGCTTGGACCTATAATTATAGATTTTATATGTTCATCTTTAAGGCTTTCGGTTATTAAATGTCCTTCAGTACAATGTTCCAAAGAAAGGTCTAAATCAAATTCTTTAGCTATTCTAATAGCAGTAAGAATATCATCAGCTCTATGAGCATGAGATTTCAATGGAATTTCCTTTCTAATGACCTTTGCTAAGGCTTCTAACTTCATGTCAAAGTCTGGAGCTTTAGCATTACCATTTTTGAAGGCTTCTTGTTTTTCTACATAATTTTTAGCTTTTATTAAATTTTCACGAAGGATAGCTGCAGTAGCCATTCTAGTACTTGGAGTAACTTTTTTACCACTATAAACTCGCTTAGGATTTTCTCCAAAGGCAGATTTCATAGCGGTACATTCATTAATAACCATATCATCTATAGTTTTCCCATAAGTTTTCATAGTTGCGAAGGTTCCACCTATTACATTAGCACTTCCAGGACCAGTTGCTACAGTTGTAATACCAGCCTCTAATGCTTCTTGAAAACATTTGTCCACAGGATTTATTGCATCTATAGCTCTAAGATGAGGCGTAACTGGATCAGTAGTTTCATTTCCATCACTACCTTCAAATCCTAATCCATCTTCCCACATTCCAATATGACAATGAGCATCAATAATACCTGGCATTAAAAAGCCATTTTTTCCATCGATAATTTCTATGTTTTCGGGAATTGCTATGTTTGAACCAAGGTTGCATATTTTGCCATTATCAATTAGTATAACACCATTTTTGATAATTTCATCTTCTGCCATAGTGTGGATAGTAACATTTTTAATAGCTATCATTTAAATCACTCCTAAAATAAAAGTTTTACTTCACAGTATTACTTAAATTGTAACATATTAGTAAAAAATTTTGGAGGAATTAATCCAGTTTTTATTCCTTGAATTACTAACATATAAGTACAAGTTGTATCAAATCTTGCATCATGATAGCCAGATGTCTTACCAAATAGAGAAGTACATTTATTTTGAAGAAAATCTTCCTTAAGGTTTAAAAAGTTTATCACTTCTCCAAGAGAAGGATTTTTTAATAAGCCTCTAGAATTAGTAGCTTTACATATTTCTTTATAATATGACATAGTACAAAATGAACCTTTAGGATTAAAAGGAATATCTAAAAATTCTAGTTCGCTTTTTAAAAATTTAATATCAAATTGAACATTGTGTCCAATAATTATATCACTATTGATAAAATCATCTATAAATTCCTCATAAGTATCTTCGAAATATTTTCCATTACTCAGTTCGTAGAGCTTTTCTAAAGAAAAGCCATGTATAGCTTCAGCACTTTCATTCATTTCTTCTACAGTGAAGAAATAATTTTTACCTACTGTTGTTTGAGGTTTTGTGCTAGTATCAACAGTAATATATGATAATTGACATATATTACCGGGTTTTATACTAGTAGTTTCAGTATCGAAAAATAATAATTTCATAAATGTATTCTCCTTAATTTCTAATATAAACTATATATTTACTAAATTTAGTCAACTTTAGCCAATAAATTAATAGTATAATTCTATTAAAGTTATGTCAATATACTGAATAATTTTAGAGTTCTATAATTTGTATAAATTGTATAATTAATAGAAAGAATAATTTGAATGAAAAGAAATATTATAAACATTAAAATATTTAGGTAAATTTTATATTGGGTTAATTATATATTTTACGTAAAGTGAAAAGGTTTAACTTACAATGTAAAGGATTATATATTAACAAAAAGTAAAAAATTAATATATTTTTAATAAAAGGTCGAAAAAAAACTATATATATTAACTTATTGTTAACAAAATTAATTATATTCAATGTTTTTATATTATGCTATAATGCAAATATTGAACACAATTATAAAAGGGGGCTTATATTATATGAGTTTATTATTTGTAATACCTACTAATAAACAAAATAAAGAGGAGTTACTAAAAATACTTCAGCAGCATAAGGAAATAAGATTTGTTTCTCTAGTTGGTATTGACTTTTTAGGTAATGATACAGACGAAAAAATTCCTGTTAAAAATTTCATAGAAGATATTGAGACATTTTTACATGGTACAGCTGTCCAGACTGATGGATCATCTGTAATATTACCGGGAATAGCTACCCTTAATAATGCAAAGGTAGATATGAAGGTTGATTTAACTTGTAATTGGTATGTAGATTATAATTATGATTATATAGATGAAGAAACAAATAAACCAGTAGGAACTATTAGAATGCCATGTCACTTATACCATGAAGATGTTGCCGTAGATTCTAGGTACATACTAAAAAATTCTGTAGATCACTTTAGAGCTTCTATGATGAAGTTATTTGAAGAAAATCCACAATTTTTAACTAACTTTGACATAAACTATGATGAAATAGAGGACGTAAGTATTACAGCAGCTACAGAATTAGAGTTTTGGGTAAATACTCCAAATGAATTAGCTGAAATAGAAGAATTATCCACTTCCCAAGTATTAAAGGAGCAGTACTGGAAGAGAACTAAGGGTCCTGTAAGAACAGCACTGGAAAAATCTTTAGATTTATTAGCTAAATATGGACTAGAACCAGAAATGGGTCATAAAGAAGTAGGGGGAGTTAAAGCTAAACTATCTGAGTCTGGAGTTCTAACTCACATAATGGAACAATTAGAAGTGGATTGGAAGTTTTCTACAGCCCTTCAAACTTGTGATAATGAACTTTTGGTAAGAGGTCTAATAAAAGAAACTTTTAGAAAAAATGGTCTTGAAGTTACATTCCAAGCTAAACCAATTGAAGAGGTAGCAGGAAATGGAGAACATTTACATGTAGGCGTTACTTTAAAGCTTAAAAATGGTAAGAAGATGAATTTATTCCACAGTTATGCTGAAAAAGACTTTTTAAGTGAAGTAGGATATGGAGCAATAATGGGAGTATTAAAGAATTATGAAGTAATAAACCCCTTTGTTTCTTCAAATTATGATGCATTACAAAGATTAAAACCAGGCTTTGAAGCACCAGTATGTATAGTAACTTCCTTAGGATTTACTAAAGATGTGCCTTCAAGAAATAGAACTATTCTTGTTGGACTAGTGAGAGATGCAATTAATCCAATGGCTACTAGGTTTGAGTTGAGATCACCAAATCCTAATACAAATATTTATTTAGTATTATCTTCAGTTATAATATCTATGGTAGATGGAATAAGCTATGTAGTTACAAATAATAAAAGTAGAGAAGAACTTTTAGCAGAACTTTCTAAAAAACCAGGTGAAAAAACTTCTTACCTAGAGGAAGGCAGATGTTATAGAAGTGAAGAAGATGTATTTGAATTCTATACAGAGGAAGAAAGAGAAGAGTATTTTGGTAAGGCTCCAAGTACTGTATATGAAAATTTATTAGCTTTTGATGATGAATCGAGAGTACATGTTTTAACTAAAGATGGAGTAATAACTAATAAAGTAATTAAAGGATATAAGGAAGCTGTACTTGAAAGATGGACTACTGAGTTAGAGCATAGAATTCTTCCAAACTATTCTAATGAAATTAGAAACATTAGAAGATCTAATGGCGATGATTTTATGGAGTATGATCTTGAAAAATGGAGTGAAATAAATAAGCTAAGAGAAAAACTTATGAAAGATAATTATGTAAGTAGAAGCTTATTTACTCAAATGAGAGAAGCAATTAATGATAAAAATTATAAGGAATTATCTGAGTTACAATTAATTGTAGATGAAGATATGAGAATCCTAAGAAGATTATATATGAATTATAGAAGAAATCTTATGGATATATAGATATAAACAAAAGGTAATCACTGAAAAATTTTCGGTGATTACCTTTTTAAATTAATGATAACTAAAACATAAATTACATAAATATAAGTTTTAGTATAAATATGATGGATAGAATATACATTACTATTGAGATTGGTTTTTTAGTTTCTTTCTTACCAAATATGTTATTTAATAAGTTTATTAATGTATATGAAAGAATTCCAAGGGTAAGACCATCACCGATACTATAACATAATGGCATTGCGGCTATAGTAATGAATGCAGGGAAGCCTTGAGTAAAATCGGTAAAGTCTATTTTCATAACACTTTCTAGCATCATAAAACCAATCCAAATTAAGCAAGGAGCTGTAGCACAACCTGGTATAGCTATAAATATTGGAGATAGAAACATTGCCAATAAGAATAAAATACCTGTAGTAACAGCTGTTAACCCAGTTCTTCCACCTTCACTAACTCCAGCTGCGCTTTCTACATAAGTAGTAACGGTTGAAACTCCAACTAAAGAACCAAAGGTGGTTCCTATAGCATCTACAAGTAGAGCTTTCTTTGCCATCGGCACATTACCATCTTTATCTAGCATATTGGCCTTAGAACATACTCCAACTAATGTACCAACAGTATCAAAGAAGTCTACGAATAAGAAAGTAAGACAAATTGTTATAAAATTAAGAATAGCTGAGCTATTAGTGAATACAGAGAAGTCAAGCTTGAAGGCAATTGATTTAATAGATTCATATTTGAATAATCCATTTGGAAGATATATGCCAGCGGCGGTAGCTCCTTCAGGATTTATAACTGCATATATCCAACCAATTATAGAACAAATCAGAATGGACCAAAGCATAGCTCCTTTGATATTTTTAGAGTTCAAAATAGCTATAATAAGAATGCCAATAACTGCGATTATAGCACCAGGAGCTACCATAGAACCTAGAGATACAAGGGTAGCTTCATTAGACACTACAATACCTGCACCTGTTAAACCTATAAAAGCAATAAAAAGTCCAATACCAGCAGTAACAGCGTACTTCATTGTAAGTGGGATACAATTAACTACAGCTTCACGCACTCTAGTTACAGAAAGAATAATGAAAATTATACCTTCTACAAAAACAGCAGTAAGTGCCACTTGCCATGGAACACCCATGGCACCGCATACTGTAAATGCGAAGAAGGCGTTAAGTCCCATACCAGATGCCAGTGCAAAAGGTGCATTAGCATATAGTCCCATGAGTATAGTAGTAAGTCCCGCAGCTAGACATGTAGCAGTTACAAGTGCTCCAGCAGTACCATCACCCATAGCTGTACTAAGGAAATTAGGATTTACAGCAATAATGTAAGCCATTGTTAGAAAAGTGGTAATTCCAGCAACAATTTCACGCTTTACGTTAGTTCCGTTTTCAGTAAGTTTAAAATACTTGTCCATATAAATCCCCCTAATATTAATAGATATAATTATTAATATTAGCATAATCTATAAATATTACTAAAACAAGATATTTATTACATATAAATTATAAAAGGTACAATTTCCAACACTTTCTTATCAGAAGGAAATTCATTATTATAGTCTAAATGAGAAACAAAGTCTTTATAGTTGCTATGAGATGTAATAAAATCCCATAATAATTTAGATACTAAAGGGTTACTATCAATAATATTATGATTTGACTGGGGATAGTCATAACTTGCTATTTCACCAACAATTGTACAAGGTCTACCAATATAACACTCTATGTCCATAGATGCATGTTTACTACAAACAGAAGTAATGACTAAAGAATCAGAATCAAAAGGAAGGGAGACAGGATATTTTAATACTTTATCTTCTGTTAAAGATTTTATATTTCTTTTTATCCAATTAATCATAGAGGTATTATCTATATCAGAAGTTATTTGTTGAAACTCAAGTAATTCTAATGTATTTCTTAAAAGTTCTAAAGTACTATCTGATTTTTCTATAGTACACTGTAATTCTACAATATCTCCAGGAGAAATTGTATTCAGGTCACTATATATTTTTAAAGATTTGATTGCATTGTTTCGATTTAATAAAGTTTCTAGATTTATAAATATATTAATAGATGAATTCTCTATTTCATCTATTGATTTTCTTTGAGTACTTTTAGATAAAGTTACTGTAGCTGAACCTTGAATAATTTTTCCACAAGTTAGTTCGGACAATGGTAGAGTAGCTTGAATTGTAGTTTCTTCTCTTTTTCCACTTATTTCAATGTTTTCATATCGATTTATAGCAATTTTATACATATCTCTAATAGTATCACCGTTAATATAGTAGGGCATAAAGATGTTCTTCATATTATAACTCCTTATTTATCAATTTTTAATATATTCCTATATATATTCAAGATTAAATATATTTATCATTATTATTACAAATAATTTCATGTATAAAGGTATAAAGTTAAATATAATAAAAATAATCTAAATATAATGTAACTGTTTCCAAATCTATGATATAATAACGTGGTAGAGGAGGGGGACATATGGAAATTTTAATTGCATTAATACTCGGTGCCATTGTAGGGTACTTTCTAAAATTAGGTGAGAAGGGGAAAATTATAAATGGTAAATTACAACAACTTGGTGTAATATTCTTATTATTTTCTATGGGAGCTTCTATAGGAGCTGATAAGGGCATAATAAAAAATCTTCCGACCATAGGGTTAAAGTCTTTTTTATTTGCAGTAGCTACAATAGGTGTAAGTATAGTACTTGTGTACATTTTATCAGAAAAGTTTATGCCTAAAGAAAATCAATTACCCAAGGAAGAATCAATCTTAAATGCGGAAATAATAGAAAATGAAAAAGTGGTTACTGAATTTCATAGTGAAATTTTAAATGCAGAGATTGTAGAAGATGAAAATGTTGTAATTGAAGAGTGTAGTGAGCTTTTAAATGAGGCATGTGGGGAGGACAAGTAATATGACGTACATAATAATAGTATCTATATTAGTTGGAATGGGTTGTGGTTATTTTGTGTTTCCACCAGAAATAATGAGTAGTATTGATAATCTTGCATCCATTTCATTATTTGTTTTAATCTTTTTAGTTGGTATAGATGTAGGTGGCAACAAGACCATATTTAAAGATCTAAAAAAGGCAGGATTTAAGGTTTTGTTAGTACCATTTGGAGGAATTGTAGGTAGTTTACTAGGAGGACTTTTAGTAGGATTCCTATTTAATATGGCTCTTAATGAGAGCTTAGCTATAGGTTCAGGATTTGGATGGTATAGCTTATCAGGAGTAATGCTTAAAGAAATGGGTGGAGATACTTTAGGAGCTATAGCATTTTTAACAAATGTATTCCGTGAGATGATAACAGTTATTTTAATTCCAATATTAGCTAAAAAGCTGAATGGCTACACAGCCATAGCACCTGCAGGAGCTACTTCTATGGATACAACATTACCACTTATAGCTAAAGCAACAAATCCAGAGATAGCTGTAATAGCATTTATAAATGGAGTTATATTAAGTTCTTTAGTTCCAGTATTTGTAACATTCTTTTATAACTTAGGATAATATTACTTTATATGTTTTTAATTTTTATAATTGTAAATAAGGAACTATATAAAAATGATGGTATAAATANNTATTTATACCATCATTTTTATGTTTATATTTATATTAGTTAGGGACTAATAACTAATAACTAAATTAAGGTGTTTATCTATTTATATAGTGAGTATGAAGTAAATGGTGAGATTTTTCTCCATTAGGTTTTCCAAGGAATTCATCATAAAGCTTTATTATCTCAGGGTTTTCATGAGATTTTCTTATAACCTTATTAGCATCCTCACTATAAAGAGCATTCATTCTTTTTTCTATTAATGAATATTGCTCATTAGAATATGGTTGACCACCACCGTTTATACATCCTCCTGGACATGCCATAACTTCAATGAAGTGATATTTTTTAGATGTATCTTCTATATTATCTAACAAATTCTTTGCATTTGCAAGTCCATTTACAATAGCTATATTAATTTTGTTACCATCAATAATTAATGAAGCTTCTTTGATTCCTTCAAGGCCTCTAACAGATTTAAAATCAAGTTCTTCTAAAGTGCTATTTGTAATCCATTCATAAGCAGTACGTAAAGCAGCCTCCATAACGCCACCACTAGTTCCGAAAATAACTCCAGCACCAGTAGATTCACCCATAATAGTATCAAAATCAGAGGAAGGTAGAGAAGCAAATTCTAATCCAGAGCGTTTAATCATTTTAGCTAATTCTCTTGTAGTTATAACTACATCGATATCTGGATTATTATTTTCATTGACAAATTCTTCTCTATTAGCTTCGGATTTTTTGGCAACACATGGCATTACAGATACAACATAAAGTTTTTCCGATGGTATACCCAGTTTTTCAGCAAGGTATGTTCTTGCAATAGCGCCCCACATTTGTTGAGGAGATTTGCATGTTGATGGAAGATTTAATAGGTTTCCATAATGTTTTTCTATGAAATTAATCCATCCAGGACAACAACTAGTAATCATAGGAAGATTTTCACCACTCTTATACCTTCCTAGAAATTCTGTAGCTTCTTCCATAATAGTTAAATCTGCAGCAAAATCAGTATCATAAACCTTATCAAAACCAAGTTCTCTTAGTGCTTCAACCATCTTGCCAGTAACAGCACCTTCTTTAATACCAAATTCTTCTCCAAGTGCTGCACGAACAGCCGGAGCAGTTTGAACTACTACCAATTTATCTTTATTTCCTATAGCGTTTAATACATCTATAGTATTATCTTTTTCCATTAATGCCCCAGTAGGACAAACATTTATACATTGACCACATAAAGTACAAGCGCTATTATTTAGCTCTTCAAAGAATGCAGTGCTTATAGTGGTATTAAAACCTCTATTTATTGGTCCAATTGCACCAACCTTTTGAACTTGGCTACAAACAGCTTCGCATCTTCTACATAAAATACATTTAGAAGTATCTCTTACTATAGATGGATTTTTAAGTTCTTTTACAGCTACAGATTTTGAACCAGTATATTTTAAATTAGTTACTCCATAAGTACTAGCAAGCTCTTGGAGTTCACAATTTAAATTTTTTTGACAGGTTAAGCAATCCATAGAATGGTCTGATAATAAAAGTTCAATTATAGTTTTTCTTGCTGCTATTACTCTTGGAGTACTAGTATTAACAACCATACCTGGAGCAACAGCTGTACAACAAGATGGTGCTAAATTTTTTCTTCCTTCCACTTCAACTACACAAACTCTACAAGAACCAGGTTTATTAGTTGTCTTTTTATCATGAAGATTTAGGTAGCAAAGGGTAGGAATTTTTATATTAAGCTTACGTGCAGCATCAAGAATTGTGGTTCCTTGCTCCACTGATATTTCTTTATTATTTATTTTAAGTGTAACTAAACTCAATACTTTCACCTCTTTTAAATTATTAAACTAGATCTATTGCATCAACTGGACAGCTAGATTTACATGCACCACATTTAATACATTTGCTATGGTCAATTACATGCTTAGTTTTAACTTTCCCTTCGATACAGCCAACTGGACATTGTCTTGCACATTTAGTACAGCCAATACATCTATCAGTAATAACAAATTTCATAAGGTCCTTACAAACTCCTGCTGGACAAATCTTATCTACAACGTGACTTCTATATTCATCATAGAAATATTTCATTGTACTAAGAATAGGGTTAGGAGAAGTTTGTCCTAAAGCACAAAGTGAAGTATCTTTTATAGTGTTACTAAGCTCTTGAAGCTTATCCAGATCACTTAAATCACCTTCGCCCTTTGATATTCTTTCAAGAATTTCAAGTAATCGAGTGTTACCAATCCTACAAGGTGTACATTTACCACAAGACTCCTCTTTTGTAAATTCTAAATAGAATTTAGCTATATCAACCATACAGTTATCTTCATCCATTACTATCATTCCACCAGATCCCATCATAGAACCGATAGCACTTAAAGAATCAAAGTCAATAGGAGTATCTAAAAATTCTTTAGGAATACATCCACCAGAAGGTCCTCCTGTTTGAACAGCTTTGAATTCTTTATCAAATTTAATTCCTCCACCTACTTCAAAAAGAATTTCTCTTAAAGTTGTTCCCATAGGCACTTCTACAAGACCAACGTTATTAATTTTACCAGCAAGAGCAAAAACCTTAGTACCAGCGGAAGATTTAGTGCCGATTGAACTAAACCAATCTGCACCATTATTAATAATAGCTGGAATATTCGCTAAAGTTTCAACGTTATTAACGCAAGTTGGCTTGTTCCAAAGTCCAGATTCAGCAGGGAATGGTGGTTTATTTGTTGGTTCTCCACGGTTACCTTCTATTGAATGAATAAGAGCAGTTTCTTCACCACATACAAAGGCACCAGCTCCGTATTTAATTTCAATATCAAAATCAAAGCCTGAATTTAGTATATTTTCACCAAGGAGTCCATATTCTCTAGCTTGATTTATAGCAATTCTAAGTCTTTGAATTGCTAGTGGATACTCAGCTCTAATATATATATTACCTTTAGTAGCACCTATAGCATAACCAGCTATAGCCATAGCTTCAAGAACACTATTTGGATCTCCTTCTAAAATCGAACGATCCATGAATGCACCTGGATCACCTTCATCGGCATTACAAATAATATATTTTTGATCAGCATCATAGCCTTTTGCAAATTGCCACTTCTTTCCGGTAGGAAAGCCGCCGCCGCCTCTTCCTCTTAGTCCAGATTTCAATATAACATTTATTACGTCATCAGGAGTGCATTCTGTTAGACATTTTCCAAGAGCTAGATATCCCTTTTCGGCAATATATTCATCAATATTTTCAGGGTTTATTAATCCACAATTTCTTAGAGCTATTCTAACTTGCTTCTTATAGAAAGTCATTTCATCTTGAGTCTTAACTTTTTCTTTTATAGTTGGCTCTTCGTAAAGTAATCTTTGTACAACATTTCCATTAACAATATGTTCATTTATGATTTCTTCAGCATCCTCAGGAGTTACGTGAACATAAAACACATCATCTGGAGTAACTTTTACTATAGGACCTTTTTCACAGAAACCAAAACAACCAGTTATGGAAACGTATACTTCATCTTCCAAATCTAACTTACTAATTTCTTTTTCAAGGTTATCTTTAATTAAATCACTTTGTGCAGACTTACACCCAGTTCCTCCGCAAATAAGTATTTCTTTTTTATAGTTATTTTTTTCACAAACAAAGCCATCGATACCAGTTGCTTTTCTAATATCAAGGGATGATTTGTATTCCTGATAAATTTTGTTTAATTCTTCAAAGGAATTTATTTTATTCAACTTTGTTACCTCCTAATTCTACTCATATTCAGCTAATATACTTTTTACTTGGTCTGGAGTACAGTGACCGTAAACCTTATCATTTACAGTTAAAACAGGAGCTAGACCACAAGCACCAACACATCTTAAAGAACCTAGTGTAAATTTCATGTCTTCTGTAGTTTGTCCAGATTTAATACCTAGTTCTTTTTCAAATTCTTTAAGAACATCTCCAGCACCACGAACAAAACATGCAGTACCCATGCACACATTTATTACATTCTTACCACGAGGTTCAGTAGTGAAAAATGAGTAAAATGTTACAACACCATAAACTTTAGATATAGGTAAATTTAGTTTATCAGCGACGAAAGTTTGAACTTCCTTAGGTAGATATCCAAAGATATGCTGAGCTTTATGCAAAACCTCTATTAAAGCTCCATCTTTGACAGGTAAGGAATTAATAAAGTCTTCTAATTCCTTAAACATTTGATTTTTTTCTAAGTTACAACACACTTAAAAAATACCCCCTTACTAAATAAGTTTAACATTGAAAATATACAAAATATTTTCAATAATTCATCAAATCACTAACAGTATAATACTTTTTTAAAGATTTGTATAGTGGGATTTTAAAAAAATGTAATCTATTACAATAAATATTTATCCGATGACTACCAGCTCTAATACTCCATCTTCTTCGAGGCGGTAGCAAAGAGCTGCTACGTCCCTGGATAACGAGTTCTAAGCTTCCGTGGGAGGAATACTTCCTCTGAAGCTTAGAACTCTGTTTATCAAGAGCCATATTAGAGAATTTAATTTAATATTTCATATCAATAATTTCTATTAGTACAATAATATTTTATGGTAAATAAAAGAAAATAATGGTAAAATATTATTATAAAGCAAATATGTGGGGTTGATATTGTGAATTGTTATGATTTAGCCATAGTCAATGGGAATATATATGTGGAAGGGGAATTTATTAGAGGAAATTTGTACATTGATAATGGAATTATTAAAAACCTGTCAAAGGATATTTTCTTATCAAAAGATATTTATGATGCAAAAGGAAATTATGTATTACCAGGATTTATAGATCCTCATGTACATTTTCAGCTTAGGGTGGGTAATGAGGTTTCTGCTGATGATTTTTACAATGGTTCTATAGTAGCTGCATATGGTGGAATTACTACATTTATAGATTTTTTAGATCCAGTAAAAAATATTGAAGAGTTAGAAAAAGCTTTTGTAGACAGAAAAAGAAAAGCAAAGGTTTCTGTTGTAGATTATGGATTTCATAGTACTATTGCAAATTTTCAAGATAATGAAGAACTATTTATTGAGGAGATTAAAAAGAGAGGAATTTGTAGCATAAAATTCTTTACTACTTATAGTTCCAGTAATAGAAAAACTGGATTAAGAACTATCAGTAATTTACTGAAAATTTCGAAAAGAATGAAGGTTATACTTATGTCTCATAGTGAAAATGAAGAGCTAATCAGAGAGGGAAAGTTTCCAGTAAGATCCCATGAAGAAAATAGACCCACATTATGTGAGACTACAGAAGTTTTAACTTTAGCTGAAATGACTAAGAATATGGATGGGTATATGTATATTGTGCACCTTAGTTCAGGAGAATCTTTAAGACGAATTACGGACTTATATAAAAGTTTAATAAATAAAAATTTATTTATAGAAAGCTGCCCTCAATATTTTTATTTATCTAAAGATAATTATTTATTAAAGGATGGTTTTCTATATACCTTAACACCACCTCTTAGGTCTTTAGAAGAAATTGATGAATTAAGAAAAAATATAGATCATGTTAGTGTAATAGGTACTGATCATTGTCCATTTAAATCTAATGAAAAAGCAAGAGCAACTTTAGATTTAATTCCTATGGGAATAGGTGGAATAGAATATTCTTTTAATTTATTGTATACAATGTTTGGTGATAAAATAATTGATAAATTTACAAAGAATCCAGCAAAGATTCATGGTTTATATCCTAAAAAAGGAACGTTACTCCCAGGATCAGATGCTGATGTTGTAATATTTGACCCTTTAGATAGACATAAAATAAAATACTCTCATTCCAATTGTGACTACAATTTATATGAAGGACTAGACGTAAAAGGTAAAGTAATTACGACTATTTCAAGGGGAAGATTTATTATAAAGGATGGAAAATTGGTAGGTAATGAAAAAGGAAATTACGTAGGTAGAGAGTTAAAGTTATAGAAAACACTAAAAAGCTTGTATAGTTATATATTTTTGTGACTAATTAATCAGTAAGAATAAAGGGAGGTGCTTTAGTAGGATTATAATCTTGCTAAAGAGAATTATGAATTATAAGGTAATAGGTAGTAGTGTATCTAGATTAGATGGTGTGGCAAAGGTTACAGGGAAGGCTAAGTATGCTGATGACTATTTTGAAAGGGAAATGCTAATAGGAAAGGTGCTTAGAAGTCCTTATGCCCATGCAAAAATAAGAAGTATTGATGTTTCTAAAGCAAAAAATTTAGATGGTGTTGAAGCAGTAATTACTTATCAAGATTTACCAAAAATAAAATTTGCAACGGCTGGACATCCTTGGACCTTTGATGAAGCACATAGAGATGTAGAAGATAGATTAATCATTACTGATAAAGTTCGCTTTTGTGGAGAACCAGTGGCGGCAATTGTGGCCATAGATGAAATAATAGCTCTAAAAGCTATAAAACTTATAGATGTAGAATATGAAGTGTTGCCATTTGTAATGGATCAGGAAGAAGCTATAAAAGAAGGTGCCCCAATAATACATGAAGAAAGACAAAATAATATTATTAGCTCTTTTGGCAATGAAGTAGGAGACGTAGAAATAGAGTTAAAAGAAGCTGACAAAGTATTTACAGGTAAATTTAATACTAGTACTGTACAACATTGTCATCTGGAAAATCATAGTGCGTATGCTTATATGGAGTCAGATGGAAGAATTGTAATAGTAACTTCTACTCAAATACCACATATTGTAAGAAGGATAGTAGGACAGGCACTAGGGATGCCATGGGGAAGAATAAGGGTTATAAAGCCATATATAGGTGGTGGATTTGGAAATAAGCAAGATGTTGTTATAGAGCCATTAACTGCAGCAATGACACTTGCGGTTAATGGAAGACCAGTTAGATATGCATTAACTAGAGAAGAATGTTTTATAGACACAAGGGTTCGTCATGCTATGCGATTTACATTTAAAACTGGAGTTACTAAGGAAGGTAAGTTACTAGCAATAGATATAAAGAACTTAGTAAATAATGGAGCATATGCATCTCATGGACATTCAGTGACCATGAGCTGTGGGAGTAAATTTAGACCATTATATAATTTTAATGCTATAAAATATGAGCCTAAAACTGTATATACTAATATGCCGGTAGCAGGAGCTATGAGAGGATATGGAGTTCCACAAATTTCATTTGCTCTAGAAAGTCATTTAGATGATATTGCTAGAGAACTAAATATAGATCCTGTGGAATTCAGATTGAAAAATTTGGTGAAGCAAAATCATGTAGATCCATCCTCCAAAAATGTGGTGCGCTCCATGGGACTATCACAGTGTCTTGAAAAGGGAATGGAATTAATAAATTGGAATGAAAAGAAAAAGCTATATAAAAATCAAATAGGTAGTTTAAGACATGGAGTGGGAATGGCTTGTTTTAGTTATTTTGCAGGTACCTATCCCGTAGCTCTAGAAGTAGCAGGTGCAAGGATTGTGATGAATCAAGATGGTTCAGTACAGTTGCAAATCGGGGCTACAGAAATTGGTCAAGGTAGTGATACTATATTTGCACAAATGACTTCAGAGGTTTTAGGAATTCCAATTGATATGGTTCATGTAATTTCAAATCAAGATACTGATATTACTCCATTTGATACAGGTGCTTATGCATCAAGACAAACTTTTGTTACAGGTGCTGCAGTTAAAAAAGCTGCTATGGAGGTAAAGAGTAAAGTTCTTCAGTTTGCTAGCAGAAAAAATGGCCTCAATCCAGAGGTAATGGATATAGTTGATTGTAATGTAGTTGAAAAAACAACGGGTATAGTTGTCTGTTCTCTTGAGCATATAGCGTTAGAATCATTTTATGATAGGATTTACAGTTCTCCTATAACTAGTGACACTTCTGTTAATATAAGGACTAATGTAGTTGCTTATGGAGCAACCTTTGCAGAGGTTGAAGTAGACATAAAAACTGGTCAAATAACCGTAGTAGAAATATATAATATTCATGATTCTGGAACTATAATTAATCCAATGCTAGCAGAAGGGCAAGTTCACGGTGGTGTAAGTATGGCACTAGGATATGCTTTATCAGAGCAAATGATATTTGATGAGAAGACTGGAAGAGCTCTTAATAACAATCTTTTAGACTATAAATTACAAACTATTTTAGACACGCCTAATATTGGTTCAGCATTTGTAGAAATTCCAGATGATGCAGGAAGTTTTGGACAAAAATCTCTAGGCGAAAATACAACACTTTCTCCAGCCCCAGCTATAAGAAATGCAGTTTTAGATGCAACTGGTGTTGCTTTTAATAGAATACCAATGAATCCACAAAGAGTATTTGAAAAGTTTAAGGAAGAGGGCTTAATATAGGATTTACCTTAAATTTAAGAGTGCAGATTGTATAGTTAGTAGACTATATAAATATAGAAGGAGGTGAATTTTAGTAGAGTGTTAAATCTCTATTAAAGATAAAAATGTTTGATATTAAGAATATACAAGAGCCTAGAAGTGTAGAAGAGGCAGTAAAAATTCTTCATGAAAATAATAATCTAAAAATAATATCTGGTGGAACTGATGTTTTAATTAAATTGCATCATGATGATATGGAAGAAGTAGAACTTTTAAGTCTAAAAAATTTAAAAGAATTAGACTTCATAAAGGTTCTAGAAAATGACACCATAGAAATTGGCTCCACTACTTGCTTTACTAATATATATAGAAATAAAATTATAAAAGATTTTATTCCTGCTTTAGGGCAAGGTGCTGTATCTATGGGAGGACCACAAATAAGAAATATGGCCACTATTGGAGGGAATGTATGTAATGGAGCTGTTTCAGCAGATAGTGCACCAAGTTTATTTGCATTTAATGCTAAATTAAGACTTAGAAGTTTTAAGGGGGAGAGAATAGTTCCAATAGAGGAATTCTACGAAGGTCCTGGAAAGGTTAATATAAGAAAAGATGAAATTCTAATAAGCATTTTTATTGAAAAAAAAGACTATGAGGGAGTAAGAGGAACATATATTAAGTATAGTAATCGAAAGGCAATGGATATTTCTATGCTAGGTGTATGCGTTGTAGCTAGTAAGAAGGAAAATAAATTTAAAGATTTAAGAATAGCGTTAGGGGTAGCTGCGCCTACTCCTATAAGATGTAAGGATGCAGAGAAGTATGCCCTTGGTTTAGAATATTCAGAAAAAAATATTAATAATATTGCACAATATGCAGTAAAATCAGCAAGTGCTAGAGACTCATGGAGAGCATCAAAGGCTTATAGGGAGCATTTAATAAAAGAATTAACAGTACGAGGTATTTATGAAGTAACTAAATAAGGTGGGATTTTATTATGATTGATAAGAATTGTAAAAAGATATCAGTAAAAGTAAATGGAAAAAATTATAATTTAGAAGTAGATGTACGAGAATCGTTGTTAGATGTATTGAGAAATAGACTTCAATTTACAGGGGTAAAGCAAGGATGTTCAGTTGGAGAATGTGGAGCTTGTACAGTACTAGTGGATGGAATACCTATAGATTCATGTATTTATATGGCTATTTGGGCTGATAAAAAAGAAATTTTAACTATAGAGGGGGTATCAGAAAATGGAAACTTATCAAAGGTGCAAAAGGCATTTATAGAAGAGGGGGCAATTCAATGTGGATTCTGTACTCCAGGATTAGTACTTACAACTACAGCATTGGTAAATAGTGGTAAGGATTATACTGATGAAGAAATAAAAAGAGAAATATCTGGACATTTATGTAGATGTACAGGATATCAAAAAATATTTAATGCTACAAAAAAATCCCTTAAGAAATAAATTGAATAGAAAAAATTCCAGTTGATATTTAGGCTGGAATTTTTTGTGGAAAAATAAGAGATATAAAGAGTCGTGATCAACTTTCTATATCTCTTATATAGATTTGGGGAATACAAAGTAGTTATTTGCTTAAAGATATACCAGATTTAGTTTTAATAACAGGTTTTTGAGACTTATCGCTAGGTAAGATTAAATTTAATATTACAGCAAATATAGTTGCAGTTGTTACACCAGAACCAAAGATTATTTGTAAGGATTCTGGGAACATACTAAGAGCTTCAGGTCTAACAATGACACCTACACCTAAAGCAAAAGATATCCCAATTACAAAAATGTTCCTTCTAGTCATATCAACTTTGCCTAGAATTTTAATACCAGAACAAGCAATAGAACCGAACATAACTATACCAGCAGCTCCAAGAACTGGACTAGGCATAATTGATATTAAAGAAGCAAATTTTGGTATCAGACCCATTATAGATAATATTATTCCAGCTATAATTATAACAAACCTACTAGCAACTCCTGTAACATTTATAAGGCCAGTACATTGGCTAAAGGATGTATTTGCAGTAGAGTTAAAAAATCCAGCTAGAATTGATCCAAGACCATCACAAAGTACACCTCCAGAAAGTTGGTTGTCAGAAACCTCAATTTCACATGCCTCTCCAATAGCTAGAGTATCACCTACAGTTTCTACAGTAGTTGCTAGATAAACAGCTAAAAAACTAATAATCGCTGGTATAGAGAATTTAATTCCGAATTTAAGAGGTCTAGGAATAGAAATCCAGGATGCAGCAGATATTGGAGTAGTGTCTAATAAGTTGAGAGGTATAGCTAATAAATATCCACATAATATACCTATAAATATTGAGCAAGAACTTATAAAAGTATTTTTAGATTGATTGGTAATTATAATAATAATTAGGACAATAGCACCAAGCAATAAAAATTTAGGATCTCCATAGTTTGGGTTTCCAGAGCCTCCAGCTAACCAATCAATTCCAACAGGAATGATAGTGATGCCTATCATAGTAACAACAGTACCAGTAACAAGTGGTGGAAAAATTTTTTTAACATGGTTAATAAAAAAGCTTAGAATTACTTCTAGTAAGGCACCTACCATTGTAGCTGTACATATGGTAGCAATACCTAAAGTCATATTGCCGTTATAAGTGCTACCGATGGCAATAGCCGGACTTACAAAAGCAAAGGAGGTACCCATGATAAATGGAAGCTTGCTTCCTATGGGTCCAATACCTTTAGCTTGAATAAGTGTTGTAAGACCAGAAGCAAATAGGGCACATGAAACCAGAAATGATGTATCAGATATTTTTAATCCTAGTGCACCAGCTACTACTAGTGGAACTGCTACTATACCACTGAAACATGCAAAAATTGCTTGAAATGCAAGAATTAAAGTTTGTTTCATAGGTGGTTTGTCATCTAGTTTAATTCTAAGAAGCGATTTCTTTGGAGCGTTAGTTGTTTGCAATTTAATTCCCCCTCTAAATTTATAATTATATCTTATGCATAATGCGTGAAGTGCTATAAATATTTTACTAACCAGTTAATATAAAAAATAAAGAAAAAATATATACTTAACTATAGTTTATGAATAAGTATAATAAGGATATGAATAAATATTAAGATAATAAAATAATTTAAGCTTGAAATGAATAAATTTAAATTATTTAAATTTTACCAATCAAGAGGATGAAATGCAATAAATTTACATAAAATAAATAGAATAGAATAGTTTGAATTATCTGATTTGAATATTGACATTAAATGTAATGGGAGTTATAATTTGATTAATTAGTCAGTAAAGGGAAATTATGACGAATTTCAAAAATATAAGTATAAATTTATTTTGGAATAGGAGATTAATAAATTGAGGAGTGGATTTTGTGGAGAATATTAAAACCCTTATGGAGAGACTTAAAAAACTAGATTTCAGGGAGATGTACAATAATGATTTTTTCTTAACATGGGAAAAAAGTAACGAAGAATTAGAATCAGTATTTGTTGTTGCTGATATTCTTCGTACAATGAGAGAAAATAATATATCGACGAAAATATTTGATAGTGGATTAGGTATTTCGGTATTTAGAGACAATTCTACTAGAACTAGATTTAGTTTTGCTAGTGCGTGTAACTTATTAGGGCTAGAGGTACAAGATCTCGATGAAGGAAAATCTCAAATAGCTCATGGAGAAACTGTCCGTGAAACTGCAAATATGATTTCTTTTATGGCAGACATAATTGGAATTAGAGATGATATGTTTATAGGAAAGGGTAATGCTTATATGAAAGAAGTTTCTAATGCTGTTCAGGAAGGTTATGCTGATGAAGTATTAGAACAACGTCCAACTCTGATTAATTTACAATGTGATATAGACCATCCAACTCAATGTATGGCGGATTTATTACACTTGATTCACTATTTTGGTGGAGTGGAAAATTTAAAAGGTAAAAAATTAGCTATGACTTGGGCTTATTCACCTTCTTATGGAAAACCACTCTCGGTTCCGCAAGGAGTTATTGGACTTATGACAAGAATGGGAATGGAAGTTGTATTAGCACATCCAGAAGGATATGATGTACTTCCTGAAGTAGAGGAAGTTGCTAAGGCAAATGTAGAGAAAAATGGTGGAAGCTTTACAAAGACTAATTCTATGAAAGAAGCCTTCGAAAACGCAGATATAGTTTATCCAAAGAGCTGGGCACCATTTGAAGCTATGGAAAAACGTACAGAACTATATTCAAAGAGGGATATAGCAGGTATTGATGAACTTGAAAAAGAATTGTTGAAAGAAAATGCTAGATATAAGGATTGGGAATGCAATGAAAAAATGATGGAGCTTACTAAGGATGGTAAAGCATTATATCTTCATTGTTTACCAGCGGATATAACAGGTGTAAGTTGTGAAATTGGAGAAGTAGGAGAATCTGTATTTAATCGTTACCGTGAATTACTATATCGTGAAGCTGGATATAAACCATATATTATTGCTGCCATGATGTTCTTAAGTAAAGTTAAGGATCCTATATCTGTTTTTGAGAAATTGCTGGAAGAAGATAAGCCGAGATTTATAGAAAAATAAAGAGTAAATAGATTAATTAAATTATGTATTTACTTAAGGGTATATAATGCTTTTAAGTAACTTATGAATTATAGGGGGGAGTAAATATGAGTGACAAAATACGCCCAATAAGTTTTGAAAAACTCATTAACTGGATTTTTACTGAACTAAAAACTAAAGATAGTATTTTTGGAATTCATAAAGATAAGTTTTACTATGGAATCCCTAATAACACTATCTCTTTTTTAGGAGAGAAGTTAGGCCTACCAATTGGACCAGCAGCAGGTCCTAGTTCACAATTAGCTCAAAATATTATAGCAGCATATCTTACTGGTAGTAGATTTATTGAGTTAAAGACAGTCCAGATTATTGATGGAGAAGATCTTCCAGTGTTAAAGCCATGTATTAATGCTGAGGATGAATGCTATAACGTAGAGTGGTCTACAGAACTAACTGTAGAAGAAGCTTTTGAGGAATATGTGAAAGCTTGGATTATATTACATGTTTTAATGAAGGAACTTAACTTAAGTGTAGACAGAGACTTTGTTTTTAACATGAGTGTAGGATATGATTTTGATGGAATAAAATCAGATAAAATAGATTCCTACATAGAAAATTTGAAAAATTCACAAAATACAAAAATATGGAAGGAATCTATTCAAGTGTTGGAGAATAATATAGAAAAATTTTATAGATTTTCAATTGAAGATTTATATAAAATTCCTTCAAGGGTGTGCAATTCAATTACCCTATCAACTCTACATGGATGTCCTCCACAAGAAATAGAAAGAATTGCTATTTATTTATTAAAAGAAAAACATCTTCATACCTTTGTAAAGATGAATCCTACATTGCTTGGTGAAGCATTTGTAAGAAAAATTCTTAATAAAATGGGTTATGAATATATAAAACTAAATTCACATCATTTTAAAAATGATCTGCAATACAATGATGGAATAAAAATGATAAAAAAATTAAAAGCCGTAGCTGAAATGGAAAGTATGGAGATTGGAGTAAAACTTACAAATACTCTTCCAGTAAGGATATTAAATGAAGAACTACCAGGAGAAGAGATGTACATGTCAGGTAGATCTTTATATCCTTTAGCTATTAATTTGGCAAGTAATCTTTCAGAGGAATTTGAAGGGAAATTATATATTTCATATTCTGGTGGAGCTGAATTCTTTAATGTAGATAAGATATTTAAAACAGGAATATGTCCAATAACTTTTGCTACTACAATATTAAAACCAGGTGGTTATGAAAGAGTTAAACAGATAGCTGAAAAGGTAGAACCACTTATTTCTAATAGAAAGTCAACAATTGACATGCAATTGCTAAAAATATTAGCAAAGGAATCAATTGATGATAAGCATCACCTTAAGAAAGCAAGGGTAGTTAAAAGTAGAAAACTATATAAGGACTTACCAATATATGATTGTACAATTGCACCTTGTAGTGAAGGCTGTCCAATTGAACAACAGATTCCAAAGTATATAGAGCTTGTGGGAGAAGGAAAATATGATGAAGCTTTTCAAGTAATAGTTAGAGATAATGCAGCCCCAGCTATAACAGGAACTTTATGTAATCATAACTGTCAAAATAAATGTACTAGACTAGATTATGATAGTTCCTTAGAAATTAGAAGAATGAAAAAAATAGCTGTGGATAATGCTGAAGAATTATATATAAAGAATATAAAGCCATGCGCAATTAAAAGTCATAAAAAGGTAGCTATCATAGGAGCTGGGGTAGCAGGTTTATCTACAGCGATGTACCTTAGAAGAAATGGTATTAGTGTAGAAGTATTTGAAAAAAGAGATAAACCATATGGGATTATAAATTATGTAATTCCAAGTTTTAGAATAAATAATTTAGCTTTAGAACAGGATTTTAAAATGGTAAAAAGCCATGGAGTTAAGATAAATTTTAATGTAGCTGAACAGGTTGATCTAAATGTTCTAAGGAAAAATTTTCATTATGTTGTCCTAGCAACTGGAGCTTGGAAGCCAGCAAGTATTTCACTTAAAAGAGGTACTGATAAAGTCTTAAATGCTATTGAATTCTTAGAGGATTTTAAAGAAAACAGTGAGGATATAAAACTAGGAACCCATGTATGTGTTATTGGTGGAGGGGACGTAGCCATGGATGTATCTCGTGCTGCCAAAAGAGTTAATGGAGTTGAAAAGGTAACTATTATATATAGGAGAACTAAAGATTTAATGCCTGCTAGTAGAGAAGAAATTAAATTAGCTATTGAAGAAGGTATTGAATTTAAAGAGTTATTATCCCCTGTAGCGTTAGAAGATAATATTCTTGTTTGTGAAAGAATGATTTTAGGAGAACAAGATAAATCAGGTAGAAAAAGTCCAATTTCCTTAGGAAAATATGAAAGTATAAATGCAACTACAGTTATAGCAGCTGTTGGAGAAAAAATAGATTCAAAATTATTTAAAAGTCTTGGTATAGATATAAATTCTAAAGAACTTCCTGAAGTAAACAGTAAATGTGAAACTAATATATCTAACGTATATATAGCCGGAGATGCTAAAAGTGGTCCAGGTACTATAGTAGAAGCATTGTCTCATGGGAAAATTATAACTAGGGACATTTTAAAAAAAGAAAATATGCCTTGTGATCTCATTAGGGCTGAGGAAAATACTTGTGGATATGAACTTAAGAAATCTTATGAAAGAAAAGGTGTACTACTTGAATCAATACCTTCTAAGGAAGAGGCTATAAGATGTCTTAAATGCAATAATATTTGTGAAATATGCGTAGATGTTTGTCCTAATAGAGCAAATGCGTTTATCCATATTAAAGAAGGTCCTATAGTAGGTCATCAAATTATACATTTAGATGGTATGTGTAATGAATGCGGAAATTGTAGAGTATTTTGTCCATATAAAGGTAATCCTTACAAAGATAAAATTACTATATTTTGGAGTGAGGAAGATTTTGAAAACAGTAGCAATTCAGGTTTCTGTGTAATAGATTCTATTAAAGGTATTTTTAAAGTTAGGGATGAAAAAGGTGAAATTTATAATTGGTGTATTGAAGAAAATAACTCAGAATCAATCTCCAAGGAAATGAAATCTATTATTAAAACTTGTGTAAACAGGTATGAATATATAATCTAGAGGTATATAAATACGGTTATAATATTTAATCTATAGGGGGAGTGTGAATGCTACTAGTAGGTAATGGGATAGTTGTAACCAGAGATGATTTAAACACAATTATAGATGATGGATGTATAGTTATAGAAAAAGATAAAATTGTAGAAGTAGGAATTACAAAAAATTTAAAAGAAAAATATCTAGACTATAAATTCATTGATGCAAGAGGGAAATTAATAATGCCGGGTTTTATAAATACACATATGCATTATTACAGTACCTTTGCTAGAGGAATTGCTAATGATAGTCCTCCAGCAAAATGTTTTTTAGATATATTGAAGGGATTATGGTGGAGATTAGACAAAAAGTTAACTCTAGAGGATGTATATTATAGTGCAATAGTTCCAATGATAGATCAAATTAAGAATGGTGTAACAACTTCCTTTGATCATCATTCCAGTCCAGATGGTTTAAGGGGGAGTTTATTTACTATTGCAGATGCAGCTAAGGAAGTAGGTATTAGAAGTAACCTGAGTTATGAAACTTCTGATAGAGATGGGGAGAACGTAATAAAACAAAGTATTGAAGAAAATATTGAATTTATAAAGTATTGTAATAGGGAAAAGAATGATATGATAAAAGGATTATTTGGACTTCATGCATCCATGACTATTAGTGAAAATACTGTAGAGAGATGCCTAACAGCCATAGAGGGTTTAAATACAGGATTCCATGTACACTGTGCTGAAGGAATTGAAGATGTACAAGATTCTATGGAAAAGTATGGTGTAGGCGTAATTGAAAGATGGTATAAAAGAGGTGTTCTTTCTGATAAAACTATGGCTATTCATTGTGTACACATAACTGATGAGGAAATGGATATGCTGAAAGAAAAGAATTCCATAGTAGTTAATAATCCTCAATCTAATATGGGAAATGCAGTGGGAACATCGCAAATCTTAAAAATGGCTAAAAAACAAATATTGTTGGGGTTAGGAACAGATGGATACACCTCTGATATTTTAGAGTCTTATAAAACCGGAAGTACTATTCAAAGGCATGAAGCTAAAGACTCAACAGTAGCTTGGGTAGAATTACCACAAATGCTTTTCAAAGGAAATAGAGTTATAACTGAAAGATTTATAGATAATTCCATAGGAATTATAAAAGAAGGTGCATTAGCTGACGTTATAATTGTTGACTATAATTCTCCAACACCTATATATAAAGATAATATAGATAGTCACATTCTATTTGGAATAAGTGGGAGACATGTTGAAACCACTATTGTAAATGGGAAGATTATAATGATGAATAGAAAACTGGTTAATTTAGATGAGGAGAGAATTAGGGCTAGAAGTAGAGAACTAGCAACTGAGGTTTGGAAGAGGTTTTAAAAAGGAGTGAAAAAGGGTGGACATTTTAAATGTTCTTACTGTTAATAAAGGAGAAAAAATATCTATAGTAGGAGCTGGAGGAAAGACCACTCTTATGTTTATCCTAGCAGAAGAGTTGAAAAAAAGAGGAAGAGTTCTTATAACAACAACAACTAAAATATATCTACCTAAAAGAAATCAATACAATTGTTTAATTCTAAAGGACAGCTTTGGAGCTTATATTAATGAAGAAAGTAAGTATATTCTAAATGGAAATATAGTATGTGTATACTGTGGAAATATAAGTAAAACAAAGGAACCAGATAGTGAAATTCATGTTTATGGTTCTAGTGTTAATGGAGAAAATAAAGTCATTGGAATTGATGATAAAAGTATTTCTAATATACTTAACAATTATGATTATATTTTAATAGAATCTGATGGAGCAAAAGAAAAAGCTTTAAAAGCTTGGAAGGAAGATGAGCCAGTAGTAAGTAATTTTACTAGTACAACAATAGGAGTTTTAAGCGGAGAAGCCTTAAATTTAAAAATCCATGATGGAAATATTCATAGGATTGATGAGTTTTTAAAACTTATAAATAAAAGTGTAGGAGATAGTATAAATGAAGAAGATTTGCTAGCTTTAATATTTAAAAAAGAAGGATTATTTAAAAACTCCAAAGGTAGAAGAATTTTATTTATAAATAAGGTAGAAGAAGAGGACTTTAAGAAGTTAGAAAATCTAATAGAATATATAACAGTAAAAAATAAAGAATTAAAGTTATTAGACGGAATACTTATTGGAAGTTTATTAAATAAAACATATAGGGTTATATATGAAGAATCTACAGAAAAGCTTTAAGGGGGATTCAATGTGGTAACTGGGATTGTTATGGCATCAGGCCGTAGTACTAGGATGGGAAGGTATAAATTACTATTAAAGTATAAGGGTAAATATCTAATAGAATATGTTTTAGATGCAGTAAGTAAAAGTAATTTAGAAGATAAAATTGTAGTAACTGGCAATGAAACAATAGCAGAGTTAGCTCAGACTAGAGATTTAAAAGTAGTTAAAAACTCCCAGACATATATGGGACAAAGTCAATCTATAAAACTTGGGTTGAAAGCTGCATCTAAAATATCTGGATATGCTTTTATTACAGGGGATCAACCTTTTTTAAATGAGAGTCTTATAAATAAACTTATCGAAAAATTTGAAAAAAATCAAGATAAGTTTATTGTACCAATTTATAAAGGTAGAAGAGGAAATCCTGTAATATTTCCATGGAAGTATCGAAATGAGCTTTTAGCACTTAATGGAGATTTGGGCGGAAAAACTATTTTAAAAAATCATGAGGATAATATATTTTTTGTGGAAGTAGATGAAGAATATTTTCTTTGGGATATTGATACAGAAAAGGATTATATAGAATTATTACAATCAAATTATCATTAAGCAAGGGGACGATTTGGTGATAAATAATAGAATAATTGTAAGAGGTGGAGGCGATATTGCCTCAGGTACTATACAAAAACTTCATAGAAGTGGATTTAAAGTTCTAGTACTTGAGATAGAGATACCTTCTAGTATTAGAAGAAATGTATCTTTTAGTGAGGCAGTATTTGATGGTGAAACAACAATTGAAGGTATGAAGGGTGTTCTTGTTAGAACCTATGATGAAATACTAGAAGCTTGGGATATGGGATATATTCCGGTAGCTGTTGATAGATATGGAAAGCTCATTGAAACGGTTAGGCCTATTGCTGTAGTTGATGCAATTTTAGCGAAAAAAAATATAGGTACCACTATAGATATGGCACCTATAACCATTGCATTAGGTCCTGGATTTAAAGCAGGTATAGATGTAAATGTAGTAATAGAGACAATGAGAGGACATAGTTTGGGAAGATTAATATTTGATGGATATGCTTTAGAGGATACAGGAGTACCAGGATCTATATGTGGTTATGCAAAGGAAAGAGTAATTTATAGTTCTTATGAAGGAAAAATTAAGAATATAAGACAAATAGGAGATATAGTTAAATCTAATGAAACTATAGCACTAATAGATGATTTAGAAGTAAAAGCTAAAATTGATGGAGTGCTAAGAGGCATTATTAGAGATAACACTTATGTTACAAAGGGGTTAAAAATTGCAGATGTAGATCCAAGGCATGATGAGATCAGTAATTGCAATACTATTTCTGATAAGTCAAGAACTATAGGTGGATCAGTTCTAGAAGGAATATTATACTTTCAATCTATTAAACCCTTTTTATCTGTAGCAAACTAAATAAAATTTTCTAGTTTATTGGTATTACTAAACTTATTTAGTAATACCAATAAATTAGATTATAATGCAGGTTAATTGTATTGAATTATATAGGTTTTTATTTGAATTAACTAATTAATTAGTTAGTAAGTATTTAAATTATTGAAATAATGGTTGAAAAATAAAATATATTTATATTTAAAGGGGGATTTAAATATGTCAGAGATTACATGCCAAGAAGAAATACTGAAGTTAGCAAAAAACTATAAGGCTGATATGACAAGGTTCTTAAGAGACATGATAGCTATTCCTAGTGAAAGTTGTGATGAAAAGAGAGTAGTTTTAAGAATCAAAGAGGAAATGGAAAAAGTAGGTTTTGACAAAGTAGAAATAGACAAGATGGGAAATATACTAGGTTATATAGGACATGGCAAACATGTAATTGCTATGGATGCTCATATTGATACTGTTGGAATTGGAGATATAAATAATTGGACTAATGATCCATATGAGGGTTATGAAGATGATGAAGTTATTTATGGTAGAGGTGGTTCTGATCAAGAAGGTGGAATGGCTTCAATGGTTTATGCAGGTAAGATAATCAAAGATTTAAATTTAGAAGATGATTACACGCTAATAGTTACAGGTACTGTACAGGAAGAAGATTGTGATGGATTATGCTGGCAATATATTATAAATGAAGACAAGATAAAACCAGAATTTGTAGTAATAACTGAACCAACTTCAACTAATATTTATAGAGGGCACAGAGGGCGAATGGAAATAAAAGTGACAACTCATGGAATTAGTTGTCATGGTTCAGCACCAGAAAGAGGAGATAATGCGATATTCAAAATGGGTCCTATTCTTAATGAATTAAAAGAGTTAAATAAAAGATTAATAGATGATCCATTCTTAGGAAAAGGAACTTTAACAGTTTCAGAAATATTCTTTTCTTCACCTTCTAGATGTGCAGTAGCTGATGGTTGTACTGTTTCCATAGACAGAAGACTTACTAATGGGGAGACTTGGGAATACGCTTTAGATCAAATAAGAGAATTACCTTCAGTAAAAGAGGCTAAGGCTAAAGTAGAAATGTATACCTATGAAAGACCTGCCTATACAGGACTTATCTATCCAACAGAGTGCTATTTTCCAACTTGGGTTCTTGAAGAATCACATCCAGCTTGTAAAACTTTAATAGATTCTTATAAAGGGTTGTTTAAGGAAGATCCATTAGTAGATAAGTGGACATTTTCGACTAATGCAGTATCTATAATGGGAAGGTATGGTATACCTTGTGTTGGCTTTGGTCCAGGCCATGAAGATCAAGCTCATGCACCAAATGAATTAACCTGGAAAGATGAACTTGTAAAATGTGCAGCTATGTATGCTTTAATTCCAATTACCTACGTAAAAGAATACTGTAAGTTCGACGAAGTAGAAGGAGTTTCATTTAAAACAACTTCAAATCTATGATTTGGTTAGTCGCACTTACTCATTCGACGGAGGAGAAGGATTTTTAAAGGTTAAATCAATAAAACTGAGGTGAAATTATGGAAAAAGTTAAGGGATTAGTATGTTCTAAATGTGGTAAGAAAGTTGGAGAAGAAGTAATGTATCACTGTCCAGACTGTGGCATAGAAGGAACACTAGATGTAATTTATAATATGGACTCAGTTAAAAAGGAATTAACTAAGGAACATCTAAAGGAAAATGAAGATAAGAATGTTTGGAGATATATTCCTATTCTTCCTCTGGAATCTAGAGAAGGTATGGCACCTTTACAAATAGGAGGAACACCACTTTATAAAGCCAATAGATTAGAAAAATTATTAAATATAAAGAATGTATATGTAAAGGATGAAGGTAGGAATCCTACAGCATCTTTTAAGGATAGAGCTACAGCTATTGGTGTGGCCAAAGCAATAGAACTAAAAAAAGGTATTATGTGTGCAGCATCTACAGGCAATGCAGCTTCTTCTCTTTCAGGATTTGCAGCTTGTATGGGAATAAAAAACTATATATTTGTTCCTAAAAACATTCCAGAGGCAAAACTAACGCAGCTTCTAGTATTTGGAAGTGATGTAATTTTAGTAGATGGTGATTATGATGTAGCATTTGGATTTTGTTTAGAAGCTGTGAATCATTTTGGTTGGTATAACAGAAGTTGTGCCATAAATCCTTACTTAGCAGAAGGGAAAAAAACTGCTGCTTTTGAAATATGCGAGCAATTAAACTTTAAGGTGCCAGACAAAGTAATTATGTCTGTGGGGGATGGATGTTCCATATCTAGTGTATGGAAAGGGTTTAAGGAATTTTATGAACTAGGTTTAATAGATCGGCTTCCAACAATGGTATCAGTACAAGCAGAAGGAGCTAATCCAGTTAATAGAGCTTATAGAAATGGAATAAGAGCATTTAGTTATATACCACCAGTAACTATTGCAGATAGTATATCTGTAGGAATTCCGAGAAATGGATATAAAGCTTTAAATGCTCTTGAGGAAAGCAATGGGATTGCTATTGATGTCAGTGATGAAGAAATTTTAAGTGCAATAACAACCTTAGCAAGGCAGACTGGAGTATTTGGGGAACCAGCAGGAGTAACTAGTTTTGCTGGACTTAAAAAATTAGTTGAACTAGACCAAATAAGAGAAGATGAAACGGTGATTATTGTAGTTTCTGGTAGTGGACTTAAGGATATAAAATCAGCTCAACAGGCAGTTAATAAACCAGAATTAATAAAGCCGGATATGAATAAATTAATTGAATATCTAAAATATTTGTCTTGAATTATAAGTAATTCCTTTATAAAGATTTTGAGGAGGATATAAAATGCATAAATTAATAGATTTAGAAGTTAATGAGGATCAAATTCTAAAAACAGCAGAGAGTGCAAAAGAGAGAAATATAATTATTCCTACTATTGCTCAAATGAAGGATCCAAATAAAATACCACAAGAGATTAAAAATAAACTTGCCGAAACTGGCCTTTGGGATATTGATCCAATCAACTTATTTAGAATATCTTGGTATAATCAGCCAATTAAAGAAGGCGGTTTATATAACACATTACCCAATTATATAGAAATACCACAAGAAATATCAGGAGTTAAAGCTAGGATTTTTGCTATGTCAGGAAAGTTTTTTCCTATAGGAGCTCATAAAGTTGGAGCAAGTTATGCTTGTCTTGTACCAAGACTAGTAACAGGGCAATTTGATCCAAAGTTTCATGAAGCTGTTTGGCCATCAACTGGAAATTACTGCCGAGGAGGGGCTTATAACTCAACATTACTAGGGTGTAAATCAATTGCTATTCTACCTGAGAATATGAGTAAAGAGCGTTTTAATTGGCTTAAGAGCATAGCTGGAGAAGTAATCGCAACTCCAGGATGTGAAAGTAATGTCAAAGAGATCTATGATAAGACTTGGGAACTCAGAAGAACTAGAGATAATGTTGTTATATTTAATCAATTTGGCGAACTTGGAAATCATCTTTGGCATTATGAAGTAACTGGTAATGCCATGGTTTCCATAATAGAACATGAAAAAGGCGATAATGGAAAAGTGGCTGGTATTTGCTTGACTTCAGGTTCAGCAGGTACCTTAGGAAGCGGAGATTTCATTAAAGATAAATATCCAGGAGCTAAACTTGCAGTTGGTGAAGCCCTTCAATGTCCAACACTTTTAAATAATGGTTTTGGTGATCATAGAATTGAAGGTATAGGAGATAAGCATGTACCTTGGATTCACAATGTAAAAAATACAGATATGGTTATCGCGATAGATGACGATGATAGCGTAACTATGTTTAGACTATTTAATGAACCAGTTGGTCGACAATATTTAAGATCCATTGGAGTATCAGAAGAAGTCATAGAAAAACTTAGTTGGGTAGGTATTTCTGGAGCAGCCAATATAATATCTGCAATAAAATTTGCAAAGTACTATGAGCTTGACGAAAATGATATGGTATTAACTGTTCTTACAGACTCAGCAGAAATGTATCAGTCTAGACTTGAAGAAATGAGAAAAGATAGAGGGCATGAATATGAAGAAAAGGATGCTATGGTTGATTATAACAGAAGTATTATAGGTATAAGAACGGATTCTATGGAAGAACTAACTTATGCGGCTAAGAAGAGAATTCATAATTTGAAATATTATACATGGATAGAACAACAGCAATATGAATTAAATGAATTAAATGCTCAATGGTATGACTATGATAATTATTGGGGAAGACTTCATAAAATGGCACCAGAATTAGATAAATTAATAGAGAAATTTAATGAAAAAGTTAAAAACTTATAAGAAATAAAAGTAAATTTTATATCCTTGTAATCAAGCATACATTATAATTTAAATATGCTAGGACCCTGAGTTTATATTATATTTGATGGGTCCTATTCAGCTATATAATATGTTGGTGAATTTATATATTAGTAAATCATTGGGAGGAAATTTATGTATGAGTTTGTGCTAAACGGAAAAAATATTTCATTTAAAGAAAATATGAACTTGCTTGAATACTTAAGGGAAGAAGCAAATTTAACATCAGTTAAAAATGGGTGTGGAGAAGGTGCTTGTGGAGCTTGTATGGTTTTAATAAATGGAGTTCAAGGAAGGGCGTGCATAAATACTCTTGGAAAAATTAATGGTAAAGAAGTACAAACTGTTGAGGGTTTATCAGAATTCGAAAAACAAGTATTTTCATGGTCTTTTTCAAAGGTTGGTGCAGTTCAGTGTGGATTTTGTATTCCAGGCATGGTGATTAGTGCTAAGGGATTATTTAATAGAAATCTAAATCCATCTAAAGAGGAGATAAAAGCTGCTATTAAAGGAAATGTATGCAGATGCACAGGATATGTAAAGATAATAGAAGCAATTGAATTAGCAGCACAAATTTTTCGGCAGGGAAAACTAAATTTTGATTTAGAACGAAACGGTTCTATAGGAAAATCGTTAACAAGAATTGATGCTATGGATAAAATTTTGGGAACTGCTATATATGTTGATGATATGAAGGTTGATGGGCTTGTATATGGTTCCGCATTAAGAACAAAATATCCAAGAGCACTGGTTAAAAAAATTAATATAGATAAAGCTCTAAATCATCCTAATGTTATAACCATATTAACAGCAAAGGATATACCTGGGAATAGATATATTGGACATATTTCAAAGGATTGGCCAGCTTTAATAGCAGTGGGAGAAGAAACTAGATACGTGGGAGATGCTATAGCACTAGTGGCTGCAAAATCAAAAAAGGCTTTAACGGAAATTTTACAGCTTATAGAAGTAGAATATGAAGAGATTGTACCACTAACGAAACCTGAAGTGGCTATGAGATATGATGCTCCAAAAATTCATCCTGAAGGAAATATATATAGAAATGAAAGAGTTATAAGAGGTAATATTGAGGATGCATTAAAAAACTCTAAATATATAGTTACTAATTCTTATTCAACTCCATTCACAGAGCATGCTTTTTTGGAGCCGGAAAGTGCTTTGGCAATGCCGGATGGAGATGGAGTGCTAGTTTATACTGGCTCCCAAGGAATTTATGATGAGCAAAGAGAAATATCAGAACTATTAGGGCTGCCTAAGAAAAAAATAAGGTGTATTAGTAAATATGTTGGAGGTGGCTTTGGTGGAAAAGAGGATATGAGTGTTCAACATCATGCAGCTTTACTAGCATATATTATAAAAATGCCTGTGAAGATTACTTTAAGTAGGAAAGAAAGCATAATAATTCACCCCAAAAGACATGCTATGGAAATTGAAGTAACTACAGCATGTGATGAAGAAGGAAAATTAACAGCTTTTATAGCTAATATAGTTGCCGATACTGGAGCATATGCATCTTTAGGAGGACCAGTATTACAAAGGGCATGTACCCATGCTGCAGGGCCATACAGATGTGATAATGTTGATATCACTGGCACAGCAGTTTATACTAATAATCCACCTGCAGGAGCTTTTAGAGGATTTGGGGTAACTCAATCTGTATTTGCAGGGGAGTGTAATTTAAATCTTTTAGCTGAAAAGGTTGGTATATCAAGCTGGGAAATTAGATATAGAAATGCTGTAGAACCAGGAGATATACTTCCTAATGGTCAGATAGCTGATTCAGGTACAGCAATTAAAGAAACGTTACTAGCTGTAAAAGATAAATATTATGACAATGAAATTGTAGGAATTGCTTGCTGTATGAAAAATAGTGGAATAGGAGTTGGACTTCCTGATATAGGTAGGTGTAACCTAGTCATAAAAGATGGAGTTATTAATGTGAGAACTAGTGCAGCTTGTATAGGGCAAGGCATAGGTACTATAATGACACAGATAATTTGTGAAATTACTGGATTATCACCCAATAAAGTTGCAATAGGTTTTCCTGATACCTTTGATTCACCTAATTCAGGAACAACTACAGCTTCAAGACAGACATTGTTTACAGGAGAGGCTGTTAGGATTGCCACGATGAAGTTTATGGAAGAAGTGATGAAGCAATATAGTGAAGAAAAATTAATAAACTATGCAAAAGAAAGTTGCATAGATCGTAGTATCATTAGAAAATGGCTCTTAAATAATACAGATAAGGTTCTGAATTTTTTAAATGATAGAGAATTTTATGGAGAATACAGGGGAATAACAGACCCGATAAATTCTCCAAAGGAAAATCCTGTTAGTCATGTAGCCTATGGGTATGCAACACAGCTTGCAATACTTGATAAAAATGGTAAACTTAAAGAGATAGTTGCTGCTCATGATGTAGGAAGAGCAATCAATCCTATAAACGTGGAAGGACAAATTGAGGGGGGAGTTGTTATGAGTTTAGGATATGCTTTAACAGAGGATTATCCACTTAATAATTGCATACCTATAGCTAAATTTGGAACTTTAGGTTTATTTAGAGCTCCAGCAGTTCCTAAGATATTACCTATAATAATAGAAAAGAATACTAGTGATTTAGCCTATGGGGCAAAAGGGATAGGAGAAATAACATCTATCCCAACAGCGCCGGCAATTCAAGGAGCTTACTATATGCTAGATCATAAATTCCGAACTAATTTACCTCTAGAAGATACATTTTATAAGAAATAAGAAGAAAAAGAGTTCACTAGGTAGAAAGATTAAATTATAGTTTGAATATGATAATTTAATTAAGGAGGAATGTGATGAGCCAGATTAAAGCAATAAAAGGAAACATTATTTTTACCAAAAACTTTGGAGAATATGAAATAATCGAAAATGGGTATGTGGTACTAGTGAATAAGATAATAAAGGGAGTATATGAAGTATTACCAGAAGAACTTAAAAATGCATTAGTAACAGATTATGGAGATAAATTAATTATTCCTGGTTTTGTTGATTTGCACCTTCATGGACCTCAATTTCCTAATTTAGGGTTAGGATTAGACAAGGAATTAATGCCATGGTTAGAGACATATACTTTTCCAGAGGAAGAAAAGTATTGGGATACAACCTATGCAAAAGATGTATACACTAGTTTAGCAAGAGAACTTTGGAAAAATGGAACTACTAGAAGTTGTATATTTGCCACAGTACATCTAGATTCAACAAAGCTCTTAATGGATATCTTAAACCATTCAGGTCTCGGTGCTTATGTAGGAAAGGTAAATATGGATAGAAATTGTCCGGAATTTTTAAGAGAAGATTCAGTGAAATCTATTGAAGATACGGAAAACTTTATAAATGCATATGGGGATAAGTATGAACGCGTAAAACCAATTATAACTCCTAGATTTGTCCCAACTTGTACTACGAAATTATTAAGAGGATTAGGTGACTTAGCTGAAAAATATAAAATACCAGTACAGTCACACTTAAGTGAAAATAAAGATGAAATAGAATTTGTAAAATCCTTGCATCCAGAGTATAAAAATTATGCCAGTATTTATAAAGATGCAGGGCTTCTTGGTAACCAACCAACAATTATGGCTCACTGCGTATTACTTGAAGATGAAGAAATAGAAATGCTTAGGCAGAATAAAGTGTTTGTAGCTCATAGTCCAAATTCAAACTCCAATTTAGCAAGTGGTATAGCTCCAATTAGAAAATTTATAACTGAAGGAATACCAATTGGACTTGCTTCTGACATATCAGGAGGACATAGCTTGTCTATGTGCAACGTAATAGTAGACAGTGCACAAGCATCAAACATTAAATGGCTTGAAAGTGGAAAAAAAGAAGCACCACTAAATACAGCTGAATTGTTTTATTTAGCAACTAAGGGAAGTGGAAGTTTCTTTGGAAAGGTTGGTAGTTTTGAAAAAGATTACGAATTTGATGCATTAATTATAGATGATAGTTCATTAAAAAGTTTCAAAAAACTATCAATACAAGAAAGATTACAAAAATTTATTTACACAGGAAATCCTAAAAATATCATTAAAAGGTATGTGGCTGGAAAAGTTATAGATGAGCCATATATGTAAATTAAAAACTATATACTTTTAGATGAAATTAGGGTTAAGTGAGAAAGAAGGTTAATCATGGAAAAAGATGTGGATAAGAGGATACTTAAAGCGGCACTTGAAGTAGTATCTAAGGAAAAAATTAGTGGAACTCGTATGCATATAATTGCTAAGGAGGCTAATATGAGCCAAGCTAACCTACACTATCACTTCTCTACTAAGAATGATATTATGGTAGCATTACTTAATAGCATACAAGAGGAGTTTTCTAAGGGTCGTAAGAACTATATAGATACTGAAGCTAAAACTGTTACTGAAAATATTCAAGGGTTCTTTGAACAGAAAAAAGATGATATTTTAATAAATAAAAAGATGGAATATGCCCAAATTGATTATTGGGTTCAAGGAACTGTAAATGAAGAGATAAGGATTATATTTCAAAATACCTTTAATATCTGGAGAAAGAGTATAGAAGAGACTTTTTCTAAAGAAGAACAAGAAGGAATTGATGATAAAACTATGAGAAATATTCCTTTTGTAATGGTATCCTTAATGTTAGGGGCTTCATTACAGTACTTAATCGACGAAGGGAAATTTGATTTAGATGATTATTTTCAAGTTGCAGAAGAGATGATATTAACGGCATGCAACAAAACAAAATAAAATAATGTCATTACAGTAAAATAAGTCTTCTATATATTTAATATAGAAGATTTTTTTAAAAATTATATGTAATAAATTTGAATAAAATGAATAAATTGAATAAATATATATGAATGGGGGTATAGCGTAAAAGTGTTGAAAATTTACAGTCCTAAAACTATAGAAGAAGTTAAAGAATATATGAAAGATCATTCTAATCTTAAACTGTTAGCTGGGGGAACAGACTTAGTTCTAGACTTTAAAAGAAATAAAGTAAAGTGCGAATCCATAGTTTCCTTAGAAAAAATTTCAGATTTGAAAAAAATAGTAGATGATAAGGATGAAATATATATTGGTGCTATGGTGACTTTTAGTGATTTAATTGAAAATAATATTATAAAGGATTACTGTAATTTACTTTTAAATTGTAGTATGTCTATGGGATCACCACAAATTAGAAATGTAGCCACTGTTGGAGGTAACATTGCTAATGGAGGATCAGCAGCTGATATAATACCTTGTATAATTAGTTTAGGAGGAGTATTACTTATAGAATCAGAAGAAGCAATAAGAAGAGTAAGTTGCGAAGAATATTTTGAAAATTATAAAGAAGAGAGATTAAAAGAAAATGAAATATTAACTCATATTATTATACCTAAAACACAAAACATAAGTGGCTATTACAAGTTAGGTAAAAGAAATTCTTTAGCCATTTCAAGAGTAAGTGCTGCTGTAAATTTAGAAATAAAAAAAGATAGGATTTGTGCTATAAATATATGTCTTGGAGCAGTTGGAAGATATCCCTTTAGGGCTAAAGAGTTAGAAGAAAGGTCTTTGGGAAAAGATATTAAATGGCTATATTCTGAAGAAGCTTTAGAATATTTAGAAAGTATTGTAGAGAAAAGCATTGAGGGTAGGAAAACTATGCCTTTTAAAAGGGAGGCAATTAAAGGTGTATTTAAAAGAGCCTTA
Source organism: Clostridium sp. UBA871 (assembly GCF_002295255.1). Lineage (NCBI taxonomy): Bacteria > Bacillati > Bacillota > Clostridia > Eubacteriales > Clostridiaceae > Clostridium > Clostridium sp. UBA871. The sequence goes on along the minus strand of NZ_DBFV01000007.1, from coordinate 85,062 downwards.
GATAACGCTTTACAGCAGTAGATATAATTTTGAATTATAGAAAAGAGGTATGTTGTGGTAGAAGTAAATATAAAAATAAATGGAATTGAATATAAAAGAAATATAAATAGTATGATGAGACTAATAGATTTTATAAGGGACGAAATTAAGCTAAAAGGAACAAAGGAAGGGTGTGGAGAAGGAGAGTGTGGTGCTTGCACTGTTATTCTAGATGGTAAAATCGTGAATTCTTGCCTTTTACTAGCTGCAACTTTAGATGGTTGCGAAATAATTACTATAGAAGGTATTAGTAATAACGGAATACATCCCATTCAAGAAGCTTTTATGGAGGTAGGAGCAGTTCAATGCGGATATTGTACTCCAGGAATGATACTAAGTGCTAAAGCTATACTAGATAAAAACATAGATGCAACTGAAGAGGAAATAAGGGAAAGTATTTCAGGAAACCTTTGCAGGTGTACAGGTTATGACAAAATAGTTCAAGGCATAATTTTAGCTCAAAGCAAGTTGAAAAATAATTAGAGGAGAGGTTGCAATGGAGTCTGTTGGAAGAGGACTTATAAGGCCAGATGTATACAATAAAGTACTAGGTAAATCGATTTATCCTGACGATTTAGAATTTGAAGGTATGTTATATGCTGGAGTAAAAAGAAGTACAATTCCCTATGGAAAAGTTAAAAATATAAATATGGAAGAAATAAGATCCATGGAAGATGTGGAAATGGTCATAGATTATACTATGATACCAGGAGCTATAAGTCATGGTGTTGTATTTAAGGATATTCCTACTCTTGTAAAAGATATAATTAAAAGAGTAGGGGATCCCATAATTATAATAGTTGCTAAAAATAAGGAAGCTTTAAAAGACGCTTTAAATAATGTGAAAATAGAGTATGAAGAGTTTAAGGGTATTTTTAATATTGAGGATGCTTTAAAAGAAGATGCTCCAATTTTAGGTGAAGTAAGTAATTTACTTTATGATTTAAAGATAAAAAAAGGGAATATTGATGATGGATTTGAGGAAGCTAAATATATAGTAGAGAACTGGTATAATACTCCTATGGTAGAACATGCTTTTCTACAGCCTGAGGCATCTGTAAGCAGAGTTGATGAAGAGGGAGTGGTAGAAGTATATGTTGCAACTCAATATCCACATTATGATAGAGAAGAGGTAGCTAGGTGCTTAAATATTGAGGAAGAAAAGGTTAGAATTAGAAATATGACTATTGGTGGAGCCTTTGGAGGTAGAGAAGATATTAATCCACAATGTCACGCGGCAATTGCAGCTTATTTGACTGAAAAACCAGTTAAGGTAGTTTATGATAGAGAAGAATCTACTATATCCCATAGTAAAAGACACCCTATGAAAATTTTTTTTAAAACAGGGGTGAGAGAAGATGGTAAACTTTGTGCGTTAAAAGCTAGAATCTATGGAGATACTGGTGCATATGCTTCATGGGGGATAAATGTATTAAGAAAGGCCGCAGTACATGCTACCGGTCCATATAATATACAAAATGTAGATATAAGAGCCATGGCTGTATATACCAATAATCCATATAGTGGGGCAATGAGAGGATTTGGAGCAACACAATGTCCTATTGCTACAGAAAGTCAGATGGATATGTTAGCTGAAAAGATTGGGATTCACCCACTAAAATTTAGATATATAAATGCTTTTAAAGTAGGAGATAAAACTGCTACAGGTCAAGTGTTAAAATCAAGTGTAGGTCTTAAAAAATGTATAGAAAAGCTTGCAGACCTTGATGGAGTAGAAATTTAAAAGAAGGTGTGAAATTGATATGAAGAACCGTGGTGTAGGGTATGCTACTATATTTTATGGTACTGGGTATGGAAATGGGTTTCCTGATGAATCAAGAGCAACGGCAGAACTTAGGGAAGATGGTGAAATTGTAGTATATGTGGAAGTTTCAGATGTAGGTTCTGGTGGTATAAGTGTGATGTGGCAAATTGCTACAGAAACACTAAATACAGATAAAAATCTAATTAAAGTAATGTATGATAACACTAGCTTTGTAAAAGATAGTGGTACTGCAGCAGCAAGTAGACAAACTTACAATACAGGAAATGCTGTATATGATGCTTGTAAAAAACTTAGAAGTAATTTAAATAAAGGTTTAAGTAGATCAAACGATAACTGTATTCATAAAGAAGAAATAAAGCTCCTTTATAAGCAAATGAAAGAAAAGGGAATTCCGATAAAGACAGAAGGTTATTTTAAAGCAGAAACTTCACAAATTGATATGGAAACTGGTGAAGGTAATCCTTATTGGCCTTATACCTTTGGAGCACAAAAAGTTACTATTGAAGTAGATGATGAAACTGGCAAGGTTGACATAATTGAAGTTATAGCTGTAAATGACGCAGGAAAAATAATAAATCCGGCTTCCGCAGAAGGTCAGGCACAAGGCGGAGTTGCCATGGGAATAGGTTATGCACTTATGGAAGAAATAGAAATAGAAAACGGTTCTATAAAAAATAGAAATTTTTCAAATTATATAATACCAACCAGTAAAGATGTACCACATATAGATACTTATTTTGTGGAGGAATTTGAGGAATCAGGTCCTTATGGAGCTAAAGGAATTGGAGAGCCTGTAATGATACCTACAGCTCCAGCTATATTAAATGCCATATATGATGCAGTAGGAGTTAGAATGTATAGCATACCTGTAATATGTGATAAGTTATTATTAGCGTTAAAAGAAAAAAAAGGTCAAATTTATAACTGATTTAAATAGAAAGTATCCATTGTTTTTTTATAATGGATACTTTCTATTTACAACTGTAACTTTATGATATATACTAATGTATATACAGTGCAGGTAGGAGGATAAAAATGAAAACAAATCTAAAAAAGATGGTAATTAGTTCATTATTAATAGCTATGTCTATTATAATACCAGTAATATTTGGGCCTTTTCTTAAGGTATATATACCACCATTCTCTGCAACTTTGGCATCACACGTACCTATGTTTATTGCTATGTTCTTAGGACCTTTTGAGGCTGCAGTAGTTGGAATTGGTTCAGTGGTAGGTTTTTTATTTGCTATAGGAGATCCAATTGTAGCAATGAGAGCATCATCTCATATAGTAGTAGGATACATTGGAGCTAAAATGATTGTGAAAAAAATGTCTTATGGTAAAGTTGTAGCTTTTACAGCACCAATACATGGAATTTTTGAAGGATTAGTAGTACTTATATTTACAGGCAATATAGTTTTATCAATTGTTGTAACAGGAATAGGAACTATAATTCATCACGTTATAGATGGTTTAATTTCTCTTCCAATTATTAGAATAATACAAAAAGGATTAGGAATTAATTTATCTACTATAGGTGAAAAAAAGAAAGAAGAGCCTGAAGATGTAGCGGTATAACACATTTCTTATAGTTTTATTTTATGAAAGTTATATTTTTTAGGATAAATTTGATTAGAAATATAGTATAAAGTCCCTATAAATATTAAATATTAAGTAAAAACCTTTAGATAATAATAGTATCTAAAGGTTTTTATTTCTTTCTCGATTAGGTATAATGTCCATAGGAAAGGTTTTATAAATAGAAGATATTATAAAAAAAATAAATAATTAAACATAGCTAAGAATAGAGGATGATACATATGAATTTAATAACACTTGAAAATATATATAAGAGTTATAGTGAAAAACCATTATTAACAGATGTTAAACTAACCATAACATCAGAAGATAAAGTTGGAATAATTGGTGTAAATGGAGCTGGAAAGTCTACATTATTAAAAATAATTGCAGGAATAGAACAAGAGGATTCTGGTACAATTACAAAGATGAATGGACTGAACATATCTTATTTACCTCAACATATTGAGTTTAATCCAGAAGATAGGATTATGGATCATGTTTTTAATGGTGCCGGGGAAATAATGGAAGTACTAAGAGAGTATGAACATGTATTAGAAGAACTAAAAACCAATAGTGATAATTCAAAGCTGCAACAACAGTTATTTAAGCTTACTAGTAAAATTGACGCATTAGGAGGTTGGCAAATAGAAAGTGAGGCAAAAGCATTACTAACAAAGTTAGGTATAACGGATTTTGATGCTAAAATGGGAAAGCTTTCTGGAGGGCAAAGAAAGAGAGTAGGGCTTTGTAATGTGCTAATAACTCCTTGTGATCTTTTAATATTGGATGAACCTACTAACCACATGGATAATGAAATAATTGATTATATGGAGGAGCTATTACAAAAAAGAAAAGGTGGGGTTATAATGATAACCCACGATAGATACTTCTTAGATAGAATTACTAATAGGATCTTTGAACTAGATAGGGGAGAACTTTATTCTTATCAAGGAAATTATTCTGTATTTTTAGAGAAAAAAGCAGAGAGAATGCAGCTTTTTGAAGCGCTTGAGAGTAAAAGACAAAATCTTTACAGAAAAGAGTTAGCGTGGATAAAAAGAGGAGCTAAGGCGAGATCTACTAAGCAAAAGGCAAGGATTGATAGGTTTGAAGAGTTAAAAGAAACATCCTATAAGATAGATGAAGATAGAATGGAATTAAATACAGCTGGTTCAAGGTTAGGAAAGAAGATATTAGAGCTTGATAATATAAGCAAGGACTTTGGAGACAAGGTAATTATAAAGGATTTTAGTCATATCTTTACTAAGGAAGAGAGAGTAGGAGTTATAGGGAATAATGGTATGGGTAAATCTACTTTATTGAATATTATAAGTGGAAGATTAAGCCCTGATAAGGGAGAAGTTACACAAGGTGAAACTGTTAAGATAGGATATTTTACCCAAGAAAATATAGAATTAGATGGAACTATGAGAGTTATCGAGTATATTAAAGAAATAGCTGAGTATATAACTACAAATGATGGAAGTAAAATTACTGCTTCTCAAATGTTAGAGAACTTTTTATTTGATGGAACCATGCAGCATAGTTTTATATCTAAATTGTCTGGTGGAGAGAAGAGAAGATTATATCTTTTAAGAATACTAATGGAATCACCTAATGTATTATTTTTAGATGAGCCAACCAATGACTTAGATATTCAGACTTTAACAATTCTGGAAGACTATTTGGATAGATTTAATGGTACGGTAATAGCCATATCCCACGATAGATACTTCCTAGATAGAATTGCCAATAGGATTTTTAGCTTTGAAGGACAAGGAAAGATTTTAGAGCTTGTAGGAAATTATAGTGATTATAAAGAGTATAGGGATATAAAGGCTGAAGAAGAAGTTGCTACATCAAGTACTAACAAAGAAAAGAAATATGATGAAAATAAAAATCGTAAAGAAAAGCCAACTAAATTAAAATTTACATTTAAAGAGCAAAAAGAATTTGATACCATAGATGATGAAATTGAAAAAAAAGAGGAAGATATTGCCACAGTAGAGACAGAGATAAACCAGTGTGGAAGTGATTTTGTAAAGTTGCAACAGTTACTGGAAGATCAAAATAGATTAAAAGATGAATTGAATTTTTTATTAGAAAGATGGGAATATCTAAATGAAATTTTTGAAGAGATGGAAACCCAGAAACAAAATAAGTAAGTACTAGGTTTAATCATGGATATACCTTTTAGGAGAAGAATATGATAGAAAATAATATGAGAATATCTGTTAGAAATTTAATAGAATTTATTTATAGACAAGGGGATATTGATGATAGAATAGGGGGTATTGGATCAGCTCAAGAGGGGACTAGACTTCATAAAGTCATACAAAAGGAACTTAAAGAGCAATGTGATGAATCAGAAGAGAAGATCTATATTAATGAGATGTATCTATCAAGAGAGTTATGCTATAAGGAAATAAATATTATTTTAGAAGGGAGAGCCGACGGTGTTATTATTAGTTCACAGAAAGGTAGTAACACTAGAGTTAAAATAATAGAGATAAAGACTACCATGAAGGACTTACTTACACTTGAAGAAAATGAAAACTTTCTTCACTGGGCCCAAGGAAAACTATATGGGCATATCTATTGTGAAGAAGAAAACCTAAGTGAAATAGATATAGATCTTATATATTGTCACAGAGAAAGTTTGCATACAAAGACCTTTTCAAAAACTTTTTTAAGGGAAAAACTAAAGGAATTTTTCAATGAAGTGATGGGCAGGTATACAAGGTGGATTCATCTTCAGAGTAGTTGGATAGAACTAAGAAATAACTCTATTGAAAAGTTAGATTTTCCTTTTAAAAATTATAGGAAGGGTCAAAGGGAACTAGCTATAAATATATATAGAACTATTAAAGAGAAAAAAGATATTTACATTGAAGCACCTACGGGGACAGGAAAAACTATTTCAACAATTTTTCCTGCAATAAAGTCTTTTACTATAAATAATTCAGCTAAGCTTATATATCTTACAGCAAAAAATATTACTAAAGGAGTGGCTGAAAATACCTTAGGCATATTAAGAGACTCTGGTATGAGGCTTAGAACATTAACTATTACTGCAAAAGATAAGATTTGTTTTCTAGAGGAAAGAATATGTAATGGCGATGCCTGTGAATATGCAAAGGGACATTTTGATCGAGTTAATGACGCCATATTAGCTATGATAGGAAACAATGAAGTTTTTAATCAACAGATTATTGAGGAGTACAGCAGGCAATTTAAGGTATGCCCTTTTGAACTTTCCTTAGATTTAATTGCTTGGTGTGATTTTATAATAGGTGATTATAACTATTTCTTTGATCCTAAAGCTATGATAAAGAGAATGGCATTTGATGATACACCATATATATTTCTTATTGATGAGGCACATAATTTAGTAGACCGTGGAAGAGAAATGTATTCTGCTGAGATAAAAGAAAGTGATTTGAAAGAATTAAAAAAAGAATTTAAATATAAAAATAAAAAACTAATAGGTATAATAAATAAAATAATTAAGAAACTAAAGGAATATACAATAGGTGAAAAGGGTAATATAGTAATAGATGAAGGACCCGGAGAAATGCTAGTTCTTTTCAGGCTTTTTGCAACAGAAGGTGAAAATTATTTAAAAGAACACATTGGTGAAACCATAGATGAAATATTTTTAAATGTATATTTTTCTTTCTTAGATTTTATTAGAATTGGAGAGTTATTTTCAGAGGATTTTGTACTATACTGTAATAATGAAGATATGGATATCCGGATAAAAATATTCTGTTTAAACCCAAGTAATGTGATAAAACAGTGTATAAAAGGTAATATAAGTAATATATTTTTTTCAGCCACTCTGTCTCCAATGAATTATTTTAAAAATCTACTAGGTGGAGATGATAAAAGTTATAGCATAAAACTTCAGTCTCCCTTTCCACCAGAAAATAGAAATTTGATTCTAAAATATGACATTGATACTAGATACAAGTACAGAGAGAAAAGTTATTACCCAATCTGTAAATATATCAATGAAACTCTAAATAATTATGAGGGAAACTTTTTAGTGTTTTTTCCTTCCTATGAATATATGACAAAAGTATATGAAGTTTACTGTAAGAATTTTAGTGAACATAATATATACTTACAAGAAAGTGTTATGACAGAGGAAGAAAGAGAAGAATTCTTGGAAAGATTTTCTTTGATGGATGTAGATAAAAATAGTAAGGAGAGAACTATAGGTTTTGTAGTTCTAGGAGGAGTATTTTCAGAAGGAATAGATTTAATTGGGGATAGACTTAAGGGAGCGATTATAGTGGGAGTTGGATTACCTAAAATATCCTTTGAAAGAAAATTAATAGAAGAATATTTTAACGAAATAGGGGAACCGGGATTTCACTATGCGTATACATTTCCAGGAATGAACAAAGTTATACAGGCTATGGGAAGGGTTATTAGAACTGAAGAAGATAAGGGTACCATAATGCTTTTAGATAAGAGGTATAGAAGTGAAATATATCAAAAGTTAATGCCTATAGAATAAGACTTTAATATAGAATAAAACATATTAAATAAGGGTATCGAATCTAGAATTAATTCTTGATTCAATACCCTTGTTATTTTAATATTAATAGTTTTTAGCTAATAATTGGAAGTAGCTTTGAGGATGTGCACAAACAGGACATGCATTTGGTGCTTTTTCTCCTTCATAGATGAATCCGCAATTAGCGCATTGCCATACCACTTTTTCTTCTTTTTCAAATACTTTTCCGTCTTCAATATTTTTTAATAAAGCTAAATATCTTTCTTCATGCTCTTTTTCAATTTTACCTACACCTTCAAATAAGTTTGCAATTTTATCAAAGCCTTCTTCTCTAGCTTCTTTTGCAAAAGTAGCATACATATCAGTCCACTCATAGTTTTCACCAGCAGCTGCATCTTTAAGGTTTTCCATAGTATCACCTATGCCATCATGAAGAAGCTTGAACCATATTTTTGCATGTTCTTTTTCATTATTTGCAGTTTCAGTGAAAAGAGCAGCAATTTGCTCATATCCTTCCTTTTTAGCTTTTGAAGCATAAAAAGTATATTTATTTCTAGCTTGAGATTCTCCTGCGAATGCTGTTGCTAAATTAGCTTCTGTTTTAGTTCCTTTTAGATTTCCCATCTTTATTCCCCACTTTCTTATTCTATAACATTACCATTAAAAGTAAGTTATTATTTAATAATTATTATTATCTAACAATTTAAATATAGTGTACCATATAAAAAATGGAATGTAAATAATTATAAACAAATATTAACATTTATTTATAATTCCCATAATATTTACACTTATTTATTATCATTATGAAATTATATATGAATTTTAACAATAGTTAAATGGTACAATTCTAATGAAAATCTCATACTATACAGAGAATCTATATGTATAGCTTAATAAAATTATAGATTAAAATGATTTATAGTTATTAATAGAGGAAATGTAGAGGTTACTAACATTATACTAGTTGATAAATTGGATAAAAGATTAGAATTAGTTCCAGAGTGATAGAATATCATTGGCTAATTTTACTTTTTTCAAAATAAGAAAATCTCTGAAACCCTTGAGGCCACAACAAATAGTTAACTATTTATATAGTTTCCTATTAACATATATAAATAGTTTAATATATATCTATTTGTTATATGAAAATATAAATTCTCTCCAAATTCTATCACTTTCATTAAACATAGAGCCTAAAACTAAAGTAGAGAGTAGTGCAACAAATAAATTTTATTAGAGTGTGTCATAGCAATGCTAGGCACACTCTTTTACTATATAATAAAACTTTTATTCAATATTATAAAAGTTTTATTGTAACTTTAGGGTGAAAGAAGAATTTTATTATTAAAATAATTAGTTATATAAAGTAGAAGTATGTATAAATAAGTGCATATACATACAAATAAAGTATCATGCAAAAGGGCATTGTTATTTCCTAGGATAAAAAGACGAAGAAAACTAAATGAAACAAATGTAAAAAAGTGGTAATATTGTAATGTAGAACTATATGTTAATTATTTATACAAAAATAGTGGATTTAATATATAAACAAAAATTTTAATCAGATTTTATAATAATAAAACTTAATATTGATTCGTGGTTAGGGATTTTAATATAAAAGTTTTAAGGAAAAGGAAAGAGTTTTTTTACATATTATCCTATGAAAGGAGGCGAAGTATATAGTGGAAAATATGAAAAGTAACAAGGATATTATTCAATCAATAAAGTTCTACAAAATAGATGAAAGTAAAGAAATTTTAGAATTAGCAGAGCAAAATAGGTTTAGTGAAATAATTAATGAAGATAGCAGAAGGAAAATATACCTTTCATCGCCACATATGGGTGAGGAAGAAATTAAGTACGTACTTGAGGCTTTTGATACTAATTGGATAGCACCAATGGGTCCTAATGTAGAGAATTTTGAGAATGAGATAGCAAACTATGTAAAAGTAAAAAGAGGCTTGGCACTAAGCTCTGGAACTTCAGCAATTCATATGGCATTGAAGCTATTAGATGTAAAAAATAATGATTTAGTTTTTTGTTCATCATTAACTTTTGTAGCAAGTTGTAACCCAATAATATATGAAAGAGCTGTTCCAGTATTTATTGATTCAGAACCTGAAAGTTTTAATATGTCTCCCAAAGCATTAAAAAGAGCTTTTGAATATTATGAAGAAAAAAATATGAAGCCTAAAGCGGTAATTGTAGTTCATTTATATGGTCAAAGTGCAGATATGGACGAAATAATAAAAATTTGCAACTTTTATGATGTGCCTATTGTAGAAGATGCTGCAGAATCATTAGGTGCAACTTATAAGGGTAAGCAAACTGGAACCATGGGTGAATTTGGAGTATTCTCTTTTAATGGAAATAAGATAATAACTACTTCTGCTGGTGGAATGCTTGTATCAAATAATATGAATGCCATAGAGAAAGCAAGATTTTGGGCCACTCAAGCTAGAGACAAGGCTAGATATTATCAACATTCAGAGCTTGGATATAACTATAGAATGAGTAATATTTTAGCAGGAATAGGTAGAGGTCAACTTAAAATATTGAATCAACGAATAGCTAAGAAAAAAAGTATTTTTGAATTTTATGATAGAAATTTTAGGAATATTCCGTGGATTGATATGGAAGAAATTTGTGACTATGGAACATCAAATTATTGGCTTAGTGTGATGACTTTATCTAAAGGATGCAAAATTAAACCTATAGATATAATAAAAGCTTTAGAAAAAGAAAATATAGAATCTAGACATGTTTGGAAGCCTATCCACCTTCAACCTTATTATAAAGGATTTAGTTTTTTTAATCACAATGATGTAGGTATAAGTGTATGTGAAGATATATTTGAAAGAGGAATTTGTCTTCCATCAGATACAAAAATGACAATTGAAGATCAACAAAGGGTAATAGATGCTATAAAAAGATTATTTAAATAAAGTTTGGAATTATAAGTAATTTATACTTGGTTAATATAAAATTTAAAAAATAAATTTACATTTAAAAAGACAGAGATAAAATTTAAGAAAGTTCGAGGAGAATATGTTTATAAAAAGAATATTTGATGTTGCTATTTCAATATTAGGACTTATTATTTTATTACCTATGTTAATTATTATAGCACTGATAATAAAGATTAAATTAGGAAAACCAATTTTTTTTATACAAGAGAGGGTAGGAAAAAGGAATAAGATTTTTAAAATGATTAAGTTTAGAACAATGAAAGATATAAAGGATGAAAATGGGAAGGTATTACCAGATGAAAAGAGGCACACAACAATAGGAAAAACACTGAGGGCATTAAGCCTTGATGAAATACCAGAGCTTATAAATGTTATAAAAGGAGATATGAGTTTAGTAGGACCAAGACCTCTTTTAAAAGAGTATTTAAGTTTATACTCACAAGAGCAGTTAAAAAGGCATCAGGTTCTACCAGGAATTACGGGGTGGGCACAAATTAATGGTAGAAATGCTATATCATGGACAGAAAAATTTAAATTAGACATATGGTACGTGTGTAACTGGTCCCTACTTTTAGATTTGAAAATTTTATTTTTAACCATATATAAAGTTATTAAAAAAGATGGAATAAACCAAGATGATAATATTACCATGGAATACTTTAATGGAAGCAATTAAAGGAGGATGAAATTTATGGATGAAAAATTGATAAATTTTGATGAAATAGTAGATTTACTAAAGAAAAAAATTTGGATTTTAATATTAATTACTGGAGCTATATCATGTTTAGGTGGTTATAAAGCTTCATTAATGACTACAAGTTATCAAGCTACAGCGAAAATTTACGTTGGTAGAGGAAATAATCTAATGGACTATTATTCTCAGAATGAAATTCAATATTACAATGAATTTATGAATACCTTTAATGAAATAATTAGGGTAGATGATTTTTTAAATGAAACATTGAAAAAATATAAAATTAACAAGTCGTCTTGGGAAGTGAAAAATTCATTAGGGTTTTCTGCATCAGAGAATACACCTATATTTACAGTAACATATAATACTAATGATATGGAGGGAGCAGAACAGGTACTAACAGCTATATGTGAAGAGTTTAATGAGCAAGCAAAAACTATAATTCCAGATGCTAAGCCGAGAATTATAGATAGTAGTAAAGTATATCCCATAGTACCTAATAAAAAGAAGCTAATGCTTATGTACTTCGGAGTTGGTGTAATATTTTCTTTGGGATTAATATTTTTTATAGATTATCTTGATGACACTATTAAGAGTAACTCTAGATTAGAAAAAGTTTTGCCAGTACCAGTATTAGGAAATATACCTAAGCACGAAAAAGGATTTAAGGGAGGAAGAGAGTAATGTTTATATACAATAAAATGCCACATTCTATATCTGCTGAATCTTATAAATCCATACGCACAAGTTTAAAATATTCATCTGTTGATAAAGCAATAAAGACCATTGTAATAACTAGTTCAGTACCAGGAGAGGGGAAATCAACAATTGCTGGTAATTTAGCACTTTGTTTAAGTGAAAGTGGAAATAAAGTTTTAATTATAGATTGTGATCTTAGAAGACCATCTTTACATAAAAAATTTAGGCTTTCTAATTTAAAGGGAATTACGGATTGTTTAATTGATAAAGATAATTTAAAAGAATCTATACAAGAATTTACTTCTGACCTATCAGTAATATCATCAGGTACTATTCCTCCTAATCCTGCAGAAATTTTAGGTTCGAAAACTTTTGAAGGATTTTTAAAAAATATAGGAAGTATCTATGACTATATAATATTAGATACTCCACCGTTACTAGCTGTTACTGATGCCAGCATTCTTGCAGGTAAAGCAGATGCAACAATTATAGTGGTGAAGTACGGTAAAACTAGAGAAAAAGATATTAATTTAGCATATAAAGAATTAAAAAAGGTAAATGCAAATGTAGTTGGAAGTATACTGAATAGTTGCGACATAAAGAGAACAGATTCTTATTATAAATATTATACTAAAGAAAAAAAGAGTTTTCTTAGTAAAAAATCAAGAAGAAGAAATTATGAAAAATATAAAACAAAAAAAGTTAATGCTTAAAATATCAAATTAAACATATTAATCTTTGACTTTAAAAATCAATTGTCATAGATTTGTTTTATTAAATGTGAAAAAGAGGAAGTTGCTATGAAAAAAGTTATCATTATAGGAGCAGGAGGAGTTGGAAGAGAAGTTGCATTAATAATAAATCAAATTAATAATTTTAAACCAACTTGGAATATAATTGGATTCCTAGATGATAATCCAACAAATTTAGGGAAAACTTTAAACGGACATAGAATTATAGGAAATGTTGAGTTATTAAATTACATTAGTAAAGACATATATGTTGTTGTAGCTATATCAAACTATAGAGTAAAGAAAGAAATAGTTTCAAAGTTAGAGGGAAAGTTTAAATTCGCAACTTTAATTCATCCAAGAGTATCCATACATGATTTTATGACTGTGGGACATGGGACAATAATATATGAAGGAGCAATTTTAACAACAGATATTAAAATCGGAGAACATGTAATAATAAGTCCTAAATGTGGTATTGGTCATGATTCTATTATAAAAGATTATGTATCCTTGTTATGGAACGTAAATATTTCAGGAGGAGATATTATTGAAGAAGGAGTACTTATGGGATCCTGCTCTACGGTAATTCAAAATTTAAAAATAGGAAAGGGAGCAATAATAGGAGCTGGCTCTGTAGTAGTAAAGGATATCCCAGCTTATAGTACTGCTGTAGGAGTTCCTGCAAGGGTCATAAGGGAAGAGGAAGTTTATGAAAAAGATATTATATATAACAACAGTAAGTAGAACAATTAATGCATTTTTAATTCCACATATAGAAATGTTAATAGATAAAGGATATGTTGTTGATTGCGCATGCTTTATAGATAAACCTATAGACAAGAGATTAATATCCAAAGGAGTTAAAGTATACAATGTACCATTTTGTAGAAAACCTTTAAGTTTAAGAAATTTTAAAGCTTTTTGGAGATTAAGATTTATACAAAAGATAAATAAATATGATGTTGTCCATGTTCATACACCTATAGCAGCATTATACGGAAGAATATTAAAACTTTGGTTTCCTAAAATAAAAATTATATATACAGCTCATGGCTATCACTTTTATAAAGGTGCACCTAAGATAGCATGGTGTATGTTTTATCCTATGGAGAAGCTTATGGCTAGATTTACAGATGTAATAATAAATATTAATAATGAAGACTATGAAATAACTAAAAATAAGTTAAAGCCTAAAATGTGTTACTTAGTTAATGGAGTAGGTATAAATATAGAGGATATTAGACGGACTGAACTAAAGGCAGAAGTGCTTAATATAAAGAAGCTCTCTTTTGATAAAGATGATTTTATAATACTTATGATAGCAGAATTAAATCATAATAAAAACCAACTTCAGCTTATAAAGGCGTTGGAACTTATAAAAGATAAGTATCCAAAGATTAAGGCAATTAGTGTAGGAGAAGGAAATAAGCTAAAAGAGTTAAAAGAGGAAATAGTAAAAAGGGGAGTAGAAGAAAATATAAGTTTTTTAGGTTATAGAGAAAACATAAATGAGCTTATAAAAATTTCAGATATAGGGATATTACTCTCCTATAGAGAAGGGTTGCCTAAAAGTATAATGGAGTTTATGTCACATAGGAAAAAAGTTATAGGTACTAATATAAGAGGAATAAGAGATCTTATAGAAAATGAAAGTATAGGTAAGCTAGTAGAAGTGGGAGATTATGAAGCTACTGCAAGAGCTATAGAGGAATATTATCTAGAAGGAGATAGAAGCTTTAATACACCTAAGGAAATAGAGAAATATGATTTAAATAATGTAATAAGTGAGTTGGAGTATATATATGATACTTTAGATTTACAAGACTACTATTTGCCTGAAAAAAATATAAATTTATAAAGCATAACTTATTACTAGAATTTAATAAGTAGCAATGAAAATATATATTGAAGGGATGTAAAAATATGAAAAGGTGTCTTCATATATTACCAATGAATAAGCTAAGTGGAGCTGAAAAAATGGTGCTGCTAATTTGTAAGAATTTAACTAATTATGAGTCGATAGTCCTATGTGGTGGGGACAAGCTTAAAAAAAGTTTTGAGGATAATAATATAAATAGCTATTCCTTAAGTTTTTCTAAGAAGCATATTTTAAAAAATATAAAGTATCTTAAAAATATTATAAGGGATAATGATATAAAAATAGTCCATGCTCATGATAATAATGCTTCAATACATGCTTATTTAGTAAAGAGTATATATGGAGTAGATATAAAGGTAATATCACATATTCATAGTTGCTATCCATGGATAAATAGTAATGGATTAAATAGTAGTATTGATAAGTTATTAAGGCCAAAATATGATTACAATATTACTTGTGGTAAGGTTGTATATGATTTTTATAAAGAAAATACAAATTATCTTAATAGGGAAAAAATATCTATATTATCTAATGCTATGGATGTAGAAGAAATAATAAATTTTAAAAGTAATAAAAGGGCGTGGATAGCTACAAAATATATCATTCCACAGAATGGAAAAGTAATAGGATTTGTAGGTAGATTAGATGAAGAAAAGGGACTTATACCTTTTATAAAAGAATTTGATAAATATAAGGAAAAATTTATAGATACAAAAATTTTCATAATTGGAAGCGGAACACAAGAAGAAGAAATTAGGACTATGGTAAAAAAATTAGAATTGGGTGAGTTTTTTATATTTACAGGATTCGAAGAAAATGTATATGATTTTTTCCCTATTATAGATGTGTTTTTTCTACCTTCGCTTTACGAAGGTCTTCCAATGGTAATACTGGAAGCTATGGCATTTGGAATACCTGTTGTAGCTATGGATGTAGGAAGTATAAGTGAAGTTATAAACTCTCATAGAGGAAGGCTCATAAAGCCAGGAGATTATAGAAGTTTTATGGAAGAATTAAGAAATTTGAAAGAGGATAAACAATTAAGAATTGATCTTGGGAAAAATGGACGTGAATTTATAAAAACCAACTATAATATAAAAAACTACTGTAAGAAAATTGAAAAAGTCTATGATAGTATTAGTAAGTGATTTATTTGAAAATAAAAGCAGATATATAAAAAGCATGATTTAGGATGGAGGATATTAATGAAACCAATTTTAACAGTTTTTACGCCAACTTATAATAGAAAAGAACTCATATATAAGTGTTATGAAAGTTTGAGAAGACAGACAAATAAAAATTTCAAATGGTTGGTAATAGATGATGGATCAACAGATGATACTAAAGAGCTGATTATAAATTGGAAAGAGGAAGCAGACTTTCAAATAGATTATATATATAAAAAAAATGGCGGTATGCATAGTGCTCATAATACTGCCTATGAAAATATTGATACAGAACTAAATATATGTATAGATTCAGATGATTATATGACAGATGATGGAGTAGAAAAAATTCTAAAGGCTTGGGAAGAAAGAAAGGCAGAAAATATAGCAGGAATTGCAGCTCTTGATTTATATGAAACTGGTGAGATAATAGGAACAAAGTTTTCAGAAGGATTAAGGGAAGCTACTTTATTTGATATATATCATAAATATGGTATTAAAGGAGATAAAAAACTTATATATAGGACTGAGCTTACAAAAAAATATCCATATCCAGAGTTTGAAGATGAGAAATATGTAGGACTAGCTTATAAGTGTCATAAACTAGATGAGAAGTACAAACTAGCTTTAGTTAATGAACCTGTTTGTATTGTAGAATACATGGAAGATGGGTCTACTAAGAATATGCTTAGACAATACAGAAATAATCCTAAGGGATGGTGCTTCTATAGAATAGAAAACTTAAAGATACCTAATACATCTTTATTATACAGATTTAAAGAATGTGTCCATTATGTATCTAGTAGTTTAATTGTAAAGGATAAGAATTTTTTAAGTGAGGTTCCATACAAAGGGATTATGTTAGCAGCTATTCCTCTGGGATGTATTTTATATAGTTATATAATCTTTAGAACTAGAGATATAAGAAACTTATAGAAAGGAGAAAAAAATGGGAATATATTATGCTACCTTAGCTTCAACTTTTATATTATCATTGCTTGCTAGAATGGCTAATGATAAAAAGTACAAGCTTATAGCTATATTTTGGATTTCTCTTGTAGTTTCGGTTTTAGTATTATTTTCAGGGCTAAGGTCTGGTATTGGAGATACAGGTATGTATAAGCACACCTATAATCTTTTAGTAGAAAATCCTAGTTTTTCTAAAGCTAATGGAGACTATGGTTTTGTCCTATTAAATTTAATTTTAATTCAATTTTCCAATAATCCACAAACTATTGTATTTGTAGTAGCTCTAATAACTCAACTATGTAATGTCTATGTATTAAACAAGTACAGGGGTTATATAGAACTAGAAATATTTATGTATATAGCAGCAGGTTATTTTACAGTTACCATGAATGGACTGAGACAGTGTTTAGCAGCAGCTCTTTTATTTCTATGCGTAAAGTTTATTATAGATGGTAGCTTTAAAAAATACTTATTAAGTGTACTTATAATTTCAACTATTCATCAATCAGCTCTATTTATGATTCCGATATATTTTATAGCAAGATTAAAACCTTGGTCAAAGAAAATATACATGATAATTGGAATTGCTGTATTAGGACTTCTTTTTTATGAGGTGCTAAGCAGTTACTTGTTTAAGATTATAGAAAATACTAATTATGGGTATTATTCAGATTTTGACGAAGGAGGATCAAGTATAATGAGAACCTTTGTAAACATGGTTCCAATTATATTTGCATATTTAAAAAGGAATGAACTAAAAGAAAAGTGGCCACAGAGTAATGTATTTGTTAATATGGCTCTTTTAAATTGCATATTTGTAGCCTTTGGTATGTCAAATTGGATATTTAATAGGTTTTCATTATATTTACAATTATACAACTTTATACTATTGCCGTATATAATACAGAATTGTCTAGAGGGTAAGCAAAGACGAACAATATATTTAGCATTCATAGTGTGTTATCTACTATTCTTTTATAGAGAGCAAGTAATAGGACTTAATATGCAATATAAGAGTGTTTTAGATATAAAATCTATTTTCTATTATACTCCCAATCATAGATGAAAAGTAAGGAGAGATGAGAAATGAAAAGAAATAAGGTGCTTCATATTGTAGGTGGAATGGACGTGGGTGGTACCGAAACTATGCTTATGAATTTATATAGAAAGGTTTATAAGGAGATTCAATTTGACTTTGTTTCTTATTACCATAAGGAAGGCTATTATGATGAAGAAATTAGAAAATTAGGTGGAAGAATAATAAAGTTAGATCCTCCAAGTGAAGTAGGTGTGATAAAATCCGTAATAAATTTAATGAAGATTATAAAGAATGATGATGAGTATAGTGCTGTTCATGCTCATACTTTATTTAATTGTGGAGTTGGAGTATTGGCTGCAAAACTAGTTGGAGTAAAGGTAAGGATATCTCATGCCCATACTACTAAGGATTGTAGTAAAAGTCTAATAAAAAGATTATACATATCCATAATGAAGGGATTAATAAAGGGGTTTTCCACAAACTTTTTGTCATGTAGCGATGCAGCAGGTAAGTATTTATTTGGATACAGTACACTTAAAGATGATAGATACTGTAAATTACCTAATTATATTGATTATGAAAGATTTATTAATAATGAAGGTAGTAGCTATATAAGAAAAAAATTAGGAATAAACAATGATGATATTTTAATTGGAAATGTAGGAAGATTTATTCGTGTGAAAAATCATAATTTTCTAATTAATTTAATGTCAAACTTAGTGAGAATAAATCCTAAATTTAAATGCATTTTAATTGGTGATGGAGACTTAAGGGGGCCTATAGAAGAAAAAATTAAAAAATTAAACTTAGAGAATAACATACATCTGTTAGGTATTAGAGATGATGTGAATAACATACTTAAGGAAATAGATTTATTTATATTACCATCCACCTATGAGGGATTAGGCCTTGTACTTTTAGAGGCACAAGCTTCAGGAGTACCATGTTTAACATCTACAGCTATTCAGCCGGAAGCAGATTTACATCTAGATCTACTTAAGAGATTGAATCTTGAAGCAGGTATAGAAATTTGGAGTAATACAGTAATGAAAATGTTAGAACAATCCAAGGTTGATAAGATGTTAATAAAAAGAACATTTGAGTTTCATGGATATAGAATTGAGGACGTTAAAGGTAAACTATATAAATTATATGGAATAGAATTAGAAGGGAATAAATATGAAAAATGTGCTAATAGCATCCTTTGATATGGAAGTTGGGGGAGTAGAGAGAAGTCTTATAAATATTTTAGAAAGCTTTGATTATAACAATTATAATGTAGATTTGATGTTATATAGACATAAAGGAGATTTTATGAAGTTATTAAGGGGCAAATTTAACATTTTAGATGAGATAGAAGAATACACCACCTTTCGAAAATCTATATTAGAGATATTTAAGGATAAAAAAATTAGTTTAGGATTAGCACGTATTAAAGCTAGAATGGATGCTTCTAAATATGCTAATAAAAATAGTTTAGAAGAATCTGGGCATGTACAGATGCAGAGGATGTGGCAATTTTCATTGAAATATTTACCTTGTTTAAATAAAGAGTATGATGTAGCTATAAGCTACCTATGGCCACATTATTTTGTAGCTAATAAGGTAAAGGCTAAGAAAAAGATAGCCTGGATTCATACGGATTATTCCTGTATTGATACTGATGTTATAGAGGATATAGAGCTTTGGAATAAATTTGATTCTATAGTAGCTGTATCGGAAGAATGTAAAAATTCCTTTTTAAAGAAATATAACAAACTAAAAAATAAGGTGGTGGTAATGGAGAATATTGTATCTCCAGAGTTTATAAGATTCATGGCTGAAGAAGAAGTGGAAGATGATATAAGTAAAGGAAAAGGCTTTAAGCTTCTATCAGTAGCTAGATTGTCAATGGCAAAGGGAATAGATAATGGAGTTAGAGCTTTAAGAACATTGCATGATAAAGGGTTTACAGATATAAAGTGGTATGTAGTTGGGTATGGGGGAGATGAGGAGATGATAAGAAAGTTAATAAAAGAGAATCATCTTGAGAAAGATTTTATAATACTAGGAAAAAAAATCAATCCATATCCCTATATGAAAGGTTGTGATTTATATGTACAGCCATCAAGGTATGAAGGACGAGCTGTAACTGTTACTGAGGCTCAAATACTAGGAAAGGCTGTAATCATTACTAACTATCCTACGGCTAAAAGTCAGTTAAGAGATGGAGTTGATGGATTAATATGTGATAAATCAGTAGAAGGAATAGCTTCTGGAATAGAAAATATTTACAATGACAGACGTTTAAAAAAGGAAATGGAAGAGTGTTGTGGAAAGAGTAACTATAGCAATATGGAAGAATTAGGAAAAATATATAAGCTATTTTAAGAAAGGGAGAAGATATGGAACCGTTAGTAAGTAGTTTACTCAAAAGAAAAATATGATTTACTATAAATAAAAGATAAGGAATAAAATTATGAAAGTGTGTACAATAACTTGTCATGATGTATATAATCATGGAGCTTCACTACAAGCATATGCATTAATAGAATATTTAAAGCAGATTGGAAATGATGTGGAAATTATTGATTATAAGCCAGATTATTTAAGTGGACATTATAAAATAATTTCAATAGATAACCCTAAGTGGAACAAAAATTATATAACAAAACTTACTTATATAATTTTAAAATTACCATTTAAATTAGAAGCATTGAAAAGGAAGAAAGCCTTTGACACTTTTAAAAATAAATTTATGTCATTATCAAAATATAGATATACATCTAATATACAACTAATAAATAATATTCCTAAAGCAGATGTTTATTTATGTGGAAGTGATCAAATATGGAATTGTTTACGAGATAATGGAAAAGATCCTGCTTTTTATCTCGATTTTGTACCAGATTCTAAAATAAGAGCTTCCTATGCAGCAAGTTTTGCGACAGAAACTATTGATAATAAATACAAAAATTTTGTAAGAGAAAATCTACTAAAATTAGATAGAATATCGGTGAGAGAAAAAAGTGGTAAAAAAATCATTAATGAATTAGAGTTAAAAAAAGTAGAAGTGGTAGTTGATCCTGTATTTTTATTAGATAGAAAAATATGGGATGATATTGGTAATACAGAATTTAAAGATAAATATGTATTAGTTTATGATTTTGATAATAATCCTATTATAAAGAAATTAGCATTGGAAATTTCACATTATAGAAGATGTAAGATATATACTATAAATCACTATAGAGGGTCATATGAGGATAAAAACTTCAAATTCAGTGGACCAGAAACTTTCATATCTTTAGTGAGAAATGCAGAATTTGTAATATCAAACTCGTTTCATGCAGTGGCATTTTCTTTAATATATAAGAAACCTATGGCAATTGTTAGAAGGTTAGAGAATATAAATACAAGGATGAGAGATTTGTTAATTGATTTTAATTTAGAACATAGATATATTGAAAATGACTATATTTTGGATAAATTGTTAGAGGATATAGATTATGCTAAAGTGGATAAAATTTTAAAAGCAAAAATTATTTCTTCAAAAAATTATATAAATGAAGTTTTATCTATCAAAAAGTAGGTGATTAATAGTGAAAAAAGATATATTATTTGTAATTAATTCCTTATCAATCGGAGGTTCAGAAAAAAGTTTAGTTTCTCTTTTAAATGTAATTGATTATTCAAAGTATAGAGTAGATTTGTTAATGCTAAAAAAGGGAGAATCATTAGACAAATATATTCCAAATAAAGTTAATATATTAGATATTCCCAATTTTTATTTATACTTAAACAATGAAAATTACGATAAAACAATAGTTAAGGGATTATTATACAGAATGTGTCGTATAAAATCATCTATAGATATACGATTAAATAAATTAAAGAGTAAAAAAACTAAAAACAATCAACAAATATTTTATATAAATCAAAAAAATATATTAAAAAGGATTGAAAAGAAATATGATATAGCAATTGCCTTTGCACAAGGATTTCCAACTTATTTTGTGGTAGATAAGATAGATGCAGATAACAAAATAGCTTGGATAAATTGTGATTACAAAGCTACTACTTATAATAAAGAGTTAGATAAAATGTTTTATGATAAAATTGACAAAATAGTTGCAGTTTCTGAGGCATCAAAAGATTCAATTATAAATGTAAACAAAAATTATACAAATAAAATAGTAGTAATTAAAGATATAGTTAATCCGGATATAATTGTAAATATGGCAACAGAAAAAATTAAAGAAATTGATTCTAATGAAGTGAATATATTAACTGTAGGCAGATTAGTAATAGGATATAAGGGATATGATGTAGCAATAAAAACTGCTAATTTACTAAGAAGTAGTGGTTATAGGTTTAAATGGTATGTTATTGGAGATGGACAAGATAAAGCGAAATTGCAAGATTTAGTTAAAGTATATGACCTTGAAAAATATTTTATATTATTAGGATCTCGTGATAACCCATATCCTTACATGAAAATGTGTGATATATACGTTCAACCATCAAGAAATGAGGGTTTTGGATTAACTGTTATTGAAGCAAAAATCTTGAAAAAACCAATTGTATGTACTAATTTTAATACTTCTAATGAATTAATTAAAAATGAGCAAGATGGTTTAATTGTAGAACAAGATGAAGGACAACTATTAAATGGGATAAAAAAATATTTAGATGACCACAGTTTCAGAGATAAGATCCTTAGAAATCTTAAATCAGAAAGCTATTATAATACAATGAATGAAATATATAAAATTTATGAATTGTTTAAATAGTAACTAAAATATATGAAGTAAGAAATATATTACTATTGTGGATGTGATTAAATGTATAAAATAATATTTATGGTTATTAATATGAACATAGGTGGTACAGAAAAAGCGCTGCTATCGATGATAAGAGAAATGGATAGAACTAAATGGGATATTACTATTCTTATGTTAGAGGAATATGGCGGATTTTTAAATAAAATACCAGACTGGGTTAGTGTTAAGTATGTATATGAATATAAGAGTTTAAAATCATATTTTAATGAGTCACCTTTATCTGTGTTAAAGAAAAATGTAACAGAACATAAATATTTAGAGAGTATCATTATTGCCATCTTATATTTCATCACTAAAATTACTGGGAATCTTAGCTACTATTATAGGTATATCTTTAAAAATATAAAAGCTTTAGATAAAAACTATGATATTGCAGTAGCTTATGCAGGACCTATGGACTTTATAACATATTTTGTAGCAAATAAAATAAACTCAGAAAAAAAAGTACAATGGATACACTTTGATATAGAAAAAATACATTTTAACAAAAGATTAGCATCTAAGCTATATAAAAGTTTTGATAAAATTTTTGTGGTATCCAAAGATGGGTTAGGTAAATTTATAAAGAGTTTTCCTAAGGTAATGGATAAGACCCAAGTATTTTATAATATTCTAGATCATGAGAAGATTAATAGGTTTGCTGATAATGGAGCTTCTTTTAAAGATGATTTTCACGGAATTAGGATTCTTACAGTAGGAAGATTAAGCAAAGAAAAAGGACAAGATTTAACTATACCTGTTTTAGCAAGATTAAAAAGTGAAGGGTATAAAGTACGTTGGTATTGTGTTGGAGAAGGTGGAGCTAAAAGTGAGTATGAGACAATGATAAATAAATTTAAAATTGAAAAAGATTATGTACTATTAGGATCAAGATTAAATCCTTATCCATATATGAAAGATTGTGATATATATGTACAATCATCAAGACATGAAGGATACTGTATAACTTTAGCTGAAGCTAGGTGCTTTAATAATCCAATTATAACAACTAATTTTACTGGAGCCACTGAGCAAATAATTAATGAAGAAAATGGAATTATAGTTAGTGAAGATGCTGATTCCATATATTTAGGGGTTAAAAAGCTATTAGACAATAATGACTTATATGAGGCAATTAGAAACAACCTTAGTAGTAAGATTATAAATACAACAGCAGAAATTGAAAAAATTAGTAGAGTAATTATGAACTGAAAAATGATAGAAGGATAGGAGTAATGCCAGTGAAAAAAGTTCTATTTATGTTAAGCAGTATGAATATTGGTGGAGTTGAAAAGTCCTTGCTTTCACTATTATCAGTTATACCAAAGGATAAATATAATGTTACAATCTTACTCCTTGAGAAAAAAGGCGGTTTTCTAGAATATCTTCCACAGTGGGTAAAAGTAGAAGAAACTAATTGGTTTCAAGATATTAAACCAATTCTTATGGATTCACCTTATGAGACTATAAAAAGTTATATTAAGAAGAGAAAATATCATAAAATTCTTGGATTTTTTTATTCATATTTTAAGAGTAAAAAATCAAATGATAGATATATATATTATAAAAACATACTAAAAAGCATTCCAATGAATATGAAAGAATATGATGCAGCAATAGCCTATGCAGGTCCAACTGAGATAATAGATGCTTATATAACACATAAAATTAAAGCAAAACTAAAAATCTCCTGGGTACATTTTGATATTTCACATCATGAGATAAATAAAAAATTATATACAAAGTTATATGAAAGATTTAATAAGATATTTGTAGTGTCTAAGAATGGAGAGAGAATATTAAATAAGCAGTTTCCAGTTACATCTACTAAATCACAGGTGTTTAACAATTTAGTTTCACATGAATTAATTAAAGACATGGCTCAAGAAAAAATAGATTTTGACAATGGTTTTAAAGGTATAAGAATTTTGACTATAGGAAGATTATCTAAAGAAAAGGGGCAAGATTTGGCAATAAGCGTATTAGATAAATTGAAAAAACAAGGGTATAAAGTAAGATGGTATTGTGTTGGAGAAGGTAATGATAGAGATGAATATGAGAGGCTTATAGAAAATCTTAATCTGAGAAACGATTTTATTTTATTAGGAGAAACTATAAATCCTTATCCCTACATAAAGGCTTCAGATATCTATGTTCAGCCTTCAAGACATGAAGGCTACGGTATAACCATAGCAGAGGCAAAATGTTTAAACAAGCCAATAGTTATTACAAATTTTATTGGATCTAATGAACAGATTGAGGATGGACAGAATGGTTTAATTGCTGAGTGTACTTTAGATAAAATATGCGATAAAATTAAATTTCTTATCGATAATCCAAAAGTTAGTGAGAATTTTTCAAAAGCTTTATCTAGGGAGAAGATAGATACAACATGTGAAGTTAGTAAACTATGTAACTATATTAATTGAAAGGAAAAATAATATGAATCCTAAAATAAGTATAATAGTGCCTGTATATAATGTTGAAAAATATATTCATAAATGTGTTGATTCCATATTAAATCAAACTTTTAAGGAATTTGAACTTATTCTTATAGATGATGGATCAACAGATAGTTCTGGTAAAATGTGTGATGAATATGGTGAATTAGATGAAAGGGTTATAGTGATTCATAAAGAAAATGGAGGACAGTCAACAGCAAGAAACGCAGGTATAAATATTGCAAGAGGTGAGTATATAGGATTTGTTGATAGTGATGATTGGATAGAGGTTGATATGTATAAGATTCTTTATGAAACATGTGTATATAATGATGCTGATATGTGTTTAACTGGTGTAAATGAGGTAGATGAAGGTGGAATTGTAAGATATAAGTATATTCCTAAAGATATAATTTTTAGTGACATTTTAAAAAGAGCACATCCATGGAATAAATTATTTAGAAGAGAGCTATTTTTAAATAATAACTTATTATTTTATGAAGGCAAGTATTATGAAGATTTAGAGTTAATACCTAAGTTATTTTTAAAGTCTAGTAAAGTGAGTGTGGCAAAGCATATAGGGTATAATTATTTGATTAGGTCAGATTCAACAACTGGTAGTAAAAATGAGAAGATATTAGATTTACTTTGGGGATATATTAGAATAAAAGATTACATTATACAAGAAGATTTAAGTATTGATTATAGATATGAGTTTGATAATGGGGTAATATATTTAAAAAATTTTTATATAGATATACTCTATAGGTATCCTATAAAATTCTTGTTGAAGAATTTTACAAAAATAAAAAAAAGTCTAAGAAAACTAACTGTTTTTAATTATAAAGATATATTTAAATTTATAATAAATTATATTAGGTTTAAATTTAATAGTTTATAGGTGGGTGTGTATGTGTAAAATAAGTATCATAGTACCAGTATACAAAGTAGAAAAATATATTAATAGATGTATTAATTCAATTCTTAATCAAAAATTTAAAGATTTTGAACTAATACTTGTAGATGATGGTTCACCAGATAATTGTGGTAAAATATGCGATGATTATGCTACAAAGGATAAAAGAATAAGAGTTATACACAAAAATAATGAAGGAGTTTCTTCAGCAAGAAATTCAGGGTTAGATATAGCAAAGGGTGAATACATAGGATTTGTAGATAGTGATGAGTACATACATCCAAATATGTATGATATATTATATAATACTATAATTGATTATCAGGCTGATATTGCATTTTGTGACTATGATATGGTGAATAATAAGAGCATAGAAAAATATGAAATTCCTAAAATATTAAATATAAATAAATTTAATAATGTTGAAGCATTAAATGAGATGCATAAGGAGAATGGAGTTAAGTTTGTTACAGCTTGGAATAAGTTATATCATAAAAACATATTTGAAAATATAAGATATCCTTATGGTAAAATACATGAAGATGAATTTGTAATTCATAAAGTATTATTTAATAGTAAAAATACTGTATATATTAACTATCCCTTGTATTATCATTATCAAAATGAAGAGGGAATTACAAATGGTAAATTTACATTAAAAAATTTTGATGCAGCATATGCATATAAAGATAGAATAAAATTCTTTAAAGAAATAAGAAATATTAACTTATATAATAAAGCTCAGTATACATTTGTTTTAAGTTTTTTAATTGCTATAAAAAAGCGTTTAATCTATTGAATATGGATAATACACATATAAAAACATATAAAAAATTATTTGCGTCAGAATTATTATATTTATTAAAATGTCCTTTATTTAGCTTTAAAGAAAAATGTATGTGGGTACTATTTTGTATAAATTCAAATTTGTATAATAAGTACTTACAATTAAAGGGGGAAATACTATGAATGAGGTAATTTTAATAACAGGTAAACCATCTCATAAAAAGAGATTGAAAGAACTGTGGAAATATAGAGAAGTTATAACATTTTTATCATGGAAGGATATTATAGTTAGATATAAACAAACTGCACTAGGGGTACTCTGGGCTATTTTTCAGCCAATATTTTCAATGATAATCATGACATTTGTATTTGGAGGATTAGCAAATATGCCCTCAGAGAATGGGGTTCCTTACGCAATTATGGTGTATTCAGCGCTTTTACCATGGAATTTTTTTTCTGCAGCATTCAATGGTGTATCTAATAGTCTAGTTAATAATGGTCATATGATTAAAAAAATATACTTTCCAAGGCTTACATTACCTATATCTTCTGTGGTTACAGCGTTTATAGATTTTGTTATTTCATTATTAGTTTTATTAATTATAATGATTTTCACTGGATACTTACCTCCAATAAAAATATTATTATTTCCATGTTTTATTATTTTAGCTTTCACAATAGCCTTAGGATTTGGCTTATTTTTTTCTGCACTTAATGTAAAATATAGGGATATAAAATATATAATACCAGTAATATTGCAATTTGGTATGTATTTGTCTCCAGTTGCATATACAAGTTCAGTGATACCAACCAATCTAAGATTAATATATTCCATTAATCCATTAGTTGGAGTGATTGAAGGGTTTAGATGGTGCATTATGCCATCAGCAAGGATATATGTTCCAGCATTAATTTTTTCAATTGTTATTTCATTAATAGGATTAACATTAGGAGTAAAATTTTTTATAAAGTTTGAAGATACTTTTGCTGATGTAATTTAGGAGGATTTATATGGTTCAGGAAGTTTTGAGGGTTGAAGGGATTGGTAAAAAGTATAGGTTGTTATCTAATCAAGATAAAAGTGATACTTTTATAGCTGTTCTTTTAAACTCTATTAAAGGAGCATTTAGTAAGAAGAATAAAATGTCATCTGGTAATGAATTTTGGGCATTGAAAGATATTAATTTTACCGTTAATAGAGGTGAAAGAATTGGAATAATTGGGCATAATGGAGCTGGAAAATCTACTATTTTAAAAGTTTTTTCTAGAATTACACTTCCAACGGAGGGAGAAATTAAAATAAAAGGTAGGATTTCTTCTCTCTTAGAAATTGGAACAGGATTCAATCAAGAATTAACAGGAAGAGAAAATATTTATTTAAATGGGTCTATCTTAGGCATGAAAAAAAAGGAGATAGAGGCTAAGTTTAAGGATATAGTAGAATTTTCAGAAATAGGTGAATTTCTTGATACACCAGTAAAAAGATATTCAAGTGGAATGCATGTAAAGCTTGCATTTGCAGTAGCAGCTCACCTTGATCCAGATATTCTCATAGTTGATGAAGTATTAGCGGTAGGGGACATGAGATTTCAAGAAAAATGTCTAGGAAAGATGGAGGATATAGCAGATGGGGGAAGAACAATACTTTATGTAAGCCATAGTATGAGGACAATACAACAGCTTTGTAGTAGGGTAATAGTTTTAGACCATGGAAAAATTATCTTTGATGGTGATGTAGATGATGGAATAAAAGTTTATATGAATAATAATTTTAATACTACCCCACTAATGAATCTTGAAAACCAAAAAAGGCAATCACATATTATGCAAAGTGCAACTATTATAAGTACGCAAATACTAAATAATAAAGATTGTATATTTACTTCTAAAGAATCTATTACCTTTAAAATGAAATGGAAAGCTGGTAAAGATTTGTTTAATTTAAGACTGAGAGTTGAAGTCTTATTTTCAGATAATACACCAGTTGGTGTAAGCTATTCCAAGCCTTTTGTAAATGCAAAATCAGGCATCATGTATGATGATATATTTAATTTGGATATAAGTACACTAGCTCCAGGAAAATATAGTGCTATATTATTATTAACACAAATGAATCAATATGGTTCATATACCGACGTTGATAGAGTAGAAAGAGCATTGAATTTTGAAATTATACCTGAAGAAAGTGAAATAGAGAAAGTAGCATGGACTCATCGTTGGTGGGGTCATGTATCATTACCAGAGGTTAAGAAAGTTAGCAATACAAATGAAAAAATAACTAAAATAATATAAACAAAAGGACTAATTAGTTTTAAATTAATTGGTCCTTTTGTTTATAATTAACAATAATTGCACATATTTATATTAGTATAAGTATTACAAGAGGAGATATTATGAATGAGAGGAACTCAAAATTATTAAGTAATCTAGATGTTGGAAAGATTATCACAATAATATTATCTGCTATTTTAATAGGGATATTACTATTTTTAGTTGCTAGTTTATATAATTATACTCCATTAAATAGTGAAGTTATTTCTCAGGTAGAGCTTGATGAATTTCCATCTGATACATATGTTAAAATAGATAATGAAACAGGGATTAGGAAGTATGGGTCACCTACAATGATGATCATCATTGAACCTATAGTAAAAGTTAACCCAAACCTTAGATATTGGATTACAACAGTAAAGATAAAAAATCAAAGTCAGCTTAATTCTGCTTTTTCAGGAGACATTTTTTCCTTAAATATAAAAGAGAAAACATCTTCTATAGCCAACAGGCATAATGCTATTCTTGCTATTAATGGTGCAGCTTGTGGATTTAATACATCAGGATATGTAATAAGAGATGGTGTAGTATACAGAGGTACTGATTTAGATTGTGCTCCATTGGTTATAGATAAGGAAGGAAACTTTAAAATATATGAGTATGGAAAGAAGAATGCAGAAGAATTATTGAGTTTGGGTGCAAGGCATACCTATGACTTTGGTCCAGATCTAATTAAAGATGGTAACATTGTTGATTATGGAGATACATGGTATAAGGAAGATATGCAACCGCGCACAGCTATTGGTCAAAAAGGATCATTAGAATATGTAATAATTGTGGTTGATGGAAGAAGTATTAGGTCCAAGGGGATGAGTTGTTATGATTTAGCAATTGAATTTCAAAAGTTAGGTTGCAACCTTGCATATAACTTAGATGGAGGAGGCTCATCTACATTATATTTTAATGGTGAAGTTATAAATGAACCTTCAGATTTTAATGGAGAGAGAAATATTTCAGATATATTATATTTCATAAATTAAATTTAGAGTTATTCAACTAAGGTTGGGTAACTTTTTTAGAGGGAAATATCTAACCATGAAGAATAAAGGTGTTCACATAATTGTAAATATGTTACAATTGTTGTGTAATACATATATTAACATAAATTCAAAGTAAAGGTGAATTATAAAGAACGTAAATTTAATATAGTTAGGAGTGTAATTATGGACAATACACAGAGTGAATTCATAGAATTATTGTCTCATTCAATCAGGGGGAAAATAACATATAGATTATATAATAACGTTAATTGGGATAAAATATTAACTATAGCCCAATTACATAAAGTGGAGGGAATAATTTATTCATCTTTAAGTGAAAAAGATATGATATCACAGCTAGATTGTGAATTGCTAAAAAAGCTTCAGATATCAGTATTTCATACTGGAACAAAACAACTGAGAAATATATATAATTTAGCTAAAATATTTAGTAGGTTTAATGACGAAGAAATTCCTGTAATTGTATTAAAGGGACTAGTGGTAAGGAATTTTTATCCTCACCCAGAACAAAGGGATATGAATGATGCAGATATATTAGTTCATAAAGAAGATTTGAAAAAAGTTAAATGTATTTTATTAGACTTGGGTTATAGCCAATTAGAGGATCATGCTTCATCTCATCATATAGTATTTTATCATTATACTTTTCCTATTATAGAAGTACACTGGCATATTGTTAAGAGAGATGGATTTAGTATTGATCTTGATAAATTTGAAGAAGACGTATGGAATAATTCTATAAAAATTAATGTAGGTGACTCAGAAGTAAAATCTCTTTGCTATGAAGATTTAGCTTTACACCTATGTATGCATATGGCATCTCATTTAGCTGCCAATGGATTTGGGTTAAGACAGCTTTGTGACTTAGTATTATTAGTAGAAAATAAGGGAAATGAAATTTCATGGATAAGTTTCTTAGACAAATCCAAGAAATATGGTTTTGAAAAGTTTAACGTTATAATTTTTTTATTATGTAATAGATTATTTCACATGAAAGTTCCTAATGAATTAATAAATATTAAATTGGATCAAGTAAAATATATTAATTTGCTCATAGATGAAATTTTAAAGGGTGGAGTTTATGGAAAAAAGGACGTGGTAAATGCCTTCGGTAATCAAATTGCTTTTAACTATGAATGTAAAGATAATAATGCCACTTTAGGAGCCATAAAGAGATACATACGTTTTATGTTTCCTAGGGTAGAATGTATGTCATATAAATATAATTATGCAAAGATATGTAAAATATTAATCCCTATAGCATGGTTTCACCACTTAATAGCAGGTTTGTTTAGAAAAGAATATTCCTTTATTGAAAAGAGTAAGTTTATAATAAGGGGAGCTTCTATTTCTGTAAAGAAAAATAAATTACTGAAATGGATGGAATTATAGGGTATAGAATTATATCACTAATCCCAATAATTGAATATTATATTATAGGACAAGTCTATAGTATAAATTAAAGTCCAAAGGGAGAAAAGATATGAGTAGTACAGTTACTATAGAATATAGAGATAATGAGACTAAGGCATTAATATACTCCAAAGATATTTATGAAAATGTAAAGACGGGATTATATATATACAAAGCTAAAGATATTAATGGATATACTCCAATAAAAGGCACTATCTTTTTATTTGTGATTTTCTTCATAAAAAATTATACTATAACATTTTATTATAATAAGAAGGATATACCAGAGCCTATTTATGGATGTATAGAAATTAACTATATAAATATTGATACAAATGAAAAATTAATACCTTCTATTAATATAGAGAATATTGATATGGGAGAATATAATTATGAAGCAAAGTCAATAGAAGGTTATGATCTAATTACCGAGAGTAAAGTAAAAGTAATATTAACTATAGAAAATCCCAATGTAGTTATAGATTTCAAGTATAGGAAGAAGGAAAGTACTGAGTATATTATTGATTTGAAATATTTTAATATTAAAAACGATGGAACTTCACCTATAGAAACATCTAAAGGTATTAATAAAGCCTTAGAATTCATGTCATCATCACTAAAGTATAAAAAGATAATCTTTCCAAAGGGTATTTATTTAATAGATGAAAATAATCCAATAGTAATTAAATTAAAAGATATAACTATAGATTTAAATGGTTCTACTCTAAAAATTAACAGTAATGCACTAGAAAGATATTCTATTGTTAGCTTTGAAGATGGAGCAGAAAACCTTATATTTACCAATGGAATTTTAGAAGGAGATAAAGAAACCCATGATTATATTACAGTACCGGGAACTCATGAGTGGGGATGTGGATTAGTAGTAAATGGTGGTTTTGATTGTATTATAGATAATATTTCAGTGATCAATGTACCAGGTTATGGCGTTGCTACTAATAGCGGTAACAATAAAAATAGGTATAATACTGTTTATGTAAAAGATTTTCAGATTGGAGATATAAATCTAAAAGGAGAAATTATTGAAAGTAACATTGTTTCTAGGACTAAAGCTTATAACATTTCAGCTTGTAACGGGAAATTTGAGTTTGGATATACTTTAGGATATCAAGGGTATCCTTATATAAAGCAACCCCAATATATATCTTATTTCTATGATAGAAATAATCAGTTTATTTCTTCAGAGAAGTGCCTTCAGTTTAGAAAGGTTATTATACCAGAAGGAGCAGTCTATGTGAGATTTGTATTTCCACAGATAGATATAGCTAGTAATTTAGGCTATGTAGGTTGGATTAGTAATTTTGAGCCGCCTACTAATATGATTTTAAGGAATTGCAACATTTCAAATAATAGAAGTTTAGGAATTGCATTTTGTGGAGGTCAGCAATGGACTATAGAAAATAATATTTTTGAAAATAATGGAGGTCAAGCACCTGGTTATGCTATTGACTTTGAAGATGGATGGGATCTAATGCAGGATATTAAAGTTGAAAATAATAAATTTATGGGGAATAAATCAGGAGATATAGTTACTTGCGCAGGAGATAATATTATATTTGAAGGAAATGAATTTACAGGAATGGTATATATGTGGGGAAGAACAACTAATTATAAATTTATTAAAAATATATTTAAATCTAATTCTGTAATCTATGAATATTCATCTAAAATTGAAAGTAAAGAAAATCAGTTTATAAATAGTAATTTAAGATTGCAACCAAGAAATACTATAGTGACTGAAAGACCTTATGTTTATGGAGAAACTTTTATAAATAGCAGTATTGATAGAATGACTGAGGAAGATATAATTTTTAACTCAATAGTTACTAGTGATGGAACTATAAATGTGAGAATTGTTGGAAATTTAAAAGATTGCAGTTTGAAAATGAAACAATGCTATTTAAATGCTGAACTTAATAGTTGTATTATTGAAGATAGCGTTTTAACATTACTATTAAATGCTTCAATGAATGGATGTATCATTTCCAAATCTATAGTAAGAACCCATGGAAATACAGGAACTATTATTTTGAATAAATGCAAGATAATAGATTGTAACCTTCTTACCCAAACATGGGGAAGTTCAACAGTATTAGAGATTGGGAATAATATTATAGAAATGAGTTCTTCATCTGATGATTTCATAAAGCTGTCAGCAGGAAAAATGAAAAACCTTATATTTAATAATAATGAAGTTAATAATAGCAGTAGTAATTCTGTTTTAAATATGTTTGATACTACCTATAGTAATCCCAACGGAAAAGTTACCTTAAGAGAAAACGTATTTAACCAAAACTCATCTCCGTATATTTTTAGCGGAACTACCATAAAGAAAGGATTATTTGAATTTAATGATATTCGAAATACTATAAATGGAAACGCAAAAATTCTAAATCCAATATATTTTAATAATGAATATTTTGTAATTTATACCGAATAAATAAATATAGATAAGAAGGCATAGGCTTTCTTATCTATATTTATGTTTAACTTATGATGTTGGAATTTGAGGATCTGGAGGAGTTGGTTGAATTTTTTTTGTACATTTTCCATATCCAGTACAAAGATCTAAGCTAAGTAGTTCATAATATTTACAATCTCTTTCCCAAGTTAATGGACAATTATTGCCTGCACCAGCAGGATTTTTACATGCACCTATAAGTGGGTTCCAAAATGTGGGGTTTGTATCTTTAGTCTCAGTAACACTTAAATTTGTTAATTCTGGTTTGTTCCAAGTTTTCATCTTTTCACCTCCCTACTATAATATGTTACTATAAAAGTAAATAAATGTAAATTAATTATATAAATTAATTATGATGGATATTAAAGAATAATGCTAGTTTTGTTAATTTAAAAGTAATAGTTTATTAAATACATTATATAAAGTAATTAGAAAAAAGCATGTAATGAATAACAGATTTCATGCAAAGATTTTTATCAAATATAGGTTTAAATAATAAACTCATCTATTGAATCTTAAACAATAAGATGGTAAAATTATACACATAAAACAATATGTGTATATAGATGATATTTAAATAGAAGGAGGAAAAAAATGAAAAGAGAGTGGAAGAAACCAATATTATTACAACTAGCTGCTAGTGATACAAATGAAACTGAATATATTGATTTTTGTAATTGGCAAGAACCAATGAGTATTAAATTTAATAATGAAGATTACACTAATCCTAATATTCAACCCGCTGATCATCCAGATTGGGTGTGGTGTTACAATCACAATAGATGGCATCCTAAAAATCATGGAAGTGCACCAAAACAATCATAATTTTTGTCCAAGATACCTATATCAAAATAAAGCTTGATATAGGTGTCTTGATTTAAGGAAATATTAGAAACATAGAATGCCAGAAAGGATTTAATGAAAGTATGTATATAGATAAAAAGTATTTCTATAGAGTATATGGACTTAATATAGATTCCAATATAGAAATTCTAGAATTCCCTAAAAGAAATGAAGATTTTATAGATAAAGACATTGTAACTATATTATATGGACAAACTCCCAATAACATTTTAGAAGAAATTAAAGAGGGAAAAAGTATTCACGTAACAAAGGATCATGTTTGGTTTCATATAGACCATGTGGCTACTTATTGTATTGAAAATGGAAATACTGTGATAGTAGATCCCTGTGAGAATTGTGATAAAAGTCTTATGAAAGTTTATATAATGGGAAGTGTCTTAGGGTTTCTCCTACTTCAAAGGGAGTCAACAGCTATTCATGGAGGCACCGTTGTCATAAATGGAAAGGCTATTATATTTACAGGAGAAAGGGGGGCTGGAAAGTCGACATTGACTACAGCACTTGTAAAAAAAGGCTATAATTTTGTAGCAGATGATGTAGCTGCATTAAGTTTTGATAATAAAATAGTCATTGAACCAGGCTTTCCTTACCATAAACTATGCTTTGATGCTTTAGAGAATATGTGTTATGTTAAAGAATCTTATCCTTGCTTTCATGTTGATGGAAAGATAAAGTATATAGTTCCAGATTTTCATGGGTTTTCTAAAGAAAAGTTTCCACTAACAGCAATTTGTGAGCTTGATATGGGTGAGGTTGATAATGTAAGAGTGGAAGAGATAAGGGGAGTAGAAAAGCTTAATAAGATTATTAAAAATATATATAGAAATGAATATATAGGATCTATGGAAGGTATGACTCCTAAGTATTTCAAAAACTGTATAGAGATCGCTCAAAAAGCTAAGTTTTATAGAATTACAAGGCCTAGGGATAAGTACACGGTGGATGATCAAATAGAAATTATTGAGGAGATATTTAAAGAGAAAAAAGGGTTTAGGGATATGTAAATTTTTAAGTTAATTCATATTAATAATTGGAGTTATAGTTACATTTATAAATAGCATAATATTATATGGGTTAAATTTATAATTATATTTGAGAGGATGAGAGAGATGGAGATTAAAGAACTTAAAGTTAAATCTGCTGAAATTAATGAAAACATGGAGATGACACTAAATTCTAAGATTACAAGAAACTCTGATATTGATGCTACAGATTTAGATGGTGAAGTGGTTATGATGAATTTAGAAAAAGGTCAATATTTTATGATGAACCAGGTTGGAAGTAGAATATGGGAGATTATTAAAGAGCCTTCTACTGTTAATAATATTATTAATACATTGCTTGGAGAGTTTCAGGTTGAAAAGAGTCAGTGTAAAGAAAATGTAGTAGAATTTTTAGGAAAACTTAAAAATGCAGAGCTTATCAGTATTAACTAGAAAGATTAGAACCTTTGCTATTTTAGATTGGAGTATTAAGTTGAAATTTCTAGAAGCTTATATATATACAGGAATATATAGGACTTTAATAATCTTTGTACCTTTTAATAAACTTAGGAAGAGATTGGGTAATGTAAAAGAAGAGTCGCCTGATGAGGTAGATATAAATTCATATAGAATAGCGCGAGACATAAAGTGGGCAGTTATTAGTGCTTCACGATATACGCCATGGGAAAGTAAGTGCCTTATTAAAGCTCTTACTGCACAAAGAATGATGAGAGGAAAGGGAATACCAACTACAATTTATCTAGGGGTTAAAAAGAATGAAAAAAATGAGATGGTAGCACATGCATGGACACGGTGTGGGTCTTACTTTATTACAGGTGGAGAGAATAGAAGTGGATATGCAGTGGTAGCTAAATTTTCAACTTTGGGATGGAAAAGATGAATTAGTGTAACATATGAGTAAAGCCACCAATGAAATCCTAAAAATTTCATTGGTGGCTTATTTATTGATTTACTGCAGTTTCTAGTATAACTTTATTCTCAATCTCTTTCAGCGTTCCTTTTTCAAGTTTTAAAATTCTATCACAGATAGGTAATGCAGAAGGTCTATGGGTTATTATAATACAGGTTGGTTTATGTTCTAGTTCTTTTACTGATTTAAGGACATTGAGTTCTGTATCAACATCTAAAGATGAAGTTACCTCATCTAGGATTAAAATTGGTCTTTTTCTTAGTAGAGCTCTTGCTATAGCTAGCCTTTGAGCTTGACCTTCTGAAACTCCACTACCTTTTTCACCTATTAAGGTATGAAAGTTATCTTCTAATTTGTTTATAAACTTCAAGGCATAGGCTGCTTTTGCGGCTTCTTCAATGTCATCTGAATTAGCATCATCTTTACCGTAGCGAAGATTATCCTCTATGGTTCCAGAAAAGAGAGTGTTTCCTTGAGGCACATAAGAAATAAGTTCCCTATGATTTCTATTTAAAACTATTTCATCACTGTTTCTTATGTTATAGCTTCCTAGGGTAATTTCTCCTTCATCACAGTGAATAAGCGATAGTAAAAGTCTTATTAAGGTTGTTTTACCTTCTCCAGAGGGACCAATTAAGGCTACAATTTCTCCAGGAGCTATGTTAAAGGTTACATTATTTATTACAGGGTTTCCTTCCCTATAACTAAAAGATACATTTTTAAACTTAATATAGGGAGACTTAAATGACTCGGGAATACTTGGAACATTGACATCTTCAAGAGAGATTTCTTCAATCTCCATAAGTCTTTCAGTAGCTGAGATACACCCTATAAGGGCTGGAAAAGTGTTAGCAAGTCCAGAAATAGGACCTTGAATATTACTGTAGAGTTGTATCATAGCAGTAAAAGTACCATATGTTCCCAATCCCTTTGAAATGTTTAAAGCCCCCCAACAAAATATAGAGAAATAAGCAATGGTAGAACAAAATCCCATGGACATCCCTGAAAGAACACTAAGTTTAGTATTTCTCATAGCTAACTCATATTTTTTTTTTTGTATTAGATGGAGTTTGTCTACATTAAATTTTTCCATACAAAAGGTTTTAACTATCATTAAGTTTTGAATAGATTCTTGAATGAAAGAGCGATATTTTATATCCTCTTCTTGTATTTCTTTATATAGTTTTTTTAGTTTTCTACCAAAGGAACGACTAATTAAAAGCAATATAGGACCTACTATCACTGCTACAATTGCTACGGATGGAGCAAAATAAATAAGAGTAGAAAAGGAAGCTATAAAAGTTACTAGCAGAGATATAATGCTAGGAATAGTACCTAATATTGTTGAAGATATTGTCCCTACATCCGATGTGATTCTAGTAAGCAAGCTAACACTGTGAAATTTTGATTGTTCAATCCATTCACTATAGGTAAGATGTTTATAAAGCTTACTTTGCATACCTTGATTGAGTCTAGTAGATGCCCTAGTACTCATAAATGAGGTAATAGGAGATATGAGCATTCTTCCAAACATTATAGTGGCCATTACAATGAGCCATTGAATAACCGTTGAAGTTTTACCACTAATAGCAGCATCTATAAGAGATTTTGATATTATAGCATTATAAACTCCAATTAAAGATAATGCAGAATTGATTATTATTGTAGAAATAAAAAAAGGAACAATAGGTTTACATTGAGAACTAACCCATTTCATTTTTGCAAAGAGATTTCTAAAATCTTCTTTTGACTCCAATTTTATATATTTATTTAATTTACTTATTCTAATGTATTTAAGATATATGTCCTTTATTGAATTGTTCATATATTCCTCCTATAGACTTTATTTAATATTAAAGAATTAAATATACTTCAATGAAATAACATGTAAAATATGAATATAAATGTAATAATATGGTAACATAACTAAGCTAGATTTTCAACTTATAAAAAGTTTCTGAAAAATGAAAATTTATTGTAGATAAATGGAATTGAAAACGTTATAATATTTATTAAATAACAAATTTTAAAAGATACAGTAGAAAAGGGGAGAATAATCAAATGAAATTAGGGGATTACTTATGGGGAGGTTTATTACTTTTATGGGCTGCAGTTTTAGTAGTTCCAACAACTAGAGAAGTATTTATGGCTATGACACAAGCATATCCATATATAAGTGGCTTTTTTAAATTCTTTGTTTTAGCTACCATGGGAGACATGTTGGGAGCTAGAATTTTACATGGACAGTGGCAAAAGACTAAAGGATTAATTTTTAAAGCAATTATATGGGGAATAATTGGAATGATGATAACTTTAGCCTTTACACTATATTCAGAAGGAGTGTTAGCTGCACAAGATATAGGCAGATTACCTTTCCATAGCTCAAAGTTTGGACATGCATTTTTAACAAGTGCTATGATGAATATTACTTTTGCACCTTTTATGTTTTTATTTCATAAGTTTTGTGATTTATATATTGATGTTAAATATAGAGGGATGAAAAAGGTAACTATAAATGATTTGGTTAAAGAAATTGATTTTAATATGCTCATAGGGTTTAGTATGTTAAAAACAATTCCATTTTTCTGGATTCCATGTCATACCCTTGTATTTTTAATGCCACCACAGTATAGAGTAGTTGCTTCGGCTTTCTTATCAATAGCTTTAGGTCTTATGATGGCTATAGCCAAAAAGTCTAAAAAAACTATAGTTAATGAACAAGAAGTCGTAGGATAGTACAAGAAGGAGGGGTTTAATGGCAACTTGGATAGCTCATCTTAGAATTGCAGAAAACATATTGAAGAATATGGATGATTTAGATTCTATAGCATTTATACTTGGAAATGTTGGTCCAGATTCTGGAGTTCCGAATGAAGATTGGAGTAGCTTCAATCCACCAAAAAAAATTACTCATTGGATTAATGAAGAAAATAATATAGATGCAGAGAGGTTTTTTGATAGGTATCTAAAAAATAATTTGATGGAATACTCAAAATATTCTTATGTCCTTGGATATTATATACACTTGCTTACAGATATTGAATGGTCTAAGTTTTTCAATGAAAAAAAGAAAAATGCTTTATATAATAAAAAATTAAAAGAGGATGCAAGTTTTATTTGGACCATAAAAAAGGATTGGTATGGATTAGATTTTTTATATTTAGAAATAAATCCTAATTTTATTTTTCATACTATATTCAAAAATATAGACGAGGTACCGGATTATATAGATTATTTTCCTAAAGGGGCTTTAATGAAGCAAGTTAAGTATATAACAGAATATTATTTAGGAGATAATGAAGAAACTAAGGAGAATTTTATATATCTTAATGAAGAGGAAATGGATAAGTTTATAGATGATACTTCTAAAAAGATAAATGGTATTTTAAAAGGTAAAATTCAATAAATAAAGAAAAATATTAAGAATAAGAGCTATACATATGATTTTATGTTATAGTTCTTTTATTTTTGTATTCCTTTATAAATATAATAGTAGATTTTTTATGAAGAATGAGTTAATTATATATATATTCCACTAGGATACTTATTGCATCAATTATTAAAATGGCTTATAATAAAATAAACTTTGATTATCAAAGTATTTGAAATTCAAAGTAAAATATCTTAATTTGAAAGGTAGTGTTTTTATGAATATAAAAGGTCTTAAGATAGGAAATATATTTGTACCTATGCCTATAATTCAAGGTGGAATGGGGATAGGAGTTTCTAGATCAAAACTAGCATCAGCAGTGACTAATGAAGGAGGAATCGGAGTTATATCTGCAGCACAAGTAGGATATGATGAAGAGGACTTTGAAAGTAATAATTTAGCTGCAAACATTAGAGCTTTAAAAAAACAAATTTTATTAGCAAAAAAAGCTACTGATGGAGGAGTTATTGGAGTTAATATAATGGTCGCTATGAATAATTATAAAGAGCATGTTAAGGCAGCCATAGAAGGGGGTGCGGATATTATAATCTCAGGAGCTGGAATACCAATGGAATTACCAAAGTTAATCAAAGGTTTTTCAGTAAAAATTGCACCAATAGTATCTTCTTTAAAGTCAGCCAAAGTTATTTTGAAGCTTTGGGATAGACATGATAAAGTAGCCCCTGACATGGTTATAGTTGAAGGACCAAGAGCAGGAGGACATTTAGGATTTAAAAAAGAAAATATAAATATGACTGAAGAAGCCTTTGATAAAGAAGTAGTAGATATAATTAATGAAACTAAAATTTATGGAGAAAAGTATAATAAGGAAATTCCAGTAGTAGTGGCTGGAGGTATATACGATGGAAAAGATATAGCTAAATACCTAAAACTAGGTGCAGATGGAGTTCAAATGGCAACTAGATTTGTAGCAACAGTAGAATGTGATGCATCAGAAAATTTTAAGAAGGCTTATGTTGATTCAAAAGAAGATGATATAGTTATAGTAGATAGTCCTGTAGGGTTACCAGGAAGAGCTATATGTAATCCATTTGTAGAGAATACTTTTAAAGGGAAATTGAAAGTGGAAAAATGCTATAGATGTATATCTCACTGTAATCCAAAAGAAACTCCTTATTGCATTAGTGAAGCACTAATAAATGGTGTTAAGGGAAATATGGATGAAGCTTTAGTATTTTGTGGAGACAATGCCCATAGGATAAAAAGTATAGTTACAGTAAAGGAATTAATGGAGGAGTTAAAAGCAGAAATTTTAAATGCATAAAATCCAGAAATAAATCATAAACATCAAATTTAGAATTAACAAAAAAATTAAAAATTTTTAATTTAGGTTTTACTAATGATGAAAATATGTAATAATAATATGTATGTTTTATTATTAGGATGAGGTGTAAAGATGAAAATTGGATTTGATCATGAAAAATATCTGGAAGAACAATCAAAATATATTTTAGAGAGAGTAAATAATTATGATAAGCTTTATCTAGAATTTGGAGGAAAACTATTATTTGATATGCATGCTAAAAGAGTTTTGCCAGGCTTTGATGAAAATGCAAAAATAAAGTTACTTCATAAGCTTAGAGAAAAGGCAGAAATAATTATCTGTGTATATGCTGGTGATATTGAAAGAAATAAGATAAGAGGCGATTTTGGAATTACATACGACATGGATGTACTAAGATTAATTGATGATCTTAGAGGATATGATTTACAGGTAAATAGTGTGGTTATAACTCGTTATAGTGGTCAACCAGCTACTAATATCTTTATAAATAAATTGGAACGTAGAGGTATTAAAGTTTATAAGCATGAAGCTATTAAAGGTTATCCTACAGAGGTTGAAACTATCGTAAGCGACGAGG
Organism: Clostridium sp. UBA871; assembly: GCF_002295255.1. Lineage (NCBI taxonomy): Bacteria > Bacillati > Bacillota > Clostridia > Eubacteriales > Clostridiaceae > Clostridium > Clostridium sp. UBA871. Next base: position 42,716 of record NZ_DBFV01000007.1, on the reverse strand, counting down.
GCTATGGAAGGAATCCATATATAGAAACTACTAAGCCAATAGTAGTAGTAACAGCACCAGGACCAGGAAGCGGGAAATTGGCTACTTGTTTAAATCAATTATACCATGAGAATAAAAGAGGAAATGCTGTTGGATATTCTAAATTCGAAACTTTCCCTGTATGGAATGTGCCTTTGAAACATTCTTTAAATATTGCCTATGAAGCAGCTACTGTTGATCTTAAAGATGTAAATATGATAGACTCTTTTCACTTTGATGCATACAATGAGGTTGCAGTAAACTATAATAGAGACATTGAGATGTTCCCAGTTATAAAGAGGATTATTGAGAAGATAACTGGAAAAGAATCTATATATAAATCACCAACAGATATGGGAGTTAATAGAGTAGGATTTGGAATTACTGATGATGAAGTTGTTAAGGAAGCTTCTATACAGGAGATAATTAGAAGATACTTTAAAACTAGTGTTGAATATAAAAAAGGATATGTAGATGCAGAGGTTTTTCAAAGAATTAAAATAATTATGGAAAGTTTAAATCTTAAACCAGAGGATAGAAAAGTAGTCATTCCTGCTAGAGAATATTCTAGTAAGCTTAAATTAGAAGCAAACAAAAATGATGCCTGCCCTGTAGTAGCTCTAGAACTTGAAGATGGTACTGTTTTAACAGGTAGAAGTTCAGAGCTAATGGATGCATCTTCAGCAGCTATTTTAAATGCAGTAAAGTACCTAGCTAACATATCTGATGAGATTCATTTAATTTCACCAGTGGTATTAGAACCTATAAAAAGTTTGAAAACCAATGCTTTAGGAAGTAATAATACATCTTTAAATTCAGAAGAAATACTGATTGCCCTTAGCATTTGTGCTGCTACTAATCCTATGGCTCAAGTTGCTTTAGAAAAACTTATAAAGCTTAAAGGGTGTCAAGCTCACTCTACTACTATTCTAAGTACTGGTGACGAGCAAATATTTAGAAAACTGGGAATAGATGTTACTTGTGATGCTGAGTATCCTTCACAAAATTTATTTTATAATATGTAAAATAGTATAAATAAAAATAAATGAACAGTGTATATGATGATGAATTTAAAATCATGAAATATACACTGTTTTATTTAGAAAAAAATATATTTCGACATCCTAAGCTTTTTATAGAAATTTATAGTATCTATGGTATATAATATATATAGTAGTAATAACAAATTTAAATGTGATTTAGGAGGGAACATGGTTAAGAATAAAAGAAATTTTATTTTAAATGATAACTTATACAAAGTAATAGGTGTCTTAGCAATTCCTATTATGATAAATAATTTAATACAAACACTATATAATTTAGTTGATGGATTATGGGTAAGTAAAATTGGATCAGTAGAATTTGCAGCTACAGGGTTTGTTTGGCCAGTTAATTTTTTATTTATATCTATCGGAATGGGCTTATCTATAGCAGGTACATCTATCATTTCTCAGTTTATAGGAGCTGATAAATATGAAGAGGCTAATAAGTATGCAAGTCAGCTTTTGGTAGTATCTTTTTTATCTTCAATACTATTTGCTATAGTAGGATATATAATATCTCCCTTTGTTGTAAGAGTAATGGGGGGTACAGGGGAACTCGCAAGAAATAGTATAATATATCTAAGAATTACCTTCTTAGATATGCCTTTTATGTTTTTATTTTTTAACTTTAACTCCATAATGAATGCAGAGGGAAATACAGTATTTCCAACTGTCCTTAGTGCAATTAGTGCGGTTCTTAATATGATTTTAGACCCAATATTTATATTTACATTTAATATGGGAATCGCAGGAGCAGCTATAGCAACTCTATTGTCAAAGGCTGTTTTAGCAATAGCTGGAATTTATGTATTGATGAGAAGATCATCTAAGGTAAAACCTTCTTTTAAGAACTTTAGATTTGATAGAGAAATAATTAAGAAAATCATATCAGTTGCCCTTCCATCATCTATTGGACAATCTGGTTCAGCCTTAGGATTTATGGTTTTAAATGGTTTTATAGTATCCTATGGCACAGCTACACTAGCAGCTTTTGCTATGGTAAATAGAATTACATCTCTTGTAATTCAACCAGCCATGGGAATAGGAGCAGCCCTTACGTCTATTATAGGTCAAAATCTAGGGTGTAACCAACTTAAAAGAGCGAAGGAAGCCTTTGTAAAAGCCATAAAGCTTACCATCGGTTTTTCTGTTTTAGGGTTAATTGTATTATTAGCTTTTGATAAACAAATCATAGGTTTCTTTATGCAGTCTAAGGATGACATGATGGTAATTTTAGAGGGGATAACATATTTGCAATATATAGCATGGTCTATGCCACTTATGGGTATATTCAGTGTATTGCAAGGGGTATTTCAGGGATCGGGTCATACTAAATATTCTATGGAGATGGAAGTGGGAAGACTTTGGTTTGTGAGACTTCCTATGATATTACTATTCAAGAATTTTACAAATATAGGTTCTGTAGGCATATGGTTTTCTATGAGTTTTAGCAATCTTATAATATGTATTTTTGGATATATAATGTATCGCAAAGGAGCCTGGGAGAAAAATATAATTCATCATAAGGATTGTATAGAATTGAAAGAGGCAAAATAAAGGAATCTATGGGATGAAATCAGAATTAATGTTAAAATATACACATGGGATAAATAATTATCCTATGTGTATTTAATATATATTATTGTTTTATACTTGTCTATATTATTGATAGTGTTTTAGAAGTTAATCACTTTCATAAAATTTTGTGCATTGAGCACAGCGAAAGGAATGAATGTTATTATGGATGAGATTTTAATTGAAGAATATAGGGGAGAACTTTTAGAATGTGTACATAGAGGATATATATGTTGTGTAAATGAAGATGGACAGGTTGTTTACTCTATAGGTGATCCTGGATTTGTAACTTTTATGAGATCATCAGCAAAACCAATACAAGCTATTCCATTAATAAAGAGAGGCATTGATACAAAGTATAATCTTAGTAATAAAGAAATTACAGTTATGACAGGCTCTCATAGGGCAGAACCATTTCATGTTACGGCATTAGAATCTATAATGGATAAAGTCAAGATAGATGAAGATGAACTTATATGTTTACCTACATATCCATTATCAATGAATGCTAAAGAAGAAATACTAAGAAATGGTGGAGAAAAGAGACGAATTTATCACAACTGTTCAGGAAAACATATGGGAATTTTAACTTTATGCACTGATATGAACTGTGATAAAAGGGAATATTGGAATATTAATAGCCCAGCACAACAGGAAATTCTTTCCCACATTTCAATGATATCTGGATATCCAAGAGAACAGATAAAAGTTGGTACAGATGGATGTGGAGTTCCTGTATTTGCAATGCCTATGAAAAATTTAGCTATGGCTTATATGAAGATGGCATGTCCTGACACTATTGGGGATGAGTTAACACGAGATGCTGTAATAAAGCTTACTAAACTAATGAATGAAAATTATGAGATGGTTTCCGGTACTGATTTAATATGTTCATTACTTTTAATGGATGATAATATAGTTGCAAAGGGTGGAGCAAAAGGAGTATATTGTTTTGGACTTAGAGATGAAAGACTTGGATTTTCAATTAAGATAATAGACGGATCAGAGGAAGAATGGCCGCTAATTGTAGCGTCTATATTAGAGCAGATTAATTATAAAAATAAAGATACTATAGATAGACTAAAAAGGGTATTTCCAAGGGTTATTGTTAATGATAATAATAAAGAAGTAGGAGAAAGTATTGTAAGATTTAAGCTATAGCAGATCAACCTATTTTTAATATTAAGTTTACTTAGATAGTTATATATTAATATGTAATTATTTGCAGGAAGTATATTACATATTAAAAGGTTGAGATGGAGGTAATTAATAATGAAAGAAAATGTTTTAGTAGAGATATGTTGTGGTTCACTAGAAGATGTTATAATAGCTAAAAAAGCTGGAGCCCATAGGGTAGAGTTAAATTCAAATATGTTTTTGGGGGGAATAACCCCATCAATAGGTACTATTGAAGAAGCTAAGAAATTAGTAGATATTCCTATTATGGTAATGATAAGACCGAGAGGAGCTGGATTTTGTTATTCTGAATATGAAATTAAAACCATGGAACGAGATATGAAAGCAGCAATTAAAGCTGGTGCTGATGGTATAGTATTTGGAGCATTACGGGAAGATGGTACTCTTGATGTAGAATTATGCAAAAGATTTATGGATATTGTAGGAGATAGAGAAGCTGTATTCCATCGTGCCTTTGATGTAGTGAAAGATCCCTTTAAAGTATTGGATACTTTAGTTGATTTAGGTGTAAAAAGAATTCTTACTAAGGGACAAAAAAATACAATAGAAGATGGAGCAGAACTTTTAAAAGAGTTGATAAAGTATAGTAAAGGAAAAATTGAAATACTTCCAGGGGGGGTAAGACCTCATAATGTAAAATGGATGATCGAAACTTTGAAGTTTAATCAGCTTCATGTAGCCTCTTTTACTAGAAGAAAAGATCATTCAACCCAATGCAATCCAAAAGTTTACTTTGGAAGTCCTCTAAATCCAAAAGAGATTGACTATGATATAGCTAATTACGAATATTTAAAAGAAATGTGTGAGAATATAAAAACTATTACTAAAGCTAATTGTATAAAATAGATAAAAATTATTTTTAACAAAGGTTGTTTCATGTTAAATTTGAGACAACCTCTTTTTGTTAATTTAACCTTTAAAATAATAGTATACCTTTATAAATAAGAGCACAATATATATTAAGATAATTAACTATTTATATAAGGAGGATTAGTAATGAAGAAATTAAAATATTCTTCTGTGGTTGTACTTATACTTATATGTATATTTTGTACTTTCAATTTAGCATTAGCTGAAGACAATAGGGAATGTACTGACAAGGAATACTTAAAAAAAATAGTATATCTAACTTTTGATGATGGACCTACCAATAATACTTTAAAGATACTGAAGATTTTAGAAGAAGAAAATGTTAAAGCTACATTTTTTGTTATAGGAGAGCTAGCTAAAGAAAATTCTGATATATTAAAGCAAGTTGAAGGACAAGGGCATGAAATATGTATACACACTTATAATCATAAGAACTGCATCTATTCAAGTAAGGAAGAATATTTAGAAGATTATAACAAAGCTAATAAAGCTATCACAGATGTCCTTGGTCATGAACCTTCAAAATTCATGAGAATGCCTGGAGGGTCTAGCACTACCATTGGAGATAAGGGAACTGTTAGAGCTATTAGAAATGAATTATGTGATGAGGGATTGTACTATGTGGATTGGAATATATCTATTGAGGATGCTCTTTCTACAAATGTGCCTGTAGAAAAACTTTTATCTACCTTTAAAAAGGAGCTTAAAAAAACTTTTATAGATCCCAATACTGCTATAGTACTCATGCATGATGGGGCCTCAAATTCTACAACACCTAAGGCGCTTCCTTATATAATAAAATATTTTAAGGATAATGACTACGAATTTAAGAATTTTGGAGATATATCTGAGGAAGAATTATCTCACCTTTTGAATCAAAGACAGATTAATAAATATAATCAACCAAAGCAAACGGATACTTCAAATTAAGAATCTAATCCTTTAAAAATAATAATTACTTTATATGCATAAGTATTATACTTGATTTAATTTGACAAAGGGTTAAAGGTATGTAATATTTATGTATATAATTAATATTTTTGTATAGTTAAAATATTAATTGGAATGATTTTATTTGTAATGAAAATTTATAATTAAAATAAAGTATGTGTAGTATAGTCACAAATTATTTTATTAAGGATGTAGATATTTATGAGTAGTATTTTAAAGAATTTAGATGATGGAAAAGAAAAATCTATAAGAGAAATAGTTCTTAAAGATCTTCGAACAGCTATATTTACAGGAGATATAAACCCGGGAGATAGATTGATAGAAAATAATATTGCTACAGCTATGGGGGTCAGTAGAACCCCAGTTAGAGAGGCACTAAGACAGTTAGAAAGTGAAGGCTTGGCTGTGAATATCCCTAGAAAAGGCACTATAGTCAAGGGGATTTGTATTGAGGATGCTATAGAGATATATGATATTCGCGAAGTTTTAGAGGGCCTTGCAGTAAGGGGAGCATGTATGCATATTTCTCGAATTGAAATAAGAGAATTGAGAGAAATCATAGAAAATATGAAAAAACTTATTGATACTAATGAAGAAAAGGAATATGTAGAAGTTCACAATAGATTTAATAAAATAATTTTAGATGCTTGTCATAATAAAAGGCTAATATCACAAATGGAATATATATATGAATACTTACAGAGCCTAAGAAAGATTAGTTTAATGACAAAAGAAAGGAAATTAGATGCACTTAAAGAGCATATAGAAATTGTAGATGCTATAGAAGCTGGAGATGAGCAACTTGCTGAAGAAAGAGCAAGAGATCATGTTACGCGTGCTAAAAAATCTTTTCAAAATGCAGTGGTTAAATAGTAGTTTATAAACGATTACCTATAAAACATAAAGAATTGTTAATACTAAAATTGTATTAACAATTCTTTTTTTTATGCTTTATAGCAAGTTTGAAATTATGAAAATTTTAAAAAAAATATTCAATTTTCTATTGATTTTTACAAATGAATTGTATACACTATAAACAAGATGTATACAAAAAGTATTTAAAGTATGAAAAGGGATACAAAAGTATTGAATATTTTTAATCAGGAGGCGTAAATATGGAACTTAAAACAGTAGCTAGTGCTGGCACATTGGAATCCAGTGATATTCAAATTATAATTGAACCCTCAACTGCTGGAATAGAAATTACTCTAGAAAGTACTGTTAAAGCACAATTTGGAGAGGAAATAGAAGCAGTTATCAAAGAAACTCTTAAATCCTTTGGGGTAGAAAGTGCAAAGGTGTTTGCTAATGATAAAGGTGCAATCAACCCTGTAATAAAAAGTAGAGTTCAGACTGCAGTTCATAGATCAGCTGAAAACAAGGAATATAAATGGATGTAAGGGGAGATTAAGATGAAACTAAGACGTTCGATGCTATTTGTTCCTGGAAATAATCCAGGAATCATAAGAGATGTACACATATATAAACCTGATTCAGTAATGTTTGACTTAGAAGATGCAATTGCTATATCAGAAAAGGATTCTGCAAGATTTTTAGTTCACAATATGTTAAAAAATCTAGGGGATTACTATAAAGAACTAGATATAGAAACGGTAGTTCGTATCAATGGTTTAGATACGGAATTTTGGCAAGAAGATTTAGCGGCAATAGTTACAGGTGGGGTTGAAGTTGTAAGAATTCCTAAAACTGAAACTGTAGAAGATGTTATGACTGTAGATAGAGAAATAGAAAAAATAGAGAAGGCTTGTGGAAGAGAAATTGGTTCAACAAAGATAATGGTAGCCATTGAATCGGCTTTAGGAGTTATGCATGCCTTTGAAATAGCAAAATCTCCAACTAAAAGGTTAATAGGTATGGCTTTAAGTGGTGAGGATTTTGTAACTAGTATGAAGACAACGAGAACTCCAGAGGGAGATGAGCTTTATGTGGCAAGAGGAATGATTGCTATGGCAGGAAGAGCTTGTGGACTTGAAGTGTTAGATACCGTTTATTCAGATGTAAATAACGATGAAGGATTCCTAAAAGAAGCTAATCTTATTAAGAGAATGGGATTCGGCGGTAAGTCATTAATTCACCCAAGACAAGTGGAGCTTATACACAGTGTATATACTCCTAGTGAAAAAGAAATAGTTAAAGCTAAAAAGATAGTCGATGCTACAGCAGAAGCTTTACGTGAAAATAAGGGAGTATTTACTGTAGACGGTAAAATGGTAGATAAACCAATTATAGAGAGAGCTCAAAGAGTTTTAGAACTTGCTAAAGCAGCGGGGGTTTTAGTTGGAGGTGAAGATAATGAATAATAGAATAAGCAAAGAATTATTAAATAGCATACCGGGATATGAGAATAGAAAGGTTTATGAAACTCCCTTTATTAATCAACCAAAGGGAACTATGGTTGAAAGTGATGGTGAAAATTTAAAAGAGCAAGTAAAGAGAACTAAAGTAGTAGAATCTATAAGAGTTGCTATAGAAAAATGTGAAATTAAAGATGGGATGACTATTTCTTTCCATCATCACTTTAGAGCTGGAGATAAGCTTTTAATGATGGTAGTAGATACATTGGCAGAAATGGGTATTAAAAATTTAAGAGTAGCATCAAGTTCTTTAACAAGTGCTCATGATGGACTTGTAGCACATATAGAAAATGGTGTTGTAAATAGAATTGAAAGCAGTGGTCTTAGAGGAAAACTTGCAGCTGCAATATCTGAAGGAATTTTAGATAAGCATCCAGCAGTTATTCGTTCTCATGGTGGAAGAGCTAGGGCTATTGTAGAAGGAGATTTGAAAATAGATGTAGCATTTATAGCAGCTCCATCTGCTGACTGCATGGGAAATGCCAACGGTGTAAAAGGAAAATCCATATGTGGATCTTTGGGTTATGCAAAGGTAGATGCAGAGTATGCTAATAAGGTAGTTGTAGTAACAGATACTTTAGTTGATTATCCCAACTTCCCACAGAGCATTCCACAAACTAAAGTTGACTATGTAGTTGTAGTTGATGAAATTGGTGATTCAAAGGGGATAATGTCTGGAGCAACTAGATTTACATCAAATCCTAAAGAGCTTTTAATGGCAAAAAGAGTACTTGATGTAATGCTTGCATCTGGAAGATTTGTAGATGGATTTTCTATGCAAACAGGTAGTGGTGGAGCATCTCTAGCAGTTACTCGTTTTGTTAAAGAAGAATTAAAGAAAAGAGATATTAAATTAAGTTATGCCCTAGGTGGAATTACAGGACCTATGGTAGATCTTTTAGAAGAGGGACTTTGTGATACACTATTTGATGTCCAATGCTTTGATTTAAAGGCTGCAGAGTCCATTGGAAAAAATGAAAAACATATAGAAGTTAGTGCAGATTTTTATGCTAATCCATTTAATAAATCAGCTGCAGTTAACAAATTAGATTTTGTTGTCCTAAGTGCATTAGAAATAGATACTGATTTTAATGTTAATGTTATTTCTGGCTCTGATGGAGTTATTAGAGCAGCATCAGGTGGACATAGTGACACAGCAGCTAATGCTGAAATATCAATTTTAGTAGCACCTCTTACAAGAGGAAGAATTGCAACTATAATTGAAAAAGTAACTACTATTGTTACTCCAGGTAGTACAGTAGATGTAGTTGTTACAGATTATGGTGTAACTGTAAATCCAAGAAGACAAGATTTAATCAACAAGTTTAAGAAGGCAGGCCTTCCATTAATAACTATGGAAGAATTAAGAAAAATTGCTGTTAAGCTAATAGGAGTTCCTAAGGAATTAGAGTTTTCTGATGATGTAGTAGCAGTAATAGAATACAGAGATGGAAGTATTATAGACGTAGTTAAAAAGCTTAAAAAGTAAGCTAGATATTATCTTTGATTTGAAAGGTTTAAACAAATAACTTGTTAACCCTATTAGGACTTACTAAAAGTAAGGCCTAGTAATGAAATTATACAATTTAATTTTAGGAGGATTAATTATGCCAGAAAATCTTATTGAAGAAAAAAAAGGTCCCTTTAAAGTATACGGCATGCCGTGGTACATTTTTGCAGGAGTTGCAGTAGTAGTTTTCTTTGCAGCAATCAAAGGTTTTTTACCTAAAAACTCTGTAGGTGCCTTTGCACTATTATACTCAGTAGGTATCCTATTTGCTATGATTGGAGATAGGATTCCAATATGGAAAGAGTATGTTGGAGGAGGTCCAATTCTTGCTTTCCTAGGATCTGCAGCGTTGGTTTACTATGGGATAATACCAGAAGCAAGTGTTGAAGCTGTAAAAATATTCATGGATACCGCAGATTTCTTAGACTTATTTATAGCAGTACTTATAACAGGATCAATATTATCAGTTAATAGGAAGCTACTTATGAAAGCTTTCCTTGGATATATTCCAGCAATATTGGGTGGAGTAATTGCAGCATTTGTATTAGGAGCTTTAGGTGGAGCTATGTTTGGTATTCCTATGTCAGAAATAGCTACTAAGTATGTACTTCCAATAATGGGTGGTGGTACTGGAGCAGGAGCAATTCCAATGAGTGAAATTTACTCAAGTGTTACTGGTGGGGATCCAGCAGCATGGTTATCCTTTGCTCTATCAATTCTTACAATAGCTAATATTATAGCTATAATAGCAGCGTCAGTATTAAATAAATTGGGTGAAACTAAAGCTGGAGCTAAATTTAATGGACATGGTGAATTAATAAGAAATGCAGAAGATATATCTAAATTAGAAGAAACTAGAGTAGTTAAAGTTACAGCTAGAGAAGTTGCAGCAGGACTAATTCTTGCCTGTGCATTTTATGTACTTGGAAATATTTTATCAAAAACTTTAATTATACCGGAATTTACGTTAATGGGAATCAATGTTAAAATTGATATTCATAGATTTGCGTGGATGGTTATTTTAGTAGCTATAGCTAATGTAGCTAATATAATTCCATTAGAATTAAAAGAAGGAGCTAAAAAGCTTCAAGGATTTTTCTCTAAACAATTCTTACTAGTAGTAATGGTTGGAGTTGGTATAGCTATGACAGATCTTGGAGAGCTTATAGCAGCATTCAATATAGCTAACGTTGTTATAGCAGGCCTAATAGTCTTAGGAGCAATTCTTGGATCGGGAATTGTAGGATGGTTAGTAGGATTCTACCCAATAGAGACAGCAATTTCAGCTGGATTATGTATGGCAAACCGTGGAGGTTCAGGAGACGTTGCGGTTCTTACAGCAGCAAAACGTATGGATTTAATGTCCTTTGCACAAATTTCTTCTCGTCTTGGTGGAGGAATAATGCTGATATTAGCAAGTATAGCCTTTGGTATGTTCTTCTAAAATCAGATTTTGAAAATAAATATAAAAAGAGTGTTGCTGTCAACACTCTTTTTATATTATGATACAATGTAAGTATCCTATAGTTATAAACTTATAATGGAGTGAAAGATATGAGTAAAAAGAAAAATAGAAAAACAAATAAAGAAATTTTACAAGAAGCTCATGCAGAAGGAATGTTTAGTGAAGCAGAAGAAATATCTAAAGGAAAAAAGAAATATGAATTTAAAAGTGGATTTGATGCTGTGTTTTCAGTAATTATTGTAATTATTGCATTACTAATAATATCCTTTGTAAGAAGATACTTTAACTTATAAAATTAAGATAGGATGTAATTTATTAAATGAGGTGAAGAAATGTATTATAACACTCAAAAAATAAATCTTAATTCTAAAATAGAAGTAAATAGGGTTGAGGAATTTTTAAGGGGATTTGCCCTTAAATATGAAGATGTAGATTATACTTTAATAATAGAGGAAGAGGGAGAAATAATAGCTACCTGTTCTAAGAAAAATAATATCGTTAAATGTTTTGCCGTAAGCGAGGAGCATCAAGGTCAAGGTATATCAAATATACTTATTACTGATATCACTAATAAACTCTTTGAAGAAGACATATACCATAACTTTATTTTTACAAAGCCTTCGAATAATTTTCTGTTTCAAGGACTTGGATATAAGGTAATTGTTGATACGGATAAAGTTAGTTTATTGGAAGCTGGAAATAAAAATATCCATAGTGAGTTGAAAAATATAAAGAAGAGTTATGAATTAAAGGAAGAAGAGCAATATGCTGCGTTAATTATGAACTGTAATCCTTTTACATTAGGACATAAATATATAGTTAAGAAAGCAGCTATGGATAATAAAAATGTTATAATTTTTGTGGTAGAAGAAGAGAAGTCCTCATTTCCATTCCAAGTTAGATTTCAACTAATAAAAGATGGAGTTAAGGAATTTAATAATGTAACTGTAATACCTGGTGGGAATTATATTATATCATCAGCTACTTTTCCAAATTATTTTTTAAGAAAAGATGACGACATTTTAAAAGAATATACTAAAATAGATGGAAACGTCTTTGGAAAATATTTTTGTAAGGAACTAAATATAACTAAAAGATATGTAGGAAGTGAACCTTACTGCAATGTTACCAATACTTATAATGAAACTTTAAGAGAAGTATTGCCTAAGTACGGTGTGAAAGTTGAAATTATAGAGAGATGCGAGATAGAAAATAAAGCTATAAGTGCGTCTAGAGTTAGAGAATTACTTAAAGAAGATAGACTAGAAGAAGTAAGGGAGTTAGTCCCATTAACTACCTATGAATTTTTAACAAGCAGCCTAGGGAAAGATATTATAGAGAAGCTTAAACTTAGAGATTTGCCTCATTAAAATAATAAATATTTCCTATGACAAAAATTGAAGGCTAATTAATAGACAATATAAACATTTAATTTTATCATAGTAAGGAAGGGGAAAAGTGATAGGATAATTATTGCCTATCCTTACATTAATATGGACTATACAGAAATAGATGAATTTTTAAATCATAGAGAAAAGAGAGTATTATATCAAGAACAACTTCTGAGAAATACATCTGGTGGAGTTACTCTTGCCACTGTAAGAGTAAACTATCCTGGTATAAAAAAATCTAATTATATTACAGATAGAATTGCCAAGATAGTTTGTGAGGATATATATTTATTTAATAATAAAAATATAATTTGTAAAGAAATCTATAAGAATAAAGAAGGAGTTATAGGTCATTTCATTTTTAATACTGATAACATTGAAGTAAAAAAGCAACTTATATATATGGAAGAAAATCATATATTAGGCAGATGTGTAGACATAGATGTATATTATCTTGATGATAGTGATCCATTGATGCCGTCCTTGCGTGGAATATCTAGAAGTGACATAGGCCTAGAACCTAGAAAATGTTTTTTATGTGAAGAAGAAGCTAGAATATGTTCTAGAAGTCAAAAGCATAGTATAGAGAGGATAAAAGAGTATTTTATTAGTAAGTATGAAGAATATACCTGCTATGTAGATAAAAGAGATAGATTGTCCTATGAGATATCTCAACTAGCCCTTAAATCAATGATTACAGAGGTATCAACTATGCCTTCTTATGGATTAGTTTCACCTGTTACAAAGGGGTCTCATAAAGATATGGATTACTATACATTTTTAGAGAGTAGTTTTGCCATAGCACCATTTATAAAGGAAATGGTAGAAGCGGGATATAGCTATGAAACTCCAAAAAATATTTTTAAAGCTATTAGAACTATTGGAATAAAATGTGAAGAGACTATGTTTAAAGTTACTAAAGGTATAAATACCCATAAAGGTATGATATTTTTAATAGGAGTAGTGGCTACTGCGCTAGGTAAAGCTCTATATGAGAAAATATCCTTCAATAAAGTTCAAATTATACTAAAGAATATGTGTGAAAATATATTGGATGATTTTAAAGATTTGCATAAAAAGAAAGACTTAACTCATGGAGAGGCTTTATATTTAAAATATGGCTTTGCTGGAATTAGAGGAGAAATTAAAAAAGGTCTTGAAAATATTTTCCAGGAAATAATACCCAAACATAAAGATTCTAATCTAAAAGGAAATGATTTGTATTCTGAAACATTGCTTATGTTGATTAGTAAAGTAGAAGATAGTACCATTGTGCATAGACAAAATATAGAAAAACTTCGTGAAGTTCAAAGACGTGCCTATGAAATTTTAAACTTGGGGGGCTTCAATAGCGAAGAAGGAATTAAAGCAGCCCATGACTTTGAAAAGCAGTGTATAGACGAAAATGTGAGTCCGGGAGGATCAGCGGACTTATTGGCATTAGTTATATTTTTGACAGAGTCTGAAAGGTTCTTTTCATAAACTTTAACTCGTTACAGATGTAAATTTTTAAAGTAGATATATTTAATTAACACAGGATGTTAAATATATCTACTTTATTTTATAATTTTTTCAAAAATACCCATGGAATATAGAGAATATATAATAATCATATATAGAAGTTAATGTAAAATTAAAGTAAATATAAAAAATGCAGGAATAATAGTTTACATATTTAATATAATATATAGAAATTAATTAAAAAAATAATTATTTTTATGTATTGAAATATTTGAAAATTCAGTATAAAATGTAATAGTGATAATAATTTAACAAGCATTGTAGGGGGGAAAACAATGAATACATCCTTTAATTATGAAGAACTAGATGTTATATTAAAAAATCATGGATATAACCCTAGTAGTATAATTGCAATATTACAAGATACTCAGGAGATATATAGATATCTTCCAGAGGAAATATTTCCATATTTCTCTAAAAAATTAGGTATTAGCGAAGCAAAAATTTACAGCGTAGCTACATTCTATGAAAACTTTTCTTTAGAACCTAAAGGGAAATATGTAATAAAAATATGTGATGGAACAGCATGTCACGTAAGAAAATCTATACCAATATTAGAGAAGCTAAGAAGTGAATTGAATCTTTCAGAAAACAAAGTTACTACAGATGATTTAATGTTTACTGTGGAAACGGTTTCATGTCTTGGAGCCTGTGGTTTAGCACCAGCACTAACTGTTAATGACAAGGTTTATGGGGCTATTACTCCTGAGAAGGCAATAGAACTTTTAAATATGCTTAAGGAGGACAAATAATATGCTTCTTAATAGAGAGGATTTAATTAATATAAGAAATACCTATAAAGAAAGCTTTCACAACGAAAAGGTAAAAATTCTTGTATGTGGAGGTACTGGTTGTATAGCAGGTGGTTCATTAGAAATATACGATGAGTTTGTAAGACTAATGAAGGAAAAAGATATAAGATGCGAGGTTAAATTAGAAAAAGAATCTCATGAAAAATCTGTTGGAATTAAAAAAAGTGGTTGCCATGGATTCTGTGAGATGGGACCTCTAGTAAGAATTGAACCATGGGGATATTTATACATAAAGGTTAAGCCACAGGATTGTGAAGAAATTATAGATAAGACTATTGTTTTAGGTCAATGTGTAGATAGATTGGCTTATGAAAAGGATGGTAAGGTTTACAGAACTCAAGATGAAATACCTTTCTATAAAAAACAAACTAGATTGGCATTAGAACATTGTGGTCATATTGATTCTACATCTATAGAAGAATATTTTGCTATAGGTGGATACTCTGCTTTAGAAAAAGTACTATTTGATATGACTTCGGATGAAATTATAAAAGAAATCGATGATTCAAATTTAAGAGGCCGTGGTGGCGGTGGTTTCCCAACTGGCCGCAAGTGGGGTCAAGTAAAACGTCAACCTGAGGGTGAGAAGTACATTGTATGCAATGGTGATGAGGGAGATCCAGGTGCATTTATGGATAGAAGCATAATGGAAGGAGACCCACATAGAGTTATAGAGGGAATGATGATTGCAGCAGTAGCCTGTGGAGCACAGGAAGGATATATATATGTACGTGCAGAATATCCTCTTGCTGTTAGCAGATTAAAGAATGCTATAGAAGAAGCTAAAAAGTATGGAATATTAGGTGAGAACATTCTTGGTACAGGTTTTAGTATGGATATAAAAATCAATAAAGGAGCAGGTGCTTTTGTATGTGGAGAAGGAAGTGCACTAACAGCTTCTATTGAAGGAAAAAGGGGTATGCCTAGAGTTAAGCCACCAAGAACTGTAGAACAAGGATTGTTTGGAAAACCAACAGTGCTTAATAACGTAGAAACCTTTGCTAATGTACCTATAGTAATTGAAAATGGAGCAGATTGGTATAAAACCATGGGTCCAGAGAAGAATAATGGAACAAAAGCTTTTGCATTAACAGGAAACATCGAAAATACAGGACTTATTGAAGTTCCAATGGGTACAACCTTAAGAGAAATAATATTTGATATCGGTGGAGGAATAAGAGGAGGAGCAGAGTTTAAAGCTGTACAAATTGGAGGTCCTTCAGGTGGTTGTTTAACAAAAGAACATTTAGATTTACCACTAGATTTTGATTCTTTAAAGAAAGCCGGAGCTATGATAGGTTCTGGTGGGCTAGTTGTAATGGATGAAAATACTTGTATGGTAGAAGTCGCTAGATTCTTTATGAACTTTACTCAAAATGAGTCTTGTGGTAAGTGTATACCATGCCGTGAAGGTACTAAGAGAATGCTTGAAATATTAGAGAGAATTGTAGCAGGTAAAGGTGAAATTGAAGATATTGATTTATTACTAGAACTTGCAGATACAATATCTTCTACAGCTTTATGTGGATTAGGAAAAACTGCAGCATTCCCAGTAGTAAGTACAATAAAGAATTTCCGTAGTGAGTATGAAGCGCATATTATTGATAAGAAATGTCCAACCAAGACATGTCAAAAACTTAAGACTATCTATATAGATGCAGACCTTTGCAAGGGTTGTTCAAAATGTTCAAGAATTTGTCCAGTAGGTGCCATTTCAGGTAAGGTTAAAGAACCTTTTGTAATTGATAAAAATAAATGTATTAAATGTGGTGCCTGTATTGAAGCTTGTGCCTTTAAAGCTATAAAGGAGGATTAATAGAATGAATGAACAATTTATGATTATAGATGACATCCCAGTGGAAATAAAGGGAGAAAAAAATATTTTAGAGGTTATTAGAAAAGCAGGAATAGATTTACCAACTTTATGCTACTACTCAGAGCTTTCTGTATATGGAGCTTGCCGTATGTGTATGGTAGAAAATAAGTGGGGTGGAATTGAAGCTGCATGTTCTACACCACCAAAAGCTGGTATGGAGATATATACTAATACACCTAGATTAAGAAAATATAGAAAGAATATATTAGAATTATTACTTTCAAATCATTGTAGAGATTGTACTACATGTGAGAAAAATGGACATTGTAAACTACAGGAGTTAGCACATCGATTTGGGATAAGACAAGTAAGATTTGACAATACAGCAGAAAAAAGCGAATTAGATACATCATCTTTATGTATAGTAAGAGATAAGAGTAAATGCATACTTTGTGGTGACTGTGTAAGAATGTGTAATGAAATTCAAAATGTAGGTGCCATTGACTTTATAAAAAGAGGAGCAGAGATGAGTGTAGGTACAGTTTTTGACAAACCTATAGCAGAATCAAACTGTGTAGGTTGTGGTCAGTGTGCAGCAGTATGTCCTACAGGAGCTATAGTAGTAAAAGATGATACACAAAAACTATGGAAAGATTTAAGTGATAAAAATACTAAGGTAGTAGTGCAAATAGCTCCAGCAGTAAGAGTTGGAATAAGTGAGGAGCTTGGACAAAAAGATGGAGAAAATGTAATGGGTAAAATCGTTGGAGCTTTAAAGAGAATGGGCTTTGATGAAGTATTTGATACATCTACTGGAGCTGATCTTACAGTACTGGAAGAAACAGGAGAATTTATTTCAAGATTAGAAAATAATGAAAGACTTCCGTTATTTACTTCTTGTTGTCCAGCTTGGGTTAACTATGTAGAAAGAACTTACCCAGAGATGATGAGTAATATCTCAACATGTAAATCTCCTATGCAGATGTTTGGTTCTGTTTTAAAAGAGCACTATAGTCATTCTAGTAAAAGAATAGTTAATGTAGCAATAATGCCTTGTACAGCTAAGAAATTTGAAGCTGATAGAGATGAATTTAAAGTTGATGGAGTTAAGGATGTAGATTATGTTATAACTACTCAAGAGCTTATAGCTATGATAAAGGAAGCCGGAATTGTATTTTCAGAGATAGAACCAGAAGCTGTAGACATGCCATTTGGTGTTAGTAGTGGAGCGGGAGTTATATTTGGAGTTACAGGTGGAGTTACAGAGGCTGTTTTAAGAAGAGTTTTAGATGACAAATCTGTATCTACACTAAGAACTATAGCATTTAATGGAGTAAGGGGAATGTCTGGTGTAAAGGAAACTAGTATTACAGTAAATGACAAGGAATTGAAAATTGCTGTAGTTAGTGGTCTTAAAAACGCTGATGACCTAGTGAAAAAGATAAAATCAGGAGAAGCACATTATGATTTTATTGAAGTAATGGCTTGCCCAGGTGGATGTGTAGGTGGAGCAGGACAACCATTTACTATGTTTGAAGGAAAGCAAAAACGTGGAGAAGGTTTATATGCAGCAGATAAGATGAGTAGCCTTAAACGTTCAGAAGAAAATCCAGTAATGATGTCTCTTTATTCAGGATTATTAAAGGGAAAAGTTCATAAGTTATTACATGTGAATTATAATAGAGGGGAGTAAACGCTGTGGTAAACTTAAGTGTTTGTATAGGTAGCGCCTGTCATGTAAAGGGATCTTATAATGTTATAAATGCTTTTCAACAGAGCATTGAAGAATATAATCTATCTGATAAAGTAGACTTAAAGGCAGTATTTTGTTTAGGTCATTGTTCTGATGCTGTATCTGTAAAAATTGATGACGGAGAAGTATTCAGTGTATCAGGCTTAACGGCAAAGAGTTTCTTTAAAAAAGAAGTATTACCAAGAGTAAAATAAGGTAATAAAACAAGCTAAATGTTAAATTAATATTGAGCCTACACTTATAATAAAGTGTAGGTTCAATATTTTGTAAGTTTTAGTGAGCTATTTTGAGAAGAAGCTCTATTTACTAATAGTAAATAAGTATAACTTCTAAAAAATCTCTGCAGTTGTTAATTAAAATCTATATATGTGATATAATGATGTGCATGTAAAACTTAAGAATTAATTAACAGGAGCTGATATAAATGTATGTATTATTTGGTGAAAATGTAATTCATAATGATGAGATGAAAGAAATAATAGAAAGTAAAACTGATTTTAAAGTAATTAAGGATATGACAAAGGGAACTAAAAGAGAAGATGTTCATGCCTTTTGCTTAAGTGTGAAAATCTCAATCTTAAATGAGATTATAGAAGAAGAATATGATGATTTTAATTTAAGTGAAATGGAAGAGGACGACATTTTTGATGAATATCTCAGTTTAGCAGAAGAGATGGCCTTAGATATGGAAGAGTTTATTCCAGAGGAAGCTATTATAGATGCAAAGGCCTATAAATGGGATCAATCAGATAAAGATATAAAAATTATTGTTATCATTGGAAATGACCAATTAGAAGAAAGAAAATTGAGAGATATAATGAAAAGATTACTAACTCAAGCAGAGTAAATGTGATATTTTTACAAAAAATTCACAATATATTCTTTATTTTATATAGAATTAGGTATAAAATATTTTATACGGTTGAGTATAAAATTTTATTATTTTTGTTTGGAGGAGATATATATGCTTAAAGAGAATGGAAACATTTCAATTCACACTGAAAATATAATGCCGATTATAAAAAAATGGCTATACTCTGATAAGGATATATTTATAAGGGAACTTATCAGTAATGGTTGCGACGCTATTAATAAATTAGAAAGACTAGTGACCTTTGGAGAAGCAACTGTGGAGAAGTCTAAATACGAAGTTACTGTATCCTTAAATAAAGATGAAAAAACTATAAAGTTTATAGATAACGGTATAGGAATGACTTCAGAGGAAGTAAAAAAATATATTAACCAAGTAGCTTTCTCAGGAGCTGAGGAGTTTTTATCTAAATATAAAGATAAGATTGATGAAGGAAAAGGCATAATTGGCCATTTCGGATTAGGGTTTTATTCAGCTTTTATGGTATCAGAAAAAGTTGAAATTGATACTTTATCTTATAAGGAGGGCGAAGAAGCTGTTAAGTGGATTTGTGAAGGCGGTACAGAATATGAAATTGAATCTTCTGAAAGAACTTCTAGAGGAACAACTGTTACTCTTTATATAAGTGAAGATAGCAATGAATTCTTAGATTATTATAAATTAAGGCAAATTATAAAAAAACATTGTAACTTCTTCCCTGTTGAGATTTATCTAATAGATGAGAATGAGAAAAAAGATGATAAGGATTCAGAGAAGGATATAGAAAAAACTCCTTTAAATGATACAAAACCATTATGGATGAAAGCTCCAAAGGATTGTACAGATGAAGAGTATAAAGAGTTCTATAGAAAAGTCTTCAATGAATATAATGATCCGCTATTTTGGATTCATATGAATGTAGACTATCCATTTAATTTAAAAGGGATATTGTACTTCCCTAAATTAAAACATGAATTTGAAGCTACAGAAGGAGAAGTGAAACTTTATAATAAGCAAGTTTTTGTGGCAGATAACATAAAAGAAGTTATTCCTGAGTTTTTACTTTTATTAAAGGGTGTTATTGATTGCGAAGACATTCCTTTAAATGTATCAAGAAGTTTTCTACAAAAGGACAGTAATGTATCAAAGGTTTCTAGACACATTGTAAATAAGGTAGCTGATAAACTTACATCTCTATTTAAAAATCATAGAGATGAGTACAATGACTTTTGGAAAGATATAAATATTTTTATTAAATATGGTTGTCTAAGAGATGAAAAATTCTATGACAAGGTTAAAGATATACTAATTTTCAAAACTACTAATGGAGACCATGTAACATTAAAACAATATCTAGAAAACAATAAGGAAAATCATGATAAAAAAGTTATTTATGTTAATGATGAAAAGCAACAGTCTCAATATATTAAAATGCTAAAAGACAATAACTTAGAAGCTGTGATTTTAAATACCACACTAGACAGTCATTTTATTACTTTAATGGAGAGTAAAGAGGAAGGAGTACAATTTAGTAGAATTGACTCTGACTTAACAGAAATATTAAAGGATGATGCAATAGATGAAAGTCCTGAAGAGAACAAGGCTATAGAAGAGATATTTAAGAATTCTATAAATAAGGAACAACTAAAAATCTCTATAGAGCCTATTAAAACAGAGGAAGTTCCTGCTATGATTACTCTATCAGAACAGTCTAGAAGAATGGCTGAGATGAGTGCGATGTTTGGAGGAGGGGATATGTCAATGTTCCCTAAAGAAGAGACTTTAGTTGTAAATAGTTCAAATCCATTAATTAAAAAATTATTTAATTTATCTAAAGATGAAAATAAAAAAGACTTGGTTAATGATATTTGTAACCATGTGTATGACTTAGCTATGATAAGTCATGGACAATTAGGTGCTGATGAAATGTCTGATTTCATAAAAAGAAGCAATGATTTACTTGGAAGATTAATTAACTAGAGGTACCTAATAATTGTAATGATGAAGTGTATGTCCTAAAATAATTTGGGGACATACACTTTATTTTATACTATAATGGTATAAAATAAAAATGATATATTATATTAGGAGGTTTCAATGAAAATTTTAGTTGCTGATGATGATGAGAGAATTTTAAGACTTATTGCGGATTATTTAACTTTTAATAAATTTGAAGTAGTTACTGCAAAAGATGGTAAACTTGCTTTAGAGAACTTTGATGATACCATTGATTTAGTAATTTTAGATGTTATGATGCCTATTTATGATGGATGGATTGTATGTAAAGAGATTAGAAAGATATCAGAAGTACCTATAATTATATTAACGGCTAAAGATAGTGATTTAGATGAACTTTTTGCCTTTGATATAGGAGTGGACGACTATGTATCTAAACCATTTAACATAGCCCTATTACTTGCTAGAGTTAATAGACTTTTAAAAAGTAAAATTATTAAGGCGGGAAGCATTGTATTTAAAGGGATTGAAGTAAACGAAGAAAGTCACATGGTAAAAATAGACGGTAAGGAGAAAGAACTAAATCCGAAAGAATATGAACTATTGCTTTACTTTGTAAAAAATGTAAATAAAGTAATAAGTAGAGAAACGCTACTAAGAGTTATATGGGATGAAGATTACTTTGGTGATACTAGAACTGTAGATACTCATATAAGTCGGTTGAGAAATAAATTGGAAGATTATAATAAGTATCTAAAGACCATAAGGGGTTTTGGATATAAGTTTGGAGAAGTATGATGAAATCAATTAAATTAAAGTTATTTTCTGGTATAGTTCTCATATTCAGTATTTTTATCTTAGGGATTGCAACCTATGGAGTCACATATAAAGACTTTTTTCAAAGGGAAAAGTTAATGGAAATGAATGAAGTAATTGAAGAAATTAAAAACTATATAGATAAAGATTATGATAATAGAGTTGATGGGAAGTTAGAAGGACTTTCAGAGAAGTATAGTGTTCAAATAGATATAAAAGATGCACTAACATCAGAGAGCAGATTTTCTAGCCATAAAATGGGTAAAAATAATATGATGAATGGGCAGCATAGGTTTGAAGTTATAGAATTTATAGGTGAAAAAGAAGGAGTAAGTGAAACCATAACTCTTGATAGATCTACAGGTGTAGAGTTCTTAACTGCTGTAGGAAAAAATGTATATACTTACGAAATAACTGTTAAAACACCAATTACTGTTATTGATGATGCAGTAAATAAATCTATGAAGCTTTTATTTATGATAATGGTACCTGTTGGATTTATAGCACTTTTTATAACAGCATTATTTTCAAGACAATTTACTATGCCAGTAATAGAAATAACTAAAAAAACTAGAAAAATAGAAGAGCTAAGCTTTTGTGAGGATTTAAATATAAAGAGTATTGATGAAATAGGAATACTAGCTAAAAGTGTTAATAATTTATCCCATAAAATAGAAGAAACCTTAAAAAATCTAAAAGAAAAGAATTTAGAGTTAGAGACTATGATGAATAATGAAAAGAAAAATCAATTAGCTCGAAGGGAATTTGTGTCATCTGTATCTCATGAACTAAAAAGCCCTATAACTGTTATTTCAGGTTATATTCAAGCACTTCAAGAAGGTTTTATATCTTCAGAAGAGGATAGAAAATATTATTTAGATGTAATAGGTGGAGAAACAGAAAGATTAGGTATCATAGTCAATGATCTTTTAGATTTATATAAGCTAGAATCAAATACCTTTAAATTAAATAAAAAAGAAGTAAATATAAATAGTTTGATAAAAAAAACTCTAGAGAAAAATAAATTTAGATTCGAAGAAATGAACATAAATCTTAACTTTACGGAAGGTGAAAATATTACTATTATAGTGGATGAAGTTAGATTAGAGCAAGCAGTACAAAATTATATTAATAATGCCCTTAGCCATGTAGATGAAAATAAAATAATAGATATTAATCTAAAAGTAATTGAAGATAATTTAGTAATCTCTGTGTATAATAGTGGCAGTAACATTGAAGATGATAACCTTACTAGGATTTGGGAAGGGTTTATAAGGGTAGATAAGGTAAGAAACTATAAAGAAAAACGCCTAGGTTTAGGTTTAGCCATAGTGAAACAAATAGTAAATCTTCATGAGGGTACCTATGGGGTAAAGAATAGGAAGCATGGTGTGGAATTTTGGATAAGCTTAAGGTTATAAAAATGTATATTTATTTTAATCTAACTATTAGATTGTTGTAACATTAATGTAACATTCCTTTGTTATTATAAAGGTGTAAAAAAAATAAAAAATAATTAATGAAGGGAAGGATTTAATATGAAAAAATCAATGATAGCTTTAGCACTAGTAGGAGTAATTACCGCTTCGGGAGCAACTATGGCCTTTGCGGAGGAAAATTTAGGAGGAGCTTTTAGAAATGGTGGAGCTACACAGGTTCAAAGCTTAGTAGAAGAAGGAAAGATTTTAGAAGATGCAAAGAAAATTATGCTACAAGAGAAATATGAAAGAGTAGATGCTGCGGTAGAAAGAGGAACAATAACTGCAGAAAGAGGAGAAGAAATTAAAGCTGAAATGGCTGAAAATAGTGCTACTTGTGATGGGACTAGCATGAATAGAGAAAACAAGGAAGGCTATGGACTTAATCAAGGCTTAGGTAATGGTGCAGGTCAAGGTAGAGGAGCTGGCCAAGGAAAAGGTGCTGGTAGAGGAAATTGTATAAATAACTAAATTTATTATTTAGGTAGATAATATTATAGGAAGGATAGATATATTTATATAAGTATATCTACCTTCCTTTTTTCTATAATATTTCTTTACATTAGTTTGGATAGTTATGGTAAAATATTGTATATATACTACGACTATGAAGGAGATAATAATATGAAATGTGTAGTTATTCATGGTAGCCCAAGAAGAGGAAATACGTGGAATGTATTAACTCTAGTAAAGGAAGAAATGAGAAAAAGTTTAGACATAGAGTTTATTGATATTGAGCTAAGAAAAGAAAATCTTCCCCTATGTATAGGATGTTTTAATTGCATTTATAAGGGCGAAGATAAATGTCCTCACAAAGATATTATGAGTAAAATTATGAAAGAAATTAAAGAAGCAGAAGCACTAATAATTACTTCTCCTGTATACTCTATGCAAATAAGTGGATTACTAAAAAACTTTATAGATCATATGTCTTACAATTTCCATAGACCAAGTTTATTTACAAAGAAGGCTTTAATAATAACCACCACAGCTGGCGCAGGTCATAAGGATGCTGCAAACTATGTGAGAAGTGTTTTAAACTACTGGGGATTTAATCATGTTCAAACTTTACCAATTGCTTATAGAAGTAGGGAACTTACAGAGAAAAATAAAAAAAAGGTATTAGAGTGTGGAAAAAAATTTAGTGAGGAATTAAAATCTAAAAAGATTCATAAACCTTCCTTAAAATCAGTAGTTATGTTTAACCTTTGGAAAGCCATGTCAAAGGAGAAATATGAAGAAGGAAGTGCAGACTATGATTACTGGCATAGTGAAGATATGAGTAAAGGTGTATTCTCACCTAAAGTTCCTATTGGTATATTAAAAAAATTAATGGGAACAATTATTTATGGGTTAATGAATAAATAAGGTATGTATAAATATATAAAAAGTGGAAAATAATATATGAAAGATATAAGAATTTAGCTTGAACTATAACATGATAAGTACTATAATATGAATACATTATNNATAATGTATTCATATTATAGTTATTAAATAAAAAATCCGCGGTTGGGGTGATGGTTTTGGATATAGAAATTGAAGATATACTTGTAAAGTTGTTAGAAGGTCAAACAAGACTTGAGACAGAAATTAATGGTGTTAAAAGTGAGATAAAGAAAAATTCAATAAAAATTGAAGCTATAGAAAAAAATATAGATATGATTGTAGAAGTACAAAGTTCACATAGGGAACAAAATGAAAGTTCATTTAAAAGCACAGATTTAATAATAGAAGAGAAGACAGACTTAATTGAGAAATCAATAAAAAACATTTCTAAAAATGTTAAAGAAGTAAAAGAAAGCATAGAAGTATTAAAGGACATGACAGGTAGACATGAAGTAGATATTAACATACTAAAACGAAGGCCGGTATAGATAAAAATTTAATGACTTCATTAATAACCATTTTATTAATTTAAGATAGTTATTTTTTATGGCTAAAATATAGATTAAATACTAAGGGGGTGCTACAAGCACCCCTTATATATTATAGATTTAGTTAGCTATAGGATAACTTGCATTTAGGTTATATTTTGTAGAAGTACTATGAGCACCATTATATCCAACAACTTTAAGATAGTATGTGCCTAGTGTACGTGCTGAATAAGAAATGGATTCATTTGATGTTGAGCTTTTAGTAGAAGAGGCTACTCTTTTTCCTGATGAGTTATAGAGGTATAAGTCATAGTCATATGGTAGATTTGTTAATGTTGCAGAGATAACACCAGATTTGTTAGTTGTTACTTTATAATAATCAACGTCTGTATTTGAATATATATATGAACTATAATCTACACCACTATTTATAGTATATGCTTGGGAAGTAGAATCGTTTGGTTCATATGGGTCTGCTGGTTCTTCTGGATCTGTAGGGTCTGTTGGATTTGTAGAGTCTGGTAGGATTTGTATAGATGGGTCACCGAATAATGTCCAAGTGTTGAAGGTTAACAAATCACTGCTTGTACCGTTATCTAGCATTCTAGTTTCACCAGAGTAACACAAGCCGCCTAGTGACACCCTACTGTTGTTGCAAAGTAAGTCAATTATTCCGTCTTGACCATTCATAGGAGGTATCCAAGGTTGATTTACTGTTGACATTAATGTTCCTATTGCACCTATTGGGTTTCCGTTACTATTCTTTGAGCGAAGCCAAGTTTCTGCAAAACAAGTACCGCTTTGGAATTTACCACTTACACAAGAAACACTTATAATAAAAGGAAGTTGTCCTGGGTTTTGAAGATTTTTTATATTGGTATTGCTGAAGCCTGTTGTTACCCAGTAATTTTCAGCACCGTGTCCACAATAATTTATTATACCTCTGCCTTGGTTTAGACTATTAGTAACAGAAGAAGCTGATGCACCTGGATCGTATATACTATCCACTTGAGTATAACCTGCATTTAGAAGTCTACTCTTTATACTATCCATTTGTTGTATATCTGTTTCTCCAGAACCTTCATCTGATGCTATACCAACGCCTTTTTTAAACCATGCAGCTGTATTATAACCATTTTGTTCAAACTCAATAGATCTTTGTACTTGAGTTTCAACATCTGCAATACTTTCTGCAGAAAAACGGCCTACATATATGTCAGGATAATCATCTGAACCTGCAACCTTTGTATAAGTAGGATCAGAAACCCCTGTAGAGTAAGTAGGAGAGGATACATGTGCATAGTCACCTACAAGAAGTACATAAGTTAATTCAGGGTGTTGATTGTAATAGTTTTGTATATAGTTTTTTATTTCAGTTGGATTATTAGATGATGATACTGTAGACATATTTACTAATGTAGTGTTTATTCCTCTGGAGTTTTTCCAATTAATAAAGGAATTCATAGCACTACTAAACTGATCATAGGATATGATAAGCATAGAGCCTGTCTCTGAAGGATTATTCATTAAACGATGAGTAGGAGTTTTTAAATTACTGTAGTTAATAAATGTGTTTGAATAAGCAGGTTCGAAATCAGAAGTGGTTTTATTAGACCTTGAAGTGGTAAGTGAATTTACTGATGATTTACCATCTGTTATTATTTCTACAGTTACAGATTTATAAACTCTTAAAGTTTCATTTTTAGGTTTATATTGAAATGCATTTAGTGTAATAGTTGTCCCTCTTAATTCTCTCATTATGAAAGGTTCACTAAAAGAAACTAATTCTGAAGGATAAAAGTTTTTATTTTTATATTCCTTACCTAACTTATAAGGTATATCTTCAGGATTTTTATCCCTTGTTATAGAACCTTTTGATGGAGCTATAGGGATGTTTTTATAGTCTTTATATTCTGATGATATAACGTTCAACTTAACGTCGGCATCATTTGGTATAACTATATTTCTGCATATGCGAGGAAGTTCAGGAGCCCCTTCTTCAAGAGGTAAGCTAGTACCCTCACAATTAATATTATAGTAAGATTTATTGTTAATGTTTACTAAGTCTTTACTAAAATTATTAATATCAAATTTTACAACTGTATGGTGAGAATCAGACTCTAACACAGTAACACTAACATCTTCAGTGCTATTTGAGTTACCATCATTGTCAAGACTAGAAGTGGTTCTAGTATTAAATACGAAGAAACATTGAGTAACTAAAAATGTCAGTAGAAATAAAAATACTGATAGTTTTGATTTAAACAATTTTTTCATACATTCCCTCCTAAAAATTAGAATTTAATAGAGATAAAATAAATAGAAAATTATCTAAATAGTACATCCCTCCTTTTAAATTATTATAATTGTAACTTATGATATGAAGTGTGTTTTGTCTATATAGATAACAACTAAAATATGAAATTATTAAAGTTGTTTATCTCAAATATAATATTATGAAAAATTATAATTTTAATATGGGGTTTGAAAATTAATTATGTGACAATAGATAAATCATATTATATAAAATTGGATGAATAATTTTTGAAGATGTTTATAAAAGTAGTTCATCACTTTTATGAAAGAATGCATATGGATTTTATGCACAATTATATGTAATAATTAAATGAAAAATTTATGTTATTTATATATTAGAACAAATTTACATAATTGTAAATATGAAATGTGAAATTTCTTTAAAAAGTTAATAATATGGAAACAATTAACAATAGCTTAAATTCAAAATAGTGTATATGATATGCGATATACTGAAAATTTGCATAGGTAAGGTGTAACTTTATTGTATGACGAATAATTGTTAGATAAAACGAGATAACTATAAATTTAAATAATACTTTATTAGTATTATATGTTATAATTTCCTTATTAAAGATAATAACTTAAAGAAAAAGTGATAAGTTCATCTAGTAGTAAGAGCATAGTTTATATAATAAAACATTTAGGTGAAAATTAAATTTAAAAAGTGGGGGAACTATGATGTATAAAATTAAAGATAGTAAAAGAAAACATATGATAGAAGCTTATGACCAAGACAATAACTTAGTAGGGGAAGGTATAATTTCACCTTTTATGGAATCTGATTTATATGAAAGGCCTAGATTAAATATCTACATTGATATTAAAGTAAAGGATGTTATAGATAAAAGGGAGTTAAAAGATCAAATCTTTGATGAAATAATGAAGAAATCACAAGTAATAAGACAAGAAAATAAGGAGCTTGATGTAAGAATCTATCATTGTTGTTTTTCAGACAATAAAGAGAATATAGCATATTATTCTTCTAAAAAAGGCTTTAACCATGATGAAGGAATGCATATTATAAAGAAAAAAATAACTGAGGAGAGTTTCCAGATTACAGATATTGAGGGTATAGACTTTGCTACTCTTGAATTTATAAACGAAGACGAGATAAAACAGTTAGTAGAAAAGCAAAACGAAGTATTTGTTAGAGGCTATTCCATTGAGGATATAAAGGAATTAAGAAGAGAAAATCAATGGTTCAGTATAGCAGCTAAACATAGGGGCGAAATTGTAGGTAATATTATTATTATCGTAAAGGAAGATGGATTAAACAATAAATATGGTTGGGTGGATGATTTATTTGTTTCAAAAGAATGGAGAAAGCAAGGTGTTGGAAAAAATCTGATTATAAGAGCCTTTCAAGGGTTAAAGGATTTAAATATCAAGGAATCAAGACTAGAAGTCTGGAGTGCAAACAAAAGAGCATTGTCAGTTTATAATAGTGTAGGATATGAGTTTCACGAAGAAACAGAATCATCAATTGGGATGTCTCTTTAATGCTATTTTATATGAAATACTTAACTTGTAATGATGATTATTTATATGAGGATACAATAATTGAAAGTTATATTATAAACTATAAGAAAGGAACATTGTAAAATGAAGTTATTGATACATGACTTAGAAAATAAAGAGTTTAAAAAGACATTTCCTAATCAATTAGATGATACAATTATTATTTCAGATGATGGTACAATACATCATTGCATTGGTTGTTTTGGTTGTTGGATAAAAACACCTGGAGCTTGTATAATACGAGATAAATATGGTGATATGGGAGAGTATTTGTCAAAGTGTCAAGAGGTCATTCTTATTAGTAAATGTTGTTATGGTGGATTTAGTCCCTTCGTAAAAAATGTATTAGACCGAAGCATTTCTTATATCCATCCCTATTTTGCAATAAGAAATGGAGAAATGCATCATCGAAGAAGATATAAAAATCATATAGATATGAGAGTTTGGTTTTATGGTGAGAATATAACTGAAAAAGAAAAACAAACTAGTGAAAAATTGGTGAAAGCAAATTCTATTAATTTGGATTGTCATGTTAGTAGTATTTCATTTGTTAATAGCATTGAGAAAATGGAGGATGAGATACTATGAAAATAGCTATTATTAATGGAAGCCCTAAAATTAAAGATAGTGCCTCTGATTGCATCTTACAAGAGTTGAAAGTTTTTTTAAGTAAGCAAGATAATACGATTATAGAATATCACTTTAGAAAGCCACAATTGAGTATAAAGGAAATGGAGAATCTAGTAGAATGTGATGATTTAGTATTTGCGTTTCCTCTATATGTAGATGGAATTCCATCTCATTTGCTAAGTTGTCTTACAAAATTAGAAAATTATTTTCAAGCTGTAAATGAAAAAGAGATTAAAGTTTATTCTTTGGTGAATTGTGGATTTTATGAAGGTCATCAGAATAAATTAGCCATTGAAATTATGGAAAATTGGTGTATAAAAGCAGGACTTCAGTGGGGACAAGGGCTTGGAATTGGTGCAGGCGGCATGCTCCCATCCTTAAAAAATGTACCTATTGGTAATGGACCTAAGAAAGACTTAAAAAAAGCTATAAACCAAATTGCAAACAATATTTTAAAATCTACCTCAGAAGAAAATATATTTATAACAGCAAATTTTCCAAGGGTTGCCTATAAGTTTGCTGCAGAAATGGGATGGAGACAATCTATTAAAGGAAATGGATTAAAGAGGAAAGACTTATTTTTAAGAAAATAATAGTTTTTTTACTTATTTAGAACAGAAATAATGAAATTCTAAATGATATGAAAGAAAATATTAATATTGAATTATTTAAATTTGGAAATAAGAATACCGCTTATTCATTATGAATAATACGGTATTTTTATTTATTGAAGAACCTTTGAAAAAAGCTTAAAATCAACTTAATATAGTCATAATCTACTTTAGGCAAAAGTTCACATAATCAACTGGCACATCCATTCTAATAGCAATTTCCTTAATTGATAAACCATTATTCAAGAATCTTCTGACAACCATGATCATATTTTCACCAACTTCAATAATATGATTGTCAGGGTCGTAAAATCGAACAACACGCTGCCCCCAAGAATGTTCTACTATGGAATGTACATAATTAATATCTGTCATGTTATTAAGCCTTTGAATAAAGCAATCAAAATTATCTTCTTCAAAGTATAATTCTGTGTCATTTCCTCCAAATACAATTTCATTATCTTTTTTGTGAATAAAAGTACACCACGAATCTTTTGTTTGTAATGCAATACCTCCTGTTAAAGTCACATTTGCACCAAAATCCTCAACAACCTTTAATCCAAGCACTTCATAATAAAACAACTTTGATTTTTCTATATCAGAAACCACTATTAATGAACTCAAAAATTTCATTATATTCCTCCTCATATAAGTAATAATTCTTATTTGATTTAATTATTATAGTAACTTTTTAACCTATTTTTCATATTGTGTAATTGGCAAGAAAAATTTTTCATTAATGAAAAGGGGGGGATTATCATGTTTAAGGAAAAAACGTACAATAAGAATAATTGTAAAAATTCTAGTTATAAATATAAATGTCAGTGTTATACACATGAATATATAGGTATTGCAAGAATTGTTAAATCACAGCCATACCCAAAGCAACCATCGTTTTCTTGGAGCTTCTAGCTAAATAAACCAAGTGTAAATAGAAATGTGTATAAATTTATATTGAGCTGTCATCCCTGACAGCTCTTATTGTTTAATGGCTAAGTGCTAGTTGTTTTCAATAGCTCAATTTTCTAAAAGATTAGATAGTTGTTCCTAATTTCTTCATTGTATAACCTATGATAAATAAATCAATGACTAATCCTAAAATTATAATAACTGTTTTTGAAATTAGTGATAAATGAAAGCTAAGGGATATTTTAATAAATATCAGTGATGTTAATAAGCATATAATTATAAATACACCAATCAAAATAGCAAATTTTTTAATGCCATTTTTTTTTGCATATTCAATAATATCATCAATACTACACAATAGAATGGTTATCATTAATATGGCACTATCCCATTGCTGAATTCCAATAAGTTTAGCTAAAATCCATAAAAGTATACCAAATACGATGATAAGGTGCTTGTATTTTTTCCATGAATTCATTTTAAATTACTCCTATTCACTCAGAATGCATTAGAATTATTTATTGATTCTGTTTAATTAATATACATAGTATAACATATTTTTCAATACAGTTCTATTAAGCTTAAATATCAAGCTATTGTAATTCATTTTCAACATTTATTTATTACTATCAGTAATTTATACACCTGGGCATTCTCCTTGTCATATGTGTTTTTAGGAGAAGAAAAGAGGATATTTATTTTCAGGTGACTTAATTTATAAAGGAACTTTAGATATTTTTTATCCTACAACAAATCCTACTGACTTTATGCAATCAGTTCAAAAAATCAGTACTCTAGATATTAAAAGAATTTTCCCAGGGCACCACAGTTTAGATATTAGTGTTAATTTAGTTGATGAAATTAATCAAGGATTCGCTAAAATTAAGAAGTAAGGTTGTCTGCATCAAGACGCTGGAGTCTTTAAATTTGAGAATTTTGCAATTCATATTTGAGCAAATTTAATGTATACAACTATAAATATAATAAGCATAGTCTACTCTATAAACACTTATATTATAAAATAATTTCTACAACATAATATAATAAACCTAAAGAATATATTTGGATTTTTCTTGTTAATACAAAAATATATGCGTAAAAAACTATTTAACCATTTATATAGGTATACAGGTATATAGGAAACTATTAAAATATATAACTATTTAAATAGTTGTTTTATTCATGCGGGTTTCGGGCGGTTTTCATGTTTTAGTGGTAAGCGTTAATGAAGTAAGAATTTTTTATTTTATATTTACTTTTATTGGTTTATAATTAATTTATGGGTTATAATGTATTATCTAGTATATAAAGAAGGATAAACGTGCTATATATAGTCTATGGTTTTATAGGATTATGAGTATACTATTTTGTTACAGTGCTATTTGGTGGAGATTCTGGAATAGGGATATTAGCTGCAATAATAATAGTATGCACAATAATTATTATAGAAAAACTTAATGATATAAAAATGAAATTAGATGGAAAAGATAAATAAATTTTAATTGGAGGCTTAAAATGGATTGTGGATTTGAAAAAGAAGATGGATGGTTTAGATATAGAGCAGCAGCGATTATAATAGAAAATGGACAAGTACTTTTTGTGAAAAATGAAGTAGACGATTATTATTACTCCGTTGGAGGAGGTGTACATCTTGGGGAAAAGGCAGAAGATGCAGTAAGAAGAGAGGTTTTTGAAGAAACAGGCGTAGAATATGAGATTGAAAGATTAGTTTTTATTCATGAGAACTTTTTTAATGGTACTGGATCATTAGAAGGGTTAAAATGTCATGAGATAACCTTTTACTTTTTAATGAAGTCAAGAGGAAGTCAAGAACTCAATAGCAATAGTTATTCCCTAGGTGGTCGTGAATATATGCATTGGCTACCTATTGAAAAATTGAGGGATTATTTAGCTTTTCCTAGCTTCTTTGCAGAGAAACTAACATGTATTAGTGATACTCTTGAACATATTGTCACATATGAAAGCATTTAATTTAATATTATTTAGGATATATGGAGTTGTTAGTACATATATAGTGAATATTAGGGAGGTTAAATGTAATGAATAAAATAGAACCTTATAAAGGGATTTCTGCTATATACGAGGAGATAAGACCTTCTTATCCAGAAAAATTAATTCAAGATGTAATCTCAAAGACTGATTTGAAATTCAATGATAGGCTACTTGAAATTGGATCAGGAACTGGAAAAGCAACTATACAATTTGCAGATAAAGGCTTTAGAGTTCATGGAATAGAATTAGGGGAAGATATGGCAGAAATACTAAGAGATAAGTGCAGAGACTACCCAAATGTTTCAGTTGATGTAGTATCTTTTGAGGAATGGAATTGTCCTAATAATGAAAAATATGACATGATTTTTTGTGCTCAGGCATTTCATTGGCTAGATAAAAATATTAAATATAAAAAATGTCATGAACTTTTAAAGGAGAATGGCTATCTTGTTTTATTTTGGTATAATCCATGTGATGATGAATTTCCTAGAACAAAAGAAATTGAAAGAAAGGTTGAAAGTATTGTTAAAAAGTACATTTCTAATTACTTTGCTGACAATAGAAAACCTGAAAGACGTGTACATGATGGAATATCAACCAATGATGAAAGAAAGGCAGAAATAGAAGCATCTGAGTTGTTTGATTTAGTTGAAAAAATAGAATATACACAAGAAGTAAGAAATAATTCAAGGCAGTATTTAAAGGCTACAAAATCAATGCCAGCATTTGCTTCTATTATTGATGGATTAGATGAGGAAATCATTAAAAAGATGGATAGTGAAATTGAAGAGGTTATAAATAATAATGAAGGATATGTAAGTGGGTTCTTTAAGTTTTCTTTGTATATAACTAGGAAAAGATGACTTAATATTATAACATAAGACAATGATNNATCATTGTCTTATGTTATAATTTATTAAATAAGGAATTAACTATTTTACTTCAATAGAAATTAATAAATAATTATAGTACAATAGTTTTTGAAACATAAAGATAAATCAGGAGGGAACAATGAAAGAAAAATCTTATTTCTGTGAAAAACAAGTTACGGATGAAACTACTAATGAAACAAACATCCTAGAACAAGAAGCTAATGACTTAAAGAATGAAAAATATTTAGAAGATGTAGATACTGAAATTGCAGGGTTAGTAGATGAAATTATCCTTAAAAGAATTCAAAGGACAGCTAAGAGTGCATTGAAAAGAGAGTGTTCTAAAGATTTAAAGGAACTTCTAAAAGTGGAAACCAAGGATACTTTAAAAGAGATAATGAATGAATTAAACATTGAATATAAGTCAGCTGATAAAAAAGATGATTTGATTGATAAAATTGCCATTAATTATGAAGATGCAATCTTAAAAGTATTGAAATATGTAGATAGTGATTGTTATATTTCTTTACAAAAAATACTAAAAAATAATGGAATTATTCCTATAAGTGGACATATGGATGAGTCCGAAAACTCTATATTTATGCAAGAAATGGGAATGTTATATATTGCTGAAAGTGATGATAAATTATATCTTTGTGCACCAGAGCAGTTTCTTAAAGTTATACCGCAAATAGACAAGAAGTCTATAGAGAAGAATGATGAAATAATAAAGTTATTTAGAGGTATGCTTTACTATTATGGTGGGATTGCTGCAAAAGAATTTATGGAAAGATTACCTGAGGATGCAAAGATAGATTTACCCTTAGAAGAAGTAGAGAAAATTTTAGCTATGGGAGAAAAAACTTGTGCTGAGTATATCTATGAAGATAGTTTTGGGTTAAATGGTTTTTTATGCGATATACAGGAGTTGGAAGCTCTAAAATTACAAGGATTAACAGATGACTACAAACAACTTACAAAAACAGAGTTGCTTAAGGCTAGTAGAAGAGATTACATAGGTGATAAAAATAACTATAAAAAATTTATAAAAGTTATTAAGGATAACTATGATATACCAGGAGATGGTATAGAACAATTACTGGAGTTTACATATGAAACATATCAATTTGAAGGTAAAGAAGAACTAATTAAGAAGGCTCTTGATCATCTATCTGTACCAGAATTTTTGGAAAGTGAAATAATTAATGCAATAGATGATGTTTGTAGGAAAATCCCAGCTTGGAAATATAATGGGTATACAGAAGCAGAGAAAAATAATTCTAATAGAGTTAACATAGAAAAGGTAAGAGTTGGAAGAAACGATCCTTGCCCATGTGGTAGTGGTAAAAAGTATAAAAAATGCTGTGAATCTAAGGGATTATAACTTGGTTAGGAAAGTCTTAGTTTTATAAAGTTTAATTTAATAGTAAACATAAGTAAATAAACTTCAGAGGAGATAGTGCTCTTCTGAAGTTTATTTTTGTTTAAATTTGTTTGATTTGCTCATAAGATAAATAGATATCCATGTAAAATAAAGTATAACTTTATAAAAAGAGGAATATTAAAGTTTTTAGCGTATATATAAAGGATGGTAAAAAGATGCTATTAAAATAAAGGAATTATTGGGATTTAAATGAAGAATAGCAGAATAGAAATGGATATATAGTAGCAATATCTTTATGATAAATGTTTTAGGGGAGGTATTTAGTTATGAACTTATGTATTAAACAGTATAAGTATGAATATAAAGATGAAGTAAATGAGCTTATTTCAGATGATGATTTTGTAAGAAACGATGTAATTAGCTGCTTAAATAGATGGCCTCAGTATGGGAGCATTGTTGTAGTTGAATCTGAAGTAGTTGGTGTAGGTGTATTTACTGGAGTAAGTAAAAAGACTAGTATGACTTTTTATGTGAAACCAGCAAAAAGAAAAAAAGGTATTGGAACTGCCTTGTTAAAGCACTTAGAAGATACAATGAGAAATGTTGGAGTTAAGGAAATAGTTTGTGATTTTAGAATTAATGATGTTGAAAAAACATTTTTGTATAAGAATGGATATAACTATTGGTTTAAATCTAATTTTATGACTTATAATGGCAGCAAATTGGCGGTAGATAACGATGAAATTATAAATTATGAAGATAAGTATTATCATGAATGTCAAAAAGTTTTCAGTGAAGCATTTCATAAAATGCGTTTATCTGTGGGTCTAGATTCTACATTGAGCCTTCCAAGTGATGAAGAGAGAAATCAGTACAAAGAAAATGCAGAAAATATATTTCTGCTTCGTAAAAATGGTGAAATAGTAGCAGCTGTTAGACTTGAAGCTAATGAAATAGATTCACTTGCAGTAGGAGTAGAGCATCAACATAAAGGGTATGGAAAAGCATTGTTAAGCTATGCTGTTAATAGATTGTTAGATAAAGGATATACAACAGTGGCACTTTGGGTAGTTGAAGGAAATTCAGCAAAGTTTTTATATGAAAAGGTAGGTTTTATAAAAGAACGTGTACATGAGTTCGTTGTTAAAGGTATAAAGTAGAAAAGGTTATAAATAAAAGTTTATAGAGTAAATAATTTTTATTTATAACATATGGAGGAAATATATTATGAATAGTTGGAAAAGTGATAGAATTGGTTCTGCAGAAAGAGATGAAAATCCTACAGTAATGGTAAAAATGAAAAGCGGCTTTGCTGTTATAGGAGATAATCAATTTCTGCCTGGATATTGTGTTCTTCTTGGATATCCAAGAGCGAGTTCATTAAATGAATTATCTCTAGAAGAAAGAACTCAATATTCAACTGATATGACATTAATAGGAGACGCCATTATAAAAGCATGTAATCCATTAAGAATTAATTACTCTATTTTGATGAATTTAGATCACTATTTACATGCGCATATTGAGGCTCGTTATGATTGGGAACCTGAAGAGAATAAGTGTAGACCATCTTATTTTTATCCAAAGGAACAAAGATATGGTAGTCAGTATGAATATTCAGATGAAAAATATGGTGATTTAAAAACAAATATAACAGAAAATTTGTTGGAATTAATGAAGGAGATTGATTACTAGATGTATGAAGAATATTTTA
Organism: Clostridium sp. UBA871; assembly: GCF_002295255.1. NCBI lineage: Bacteria > Bacillati > Bacillota > Clostridia > Eubacteriales > Clostridiaceae > Clostridium > Clostridium sp. UBA871. The sequence goes on along the minus strand of NZ_DBFV01000007.1, from coordinate 5,472 downwards.
GTGAGGTGTATACCGTGATTGATTACAATGAAATTTTAAGAGAAAATTTAGTCTTAAAATCAAAGAGGTTAATTTTAAGACCATTCACTATGGATGATATAGATGATGTTTTTTTATATGCCAGTGATGATTTTGTAACAAAATATTTAACATGGCCTTCATATAAGGATATATCAGAAATAGAGGACGTTGTGAAAACATACTATATTGATAAAAGTGGAGTTTTTGCAATTGAATTAGAAGAAGAAGAAAAATGTATTGGGTGCATTGATTTAAGACTATATAATCAAGATAATAAAGCGAGTTTTGGTTATGTTTTGAATAGAGGTTATTGGAATAAGGGTTATATGTCAGAGGCTTTAAATCTAATATTAGACTTTTCTTTTTCAAAACTAGAATTGAATCGTGTTGAAGCTACGCACTACATAGGAAATGAGGGCTCTGGTCGTGTTATGCAAAAATGTGGTATGAGATATGAAGGAACTGGCATACAGGAAGTAAAAGTAAAAGGTATTTTCTATGATGTTGTTCACTATGCAATTTTGAGAGAAGAATGGTTAATTGGATATAGTGACTAATGAAGATAAATTTAAGTTAATTGGAGGGGTACATATATGGATATAGTTTTTGAACTAGGACAAGCTGATGATTTTGATGAGTTAGAACAGCTTTATAACGATTTAAATGACCATTTAGCAGAAGGAGTAAACTATCCTGGATGGAAAAAAGGGATATATCCTGTACGGCAAAATGCAATTGATGGAGTCAAACATGGAAATCTTTATGTAGCAAAGCATAGTAATAAAATAGTTGGTTCTATTATTTTAAGCCATGAGCCTGAACCTGCATATTATAATGCAGAATGGGGATTTAAGTCTGATTATTCAGATGTTTTTGTAGTATATACATTTGTAGTACACCCAAAGTTTTTGAAATGTGGTGTAGGTAAAGCGTTAATGGATTTTGCTATTGAGCATAGTATTAAGTCACAGGTTAAATCAATTAGATTGGATGTCTATGAAGGTAATATACCTGCAATTAAGCTATATGAAAAATGTGGTTTTAAATATATTGATACCGTTGACTTAGGGCTTGGAAACTATGGGTTGAATTGGTTTAGATTATATGAAAAATTACTTTGACAGTGTGAGTATACTCTATAGTTAAATTATTAAGTATAAAAGTGGGAGGAAATTATGGGGATTAAATGTAAAGAAGTTTCAGATTATTTTGCAAGTTATGGAGTGGAAAAAGAAAAACGATTGGAGTCCATTAGAAATATAATTCACGATATAGTTCCTGATATAAAGGAAAAAATGTGGACTAAAGTTCCATGTTTCTATATAGATAGAGCAACTATTGTTATTCGCGTATTCAATGATCATATAAATATTTTTGTAGATGAAGTATTTCAATATAAAGATGAGTTATTAGAATATAAAATTACACCAAAAGGCGCACTACAAATATTTGATAAACAAGCAATACCATTTGAAACTTTATCAAAGATATTTAGATCTTGTTTCACAAGTGTGTATTAGGATTCCTATAACTGCCCATCACACCTTATATGATTGTTTGGCTTGTCAGCATATTTGTCCAATGAATTCGGAGCAAAAAGAGAAAATTATTGAGGATATAATTTTTACAGAAGAAGAAACCAATATGTTATTAGAAGGGAAATCCATTGATTCTTTTTCAGCGGGCTTTAAATCGAAGGTGTATATGCTAGGAATTGATCAATGGTATGAAGCAATTCCAAGAAATTTGAAAGTTTTATTTGATAATATGTAATACCGGTAATATTGAAACTTTGTAGTAAAATTATATAATAAGAGAAATATAAATTAAGAATTGGAGGATTAGAATGGATACTAAGAAGAAGTTAGTTATTGCTATAGCAGCAGTATCTGGTGGTGGAAAGACTACTGTTACAACAGTATTAAATAAAAAATTACATAATTCTAAAGCATTATACTTTGACGATTATGAATTTAATGGTCCTGAAGATATATGTGAGTGGGTTGAGAGAGGTTCAGATTATAATGAATGGAACTTGACACCTTTAATTAATGATTTAAATTCTTTGCTTTCCAATTCTATAGAATCATTAGACTACATAATACTTGATTATCCATTTGCTTACAAACACAATGAAATGAGTAAATATATAGATTTGACAGTATTTATTGATACATCTCTGGATATTGCCATGGCTAGGCGTATATTGAGAGATTTTAAAGAATTTTCTTTTGAAAGTATAAGGCAAGATTTAGATGTTTATTTATCACGTGGAAGATTAGGTTATTTAGAAGCGTTGAATTCAATTAAACCAAACTCTGATTTTGTAATAGATGGTTCCTTACCAGTAGAGGCTATAGTAAGTCAGATTCTTGAAATAATCAATAGGAGGAGCAAATTTGAGAATATGAATTACGTAGAATACATACGTGATAGAGTTGGACATGATGCAATAAATTTAACAGGGGTAAATATTTTAATAATCAACAAAAACAATCAAATTTTGCTTCAAAGAAGGGGAACATTTCCATATAAGTGGGGACTAGTTGGAGGAATTACAGAATTAGGAGAATCCCTTGAAGAAACTGCTATTAGAGAATCAAAAGAAGAGACAGGATTAGATATTAAGGGGCTAAGGCTACTAGGAACTACATCAGGAGAAAAATGCTATATGGACTTACCTAATGGCGATAAAGCATACTTTATAACTGTTGGATATTTTACTAAAAGTTTTAGTGGAGTATTAAATATAGATGATTTTGAAACCAAGGAATTGAAATTTTTTAGTTATGAACAATTACCTGACAATATACCAAATAGTCATAGGATCATGATTGATAAATATTATAATAATTTTAAAGGAGAAGATTTAAATGTGGATGGAGTTAGATAATATTTGGCAAGAGGCTTTTTCATTGGCTTGGGAATCTTTTAAAAGGAATACTATTCCTATAGGAGCTGTTATAGTTAATGAAGAAGGCAATATCATATCAAGAGGAAGAAATAGAATCTTTGATGATTCTAGTAACAATCCGTTGGTAGGAAGTAATATGGCTCATGCTGAAATGACTGCTATGATAAATTTAAAAGAAAAGGAACATCCCGATATAAAGAAATATACCTTATATACAACTATGGAACCTTGTCCTATGTGTTTTGGGACCATGGTGATGATGGGAATAAGAAATTTGAGGTATGCAGCAAGGGATGGTTTTGCTGGTGCAACGGAATTAAATTATAATATGGATTATATAAAAAGCAAAAAAATATTTATATATAAAGAAGATGATGAATTAGAGTTATTTCATATTTGTCTACAATCTGCTTATGAGTATTCAAGAAATCATAAGAGATTAGAAGAAGTATTGAACTCATGGAGAACCTATTGTAGAGAAGGTGTTTTGCTGGGAAAACAACTGTATGATGAAGGTTATTTTTTAGAAGCTATAAAGCAAAGAAAGGAAATTGGACAAATATATGATGAAGTAATACTTAGATTTAACAATATTTAATATTATTTGGAGGAGCACCTTAATGAATCAAGATATATTGTTTAAAACTAATGACTTTGTTTTTAGTTATCGAGTTGCAGGATTATTAATTAAAAATAACAAAGTTCTACTTCAACGCCCTATAAGTGATGCAGGATATGCAATTCCAGGAGGGCATGTTTCTTTTGGAGAAACAAATGAAGAAACTCTAATTCGAGAATTTAGAGAAGAAATAGGTGTAGACATAAAGGTAGAGAATTTAAAGTGGGTAGGTGAAATTTTCTTTCCTTGGGGAGATAAACCATGTCATCAAATTAATTTATTTTATAAAGTTACTTTAACTGAAGATACACAAATTCCATTGAATGGAGATTTTTATGGGATTGAAAAAATAGAGAATGGCTCATTTAAACTTGAGTTTTTATGGGTGGATTTGAAAGATATTTTAAATGTTGATCTATATCCTACAAATGCCAAAGAGTTACTATTAAATAATTCAAAGGAAATAAAGCATTTTATTTATCATGAAGAAGTATAGATAATGAACTCAAACTATAGATAAATTAAATCAATTTATAATTTAGCAGACAAGGATAAAGAGGGGAGATTTTTATGAATTTGCATGTAAGAGAAGCAGTTAGAAGTGATTATATTGAGATCAATAATCTTGTTAAAGAAGTACATAATTTACATGTTGAAAATAGACCAGATGTTTATGTGAATACTGATACTCCTTTGATAAAAGAAGATTTTTATGAGTTATTAAGCACCAGTGACACAAAGGTATTTGTAGTAGAAGATCTTAATAATAAAGAGTTAGTAGCATATAGCATTGTGAAAATTATGGCCCATAGAAGTATTCAGATACTTAGAACAATGACACTTGCTTATATAGATGATTTTTGTGTTAAAGCTAGTAAGCAAAAGAATGGTATTGGAAGATTACTTTTTGATTATGTTGTAAGTTATGCAAAATCAGAAGGAGCTTTATCTTTACAGTTGATTGTATGGGAGTTTAATAAAGATGCTATTAAATTCTATGAATCATTGGGAATGACAGTAAGAAATAGAAGAATGGAATTAAACTTGAGTTAATATAAATGTAAAAAATATAATTTAAAGATAGGTACTGAGGGAAATAAATCCCCTAGTACCTTATTGTTTTTTATGAACATTTATTATTATAGGTGAGTATAATAATAATGAATCTAATAGAAATAAAATTTCATATAGATAATAGGGGGAAATCATTTATGTCAGAATATTATAATGGTGAAAACATCAATCAAATAAATTATACAAACCAAGGTTTAAATGTAGACAATAGTGATTATAGTAATGATTCAAGCTATTGCCCAGAGTATCAATATAATTGCTCACAATGTCCTTATTACAACCAATGTCAACAACAGTGTTGCTGCTGTATTGGTCCAACAGGACCACAAGGTCCAAGAGGATGCATTGGACCGCAAGGCCCAACAGGACCACAAGGTCCAAGAGGATGCATGGGACCACAAGGTCCAACAGGCCCACAAGGTCCAAGAGGTTACATGGGATTACAAGGACCAACAGGCCCACAAGGAGCAACAGGTGCGACAGGTGCACAAGGACCAACAGGTCCAATAGGAGCAACAGGTTCAACTGGAGCTCAAGGACCAACAGGCCCACAAGGTCCAAGAGGTTACATGGGATTACAAGGACCAACAGGCCCACAAGGAGCAACAGGAGCAACGGGAGCAACAGGAGCAACAGGAGCTCAAGGACCAACAGGCCCACAAGGAGCAACAGGAGCAACAGGAGCGACAGGAACAACAGGAGCAACAGGAGCAGCTGGAGCAACAGGAGCAACAGGAGCTCAAGGCCCAACGGGGCCACAAGGTCCAATAGGCCCAACAGGCCCACAAGGAGCAATGGGAGCAACGGGTGCGACAGGAGCTCAAGGCCCAACAGGCCCACAAGG